>NZ_BAAHYF010000001.1:0-1535000 GCF_054657695.1 Blautia stercoris
TGTCATTATGGCAACGGGAACCCCTCTGTCAAACTCAATGGTGGAACTTTATGTGATGCAGTTATATCTGCAGGAAAGGCGGCTTCACGAAAAGGGGATTTACCATTTTGATGCATGGGCTTCTGTGTTTGGGGAAGTTACCAGCTCTTTGGAACTGGCACCGGAAGGTACTGGTTACCGGATGCGGACCAGGTTTAATAAGTTTATCAATCTGCCGGAACTGATACACCTGTTTAAAGAAGTAGCAGACATTATTCTGCCTGATATGCTAGATATTAAGCGGCCAGAATTAAAGGACGGAAAATATAAGGTTGTAGTATCGGAAGCCTCTGATTATGTCAAAGAACGTATGCAGGAAATGGTGGAAAGGGCAGAAGCAATCCATAGAGGTGTGGTAGATCCAAAGGACGACAATATGCTCCGGATTACCGGGGAAGCAAGGCTTTTGGGTACAGATCCCCGGCTTTTGGACAGTTATGCTCCGGTAGATTCGGATTCCAAACTGAATAAAGCAGTAGAAAACATTTACCAGGAATATGTACAGTCCCAGGAACAGAAAGGAACCCAGATTGTTTTTTCGGATATTGGGACACCCGGACCTGGGAAAGCGTTTACCGTCTATAATTATTTAAAACAGGAACTGATTACCAGAGGTGTTCCAGAGGAAGAAATCTGTTTTATCCATGATGCAAAAACAGATGAACAGAGGGACCGTATGTTTTCCGATGTCAGAGCCGGAAGGAAACGGATTATTATAGGAAGTACCGAAAAACTGGGGGTAGGAACCAATATCCAGACCAGAATGGTGGCGGCTCATCATATCGACTGCCCCTGGAAACCTTCTGATATTGAACAGCGGGAAGGGCGCATTATCCGCCAGGGGAATGAAAATGAGGAAGTCAATATTTACCGCTATGTAACAAAGGGTTCTTTTGATGCTTATTTATGGGGCATTGTAGAAACAAAACAGCGGTTTATCAGCCAGGTATTTACCAGCCGGGAACTGGCAAGGATCTGTGAGGATATAGATGAAACCGTATTAAATTTTGCAGAGATTAAAGCGGTAGCTTCTGAAAATCCCCTGATTATGGAAAAAATACAAGTAGATAATGAAGTGGCACGTCTGAGAATTCTAAAAGCTGCACATGAAGGGAAACGGTTTACCCTGCAAGATGCGGTCACTTTCCAGTATCCGAAAAGGATACAAAGCCTGAAGGGAGAACTGCAATTACTTCAAAAGGATTTGGAGCGCAGGAACCAGGCTATGGAAGTACAGCCGGGGTTTGCAATCACGCTGCAGGGAAAAGTTTATGAAAAACACAAAGAAGCAGGTGAAGTTCTGCGTGGGATTATAGAAGGGGTAACAGCTTTTACCAGGCACGAAGTCGGTATATATAAGGGGTTTCAGGTATCTGTCCAAAATGATATGCTGGGACCGATCTTGTTCCTTCAGGGAGAGAAGGAGTATAGTGTGGAGTTAAAAAGCAGTGACTCCGGTAACATGGTCCGTATAGAAAACCGCTTGAATGCCCTTGATAAAGCAGTGGAGGACGTTCAAAAAGAAATTAAGACCTGCGAAAATGAGATAAAAAATGCAAAGCAGGAATATGAAAAGCCCTTCCCGTATGAGGAGCTTTTAAAAGAGAATATTACCCGGCAGATGGAGATTGATGCAGAACTGGAAATCAAGGACCAGGAGGAGTGTGTGGAAGTGCAGGAGGAAACTAAAAATCTTCCATGCCAGACAGCAGTTCGGTAACGAAAAATAGAGTAGAAAAGGAGATCACAATATGGAATATAATATCAGAGTATATAAACCGGAATTGAAACAGGAAGAAGGAAAAATCAATAACCTGAAAGGATTTGCTACCATTACCTTTGATGAGGCCTTCTGTGTGAAAAGCCTTGCAATTAAAGAGTCCTCGAAAGGAAATCTGTATCTCGATATGCCCCGTTACAGAGATTATGAAACAGGGGAGTATGTTCCTTTTTTCCGGTTTACGGATAAGGAATTTCAAAAGGAAGTGTTGGATACCGTAAGGGAAGCCTATGAGAATATGACAGAAACGAAAACAGACTGTAAGGGCTGTTGGGGAGAGGAAGAGCTGTATTACAATCTGAGTGTAAATCCGGTACAGGGAAGCGATACATTTAAGGCAGATGTAGCCATTCGTCTGCAGGACGTATTGGCAATCCAGCAGCTTCATGTGATCCAGGCATGGAACGGAAAAACTTTTGTAGGTATGCCTCAGAAAAATTCTGCAAAAGGAGAGAGGGAGGATATTGCCCATGCAGTCAATGCAGAATTTAAGGCAGATCTGGAAAGTGCAATCATGGACGAATACAATAAAAAGATGGAATATGCCAAAAGCCAGAAACAGCAGCGAAGAGGGAGATAGGAGCGATTCATAAAAAGACTGGTATTTTTGGAACAATAATGGTAGAATGAAGGAAATATCAGCATGGGAGGAAACAGTATGCCAAGACGTAAAAAAGTAGAAAATCTTTCTCTTGAAGAAATGCTTATGAAGACAGAGCAGGAGATTAAAACAACAGAGGCAGAATTAAAAGAACTGCGTTTGAAAGCAAAAGAACTTAGGAAGAAGATTGAAGATAAACAGAAAGATGAAATCTTTAGCGCCTTACTTGCTTCCGGAAAAACAGTGGAAGAGGTCATGACATATTTAAAATCCGGTAATGAAGAAAAAGCGGAATAAAATAAAGGAAAATGCCGTTACGGGTGATAAACCTGTAGCGGCATTTTTTGTGGTCATAAAAATAATATTTGGTGGACAAAAATAACTATTATTTGTATTGAGTGCTATACTACAAAACATCTAATACATATGGATTAGGAATAAACACAGGGAGGTAAGAAATACATCAATGGTTTCAGAGAAAACAAGAAGTCCCACAAAAATATATTAAGCAAAAGGGAATAGAAATTTTGAAAACACTGTAAAGTGTAAAAAATAGTTAGTGAAAAGAAGAAAGGTTGGGTATAAAAATGAAAATTAACGATTTTAAAGAAAACAATGAAAATAAAAAGGAAGTTATGGAGAAAAAGATGGAAGCCTTAAAGCTGGAAAATATCAATAGTATGTGGTATTTCATTGTTGCAACTCTTAAGGCAGTTGTTGGTAGTAAGGGACACTAATAAAAAAATTGATTTAAAATGGAGGAATTAGAGATGAAAATTAATGAATTTAAAGAAAATAACGAAACAAAAAAAGAGGTTATGGATCAGAAAATGGAGGCCTTAAAACTGGAAAATATTAACAGCATGTGGTACTTCATTGTCGCTACCCTTAAAGCTGTCGTTGGTAGTAAAGGACACTAAATATAAAAAGACGAGAGATTTGTAGACTTATCATATTTTATGAGAAATAGGTGTTTATAGAATGCTTCATATATTTTATAAACACCTATTTGGAAAGGATACTGCAATGAAACTGATTAATTATAGTTTGAAAGTAGGGAAAAAAAAGCTACTTGAAAATGTAAACATTTCATTTGATAAGAAATATATAAACCATATTTTAGGAAGCAATGGCGCTGGAAAATCAAGTTTTGCTAAAACATGTGTAGGAATGTTAGAATTTGAGGGAAAAATTGAAGAAAATCAGGAGGCAATTCTTATTGGAAGCAGTAGTAATATTCCGGCAGAGTTTACTCTTGATGATGTGATAAAATTATTAAAAAAGAAATTTGAAGCACAGAAAATTATGGGTTTATATGACCTGTTAAAATTAAATAAAGTATCTAAAAACTTGCAAATCAAGAAGATGAGTGATGGTCAGAAGCAAAAAATAAAATTATTGGCGTTTTTATCAGCAGACCCTAAAGTGATTATATTAGATGAATTTACAAATGCTTTGGATAAAAATAGTTCTATAGATTTGTATGAATTCCTTATGGAATATAAGAAAACTCATGAAGCGGTTATTATCAATATTACACATAATTTATCTGATTTAGAATATATGGAAGGGAAATACTATTATATTAACAATCTGGAAATTACAGAAATTGCTTCTAAAGACGAGATTGTAGCTATGTATATAAGGGGGGAATAATATGGAAATAAGAAAAAATATAAAAAATCACTTTTTTTTATTTTATTTACTTACTGTAGCAATCTGTTTTGTTCTAGGATATGTACTACTTGTAAGTCTGGATAAGATTTCCAATCCGACAATTAGTGAGCTATACGTTAGCATTTATACGGTAATCACACAGTTTGGAATGCTTATTTTTCCAGTATTGATTATTCAGTCTTTTGTATCAGATTACAAAAATAAAAATATCCTATTTTATAAACTTATGGGATACAATTGGCTTCGCTATTTTTTGACAAAAATTGCGGTGATATTAGCTTGGATGAGTATTATTGTTTTTGGTGGAGTTATAGGTATAAGTATTGTGTATCAGGATTTCTCTTATACTTTGGCAACTTTGTTCTACTTCGAAAGTGCAATTATTTATGAAATATTATTGGCAAGTATGTGGGGATTTTTGTTTAAAAGTGTTATTGGAGCCTATGTAGTAAATTTTGCTTTTTGGTTATTTTCAATGGTGGCTTCGATTGCTAACCCCAAATTGAGCTTTTTGGTTAGGTATGACGCTTCAAATCCTGTTTTCATAAAGTTTAACCAGTACTTTAATACACGAAATAGCGATTATTTGATGATTCAAGAAAATATTTTATATTCAATAGCATTATTTGCTACTGTATTATGTATAATTTTTATTTTTAGAAGGAGATGGGAAAAAAATGGAATTTAAAGGATGTGGAATTTTATTAACTGAAAATTGTAATGCAAGATGTAAAATGTGTTGTGACTCAAGAGGGCTTGTAAGAGGTAAAACTCTTACAATAGAGGAATTAGATTTGATTCTAAAAAATATTAAGGAATGTCCGTCTATAGATCTCATTGGTGTGACTGGCGGTGAACCTATGCTATATCCTGATTTGGTAGAGCATATAATTAATTTTGATTATGGTAGAAAAGTTGGAATTACAATTAAAACTAATGGATTCTGGGGAAAGGACATCAATAAGGCAAGAAATTTTATTGAAAGAAATAAATCTAAGATAAAAATGATTTCCTTTAGTTATGATCAATTTCATAAGGAATTTATTGATTTGCAGAATATCTTAAATATTGTAGATATTGCAAATGATTTAGAGGTAAGTACGGAAATTGTTGGTTGCTTCTTAAAAGATGGTATTCAGCCAGGTGATATTATCAATGAGATGGGGGAACATGCCTTTAAGACAAATTATGCATATCAACCAGTTATTAATACCGGATCAGCAGAGATATTTTCTGATTCCCAGTTTATAAAAGTTATTGATTTGAAGAAACATGAAGCGCGCTGTATTGGACTTTTAGATCGAACATTATTGATTAATGCAAAGTTAGAAGTATATCCATGTTGCTCACAAGTCGTAGAAAATACGCTTTTATTAATGGGAAATTTACATGAAGAGAGCTTGAGTGCAATCATTCAGTCTATAGATTATAATAAGGTTTTACATAAAATCTATACAGAAGGTTTTACACCATTTTTGGAATTATTAAAGAAAAAGAATATAGAATATCCGCAGAGTTTGACTTCTCCGTGTGAGTTATGTGGATTTTTATTTAAAGATGATTGGTTTTTAAGATTGCTGAAGGAAGAAGGATATTTTGAAAATATTTAAATATGAAGAATATACCATAGCTCAGGACAGTAAAAGAGATTTTACGATTGTAGAAAAAAATAATAATTTCTTTAAATTGGATAATGCAACATTTGATTCACTGTTCGGAAAGGAAAAACTGGAGTTCGTAAAAAATGATAAAGATAATATACTATATATGATGGGAATGATTTTTATGATTCTTCTGACATTATATTTATATTTTAGAACTACAACGTATTCTATTATAGATGTAAATTTTCTTCCAGCAACTTTAGTTTTAATAATAAATATATTTATTCATGAACTTGGACATGTATTATTTTTGAAAAAATTTTATCCTAAAAGTCGAGTCAAAATAGGGTTTAAATTTATGTTTATTTGGCCTGCATTTTATGTAGATACTTCATATAGCTATATGGTTTCTAAATACAAAAGGATTGCAATTTATCTGGCTGGAAATTTTATGAATTGTATTTATGTATTGCTTGTACTATTATTTTTTCCAAAACAGCTACCGTATTGTTATTTGGTGATTTCTAATGTGCTGGTGAATTTCATTCCAATAGTAAAAAGTGATGGATATTATGCAGTTGTTACATTATTCAATAAAACAAATATAAAAAAAGACAAAGTAGCTACCACATTAGAAGATGCTATTAGAGGTATAATTATGTTTGGCGTTTTAGGGATTTTTTCATGGTTATCACAATAGGGAGGAAAAATATGGAAAAGATATTATTTACATCAGAATCAGTTACCGAGGGACATCCAGATAAAATTTGTGATGCAATTTCCGATGCGATATTAGATGCACTGATTGAAAAAGATCCAATGAGTCGTGTTGCCTGCGAAACCAGTATAACTACAGGATTAGTATTAGTTATGGGGGAGATAACAACGCAAGCATATATTGATATTCCTCAGATTGTTAGAGAAACCCTTCGTAACATTGGATACACAAGGGGAAAATATGGATTTGATGCTGATACCTGTGGAGTTATTACATGTATTGATGAGCAGTCTAAGGATATTGCACAGGGGGTAAATGAAGCATTAGAAGTAAAAGAGCAGAATGAGTGCGAAAATGCAAAAAGTATGTTAGGTGCCGGTGATCAGGGGATGATGTTCGGTTATGCAACGAATGAAACAGATGAATTTATGCCGTATGCTATTTCGTTGGCTCATAAATTAGCTAGACAGCTTGCGAAAGTCCGCAAAAATGGAACTCTTGCTTATCTTAGACCAGATGGGAAAACGCAGGTTACAGTAGAGTATAATGAGCAAGGGAAACCTGTACGATTAGAAGCGGTGGTTTTGTCTACACAGCACGATCCTGAAATATCTCAGGAACAGATACAAAAAGACATTAAACATTATGTCTTCGATTGTGTTTTACCTCAGAGAATGGTAGATTCTGAAACCAAATTTTACGTAAATCCTACGGGACGTTTTGTAATTGGTGGACCGCATGGTGATAGTGGTTTAACAGGGCGGAAAATTATTGTGGACACATATGGAGGATATGCTCATCATGGCGGAGGAGCTTTTTCTGGAAAGGATTGTACAAAAGTAGATAGGTCAGCAGCATATGCAGCTCGTTATATTGCTAAAAATATTGTAGCGGCAGATTTGGCACATAAATGTGAAATTCAACTTTCATATGCAATTGGTGTAGCAAAGCCAATCTCAATAGGAATTAATACATTTGGAACAGGTGAATTGCCAGAGGATATGTTAATTCATATTATAAGAGATAATTTTGACTTGAGTCCTACTGGTATTATAAAAATGCTTGATTTAAGACAGCCTATATATAAGCAGGTGTCAGCATATGGACATTTTGGAAGATTAGATTTAGATTTACCATGGGAAAGATTAGATAAGGTAGAGGATTTAAAAAAATATAAGAATGATACAGAAAAAGGCACTGATTAGTGCCTTTTGTTATGCGCTGGAGAAGACGAAAAAGAATTCGTGGACAAAAATCCCTGAATTTATGGACATAATAAGAAAAAAGCAAAAGGTTTTGCTATAATTCATGACATAGGGAGGGATTAAAAGTGTTAAATAAAGTGTCCAGTAAACTTGCAAAAAGAATAGCAGATGGCTCGGAAAGGAGAAAAGAAGCTGTTTATACTTATGGCATAGAAATTATTTTGTCAACAATGATTGGAATAAGTTCAATATTGATTGTGTCAGGTTTATTACACGAATTTAAATTAGGTGTAATATTCCTATTGGTGTTTGCACCATTGAGAGTATTTACGGGTGGATATCATGCAGTTACATATTTTAGATGCTTTTTGATTAGTAACATTTCGTATTTATTTTTATTACTTTTTAACAATATAATTTATACAAAGCTTCCATTAGAAATATGGTTGATTTTGCTAGTATTAAGTAGTTACTATATTGCTATCCATGCACCGGTGGTTAATGAAAATCAGCCTATTGGTGAAAATAAAAAAAGTCGGTGTAAGATTATGGCTAGGAATATTTTGAACATAAATGTCTTTGCTGCATTATTTTTATCAGTAGTAGATAAAGAGATCATGGGTATGATGGTATTAAGTATTTGTTTGGTAGCAGTATTTATGCTGATTACTGATAAACCTAAATTTTTATTGTATACAAAGAAAGGAGTTATAGGACTATGAAATTTCTTGCTATGTGTATAGAAGCTTGTGCAATATGGGGAGCAAATTGTGCATCTGTTTGTCTTTCATATCAGCCTAAATTACCGGAATGTCTGAAATAAGGTAAAGTTAATACATGTATATAAATAAAAGATGCCAGAGTGTTGATATTCCGGCATCTTTTATGCTAAATGAAGTATATAGGGAGGAATAGAAATGCAGATAAGAGAGAATGGAGTATATATTGAAGCAATTAAATTAGCAGCAGGAAGTGTACAATATAAAGATATATCCGTAAAAGATACATTTATTGATGCTGTTTTTCAGTTGTATCAATACTATCAAAACACAGAAAATATTAAGTATTTAGAAACTTCAATTTTGCATATACAGGCTTATTTAGAAATGGGATTTCCGTATGAAGAAGGGAAAGATGTTTTTGACCTTGTTTTAAAAGAGTTAGGAACTACAAGAGAGTTAAAATTCCCCCAAAAATTTTACTTTGCAAAAAAGGTAAAATTGAATAAAACTCAGGTACGATCTATGATAAAAAAGTGGCCAGCATCTCCGCATCAAGAAATGAAAATAGATGAGGTAGTAGCAGATATTATAACAAAAGTAAAGCAACATGAAACAGGGATTTATTATTATAAATGCGCAGTAACAAAAGACATGTATGAATTGGTAATAAATGAAAAAGAAATGTTTTTCCATGATTTAAGGAGAGGAATTTTTTATACATTTATGATTTAACAAATCACTAGAATCTGCTATAATAAAGTGATTGCTCATAAGGAGGCGTATCATGATTTACATTGCTATATGTGATGATAACGAAAAAACAGTAGAAATATTAAAGAAAAAAGTAATGGAATTTTTAAAAAAGAGTAACGAATTTGCAGACATAACGGTTTATACTCAGAGTGAGAATTTACAATATGATATTCAGGAAGGGAAATATTATGATCTAATCCTTAGTGACATTGAAATGCCTAATATAGACGGTATGAATTTAGCTGCATATGTTAAAAGGTATTTACCGGAAGTGCTAATCATATTTATTACATCACATTTAAAATATGCCGTAGATGCATTTGAATTGTCAATCTTTAGATATATACCCAAAAACTCAATAGGCTCTAGGTTACCACAGGCGTTGAAGGATGCTATCAATATGATAAAGATACAGACAGATGAATTTTATGCAATAAAAACACCAACTAGAGTAGAAAAAATACCTTATCATAAGATTTTGTATATTCAAAGAGAAGGAAAAAATTCTGTAATAACATTATTAGATAATTCAGTGACCAAGGTAAGAAAGAGTCTTACACAGGTGTTTAAAGAATTTCGATCTGATGATTTTGTATATGTTGATCGTGGGGATATTGTTAATCTAGCCCATATTATGGGAATAAAAGATGGAATTGTAGAACTGAAGAATGGAATTCGTTTGCCAGCAAGCCAGGCAAAACTGGAACAAATAAAAACGAAGTTAAGTGACTTCTGGAGTGAACAGATATGAATATTGTATATAATGGAATTGAAATTTTAGCAAGTTCTGTTGAAGTATTTGTATTATATAAAATATATAGTATTTTGTTATATAAGCAACGAGGAAAGCAAAACTTTATATTAGATAGAGAATTAGCAATAATAGGAACTGTATTAATACAAATTTGCAATCATGTATCAATATTTTCTTATTTTACGATTATATTATTTGTATTATATATGAGTATTACCGCTAAAATTATCTACAGGAGAAAGTATATAGAACTATTTTCAATCGCAAGTTTTTATGTATTATGTTTAAGCTGTTTCGACTTTTTGATTTTTACTCTTGTATCGAATTTTTATGGTGGCTATGATACATTTACCGCGCTAGTTTCTACAAGAGGAATTTTACGTGTAGTAATGATTTGTGTTATAAAGTTTTTATGGATACTGCTGTATTTTATGATAAAGAAATATTTATATTCTTTTTCATTGAAGAAGAACTATGTATATACAATTTTAATTATATCCTGTGCGGGATTTTTGGGATTTGTATACTTAGTTAATCAAACACTTAAGGCATTTAATTATACAATGGCAGGTGTGTGGTTTGTATTTATAGCTCTTTGGTCATTACTTTTTTTTACAGTTTATTTTGTAATAGAAAGCAAAGAAGAAAAAATGAAATTAGATTTTGCAGAAATGCGAAATGAACTGCTCGAAGAAAATTATAAAACTATTAATGAAATTTATACAGGTAATGCAAAGCTATACCATGATTTAAATAACCATTTGAATGTATTATATCAGCTTTTAGATGAAGAAAAAACGTTGGAGGCAAAGAATTATATTACAGAAATAAGTCGCCCAATAATGCAATTATCGAAAACTACTTGGACAGGAATAGACGTTGTTGACGTAGTGATTAGTAGTAAATTGGGAAAAATGAAGGAAAAAGGAATTACCTGTAATGTGAATGTGGAATTCCCGCAGAATACCAATATTAAACCACATGATATGTGCACAATATTGGCAAACTTATTGGATAATGCGATTGAAGCTTCTGAAAAATTGAAAATACCTGGAAATATTTCGTTGACTATACGCCGGATTAATCACTTTTTACTTATAAAGGTTTCTAATGCGTGTGAAGAAAATAAAGAGTCATTTGCACATTTTCCTTCAACAACAAAGAAAAATAGAGAATTTCATGGTTGGGGACTTCCGAGTGTAAAAGATGCAGTTGAAAAATATAATGGTACACTAAAGTGCATAAATGAGGAAAAACAATTCATAGTAAAAATTATGTTGTTTTTTGAAAAAAATACAAATTAAAATAGCCAAAGTGGGAAATTACAATCTTATTTTTATGTTTTGATGGAAAAACGTAGTAAATGAAATTAAAGACATTTAATTATATTAAAAAAGAATAGTAGGACACTTATAATCGGTGATATAGAGAATAAGAAAAGAATGTTGCAAAAGCGATATTCTTTTTTTTATTCAATATTTTGAAATAGAACGAAACCAAACTCCAATCCTTTCCGTATTGATAAAAAACAGACAGATGGGATTTGGACAATGGATGAAATTATTTTAATGAGAAAACTGAAGAGGAAAGATGAATGGGCATTGGGAAAAATCATTGATTTATATAGTTCCTATATCACATGTATCGTCTGGGAATTACTGCATAAAAAAGGTACCAAGGAGGATATAGAGGAGGTGGTTGCAGATACTTTTATTTCCCTATGGCTGACAGCAGAAAGGATTAATTATAAAAAGTACAGCAGTGTCAAATCGTATCTGGGAATGATTGCAAGAAATAAGGCGAAAGATTGGTTAAGAGCTTATCGTGGAGAAATTCTGGAACTTAATGATGATATTCTTTTGATTGATGGTGATGTAGAGCACTTGATTTTACAGAAAGAGCAACAGTTGATCATTGGAAGAACATTGGAGAAATTAAGAGAGACGGATAGAAAAATTTTTATTATGTATTATTATCGGTATAAAAAAATAGAAGAGATTGCAGAAACATTAAAAATGAATCCTCAAACAGTAAAGACCCGTCTGCGGAGAGGAAGAGAAACTCTGAAAAGGATTCTTCTGGAGGAGGGATATGATGCCAGTGAAGTTTAAAATAAGTGAAATGTTTGATAATTCCTGTGAGCTATTTGAAAATGAAATGCAACATAAAAATATTGAAAGTGAGAAGCGAATAAAAGAAATTGTTTTTCTTGAGATAGGTCACACCAAAGCCAAAAGAAATCGCAGGAGATATATAGCTGTTTTGGCAGCGGCAATGGGAATTGGAGGAATCACTGTTGGGGCACATGAAGTTTTAAAATCTGCAGGTGAAATCAAAAATAATGAGGAAGTGGTTTTAGAAAATCAGAACGGACTTGCTTTATATGAAAAGGAAAACAGCGGAGCTATACAAATGGAAGTGGAAACGGACATCATTTTACCAGAAAATTTATATAAAGATGGAATTCCTATTGCAAAATATATTATGGAATTAAAAACAGAGCGTAACGGATCAGTGCCAGAGTGTTATTTGGATAACGGAACCATGATTGTCCTTACAGATTTTGATGGAGATACTTGGGATATGAAAACAGGGGATGTTTTTATATTAGATTTCATACAGTCTGATAGTGATGAGAGAGGTGAAGCAAGAACATTAGAGATTGGATATATTTTTAATGGAGAGGTGATAGATGAGAAGGTTATATCAGAAACAGAAAATAAGATAATCCTGGATATTCCTAAATCAGGACAATATGGTGTATATTTAAAAAATGTATCTAGTGACAGAGTAACGATTTCGCAAGGAATATTGACTGTAGAAAGGGGAAAGTGAAAGATGAAAAAAACAAGAATATTTTTGGGAATATTAGGGCTTATTTGCCTGGTTGCTATGCCAGTTTCAGCAGCCGATAATGTAAGAAATATAACAACTTATAGTATTTGTAGAGAAGATTTATATAAAGATCAGATAGAGGATAGAATGGGACTACAGCAAATTAGTATTGAAAGTGGGAAAACGGTATCCTTTTATGACTCCAATGGCTCTATGTTTTATGTGAGTGGAGGTACTACTGTTACTTTTCGGGTAAACTTGAATGTATCTTCCTCTGTAAAGATGGGGTATATCAATCAGAATGGAAGTAGAACCCAAAAGTATAGCGGTTCAGGAACTTCCCATAAAACATCATTTACAATACCGTCTAGTGGATATTATAGATTCTATGTAACCAATAGTGGATCTAAAACAGTGAAAGTAACGGGAGGTGAAATTAGTTTCTAAAATTATGAGAAGGAAAATATTTAAAATAATAAAGTGGTTGGTTATTGTAATTCTGATTCTATGCTGCATGGGGATCACATGGAACTATTTTTGTAAAAGGAGAGAAATACCAAAGATACAAGCTGCTTATGGCAAGGCAGTTAAAGTCAATGGGAAAAAGATGACTGTGGAAATTGCTGGTTTGCAAGCAGAAGAAACTCCAGTTATTGTATTACTCCCAGGACTGGGATCTCCTTCTCCGGTATTAGAGTTTAGACCTTTAGCTGAGGAATTAGGAAAGACATGTAAAGTGATTACAATGGAGCCTTTTGGTTATGGACTGTCTGATCCCGCAGATACAGAAAGAAGCATAGAGAATATCGTAGAGGAATTACATGCCTGTTTAGAGAAGATTGGAGTTCGCCGATATTATCTGATGGCTCATTCTATTAGCGGATTGTATTCCCTGTATTATGCTAATACTTATCCAGAGGAAGTTCGTGGTTTTATAGGGATAGATTCTTCTGTACCAAAGCAAAATGAGAATGAACCCTTTGATACAACAAAATTAAATCTTCTGATGGCCTATTTAAGTAAAACAAAAAATGTGTTGGGAATTAGCCGGATATTTTCAATTGGAAATCCGGAAAAGGCTATCTATGCAGACCAGAATTATTCTTATTCACAGGAAGACTTAGAAGTTTTTCGGATACTTTCCCTTGATACTTCTTATAACAAGACTGTAATGAATGAATTAAAACAGGTAGAAAATAATCTGAAGATAGTGCGGAACATGAAATTTCCGAAAGAAGTGCCAGTGCTAAACTTTGTTTCAAAAGACAATTGTGAAATTTTTCCAGAATGGGAAAAGCTACATAAAAGTGTGATGGGCGATAATCAAGAGAGTGAATTAATAACGTTAACAGGGGGACATTATCTGCATTTTGAGCAGAAAGAGATGATAGTAGACCTTACATGTAAATTTGCAAGGTAGTATAAAAAAATTCTATCAATCCGGGAATGGAGGTAGATATATTTTATATTAAAAATGTATTGACAATTATAAAATAGGTGCATATAATGAAGAAAAAGACATTTAGAAAAAAATCGAAATGTAAATGTGGTGATAAAGATGGGCTTACCCAATGTATTTAAAGCATTAAGTGATCCAATACGTCGAGACATATTGATAATGTTAAAAAAAAGAGGAGAACTGTCTGCAGGAGAAATTGCAGCAGAATTTGATATTTCCAATGCGACAATTTCATATCATCTGTCTTTGTTAAAAAAGGCTGATTTGATATTCGAAAATAGACAACAAAAGTATATATATTACAAGCTGAATGTGTCTGTATTCGAAGATATTGTGCTCTGGTGTATGCAATTTAATGAAGGGGATGTTGATAATGAGAAAAAAAGATAAAAATACACTATTAATAACTACTTTAATATGTGCCTGTACGGTAATTATTTATGGGATATTTTGTCATTTTTATTTAGCAGAGAGAATATTAACTCAGGATTTTTATGTTGGATTATTTTTATTAGCTATAATTATTTTTAATATTATTTTGAATATAGGATTAAATTTTACAGTTTGTAAAAAAAGGGGAGCAAAATTTTTAGTTAGATTAGGAAAATGGATTATGCCGTTTACATCACTTTTTTTTGTGATAATATCCATTCATTCTAGAATTTTTCCTGATTCTTTATTTACAGACAGTGCTGTTTATGTTTTTGTAGGCTTGGTTTTTATAGTAAGTGGAAACTATTTTCCTAAAAATCAAATGAATCCGTATATAGGTTTAAAGTTCCCCTGGTTATTGCATGATGAGAAAAGTTGGGATAAAACACATCGGTTAGCAGGTTATACATGGATATTAGCAGGTTTTTTATGTATTTTTCAACTTTTTATTAGTCCGTTAAAAATAGTGATCATTCCATTAGTTATTATACTGGTTGGGATTCTGCCATTAGTGTATTCTCTAATGTTAGTATATATGAAAAGGAGGTAAATGAAATGAAAAAACATGTGATTATTGGAAGTGCAATTTGTCTTGCAACAGTGTTGATTTTAGGCCTTTTTTGGGGGAAACTCCCTATGGATGTACCAATTCATTTTGATTCCGCTGGTAATGTGGATTCTACATTGCCAAAACCTATTGTTGTGTTTGGAATTCCCGTTATTTGTGCATTGATTAATGGAGTAGCTAGTTTTTCTTTGCTTCATAAGCAGGAAAAACGCAAATTTATGTTTTATTTAATACCTGTAATTGCAGTTGTTTTGGCAGTTGCAGTAATCGTACTGGCAATTTAGAAAAGTACCAAAAAGCAATGTTAATGGTAGAAAATGGAATGATAATTTTTTTGCCCATCATTTTGAAAATTTTCAAAATGATGGGCAAGTTTAAAGGAGAGTTTTTATGCTTGAAATTAGAAATTTAACAAAAACATATCCAAATGGAAAACAAGCAGTGAAAAATTTAAGTATAACTATAGAAGATGGAGATTTGTATGGATTTATAGGGAAAAATGGTGCAGGAAAAACAACTACATTAAAGGCTTGTCTTACTATTCACGACTTTGATTCCGGAGATATTCTTCTAAATGGAATATCAATTAAATCAAATCCGATAGAATGTAAAAAAAGAATGGCCTATGTTCCTGACTCGCCTGTGTTGGAAACATACTTAACAGGTCTGCAATATTTAAATTTTGTATGTGATATTTATGATGTATCAACACATACTAGGAAGAATAAAATTATTGAATTATCGGAGCGATTAGGTATGAAAGATAAGTTAAATGACTTAATAGGCTCTTATTCACATGGTATGAAACAGAAAATTAGTTTAATAGGCGCTTTGGCTCATGAACCGCTTTTATTAATTTTAGATGAACCATTTGTAGGTCTAGATCCTGAAGCATTTGTTGAATTAAAGCTGCTTATGAAAGAACTCTGCAATTCTGGTGGCTCTGTTTTATTTTCAAGTCATATTCTTGATGTTGTAGAGAAGACGTGCAATAAAATTGCTATTATTCAAAATGGACAACTGCTTAGATGTGGCGAAATAAGAGAGATTTTAGGAACAAGTGATTTGGAAGATATATTTATGGAGTTGAATAGGATATGAAAATATTTAAAATTCTTATTTTTAAACAGGCACAAGAAATATTTAAATTCAACACTTTATTTTATGGAGATAAAAAAGAAAAAAAAAGATATTTATTAATTTTTTGTGCAGTTGTTTTGTGCATAGGAGTATGTGGTACATATTTATTTGGAAATATGTATCAGGTTTGTATGGAATTTGAGAAGCCACAAGAAATTCTAGAATATTTAATTAATCCATTAGGTTTACTTGCTTTTCTTATTATATTTTTTTCTTCACTTTTGAAGGGCAGTGGAATGTTATATTCGGATAGAAGTAGTGATATATTATTTTCTTATCCCGTAAAGACTATTTGTATAGTTTTAGCAAAAATTTTTTTTCTATACTTATGGGGAGTCATTATATCTTTAGCTTTTTTGATTATTCCGATTCTTCGATATACGATATTGCTACATAGTATATTATTTGGAATTTTGGATTGCCTTCAAATATTTATTTTTCCAATTATTCCAATGCTACTAGGGGTAATATCAGGATATATTTTATATAAACAGATTGTAAATATTTATAAATCACAAGTTTTTGTCCGTAGTATTTTGTACATGGTAATACTTTTTGCTTTTATGTTTTTTATGTTTTTTTTCTTTGGAAAGGTAGATTTGAATAGCATTTATAGGCATATCCTTACAAAAGTAGATATTACTTATTTGGTTGGAGGAGTATTTTTTACATATAAAGTAGGTGCTGCATTGGCATCTGTGGTTGCATTAATAAGTGGCACTGTGCTAATTATTTACATCTCTAAAAACTATAAGAAAAGATATATAAATTTGCAAATAAATCAACAGAAAGGAAGTTCACTGAATTTATCATTCAAAAAAAATAGAAAAATATATTCCCTCTGGAAACGTGAAATAAAGAGGTATCTTTCAATTCCTATTTATTTGATAAATACAATGTTGGGAAATGTTTTGCTTCTACTGTTTGTAATATATTCATCTATAGCGTCAGAAAAGGTAACTGCATATTTTAATTTAATTAGTGAGCTTCTGGAAATTCAAGATCCTATGGTTTTATACAGTTACGCTATGAGCCTTATGATCATTTTAACTAATGTAAGTTATGCAAATATATCTATTGAGGGAAAGAATAGAGAAGTATTAAAATCCTTTCCTGTATCGATAAAAGAGTTACTTACTGCAAAATACTTATTTCATCTTTCTTTAACAGTACCGATGATATGTTTAGCAACGATTATTTTAGGGATTACTTACCATATGAATAGCTATGAATATTTTTTGTGCTTTATTTTGCCACTTTCATTCTCCGCCTTTGCCGGAGCATTGGGATTATTTATAAACCTATTATTTCCTAACTATGAATGGGAAAATATAATCTATATTGTTAAACAAAGCATACCGGCTATTTCTACAATATGTTTGAGCTGTCTGATTGGAGTTGGTATGATATGGTGTATTATAAAAATATTTGGACATAGTATTTGGAGCGCATCGTACATAGTGGCTTGTATTTTATTTGCTTTTGCCTTTTTAATAATACAGTTTATGAAGAAGATAAGTAATAACTTTTAGATTTTATTCAAATTTTATGAGGTGTTATGATGGGAAACAGTGAAGAAAAATTAGATTACTATTTTAAAGTATTATCTAATAGAATAAGGAAAAATATACTTCTTTTACTGGAAGAGGAGAGCTTGTGCGCTGGAGATATAATAAAACATTTTGATTTAACGGGAGCTACTATATCGTATCATTTAAAGGTATTGACTAAAAGTAAAATACTGGTGCGAAAGAAGCAAGGGCTTACTGTGTATTATTCACTTAATCAACCAGAATGGGAATATATAAAGAACTGGTTTAAATGTGGATAGTAAGTATTAGAGGTGAATTCTTATGGGAAAATATATAGAAATTTCAAAGAAACTTAAAGAGGATATATTTAATGGAAAATTCAAAGAAGATGAAAAGCTACCAAGTGCAAGAAAATTAGCACAGAATTATGAGATTAATGTTGCAACAGTTCTTCGAGCTTTACATGTTTTAAGAGAACAGCAAATTATATGCAAAAATAGAACAAGCAGATTTTATGTATGCCATAATATTTCCTGCATTCGTCAAAAATGTGTAAGACAAGAAATACAAAATTTCTTTGATAAAATGAGTTTGCTGGGATATTCTAAGATAGAGGTTCAAAACTTATTAACGAAACAGTTGAAAAAAGAAAGTGTTTTTAAAAGATAAAAGAAATCGTATTACTAATAATATTTTGTATTGTTGGTAATGCGATTTTTTTATAAATAAAAATTTTGTCTGATTTATTACAGATAAAGGCCAGATTATGACAGGTTGTCAGAATATAAAAAGTGTCATGATATAATAAGTCAACAAGTGAGAGAGAATTTTAGTGATTTGTATATGAATAAGTAGAAGTTAGGGGGAGATGTAATGGCAGGGTATTTAAAAGAACCAGTTGTATTACAATGGGATATGAAAACAGGATCTTATGGCAAAATTGTACAGCATATTATCGAAAAAAAAGTATGTGAATTAGATCCCATTAAAATAAGGTACATAAATCCTAAAGATGTAGATGATTTTTCTACTATTGATAGGATTAAGAAGCAAATACTTGTTCAGTGTTCTCAGATTGAAATGGACTTTTTTGAAATAACTGAAGAACAAATAGAAAAATTGAATATTGATCAGACATTTCAATATTTTTTAAAATTTGATAGTTTTAATCTTGAAATCTCAATGTATTCAAAACTAAAATTCCTATTACAAAAAATCGAAGATTTGAACGTAATAGTATATATTACGGATAAAAATTTTTATCAAAGTGTTGAATTAATAAAATGGATATATAATGAAAATTCCAATATTTCCTTTTATATATATCCGGATAAAAAGAAAGAAAATTTTTTGGTTCATGTACCTAAATTACATAATGCAATATTAGAAATTATATCGTTATGTAAAGTATATAAAAATATTAAATTATCTATATACGATAAAGAAAAAATAATAAAAGATATACTTCCTTTAAATTATTATAGACATGGTAATTTTTGTATTACGGAGACAGGAACAGTTGCATTGTATGATTTTCTTCCTGATTACGAATACGGACTAATTACAACTGATAAAACTATTAAGGAAATATGGAGGGATATCTTAATAGAGCATGGTGATAGTGACTTATGTAAAATCCTTGAAGAACAGAGATACTGGTTCAAAAAGAGGAATGGAAATGGAGAATAGTATGAAAGTGTTTTTTACAGAAATTTTTGCATTATATAAGAAAAATAAAAAATTTTTTCTTATAAATAAAAAATTGGATACAATTATTCCAATTGAAGAAACGTTATATTTTATGCTTAATCAAATAATCCTGAACGGAGAAATGGATATTAATGCTATAAGGATACGGGCAGATACACTAGATATATTGTTGTATAACCGTATATTGGGGGTGAAAAATTGAAGGTTATTTTGATTAATACAGATTTTATGCATGATGTAGATACTACAGTGCAGCCATTAACAATGTACACTATTGCAGGAATTATTTCACCATTTGTTGATCAAGTAGAAGTTATTGAACCTATGAAATATAGAATTGCAAATCTACAGGAAGATATATTAACTGTAATACTCAAAAAAATAAGAGATGCTGATCTTTTGGCATTTACAGTAAATACGTTTTCTTGGGCAGAAATTTTACGGTTGATTAAAAAAGTGAAAGATAATAATAAACAAATAAAAATTGTTATTGGCGGAATTCATATATCATATTTTTATAAGGAAATTATGTTGAAAACTCCCCAAATTGACTATGCTTTAGTAGGAGAAGCAGAAATTGCCTTTCCAAAGTTTATTCAATATCTTAAAGGTGAATTGCGCATTGAGGAAGTGCCAAATTTAAAGTATGTTCAACATGAAAAACTAATAGAGAATGCAAAAGCACCGTTAATAGATTTCGAACATGAAATAGTTCCTATGCCTCGTTATGATTTGGCAGAAAAAAATTTTTTTGACAGATTTACATTTGAAGCATCGAGAGGATGTCAAGGAAACTGTAGGTTCTGCTCTATATTTTATAAAAGATGTTGGAGAAAATATTCGGAAGATACGGTATTAAATCGTTTGTCTATATTTAAAAAATATTTGGATTCTCTATGCAAAAACAAAGATTTTATATTTACAGATGATTGTTTTACTACGGATCAGCAATGGGCCAGAAATGTTTTAGGTGGAATGTTAAACTTAGGATACAAAGATTATAATATTTTAATTGAAGCTCGGGCAAAACATTTATGGGATGAGGCATTGCTTGATATGATTAAATCTTATGATAATTTGCATATACAAATCGGTATAGAAAGTGGCTATGACGAGGGATTGAAAAAGATTAACAAGGAAATAAGAGTAGAAGATGTATTAAAAACGGTTTCATTACTAGAAAAGTACGACTTATGCAAAAGAGTATTTACATCGTTTATTATTGGATTTCCATGGGAGTCTAAAGAAGAATGTATGAAAACAATAGAATTTGCAGCTTTTTTAAATGATTGCTATTCAATCACTGTGAATGTAGCGTGGTGGATGCCGCTACCTTCAAACTTGTTTTCAAAATATTTTAAAGATACAAGTATATTTACACAGGATAATTTTGCAACAAATAAAGAAATTTTTTATCAAGCACACCCGAAAATTGGAGTTAATGATGTTATGGATATTGATAGGTGTGATTCAATTTACAAAAATCTTGGGATTTGCTGGAGATTATGAATTACAAGAAGGGAGGATGCCAATAGGCGGAAGTATATGAACAAAACAAAAACGATAGGAAAAATTGATAAAAAAACAATTCAAACAGAATATGGAAAATTAAGCGGACCTCTTAACATTATGTGGGATATGACAAATAAATGTAATTTGTGTTGTATGCATTGTTATAACAAAAGCGGAAAAGATGCACATTACAAGGATTTAGATGATGAAGATATGATGAAAATTGCTCATCATATTGCAGAAGCAGGCATACCGATAGTGTGTTTTTGCGGTGGAGAGCCATTATTGAGATATCCATTACTTCTGAAGGCAGCAAAAGTTTTGTCGAGCAGAGGAATAGTGGTAAATATGGTGACAAATGGATTATTACTGACGACAGAGAAAGTAAAAATGCTACGAGAAAGTGGTGTAAATGGTATTCAGATTAGCCTTGACTCATATTCACCGGCTATACATGACAAATTTAGAGGGAAAGATGGAGCTTATGACAAAGCCTTGGAAGCAATAAAAATAATTCTCAATTCGGGGATCGTTCCTGAGGTTACATTTATTCCAACAAAGCAGACTTATCAAGGGATAGGGAAGGTTATTGATATTTTGATTGAAATGGGAATTAAATCTCTTAATTCCATGCCTTTTATACCAATAGGAAGAGGATATGATAATAAAGAGCAGTTAAAGATGTCAGTAGCAGAAAAATGGGAATTTGAATGGCTTGTTCGGAAAAAACTTTATGAATACCCAGATTTTTCCTTTAATAATGGTGATCCTTTAGAGCATATTTATTTGTTTTCGCAGAATCCAGATGCAAAAACTATTACATACGAAATTAGATGTAATGGAGATATTGTAGTAAGTCCATATTTACCGTTCTTATATGGCAATGCTGTAAGTAATACATTAAATCAACTGTGGGAAGATGGGCTAAAAGATGTATGGAAGATACCTGAGGTTAATAATGCAGCAAAAAGAATTGTTTCATTAGATGATATTGAGCAACAGAAAAATAGACCTTGGAATAACCAGGATATACAATTATATAGTGAAAGGAAGTGAAAAAAATGATTTTTAACAAGGTTGAAAATAGTTATATCGGTCTGTTACGTGAGGAAACAGATGGTACACGTTTATTTTATCCCAGAGCACATTCAAAACCTCATTTTATGAATAAGACTGTGTATGAAATTTGGGATCTTATTGATAATCGTTCTGCACAAGAGATTGTAAACATATTGAAACATAAATATCCTGGTGTATCAGAACAGAGATTATTAAATGATGTAAATCATACAATAGCTTATTTATTAAATTTAGAAATGATTAGGGAGGTAAAGTAAAATGGGAAAAAAGAATTGCTTTGTATCTTTGTTTGAAGAAAAAGATTTTTTAGAAGCATCAAAATTTATTATCGAAGAAAAAGAACACTGTCATGATGGATACTTATTTTTTCCAGAACAATACGAAGGAAAAAATTTTCCGGAGTATTATCGGGCAATAAATATGAGAACAAATCATTTCCATGAAGCAGAAGTATACCTGAATGTAATTGATAAAGTGACAAAAGAAAGAATTGGTGTAGTGGGAATTTATATTTGCCCCAACAATTACGTAGTATATATAACTACAATGGTATTACAGAATAAAGGATATTTGGAAGAGGCACTTGCTCAGTTAAATGCACAATTAAAAGCACAATCTGTTGAGTACGTAAAAGTTAAATTTACAGATCAAAGTGAAAATATTGCACATACATGGCAGGAGAATGGATTTGAAAGAGAATGCGTTATTCGCGCAGAAGGAATCAAGAAAAGCGATTTTTGGATATATTCAAAAAAACTGTAAAGTGAGGAGAAAAAATGTTAAATTCGAATATCAGTAATGAAAGCGCTCAAGGATTTGGAGAATGGTTAAGAGAAAGTAATTATGCTTTCATTTACAAAACTATGGCTGGAATATTCAATACGGTAGAGCCATGGATTGATGAAAAAATTATAAATGAAATGCTGAAAGATGTAACAGAAATTGATAGGCATATAACAGAGTTTTTCTTATTGGGATATGCAAAAGATAAAAAACTGTTGAAAAAAATATTAGGAGATAGGAACCTGGAATTTTTATGTGAAACAGGATTTGCATCAGACGTGGAGGGGCTAATTGAACCTCAAGGATTTGTAATTTTACCCGTTGATGATTTGTTTTTGATCGTAAGTTTACCTAGCTGCTATAGTAATGCCAAAAAACGAATGTCGGATATTTATATAGGATCGGATTCTACAAAATTAATGAAATATATCAAGAGAGATTCTTATGATAGTGTTTTGGATTTATGTGCAGGTTCTGGAGTTCAAGGATTAAACATTATAGAAAACGCTGAAAAAGTGGTTGAAGTAGAGTTGAATGATGTGGCATATAATGCTGCCATATTAAATGGAAAAATCAATGGAATATCTCCAAAGAAATACGAAGTGAGGAAAAGTAATCTGTATCAAATGGTACCTGAACAATTTGACTGTATTATTAGCAATCCACCATTTGTTCCAGTTCCAGAAAATATTGTTTTTCCATTGTGTGGAGATGGAGGCGAGGACGGACTCGATTTGGTAAGAAAGATTATTAGCGGCTATACACAACATTTAAAACCTTTTGGAAAAGCATATATGGTTTTGGAATGTATAGGAGATGAAGAAGGTCCTTATGTAGTAAAATGCATGAAGGAAATTTTGAAAAGTGGAAGTATCAATGTATCATTAATCAATAGACAGCAGATAGAATTTCAGGCAGACGCATCTGCCAAAATTGCAATTGAGATATATAAAGATCCAGAAAATTATAACAATTACTATAATGCATGGATGGATATGTTCAATAGAACAGGAGCTACTTATATTTATCCTGTTGTTGTGGAATATATCAATAATGGAAAACCTTTAGAAATAAATATTATCAGAAATTATAATAAATGGGCTTTAGATTCTAAATTTGAATTAGCACCAGATGTGGCAATAGTAAAAAAAGAAAAGGATTTTTATGAAGTTACAGTTAATGGAGTAGGTAGAGCTGCGTTTGATGAGGAAGTTAAACACTTAATAGAAGATATGCCAGGGAAAAAATTACGAGAATATCTGGATACGGAGGATAATCCCAGAATTAATATTTCGAAGATTAAGAGTTTGTTGAATACAGTGAACGGTTTAGAGGCCAAAGGGATTATCATTCCTAAGTAAAATTTGATATATTGTATATTTATTACGATATATAAAATAATGGGAAAGGAGGAATATATTATGGAGTTATTAACTAATGGTTATGATAGCCCTGAAATCGTATCTGATGATGGAAGCATTCAGCCAAGAGCATTAGTTTTAGTAAACGTTAATGTCTTGGTAAATGCAAACGCAAACGCAAATGCGAATGCAAATGCGAATGCAAATGCAAATGCGAATGTAAATGCAAATGTGTAAATGTAAGGGACTAAAGTAATGAAAAGAGCTGCATGGTACATAGAGGTAAACTGTATGTCATTATGTAGCTCTTTTTAAATAGAAAGTTTTGATGGGTAAAGCATGAAAAAAATATTTATGAGTATATTTGGTAAAAGTAAGAATAAATTTATAATTCTTACTGTAATTAGTCTATTGCTTGCAGCTATTGGGATTGTATTACCATATTTAAATGGTGAATTTATAGATTATTTGGCTACAGGAGTGGGATATAGTTTTATATTAAGAATGTGTATTTTCATTTTGTTATTGGGATTGATAAATGTTACTCTATATTATGTGAAGCAAATTTTGAATGCAAAAATTAAATTGGAATCCTCCTATTTATTAAAACTAGAAATTCTTAAACATCTTAGAGATATTCCAATATTGTCATATAAGAAATTCACCCCGTCTTATTTGAATCAGAGAACCGAACAAGATATAGGAGATATTGTTTCCTTTATTATATCAAATTATCCGGCAATTATATTGAATGCTATTCAGATTATAGGATTATTTATTATAATTAGTAGAGTTAGTAAAGGGGTTGTTATACTGATGCTGATTTTTCTTCCGGTGTATTATGTTATGTACGTATTTCTTAGAAAACCATTATACACGAAAAGTTATGCATCAAAAGAGGCACATAATTTATATTTTAATACATTGAATGATCAATTAGCTTTCATGGAGGAAATAAAAACTAATGCAAACTATGAATACAATAATTTATATATTGATAAATACTATAGAAAATACTATAGAAATTATTTAGAGTTTGTAAAAATAAGTGGAAAGTCAATTTCAATAGAAGGAATTATATCAGCCTTATTTCAAGTGGCTACATTTTTATATGGTGGTTGGCAAGTTTTAAATCATAACATGTCCGTAGGACAATTGACTGTTATGTGTACATATTTTTCTATGATGCTTCAATTGATAAAATATTATTTTGAACTTGGAAATTCATTTCAAAATGTAAAAACATCACTACACAGACTAGAAGCTATTTTTCATATTGAAGTAGAAAAAGAAGGAAATATTCTGTTGGAAAAAATAGAGAATATTTCAGCATCAATTACATTTGGATATGATTCAAATAACTTTATTCTAAAGGAGTTACCATTAGAGTTGTGTAGAGGAAAAATCTATTGCGTAGTGGGAAAGAATGGAGAGGGAAAATCAACACTTACCAAAATATTAATTGGGATTCTACATGCAAAATCAATATTAGTCAATGGAATTAATATTGATTGTTTAAATATGGAGGAACTGAGAAAAAATAGTATTCTTTATATTTCTCAAGCATTAAACTATCCAAATAGGACTATAAAAGAAATATATCAGGAGTACAATTCTAATATTCGGTTGGAAGATGTTATTAGAAAGATTAAGGAACATGATCTGAATGAGGAACAATTAATACCTTTATATCAAGAAAACTGGAATAAGAATATAAATACTTTATCAGGAGGAGAAAAACAGATAGTCTCTATTCTAAAGTGTTTAGTAAAAGAAGCTGATATGATTATTTTTGATGAACCGACCTCTAATTTAGATATAAAAAGAATAAATGCTTTATTAAGATTAATTGAACGATTGAAAATGGAAAAGAAAATACTATTAATAGTGTCACATGATTCAGAAATAATACAAGCAAGCGATATTATTATTAGACTTGGAAACATTCAGCATTAACAGCAGAAGATAACAGAATAAAATAGTCAAGTGAAAATTTTAAAAGTTAAAATACGAATAAAAAAATGGTTCCAAACTATAAAGGAATGGAGCCATTTTTATTTTATTGCTATATTCCGTTATTATAGGTATTTGTTTGATCCCTAACTTTCTATGAGCCGGGCATAACAGGTTGCCATGAAAAGGGAAGCTGGATTTATATTTGGTAGTATTTCTTATATCCTATGTAATTGTCACCCACTTCTAGAGTACCGAACAGCATGAAATCTAAGACCGGAATATTTACACGCTGAGGACAATGGAAGCTGCCATTGTCTAGAACCTTATGGCATAGGATAAATTTATTATCTTCCCAGAGTAAAGCGTTAATCTGTAAATGTTTAGTTGAATAATCCGGGGTGAAATCCATCACCTGTCCGATGCTTGGAAATCATCATTACGTTTTGCAGGAAATCACGATTCCGTCAAAAAGGAAATCATTTTATTACTAAATCCTTATAATGAAGATATGCACCCTATGGTGTAAATTCATTACAAAGAGGTCACGATTATGACCAAATATCGAGAAATCATCCGTCTTACTGGATTGGGCGTCTCTCAACGTAACATCATGGCAAGTTGTGGTGTTGCTCAGAAAACTGTAGTCAAGGTTCAAAAACGTGCCAGAGAATTAAATCTTTCTTGGCCTCTTGATGAATCTATGACGGATACTGAACTTCAAAGACTTATGTTTGCTAAGACCACCAGAAATATCTGGAATGGAATGGTGACCGTTTTCGCAAATGGGCTGAGCGGATTGGCATAAATACGTACACTGTGGTCAATGCAATACTGACCTCCAAGCGTGTGGAACAACAGACTTATAGAAGCTGCATGGGACTTCTAAAGCTTACTGATAAATATTCAGAAGTTTTGCTTGAAGTCGCCTGTAAAAAGGCATTATCCTATACAGCTTCGCCCAGTTACAAGAGTATCAAAAACATCCTCGTAACGGGTTCTGTAAAAACGGAACTAGAATCATCTGGATCCAAGACCACACATAAAGCACACGGCATCACAAGGGGTGCCGACTACTATCGGAGGTAATCACATATGACAAATCAGAGTA
This sequence comes from Blautia stercoris, assembly GCF_054657695.1. Lineage (NCBI taxonomy): Bacteria > Bacillati > Bacillota > Clostridia > Lachnospirales > Lachnospiraceae > Blautia > Blautia stercoris. The sequence continues at coordinate 27,330 of NZ_BAAHYF010000001.1, forward strand.
TAATAGATAAACTTATTGAAATGCGCCTAACCACAATGGCAGATGCATTCCGTAACCAGCTTAACGATTCTAAATTCAAGGAAGTTCCTTTTGAAGACCGCTTTGGAATGCTGGTAGACATCGAATACAGCAATCGCAAGAATAACCGCCAGAAGCGTCTTATCCACAATGCCGGATTCGACCAGCCGGAAGCAAGTATCATGGATATCAACTATACTTCCGGACGCAAGCTGAACAAGGAGCTGATAAACAGACTCGCCACCTGCGAATATATATCTGAACACCGGAATCTATTTATTACCGGTGCAACAGGCTGTGGTAAAACATACATGGCATGTGCCTTTGGTATGGAAGCCTGCAAGCAGTATTACAATACCAGGTATGTCCGTATGCCAGACTTACTCATGGATTTGGACATTGCACGAACTGAAGGGAACTACCGCAAAGTTATGGCAAAATATTCCAATCCAGTGCTTCTCATTCTGGATGAATGGATGCTTCTCAAACCAACTGATACAGAGCAGAAAGATATCTTCGAACTTCTTCATCGGAGACGCAAGAAATCATCAACCATCTTCTGCTCTCAGTATGTATTCGAAGAATGGCACGATCAGCTTGGAGGAGAAGCAAGTCCTCTGGCTGATGCAATCATTGACCGTATTGCCCATGACAGCTATCAGATCAACATCACAAGTATTGATGCTGAGCATGACAAGTCCATGCGGGAGGTGTATGGCCTAGATAAAACACTGCGCGAGTAAACTCGCATAGATGATTTCCACTTTCGGACATCTGATTTCCAAATTTCCGGAAGTGCGATTTCATCGCACAAGAATATTCAGTTTAGTTTTATGGTAATTACAAATTTATCTTTTTCATTCATAATGATAGCAAATAGTTTTTTACTCCATCATTTTGAGAGAAAGTAGATTTTTACTACAATTGGAGATTTCATTATAAATGGTAAATGTGCTCCAGGTCCATTCCTAGTTGAATGGCTAGAAATGATGATACCTTGCAGACAAGGGAAGCTCTTGCCGGTGTTGCATGGCATCATGAAAGAGCGCTAATAGATTTACATACATATATATAGATTATATATACGTAAAAGGCATAATGTATTGTTTGTTTTCAAGAGTTGTATTGAGAAACTGTATGATAACGGACGATTTTGTGTTTAGTAAAGGTAGAGTGATTATTACCTTTTGAATGTTATGTTTTTTAGAAAAGTTTATGGGGTAATGTATACGGTTTAAGATGTGTATAGTCTAGAAATAAAAAAAAGGATATAGTCTATTCCAAAACTGAAATATCTATATCCTATGTGATTTCTTATGAAAATGAAAAAAATTTTTTCATCTCGTTTAAAATAAGAAGAAACGCTACTAGAATTATTGAACACATTATTACTATTGCATAATTAATTTTATGTAATAACAACAATACAGCAATTATGAAAAATAGAATAATAAGAATATTTTTTTTGACTTTGCTGTAATATAGGATCTCTTGATTATCAAGAGTGCGATTATCACTATTGGATATTTTATTGAAAAAAATGTATATGCCACTTATTAATGTGATACATAAAAGAAATAGAGGAAATTTCAAAAAATAGTTTTGGGCTATAAGTAAAATAAGAATTATTATGTTAGAAATCATATAACAAGCTGTTTTACTTTTGCAATGCATACCACCGCTAAATGATCTCAGTGGAATAAAAGATAATAACATTATTATGGCAATATCTATTTTTTCAATGAGGCAAGCAAATAATAAGGTGGTCAATATATTTGCAATTATTATAAACCCATTTGTTAGTCCATAAGTATATATTTCGATATCCTCAGGTTCAATAATATGATAATCAATCATTTTTTCAGTCAAATACTTATTAATAGAGCACATGGTTAAAAATGGGATTTTTTTAATTTTTCGTGCCCTTCAGGTAGCGTATCTTCATACATTACATACCAACAACGCTGATTAGAAGCGATTGTTGTGATTAGCAGTGCAAAACTGGCTACTGAAGATAGTAATTTGACATTTGTATTTTTTTTGATAAGTTTGATTTTTTTTAACATATTTTGTAACCTTCCTTTTTTATTTTGGATGATTATAGCATAGGAATGGCAATTACCTATGAAACTGTAATAAAAGGTATGTTATATGTAATAAATGGCACTTAGGAGTAAAATAAGAGAGACTATCTAATCTAACAGGATATGGATATATCAAGAAGAAATTAAGAATGAATTAAATTAGAGGGAAAGGGAACAATAATATTCTATGAACGAGTGTTCTCAGTAGATAAAATACCATAAAGAACAGCACTTACTTCAAAGGAGTCACCTAGATCCAAAAATTCTATTGTACCATTATATTTTTCCACTACCCTTGTAACACTATGTATGCCAATTCCACTTTGCTTATAATGACGTTTGCTGCTCAATGCAATGTTTGCCTTTTTTATTTCTTTACTATTGCAGATTTTTAAAATCAAAGTATGTTCTTTATAAATGATATTCACAGCAATCCATCTTTTTGAAGCTTCTATTTTTTCACATGCCTCTATTGCATTATCCAGGAGGTTTCCTAATAATATCCCGGCAGCGCTATAGTCCAGATTCATTTGCTTGGGTACTAATACCGAGGCTTCTGTTGCGATATGCCTTTTCTGGGCATTACGAAGTTTATTATTCAAAATAGTGTTGACAATTATATTTGCAGTGTATATGGTTTTTTCTCCTTCGTCTAATTCACCAATGATCTTTTGAAATTCTTTTTTAAAATCTACATTTGCTTTCTCTATTGCATAAAGGGCAATCAGACGATTTTTTAAATCATGTTTTATTTCTTGTACCTTTTTATTTCCTGCTTCGATTTCACGATAATACTGTTCCTTCATCTTCACTTCTTGCAGAAGGAGTTCATTTTTATAATTATCAGCTATTACAATACTTAACTTGTGAAAAATAGCAAATGTCAGTATGTTTGTTAATAATACTAATAAAATAATTGCCAAGCATAGTACATTTCCGGTTAAATTATCATAGGTTCCAGTTAAATATATTGCCATACAACTAATAAATACGCTGGAAAGAGGTATTAAAAAAAGTAATAGGCTCATCTGTTTTGATAAATTTGGTAACTGAATTGCCCAACTATGGCATATAGCCCGAACCAGAAGATATCGAATAAATTCACAAATCAGCACGGAAATATAAAAAGATATTTCCATGCTGATTTGTGTTTCAAGTCGGAGTGTCAATAAAAATCCTATAGGCTCTGACACAAATCCCAAACCAATGTATAAAATCGGTAGAATTATATAATATAAACGAGAATACGAAAAAGATAAACTGTACAGGTATATCATACAGATACTACATAATAAATTGATAGTTGGATTTTTATACATGTTTACTATACTTGTAGTAATTGTACAAAAAAGAAATAGAAAAATCAGTTTATAGCGATCAACTTTTCGTTCTTGACTGAAACATTGCAAATATTTTTCTAATATCCCAAAATCTAAGCAATTCGTTAAGCATATAAAAAAGAAAGATTTCATAACTGCTCCTTTAGGAATTGTAAATGACGTAGTTTAATTTCCTGTCGATAGGCCCGTCCAACATGGAGAGTATTTCCATTTTTTAACAGAAGTTCATCACGTACCACCTGTACTATTTCGGAAAGATTCACAATACATGCCACTCGAATAGATGCAAACATACGCTTATCTAATTGTGACCATATCTCATCTAAATTTTTGTTACATTGATATATATCCCCTGTATTGGTGTGTATAAGGGCTTTTCTTCCAAGTTTTTCTATATATACAATGGATTGGCAAGGGATACTGTAGCTATTTTTACGATAGCTAAAGACAAAATTTACTTTAGCCATACATAAGAAATCACATGCTTTATGAAGCACTTTGCTGAAATTCTCAAAAGAAACCGGTTTTAAAATGAAATCAAAAGTCACAACTTCAAAAACATCATAAACATATTTAGAAAAACTTGTAAGAAAAACGATAAGGGAATGGGGAGAGTCTTGCCGTAATTTTTTAGCAAGTTCCAATCCTGACATCTCTCCCATTTCAATATCCAGGATATAAACATCAAAATCCAACTCCTGTTTTTTCTTATAAGAGTATAATTCCTCTGCGCTAAAAAATACTTCATAGTCAAATGAAATGTCTGATATCTTATCCAAATATTCTTCTAATTCTTCAATGATGGCAGGCTCATTGTCGCAAATAGCTAAATTTAGCATATAGTTCATACCTTTCTTCAAAATTAATCATCTTCACATATCAAAAAATAATCTGCTTGGAAAAATTCACTTACTGTTATGCCAAAGCCACTGCATATTTTACTAATAGTAGAAAGTGTAGGATTAGTTCCATGAAAAATATTTTTTAAGGTGGACTGTGGAATAGCAGCACGACATGCTAATGTATAATAAGTAATGCCTTGTTCTTTACACAAATCGGCAATTCTATTACAGACAGCTTGATTAGAAGTCATCGAACACCTCCTATATATAGTCCTAATTATAGATATAGTGTAACCGCTAATTTGAAAATATAGGTCTATATATAGCCTGCATCGAACAAAATGTGACAATTAATTTACAAGTTATAGCAGATATAAAAAATTAAGGAGTTTTTTATGTATTATAAGAAAAAAGCAATGTAGATTTTGGTACATAATGGCTGAAATACAAAATTAAAAAGGAGAAGAGATATGTTAAAGAAATTAATTACTTCAGAATCTGTCACCGAAGGACATCCAGATAAAATATGTGATCAAATTTCAGACGCTATTTTGGATGCTATTATGGAAAAAGACCCTTATGGTCGTGTTGCGTGTGAAACATGTATAACTACGGGCTTAGTGCTTGTCATGGGTGAAATTACAACAAATGCTAACATTGATGTTCCTAGTATTGTAAGAAATACGGTTCGCAAAATTGGGTATAATGATTCAAAATATGGCTTTGATGCAGATACCTGTGGAATTATTGTATGTTTAGATAAACAGTCAGAAGATATTGCTTTGGGAGTAAATGAAGCATTGGAAGCTAAAGTAAAAAAAGATAAAGCTGAAATTGGAGCTGGGGATCAGGGAATGATGTTTGGATATGCGACAAATGAAACCAAAGAGTATATGCCCCTTCCGATTGTGTTAGCACATAAATTATCAAAACAGTTATCAAATGTTAGAAAAAGTGGAAGATTGAAGTATTTGAGGCCAGATGGAAAAACGCAAGTGACTATTGAATATGATGGGAATATACCAAAAAGAATAGACACTATTGTATGTTCAGTGCAACATGATGAAAATATTAGCCAAGATAAAATTTATAAAGATATTCTTAAATATGTGATTGAAGATATAATACCAGAGGGATTGATGGATGATAATACAAATGTGTATGTTAATCCAACAGGACGTTTTGTGATTGGTGGTCCACATGGAGACAGTGGAGTTACAGGAAGAAAAATTATTGTAGATACGTATGGTGGATGTGCACATCATGGTGGTGGTGCCTTTTCAGGAAAAGACTGTACAAAAGTGGACAGATCAGCAGCATATATGGCACGATATCTTGCTAAAAATATTGTTGCAGTGGGATTAGCAGAAAAATGTGAGGTACAATTATCCTACGCCATAGGAATCGCAAATCCAGTTTCTGTTAATGTTAATACATTTGGAACAGGTAAAAAAGATGATGAACTGCTTGCAGAATTTATTTATAATAATTTTGATCTTACACCATCAGGAATAATTGATATATTTAAACTCCGCCGGCCAATTTATGAACAGGTAGCATCTTATGGACATTTTGGGAGAACTGAATTAAATCTTCCATGGGAGCAATTAGATACAAAAAAATTTTTAGGCATTTTAGAAGTGTAAACTTGTTATGAGAGAAGATATATTATATGCTAAATTTAGCTATTTGCGACAATGAGCCTGCCATCATTGAAGAATTAGAAGAATATTTGGATAAGATATCAGACATTTCATTTGACTATGAAGTATTTTTTAGCGCAGAGGAATTATACTCTTATAAGAAAAAACAGGAGTTGGATTTTGATGTTTATATCCTGGATATTGAAATGGGAGAGATGTCAGGATTGGAACTTGCTAAAAAATTACGGCAAGACTCTCCCCATTCCCTTATCGTTTTTCTTACAAGTTTTTCTAAATATGTTTATGATGTTTTTGAAGTTGTGACTTTTGATTTCATTTTAAAACCGGTTTCTTTTGAGAATTTCAGCAAAGTGCTTCATAAAGCATGTGATTTCTTATGTATGGCTAAAGTAAATTTTGTCTTTAGCTATCGTAAAAATAGCTACAGTATCCCTTGCCAATCCATTGTATATATAGAAAAACTTGGAAGAAAAGCCCTTATACACACCAATACAGGGGATATATATCAATGTAACAAAAATTTAGATGAGATATGGTCACAATTAGATAAGCGTATGTTTGCATCTATTCGAGTGGCATGTATTGTGAATCTTTCCGAAATAGTACAGGTGGTACGTGATGAACTTCTGTTAAAAAATGGAAATACTCTCCATGTTGGACGGGCCTATCGACAGGAAATTAAACTACGTCATTTACAATTCCTAAAGGAGCAGTTATGAAATCTTTCTTTTTTATATGCTTAACGAATTGCTTAGATTTTGGGATATTAGAAAAATATTTGCAATGTTTCAGTCAAGAACGAAAAGTTGATCGCTATAAACTGATTTTTCTATTTCTTTTTTGTACAATTACTACAAGTATAGTAAACATGTATAAAAATCCAACTATCAATTTATTATGTAGTATCTGTATGATATACCTGTACAGTTTATCTTTTTCGTATTCTCGTTTATATTATATAATTCTACCGATTTTATACATTGGTTTGGGATTTGTGTCAGAGCCTATAGGATTTTTATTGACACTCCGACTTGAAACACAAATCAGCATGGAAATATCTTTTTATATTTCCGTGCTGATTTGTGAATTTATTCGATATCTTCTGGTTCGGGCTATATGCCATAGTTGGGCAATTCAGTTACCAAATTTATCAAAACAGATGAGCCTATTACTTTTTTTAATACCTCTTTCCAGCGTATTTATTAGTTGTATGGCAATATATTTAACTGGAACCTATGATAATTTAACCGGAAATGTACTATGCTTGGCAATTATTTTATTAGTATTATTAACAAACATACTGACATTTGCTATTTTTCACAAGTTAAGTATTGTAATAGCTGATAATTATAAAAATGAACTCCTTCTGCAAGAAGTGAAGATGAAGGAACAGTATTATCGTGAAATCGAAGCAGGAAATAAAAAGGTACAAGAAATAAAACATGATTTAAAAAATCGTCTGATTGCCCTTTATGCAATAGAGAAAGCAAATGTAGATTTTAAAAAAGAATTTCAAAAGATCATTGGTGAATTAGACGAAGGAGAAAAAACCATATACACTGCAAATATAATTGTCAACACTATTTTGAATAATAAACTTCGTAATGCCCAGAAAAGGCATATCGCAACAGAAGCCTCGGTATTAGTACCCAAGCAAATGAATCTGGACTATAGCGCTGCCGGGATATTATTAGGAAACCTCCTGGATAATGCAATAGAGGCATGTGAAAAAATAGAAGCTTCAAAAAGATGGATTGCTGTGAATATCATTTATAAAGAACATACTTTGATTTTAAAAATCTGCAATAGTAAAGAAATAAAAAAGGCAAACATTGCATTGAGCAGCAAACGTCATTATAAGCAAAGTGGAATTGGCATACATAGTGTTACAAGGGTAGTGGAAAAATATAATGGTACAATAGAATTTTTGGATCTAGGTGACTCCTTTGAAGTAAGTGCTGTTCTTTATGGTATTTTAAGTGAAGTTGAATTATAACCGTTTTAAATGAATATATCAACTTAGTAATATGAAGACATAAATAGGAGAATTTATAGATGCAAAATATTTTTCCAGAACATAAATCTGAAATTGTATTAGGAAATGGTAAATTTCAACTTGATCCCATGTCATATACTGTTATTTATGAAGAAAAAGAAATCAGCTTAGCTCCCAGGGAATTTGAAGTTCTGTATCTTTTAGCACAAAGACCAAATTGGGTTATTCCAAAGAAGAATATCTATTGTTCGGTCTGGGGGAGTAATTATTATGATGATCAGATTCCGTACAAAACAGTGGAACACGTAGTATGGAAGATACGAAAAAAGATGGGGCATGATATTATAGAAACATTGATTAATGTAGGGTATAGACTAAAAAAGATGTAAAGGCAGGATAGTGTGAGTAAAAGTTTTTATATTCTGATTGAATTTTTGGAAGATACGCCATATAATATTGGCAACTACTAAGAAGGCGCGCACATACGTCATTTGACTAAATATCATGTTGTAACCAGAAATTAATATAAACCCTTACAGAACTTTTGTGGATAATCCAAAGAAAAGGAGGCTGCCTATGAACGTATATGAAGAAATAGATCAGGAAACAATGATGCTGCTTTTAAATTCTTTGTGTAAACGGACAGTGGAAGGAAAACAGATATGGGAAAATATGGAGTATAATCCTATTTCCTTTTTACAAAAAGATATTTATGAAAAAGAAGGTACCTGTATATCACAAATGTTTGAAGCAACGACAGTATTCAATGGTATTGAATATGAATTAGAGCTTTCAGAGTCAATCGAACTTCCGTCTGGCAAGGGAGATATTTTTGGAACCATTTCTTATGAAACAGAAGACGGAAAAGAATACGTATGATTTCTCTTTATTTTTTGATGTAGAGAAATATGATGATGCGAATGCGGAAGAATTGCAGGGTATTTTTGGAAACTCAATCATTGTACAGTTTACAGATGCAATGGTGGGAGTATTTGAAAATTCAGATGCGGTAGCGGAGGGATTTGCTTATGCAAGATACTTTCATCAAACAGGAATTGATCCGGAATGGGAAACCAATCCTCTTGTGAAATTGGGTGAGAAACTGATGCAAGAGCACGCAATGTTGGATTTTCATAAAATAGTATTGGATACAGATTATAGAAAAAGTTTATGGAAACGACCATGAACCTTCTATAACAGGATACAAATTTTGGGGAAACCATTGATATTTCTTAGGATATCACATATAATATAGTTAAGCCAAAAGGTTTCGTGTAGCGGCACGTAAAAGCTGTACTGCGTCTAGGCAGGGTAAATATTGGGACTATTTTATACTCGAAAGAGTATTACGCCCACACTAGGGAGATACGGTGAGTCCGCACCGGGGACTGAATGATACCGGCGACATTTCAGACATTCGGAAGGGTGTCGCGGCTGACAGCCAGCATAAAACCGCTTTTTAGAACAAAGAGAATGATAAGAGAAGAGGAGGTGCTTTTATATGGCTACATCAAGTATTCTTACCAATGTTGTAATTGAAGATCCGAAAAAAGCAGAAGCATTTGTAGATGCACTTGAAAAGTCCAGTCAAGATCCAGTATGGAAACCTTCTGCACCGTCTATTCCAATATTAGATAGTGTAGAAGAATTACGCAGATTCCTGGGTAGGAAAAGGAACTAAGAGAGATGTATTATGCAGTTGTAAATATTTTAGATTATATAGAACTTATAGGAGAGGAGTCAGTGGTTGATGTCCTCTCCGGTTTTTCGTGTCCGAAGAATAAAGAAATAGAAAATTTTGTCCGGAATAATGCGGTAGAGTTCGCAAAACGGAAGATGTCCATTACTTATCTTTTGTTAGATGAGTATAGCAGGGTTTTGGCAATTTTTGCAATCACACATAAAGCAGTGCAAATCTGGGGAAAAAATCTTTCTTCTACGTTGCAAAAAAAGATACAGCGGTATGCACAAAAAAATGAGAAGACAGATGAATATGCTCTTTCTGCTTTTCTGATCGGTCAGTTTGGAAAAAATTATCAGCATAAAGACGCACCTGTTCCAGATGGCGGAAAGATGATGGAAGCGGTATTGACCATTCTTAAACATGTACAGCGTGAAATTGGCGGTGGCGTTGTGTACTTAGAGTGTGAGGAAAAGCCGGAGCTATTGAATTTCTATCAGAACGAGAAAAACAGATTCCGGAAATTCGGAGAACGTTTATCAGAAAAAGAAAATGTGAATTATATTCAGATGCTACGAATTTTATAAAAAAGAATAAGGATACATAAGGTGCAGGTGATTTCAAAATCTTGGGATCACCTGTTTTTGTATCAAGCACTAATATTCTCTAAAAGATGAAAACTCATATCAAATTATTTCTGACAGAACCAGAGTTTCACATGGTTTTCACTTCAATAGCACATCAATTTCAAAAGAAAATGTTATCTTTTAATCCATAGGAAGTTCCTATAAAACGCTTGTAGAAAGGAGGATGTGACATGTTTGAACCATTATCAATGTTAAACGGAACATCATTAGACGAGGCTATGTTGACAGACTTTGTCCCTGCGGTAAGTGCGGGAGGCGCAATTTTAAGTATTATTGTAATTGCGATTGTTCCTATGTAGTTTTGGACAGGGCGGTGGGCAGGTATCTGCCCATCGCTTTGTAGAAAAGGAGGTTATTATGAAGGAATTAGAAAAAGTAGTACAGGAAGAAATGTTTGAAATCGAAGTACAGTACTGTGATCCTGATGATTGTTTACAAGATTGTATGGAGAGTGGATACAATAACTGTACAGCAGTAGTAACTGGTTGGTGGTAAAACTTGCAAATGCAGGCAAAGGCAGTTTAGAAAAAGGCACTAGGTAAGAATAAAATTTTCTGTTATCTAGTGCCTTTTAATGTGAGGGAGAGAAACTATGTATCCACTTCTAGTTGAAAATATGACAGACGAGGAAGCCTATATACAAAATTTAAACATTGAGGTAAATTCCAAAGAAGTTTGCTTTTTTATGTGTGGGGAAAATTTTGGACGGATACTTTTTGAAATCTTTTGCGGATATAGAAAACCGAAAACAGATGAGATATTTGTATGTAATAAAGACTGGCTTGATTTGGACGAAAATAGTCGTTCTCTTTTAAACAGGCGCTTGTTTGGGATAGCGGCAGAAGAGTTTCCGCTGATTGAATTTATGACGATTGAAGAAAATATTTCTATGCCAAGTCTGTTAGACGGAGATAAAACCAATATAGAGGAATTGGTTAAGGCTTTTGACATAGGGTACTTATTACAAAAATATCCTTCGGATCTTAATCATAGAGAAGAAATGAGATGTATCTGTGCGCGTGCCTTTTCCGGAGGCAGGAAGGTTGTTGTGATATTCGATTTATTCAAAAGAATGCAAGAGCAGAGCAAGGCAGAACTTGCAATACTTACTTATCATGCAGCAAAAAGTTTGGGAATATCTGCTCTTTACATAAGTGAAGATTTAGACGAAAATTATGGCGCTTATGATTTTATATACAAATACCGACCGGAGAAAAAGGAATTTTCTATTATTGATTTTCGTGCATGAATGGAGCTGTAGAAATGGAACGTGATAGAGAATGTAGACTGCTGTTAAATGATTTGAACGATATTCTTTCTGAACAATGTTTGGAACAAAGAGTTAGGTGCAGGTATTTGAATGATCCGGTGCAAGAGTTGGCAGAGTGTATCAATCAACTGCTGGATATTTGTGAGAGGGCAGTAACAATGACACTGGATATAGAAAATGATTATCGTACTATGCGGGCGGAACTGCAGAGCAATATCCGAAATCCGCTAAGCTGCATAAAAACAAGTTGCTTTCTAATCAATTCACTTGCAGAAAAAAATATCCAGTCTGAAAAGCTCCAAGAGTATCTTCAAATTATAGAAAAAGCAGCGGAGGATATAGAGAGTGCATTAAAATAACTGATAATTGAAGAAGTGCTGGGCGAGGAGTTTTCGTCCAGTATTTCTTTCTGGAATGAGAAAAGTTGAATTTACAAATCAAGAGGAGACATACACATGAAGTATGTTTTTCCAGAATATAAAGAGAATGTAGTGTTGGGCAACGGGAAATTACAGTTAAATCCAATGTCCTATCAGGTTATCTACGAAGGAAAGGAGATAGACCTGACACCCAGGGAATTTGAAGTTTTATATCTACTGGCTTTAAAGCCAAACTGGGTAATGCCAAAGACAACTATTTATCATTCTGTATGGGGTATTCATTATCATGATGATCAGATACCATACAGAACAGTAGAATATGTGATATGGAAGATAAGAAAAAAGATGGGACATGATATTATCGAAACGTTGGTCAATGTGGGGTATCGGTTGAAAAAGTTATAGTTTTTGGGAGATATAATTGAGATGAAATAGTATGTTATTATTAATGGAGCATTCCTGTTAAGTAACAAATAACCGGTTTGCAAAAAATGAGTGCCACCTATAGAATAATGATTGTTAACTGGCCGGTTGACAAATCATCGTTCAAAGGAGACACCCACAAATGAATTATAAGCAGAATGAAAAAATCAATCAAGTAAAAGAATCAACTTTGGTAGTTGGAATTGATATCGGAAGTACGACACAGTATGCCAGAGCATTTGACTGGAGAGGCATTGAACTTGGGAAAGTCTTTACATTCAGCAACAGCAGAGAAGGTTTTGAAGCCTTTAAAGCATGGATGCAGCGTTTACAGGACAAGTACAGAAAGTCAGATGTTATCGTAGGTATCGAGCCGACAGGTCATTACTGGTTTGATCTTGGCGCTTATCTTGAGGATGAGGGCATCCTCCTGGTTATGGTTAACCCTTATGCGGTAAAGCAGACCAAGGAACTGGATGACAACAGCCAAAGCAAGAATGACAGGAAGGATCCGAAGGTGATCGCAAAGCTGGTTACCGAGGGCCGGTATTCTGCACCGTATACACCGGATGGTGTGTATGCTGATTTAAGAATTATGGTGACCAATCGTAAGAGACTCATCAGGGAGATGACCCAGATCAAAAACAGATTTGCCAGATGGTTCGCCATATATTTCCCCGAGTACACAGATGTGTTTGGGGACTATGAAGCACAGAGCAGTATGCTGCTTCTAAAGAAAGTTTGTACTCCGGAAGCAATCGTGGAACTGGGAGCCGAGAAAATCAATCAAATCTGGCGAGATGCAAAGCTTAGGGCTGTAGGAATGAAAAGGGCAACGACCCTGTGTGAGACAGCAAAACGCAGCATTGGCTTAAAGAAAGGCTCTTCGGCTGCCCAGTATGAAATGAAGCTATTGCTCGAGGATTACGAATACAAAAAGGCACAGCTTGACGCCGTTATAGAGGAGATAGAAAAGTTGTGCAGAAAGATACCCGAAAGCGAGCAGATGCTTGCCATCAAAGGTATAGGAGTGATCACGGTAGCCGGATTTCTGGCAGAAGTGGGTGATGTGAGGCGTTTCGAATCACCCAGACAAATACAAAAGCTGGTAGGACTCTCATTACGGGAGAACAGCTCTGGAAAGCACAAAGGACAGACGACCATAAGTAAAAGAGGGCGGAGTAAGCTGCGGGCAGTACTGTTCAATGCAGCGATTCCGCTGATAGCTACGAATCCAGAGTTTAAGTCATTGCATGAGTATTACACGACAAGAGCGAACAATCCGCTCAAGAAGAAACAATCCGTGATTGCAATCAGCTGTAAGCTGATACGAGTCTTTTATGCCATCCTTGCAAATGGAGTGACCTATGATGCGCAGAAGATGCTTTCTGACATTCACAGGCAGCCACAGGCAGCATAAGAAGATCAACTGTGAGATTCAGGAGACGTCCGCCGCAAGGTGCTGAAAGAAACAGAAGAATTTCATAGACATAAAGAGCCAAGTCAGATTTTTTACCATCAGAGCAGAGACTCAGCAATGGAGCATCATGACACCCCTTTATGGATAAGCAGAACGAAGGAATTAAGGACCCTGAAGTTATAGGAGATCCCGTATGATATGGGAGGTTAGTCTGCCGTAAGGAGTTGGGGAAGAGAGGCCGATCATAGCAGAATAAGACGACGTCTTGTTTTGTGTACCCTAAACATCCGTATATCCATGATTTATGGCCAAGGGGAATGACATAGACTTAGAAGTAATCTCTATGAAAAAATGAAAATGTGAGAAAAAGCGAGTTAACAAGAGAAAAACAAAGATTATTATGGGAGGATTTATTACATGAACGGAAATAAGAAAAGTGCAAAACAGTATCACCAATCTGTAATTACTGCTTTAGAGAAAAAAGTAAATGACATGAAAGATTCCGCTTATTCAGGATTGTATAGTGAAATAGCATTTATCATTGGAATAGCAGTTATCATGATAGATACCTTTTTTCCACCAGAGGAAACGAAAGTTAATTGTGTATGGAAAATAATACTGATAGCTGTATCTATAGTCTGTATGCTTTATTTCGCCAAAAAAGTGAAAACAGTGAATGAAGTGGAAGAAGAGAAAAAGTTTTGGCCGAACTTTTTTATTCAATGGGCAACAAGTTTAGGATATATAAACATGCCTGTAGCTGTGATAGCTATTTTGGTAACCTTTGATAAGGGCAAAGCATGGACATTATTTATGATGGGGGTTGCTGTAATTCTGACAGGTTTAACTTTAATAGAAGCACTTGTAAAAACTTCTAAAATTTTAAAAAAAGAAAATGTTGGTAAGCGGAAATAAGATTGATTAAAAAAATTGAGGTAAAAGGTAGACGGTGTATTTGATATTATTTACATCTTTTTGTTGAAATTTGATAATCATTTTTGGTGATGAATATTACATCATTATTATTCCAATCTGCTGGAAAATACAGATAAAAGGATTATGGATATTTATCTTGAATTCGGATTTGAAAGCCAAAGGACGTTTAACCAGGCGTTTCAGCAGAAGTATGGGAGGACACCTAGCAAATATCGAAAAATATGGTGGGATAATTGAATATTATGAGAGTTGCAGAGAATATATAGGGAAATATTATTTGCGGTTTGAAAGAATTTGGAGCGGATATGCGATTTAGCGCATATCCGCTTTTGACATTGTAGAAAAGATTTTTGTTTTGAACGGTTACGTTGGTAGACAGTAATATTTTTATATGGAAGATGTGAAAAAATAAAACTATTAATATTCTAACAAAAATTACATAGACAGTCGATTTTATTACATGAATAAAATTTCAAGAAATAAAAGGTGTATTATCTAAAATGTAAGGAACAGAAGAAAATAATTCAACCATTTCAATTTAGAATTAGTATCTGTACTGTACAAAATTGATTTATGAAAGGAGAAATAATTATGAGTGAAATGAGAAATCCTATTACAAGAGAAGAAAACTTTAGCAATCCAGCTGGTAACGTTATGATGGAGCTGCAGGAAGCAGATTTAAACAAATTTGTAGCAGGAGCTGGTGAAACCAGAAATTCCGGCGGAGTTTTATGTACAAGTACAGCAGAATGCTATTTTGGTACTTTGCTGAAACCTTGCTGCCCTAAGAAATAAACACAGGTGTTGATAAAGAGGGTAAGCGTTAATTGAAGTTTGTGCAGTACAGATACGAATTGTGAGTTGAAATGGAAAGCAGAATGGGGTGTTTAAGAACATGAATACTGAGAGAGCATCATATTTTACAGAAAGAAGTTATACAACATCAGAAGCAGAAAATAAAAAAGATATATTTGAATATTGGAAAAAGATTTTAGGAGAAGATACATTAAGAGTTGCTGAGAAATGTTATGGTATTGATTTAGTAAAAGTTTTAAATTCTGAAAATTATGTATGTGAAAACAATCACGTGATGTCAGAAATGGAAAAGGTAAAAATAGAATTATTTGAAAAACCAATCAATTATAACTATTCCGGATTCAAAGGAGAAAAATTGGCATTTGATAATTTTTTTATACCTTTAATCAATTACGGAATAGACATATTAAAAAATGGAACAAGTCTTTTTTTGACGGATTCTATTATAGATACATACGCAAATACCTTATTAGAGAGATTAGGGAAGATCAGTCTTGGAATATTAATGTTTGAAATGTATCTTTGTAAGAAGACGGGAAAACTGAATGGAAGAAATTCAGAGGAAGAATACGATTATTATAATAATAATTTTTTAAGTAAGAAATCGTATAAACAGGAGCTTTTCAATATATATCCATGTTTACTACGTTCAGTTACAGAAACCGTAGAAAACTTATCTTCTTATTATGTACTTTTATTAGAAAGACTTAATAAAGATAAAAATGAAATTGCGAATAAATTTTGTGGAGGTTTAGAATTTAAAAATGTAGTTGAAATAAGTTCTAATATCTCGGATTCTCATAAAAAAGGGAATAGGGTAAGTATTCTTAAGTTGGATAATGGCACTAAAATTGTGTATAAACCACGTTCATTAAAAATTGAAAAAGTGTATTTCGATTTTCTGGGAAAGATAAATGCTGGTTGTAAATATGAGATGTATGAACCAAAAATATTAGATTGTCAGGAGTATGGTTGGGAGGAATTTGTATATTATAAAAGTTGTAAAACAGAGGATGAAATCAGACGGTATTTTTATAGATTTGGAATATTGATTTTCGGTAGTTATATTCTTAATACAAATGATTTACATGAAGAAAATGTGATTGCCGCAGGAGAATATCCAATTATTATAGATGCAGAAACTATACTAGACAACCGTAGAAGAGGGAGAACAAATTCTGCAAAGGAGGAAATAAATTATATCCTTCATGAGTCAGTATTATACTCAGGTTTATTGCCACACTATAGGTTTTCAAATTTGGGCCAAGGCGTAGATATGAGTGCAATTAAAGGTAGTGAGGGAAAGGAATATCCTATAGTTATTCCTAAAATAGCGGATTTATGTACTTCAAATATGAGATTTGTATATGAACATCCTACAACTGGAGTAAATCAAAATCTTGTTAAATTAGATGGAGAAAATGTATCAGCATTTCATTATCTAAAAGAAATAAATGCAGGATTTGAAGATGCGTATAAATATGTTTTGGAGAACAAAGAAAAGTTTCTTGAATATGCCGACATGTTTGGTAATTTAAATATTCGCCATTTAGTTCAGGATACCCAAAGATATTCTATGTTATTACACACATCTTTTCATCCGGATTTTATGCAAGATGGAAGAGATAGACAAATGTTTTTGTGTAGTTTATTTAAACAGTATGAAGCTACACAAGGAGATAAAGGTGTTGTGAAATGTGAGATAAAAGACATGTTAAACATGGACATTCCATATTTTTATCTCAATACATCAGATAAATCTCTTTTCGGATCAGAAGGTGAGAAAATCGAAGACTATTTTGAATATACCAGTTTGGAACACTTAAAGAAAAAGATAGTATTGTTAGATGAAGATGATTTAAAAAGGCAATTAATGTTCATGAATATTATTCTGACAGAGATAAACGAATTTCAGGTTGAGGATAAAAAGATAGAGCTTCAACAAATGAAAATGATTCCGCACAGAGAAAAAAATAAGGCTCATCTGTTAAAAGCTGTTCAGAAATTGGCTGATTCTCTTATAAAAACTGCTGTTTTTAATAAAGATAGAACAGAAGTTAATTGGATTGGTGTTACTCTAATAGGAAATGAAGATGACTGCTCATGGGATATAAGACCACTTGGTACCTATTTATATGAAGGAATGTCTGGGCTAGCAATTTTCTTTAACGCATTGTATGCTGTTGATCCCCAAAAGGAGTACCTTATTATATGCAATGCGATTGAAAAGGAATTATTTACATACACAGATGAGATGTGTGAACGAAATGAGGGAATAGAAAATGAAAGCAGTGGCGCCTTTGGTGGAGAAGCGTCTATAATGTACACTTATGAGGTACTGTATAAAATTACAAATAAAGAAAAATATTTGGATTATGCAAAAAAGCACTATAAAATATTAAAGAAAGCGATTACCAGAGATAACAGTTTTGATCTTGTCTATGGTAATGCAGGCGCAGTTATTACATTGATCAATATGTATCAGCTAACTGGAAATAAAGAGTATATCGCTTCGGCAGAAATAGCAGGAGATATAATAGTAAATGCTCAGGAAAAGGAAGGCTCTATTAAAGGCGGATGGAATGGAGATGGAAGAACTTCGCCGTTAGCGGGATTTTCACATGGAGCATCTGGAATAGTTTTAGCACTGGCAAAACTATGGCAGGTAACTCAGAAAGAGGAGTATTTATTATCACTGCTCGATGGCATTAAATTTGAAAATTCTTTATTTGTGAAAGAAAAAGGAAATTGGAAAGACGAAAGGGTATATGCAGGAGAAAAAGCATCTGATGGAGGAAGTTTTACCGTTGCTTGGTGTCATGGCGCTGCAGGCATATTGCTTAGCCGATCTAAAGTAAATGTCATATTGAATGGGCGGTATTCGGATTTGATAGAAAATGATATAAAAGTAGCAGTGAATACAATATTAAAAGAGGGAATTTTAGGAAACAATTGTCTATGTCATGGTAATTTAGGTAATACAGAAATTTTATTTGAATATTTAAAAGACCATTCAGATAAAAAGATAGAAAAATATTATGTAGATATTCGTGATATTATTGCTGAGAATGTATGTAATGGTGTATTTGATTGCGATAATGCGTATCTATATGGATATAAATTGCAAGGATTTATGACAGGACTATGTGGCATGGGATATTCTTTGCTGCGAGATATAAAAAAGGATTTACCTTGTGTAATTGCTCTGGAAGTCTAAAATGATAGTATTGGAAATAATAGAATTTATTATTTCCAATACTAATTTATTATACTAGGGAGGTGTATTTATGCACAAAAAAAGTGTGCCATTGATTCGCCAGATGGGGACAACAGACTGTGGTATAGCAGCATTGACAATGATCTTCCAATATTATAAATATAAGATAGATATTAGTGAATTAAAAGCTACAACAAGTATTGGAAGAAATGGTATGTCTTTAGCAAAAATGAAAGAAATTACGGAAGAACATAATTTTTCATTCAAGGCGTATGGAAACTACGAAACCGAAGAAAATTTGATAAAATGTTTACCGATTATCATGTGTTCAAAAGAAAATCATTATGTTGTAGTTGCGGAGAAAAAATATGGGAAATATATACTTTTAGATCCTTTAAAAGGAAAAGAAAAGGTTGATTATTCATATATTAAAAAGAATTTTTTAGATGTACTTGTATGTGTTCGACCAACAGAAAAGAATTATAAACGTGAGAAACGTGAGTCTTTTCTTATACCTATAAATAAAAGCAAATTATTTCTGGCAAGTATTCTAACGTTGGTTACACAGGGAATTATATTGATTCCACCGCTCATTATAAAAAAAATAGTCAATGAAATAACGTATGATACATTAGGCTTCAATTTTGTAAAATATGCGTTACTGATATTATCAGTGGCATTAAGTTATTTACTTGCAAATTTAGCTAAAAAAAGGGTAATACTTATTTTACAGAATAATATATACAAAGATACTATATTTTTAATGCTGAATAAAATATTTGATATTGATTTAAGTTATTTTGAAAGCCATTCATCAGGAGATATTGAAAATCGCTTTAATAGTGTCAGTGATATATACGAATTTATATCAACAGCTCTAATTTCAACAGTGATAGATGTGGTTACTGCTGTTTTTTGCGGAATAATGATGATAACACAGTCAATACCATTGTTTGCAGTTATAATAGTAATGACTGTTATACAGATAACAATAGTAATGATTTTAAATCAAAAAGCTAGAATAAAGGTTAAAAATTATATTGCAGATCAGAGTGCATTACAGGCACGAATGGTAGAAACTTTGACTAATATCCAGCAAATAAGGTGCATGAGAATAGAGAATATGCTGAGTGATAGTCTGAAACAGGATTATAAGCATTTAATTAAGAGATTACGTGAGCGTGTACAAATAAGTGATATTATGGAGTCGGTGGTGGGGGCTTTTTCAATAGCTTCTTCATTGATACTTTACGTTATAGGAGGATACTTGGTTTGTGATAATAGGTTGGAATTAGGAACGTTAATAGCCTTTGTCACACTTGCCGGATATTTTACAGGTCCATTTCAAACTCTATCTTTGGTGGTACCTCAAATTAATGTTTTAAAGGAAACAATGATTCGTTTAAAAGAGTTAATGAATTATAAATCTAACCGTAAAAATGGTACTCAGCATATTAATTCATTTGAGTCTATGGAAATGCAGCAAGTAACATTTTCTTACTATGGAAGCACGAAGCCAGATGTAGAGAATGTTAGTATGATGCTAAAAAAGGGGGAGAAGATAGCATTTGTAGGAAGTTCAGGAAGTGGAAAGACTACAATTACAAAATTATTATTGAACGTCTTTTCTCATTATCAAGGACAAATTTTAGTAAACGGGGAAGATATAAAACAAATATGCAAAGAGGATATAGATCGGATATTTGCCATAGTTACTCAGGTTCCAATGGCAATGAATGGAACAATTAGAGAAAACGTGGATATTACAAATACGTTGACAGATGAGGAAATATATCATTATTTAGATTTAGTAGAACTGAAAGATGATATAGAAAAATTCCCATTGGGACTTAATACATTTGTGGGAGAAAATGGACAGAACATTTCAGGAGGACAAAAACAGCGTATTGCTATAGCAAGAGCATTGGCACTGAAACCGGAAGTTATTATTTTTGATGAAGCCACAAGCAACTTAGATCCTCTTACAGAACGAAGAATATGTAATAATTTGAAACAACTACATATTACCCAGATTGTAGTTACACATAGACTGAATGCCATACAAGATGCTGATACAATATACGTAGTTGAAAAAGGAAAAATAATTGAATCCGGAACACATGTGGAACTACTTCAGTTAAAGGGAGCATATTATGATAGTGTAAATAATTAAGAACAGGTGAAAGTCAGATAATGGCTTTCACCTGTTCTTTTAAGAGATCTTTTCTTCATACGGATCAATATGTTCAATAGGTATCTCTAATATGACCTTTAAGCCATGAGGAAGTATATTTTCATATTTGATATTTCCGTTATGGGCGGTTAATATTTGGTAAACCAATTTTAGACCAAATCCATGAACAGACTCCCCATTTGAATTGTACATATTATTAGGAAAAATACCACTATTCATTTTTTCTATTTGTGTAGAAGTCATACCGCCACCATTATCAATGACGGAAATAATACAGGTATCATTTTCTTTTAAAATTTCAACTGTTATTTCACAACCATGAGGATTATGATTAATACAATTTTGAATTAGATTGCTTAGCATTCTTGAAAAAAGTTCCGTATCTCCTTTGATCAATACTGGAATCATATCAGATGATGAATGAAAATCAAAAGAATATTTGTTGTCTATTGGTCCATTCATAAAGCCAATGATTACTTGGCGGGCAATCTCCACAGGAGAAAAACTGGTTTTTATTAAAGGCTGCATAGAGTATTCTAGTCTTGAAGTTAAATTTAAATCTGCGATTAGGCTACGGAGTTTTTCGCTTTGTTTACGAATTATACTTGCTTGTAGTTGTACAGGTTGCGAAGCATCTTCATTTTTTTCGATTTCAGAAGCATATCCCAAAATAATAGAAAGAGGTGTCCGGACATCATGCGAAACACCATTAATCCATTCGGCACGCGCCTGTTCTTTTTGTAGAAGATGTTTTCCAGCCTTATTTAGTTCAGCATTTATACTTGAAAGTTCACCTGTTTCTGAAAGGGTAATGGGTTTTCCCTGAGCAATAGAGTCAATACCGTCAATGATTGGCACTATAGATTTTTCTATTTTATGTGTATTACGCCAGAATAATATAAATATCAGTAATATATTAAAACAAATCATTAAAAAGATACCGACTATTAGGCTGTGAATATAATTAATATCTATTGAAAAATTGTATTTTGTTATACTATTAGGTTCGCACCCGATAACCAATAAGCCGGCAGAATGTTCTTGGATAAAAACAGGATATTCTTGTAAGTACCACCGACTAAACTTGGCTATTTGTAAATTTGAATAGGTTCTTGGCAATTCTTCGGGTAAAAATTTTTCCCAAATGACATTTCCTTGTTCGTTTAAAATCATCGCCCAGGCACTTTTATTTTTTAGAATATTTTCTATATAATCAGTAGAAGAAATTGTTCCATCTACATTGAGCGTGATATTTTTGCTAATGGTTTGGACGGGTATATCTGGATCAGTAGAATTATTCCATGCCATGAGTAAAGTCCCACATATTAAAATAATATTTAGTACAAAAAATAAAATCAATATAATAAGGGTGGAAAGAAGATATTTTTTAAAAAAACGCTTGGCAAGCTTCATTATTTTACTCCTTTCACTAGCAATTTATACCCTAGCCCCTTAACTGTTAGCAGTGAAACAGGAGAAGAAGGATTTTTTTCGATTTTTTCTCGAAGATGCCGAATGTGTGTCATGAGGGTAGTTTCATACCCTTGCCACATTTCACCACAAGCAGTTTGGCAAAGAGTTCCTATTGTTACAATGTGATTGGCATTATCTACAAGTTTTAATAATATATTGTATTCTTTAGCAGTCAAAGGAATAATTTTATTTTCACGATGTATTTCTGCCTTATCAATATCTATAAAAGAATTTTCTAATTCTATAATTCGTTTCTCTGTAGGATAACTTCTTTTTAAAATAGCTTGAACACGTAACAATAGTTCTTTAGGCAAAAATGGTTTGATTAAATAATCATCTGCTCCCAATTCAAAACCAGAAAAACGATCTTCGGCTGCATCTTTGGCGGTCAGCATAAGAACCGGAAGTTTACTGAGGGCTCTGATTTCTTGCAATACCTCAAATCCGTCCATACCAGGTAACATAACATCAAGAATAACCATGTCAGGTAGAGTTTCTCTTATTATTTGTAAAGCCATTTCTCCAGATGTTGCGGTCATTATTTTTGTATAGCCTGCTCTTTCAAAGATTGTTTTAATAAGGGTGAGTAGTTCTTGTTCATCATCAACGATAAGTATAAATTTATCATACATATATTTTTATCTCCTAAAATTTTATAGTTTAAATTATTATACATCTTGTGGAAAAAGAAGTATAGAGAAAGAGGAAAATCTCAAGGTTACCTCAAGGTTACTTCAAGGAAATCTCAATGTAGTTGGTATATAATTACAGTATAAAAAAAGGAGGTATAAAAAAATGAGTGAATATATTATTCAAACCAATAATTTAACAAAACAGTATGGAGAGCAAAAGAGTGTTTCTGCAATGAACTTGCATGTGAAAAAAGGAAGAATTTATGGACTGTTGGGACGTAATGGAGCAGGAAAAACGACTACAATGAAAATGCTGTTAGGATTAACAAAACCGACATCGGGAAACATAAAAATATTTGGGAAAAGTATGGAAACCAATAGTAAAGATATTTTACCGCATATAGGTAGTTTAATAGAATCACCAGGATTTTATCCTAATTTGACTGGGACTGAAAATCTTCGTATTTTTGCGGAGCTTAGAGGATTAAATAAAAGTAAGTGTGTAAGAGATGCTTTGGAAGTTGTCGGTTTGCCCTATCGTGATAAAAAGTTATTTGCGGAATATTCACTTGGGATGAAACAACGACTGGCCATTGCATTGGCAGTTATGCACAATCCCAATTTGCTGATATTAGATGAGCCTATTAATGGTTTGGATCCTATAGGTATTGCAGAGGTACGTTCGTTTATTAGAGAGTTATGTGATGTTCAGGGAAAAACTATTTTGATTTCTAGTCACATATTATCAGAGATAGAATTACTGGCAGATGATATAGGGATTATTGATAAGGGAATTTTACTTGAAGAAGAAAGTATGAAAGAATTGGCGAAAAAAAATAGTCGCTATGTCAATTTTATGGTATCGGATAGCCAGCGCGCAGCGGAAATTTTAAGAAAAGAATTTGAATGTGATGATTTTCAAATATGTGATAAAAATAGACTTCAATTATATAATACAACAATCCCTAGATCAGAAATTACTTATGTTTTTGTAAAGCAAGGATTGGAAATTACAGAAGTTCATTTATGCGAAGAAACATTGGAAGATTATTTTAAAAGGGTGACCGGAGGTGAAGGAATTGCTTAAATTAGTTAAGGTTGAATTTCAAAAATTGAAAAGAAAAAAGTTTATTCTTTTAGTAACTTTAGCTGCATTTATGTTTCCGCTTCCATTGGCTTATTTAATGACAACACCAGCTATGATGGAGCAATATATTGATAAAGCGGACGCATTTGACGGACTATTCAATATGGTATTGGGGTATGGAATCCAATTTTTATTACCCTGTATTATCGGAGTAGTAGCTGCTATGTTGTTTTTTATTGAACGTGATAATGATACATTTAAAAATATTAAAACAATCCCATTATCCAGTACGCAAGTAGTTACAGCAAAAATTATAGTGCTATTTATTATAGGCGTTGTATTTTGCATAGCATCAACGGTAGCAACAGTTCTGGTTGGTATGTTTACGTTAGATGTATACGGTTTAGGATACAAAATATTTCTGGCGGTTGAAACAGGAATATTTATTACCGCAGGAACATTACCATTGATTGTTATAGTGGTATTTTTTAGTCGTACTTATGTTTTCTCTGTTTTATTATGTATTTTTTATAGCGTTTTAAATATGAGTGCAACAGCACTTTTCGATGCATTACCTAAGACAATATTATGGTTACTTCCTACGCCGCTTACAACATTTTGGAGTGCTGGAGATATGAAAAGACATGGAATTAATATGAACCTTGAACAAATGAATGGATTAATTCCTTCAACTTTTCAAGTAATATTAATTCTTGGGATTATGGCAGGAATTTCAATACTATTAATTGACTGTTTGTACAAGAAAAGGGGGGAATAAAATTGAGGACTATTGTAAAAACCGAATTATTGAAATTAAAACGTTATCATATTATATGGGCGGGGATAGCTCTTATGCTACTCTCTGTTCTATTGACACTTTTTACTTCTATGGCTAATGATGGATCTGTATGGGATTTTCGATACTTAATAGAGCAGGTAATCAAAAATAATATGTCAATGATTTTCCCAATGTGCATAGCTTTGATTGCTGGATATATTATATCGCGGGAAGAAAAAGACGATGTTTTGAAGAATATTATTACCATTCCAATTTCATTTAAAAAGTTGTTGGTAGGAAAACTTATTGTATGTGCAATGTTATCAATATTATTTGGGCTTATTTGTACAATATTTACGTTAATTGCAGAATGTATAGTTGGTTTTCCTGGATTTACAGTAAATTTGGTAATTCAAGGATTAGTACAAATAACATTGGAAAATTTATTTTTGTATCTAGCGGTATTACCAATTATTGTTATAACAAGCAGACTATCAGGCGGCTTTATGATAGGTGTCATTGTTGCTTTTGTGTATGGATATGGAGGTATGTTTGCAGCAGGAAATATGACATTGGCTAATATATATCCTATTACTGCAAGTCTGGGATTAATTGGGTATAGAAGTTATGATACATCCGTACAATGGAGTTTTCCATTGTGTTTATGTAGCTTGATAATTATTGTTGCTATTTCTGTAATTTTAGTCGCAACAATGAAAGAAAAGGAGAACAAAAAAACTCGTACAAAAACAAAAAAAGTCAAACCAAAGAAAGGGTGGTTATAAGTGAAAAAAAGTTGTTTCTTTATTCTAATGTTTTGCTTGTTATTGTCTGGGTGTTCAAAAGAGGAGGTGTTGGAAAAATATAATGCAGTAGTCGAAAAGGTGGGAGAAGTACAATTAACCAATGATATAAACCTGCAAGGGAAAAGAGATTATGGGGAAGATTATTATACGGGGACATATCAAGCAGAGTACAAAAAATTTTCTGATACAGAATATCTTTTTGGAGGAACAACAATAGAAAGAGCGGCAGGGAAGCAGGTTGAATTGTTTTGTAACCTAGAAATAACAAAAGGAGAAGCTGAAATATTCATTATTTCTGGTAGCAATGAACCTAAAACTTTAATAAAAACAACAGGTACTTATGAAAATACAATAACATTACCAGATGGCAGTAATTATATCGGGATTGTAGGTAATGATTTTTCAGGAACAGTAAAAATAGAAGTGAAATAAAGATAGAAAATGCTAAAAATGGGTAAATTTGGAAGATACCGGTTGGGTTGCATTTTACTGTGGTAAAAAGTATATGAAGAGTGGAATGGCGGTTGTTTAATACTGCCATTCTTTTTTTTGAAAATGCCTCTATGGGAATTATTACACAGGGAATCGAAAAAATTACATGTAGATGGGATAGTACATTAAATATGGTAAAATATAATCATAATATGAGATTGGAGGTATATTCTATGAAGAAACTATTTAAAGTATTCAGCCTAATGCTGGTGGTGATAATGGCTTTTCCATTCTCTGTTATGGCAAGCGAAAATGACCAGCAAAGAAGTGATTTGATTGGTGCAGAAGAAGAGGATTTTGAAAAATTGATTGCAGAAATCCAGAACATTAAGGCTACTCACCCAGATTACTCAGAAGAAATGCTCATGTCTTTTTTGGAAGCCAATCATCAAGATGTGGAAAGAGGGATTATAGATATTTGGAATGCGCTTACAGATTCAGAAAAGAAACTATGTATTCGTTATCCTTTTGATGCCCTAAAGGTAAATAAAGCAAAAAATATTGCTACTTCGCAGACAGAGGCAAAATTTGGGACAAATGGTTTAGGAAACAGAAGTGATGCTTTTCGTCATGGAATTTGGAATGCTGAAATGACTGTTTTAATAGGAAAAGAAAGGGCAGAGTTATTTGCAACTGCTCATGAAGACAAAGATGTTACAGGAACAGAATCAGATGGATATCCAAAAACAGCACATAGAGATATGGACTTACATAACAATGAAGTGGGAAGAGAAATAGGAGAAAAAAATAAAGAAGCTTCTGAAAGTGAAATGGCGGATATTATTTATCAGGAAATATATTCCGCAACAACATCATTTATATGGCTACATGAATAAGATTTGAGCAGTGCGATTGCACTGCTCGTCTTCGTATTTTGCATATTTTGCGTAATTGATTACTTCTATTATTTGTATCGCTATGAATGAAATAGGGTAGCATGATAGTACAACATGATTAAGAGGTAGGCAATTATGGAAAGTCGTATTAAACAATTACGTGAGAAAAGAGGGTTAATACAGGAAATCCTTGCAGTAGAATTAGGGATAACACAGCAAATGTTGAGTAAGTACGAAAGAGATGTTACGTTAATAAAAGTAGATATTCTGAAAAAGATTGCTGCTTACTTCAATGTAACAACAGATTATTTGCTGGGAGTTTCAGATGTAAAAAGAGATTTGAATGGGCAGATGAAAATGAATGAAGTACTAGACGAATATTACGATTTAGTGGAAGTGTATAAAGAGTTAGATCCATGTGATCAGGAGATGATTTGGTCAATTATACAAATAGTAAAAAAAACGAGTGAGAAGAAAAAATCAGCAAACATGCAGAAGAGAGTGGAGTGAATGTTAAATATAGCAATTTGTGATGATGATATTCAAATAACTGGAAAAATCGAAAGACTTCTCCAGGATATAGCTAAAAGAAATTTTGTTGATACTGAAATAGAAGTATTCTGGAATGGAAAGAGTTTAGCAGATGCTATCGCAGCAGGTGAGAGGTATGATGTTATTTATCTGGATATAGAAATGGATAAAGAAGATGGTATTTCGGCAGCTAGAAGAATTAGAACATACGATAAAAATGTGCGAATTATTTATGTTACGAGCCATGAAAGTTATATGAGGGAATCCTTTGAGGTAAGACCGTTTCAGTTTCTTGTAAAACCTGTAACAGATAAAATAATGGAAAAGTGCTTTAAGTCGGTATATGAAGACATTAATAGTGAAGATTTTTATTTTCGCTATAGTTATCAACGTATGAATCATAAAGTACCAATCAAGGATATTTTATATTTTGAAAGCAACAAACGAAAAATATTTATTGTAACGGAACAAGAAATCCTTGAACTGTACGGAAAACTTAATGAGATTGAAGAAACCCTTAAAACATGTAAAATTTCTTTTTTGCGAGTTCATCAGTCTTTTCTGGTGAATTATAAACATATATCCGGACAATCTTATGATTCTGTAGTAATGGATAATGGACAAAAAATTTCAATCAGTGAAGACCGGAGAAAGATAATTAGTGAACAATATTGTTCTATGGAGGATACGTTTTATGTGGACGAATAGGGTATTAATGTGTGGGATAGATATATTGCTTTGCCTTTGGGCAGTATATTTATTCTTTTTTTATTTCGATATATTTTTTGCTCGTAAGAGAAAAAGGTATTTGTCGGTGATCGGTATAACGCTGTTCGTGATTTGGCAATTTGGAATAACAACGATTATTAGTTTTCCTGCCTACATCAATATTGCTGTGACGATTATGTTTACGTTTTTGGCAGTTATGATGACTTATGAAGGTAGATGGTGGAACAAAGGTGTATTTGTAATTACCTTTAATGCGATTTGGATGTTGATGGAAACCCTGTGCAACTATATTTTGATAACATACTGCCCTCAATATGCTGCAGTTCGCCAAGTAGGCTCTTTTGTTTCAAAAATATTTTTTAATGCAGTAATTCTTGCATTAAAGAAAGTGTTCACAGATGATGATATTAAGGAATTGCCGGTCAGATACAGTATTTTACTTGTGTTGATCCCAACAGGAAGCATTTATATCATGAACAATATATTTATGCTTGGATTTGCAAATAATACTGGACGTACTCGTATAAACTCTACATTTACTGTACTTATTTTACTTGGTATGAACATATTGATATTTTATGTCTATATGAAGTTGGCTGATGATTTGCGGTTAAGGAGAATGGCAGCAGTATATGAACAGCAACTGGAATTATGCGAACGTCATCAGCAAGAAAGAGAACTTTCAATGTTGCAGTTGCGGGATATAAAACACAATATGAAGAATAATCTTATTTCCATTCTTGCTTATGCAGAAAATAAAGAATATGAAAAAATGACAGGTTTTATTGAAGAAATTATGGGAGAGGGCGGTATGGTGATTGCCTCAATATCGAATAGTGGGAATATTGTGATTGATTCACTTATTGGATATTGGTATGTAACTGCCCAAAACAAAAAAATAATTTTTAAAACGGATATTTGTATTCCGATGATAATGCCTTTTAAAGGAGCTGATCTGAGTCTGATATTGGGAAATTTACTGGAAAATGCAGTGGAAGCAGCAGAGAAGGTTGAAGAAAATAGATATATAAATGTCAAAATGAAATTTGATAAAAATAATCTATTATTGTTCGTAGACAATAGTTATAAAGGGAAGCTGTTAAAAACAAGAGATAACCGCTTGAAATCTACAAAGTCAGATGCAGAAAATCATGGAGTAGGTTTAGCCTCTGTGTATCGGGCAGTAGCAAAATATCATGGATCAGTGGTAATAGAGGATTCAGAACCAGGAAAATTTAAAATTCGGATAGTCTTATATAGTAATGTGCAGGAATAATTACATGAACACTCGAAATAATTACATAAAAGATAATGAGAAAGGAAAGAATGGTAAAATGGAAAGATAAATTTGGTATGCGGTATGGGGACTGATATATGGATAGCGTGAAAATATTGCTGTTTAGTGATGATGAGAAACTGTATAACAGTACTGAAAGGATTATTGGGAAAAAACACCAATTAAAATGGTGTACTTATCAACAGTTGGAAAACAATAGATATCCAACGGCAGATGTTGTGATTTTCCATTTTACTAAAGAGATAATAGAGAGGGAAAGGGCATTTGCGGCTATTATAAAAATAAAAGGGAGTTTGGGGCATTTAACGCCTATTCTTGCTATTAGCGAAGGGGGATCAATACAGGATATTTTTTCTATACTGAAAGCAGGAGCTTACGATTATATAGAAACAATAGATAACACACGAAAATATAAGAAAAAGATAGAGAACCTGATTTTATGGAATTGGTATATAAAAAAACATACATCAGCAAAAAAGAGGCAATGTTGAGAAAGAACCGGAGAAACATTGCTTCTTTTTTTCTGCCTTTTTGGGAAAAATTACATCAATACTCGTTTTTTTTACAAGAGAACCGAATGAGAGATTTTTTGTAGTAATGTATTGGTAAACAAATGAAAGGAGATTTTAATTATGAAATCTAAAAATTTAAAAAATCAGCCAGCAAAAGTATTAGCAAATTTATCTCTGAAACTTGGTAAAATGTCAGCGGACAGTGCTTGCTGTTATATTTATCATCAGCCAAAGATGCCAGAAGCATTGAAAAAAATGAAGAAACTTTAATTTTATGGGAAAATTATCGGAAAAAATAACAAGATACGTTATTGATGCCGGTGCAGTTTCAGAGGAGTTGTATGCAGTATATCAATATGGATTTCAGATTGGATTAGAGATGTTAATTTGCCTATTCGTCTGTATGAGTATAGCGATATACTTGCATACAATCCCAGAATTCCTTGTGTCTACAGGTGTTTTTATGTTTTTAAGAACCTATGCCGGTGGTGTACATCTGAATAGCTTTAAGGCTTGTTTTACATGCTCTGTTGCTGTTCAAGTCATGATTTTACAAATTAATAACAAATATCCATTAGAGCTATTTGTGGCTTGGGGGATTATTTTGGTAAGTTCCATTTGTATATGGAAACTTTCTCCTGTAGAAAACATTAACCATGAGTTGGAAAGAGAAGAAAAGGAGCATTGCCGAAAAGTAACAGGTAAAATACTAGGAGTTATTTTAATTGCTGCTGGTTGTTGTACAACTTTAGGTATGAAAAAGTATATATCCTTGATTGCGTTGACAGCGTTGACCGTTTTTATATCACAATGTATCGGTATCATAAAGTATAAAGTTGAAAAAGAGAAAAATTAGCGGGAATGATAGGGGGCTATTATTTCCGCATTTTTATTGTGTGTAGAGTTTTGAAACGATTGCTGGAACAGAAAATCATGGAGGTGGAAATGAATGCAAACTGTTTTTCCAGAATATAAATCTGAAATTGTATTAGGAAATGGTAAATTTCAACTTGATCCCATGTCATATACTGTTATTTATGAAGGAAAAGAAATCAGCTTAGCTCCCAGGGAATTTGAAGTTCTGTATCTTTTAGCCCAAAGGCCAAATTGGGTTATTCCAAAGAAGAATATCTATTGTTCGGTCTGGGGGAGTAATTATTATGATGATCAGATTCCGTACAAAACAGTGGAACATGTAATATGGAAGATACGAAAAAAGATGGGGTATGATATTATAGAAACATTGATCAATGTAGGATATAGACTAAAAAAGATGTAAAGGCGAGATAGTGTGAGTAAGCGGTGTGAGTAAAAGTTTGTATATTCTGATTGAATTTTTGGGAGATACGCCATATAATATTGGCAACTATAAGAAGGCGCGTACATACGTCATTTGACTAAATATCACGTTGTAACTAGAAATTGAGATAAACTCTTACAGAGCTTTTGTGGACTATCCAAAGAAAAAGGAGGCTGACTATGAACGTATATGAAGAAATAGATCAGGAAACAATGATGTTGCTTTTAGATTCCTTGTGTAAACGGACAGTGGAGGGAAAACGGATATGGGAAAATATGGAGTATAATCCTATTTCCTTTTTACAGAAAGATATTTATGAAAAAGAAGGTGCCTGTATATCACAAATGTTTGAAGCAACGACAGTGTTCAATAACATTGAATATGAATTAGAGCTTTCAGAGTCAATCGAACTTCCGTCTGGCAAGGGAGATATTTTTGGAACAATTTCTTATGAAACAGAAGACGGAAAAGAGAATACGTATGATTTCTCTTTGTCTTTTGATGTAGAGAAATATGATGATGCGAATGCGGAAGAATTGCAGGGGATTTTTGGGAGCTCAATCATTGTACAGTTTACAGATGCAATAGTGGGAATATTTGAAAATTCAGATGCGGTAGCTGAGGGATTTGCTTATGCAAGATACTATCATCAAACAGGAATTGATTCGGAATGGGAAACCAATCCTCTTGTGAAACTTGGTGAGAAACTGATGCAAGAGCACGCAATGCTGGATTTTCATAAAATAGTATTGGATACAGCTTCTAGGGAGCGTTTATTGAAACGGTAAGTAACGGGTTATAATAAGTTACTGTTCAGAGGTTAGCTGGACATGAGAAAACCGATGGTGTAGACTAATAACAGTCAAAGCCATCGGTTTTCTTATCCAAATATTCTGGATACTCTGTCAAATATATTCGCTGGTTCTTCTAGCCGCACCAAAACAAGCATGCTCATGCATTGGCAGAGATAATCGATACTTTCGAAACTCCTAAATGTCACAGCCTGCGCCTGTTTCCGCTTATAGTTTCTTAGAAGCCTTTCGGCTTCATTATTAGTGGCAGGTATTCGGGAATCATGCAGGAACAGCAAATGGTTCTGCATATATTTCTCCATTCTCAGGAATAAATTATACCCGTCTCTGTAATAATTGTTTGCCGGAACATTTCCGTATTCCGCCCTGGCTATTTCCAGTATCTCACGGTATCTTTTTTCGAATTCAGATACCTTTACCGGATCCGGTTCCTGAAATGGCTGGCATTCGTTTCGGAAATGGATCATCTCCTGTACCAGTGAACGCATCTCTTTGTTCCAGGTGCGGTCTGGTTCATTATCCATGCTGTCTTTCAGGTAACGCAGCACATGGGCAAGGCATTCCTGGTGATCTGCTCCATAATTATAAAAGGTAATATCATGGTCATGGACAAGGATCCCCTGATAATCCTCTGTAACAGTCCCTTTTACTCCCTCGTGTCCTTTTTTCTCACGAGCGAAGTACAATGCTTTTCCGTCTGGTGTGGCACAGACATAGATCTGACAGCTTTTTCCGTTTTCCCTGCCGCTTGTACAATCTGTATGCATAACAGGGGAAAGCAGCATGTCTGCATAGGCTGCCTTGCGCTCGGGCTCTGTTTTTAAAGCAAACTCCCTGCTGAGTTTACTTATCATGCCTTTGGAAATATTCAGTTTTCCATCCGTCAGATCAGACAGGAACTTCCTGCTTTTATCAATAGAGGTACAGCAGTCATTGTTCAGAAGGAACAAAAATGCCCGGATGTTGCCATCATAATTCACATCATCAATAACACCATCCGGAAATGCAGCGTGTGCACGTTCGCCGGTCTGGCTGTTATAATAAACATCTGCATGGTATTCTGTTACATCCAGGACCATACGGATACTTACCAGTTGTTTTATGATTGTTCTTGCTGTCTTTTTAAAAGCACAGTCTTCAAGCACTTCTTCTGGTGGCGGAAGGAGGATTACCGGATGTGTAGGCTCCTGCTTTTTTCGGCCATGCCCTTTATGTCCTGGCTGTCCACCGGGTTTCCGTCCTGTTTTTTCCCTGCTGTTTGCAATCTTTTTCCGCCGGATGGCTTTTGAAGAAGGAATAGATGAATTTTCATAATCACGGTTGATCTGTGCATGAAGTTTCAGGTTCTTTCCCTGTTCTTCTTCCAGCTGGGTGGCGGTTTCATAAAACTTAAGGCGGAATTCTTTTGCTTTCTCCAATGCATCATCTCTTTGTCTCTCAGCAAGAAGAGCACGTTTCTCCATCTCCCGAAGCTTCTGGTCAGCTTTTTTCTGCATTGCCTCAAACTCCAGCAGCATATCCTCCAGTACCTGAAACCAGTAATTGCGGACACGGATGGTTTCTTTATGTGCATCCGCTATCTCCGTTAGCAGCGTCTGAATCTTACGTTCATAGGCTCTGCACTCCTTTTGATGGAGTTCTTTCAGCTTAATATAGTGTTCACCGGATTCCAGTTCTTTATTTCTTGTCTGTGCGGCTTTCAGCCGACACATGAGTGAGATGTAATCATACGCATCAGGCATATGTTTTCCTCCAGTACAGTTATAATCAAACGCCACTGACAATGTCTGTAATCTTTGAGATATGCTCTTCCAGATATTCAATCAATTCTTTTTGTTTCTGGATAAATTCCTCCTGGATTTCAATCTGTTTGAGATAACCGGCAAGAAGTTCATCACGTTTTCTAAGTTCTTCTTTAAAATCAATATTCATAAGTGAACCTCTCTTTCTTAAGAAAAAGTATAACAGAAACATAGAAAAAAAGCGAATCACCAGAAAGTGCCTTTTCGTCAATCTGACTGTGGATAAATAGCTGTTTTATAATAAAAAAAGTATTCATGCAGACCTTGAAACTTCAAGAATGGGTTCCCAAAACTAGAATCTGGTGTATAACTTTTAACAAAAAGAACAGCAGGAAAAACTATAAACACAGTTTTTCCTGCCGCGAATGGTTATCCACAAAATAAAAAAATAAATTTCGTCATTTTTTACAATGACTTATGCATACCTCTGAACAGTAACTATAATAAGATACAACCAATCAATTTTTTGTGGAAACTATTGATATTTCTTAGGGTATCGCATATAATATAATTAAGCCAAAAGGTTTCGTGTAGCGGCACGTAAAAGCTGTACTGTGCCCGGGCAGGGTAATTACTGGGACTATTTGATACTCGGAAGGGTATTACGCCCACACCAGGGAGATACGGTGAGTCCGCGCCGGGGACTCAATGATACCGGCGACATTTTAGACATTCGGAAGGATGTCGCGGCTGACAGCCAGCATAAAACCGCTTTTTAAGATTATGGGCGCTGGATAACAAAAAAGTTGTCCAGTGCTGTTTTTTTATACTATAGTGATGATTGGGAAAAGATAGATGGGAAAACAACAGGATAGAGAGAAAATTGTACAGGAGATTAAAGTGGCTGCTGATCTGTATAGGAAGCATTTAGTAGGTAAAAGATTTCTATATGTATTTGAAGGCAGATATATTGAGGTGCTTTATAAAGCTGCCAATTTTAGGCACTTGACAGGTGTGGCCACGAACCTTTCAGCAAAAAAGTTTTATAGTTATGCAGCAAAAAAGATGCTTCAGGCTTCGCAGATATTTTTTACACCGCAGCACCCTTTTTCATTGTGTAAGCGTAAGATTAAGCATATCGGACAGATTGCAATGCTGGCTGGCTCAGAAGGATTTATGCTGGAAGAGATTGTTACAGACACGAGAACTTATAAGTTTGGCACAACAGATCTTAATTTTACTCTATGCTTAAATAAAGAGTATGATGATAAGGGGCAGCAAAAGGGCGATTGCTTTGTAGTAGAATCGCTGCGAGATGAAGATTGCTTTTCTAAAAGTAGAACAGCATATACAGTAACTCATATTTTTTCAGCGCCGAATGATGCGAAAAAATATACAAATTTACTGTTTTTAGATGAAAATGCAACGATAGACGGTCTTCCAGATGAAATTAAAAACATGCTGGATCAAACTTTATTACATAAATAAAAATGGAGAGTACAGGTCTTGGCGTATAGAAAATACTGCAGGATCTTCTTACGAAAGAATTTTTTAAGATAGAAAAGAGGTTCTTTCTATATGGCTACATCAAGTATCCTTACAGAGCTTGTGATTGAAGACCCCAAAAAGGCAGAAGCATTTATTAACGCACTGGAAATGTCCAGTCAAGATCCAGTATGCAGCCCGTCTGCCCCGTCCATTCCCATATTAGATAGTGTGAAAGAGATACGGAGGTTCCTGGAAAGAAAAAAACAAGTAAGCCTATGTATTGGCAAATATCTTAGATGAATAGAAGCTATTGGAGAGGAGTCGATATGTGACGTTCTCTCCTTTTTTATGTCTAAATGAAGAGATAATGCAGTGCTTTTTCGTAAATGGTGCAAAAATCGTTTTCAACTCGTTCAGATATAATAAATCTCTAAAACCAAAAAAGGAAAGAAATGGTAATGAAAATGGGAAATCTTGCCTCCATAGTCCATTACCAGGGAAAGGATTTGTAATTATAATAGAGCGTGTAATCAACGAGGAGATAAAAGAATGCAGAATGAACTTTATATTGTAGCAGATGCTATAAAAGCCTTGCGGGAATCCAGGGGACTGACTCAGGAGCAGCTTGCAGAGAAAGCGGATATTTCTGTATCCCATCTGGCCAAAATCGAAACACATGCCAGAGCTATGGGTATGAAAACCTATATCCGGCTGTTGGAAGCTATGGATATTCCCATAAAAGAACACTTTATACACATGGGGACAGCGAAAAAAGATATGATGCTGAAAGAAAAAATCTGGTATCTGGTACAGGATTGTGATGAAAGGGAAACTAGCCTTTTGATTTATTCCATAGAGGGAATTAAGAAAGGGCTAAAGAAATATCAGCAAGACAGCAGGAAGTGAGAATACAGATAGAGGAGGAAAAGGGAAATGTTATCAAGAGAAAAGGTGGAAGCAGTATTATTTAAAATGGGAATGCCTGCCAATGTAAAAGGATTTGGTTATATCGTAGACGGTGTTTTGCTTCTGGAAGAAGACAGCAAGATTAAAACGACATATCTGTATTTTAAGGTGGCCCAGCAACATGGCACGACAGGACAGAGGGTAGAACGGGCAATCCGTCATGCGTTTGATATTGTCCGAAGCTGCAGAGGTGATTATGATGTGGTGAACCATTATATCGGTTTTATTAACTGTGCCAATTCCCCTTCCTTATCCATGCTTACGATGAAAATACGGGAAGAAGCACTGGAAGTACAGGAACCAAAACCGGAAAAGAAAGAAGAAAATGTAATTACAGGAATTACCGAAGCCCGGCTTCTGGAGTTAATGCGGCAGGCATACACAGAATTCTGGGCAGATATGATTATCCGGTTAAAGAAATAAAGAGAAATGCAGACAGAAAACAGTCTGCCAAAACACATCAGGGTTATGGTGTCTTTTGGCAGGCTGATGTTTTCAGCCGGAGAGAACCTTGAAAACTGAATATCGGTATGGTGATATTTTTTTGAAACAAACGTGTCATTTCTGACGCTAAAATATAGAAATATCTTAAAGGACACAAAACATTTCGGCACATTCTATTTTGTGTGATGCAGGGTCATGAGCTGTGCGAAGATACATTTGTCCGCATTGACAGCAGGTAAGGCAGAAAAGAAGCGGATCAAACAAGGAATCGTAGAAGATGAAGGAAAAGTGTGAGCAGCGCCCGGACATAGGCTGTGGGTGGCAGGCAGTCTGAAAGCCGAATGATAATGATACCTTTGCATAAAACACTGCAACCAGGGTAGCGTCTGGGACATGCTGCAGCGGGAAAGGGTGCTGCAGGGTGTCAGGCGGCCAGCCGGGCCGGTCCTACATGCTCCCGTTCACACCGGGGTGAGAAAATAAAAAACATGCTGGCAGGGAAGGCCCTGCCGGTATGGTGTGTAAAATGGGTTCATTTTAGGGCTATGGGGAAACGCCGGTTTCTTTATAGCCCTGGAATGAAAACAGGAGCCAAAGAAAGAGGAGGCAGAGCAATGAATAGAGAGATGTTACAAAAACTGTTTTCAGAAGATAAAGAGGTCTTTCAGGGAGGAATGTTATTCCCTGCATGGATCTGCAAAGGAAAAAAAGAGATAGAAAATAGGAACAGTCCCCAGCGGGCGGCAGTGTATCTGGATATTCCCATTCCATGTGCAGGGCTTTTGTATTATGAAAAAGAAAAAAGCCTGCATTACTGTGAACAGCAGACATACCATGTAGTTACGATCCTGGAAGGTGTAGGGTGTGGTAATTCCATAGAAAAAGAAAACTGGCAGAGGCTGGCAGTGCTTGCAGGAAAAGGCATGATTGACGTGATTGTGGTATCCGGGCTTAGCAGGTTATCCTATTGTCCGGAGGAAATTTTACAGACTATGGAACTGCTCCAGGCTTTCCAGGTGCAGATAGACTGTATCGGTTATGGGATTTTAGATTATGCCAGACTGAAACAATATTTAATGCACACCTGGGAGAAACAGGAACAATTTGAGCAGGACTTAGATGCGCATCTGTGCAGTTGCTGTACCAGGGAAGGGATATAATGTTCTCGCGGGAAGAACTGCTGAAGATGCGGGAAATGACGTTTGAGGACATTGACCCGAAAGAGATACAAGATGTAGAGAAACTGAAGATTGATGTAAAAAAAAGCAAACCGGAGAAGGTCCGGGAAATCCTGGAGTCCGGAAAGAACCCTTATTTTCTGAAATATAAAGGGATCACCATAAAGATTGGGTTTGCTTCTACCAACCGTACCATAGAGGAAGCCATGCAAAGCCTTGTGCAGATGAAATGGTAAAGCTACGACAGGGATAGGGAAGAAAGCGGATTGTTGGCAGATTACAGGGTGGACAAACCTTCTGGACTATGGTAGGATGATGGCAAGGACCCAGTAGCCTCTATCATTTAGGGAATCGGCTGACGAATCTAAATGATAGGAGCGAATACAATGAAGAATCAAATACTTAAAAAAATCTATCGTGCGGTTGTTTACCTACGCCTTTCTGACGAAGATGGTGATAACAGGGAAAGCGACAGCATATCAAACCAGAGGATACTAATCCATAGCTTCTTAAAGAGCCACCCTGAAATTCAGGTGGTAAAAGAATGTGTAGATGATGGATATACCGGCACAAACTTTAACCGCCCCGGTTTTCAGGAAATGCTGCGTATGCTGGAAGAGGGGGAAGCAGACTGTATTATTGTCAAAGACCTTTCCCGTTATGGAAGGGACTTTTCCGGTGTTTTACAGTATGTGGAACGTATCCTGCCGAAAATGGGTGTGCGCCTGATCCTTGTCAATGACAATTATGACAGCCTCACGCCAAATCGTGATTTCCTTACCCTGAGATTTAAAAGTTTAATCAATGACCTTTATCCTGCGGATACTTCCAAAAGTGTGCGTTCTCATTTGTATGTCAAAATGACAGCCGGACAGTGTGTAGCGCCTTTTGCTTTTTATGGTTATCTGAAATCCGAAGAGGATAAACATAAGCTAGTTATGGACGAAGTGGCAGCTTCGGTTGTACGGGATATTTACCACATGAAAATGCAGGGCTGCAGCCTAACGGATATATCCGAAGAATTAAACCGGCGTGGGATCTTGACGCCCCTTCGGTATAAGCAGGTATATTTAAAACAGAAATTAAAGACAGGGTTCCGTCTGACGGAAAAACCGGTCTGGATGCCAACTATGGTGCGCCGTATCCTTCTTGATGAACGCTACACCGGAGTGTTGATACAGGGAAAAACCACAACGCCAAACCATAAAGTAAAGGTTGTGATCCACAAAGAGGAAGCTGAGTGGATACGGTATGAAAATGCCTTTGAGCCGGTTATCAACAGACACCAATATGAAGTGGTGGGCAACCTGATGAACATGGATACCATGAGAGGGGCAAAGGGGCTGGCGCTTCTTTCCGGTCTGGTAAAATGCGGGGACTGTAAAGAAAGCATGGTGCTGAAAAGCCCGGATAAAGTCCACCACTATTATGTATGTTCGACTTCCCTTTATGAAAAGCAGTGCAGTTCCCATAGTATCAGTGAGAAAAAACTGGTAGGGGCTGTGACAGAAGCAATCCTGCATTATATTTCTGTTCTGGTAGAGCTGAAGGAGATACTGGCGTATGTAAAAACTGCCTCAATCCCAAGACAGCGGCTTTTGGAAGAAGACAAAAAACTGGAGATGCTGGAAAAGGAGAGCCAGAGGATTTTAAACATTAAAGTAAAACTGTATGACAGTTTTGCAGAAGAAATCCTGGACCGGACAGAATTTGAAACCTTCAAAGCAAAGTATGACCAGTCTTTAGAGGAAATCCGGCAGGCAATGGAGTGCCAGCAAAGGGAAATCCGAAACTTGCAGGAAACCCTTGAAAAACAGCAGGAGTGGCTGGAGTATTTTCTGGAATACCGGGACCGGACGGAAGTGGACCGCTTAATGCTGGTAAATCTGGTTAAACGGATTGAGGTATATGAGCAGAAGCGTATTATCATTCATTTTTGGTTTGAAGATGAATTTGAAAAGGTATTGGGACTGCTGGAAACGGTAAACAGGGCAAAGCCGGATCAGCGTGTGGAAGCCTTCCTGAAAGGAAAGGGGGCGGAAGCAAGTGCCTAAGGTAAGCAAAAGAGGACAGAGAAGACAAAGCAGCAAGCCGGAAGTTAAGTATCTGAGAACCTATATTTATGTAAGGCTTTCCGAAAAGGACGGAGGGCATGGCAGAAGGGATTCCATTTATATCCAAAAACAGATCTGTGAAGACTACGCAAAGAAACACCCGGAAATGCTGGTGGTAAAAGTCTATGCAGATAATGGTGTGACAGGTACAACGTTCCAAAGGGACGCATTTGAAGAGTTGATGGAAGATGTGGCAAATAAAAAGGTTGACTGCATCATTGTAAAGGATTTTGCCCGGTTTGGACGGGACGCCTTAGATGCTGTAGATTTGATTGATGTGATTTTCCCAACCTTAAATATCCGGTTTGTTTCCGTTATGGACGAATATGACAGTGCAAACCCGGCTTGTGTAGAAGACCGGACCACCAATATTTTGAAACACTTTATGAATGATTATTATGCCAGGGAAGTTTCAGAGAAACTGGTACAGGCGCACCGGCTGTCCAGGGAACGGGGAGAGTTCTGGGGGTCCAGACCTCCTTATGGATACCAACGAGCAGAGGAAAACAGTAAGAAGCTGGTGCCGGAACCAGAGGAAGCAGAAATAATCCGGCAGATTTTTTACTGGTATGTGTTTGAAGAAATGTCAAGCTATGATATAGCAAGGGAACTGAATGGCAGAAAGGTATTAGGACCGGAAGACAGCTACCAGAAAAGGAAACAGGGAAAGGAGCCGGAAAAAAGGCGGTTATGGAGATCAGACGGTATCCGGAAGATTTTACAGAACCCCGTTTATATAGGTGCTGCTGTTTATGGGAAAACAAAACAGATGCTTGCACAGAATATTCCCCTTCAGATGATACCAAAAGAGCAGTGGGAAGTGTGTGAAAATGCCTGGGAAGCAGTTGTGGAACGGGCAATTTATGAGAAAGCACAGGAAATTGCAAAGGAACGCTGGAAAGATACGTTGGATAACTGGGCTGCAAACCCAAAAGAAAAACAGGGGGCAGATGGTCCTTTTAAGGGAAGGATTTTCTGTGGACATTGCGGAAAACGCCTTGGAAGGAGCAGGAGCGGAGGCAATGAGAAACATAAATATATGGTTTATAAATGTCCTTCTTTTTCCCTTACAGATCATACGGAATGTTTCCGGACGGTGAATGAAATCTACATCAATCAGGCAGTCAAGGCAGCACTCCGCTACCAGATCCAGCTTGCTGTAGAAAGTAAGAAAACCTATGGTGCAGAGTTTTATCAAAAGCTGGAGCAGGAGGTAGCAGAAAAAATAAAAAATGCCAGACAGAAGTATGAGAAATATGGAAGAAAACTGGAAACCTTGTTTGAGCATTATGCTACCGGGCTGTTGGACTGCAAGGAATATCAGGAGATTAAATCAATCTATCAGGAAGAACAGCAAGCAGCCAGGCAGAATATGAAGCAGATACAGCTTCGTGGACAGCACCTGTTAGATCAGGTGAAGGCAAGAATGGATTGGACAGAGGAACTTCTAAAGTACCAAAGATTTCAGAAGATAGAGAAAGGAATTGCGGACCGCTTTATTGAAAAGATTACGGTATATTCCAAAGACTATGTGGAAATCGTGTTCTGGTTTGGGGATTTATTTGAAAAGGAGCTGGAAAAAGAACTGGACAATATGGAAGGAGGTCTTCCGTATGCAGTGTGATTTTGTTTTTGCTTATCTGCGTCTTTCCAGAGATGATAAAGAAAAAATGGAGGAAAGCAACAGCATTAAAAATCAAAGGCTTTTAATTCAGCACTTTGTAGAAAACCAGCCGGAGTTTGCAGGGGCAAAGCTTTTCTTCTTTGTAGATGACGGTTACAGCGGTACAACGTTTGACCGCCCGGAATTTAAGCGCATGATGGGGCTGATTACCAGGAGAAAACGGATCTGTATCATTGTCAAAGATTTGAGCCGCCTGGGAAGGGATACCATAGAAACACAAAACTATATCGAAAAAATATTTCCGTTCCTTGGGGTGCGTTTCATTTCAATCAATGATTTTTATGACAGCAGCCAGAAACCTTCCGAAAGAAAGGATACGGAGATTAAATTTAAGAACCTGATCAATGGGATTTATCCCCAGATTTGTTCCGACAATATCAAAAAAGTTATGAGGAAACAGGCTGAAATGGGACAATATCATGGTTCAATCCCAACATACGGATATTGCTTCCATGACGGTGTTCATACAAAACTTCATCTGGATACGGAGGCAGCTTCCGTTGTAAGGGGGATTTTCGACCAAAGGTTGGAAGGAAAGACCTATGCAGACATTGCCAGGGACCTGAATAAAAAAGAAGTTGAAACACCTACCGTATATCTTCAAAGGAAAGGCTGGGCGCCGGAAGCAAAGAAATCTGTGAAATTCTGGGACGGAAATTTAGTAAAGCTGATTTTGTTTAATCCGGTTTATGCAGGACTGACGGTAAGAGGGAAAACAGAAACCAGGGTTCCGTCAAAAAGAGAGTACCGATATATTTCAAGAGAGGATTGGATTTGCGTAAAAGGAGGACACGAAGCGATTGTAACGGAGCAGGAGCTTCAGAAGGTCCAGGACATGGTACAGAAGGACAGAAAATATCATAGGTCTACACCGTCTTCTGAGAATATTTTTGCAGGCTTGATCCGCTGCGGGCATTGTGGTCGGAAAATGCGGATACGGACAGAATACAAAGAAAAGCCGATTTATTGTAAAAGTGTTACGACAGCCCCCAATGCTTCCTGTTATCCAAAGAAATATAAGCAGAAAGAGTTGGAAGAACTGGTGCTAATTATGATAAGACAGCAGGCAGCCCTTGCAGAGGATACCATAAAGCAGTTAAAGAAAGCCAATCAGACTTTGAATATTCCGAAACTCCGATATCGGAAAAAGCAATATGAAAAGAAGTTGGCGCTTTGTAAACAGGAGAAAATGGAATTGTATGAACAATATGCAGAAGAACAGATTTCCCTGAAGGATTACTTGACACGAAAACAAACTTGTATGGAGAAGACAGCAGCTTATCAGCAAAAGATACAGGAGATAGAAGCAAAAATTTTAAAGGGGGAGGAGGAAAAACAAAAGGAGAAATCAGAGGGACTGCAACTTTTTGTAAAATATAAGGGATTGGAAGAGTTATCTTATGAAGTTCTGCATGAGCTGATTGAAGTCATAAATTTTTATGATCCGGAACATATTGAAATTGTATGGAAATACAGGGACGAATTTCTGGAAGCAATAGGATAAGAAAGAACCGGGAGAGCTTATTGTCTTGGATTCCAGTAGAGAAGAAGATTTCATAAAAGAGGAGGAAAACGCTACGGTGTCTTCCTCTTCTTTGTATTAGGAGAAAATTTGGCAAAGAAGATGGGGGAAGAGCCATGTATCTTGAAACATATTCTATGGAAGAATTGATGGAACTGATAGAAGAGAAAGGATATTGTTCTGTGGAAGCAGTAGAAATTCTGAAAGAAATGGAACAGGCAAAAAAAGAGTATGATTTTTTACTCCGGGATTGTAAGGAAAAAGCGTGGAAAACAGACCAGGTGGTAGTTGATTATTACAGGTATCTCTTGGAAGAATTGCGGAAAGCGTTGCCCTATGATGCTATGGGAGGTCAGCACACGATTCCGATTCTGGTATTGCAAGAGTTCCGGAAACAGGATATTGTAGAAAAAATCAGGAATTTTATAGGCTGTCAGGCTGGGTTTTCTGATCATGATCTGTTACAGGAAATACAGAAATTTATTACCGTACATCTGGACCCGCAGGGAATTATCCTCTATATGGATGTACTGGGGAATCAGCCAGTGGCAAGGAATGCTTACAAACAGGGAGGACAAATGTGGTAAAAGAAAGAGTATTGGCGGTTCCGGATACAAGCATTTTTATTGCAGAACTGCCGGAAGCGACCAGAAACATCATAAGAAAAGACTTAGAAGAACACGCAAGAGAACATCATTACCGGCTGGAGTGGGATTTGAAAAATAAAGAC
This sequence comes from Blautia stercoris, assembly GCF_054657695.1. NCBI lineage: Bacteria > Bacillati > Bacillota > Clostridia > Lachnospirales > Lachnospiraceae > Blautia > Blautia stercoris. The sequence continues at coordinate 71,411 of NZ_BAAHYF010000001.1, forward strand.
TATGTAGCAATGAGCCGGAGATTTTGCGATATGGAAGACATTTATATGGATACCCATCTGCATTTTTGTGAGGCAGGGGAGGATATAGAGCTCTATGAAAAAAGCCTGCAGCGGACCATTTCTATCAGGTTATATCAAGACGAAGTAGAAGAACTCTGTAGGAAGTCTGGAAAAGTTGGGCTGTCAATCGGTGAACTGTTTGAAAACTTTGTTGCAGATTTGATTTGTGGTACACATACCAATGGTTCTGATGAACGCATGTATATTGAGCAATGGTTTGACCGGTGCTATTTCAGTATTATGCCAGAGGAAACATTTTTATCTTATCTGCTTGAAATGCGGGAGATAGACAGTGTTTTGGAATGCTGGGAAATCTTGCAGGAGTTGAAGGATCTGGAAGAGCCGGATTGTTATGATAAAGAGGAACTGGAGATACAGCAGAACACCTTGGAAGAATATTTTCAGGAATATAGAACCTATACAAGAGAACCGACAGAAGACCAATTGGAAGCTGCTATGGAAAAGGTGCTGGAATGGAATAAAGAAAGAGAGTATTTGTTGGAGGGAAATGTTCCAGAGAAGTCTTTGGGACGGTAGCCGGATTGGAGAAAGGAAGAAAACAGTGATAAGTAATGCGGAAAGAATTGTGTTAAGAAATATGTACCCACCGGGGTGTCGGGTAGAGTTGGAAGATATGGAAGCTGATCCGTATGTAAAACTGAGCCCCGGTGATTTAGGAACTGTACAGTTTGTAGATGATGGCGGACAGATACATGTATCCTAGGATTGTGGATACAGCCTTGCTATGGTGTTTGGTGTAGATCATTGCAAATGTGTTATGAGAGAGGAACGTTTGCAGGAGATATTACAAAGGATACAGGCTATGCCATTTGAGAGCTTGGAAAAAATGGAACGGTATGTTATGGAAAAATTATCAGGGGTTTTTCCTAAAATCAGTTTTCAGAAGAAAGAAGGGCAGGAGGTTTTTGTAGATATGGGAGTTGCCGCATTTATGAAGAAGGGTCTTGGTGTGGCAATTCAATATGAAACTGACAGCCAGCAGCACATCTTTATAAAAAAGATGGAAATGCAGGGACAGGATATTAAAGGAAAATTTGTCTTTCAAATGCAACAGAAACAGCGGTGGATTGAGAACAAGGATAGTAGAAATAAATAAGATTGTGATGATTAGTAATATTTGATAAGATATAAATAAAATTTATAAGAATATCGGGGGAACGATATGAGGTATTGCTGTGAAAAATGTTTTTCTAATAAGTATTTAAAAGAATATATCTTATCGGAGAGGAATGTAGGAAAATGTGATTATTGTAATTCCAATGGAGTAAACATTATTTCTACAGGAGAAATAGGAGCCTATATCCGAGAGTGTTTAAAAAAAGCGTATGAAGATATAGAAAATGGTACAGGGGCGTATTGGGACTCAGAAGAGAAACAATATTGCAATCGGACAGGAAGGAGTGTAGCTCCTTATTCAATCAGAGATATTTTAGTAGAAGAAGAAAATGTTTTAAACGAGGCTGTTATAGATACGACTATATTGGAAGATATATTTTCAGATTCAGGGTTAAGTTTTGAAGAAAAAAAGCAAGGGGAATCAGATGTATTTGAAGATATAGATAATTGTAATTTGGTACTTAAAGATGATTTATATGGCCTTGAGGCAACAAAAATGTATTATACATGGGAATTTTTCAAGTATATTACAAAATACTATAATAGATTCTTTGATATAGATAAGGATTGCCAGAGAAGAGATTATTTAAAAGAATTAGTACCATATATTTTAGAATATGATACTGTTATAAAAGCAGGAACGATTTATTATCGAGCAAGGAAATTGAACGATGAGAAATTACATGATCTGGATTATGCAGGGGTTTACAAAGAAATGGCTCCTGCACCCCCTAAATATGCAACAACAAATAGAATGAGTCCAGCAGGTATTTCATATCTATATGTTGCATCAGATAGAGAAACGGCATATAAAGAATGTCGATATAAAGATGCAACAGTAATGGTTGCTGAATATGTATTAAAAGAAGAATTGACAATTATTGATTTTTCTCAAGTTGCTTTTGTTACTACCAAAAGTATATTCAGCGAAGAATATGATCATGATTTACGTTGGATAAATAATTTTCTTGATGCATTTATTAAAGAGATAACCTCTCCAGTGGATGATAAAAAAGAAGATCATTCCTATGAATATGTAGCAACTCAGGTTATAGCAGAATATATAAGAAGCCTAGGATATGACGGAATATGTTTTAATAGCAGTGTAGGGAGAGGAAAAAGTTATGTATTTTTTTGTGGGCCAAACATGGAGTACAGTTCTGATGGATATGATTATATAGATGAATATTTATGGGATACTTATCCTAAATTGACATATTTTACGGACTGGTTTGATATTCAGAAGCTGGAATACAATTATGTTTTTCAAGATGGGGTTAAATATCGAGTGGAGAAGAAAATTGTTTTAAAAGACGAGTAATTCTGATTAACTCAAACTATTATGAAAGATTGCTGAAATAGGCAGTCTTTCTTTTTGTGTAAATTCAATATTTTTTTTGGATATTACTTGACAGGATAGGGAAAATCCACTCTGCTTCACATGATGGGAGGGTTGGACACTCCCACTAGTGGAACCGTGGTTGTCCGTGGCGAGGAACTGGCCAAAAAGAACGACGAGCAGCTTACCATTTTTAGACGCCGCAACATCGGTTTTATCTTCCAGAATTATAACCTTGTTCCCATTCTGAATGTATATGAGAACATTGTCCTGCCGGTGGAGCTGGATGGGGACACGGTGGATCAGAAGTTTTTGGATGAAATTATTCACCTGCTGGGGTTGGAAAATAAACTAAAAAATATGCCAAACAATCTTTCCGGCGGTCAGCAACAGCGTGTGGCGATTGCCCGCGCCCTGATTACCAAACCGGCCATTGTGCTGGCTGACGAGCCGACCGGCAACCTTGACAGCAAGACCAGTGCTGAGGTGCTTGGACTTATCAAACGTACCAGTGCCAAGTTCCGGCAAACCGTCGTGATGATTACCCACAATAATGACATTGCCCGTCTTGCGGATCGAATTGTCCGCATTGAGGACGGAAAAATCATGGAGTAAGGAGGTGACGGCTATGACGTGGCCTTTTGAAAATGATACAAGCGCCATTGTAAAGAAATTGGCAGATAGGAGTATGAAAGCGGATAAGAGAAGCAAGATTTTTTTGCTTTTGACAATCGCGCTCTCTGTCTGTATGGTTTTTTCGATTATCCTAATATCAACAGGCACACAAGAGGAATTTAAGAACACACAGAGGAATAAAGCACAGATTGGCATTTTGGGAGTTACGGATGAACAGACAGCTTTGCTGCGTCAAAACAAAGATATTTCATGGATCGGAGAATATTCCGCTATTGGCTTTTTTTATGTGGATGATAAAACAATTACGGTTGCTTACGGAGATGAAGATTACTTGTTGCATCAGGAAGAAAAGACTTTACAGGGAAGTGTGCCGCAGAAGGAAAATGAGATTATGCTTCCGCAGAATTATATTGACTTTTTAGGAAAAGCGTATAAACCTGGCGATGTTATTTCCCTTGACGTGACCGGCACAGGGCAGAAAGCGGAATATACGCTTTCTGGTATTCTGGACGACACAAAAGAAAGCAACGGATATTTTATTTATGTCAGTAAAGATCTTGCCCGGGATTTGGCAAAAGATTCTTTTCAGGTTACAGCATATACAAGGCTGAATACAGACGCCATAAGCTCCACAGCGATTCTTGATTTTGCCAGCGAAGCGATACAAAATACAGGAATTGTCAAGGAGCAGGTAATGCTTACAGAATATATTGCTGTTATGTCGGGGGTGATAACATCGGGTATTCCGATTCCAGTACCATTACTGGCGGCATTGACGGCTATTTTGGCGGCAACGATTGTCTATGGTGTCTTTTACACAAAGATTGTAAAAAATGTTCAGATGTTTGGGCAACTGCGGACACTTGGCATGACAAAAAGGCAGATTAAGCGGATGGCAAGAAAAGAGGGACGGTTATATGCCTTGACAGGTATTCCTCTAGGTCTTGTCATTGGCGCACTGATTGGATTTATTGGTTGTCCTGACGGATTTCGGCTGAAAACAACAGTTATTTATGCTGTACTGATCGCTGCAGTAGCCTTTATGACAGTGAATATTGCCATTTTTAAGCCTGTCCGGGTAGCAATGAACACTTCCCCAGTAGAGGGTGCGAAATATCTCACGTATGCCGGAAAGGCAAAAAACAGTCCGAAATTGCATCAGAAACTTACGCCGTTTCATCTGGCAAAATTAAATATACAAAGAAATAGGCAAAAGGCAGCCTTGACACTGCTAATGCTTGGAGTGAGCGGTGCTCTTTTACTGGTTACTTCTACGGTTGCTGGTTCTATTGATCCGGAAAAACAGGCGAGCTTTAAATATTATCCAGCCGGTAACATTCTTATACAAATAAAAAATACAGTGGGTAGTTCCTTTGATAACGAAGCGGAGCCATATGGAAGTGCAAAATTGCAACTGGAAGAGAATCCGCTTGAGGATCAGACACTGATGCAGGAATTAGAAAAGATAGACGGGGTAGAAAAAATCACCGCATTCGACAGCGTTTATATGACGGTTACTTTTTCGGGCGGAAGTGGTTCTATCACGAGCATTTCAGACTTCTTTCCGACCTTAAACCGGGAGCAGACAGAAGAAAAGCAGGCGGTGCTATCCTCTGGAACGGCAGACTACGATGATATGGTTGAAAAAAATGGAATATTGGTTGAAGAAGATATAGCACAAGTTGGCGATACTTTGAAGATTGAGGGCAGAGCCTTTGATGGCAGTACCTTTGATGTGGAAGCCGTTGTTGTAGGCACATACAACAGGTCTGATTTGATGGAGAATAGCCCGGTCGTTCCCGGAAGTCCCTACTTCATTATGACTTATGATACAGCGAAGAAACTGACAGGAATAACAGAGCAGACGGGTATTCTGGCAGTCAAAAATTCAGACGGACATTTTGACGAAGTTTTGACCGCAGTTCAGGAGATTGCGGATGAAAATGGAAAAATAGAAGTAAATACGATTGAGCAAACGATAAAAAATATTCAGCATCAATATATAGCTTCTATAAATGCTCTGTATATGGCCTCTGCTATTCTGTTTGTCTTTGGAAGTATCAGTCTTATGAATATGCTTATGGTTGATTTTCAGAACAGGAAACGAGAGTTTGGCTTACTGAAGGCTGTTGGAGCAACGCAGAAGCAGCTAAAATCAATGTTAGACCGAGAGATTGGTAGTTACCTTGGTGGCTCCCTGTTGGTTTCTCTTGCATTTGGAGGACTTATCAGCATCGTAGCATGTCAACGCTTGGATGCAGTAAACCATTGTATTTCGTTGAAATTGCCGTGGCTGTTCCTCATAGCGCTTGTTGCTGTTATGGTAGGTATTTATCTGATTTTTGTAGCATATGCCAAAGTTGAATTAAAGAAAGCGGAAATTTTGCCTGCCATACGGGAAGAATAGCAGTAAATCAGCGGAGTAATTAATAAATGCTGCTTCGCTGATTTTCAACTTTATCCGATTTCTTTGAATTAAGTGGTGTAGTGTGTTTACAATTATAGAAAGGAAAGCATAAAGGAAGGTGGTGCTTTTGGGAAGTTGCTGATTTTGTCCTTTGAAGATAACGAAGAACATATTATCAACAATATTTTATCATGTTTGAATGAGGAAACAGAAGTCTTACGACAGCAGATTGTCAATAAACGAAAACTGATATTTGATGGACTTCGCATTGATGAATATAAGCGAATTGTGGTTCGGGAAGATAATGAGATTGAGTTGACTTACACAGAGTTTGAAATCTTATTGTTGTTAGCACAAAATGCTGGAATAGTATTCAGTAAGGAGCAGATATACAATCGTGTTTGGAAAGAACCATATTTTGGCGATTATAATATTGTTATGAGTCATATCCGTAACCTACGTGAGAAAATAGAAGATAATCCAAGTAAACCAATGTACATACAGACAGTGTGGGGAGTTGGGTATCGCTTTAATAAAAATTTAAGCAGTGGTCTGTGAAAATAATCCAGATCACTGCTTATTTTTCGTTTTTGACACCCAAGAGGTATTCACAAGATACATGAAAAAATTCTGCAAGGGCAACTACTTCATAATCCGGTACAAAACGTGTTCCTTGTTCGATACGAAGTACAGTAAGATCACTGAATTCATATCCGGCAAGTTGCAGTTGTTCGGCTAATGCTTTTTGCGACATATGTTTTTCGATTCGTAGTGCTTTTACACGTTGTCCGATAAGGTTTTTGGAATTATTTTCCTTATTCCAGTAAATCTTCATTCAAACACCAACTTTCTAAAGATGAAGTGTTACATGATTGATTTTACGGAATATTATTGATAATATACTTCTAAAGATGAAGTGTAAGAGAATAAAGTTGTTGAAAATAATGCAAGGACTGATAATACTGCCTGCAAAATGCAATACTTATATGGAAAGGTGGATACAAAAAAATGAACGAAGTATTTGAAACGGTGGCAGAGGTATTGGAGGAGCTTCGTAGCGAAGCAGGAGAGCGTGAGTATTCTGTTTGTACAAAAGAGGCGAAAAATGCAGCTAAAGAATTAAAAAAGGCAAATCAGGAATATGAGAAGTTGCTGGCAGAGATTTCAAGAGAACAGAGGGTGCTTTTGGAAAAATATATGGATATTGTGGATCATGCTCATTTTCAAGAAGAACAAAGAGCGTATTATCAGGGAATGATAGATGCGATACAGATATTTGATGGATTGGGAATTTTGAAAAAAAGAAATAAAGTAAAAGAACTGCTTATGTATACTGAAAAATAGTTCAAATAAGGTGGAAGGCTTACAGGTAAGCTGACCACCCTATTTTAATCCAGAATTATTCAGAAATAATCCAGAAAAAATTGAAATCTTTCTGCTATTCTGTTTCATGGGTTTTATATGTACGAAGATAGGCTTCCACAAGTGCAAGGATGGTGGTTATCTGATCGGGCGTACATTCTGAAAGATAAATCAACAGCCTTTGGTAATCCAGATTATCGTTCAGAGACGCTGGATAAAAAAATGGATCGGCAGAGATGTGTAAAGCACGAATGAGCTGTCCGAGTTTTTCAAGACTTGGAACATTGCCATGATTTTCAATCTCTTTAATATATCTTGCTGAAACACCGGATTTTTCGGATAACTCATCATAAGTCAGCTTTTGGTCTAATCTGGCTTTCTTCAGGCGAAAACCCATGTCTTTATCAATTTTCTTAGATTTAGCCATATCATACACCTCCATGTATAGTGTATATTTCACTTTAGAGAAAGAAAATGCACTAATAAATCACTATTTTAGAGGGGTATCATGCACTTTTGGAAAAAGTAAGAAACTTTGGATATTGCATATAAAAAAACGCAATGTTCAAAGGTTTTTTTCGTGTTTTTATCCTTTGAACATGTTTGGGAGAGCTATGTATTCTGAACTGTTGAAGGGATTTTTTTGTGCTAATAAAAGCCAATCCTGCGTAATGCGTGGAAAGGCAGATAAATAAGTTGCATTTTAAGCAATGTAAATAGTTATGCAGTTGAGAGTGCATTATACCCACTCGGAACATGTGGGGAAAATTTAATATCAGATATAAACAACGTCCTATGGGTATTGGCCTGTAAGGGCGTTTTTTATATAAAAAAATTTTTTTCAAAAACAGTGTCATTTTTTCGACGCTGGATATATTTCCATTCGTGCTATGGAGTGAAAGGGAGATATTTCACTCTGTTTCAAGTGGGTACGGAAGGAGGTGAACTCTTATGGAGAAATCTTCTTCCGAGCAGAAGCTAAGAATAAGAAAACAATTTGATAGCTTTTGTAAAACTTTACTGAAGAATGAAATGATAGATTACGAACGAGAGAGAAATTATCGTTTCAAGCATGAAATTTCTTTTTCAGAATTAACGCAGAAAGAGCTAAAACAGTTGGAGATAATGGATGATTACATAGAGGAATCAGAAATGTTTCGTGTCTTTGATTATGATATAGAAGTAAAGGATGAGCTGATTAGCGAAGCCTTAAAGTATTTGCCAGAAAAGAAACGGAATGTTATTTTATTATCTTTTTTTCTGGATATGACCGATACAGAAATTGCAAAATATATGAACCTTGTAAGAAGTACCATTCACCACCATCGTGTAAGCTCGCTTAAATCTTTAAAAAAGATTATGGAGGAGATCAAGACTGAAGAAAAGAAATAATTCAAAATTACTGCCGTATCACATTATTGTGGCAGCGGCATCAGGAGATGTAGAAGCAATTAACCGGGTTTTGAAGCACTATGAAGGATATATTGCAGTTTTATCGACCAGAAAACTATATGATGAATATGGCAATTCTCATTATTGTGTGGATGAAACATTGCGACGTAGACTGGAAACAAAACTGATCACAAAAGTACTGGAATTTAAGGTTGCATAGTTCCTGCAAATATAACTCCCTTTCATAAAGCAGGTCAGAGTAACCAGTGTACCTTGAAAATTTCATATTTATTCTGCAGGACGTATGAAACAGAGGAGCTGTGCAGCAAATACGCCAAGACTGTCTGCATTATAACTTTGCGACATCGTGACGCAAAGTGAATATGTTGTAAACGAAGAAATATCAAAATGATATTGAAGTAAAGGCACGAGCGATAAATATTTGTCTGTGATCAGGAAGTGGGATTTTTGAGGCGAAGATACTGTTTCTGATAATGATACTTCCGGGAAAGCTGCCCGGTCTGGAAAGATGGTGAAATACCAATGAAGCTATTGCCCGATAGCTGCCTGCAGGAGTTGCTTCTATAATAAGGTAAAATAGTCATAGGAGAAAATTTAATGGAGTATGAAAGAAATTTAATGACAATAGAAGAATTTTGCAAATATGTAGGAATCGGGAAAACAAAAGCAAGAGAAATGATCTCTAAGCCCGGCTGCAAATATGTAGTACATATTGGGCGAAGAGTGTTTATACATAAAGAACTATTTGATGCGGAGCTAAAGAAAAGTGCAAAATTTCAGTTGACAATGTAAAAACTATATAGAAAAATATCATCAGTAATTTAAAATCATACTTGTGGTTGTGACATAATTATGCTACAATAATAAACGAAAGGAGATGAGAAGATGCCTAAGATAATTCCTATCAGAGAATTAAGAGATACAAATGCTATTTCAGAAATGTGCCATAATACAGAAGAACCGGTCTTTATAACAAAAAACGGTTATGGCGATATGGTAATTATGAGTCTGGAGACATTTGAAAAAAATTCTGGCATGAGTGATTTTTACGGAGATGTTACTTTTACAAAAGGAAAATACTCTGATTTAAAGAAAAAATAAGGCATCTTTGAGATGATTTTAAGGATTACTGATGGTTTTAAACTTTTCGAAATCGTGAAAATACAGATTGGGAAAGGAATAAAATTATGGGTAAGGACTTAAAAGGGAAAGAATTAGGTCGAGGTCTATCACAAAGAGCAGATGGTCGATACATGGGAAGGGCACAAGTCGAAGGTCATCCTATTGTTATATATGACTGGAAGCTGAAAGAGGTAAAAGCAAAGTTAGCGATAGCCATTGATGAAATGAAGCGGAGTAATCTGCTTCCGGGAATGGATGGTAAATCTATCACACTCAGTGAATGGTTTGAAGAGTGGTACACCAAATATAAAGCCCCGATGTTAAAGGATGGTGGTTCTCCATCTTACAAACGTAAATTTTTAAATTATTACGGAACACGTCTGGGTTCAAAGCCATTAGCAGATATTAGACAATTACATGTTCAAACTGCCATTGCAGATATGTTGGAAGCAGGGAGATCATCAAAGTCAGTTAGAGAAGCAACGGGAATTTTGCAGAATTGTATTGAAGCTGCTATGGCAAATGGTTTGATGGCTATTAACCCTGTTGTGGGTGTGGTAATACCTAAATGTGAGAAAGTGGAACGAAGAGTCTTGACTGTTGAAGAACAGGAAATATTTCTGGATTATCTGGCCAGAACAAAAAGCTGGTATGAAGAAATGTACAAGTTCATGTTACTTACCGGTATGAGAATCGGTGAAGTGGGCGGGTTACAGTGGGAAGACATTGATTTTGCAAATAGATTTATTTATGTGAAAAGATCATTGTCATATCAGTATGAAAATGGAAAAAAGACTATGAAATTGACGTCGCCTAAAACAGAAAATTCTGTAAGAAAGATTCCCTTTTTTGGAGAGACAAGAGAAATTCTTGAACAGCAGTTTGAAAAAGTAAAAAGAAAACGTCAGGATATGGGAGAAAGATGGAGACAACCAGAAGAATTTGGAAATTTAGTATTTTTAACATCTATGGGATCTCCAATCGGACGATACAATATTGAAAGTGATATGCGTTATGTGACACGTCAGATTAATGATATGTTTCGTATAGAAGCCTTATATTCCGGAGGTATACCTAAAAAATTTGAAAGGGTACATCCCCATGCATTACGTCATACTTTTGCTACAAGGTGTTTTGAAAAAGGAATGACACCTAGAACTGTTCAGGAAATCATGGGACATGCAAATTATAATACTACCGTATCTTATACGCATGTTTTGGACGATATAAAATCCAAGGAAGCAGAGAAAGTGGGAGAGTTTTTGCAGAATAAGAACAATGATGCTAAAATTGAGTACAGTGGGTTACTTGGAATTATGTAGCTGAATAAATGTACTCAGAAAAATTGAGTAATTTATTAAGAAAATAAAGAAGTGGCGGTTTACAAAAAGGCGTTGAAATGCTGTGTTTTAGCGGGAAAACTCGCTAGACAAGAACGACAACTAAACCAACACTTCGCAAAGCAGATGGGAAACTAAGTACATCAGCGAACTTTTTTGAAAAAAGACTGAAAACCCTATAAAATCAGGTGTTGTGAACTCTGTACTGTAGTTTTTGAAAAAAGCGTAAGTATCATAACTTATCATATTTTACCGTAAAGTATTATGTGATTTTGTGTCAAATTTGCGTATAAACTTGCGTAAAAGAAAGCGTAAGCTGCTTCAGCGAAGTTTACGCAAAAAATGTGAAAATCGCAGTATCAGCTACACATATACATTACCAATAAAAAAAGAAACTGTCTGCTAATTGCTTAGTGAGACAGTTTCTTTTTGGTATACAGAGCATTAGTGAAGCAAAAAATATTTTTTTACATTCCATTTTGTTCCTATTAAATAATACATCTCTGTATACTTTTATCTATTATAGAGCAGAAAACCCCATCCGACGAGTCGACACCACTGAAAAAGTCCTTATTTTACACAAAACGGTACAAGGTAAAGCATACTTATATGTTTTACACTACTATATATTGTATGTAAAAACAGTTTTTCAGTGCCCTCGACGAGTCGGATGGGGTTTTCTGCTCATTTTTTCTTGTGATGAACGTATTTCTGTGGCGCAAGAAATTATTTGGAGAAGCTGTCAGAATCAGACTACACGGGAAAAAGGATTCTGCTGGTTGAGGATAATGAGTTGAACAGAGAAATTGCTAGTGAAATTTTGCAGATGACAGGTGCAAAAGTGGAAACGGCAGAAAATAGGAAAATTGCAGTTGAGAAAGTGGAAGCTTCTCCGAAAGGTTCGTATGATCTTATTTTTATGGATATCCAAATGCCTGTTATGAATGGTTATGAGGCAACAGCGGCAATCAGGAGCCTTCCGGGTGAAAAGGGAAAACTGCCTATTGTTGCCATGACTGCCAATGCTTTTGCAGAAGACGTACAGCTTGCCAAAAATACAGGCATGAATGGACATATCGCGAAACCGCTGGATATGAATAAGTTGAATGATGTTCTGGAAAACTGGCTGTAATTGCCTTCCAGATGCATGGGAAAAGCTTCTGAAAAAGTAGAGAGAGGTATAATAGCATTAATATTTTTGCATGAGCAAGTAGCGAAGCGGATTGCAAACATCCGCTTTACAAGTTATAATAGAATAATCGGCAAATAAGATGAAAGTCTGAGATGGGATTATTGAATTATGGTTTTTATCAGGAAAGAATGAGGAAAATAAGAGTATGAAAAAGGCAAAACATTATCTGATAGCTTTATTGTCAGGGGTGCTTGTAGTAGCTACTGTTTTGTCTGGCTGTGGACAATCTAAAAAAGCAGTATCTAAAAATGACGATCACCTTACCGTGTATCTGTGGGAAAATCGTTTAATGAAAAATATTGTACCCTATATCCATGAGAAGTTTCCAGATCAGGATATTGAGTTTATTACCGGTAACAATGATACCGATTTATATAGCTATTTTGAGGAACATGGTGAACTGCCGGATATCATAACCGTACGTCGATTTTCTGGAAAAGATGCACAGGATCTGGAGCCATATCTAATGGATTTTGCTTCTTATGATGTGGTTTCCAGGTATTACTCCTATGCATTGCAATATTATAAAAATTCAAAAAATGAGATTCAGTGGCTTCCTATCTGCGGTATACCGCAGACGATTATTGCCAACAAGACATTGTTTGAACAGTATGGAATCAAGATACCGAAAAACTATAAGGAATATGCACAGGCATGCCAGCAATTTTATGATAATGGTATAAAACCGTATTCCCTGGATCTTGCAGAAGACTGGTCCACTCATGAGGTGATTCAGACAGGTGCAATCGGTGAATTCATGAGTCTGGATGGAATCGAATGGAGAAGTTCAGCTGAAAGTGCATCAGGGGATATCGCGTTTGATGATGCGTTATGGAAACGTATTTTTTCAGAAACCAATACATTTTTGAAAGACTCACATTTTACAAGTGATGATATCAGCGTCGATATTAATACTGCAGCGCAGATGTTCCTTGAGGGAAAAGCAGCAATGTTTCATGGTTATCCGGCACTTATGCAGGAATATCAGGAACAGATGGATGCAGAATTAACTCGTATACCGTTTTTTTCACAGATTTCGGATGAAGCTTTTATAAATATGACCCCTTCTCTGAATATTGCATTCAACAAAGACCTGGAAAAAGATCAGGAAAAACTGGATCTGGCATTCGATGTCCTGGAGTGTATGATTTCAAAAGAAGGACAAACGCTGATCGCAGATGGAAAGGGTGTAATTTCATTAAATGTAGATGTTCCAAACATGATGGAAGATGTACCTGGCCTTGAAGATGAAATTAATAATAATTCTGTTTATATCCGATATTCTGCTCAAAAATCATTTGATGCCAGCCTTAAGGCTGTTCACGGATTATTGTCAGGGGAAATGGATGAAACACAGGCTTATGATACTTTTCGCAGCACAATGAACAGCAAGGATTCAAAAGAAGAAACCACAGTTAATTTTGAAAACGAATATGCCATTTCGCTAAATGATAAAAACGGTCGCGATGCGGCATCTTCTATTTTAACTACGATCAGAGAAGAAAATGATGCGCAGCTGGCTCTGGTGCCATATTATTATTTTACTTCTTCCATTTACAAAGGAGAGTGCACCGGCAGCCGAGTTGCTTTGATGACGGCAAAGAGTTCAGATACATTTTTATACCTGGCAAAAATCAATGGCAAAGAAATTTATGAACTTGCGGAGAAATATCTTGCTGAGTCCGATGAGAAATTTCACATAACCAATAAATACGAATTGCCAATTGCATCCGGTATGAAAATAATCGTCAGGCAGGAGGAAAACGGATTCTCATTAAAGGACATAGAAGTAAATAAGAAAAAAATAGACAAAGACAAGGAGTACTCTATTCTTCTTACAGAAACCACAATGTCTGTTTTGAAAAAAATAAATCCGGAATGTGAGATCAGGCAGCTTGGGAACACAACATTATCAAGTGCATGGACCGTAGCAATGGCAAACGGACAGCAGCCGTCAGTACCGGAAGATTATATAGAGGTTGAAAAATAAAAGTGGGAATAGAACAAGTAATAACAAAAAGAAAAAAGATTATAATGCCATTGTTCTTTTTAATTCTTATCTTTTTAAGCTTAATTTTTGTAAAGTTCCTTTTGAACAGGATGAACAGCTATATCACGGAAAACGGGAAAAGCAGTATGGGAGCTGTTGTTGAACAGATACAGCAGACCTATGATCTGCAGGTGAATGGATACTACAGCCAGCTGCATTTGCTTGAGGATTCTCTTATTCAAGAGGAAGTGAGATCTATTGAACTGGATAGAAACAAGAAGTTCTTTGAGGCATGGCAGAAAGAATCTGAAAGTACACTTCTATTTCTCCAGGAAAATGGAAAGGCAATAACCACTGATGGAACAAAACTTCGGGTTGACATGCCAAGTAAATGTTTGTTGGATTTGAGGAACGGATATAATATTGGAAAATTGGTTTCTCTTGATTATAACCAGAAGAAAAAAGATGGTTATCTGGTTGCAATTCCATGTCAGGAATATACGATTAATGGGGAAACTTATACGGCAATTGGAACCTTGTATGATCATTCAAAATTAGATTCCATGTTAAGTGTGAAAAGCTATAACGGGAATGCGTATCTGTTTATGCTGGATAACGACGGAAATATTACTTATACAAATCAGATAGAAGATAAATTTTTTAGGAACTATTTTTTGTTAAAGCATTTAAAAGGAGATCAGGCTATCACTGAGGAAGAGGCTGATTCTCTTCAAAAAAAGCTGGATGGCAGAGAACAGGGGGTAGAACTTCTGGGAAGTGACAAACCTTACTATCTGGGATACTGTCCGATAGAAAATAATAACACCATGCTGATCTGTATTGTAGAAAAGAGTGTTGTAGATAATGTACTGAAAGATTATCAGAAAACAATAGTGTTTGAAACAATACTCATGGCAGGTTTTATACTTTTGCTTTTTGCCGGATTATTCTACAGTATTTCTAGACGCAGTCTTGCTGAGCAAAAAGCTGAATATGAAAAAAGAAATAATGAGATTCAGACGCAGGCAATGAAGGAAATGGAGGAGTCCAATAAAAAACTGAAAAAAGCAAAGGACATTACAACGGAAGCCTTGCAGACCGCTGAAAATGCAAATAAGGCGAAAACAGATTTCCTGTCCAATATGTCACATGATATTCGTACACCAATGAATGCAATTATTGGTATGACATCATTAATCAGATATGATGCAGGGAATAAAGATAAAGTAATAGAGTATGCAGATAAAATAGATATTTCATCACAGCATCTGTTAGGGATTATTAATGATGTTCTGGATATGAGTAAGATTGAAGCAGGAAAAACAGTTTTTAAATACAATGATTTTTCCATTCTGAATTTTATACAGGAAATCAATACTTTATTTCAGTCACAGATAGATGAAAAAAAACAGACTCTTACGATCATAAAAGAAAACATCCGGCACGAATGGGTGAACGGAGATCAGGTTCATCTGATGCAGATTTTCAGCAACTTGCTTTCTAATGCAGTGAAGTACACGCAGGAAGGTGGAAAAATTCAGTTTCTGGTAGAAGAATGTGAGACAAAGTCATCTGTCTATGCAAAGTACCGTTTCTTAGTCAGCGATAATGGTATGGGAATGTCTGCAGATTTCAAAGAGACGATTTTTGATCCGTTTACCCGCGCTGAAAGTTCTATGACTAATAAGATACAGGGAACCGGTCTCGGAATGGCTATTACCAGAAATCTGGTTAAAGCAATGGGAGGCACCATTGATTTGGAGAGTGAACTGGGACAAGGAAGCTGTTTTGAGGTTCTCATAGATATGAGAATTGCAGAGGAGAGAACAATTGCTTTGGCAGCACAAGAAGAAATAGATGAACAGGATGATAATATCCTTCAGGGAATGAGATTCCTGTGTGCGGAGGATAATGAGCTGAATGCAGAGATTTTGATGGAACTGTTAAAAATTGAGGGTGCAGAGTGCATCATCTGTGAAAATGGTGAAAGAGTTCTGGAGACATTTGAACAGTCTGCCCCGGGGGATTATGACATGATCCTGATGGATGTGCAGATGCCTGTCATGAACGGTTATGAGGCAACAAAAGCAATCCGCAGAAGTTCTCATGAACTGGCAATGACAATTCCGATCATTGCTATGACCGCCAATGCGTTTTCTGAGGATATTCAGCATTCTCTGGCAGCCGGTATGAATGCCCATGTTTCAAAACCGGTTGAGATGAAGGTATTGGAAAAGACGATCAGAAGCATAAAATCCGGCGGGGGGGGTACCGAAATGCAGGTCATTGAACAGTGATAAATGGAAAGTAAAAAGTGGAGATTGCTCCCAAAGGCTTGTATGATCTTATGGAATTCAGGCAGTATTGCTGCAGAGTGTAGAAGTCGGATTGATGAAGGCTTAATGCTGGATATTCTTGATGAGTTTGATCATGTTCTTGGCAGAAATGGAAATGTCGATTCAGATGAGAAGAATGGAACACAGGCAAATCAAATATGTGAAACAACGCTCATAAGAATATAGATGAAAGAACCGGGAAAGCGTACAGAAGAAGATGGTGTATGCTTTGCACAGTCCTTTGAAAAACTTATACTGATGGCAAAGTCAAAAGAAGGTGCTTAGAGTGGGTCTATTTAAGAAAAAGGCAGTTACAAAGACATATGATAAAGAAAATAAGAAACCAGTAATCAAAGCGAGCATATGTAATGGCGAGCAGGTAGTTGGGTTTAAAGACATTCATACAGGTAAGATAGAAGAGGTTATACTGATTAAGAACCAGGCAGACCTTGATGCGTTCAAGAAAATGTATGGAATAGATAGCGAGATAGAAAAGGAATATTAAACAATGTATTTGAATACTGGACAGAGGATGATATTGCGTCATCGTTTCGGAAGATGCTGACAATAGAGCAATTTCGCAGTGAAGAGATGCAGAAGTTATATCAGCAGTATCTCGTGGCTGGACCTGTTTCCTGAATCCGATCATGAAAAATAAAATGGTGGTATTTCGTATCTGCTAAAGGTACATAAGAATATTCTCTTGTCATATAATGTTTTGTAAATCATTGTGCATGGATGTTCGCTGATAATAGGTATTTATGATATCCTGTAAAGTAATCGTATTCATTTTTTCTTCAGCAGTTTTTTGGATTTCATTATAGAATCCCTGCAAAGACAACTGAATATTAATGCCAACGCCGCAATCAGGGTTGGTATGAGTATCTAAATGAAGCAGCGGCTTCTCACCTTCAACTGCTTTATAAATATCCAGCAATGTAATCTGGTCTGCTGGTTTTGAAAGAGAAGGACGAGCATGTCCGGCTACACTGGTCATAAGTCCGGCTTTTTTTAGTTTTAACATAAGCTGGCGTACAAAGCCGGGATTTGTATGGACACTTTCTGCAATTGAGGCACTGGAGAGAGATTTTTTCTGGTTGATAGCAATCAGAACCATCACATGAACAGTATCGCTTAATTTCGTTGAATATTTCATGATAAGAAACTCCTTTTTTTATTTGGATTATTGTAAATAATATAATTACAACTATAATGAAATTTAAAGGAAAAGTCAACACAGGAATGAAACTTATGGAGGATTGTATAATATATTGATTGTAGACAAGTTAAAAGGAAATTTATCTGCTCTATAGTAGATAAACATTGATTATTATATGATGCGATAAAATATTTACAAAGGAGAATTTATGGAATACAAAAATCAAACAGAAAATCGTGCATTTCAGGAAATGTTTCAGGCAGCAGTAAAACGGTTACAAAATCGTTCCGGAGAGGAGATTGCTGCAAAAAGCGGGGCTGTTTTTCATAGCAGCCGAAATACAATTGAGATACTGAGTTTTTATGAAACGATTGAAATTCAACTTCCTGGATTCCATATTAACTCAGACATGGATGAATGGCATTATCTGATATTGCTGCATTATCTGGATATGGCCGATGGCACAGAAGGCTCACAGAAGCTCATTACTTTTGGTAACCTGAAAGATGGATTGATTCGGGGAACCAGGTTTGACCGGACTGCAGAGCAGAAACTGGAAAAGCTTTTGCAGGATAAAGATCCTGAGAAAATTCAGAAAGCATGTACAAGTCTGGGTGCAGAATTTATAGAGACAAAGGCGGATCTATGTGCTGTTTTTCCGGTTTTTCCAAGATATTCAGTAACTTTAAAGGTATGGTTTGCAGATGAAGAATTTCCTGCATCTGGCAAAATATTTCTTCAGGATCATGCGGATCATTATCTGAGTGTAGAAGATGCAGTAACAGTTGGGGAAGTTTTGCTGCAAAAATTATCGGAAGCATTTTCTTGCCTCTGATCATGAATCAGAAAACTTTCCAGTCCGGCTTTGATAAATTTGTCAATTGTTGTCTGAATCTGTTGCCAGTCATTACAGTGATTGCGGAGCATCAGTCTGTTGATAGAAAGGCAGCCATTCATTTGAAAATAAAAAACCGATTCTGCCTGCTCAAAGGTCAGGAGGCTGTGTGACATAAGCCAGGTCACATAGCCTTCTTTTGTATTTTCTGCTATTTTTTCCAGAAGAATGGGAGCAATCGTATCATCCAGAAACAGAGATCTGTATTTTGTTTCTGTTTGAATCTTTTGGCAGAAGGGATAGGAACAGCTTTTTTGGTTTGGGCAAAATAAATGTTCTACAGTTGTTTTCATATCCTGTGCGATATCATTTAAAATATCTTCCAACACGTCATGGATATCGTAATAATGCAGATAAAAAGTACCTCTGTTTATTTCAGAAATTTTACAGATTTCAGTGACCGTGATTTTTGTGAAATTTTTCTGCTTTAATAATTCTAAAAAAGTTTCTTTTATAGCTTGTTTGGTATATCTGGTACGGCGATCCTGCTTTTTTGTTTTTTCCGACATAATGACCTCCATTGAATGTATGCTTTACAATGTATCATTTCTCAACAGTTTTTGGGATATGTTGAGGAACAGAACAGATTTCATAGATTGGTTATTGTAATTTATATAGTAACAACTATAATGGGGTTTAAAGAAAAAGTCAACAGATTGTTTAGAATTTTAGGAGGAAAAATATGGGACATGTAATTGCAGTATCAGGAAAAGGCGGCGTAGGAAAAACTACCCTTTGTGGATTATTGATCCAGTATTTGTGCGAAAGTGGGAAACGTCCGGTTCTGGCCGTAGATGCAGATGCGAATGCCAATCTAAATGAAGTACTTGGTGTGGAGCCGGAAATCACACTTGGAGAATTGAGAGAAGAAATTGAGCGGGCAGGTGTCGACCCACGATATCAGATCCCGTCCGGTATGACAAAACAGGCATATCTGGAAATGCGTCTTTCCGATGCAATTGCAGAAGAAGATGATTATGATTTGATGGTAATGGGGAGAACCCAGGGACAGGGCTGTTATTGTTTTGTAAATGGTCTTGTACAGACCCAGGTTCAGAAACTGCAAAGCCATTATCCATATATTGTGGTTGATAACGAAGCAGGTATGGAACACATCAGCAGAGGCATCCTGCCAATGATGGAAGTTGCGATTCTTGTGAGTGACTGTTCCAGAAGAGGTGTTCAGGCAGCCGGACGTATTGCAAAGCTGATGAAGGAATTGAATTTTAAACCACAGAAAACAGGATTGATCGTGAATCGTGTTCCAGATGGAAAACTGGATGCCGGAACTCTGGAAGAAATCCGAAATCAGGGACTGGAACTGTTAGGGGTTGTACCACATGATGACCAGGTATATCAGTATGACTGTGATGGAAAGCCGATCATACGGCTTCCGAAAGATTCTCCTGTAAGAAGTGCACTGGGAGAAATTGTAAAGAAGCTAGGACTGTGAGTTGGAGGATTGAAGGTATGAAGATTACAGTATGTGGCAAAGGTGGCTGTGGAAAAAGTACAGAATTAGCGCTGCTTACTGGATACAATTTTGAGTAAACAGAAATATTATCTGATTTGGTATAACCAATTGCAAAGAAAGGAAAATCTTCATGAGAAATCATTGGACAGAAATAGAAAAATATTTAGGAGACCAGAAGATAGCGCAGGAATTGATTGGAGAGCTGAGAGATTTTCACATGCGTTATGAGGTAGAGGAGCAGGTAAAGGAACGGGTAGAAAAACCGGATATCCTATTTTATGGGAAAAAGATTCTGGAAATGTCAATAGCAGCGCTTCTTCAGGGAGATAACCTGTTACTTTCCGGTGCGAAAGCTACAGGGAAAAATGTACTATGTGAGACACTGGCATGGATATTCGGAAGACCGGAATACGACATTTCTTTTCATGTAAATACAGACAGTGCCGATCTGATTGGAACGGATACCTTTATAAATAATGAGGTTTGCCTTCGGAAAGGCCCCATCTACCAATGCGCAGAATTTGGAGGATTTGGAATCCTGGACGAAATCAATATGGCAAAAAATGATGCGGTTTCTGTACTGCATGCCACACTGGATCATCGGCGCAGAATCGATATTCCAGGATATAACAGGATTTTACTTCATCCGGCAACACGATTTATCGGAACGATGAATTATGGTTACGCAGGTACCAGAGATCTAAATGAAGCATTGGTTTCAAGGTTTATGGTAATTGATATGCCTGAAATGGATGAGGATAGTGTCCTTTTTGTATTAAGACAACATTTTCCAGATGGGGAAAAAAGTGCACTGAAAGCTTTTGCAGGACTGTTTCTGGATTTGCAGATCAAAGCTTATCATGGAGAAATCTCAACAAAATCTCTTGACCTGAGAGGATTGGTTTCTGCTGTAAAAGCAACAAGAAGCGGACTTTCTCCAATTGATGCAATCCAGATGGGGATCATAAATAAAAATTTTGATGTATTTGAAAAAGAGATCGTAGAAGATGTGGTTTCTACCAGAATCCCATCTTCCTGGACCGGAAAAGACATATGGGGGTAAACTTGTATGGAGGATGTCAGATGGCCGGCGGAACAACTGGAAGAACATCGTCTGGAGATCAGCAATCGTATCAGAAATCTTTTTTGGACAGTCAGTGGTGATTATGATATGGAATTTGAACCGGACACAGAAAAATATGTTTATTCAAAACAAACAGTTCTATATGAGGCAGTGAAGCAGGGTGCCTTTGCACGATATTTTGATCAGAAGAAACTTGGAATGTATTTGATGAAAAAATTACATTTTTCTGCTGGAGAAGATATGCTTTTGCCTCTTGCTGGATTATGCATGGATGCTGCAGTGAATCGTTTTATCATTCGAGAACGTCTGGGAACAAAGAAAATCAGAGAACAGGCGTTCAGAGAATTGGAAAAGACTGAGGAAGAGCAGGTATCAGACAAAACTGGAACAGACCTGATTCACAGGATTAGGCTTCTGTATATAAGGCATGTTCTGGAGAACACAGACGATGAGGGAATGGATCCACAGGCAGAGATTGCATTGTACAAGATTCTTTCTCTGAAGGATGCGGAAAATACGGAAGATGTCATAAATGTGATAGATGAGATTTATAATCATGTTCTGGATCCCTCTTTTGAAAAAAGGAATGGAAATCTGGAGAAGATTCTGAATTTACCGGATATGGCATTGGCCAATGATGCGTGGCAGGAATGCATGACGGATGAACAGATGGAAGACATCATTCAAAAATATCTTTCTAATCTCAAAAAAAAGATGATGAGTCTGGATATCAGAAACAAAAAGGAAAAAAGATTTTATTTCTCTCCGGAAAATGAAGAAGTTCCGGAAAGCTCGGAGAATATAAATCCACAGGCAGTGCGACGGATACGGGAATATGTGGAACTGAATTACGGAAAATCGTATCTAAGTGAATCGGAGCAGGCCAGAGTCAACTGGAAATTTTGTACAGGAATCCACAAAAACTGTATCCTGTATCTTACAGATGGAATTTTACAGAACCCTGTGATAAAAAATAATCAATACCGTTTTTCTCAGTTGCAGTTTGAAAAAAATAAAGCCTATTATGGAAATAATCACTGGATTATCAAAAGAAATATTTCTGTGTTAGCAGAGTCACTGAAACGGGCGTTTATAATCCGAAAGGATGATTTTGTCAGCAGATCTGATGCAGGGCAGCTTGTTCCTGAGAGGTTATGGAAAATTGGAAGAACAGACGATGACAAGTTATTTAATAGAAAAAAGAGATCAGAAGATTCTGAGTTTGCAATAGACGTCCTGATTGATTCCAGTGGTTCTCAAGCTGGCAGACAGGCTCAGGTAGCGGCGCAGGGATATATTATCAGTGAAGCATTAAGCCAGGCAGGAATTCCTCATCGGGTGACAGGATACTGTGCTTTCTGGGGATATACAGTACTTCAGAGATTTCGGGATTATGAAGATCCAAGGGAAACAAATGAAAGAATCTTTCAATTTCGGGCCTATGCTAATAACAGAGATGGGCTTGCACTGAAAACAGTCTGTTCCTCTCTTATGGAGCGACCGGAAAAAAATAAGATTTTAATCGTATTAAGTGATGGAAAACCTTGCGATATGAGCATACAACGACCAGGAACCCGCCAGCCCAAGATCTATGACGGAGAAGGAGCTGTGAAAGATACTGCATATGAGGTGCGTCGGGCCAGAAATCAGGGAATTTTCGTAATTGGTATTTTTGTAGGAAATGAAGAAGAACTCTCCGTGGAAAAGAGAATCTATGGAAAAGACTTTGCCTATATTCGTAATATCAGCAATTTTTCCCGTATGGTAGGAACTTTTTTGCGAAGACAAATTGATATGGAATGAAAATGGAGGAATCACTATGGGTAAAATTGAATTTGCCAATTGTCAGGATGTAAGAAATCAGAAAAAGATACAGGAATTAGATTGTCCACGCTGTCATGAACCGGGAGGCATTGAAACCTTTGTGAAAGACGGGATACTTGCAGAGGACGGAGTATGTGATAACTGCGGATATATTCTTTCAGAAGGAACAGAACTGGAGGAAGTGGAGTAAGAAGCATTTAAGGAGGTAACAGATGAAAATTGCTGTAACTGGAAAAGGCGGAGTAGGGAAAACTACGATATCTGCAGTATTAGCACGTCTGTATGCATAAGAAGGGAAAAAAGTATTTGCTGTAGATGTGGATCCAGATGCAAATCTTGGACTTGCACTGGGTTTTTCAGAGGAAGAGCTGGAGAGTATTACGCCTATCAGTAAAATGAGAAGGTTGATTGAGGAGAGAACAGGTGCAGATAAAAGTAATACTTTTTATAAAATCAATCCAAAAGTGGATGATATTCCTGAAATTTACGGAAAAGAAAATGATGGTGTTCGATTTCTGTTTTTGGCGTTGAAAGCAGGTTTATACATGAAAGGAAAATAGAGAGGTAAGATACAAGAAATCAGTAAATATTTTATCGATTGATCCGGGACTTCATAGTCTGATGACCTGTTATGATTCCGAGAGAAATGCGGTATCCCGTCAGATTTCAGATACTCTGGTAACTTAGTTGCCGAGTAGTTCACAGTGGTGAAAAGAGCATGATTTGGGTTTAATTTGTTCTTGACAACAGGTCGTATTTGCGGTATAGTTCTCTACACTTTGAGAAAAAAGGAGCGAAAATTATGACATTTTATCAAGAGCTTCAGTTAAGTTCAACAGGCTCAAAACAATTAATCAAAAACACGAAAGATCCAAAAGAGAGACGCAGGCATATTCTGATTTATAATTTTAAAGTTTATTTGGTTATGGCATTTTGTGTTGCAGTGGTATCTTTGTACAGTAAACTAATTGGGAGTGAAAACAGTGTCGTAGGTGTTACGGTATTGTTGGCGGTTCTTGTTCTTCGACAAGCAGATTTTGGGATTAAAACGACGCATGGGCTGTTTTCAATCGCAGGAATTTTTGGGCTTTTGATGGTAGCACCAAGGATTGCCAATATGTTGTCTCCATTGCCGGCTTTTTTAGTAAATGTAATTGCAATTCTTCTTCTGATGATTTTAGGTTGCCACAATGTAATTATGTACAATCATTCTACTTTTGTATTAGGATATCTGCTGTTGCTTGGATATGATGTGACAGGAGCAGAATACATAAAAAGAGTAGAGGGACTTGCAGTGGGAATGATTCTTTGTATGGTTATCTTTTATAAAAACCAGAAGAATCGTCCGTATCGAAGAACGTTTCTGGATCTTTTTCGAGAATTTGACTTACAGTCAGCAAGAGGCAGATGGTATCTGAAGCTGACTTTGATTGTTTCTACTGCAATGCTGGGTATGAATCTTTTAGGATTGCCAAGAGCAATGTGGGCAGGGATTGCCTGCATGTCTGTATGCCTTCCTTTTACAGAAGACTGTGTTGCCAGATCAGGAAAAAGATGGCAGTTTAATATCGTTGGGTGCGTATTTTTTATTGTGCTGTATCTGATTCTTCCAGAATCTATGTATCCCTATATTGGCATGATTGGCGGAATCGGAGTAGGATATTCGGCAGGATATGCATGGCAGACCGTATTTAATACATTTGGAGCATTGTCAATTGCATCAGGTTTATTTGGTATGCCAATGGCAGTAGCACTTCGTATTGGAGCAAATGTATTTGGCGCACTTTATACAGTGCTTTGTAATAAAGTGATTGACAAGTTGACCGTAGCTTTTTCAGAAAAAAGAAATGCGGTAGTTTAACCAAATCAAGTAAGTCCCCTGCTTCAATTGCGAATATCCGCTTGACTATTATAGAGAGAAAAAATAAAATCCGAGAGCTAAAGTGATAGAATGGCTCTCGGATTTTTTGAATATAGCCGGAAATCTGATATAATTTTGATTAGTTAGAAAGATTGTAATAACCAGCATAAATTCCGTTATTCTTAAGCAGACTTTCATGTGTTCCACGTTCTGCAATTCCATTTTCTGTGAGAACAATAATTTCGTCTGCATTTTTGATAGTAGACAAGCGGTGGGCAATAGTAATGGTCGTGCGATCTTTCGAGAGTTCTTCGAGACTGCGCTGAATCCAGCGTTCACTTTCATTATCCAAAGCACTCGTAGCCTCATCAAGAATCAGAATTGGAGGATTCTTTAAGAATACACGTGCAATAGAGATGCGCTGTTTCTGACCACCGGAAAGCCTTGCACCACGTTCGCCGACAAAGGTATCATACTGTTCTGGCAGTTCCATGATAAATTCATGAATATTGGCGCATTTTGCAGCCGTAATGATTTCTTCTTCTGATGCATCTGGTTTTCCATAAGCAATATTTTCACGAATGGTTCCGGAGAACAGATAAACATCCTGCTGAACAACACCAATCTGACTTCGCAGACTCTTTAAGGTAAGAGAGCGGACATCTTGTCCATCAACTGTGATTTGACCACCTGTTACATCATAAAAACGGGGAAGCAGAGAACAGATAGTTGTTTTTCCTGCGCCAGAGGGACCGACTAGTGCGACAGATTTTCCGGCAGGGATATCAATAGACACATGAGAAAGTACGGTTGCTTCATCATCGTTATAGTGGAACGTCACATCTTTATAGCAGACATGTCCCTTTACATTTGTAAGTTCTACTGCGTCTGGTTTATCCTGAATTTCCGGAACAGTTTCCATGACGTCAAGAAAACGGCGGAAACCAGAGAATCCTTTTTGCATCATTTCCATCAATTCTACCAAGATCTGGATTGGACTGATGAAAATTCCGATATACAGGGCATACATGGCAAGGTCAGCAGGAGACATTTCATGATTGGCAATCAGATAACCTCCATAGATTAAGGTGATAAGGTACATCATGCCCTGGAAGAACAGATTGGAACTCATAAATTCCCCCATGCACTTGTAGTTATTGTCTTTGGAAACAAGAAAGGCGTGATTGCTTTTTCTGAATTTTTCTTTTTCAATCTCTTCATTTGTGAAAGACTGTACCACTCGGATTCCGGATAAAGTATCCTGCAGGCTTGCATTCACATCACCGATTTTTCTTCTGTTTTCCATAAAGGTTTGCTGCATTTTATGATTCTGATGAAAAGAGAAGAGAAACATCACAATTACAAGCAGAATCAAAGGCAGAGCAAGTTTTTTATTAATAAAAAAGAGAAAAATAAAAGCTCCGATAATTTTGACTAGTGAAATAAAAAGATTTTCAGGTCCATGGTGTGCAAATTCAGAGATGTCGAACAGGTCACTGACCAGTTTACTCATCATCTGACCGGAATTATTTTGACTGTAATAAGAAAAAGATAATTCTTCGTAATGGTCAAAGAGTTGTTGACGCATATCCCGTTCCATGTTAGCTCCCATCATGTGTCCCTGATAGCTGACATAATATTTGCAAAAACTTTGAATTATGTACATTAAAAGTAATCCGATGCCAAGCCATGGAAGGGCATGAAGAATGATGCTTTTATCCTGCGTGAAGAGTGTTTTTGTTGCAGTCCGAAGAATCTGTGGATAAGAGAGATCCACAAGACTAATGATAGTTGCACAGAGAAGGTCAATAAAAAAGACTGTTTTATACGGACCATAGTAGTGAATGAATTTCTTTAGTGTATTCATGGTAAGTTCCTTTCATTAAAATTCAGTTTTGAATTTCTGCAATTGTTTTTTTAAACTGAAAAGAAAACAGCGCAGAAGTAAAGAGTACCGCAATGATATCTGCGATCGGTTCTGCCATATAAACACCGATAACTGGATTGGATACAAGGTGCGGAATCAGGTAAATCAGCGGAATTAGTAATACAAATTTTCGAACAACCGCAACGATAATAGAATTTACAGCTTTACCAAGAGAAGTAAAAGTCATCTGGCAGGCAATCTGAATTCCAAATAAAAACAGACCGCCAAGATAAATTTTCAGCATAGGCGCAGTAAAGTTGACAAGGTCTGCGTCGGAGGTGAAAATACCTACAAATACTTTTGGAATCAGTTGTACGGACATCCAGAGTGCGATGGAATACGTCAGGCAGGTCGTTAAAAGAATACGAAATGTCTTCTTTACGCGTTCTGCATTTTTAGCACCGTAATTATAGCTGGAAATTGGCTGTGCACCTTGTGCAATTCCCTGTAAAGGAAGCATGGCAAACTGCATAACACTGGTTAAAATGGTCATAGCTCCAACTGCAATATCCCCACCGTAGCGGAGAAGTGAAGAATTAAAGCAAACTGCTACAATACTTTCACTTGCCTGCATGATAAAAGCAGCGAGTCCAAGTGCAATACAGGGAAGAATAATAGTTGCTTTTAAAGGCAGATAGTCCTTTCGAATGTGAATCTGTGTTTTTTTACCGCAAAGAAAGAGTACGACCCAGATAGTAGAAACAGCCTGTGAAAGAACGGTTGCAAGTGCAGCACCTTTTACACCCATATGAAAAGCAAAAATAAAAACCGGGTCTAAAGTAATGTTGCAGATCGCACCAATCAGGACAGAAATCATAGAAACAGAAGTAAATCCCTGTGCCGTAATAAATGCATTCATTCCGAGCGTCAACTGGACAAAAAGTGTACCGAAAGCATAGATATGCAGATAGTCGACTGCATATTGGATGGTATTTTCACTGGCACCAAAAGCCAGCAACAGATTCTTGCCCCAGCGAAGTAAAATAATCGTTAAAATAATAGAAATGATAATCTGAAGTATAAAACAGTTACTTAAAGTCTTTTCGGCAGAGTCATGTTCCTGTTTTCCCATAAAAATAGAAGCGCGTGGTGCGCCGCCGGAGCTGACCAGTGCCGCAAATGCAGATACAATCATAATAACCGGCATACAGACACCGACTCCTGTAAGTGCCAGACTTCCGCTCTTGGGAATATGACCGATGTAAATTCGGTCTACAATGTTGTAAAGCATGTTAATCAGCTGGGCGATTACCGTTGGAACAGACAGTTTAAGAAGGAGCCTTCCGATTGGCTCGGTGCCTAGAAAATCTTTATTTGTTTGCATAAAAATAAGAGTCTCCTTTTTTGATGTTTTCTGGTGCTTGTGCTTTTTAATGATAGTACATAGGTGAAATAAAATCAAGTTTGACATGAAAAAATGAAGCAGTTAGAATAGAAGAAAAATAGAATTTAGATAAAATGAAAGTTGTTTTCAAATTATGTTGACAAAAGAAGTTTTTGTGATAAAATGATTTCCAAATTGGAGGGAAAGTTAAAATGTCAAAAGCACCATATAAAACAAAACAAATGGCTGAGTTACTTACATTTTTAGAATCTGTACAAGGAAAACATGTTACTGTAAATGAGATTTGTGACTATTTTAAGGAAAAAGGAATATCGGTTGGAACGACAACGGTATATCGTCATTTGGAAAAAATGGTAAAAGAGGGAGTGGTCGCAAAGTATGTTGTAGACGGAACCAGCAGTGCATGTTTTGAGTATACAGGAAATTGTCAAACAGTAGAAAAAGAATGTTCTTATCATTGTAAATGCGAAAAATGTGGGAAATTGATTCATTTACATTGTGATGAGGTTGAAAGCTTAAAAAAACATATGATGGAACATCATAGTTTTGAAATGGACTCATTGCGTACTGTTTTCTATGGAATTTGTAATGAGTGTAGAAATAATAAAGAATAGTATTCGGCAGGAACATGCTATCACTATTGCATTATAAAAGATGCGATGGCATGTTGTGCGCAAGGATTAGAGTTTGTCTGGGGAGATGGCTCGCATAAATACCCAGATGAATATCCGGCAGAAGATACAGAAATTGAAGTTCAGGGAACATTTGAAACTTATAAAGAAAAGGATTATGATACGACATTTTGCAGACTTGCAAATGTAGACATGAGGGTAAAAGAATAAAAATGTTTGTTGGTATTAAGTTGGTTGAAAAAAAATATTGGATTATTGGAATTTTCTACTTATTGAGCATTCTATTTGTAATGAATGATGCATGGCTATATCATACTCCAATCGCAAAGTTAACAAAGGTGGAAACAAGCATATCAGGTCAGGTGAGAAGTACAAGAGGAACAGAAGAGACAAGATATAAACAGAAAATTCAGGGAATTATATTGAATGGAAAGAATAAAGGAAAAGAAGTTCATTTTTCTAATGAATATACAGATACTGGAATGTTGAGGCAACCTTATCATAAAGGGGATAAAGTATTATTAAATGGTTCTGTAGATGACATAGGAACAGGTGTACGTGGGTTAAAACGGGATACAATAATCGTAAGCTTGCTTGGAATATTAATTATAATGTTGATTTTAACAGCAGGCAGACAAGGAATATTTACGTTTATAACAGTAACTATAAACATCATAGTATTCATAGTTGGATTTTGGATATTAGGAGATACTTCAAATATATTAAAAATTTGTAATGAAATCGTAATTTTATTTGCAGTAGTTACATTAATCGGATTAAATGGGATACATAGAAAAACATGGGCGGCATTGCTTTCAACCCTTTGTGTAATTGCAATGATTATGATAATATTTGATGTAGTTGTTCGCAGGAGTGATTTAGATTATTCGACCATGGAATATTTAGGTCTGAGAAATATAGAGAATACAGAGGAAATCTTTCACGCAGAAATTATCCTTTCTGGATTGGGAGCAGTTATGGATGTGGCTGTTGCAATATCCGCAGCATTAAGTGAGATCATTGAGAAAAAATCAAATGTAACATTTGGACAGCTTTTTCAATCAGGAAGAGAAATTGGTTATGATATTATGGGAACTATGTTAAATGTGTTAATGTGCGTGTTTGTCTGTGAATTAATTCCAATGTGCTTAATTCAAATGAACAATGATGTCCGCCTTATTACAATTATAAAATTAAACATCCCATGTGAAATATGCCGTTTTCTCATTGAATGTATAGGAATTGTATGGGCGATACCTGTCTCTATTGTTATTACTTCGATTATAATAAAGATATCTGTAAAAGGAAAGAAAAGAATATGTTAGGTGTATTGGGATTGATTTTATTGATTTCTATTCTTATTATTGGCGGAGACAGAGGTGGAATGTCTTTAGTTGCTCTGTGTGGAAATTTATTTTTCTTGAGTATGGGAATCTGGCTTATGGCAGAGGGGGTACCTGTTTTTTTATTAATAATCTTAATAGGGGCTATAGTGTCTTACATTACACTGTTTTATCAAAATGGGTCGAATATAAAAACATGGAGTGCTTTTATTGCAGTATTAATTACGATGTCTGTTTTAGTATTTGTAGTTCAAGGAGTAATATGGGGAAGTAGGGCTGGAGGCTTAAATGAAATTCAATCGGCAGGCGAAGAGGTTCTTTTCTACGATATGAACTTAGATATTAGTATGCAAAAAGTTCAAGTGGCTGTAATTTTGCTTAGTACATTAGGTGCAGTGATAGATATGGCTTTTACAGTTACGGCTTCCTTATATGAAGTGAAAAGTCACAAACCGGATATGACAAATAAAGAATTAATTGAAAGTGGAATACGAGTAGGAAAAGATGTAATTGGAACAACTATTAATACATTATTGTTTGCATATTTTGGAGAATCTCTGTTATTGCTTTCTTATTTAAAAATGAGAAATGACTCCTTAGAATTTTTGCTTAACTCTAAAATTTTATTTCAAAGCTGTGCATCAATGCTTCTAGGAGCGATTGCCTGCGTTTTGGTAATGCCGATTTCAACAGTACTATTAGCTAAAATGAGTAAAATAAAAAATATAGAAAAAGGTGAAAATGAGATATGACACAATTAAAAAAAAGAAAAGCCTATTATCATCTTCCGGGTTTGTTTGAATTCTATGAACTTTATCGCTTGTTTTTACCCCTGTTTCGGAAACATAGAGAATATTTTTATGACTGGTGTGAAATTGGTTCCATTTATGGAGCGCCGTGGGACTGCCTCTGGGGTGGCGGTCGTGTGGAATGTGGAGACAGCAGACCACAGGAAGTTTTAGAACTTATGCAGGAATATGGAATTTCAGCACGGTTGACTTTTAGTAATTCTTTATTAAAAGAAGAACATCTTTCGGATAAAAGATGTAATGCGCTGTGTGCATTGTTTAATAAGGGAAAAGAAAAACAAAATGGCATAATTATCCATTCAGATTTGTTATTAGACTACTTGAAAGTAAATTACCCAAATCTGTATTTTGTTTCTTCTACTACGAAAGTTTTAACTGAATTTGAAGAGTTAAGAAAAGAAATTAATCGTGAAGAGTTTGGCTATGTTGTGCCGGACTTTCGTTTAAATAAAGCATTGGATAAATGGAAAACACTTTCAGAAGAACAAAAAGATAAAGTAGAATTTCTCTGTAATGAATGTTGCTGGTTGGGATGCAGGGACAGGAAAATCTGCTATGAAGCAGTTAGTCGGAAAAATCTTGGAGCAAATGGAGCAGAGCATCCTTGTAGTGCACCAAATGCAGGGGAGGGATATCGCTTTTCAAAGGCGATATCCAATCCAGGTTTCATTGGATTAGAAGATATTAGAAATGTCTACATGCCAATGGGATTTTCTAATTTTAAAATAGAAGGACGTGGGCTTGGAAGCGCACTGGTTTTGGAATTTTTGCTCTATTATATGACAAAACCGGAGTATCAGATTCATGTAAGAGAAGCAATTTATCTTGATAATATGCTGGATATTTTTTAAAGATAAATCCTATCCTTGCGAAGCTAATAAAAAGCAGGTATACTCTTAATTAACAGTGATAAAAGACAAAAATAAGATGTCTGAAATAAATCACAAAGTATAAGAATTTAAATGACGGGAGATTGTTTACAATGAATGAAAACAAATTAAGAGAGTATGCCAAGCTGATTGTAAAAATTGGAGCAAATGTACAGAAAGGTCAGCGGGTTCGTCTGCAGGCTGAAGTAGACCAGATTCCGCTTGTAAAAATGGTTACAGAAGAGTGTTATAAGGCTGGTGCAAGTTATGTGGAGTTGTTCTGGTCCTGTGGTGAAGTGAATAAACTGCATTATCAGTATGCAACATCGGATGTACTTGGAGAGGTTGCAGTATGGGAGGAAGAACGTGCAAAACAGATGACAGAAACTCTGCCGGTTCGTATTTTTATTGATTCTTCAGACCCAGATGAATTATCCGGTATTTCACCGGATTTAATTTCAACTGTAAATCAGATGCGTCAGAAAGTCTTAAAAAAATATCGTGACCAGATTGACGGAAAACATCAATGGCTGATTGTTGCAGCAGCTTCTGAAAAATGGGCGAAAAAAGTATTTCCGAATGAACCAGAAGACGTAGCAGTTGACAAGTTATGGAATGCAATTTTTGACTGCGTTTATTTAAAAGATGGGGAAGATGCAGAGAAAATCTGGCAGGCACATAATGAGCGTATGACAAAGAAAGCGAACTGGTTGAATGAGCAGAACTTTAAATCTCTTCATTATACCAGTAGTAACGGAACGGATTTTACAGTAGAGCTGATTCCTGGTGCAAAATGGGGAAGTGCAGGCGACGTCAATCATATCAATCAGACATTCTTTGTTCCAAATATGCCGACAGAAGAAGTATTTACCAGTCCAATGAAAGGAAAATGTGAGGGACGTCTGGTTTCCACAAAACCACTCAGCCGTTCTGGACAGGTCATTAATCATTTTACCGTTGATTTTAAAGACGGAAGAGTTGTGGAATGTCATGCAGAAGAGGGAGAGGAAGTTCTGAAAAAAATGTTTGCGATGGATGAAGGAGCTTCTATGCTTGGAGAAGTCGCACTTGTTCCAAAAGAATCTCCGATTAATCAGTCTGGTTTGATGTTTTATAATACCTTATTTGATGAAAATGCCTGCTGTCATGTTGCAGCCGGACGTGGATTTTCAGAAGTCATCGAAGGATTTATGGACATGACAGAGGAAGAAATTCATGAAAAAGGCATCAACGATTCTATGATTCACATGGATTTTATGATAGGCTCCGATGACCTGCATATTGTAGGAATTCGTGAAGATGGAAGCAAAACAGATATTTTCGTAAATGGAACGTGGGCAGAGTGATTGCTTCATACATTGAGAGAAGTTTAAAATGGCAAAATTATAATTGTTAGAAAAACAGTCAGGACAAAAAGAAGTTGTTCTGGCTGTTTTTTAGTTTAACCAAATCAAGGAAGTCCCCTGCTTCAATTGCGAGTACCTGCTTAACAAGCTGACTCGACAGGGAAAGGAAAGTAGGATAGAATAGTGGTATTCAGTCCTGGTTTTAATCAAATTAAGTTTAAAATAGGGAAGATTGAAAAATTTTTCAGGAGTAGTAAAAATGAAATCAATATCAATTTATACGCTTACCCGAAATCAAAAGATAGAGTGTCTGCAAAAATTAGAACGTCATTTATCTGGCAGAAAATATTTTTTAAAAATGCGTGAGTGGGAATTAGACAGTATGAAAGAACTGGTAAAACAGTTGGAATTGCAAATGTCAGATGTGTCTGCGTTGCGTTTTTTTTATTCTTTTCAGATACCAAAGCTGGGTAAGGAGTTTGACCTTCTTCAGATAAAAGAAGAACAGATTGTAAATATTGAATTAAAAAGCGGGGGTGTATCAGAAGATGCAATCAAAAAACAGCTTCTTCAAAATAAGTATTATCTGTCTGTGTTTGGAAAATCTATTTTATCTTATACCTACATCAGCAGTCAGAAACGGCTGGTAAAGCTGACGAATCATGACCATATCGTGGATGCAGACTGGGAACAGTTATGCAGTGCCCTGCAAAAGAATAGTGCAGATTATGAGGGCGAGATTGAAGATTTATTTCAGGCGGAATTATATTTGATTTCTCCTTTGACAGAGCCAGTCCGTTTTTTGGAAAAAGAATATTTTTTAACTTCACAGCAAAGAGATATTGAACGACAGATATTGAAACGGGTTCGGGCAGAAAAATCGGGATATTTTATTTTTACAGGACTTCCAGGTACAGGAAAGACGTTATTACTTTATGATATTGCAATGAAACTTTCAGCGAAAAAACAGAGGGTCTGTATGGTTCATTGTGGAGAGTCTGAAGAAAAATGGAAATTATTACATGAGAGGTTACAGCGGATTGATTTTCTTTCAGATAAGCAGTTAAATCATGAATTACAGTTAAAAAATTATAGTGGAATTTTAGTCGATGAAGCACATCTTCTGACATTAGAAAAATTAGAAATTTTATTAGAGTTAAGTGAACATCAACCAGTAATTTTTTCCAGTGATTCAGAAGATATGATTTCTCCGGATGAAATGGACCGAAGTGTCATGGAGAGGATTGAAAATCTACCACAGATTCAGAGCTTTCATCTGACCAACCGGATTCGTACCAATGCAGAATTATCTTCTTTTATTCAAAATATCCTGCATCTGCCGGATAAAAAGGGAACAAGAAATTATCCTCATGTGGATGTGGTCTATGCAAATGAGAAAAAAGAAACAGAAAATTTGCTAAAGGATTATATACGACAGGGCTATGAATATCAAAAAAATAAAGGACAGATAAAAGAGAATAAAGAAACAGAACAGCTTGTCATGGTGTTGGATGATGCTTATTATTATGACGAAAAAGGATATCTTAGAACGAATGTCTGTAAAGAAGAAGGAAAACAGGAAGTAAGAAGTCTTTTTCATCAGTTAAATCAGGCGAAAGAACGATTGACATTAATAATTGAGAAGAACGAAGAAGTATATGAAAAAATGTTAAATTTACTCTAATGATTCGTGAGTGTGAAATTTCTTAAGTTTTGATTGAAATTTTCTATAGCAATAAGCGTAATAGGATGATAAATTTAAACTTAGGAAAGGTGTGAAATATTATATGATGATAGAAAATAAGAAATTCCGTATGGAAGTAAACAAAAAGGGGTATGTATCAAATCTGACCATGAAAGATGACCCATATCAGATGAACTGGATGATTGAGGACAGTTATTTACAGGAAAAAAATTATAAAGACGCAGATAAATTATTTGGTTTTTTTGAACTTATAGCAGATAAAGAGAAGTTTGGAAGTCAGATGAGTGTTCCGGTTTTAAAAGAAACAGAGAAAGGGATTGAAGTTGTCTATGAATTTGAGACTCTTAAAGTAAAACAGTTTTATGATTTAGGAAAAGCTGAGGAAGCACTCTTTTGGAGCATTGAGCTGGAAAATAAGAGTCAAAAAAGAATGAATATTAAGGAATTTGGTATTTGGACTTCGTTTGCTTATGTGATGTTTCGGGATAAAAATGTGCTGAAAAACATTCATAATTCAGCGGCAGTGTTTCCGTTTATTTCTAAGGATTATACTAAATTAAGCATGGTGCGAAGAGATGGAAGCGGAGAAAGTCTTGGGTTTTATCAAATAAAAGGACAGACAAAATCAGTAGGAACTTACTGTGATTATTTAAATTTGTTCTTTGAAGATGTTTCTCCGTCTTTGGATGGAATGTTATTTCATAAATTATATCTGGCTGGCGGTTATCCAGAAGGTTTTAAGAATCATGACTGGATTTATGAAAAAGATGGTTTTAACTTAGAAGCAGGAGAAAAGAAAAACTGGCAGTATGTCATGAGCGCAAATCAAGGGGAAGAAGATTTTTATAAAGAAGGACTCAAATGGAGACATCCAAAGGTAGAATATACACCGCTTAATATTATCGGGGAAGTGTCAAGGATATCTGTAGAAACTCCGGAAGGTATTTCTATGGTTTCGGCGGATGCTTTTTATAAAGTGCAGGATGAAAGAAAGAAAACAGTTGTAGAAATCTGTCAGGATAAAGAAAATAAAGAACAGTATCAGCTGATTTTTAAACCGTCTGCAATGGGCGAACATAAAATAGTGCTTCGATTTGATAACGATACCGAAGATTTTGTTGTACTTAACGTAATGGACAAAATCGAAACTGTTATTGAAGAACGTGTGGAATATATCTGTGATAAATTGTATCATGATGAGACAATAAATCCGCCATTTGCATTTGAGCCGATTTCTAATCAGGGAGAATCTCTTGGAAAAGCAAATTTAGTTTTACAAAAAAATCTGCTTGGAAAATTAGATGCCAGTCAGGTTCAGAAAGTAGAAAAATGTGCAGTTAATTATGTACGTCCAAAATGGTTTATCGACGGTGATTTTAGAAAACCGAGAAAGCTATACGGAGATTTTTATCGTTGTATGGACTTTGAATATATTGCACATTTGTTTTACCTGTTATCGGAATTTGAGGATGAAACACTGGTGCTCAATACCGCAGATACCTACTTGGAATGGGCAACGGAAGTATTTGAATTGAGGGTAAATCCAGAACTTCACCAAGAGGAACGAGGAAAAGAAGAATCTCAGATGTTAGGTGTTTATTTTTTATATTTTGAACGTTTGCTGGATAAATTAAAGAAAAAAGGCAGAATGGAGCAATATAATAAAATCAAAGCAATCTGGGAAAGCGTGATGGATAAAATAGATGAGGAGGCAAAGACTTATAAAGCAGCCATCACAGAACATTTTTTTGACAATGCTGGTTTTGGACCAACAGCCGGTGCGTTGTGTGAAAGTGGGCGAATCGAAAGTGCAAAACAATATGGAGCGCTTTTACTTGCCAATATTGGCTATTCCAATGACTTTAGGGCTCAAAATCCAGACCGCTGGTGGGAGGCTTTGACCTATATGATTCATTCTTTATGGGGAGGAGTTACGGCTGCTTCTGCTTATAAAGTATTTGATAAATTAAAAGATACGAGATATTTAGAGGCAAGTTATCGAGCAACGGCAGGAATCCTTTATTGTTATGATACTCATTCGACAGCGACTTCTCCATTAGCAAAAGGAATGGCAGCATCTACTTATGCAGTTGCAGGACCACATATAAATCGACCGGATCTTTCAAGAGACCGCTTTGGTCAGTCTACTTTTTATAGAGATGGAGGAATTTTTGCAAAGTTGTTTGATAATGACAGCCAGACTCCTGACTGGGATATGGGAGAGGAGCTGGTTGCTTATCTGGAGAACTTTGGAGATAAAGCTTTCATTATAAAAAAAGGAACTTCCATTTTGGTTATCAATGGAAGTTTTGAAGAAACGGATACAGAATATAAAATCACAAGTTTTGCACCATATAGCAGGGGATTTTATTTTATTTCAGATGGTGATATAATAGAGCTTGCAAATGAAAAAGGTTTGCAAAAGATTACGCTGAAAAAAGAAAGGGTTTAAAAATAGATGTCCGGTGATATGATTTCCATTTCCATTCCGCCTTTTCCTGATTTTATAGAAGGAAATTATAAAATTATGAGAAAGGGGCAAAGCCATGTAGAACGAAAAAATTTAGGCTTTTTTGATTTAATTGCCGTAAAAAAAGGCACTCTGTTTCTTGCGGAAGGAGAGAAACAGTACGAAGTCAAAGAAAATGAAATGTTTATTTTATTGCCGGACAGACACCATTATTCCTGGAAACCCTGTCAGGAAGATACAGGTTTTTACTGGTTGCATTTTTACACAACAGCGCAGTGGAAACAAGGACCAAAGGCGAGCCGTTTTGTATCAAAGCTTCCGATATCAGGACAACATTATCATCAGTGTTCGTATACTCTGCATCTGCAAAAATATTCGACTATTAAGGAGCCGGAATTGCTGTTTGAATTGTTTCAGAATATACTGGACAGTACGGCAGGGGAACATGATATCTGGAAAACAGAAGAATTATTTTTAAGATTTTTAAAGACAATTGAAAATGCAGGGATGCATAAAGACAGACTGACACTGCTGGCAGAACAGATTCAGATTTATCTGGAAAATAATCTGGAACATCCGATTACAAATCAGATTCTGGAGCAGCAGTTTCATTTGCACCGGAATTATCTTGCAAAAGCGATGAAAGAAACTTTTGGAAAAACACCACTTGAGGTTTTAGTAGAAATTCGCTTGGAGTATGCAAAGCAGTATTTATTACGGACAGATTATGATATTCGGAAAATTTCAAGGCTGGTTGGATTTGGTTCGGAAATTTATTTTTCAAATTGTTTTAAAAAGCATATGGAAATTTCTCCGAAAAATTATAGAAAAAAATATGAAAAAAATACTTTGGTTTAAAAATGGCAAAGACTGTGTGTAGTCAAGCGGATATTCGCAATCCGCTTTCGCTACTTGCTCATAACCAAATAGCTGCTACGCAGCTTATCAGAAGGGGCTTGCCCCTCCTGATACAAGCAAGTCCCCACACCTGCTTATTGCTTTTTGCAATTGAAGCAGGGGACTTCCTTGATTTGGTTAAAAAAAGACAGAGTTTTTGTCATTTTTTAATTTAGAGATAAGGTGTTTTTGGGTTCGCAATAAATTGACAAGAGTACTGGTAAGCGTATAATAGAAAAAGAAATGATTGGAAGAGACAAAAAACGTAGAAAGAAGATGAGAAAAATGGAGAACTCAAGTTTTCAAGAGGCTTTAAAAAATTGTCTTTCCTGCTTAAAGGTAGAAGAGTCTTATCAGCTTGCAAGACGAATGGAAAAAGAAAAAACGAATCTTATCTTGGGCTATCGTACAGCAGGTTCTTTGGCAGAACGAAAAACGGGGGATATGCTCGTTGAAGAAATGAAAAAAGCAGGTCTTGTCGACGTACATAAAGACAAGATTACAGTCGATGCCTGGGAATTTAAAAAGGCAGTGATGCGCTATCAGACTAAGACAG
Source organism: Blautia stercoris (assembly GCF_054657695.1). Lineage (NCBI taxonomy): Bacteria > Bacillati > Bacillota > Clostridia > Lachnospirales > Lachnospiraceae > Blautia > Blautia stercoris. The sequence goes on from NZ_BAAHYF010000001.1 coordinate 109,941, forward strand.
GCGAGAAAAAAGAAATTCAATTGGGGGCATATCAGACTGATTTTAAGACAGATGGATTTGAAAGATTTGACCTGGTTTATCTGAAAAAAGGAACAGCCAAAGATTATGAGAATATAGATGTAAAAGGAAAATTGGTCTTAATTGAAATTAATCAAAGAGAGGAGTGGTGGATTAATTATCCGGTTTATCAGGCACATTTAAAAGGGGCAAAAGCTTTAATTGCCGTGCAAAGCCGCGGATATGCTCAGATTGATGATACGGCTTTGAATGCACAGGATATTGCAGGACCGGCATCAGCTCCCGCTTTTTCTATGTCAAGAGCAGATTTTTTAGAAATTTGGGAATTGATGCAAGAGAGTAAAAATGAGAATAAAAAAGAAAACAGTGTGCCCTATCTTTTGGTGGAATTGGATGCTGAGACAAAAGTAGAGAAAGACCAGTACACTTATAATATTGTTGGAAAGATTCCAGGAAGACGTTCAGATTCCATGATTCTTTTAAGTGCACATTATGATTCTTATTTTGAAGGATTTCAGGACGATAATGCAGCAGTTGCAATGATAATCGGAATTGCAAAGGCATTGATTCAAGGTGGTTATCAGCCAAATCATACCATTGTGGTCTGTGCGCTTGCAGCAGAGGAGTGGGGGATTTCTGACACAAAATATGACTGGTCTACAGGGGCTTACCGTCAGGTTTTTGAGGCAAGAGCGGATTGGCCGGGAAACGTCATTGCGGATTTTAATTTTGAACTTCCGGCACATGCTCACAGTACGAAAGATGCGATACGCTGTACTTATGAGTATGTTGATTTTATTCAAAAGTTTGTGGATAAAGATGCGATGCCAAAAGGGATTTATCCAGATGGAATGACAACGTTATATCCGATAGAAACCTGGTCGGATGATTTTACAATGGCAATTTCAGGAATCCCGTCTTTTGTAAATGATTTCAGCGGCGGACCATTTATGGAAAATTATTATCATTCACAGTATGATAATCAGGACGTGTATGAGGAAGAGATTTATCAGTTTCATCATGAGTTTTATCTTAAGCTTTTGATGGCGGTTGATGCTTTGGCGTTACCGCCGCTTAATTTCGCAACTGTTTTAACTGCAAGTATGGACAGTCTGGATTTGAATGTGTGTAAACAAACAGGTGCAGAGGGAAGCGTGTTTTTGGAGCAGACAAAAAAAGCAAGAGAAACTGCAATTTGTCTCTATGAAAAGATACAAAGCTGGAATCAGAATTTTGGGGCAGATGGAGACTGGAAAAGGGCAGATGCAATAACAAAAAAACTGCTTGCTATTTTTAAGAAAGCGCAAGATTATTTTGTGCGGTTAGACTGGGATGATGGAGTAATTTTTCCACAGCAGGCAGTACAGAATAATCTGCATGCATTAAAAAAAGCGAAGACTGCATTAAATGCCGGAAATATTGAGGAAACATTGGATGCATTTTACAGTATTGATAATAACTGCTATGCATTTGAATTTGAAAAAGAAGTGTTTTATCATTTTACAGAATATATTATGAAGCAAGAGTCGGAACGTTTGATGTGGGGCAAAGGAAGGATTCTGCACCATGAAAATCTATATGAATTGGTCGAAAGGCTGAAAAATAAAGAAATAGATAAAGACAGTCTTGAACTGGAGCAGAGGCAATTAGAGGAAGTATGGGAGCGTCAATGCGCATATTACAAGGATGATATTGAGTATTTGATTCGTGCGGTTACAAAATTTTCGGAGATGCTTCAAGAAACAGTTGTACTGTTTGAGAAAAATTAAAATGACCTGGAGGAAAATATGGAAAGCTCAAATTTATATCGAGTGAACAAAGAAGAAGATTTAGAAAAACTGATTTGTCTTTTAACAGTGTGTTTTGCAGAAGATCCGCTGTATCAGGCATTGATTCCAGATAAGGAGACGAGAGAAAGACTGATGCCGGAACTGTTTAGCTGTGATTTGACAGAATTTTTTGAAACCTGTGAAATCTATGCAGACAGCAGCGAATTAAACAGCATTCTTGTTGTCTCGGATGGAACGGAACATGATGCAGCGTTACATAATCTTTTAGTGGATTTTTTTGCGGTCTTAAAGACAGACAGCTATTTAATTAAGGAAGACCCGAGTCTTGCAACACTTTGGAAATTTATTCAGGGAAAGGATTATTTGAATTCAAGCTGGACTTCCCAGCTTCATAGCAATCAGCGGCTTCATGTGATTTATCTTGCGGTTGCACCGAAAGCTCAGCATCATGGACTGGCAGAAAAGCTGATGGATGAAGTGATTGATTATGCATATAAAAATAAATTAATGATTTCACTTGAGACACATAATCCGGCAAATGTGGCGATGTATGAAAAATTTGGCTTTCAATTATATGGAGTCGTGCAAAAAAAAGGCTTTCATTTAAAACAATACTGCATGATAAAACAGGCATAAAAATTCCGAGAGTACATGAAAAAAGGGAGGGTTTTGTAAATGGAAGGTGAGAATAGAAAATATCAGATAGGTACGAAAGAAAATAAGGAGTTTTTAGAAGAGATAAGAAAGAATCTCCTGGAGTTTGGGCGACAGTTTCCAGCGCCAGATGGCAGCTCTTACTATCTCGGAGATGATGGAACTCCATGGAAAGACAGAAATCGTGAGACATGGATTACAAGCCGTATGCTGCACGTATACAGCATTGGAACGATGCTTGGTGATAAAGGGAGCAAGGCATTAGCTGAAAGCGCATTAAAAGGCTTAAAAGGAGCGTTAAAGGATACCGAACATGGGGGCTGGTACAGCGGACTTCGCGCCGATGGTGAAATTTTGCCAAATAAACAGTGCTATGCCCATGCATTTGTAATGTTGTCTGCATCGTCTGCCATGCTTGCAAAGATTGATGGAGCAGAGGAACTTTTAAAAGAAGCTTTGGAATTATTTGATTTGCGCTTCTGGGATGAAAAAGAGAAACTTTGCGTAGATACCTGGAATACGGAATTTACGGTTTTGGATGATTATCGTGGATTAAATGCAAATATGCATACAGTAGAAGCATTTTTGGCTGTAGCTGATGCACTCTCGGATGAGAAATACCGTCAGAGGGCAGGAGGGATTATCGAACATGTGATAAAATGGTTTTCTGAAAATTCCTTTAGAATACCGGAACATTTTACAAAAGACTGGAAAGAAGATTTGGAGTGTAATAAAGAACAGCCGGCAGACCAGTTTAAACCTTATGGTGCGACTCCGGGACATGGAATTGAGTGGGCGAGATTAATCAGCCAGTGGGCACTTTCTACTTATAGGACAGAAAGTTCAAGTATTTTGACAGGAAAATATGTAGAAGCTGCCAAGGCTTTATATAATCGTGCGATAAAAGATGCCTGGAATGTCGATGGCGCAGAGGGACTTGTCTATACTACTGACTGGGAAGGAAATCCGGTGATTCATGACAGGATGCACTGGACTTTGGCAGAGGCAATTAATACTTCCTCAGTACTGTGGCAGATTACAAACAACCGGAGATATGCAGAGGATTATAGTAAATTTATGAAATATCTGGATGAAAAGGTATTAGACCATGAAAACGGTTCCTGGTTTCATCAGTTGAATGAGAAAAATGAAGTGATTGGGACGGTATGGCCAGGAAAATCAGATTTGTATCATGCATTTCAGGCAACCTGGATTCCTTATGGTAATGCTGCGGTTTCGATTGCATCCGATGTAAAACAGAAAATGGAAAAGTAAATCTCTTGAATTTATCTAAATAAAGAAAATCCTGTATGAAATATGCTTTGAAGAGCTGTATCGTACAGGATTTTTTTATTTAAGTGAAAATCGGTATAATTTCTATAAATAGAGCATCCATTTGTGTGTTAGTCAATAGGAAATGTTTAAAAAATTAAAATTTGTAGAAAATAATGGAGAACCTGTAAAAATTTTTTTGTTTTTTCGACAATCCAGAGATTGTAATCATTGAGGTGATGTGGCATAATAAAAAAGAAAATGTTAAAAACAAGAAAAGAATAGGTTAAGAAAATGTTAAATTCGTTTGTTTTTGACAGAAATCATATCCTTATATTAAGATATAGGTAGAAAAAACGGATAAAAGAGGAGAAAAGTATGGAAATATTTTCAATGGTTTTGTCGCTGCTTTGCGGAGTTTCCCTGTTTTTGTTTGGTATGTCCTTAATGGGAGACGGTCTGAAAATGGTTGCAGGAAACAAGTTAGAAGCTTTTCTGTACAAGATGACCAATACTCCACTTAAGGGAGTTGCACTTGGAACAGGTGTTACCAGTGTTATTCAGTCATCTTCAGCAACGACAGTAATGGTAATCGGTTTTGTAAACTCCGGTATGATGAAACTGAGACAGGCAATCGGTATCATCATGGGAGCGAATATCGGAACAAGTATTACGGGCTGGATTTTATGTCTTTCCTATATTGAAGGTTCAAGTGGAATTGCAAAAGTCTTATCTACAGCAACAATTTCAGCAGTTGTAGCAGTCATTGGTACAATTCTGCGCATGGTTTGTAAAAGGACGGTACATAAAAATATCGGAAATATCATGCTTGGTTTTGCAATTTTGATGACAGGTATGCAGATGATGAGTGGAGCGGTTTCACCACTTCGTGAAAATCCGGTTTTTGTAGACATGCTTACGATGTTTTCAAATCCAATTGCAGGTATTTTAGTTGGTATTTTATTTACCGCAGTGCTTCAAAGTGCATCGGCAACCGTTGGTGTATTGCAGGCATTATCCGTAACAGGAATCTTAACCTTTGCAAGTGCATTTCCAATCGTACTTGGAATTGGTGTTGGTGCTGCATGTCCGGTTTTAATCTCTGCAATCGGAGCAAATAAAAACGGAAAAAGAACGGCACTTGTTTATCTGATTAATGACTTGTTTGGTCTGATTTTGTGGTCCATTGTTTTTTATACCGTAAATGCGATTGTGCATTTTACATTTATGGATATGATTATGACACCGGTAGCCATTGCGCTGTTAAATACTGTATTCCGTGTAGCAACCGTAATTGTACTGTTTCCGTTTATTTCCAAAGTTGAAAAATTAGTATGCTGGCTGGTAAAAGACAGTGCGGAAGAACTGGAAGATGAAGAAGATTTTGATTTACTGGAAGAACGTTTGCTTAATTATCCGGCGCTTGCCATTGCACAGTGTCATCGTGTCATGAACGGAATGTCGAAAAAAGTGCGCAAAAATGTAAACCGTGCAATGAATCTGCTTAATGACTATGAGCAGGATAAATTCAATAAAGTACAGAGAAAAGAAAACTTGATTGATAAATACGAGAGTCGTCTGGGTGAATATCTTGTTCAGTTGACAAAAAGAGAGATGAACACGGCACAGACGAAGCAGGTTTCTTTATATCTTCACATGATTAATGACCTTGAGCGAATTGGTGATCATGCTTCTTATATTGGATATATGTCAAATGAAATGCATGAAAATCATACAGAGTTTTCAGAAACAGCCTGGGATGAATTAAATGTGGTTATGGAAGCGGTTCGTGAAGTGATTAATATTACAAGCAATGCGTTTGTAAATGATGACAGAGAGCTGGCACAGAGAGTTGCACCACTTGGTGTGATTATCACAAGGTCATGTGACGAATTGAAAATGCACCATGCAGAACGTTTAAGCAAGGGTGAATGTGGTCTGGAAGAAGGAACCGTATTTAATGATATTTTAAATAGCTTCGGACGTATCGCATCTCACTGCGCAAGTGCTATGGTAGCACTGATGAAGAGTGGAGAAGATACTTCTGATATCCATATTCACAATTCAAAGATTTATCCGGCAGATAATACGGAGTATTATTCTTATTTAACCGAATATAGTCAGAAATATGATATCGGAGAAATCAAAGAACATCTGCGAAGCATGGAACCGGAAGAAGTAGAATAAGAAAAATAAAGAAGAGCGGAAATGAAAAGATGAGATTCTTTTTGTTCCGCTCTCTTTTTATTTTACCCAAATTTAATTTTCCAAATCCATAAACTTTTACATAAACTTTCTATTGAAAAATCTCTCAATTCTGATTAAAGTTAAAAGAAAAAACAAAGGAAAAGGAATAATACCATGTTTTACTATTTTATCATAAATCCTTCTTCAAGTTCAGGAAAACATAAAACGCTTTGGAGAGAGATAAAGGAACAGTTAGAGAAAGAAGAGATTAACTATAAAATTGCTGCTACAAAGAAAACAGGTGATGCAAAGCGTCTTGCAAGAGAGGCGTCTTTGCAGGTTTCGGAAACTAATCCATGTACCATTGTTGCAATCGGAGGGGATGGTACAGTAAATGAAGTGGTAAATGGATTAATCTTATCTCCATTTTTAAGTTTTGGTTATATTCCAACCGGTTCAGGAAATGACCTTGCAAGGGGACTTGGACTTTCAAAAGAGCCACTTGAAGCTTTAGCCTTTATTCTTCATCCAAAAGAGAAAAAAGCGGTAAGAATTGGAAAAATTGTAACTAAAGATAATGAGGAAGAAGAGGGAGAAAAAAGAAGGTTTATAATCAGCAGCGGAGCAGGATTTGATGCAGCAGTCTGCCATCATTCGATTCAGTCGAAAATCAAAAACATGTTAAACTTTTTGCATTTTGGGAAATTAACCTACTTATTTACGGCATTAAAATTGTTGATGAAATATCCCTATACAAAGGCAGAACTGGTGTTAGATAATCAGAATAGAAAGGAATATCAGAGAGGAATTTTATTTTCTGTATTTATGAATACTCGTTATGAGGGTGGTGGATTCTTGTTTTGTCCAGAGGCAGAACCCTGTGATGATTTTTTGGATATTTGTCTGGTAGAAAAACTTCCAAAGTTAATGATTCTATGTGTACTGCCAACGGCATTTTTCGGAAAGCATGTGATATTTAAAAAAATGGTACATATTGAAAGATGTAAAAAGGCAGTACTGACAATGGAAGAGGCTGTTCCGATTCATACAGACGGGGAAAACGCAGGAGTAAAAAAGGTAGTAGAAGTTTCTTTAGAAGAACAGCCATTGAATTTCATTATTCGATAAGATGGCTTTGTAAAAGTTCAATGACTGTTAAAAGAAGAGAATCAGAAATTTACTGATAAAAACTATCACTTTCAGGGGATTGCATTTTTATTCTTCTTTTTGTATAATACAAATAGTTAGTTAAAACTAACTTCGCGTGACTGAATCATTTTAGAACTCCTTTGAAGGAAGATTACCTGAGTCTTTCTTCACCGGAAGATACCAAGCTTCCGGTAAAGGAGTTGTAAAATGAGAGGAAAACAAACAGAGAGGAGACATGGCAATGAGTCATTTAACAATTGAGAAGGTAATTGGAAGAGAAATTTTGGACTCCAGAGGAAATCCGACCGTAGAGGCAGAAGTTATCTTAAAGGATGGAACGATTGGAAGAGGAATGGCTCCAAGTGGAGCTTCCACCGGAGAATTTGAAGCACTGGAGCTTAGAGATAATGTAAAAGAAAGATACCTTGGAAAAGGTGTCGAAAAGGCAGTTGAAAATATTAATACAACAATTAATGAGACCTTACATGGACTGGATGCTTCTGACATCTATGCTGTAGATGGAGCTATGATTGCAGCAGACGGAACAAAAGACAAATCCAAGTTAGGTGCAAATGCAATTCTTGCTGTATCAATCGCAAGTGCAAGAGCAGCTGCAAATGCACTGGATATTCCTCTGTATCGTTTCCTTGGCGGAATTTCCGGAAATCGTCTGCCGGTACCAATGATGAATATTATTAACGGTGGATGCCATGCATTATCTTCCGGACTGGATGTACAGGAATTTATGATTATGCCGGTTGGTGCTCCGTCCTTTAAAGAATGTTTAAGATGGTGTGCAGAAGTGTTCCACGCACTTGCTTCTATTTTAAAAGAAAGAGGACTTGCGACATCTGTTGGTGATGAAGGTGGATTTGCTCCTGCATTAAAATCTGATGAAGAAGCAATCGAAACTATTTTAGAGGCAGTTAAAAAAGCAGGTTATGAACCAGGAAAAGACTTCAAAATTGCAATGGATGCAGCATCTTCTGAATGGAAAACCGGAAAGAAAGGCGAATACAAACTTCCAAAAGCCGGTACGGTATTTACTTCTGAAGAACTGATTGCACACTGGAAAAACCTTGTAGAGAAATATCCGATTATCTCAATTGAAGATGCTTTAGATGAAGAGGACTGGGAAGGCTGGAAGAAACTGACGGCAGAACTTGGAGACAAAGTACAGCTGGTTGGTGATGACTTATTTGTTACAAATACAGAACGTCTTTCAAAAGGAATTGAACTTGGATGCGGAAATTCTATTCTGATTAAGTTAAACCAGATTGGTTCTGTTTCTGAGACATTAGAAGCAATTAAGATGGCTCATAAAGCTGGTTATACTGCAATTTCTTCTCATCGTTCTGGTGAAACAGAAGATACTACAATTTCAGATTTAGCGGTTGCATTAAATACCTGCCAGATTAAGACCGGAGCACCAAGCAGAACAGAGCGAGTTGCAAAATACAACCAGTTACTTCGTATTGAAGAAGAACTGGGAAATGCAGCTATTTATCCGGGTATCAAAGCCTTTAACGTAAAAAACGATTAATACGAAGAAGCTTAGACAAATAATCTTAAATGAAAAATCCTCCAATAAATAAAACGATACAAATAATCTTTACAAAGAGCTGAAAATTTCATATAATAAAACAGTAATTTGGTCCCGGACAGTATTTACAGGTACTGTCCGGAATTTTTTATCACAAAAAGGAGATACTTTAAAATGGAAGAAAACGTAATTGCAGTTGTAGCAGGACACAAAATCACAGAAGAGGAAGTAACACATTACATTCAGACTCTGCCAAGAGAACAGCAGGTTTATGCAACACAGCCACAGTTTCGTGACTACTGCAAAGAACAGATAATTGCGCTGTATGTACTGGCAGAAGAAGGAAAAGAAGAAAAATTAGATGAATCTGAAGAATTTTTGACACAGATTGAAAAAGCAAAACAGGATATCTTAGCACAGATGGTACTTCGCAATATCATGAAAGAAGTAAATGTGACCGAAGAAGAAGCAAAAGCATACTACGAAGCAAATAAACACAATTATCAGAAAGGTGCAACTGTAAGTGCAAAACATATTCTGACAGATTCTGAAGAGAAATGTAAAGAAATTCTGACATTTATTCAGAATGGAGAAAAAACATTCGAGGATGCAGCAAAAGAATTTTCAAGCTGTCCATCTTCTCAGAGAGGCGGAGACCTTGGTCAGTTTGGAAAAGGTCAAATGGTAAAAGAATTTGAAGATGCAGCATTTGCAGCAAATATCGGAGAAGTAGTAGGACCGGTAAAAACTCAGTTTGGTTATCATTTAATTAAAGTAGAAAAGAAAAACGAAGCATGTGAAGCACCATTTGAAGAAGTGAAAGTAAAGGTTATGAATGAAGTTGCTCAGAAAAAACGTGAACAGGTTTATTCTGAAAAAATGACCAAGTTAAAAGAAAAATTTGTAGAAAAATAAAAAAGAAAAGTTTTAGGAAAACCAGGAGAGATGACTATGAATGAATATGAACGTGCCCTGGAATTAAAGGAAGAAACGATTGCAAACCGTCGGTTTCTTCATGAAAATGCAGAAACAGGTCTGCATCTGCCAGAGACAAAAGCATTTGTGATGAAAAAATTAAAAGAGTATGGAATTGAGCCTGTAGAATGTGGAGAGGGCGTAACTGCTACAATCGGAAACGGAGGAAAAGTTATTCTGCTTCGAGCAGATATGGATGCGCTTCCGATGAAAGAAGAAAGTGGAGAGCCATTTTCGAGTAAAACAGGGGCAGCCCATGCCTGTGGGCATGATTTTCATGCAGCGATGCTTTTAAGTGCAGCAAAAATCTTAAAAGAAGAGGAAGCAGAGTTAAAAGGAACAGTCAAGCTGATGTTTCAGCCTGCGGAAGAAACGTTTCAGGGAAGTAAAAATATGCTGGAACATGGAATTTTAGAAGAACCGAAGGTAGATGCAGCACTTGCTTATCATGTATCGCCAGGCAGATTTCCGGTCGGACTCTATATGTATAATGACAAGAATACAATGATGTATTCCGTAGATGGATTTAAAATTACAATTCAGGGAAAGGGCTCTCATGGAGCATATCCTCAGGTTGGAGTAGACCCGATTAATATTGGAGTGCATATCCATCTGGCTTTGCAGGAATTGATTGCGAGAGAGTGTAATCCAAGTCATTCCTGTGTATTGACGATTGGACAATTTGAGGCAGGAACAGCAGCAAATATTATTCCCGATACTGCTGTGTTGCAGGGAACAATCCGGACAAATGAAAAAGAAGCAAGAGAACTTTTAGTAAGAAGAATGAAAGAAGTGGTGGAGAAAACCGCAGAAGTTTACAGAGGAAGTGCGACAATTGAGATGATTTCAGAAGTACCGCCTTTGATTTGTGATTCTGAACTTACAAAAGAAGTAGTGGGATATATGAAAGAATTAGAGATTCCGAATCTGATTCCACATCCGGATGTTTCTTCAAGTGCATCGGAAGATTTTGCAGTCATTGCGGAAAAGGTTCCAAGTTCATTTTTATATTTGTCAGCTGGTTATCTTGATGAGAGAGGCGACTATCCTGCTCATCATCCAAAGGTGCAGTTTAATGAAGAGGTCTGCCCGATTGGTGCAGGCTGTCTGGCACACTGTGCAAGACGCTGGCTGGAAGAACATTAAAATAAATGAAGAAGATTTTAAGAAAATATCTGGTTTGAGGAAAAAAGGGGGATTTGCAGAGTTGGCGGATTCTCCTAAATTTTACTTGTGGCAGGGTGAAAAAAAGTTTATAATAAAGACAGACTCTTACAGGAAAAACCTGAAAAGAAAGGAACGGTGTGTGCGTATGATAGAAGATATTTTAAAGTACAACAAGGAGTTTGTGGAGAAAAAAGCGTATGAGCCTTATTTGACAAGTAAATACCCGGATAAGAAACTGGCGATTTTAACCTGTATGGATACCAGATTAACCGAATTATTGCCAGCGGCACTTGGCATTAAAAATGGAGATGCTAAGATTATCAAAAATGCCGGCGGGGTAATTACGCATCCTTACGGAAGTGTGATGAGAAGTCTGTTAGTTGGAATTTTGGAACTCGGTGTGGAAGAAATTATGGTAATCGGTCATACAGATTGTGGTGTACAGGGAATGGATGGACATCACATGTTAGAGGAACTCGTAGAAAGAGGAGTTTCACAGGAACACATTAATGTAATTAAGAGTACCGGAACAGATTTGGAAAAATGGTTAGGTGGATTTGAAAGCGTAGAACAGTCCGTAAAAGATACCGTATATGCGTTAAAACATCATCCTTTGATGCCGGCAGGAATTAAAATTACCGGATTTATTATGGATTCTGTAACCGGAGGTCTTGAGGCGATAGAAGAGAAGAAATAAGAATGAAAGGTAAGAAAAAAATCCTCGAGCAGATAGTGTCTGCTTGAGGATTTTTGGGTTTTAAACTTCAACAATATGTCCGGTTTCTTTATTATAATGGCAGTATTTTCCGTTTTTAGAAATAAAAGGCTGATAAGTGTTAGAACGAATGTCCTTTATATAAACGATTCCGGTTGAAATCATTTCTACCAGTGAAAAGCGTTCATTTAAAGAGGAAATCCATTCATAGACTTTCTTTTTGGAAGATTCTGCCATAACCAGATTGTATTCACCGTCTTTACATGGTTCGAGTGAAAAATAAATTTTTTCCGCTTTAGCCGGGTCTGCAAATACCTGGCTTTCAATATAGGAAGAAAAATGTTTTTTTACAAAAGCGTGAAAGCTTTTTTTCGTATAGATTTCTCCACTGACTTCATCTTTGATTTTATCGCCGCGTTCAATACGAACACGAATTAATTTGAGCACCTCAATGCTCCAGTTAATAAAAGAAATACTGCTGTATTCCATGCTTTCTAAGAGTTGACTGATAAGTTTCTCAGATAAGACATCGGAATGAATTGCTTCTTCATAAAGTTCATGATTCATTGTAAAATCCCCCTTTGGATTATCCATTGTAATATGGTTTTATTATAAGTCCAGAAGGGCATAAATGCAAGAAAAACAGCGAAATTTAGGCGGAATTGCTTGCCAGCTTTTGTGTGGTAGAGTATAATAAAACGGCTGTGATTCAGGTAGTCTCGGAAGAATAAGAAAAACTTCAAGATTACAGATTTTAGGAAAGGAGAAAGGAAAAGAGATGACAGGAAAAACACATTTGGCGGTGGGAACTGCTGCGGCATTATGCGTGACACAACCGCCCCATTTAAGAGACTGGGTTTTATGCATCGGAGCGGCAGTTGTTGGTTCTGTAATCAGTGATGTGGATGTCAGTACGTCAGACTCAAGGGAAGCGCTTAATAAAATTACTGCAGTTTCCTGTCTGGCATTTGTAGTTGTGGTAATACTGGAATGTATTTTTCACTTGGGAATTCTTAAGAATTTTAACAGAGAAAGCAGTTTGTTTCGATTTATCATAGGCTTTGCGGTGATGCTTATCGTGTGTACATTTGGAAAGAATCAGCCACACCGATCTTTTATGCATTCTATTTTAGGTCTGTTGATTTTTAGCGGAATTGTGGCATTTATGTATCCGGAAGTGGAACTCTATTTTGCAATTGCAATGCTTTCCCATATTCTGATTGATTTACTTAATAAACGAAAAGTGCGTCTGCTTTATCCGTGGGGAAATGGCTGGTGCCTGAGACTATGTACGGCAGATGGAATAGTCAATACGTTGTTATTCTGGTTGGGTTCGGCAGTGGCGATGATTGCTTCCTTTTGGCTAGTAGTTTCAAAATATGCGCCGGAATTATTAAAGATGTTACAATAACAGAAATTAAGCTTGAATTATCTGTTTTATATTGACGCAGAGACGGATTTCCCTGTATTATTAAGAAGTGGGAAAAGAAAATTAAACCAAAAGAAAGGAGAGCGTGCTTAAAAAAGCAAACAATTATGTTAGAAAAAAAATTTAAACTCAAAGAACACAATACCACAGTCAAAACAGAGGTAATTGCAGGTATTACAACCTTTATGACAATGGCGTATATCCTTGCAGTTAACCCAAGTGTATTGAGTGCTGCTGGAATGGATGCAACAGCAGTCCTTCTTGCAACATGTCTTGCTTCTTTTATTGGAACAATCTGTATGGCATTGTATGCAAATCTTCCATTTGCGCTGTCTGCCGGAATGGGCTTAAATGCTTATATGGCATATACCGTAGTCGGTGTAATGGGTTACGAATGGCAGGTTGCACTGCTTGCAGTATTTGTAGAGGGACTTATTTTTATTGTACTTTCCCTTACCAATGTACGAGAAGCGATTTTTGATGCAATCCCATTAAATTTAAAGAAAGGTGTTTCTGTTGGTATCGGTATTTTTATTGCATTTATCGGACTTCAGAACGCAAAGCTGGTTGTATTAAACCAGTCTACACTTGTAACAATTACAAATTTTAAAGAAAACTTCCACTCTGCCGGAATCTGCTCAATTCTTGCAGTAGTTGGTCTGTTTATTACAGTTGTGCTTTATATCAAAAATGTAAAAGGTGCAATCTTAGTTGGAATTTTATCTACCTGGATTCTTGGAATGATTTGTCAGGTCGTTGGAATCTATGTTCCGAATGCAGAACTTGGATATTATACCTTATTCCCAAGTTTTGCAATGACAGATTTTTCAAAACTGGGTGAAACTTTTGGGCAGTGCTTTAACGTAAATTTTGATAAGGTAGGAATTGTAAACTTTATTATCGTAATATTTTCTTTCCTGTTTGTTGACTTATTTGATACATTGGGAACTTTAATCGGTGTCAGCACAAAAGCTGGTATGTTGGATAAAAATGGGAAACTGCCTGGAATCAAACCGGCACTGATGTCTGATGCAATTGCAACAGCGGCAGGTGCAGTTCTTGGAACTTCTACTACGACTACGTTCGTAGAATCTTCGGCAGGTGTTGCAGCAGGTGGAAGAACGGGTTTGACAGCAGTGGTAACAGGATTTTTATTCCTGATTTCCATGCTGTTTGCACCAATTTTTACAGCAATTCCATCTTTTGCAACTGCTCCGGCACTGATTATGGTAGGATTCTTAATGTTTGGTGCAATTACCGATATCAAATTTACAGATGATAATATGACGGAGGCAGTTCCTGCTTATCTGTGTATTATTGCGATGCCACTATTCTACAGTATTTCAGAGGGAATTTCTATTGGCATTATTTCTTACGTGGTATTAAATGCAGTTTGCGGAAAAGCAAAGAAAGTAAAACCGCTGATGTATGTACTTGCAGTCTTGTTTGTACTGAAATATGTATTGTTATAAAAAGTAAGAATAGAATTTTTAATAAGTAATTAGTTAAAAAAAGATAAGAAAGAATAGAAAACGTCTTTTTTCTGGAGAAAAACAGAAAAACGGCGTTTTTTTTATAAAAAAGTTCTTGACTACTAATAGTTGTTAGTATACACTAACAATGAAAGAAGTTTGAACAGGCAGGAGGGATAGGAATGTCTGGTAAGACACAGATAGAAGAACCAGAAAATTTTATTTTGTATCAGTATACCCAAATGCAGAAAGATAGAATTGTGAGTAAATTTAAGGCAAAGGGCGGACGAATGACCAGACAAAGAGAGCTGGTGCTGGATATTATCCTTGAAGGAGACTGTTCATGTTGCAAAGAAATTTATTACCGTGCCATGCAGAAAGACCCTGAGATAGGAGTGGCTACCGTATATCGTATGGTAAATAAACTTGAAGAAATGGGTGTCATAAGCAGAAAAAATATGTATAAAATTGAAAACCAGACAAAGAGACATCCCCAACAAGGAAGCTGTATGGTTGAACTGGAAGATAACAGTGTCTGCAAGCTGACTTCAAAAAAGTGGAAAAAGGTGATGGAGGCTGGTTTAGAAGCTTGTGGCTATGCAAAAAAAGGTCAGCGTGTAAAAAAAATCATCATATGATGTAAGTGTCAAAAGTATAAAGTTTACATAGAACGCCTGTGATTTTAAAGAAAAGTGATAAAAATTCTCAATAACAAGGAAAATGCTGGAAAAGTAAAAAAAGGTGTTGTATAATGTCATTTAAACAAAAAAATACGAAATAGCAGGAGGAATACAGGATGTTAAATTGTTTGAAAAATATTGACTGGAAAAAAACCGGAATTTTTGCAGCAGGTGTAGCATTTGGAACAGCAGGAATCAAAGCATTATCAAGCGATGACGCAAAGAACGTATATACACAGGGCACTGCTCTTGTTTTAAGAGCAAAAGACTGCGTTATGAAAGTCGTAACAATGGTTCAGGAAAATGCAGAAGATATCTATGAAGCAGCCAAAAATGTAAATGAAGAAAGAGCAGCCAAAAAAGAAGCAGCTGAATTTGAAGATGCAGAAGAAACAGAAGAAGCAGAAACAGAAGAAGCTGTTGAAGAATTCAAAGAAGTAGAGTCAGAAACAGAAGAATAATTCATTCATTTTAAGTTGGTAAACACCTGCAGATCTCTGCAGGTGTTTTGATATCTTTTCTATACAGATAAAGAGAGGACATGCAAATGAAATTTCAAATAAAACATGAGACAAAGGGCAGAATGCGTGTGCATCTTATGCAGAAACGAATGAGTTATGAGCAGGCTGATACTTTGTTATATTATTTACACCAGAATAAACAGGTTAGTTTTGTAAAAGTATATGAGAGAACAGCAGACGCTGCAATTTCTTATGTCGGAGACAGAGAGGAAGTCATTAAAGCATTACGTGCATTTTCTTATGAAAAAGCCGATGTACCGCAGGAAGTCATTGCGAATTCCGGAAGAAAATTAAATGCAGACTATCAGGAAAAACTGATTACGAAAGTTGCATGCAGATATATCGCAAAAGCAGTGATTCCATTTCCGGTGCGTGCCATTTATACCACATTTAAGTCTTTAAAATACATCTATGCAGGTGTTCGCAGCCTTTGCACCGGAAAACTTGAAGTTGCGGTATTAGATGCAACCGCAATCGGAGTTTCTGTTCTTCGTGATGATATTGCAACTGCAAGTTCTGTTATGTTCCTGCTTGGAATTGGTGAGCTATTAGAAGAGTGGACACACAAGAAATCCGTAGATGATTTGGCTCGTTCCTTATCCTTAAATGTGAAGAAGGTCTGGATGAAGAAAGATGACCAGGAAATTCTGGTTTCTGCTTCTGATATTAAAGTCGGAGATGAAGTTGTAGTTCGTATGGGTAAAGTCATTCCGTTTGATGGTGTGGTAACTGGTGGAGAGGCAATGGTAAATCAGGCGTCTCTGACAGGAGAATCCGTACCGGTACGAAGAGTAGAACACAATTCTGTCTATGCAGGAACTGTAATCGAAGAGGGCGAACTGACAGTACGTGTGAAAGAAGTTGGTGGTTCCAGCCGTTTTGAAAAAATTGTTACAATGATTGAGGATTCTGAAAAATTAAAATCCGCATCAGAAAGCAAGGCGGAGCATCTGGCAGACCGTCTTGTTCCGTATACTTTAGGTGGAACAGCTCTGACCTATCTTCTGACACGAAATGTTACAAAAGCCTTATCGGTGCTGATGGTTGATTTCTCCTGTGCACTCAAACTTGCGATGCCGGTTTCTGTGCTTTCTGCGATTCGTGAAGCAAGCCTTTATAATATTACAGTAAAAGGTGGAAAATATTTAGAGGCAGTTGCAGAGGCAGATACCATTGTATTTGATAAGACAGGCACTCTTACAAAAGCAAAACCGACAGTAGTAGATGTCATTTCTTTTAACGGAGAAAATCCAGACGAACTGTTAAGAATTGCAGCGTGTTTGGAGGAGCATTTCCCTCATTCTATGGCAAAAGCAGTTGTAAATGAAGCAAAGAAATTACATCTTGAACATGAAGAGATGCATTCTAAAGTAGAATACATGGTAGCACATGGTATTTCAAGTACAATTGAAGGTAAGAAAGTAATTATCGGAAGCCATCATTTTGTATTTGAAGATGAAAAATGTGTTGTTCCGGCTGGAAAAGAAGCAGAATTTGCAGCACTTCCGGAAGAATACTCTCATTTATATCTTGCAATTGAAAATAAACTGGCAGCCGTTATCTGTATTGAAGACCCACTTCGTGAGGAAGCTGAGGCGGTTATCAATTCTCTTAGAAAAGCAGGAATTTCTAACATCGTAATGATGACCGGAGACAGTGAAAGAACTGCATCGGCAATTGCAA
Organism: Blautia stercoris; assembly: GCF_054657695.1. Taxonomy (NCBI): domain Bacteria; kingdom Bacillati; phylum Bacillota; class Clostridia; order Lachnospirales; family Lachnospiraceae; genus Blautia; species Blautia stercoris. Next base: position 127,196 of record NZ_BAAHYF010000001.1, read on the forward strand.
AGCGGGTTGGAGTAGACCAGTACTTCTCAGAAGTACTTCCGGAAGATAAAGCAAAATTTGTAGAAAATGAAAAAGCAAATGGAAAAAAAGTGATTATGATTGGTGATGGAATCAATGATTCGCCGGCACTTTCTGCTGCAGATGTTGGAATTGCAATCAGTGATGGTGCAGAGATTGCAAGAGAGATTGCAGATATTACAATCAGCGCAGATGATTTATATCAGATTGTGACACTGAAATTTATCAGTAATGGTCTGATGAAACGAATTAAACGAAATTATCGTCAAATTGTAGGAATTAACACTTCCCTGATTCTGCTGGGAGTCAGCGGAGTTATCATGCCGACAACTTCTGCACTGCTTCATAATACCTCAACATTACTTATCACATTAAAGAGTATGAATAATTTATTATCTTAAACTTTTAATTGATTGATTTCTTAAATAAAAAAATACTGTCCGGCTGAAGCTTATTTTTTCAGTCCGGCAGTATTTTTTATTAATTTTATTAAATTAAAGCTTTCAATTTTTCAGCGACCTTTTCATACATCGGAACAGGAACATGGTATTTTTGACCCATACGTACAACTTCAAAGACAAGTCCTTGCAGTTCAGATGGCTTATGTGCCATGACGTCTCTCTGCATGGAAGTTGTAGTTTCTGGTGGAAGAGCAGACAAAATATCAAGATTAATGGCAACATAGTCCTGTTCAAAAGGAATCCCCATCGCTTTGGCAAGTTCCGAAATTTCACGAATCATAGCTTTGAACATTTCACGAGGTTCTCCTTCTTTTTGGAATTCTCCAGCTGTTGCCTGCCAATAAAGACCTGCTGCACCAATCGGAGAAACATAAGAAAATTTCTTTAAGGTATCCCGTTTTATCTGGTCACTTAAAATTCCCTCAATCGAACTGTCAAAGAAATCTTTTTGGATTTCTTTTAATTCTGGACGCAATTCTTCGGGTGTTCTTGCACCGTACACGACACGAAGAATTTCACCATGCTGTAAAATTGTACCATAAGAAGAAATATTGGCAGAGACATAGATACAGCCGTCCATGACAGAAAGTTTCGGAAGGAGTTTCTGCATACGTCCACCTGTTCCGTAAATATTAAGAATTGGAATAACGATAGTTTCTGGTTTTGCAATTTTTTGAATAAATGGAATGACAGAATCTAAGGAATATCCTTTGACACAGACTAAAATGACGTCGGGTCTTTCCTGATACTCTTCCATAGAAGCTGCTTTTACCGGAATGGTTTCTTTTTTATGATTCCATAATTTTTCCAAAGTAAGTCCCTTTGATTTTATTACGTTTAAATGTTCATTTCTGGCAATCAGAGTTACATCTTTTTTTGCTTTTGTCATATAAAATCCAAGTGTTCCTCCGGTGCCGCCTGCGCCGATAATTAAGTATTTCATAAATAAAATGCCTCCCAAGATGTTTTTATTTGCAGAAGTAAATTCAATTCCGGATAAAGTATAGTGTATAAAAAAAAGAAATGCAATGAAAAATTTAGTATTGACAAGAAAAAGAAATATGCTATAATAAAGTCAAACAAATATATGAACAAGTGCTCATATAAACAAATGTGAGTAGAAAAGGAGAAAAATCATGAAAAAAACTTACAAAATTGATGTAGACTGTGCAAACTGTGCAAACAAAATGGAAGAAGCTGCTAAAAATACTGCAGGAGTAAAAGATGCAACTGTAAACTTTATGGCTTTAAAGATGATTGTAGAATTTGAAGATGGTCAGGAACCAAAAGCAGTGATGCAGGATGTTCTGAAAAACTGTAAAAAAGTAGAAGACGATTGCGAAATCTTTTTCTAAGATACAATCAAAAAGATGTGAGTGTCAAAAGTAAAGAGTGTTACTCACTGATGTTTTTAGAGTCTCTTCTGTAACTGCTTTTAGTGGTGCGGGAGAGATTTTAAAAATTTACAAAAAAGTTGACTTTTAAAGAAAATGGAGGAGCAGGGGATGAATAAAAAGCAAAAAAAGATGCTGACCCGAATTATTATTGCAGCGGTATTACTCGTAATCCTTTCCTTTCTTCCTGTAGATGGATATCTGAAAATGGCGCTTTATATGGTGCCATATCTGGTAATCGGATATGATATACTGAAAAAAGCATGGAAAGGAATCTTAAATAAACAGGTATTTGATGAAAACTTTTTGATGGCAGTAGCAACTATTGGTGCAATTGTGCTTGGCGATTATAAAGAAGGCGTAGCCGTTATGCTGTTCTATCAGATTGGAGAACTGTTCCAGAGTTATGCAGTTGGAAAGAGTCGTAGAAACATCAGCGAGCTGATGGATATCCGTCCGGATTATGCAAATATAGAAGTAGACGGAAACCTGGAACAGGTAGACCCGGATGAAGTAGAAATCGGTACAATTATTGTAGTACAGCCTGGAGAGAAAGTTCCGATTGACGGAATTGTGACAGAAGGTAAATCTACTTTAAATACCAGTGCTCTGACAGGAGAGAGCGTGCCAAGAGATATCTCTGTCGGAGAAGAAGTTATCAGTGGATGCATCAACCTGTCAGGGGTATTAAAAATCCAGACAACAAAAGAGTTCGGGGAATCCACTGTTTCCAAGATTCTTGATTTAGTAGAAAATTCAAGTTCTAAAAAATCAAAATCCGAAAACTTTATTTCTAAATTTGCAAAATATTATACACCGGCAGTCTGCTATGGAGCACTTGCGCTTGCTATTTTGCCTCCACTTGTGAGACTGTTATTTATGGGAGCAAGTCCGGAATGGGGAGACTGGATTTATCGTGCCTTGACTTTCTTAGTTATCAGTTGTCCGTGTGCACTGGTTATCAGTATTCCACTTAGTTTTTTTGCGGGAATTGGTGGAGCAAGCAATCAGGGTGTTCTTGTAAAAGGTTCCAATTATTTAGAAACTCTTTCTCAGACAAAATGTGTAGTATTTGATAAAACAGGTACAATGACTCGTGGTGTATTTGAAGTAAGCGGAATTCATCATAATGAGATGGAAGATGCAAAATTATTAGAGTATGCAGCACTTGCAGAGTGTTCTTCTTCTCATCCAATCAGTAAGAGTCTTCAAAAAGCCTATAATAAATCAATTGATAGAAATCGTGTAACAGATATCGAAGAAATCAGCGGACATGGCGTGGTTGCAAAGGTAGATGGAATAACAGTTGCAGCAGGAAATGAAAAGTTGATGGAAAAACTTGGAATTTCTTATGTTTCCTGTAGTCATGTTGGAACAATCGTCCATCTGGCACTGGATGGAAAGTATGCTGGACATATTTTAATTTCTGATGTGATTAAACCACATGCAAAAGAAGCAATCAAAGAACTGAAAAAAGCAGGTGTTACTAAAACAGTTATGTTGACCGGAGACCGCAAAAATGTTGCAGATGCAGTTGCTTCTGAACTTGGAATTAAAGAAGTTTACAGTGAACTTTTACCGGCGGATAAAGTTACAAAAGTAGAAGAACTGCTTGCCAATAAAGAGGAAAAAGATAAACTGGCTTTTGTTGGAGATGGAATTAATGATGCTCCGGTACTTTCAAGAGCAGATATTGGAATCGCAATGGGAGCACTTGGTTCTGATGCGGCAATTGAAGCAGCAGATATTGTTTTGATGGACGATGACCCACTTAAGATTTCAAAGGCAATTAAGATTGCAAAAAAATGTATCCGCATTGTATATGAAAATATTTACTTTGCAATTGGTATTAAAGTACTCTGCCTGATTTTAGGTGCACTTGGAATTGCAAATATGTGGATGGCAATTTTTGCTGATGTAGGGGTTATGGTAATTGCCGTATTAAATGCAATCAGAACCTTGTTTGTAAAAAATTTATAGAATAAAAAAGCTAAAAATCAATAAGAGAAAGGATAGCATTTGTTTTATGACAGAAAAATCAGAAGAAGTTTGCGAATCCTGTGAGCTGCATGAAAATCTTTTGAAAATTGTAAAAGAAATGATGCCGGAAGAGACAGAGCTTTACGATTTGGCAGAACTTTTTAAAGTCTTTGGTGATTCGACAAGAATCCGAATTCTGTTTGTCTTGTTTGAAGCAGAAGTGTGCGTCTGTGATTTGGCAAAGGCTTTGAATATGACACAGTCAGCCATTTCTCATCAGCTTCGGATTTTAAAACAAAATAAACTTGTGAAAAGCCGTAGAGAGGGAAAATCCGTATTTTATTCCCTTTCGGATGATCATGTGAGGACGATTATTGAACAGGGTCGGAATCATATTGAAGAAGATTAAAAACTGAAAAGAAAAGGAAAGAAGAGACCTTTTTGGGTAGGAAAATCTATCGAAAGAGGTCTTTTTTGGTATAAAAAACTTGACGAATCAAAAATACCTGTTATAATATGAAAATGATTTTCAATTTCGTGCAGATAAGTTCAAAAGTAAAAAAGAATAGATAGGAGAAGCAATGAAAAAGATAGTAAGATTACTTTCGATTATGGCAGTTATAGTTGTAGGATGTACAGCATGTGGTCAGAATGTGACAAAAAATACAGCAGATGATTCAGGAAAAGTAAAGGTAATGACCAGTTTTTATACGATGTATGATTTTGCACAGAAGATTGGTGGGGAGAAAGTAGAGATTACCAATATGGTTCCATCTGGAACAGAACCACATGACTGGGAGCCTTCTGCAATTGATATCCGAAATATGGAAGATGCAGATGTGTTTATTTACAATGGGGCAGGAATGGAACATTGGGCGGAGGATATTTTAAAATCACTGGATAACTCTGAGTTGATTACAGTAGAGGCTTCAGAGGGTGTGGAATTGATAAGAGAAGGAAAAGAAAATGACCCGCATGTCTGGTTAGACCCTGAAAATGCGAAGATAGAAATGGAGCATATTAAAGATGCCTTCATTGAGGCAGACAAGGATAATGCAGAGTATTATAACAAGAATTATGAAACATACAGCAGGCAGTTGGATGGACTAAATCAGGAGTTTGAAGAGACATTATCCCAGGTGACCAATAAAGATATCATTGTAGCACATAAAGCATTTGGTTATCTTTGCAAAGCTTATGGATTAAACCAGATAGCAATTGAGGGTCTGATGCCGGATTCTGAGCCGGATCCTGCGAGAATGGAAGAAATTATTCAGTTGGCGAAAAAAAAGAAAATCAATACCATTTTCTTTGAAGAACTGGTAAGTCCAAAAGTAGCCAATACAATTGCAAAAGAAATTGGTGCGAAAACAGAGGTTTTAAATCCACTGGAGGGATTGAGCGAAGAACAGGTGGATGTAGGAGAAGATTATTTTTCTGTTATGAGGACAAATTTAAAGCAGATTAAAAATGCACTGGAAAATTAATGTGGAAAGACAGGACAACAGGAGGAAAACCGCATGAATATGGTTGAGATAAATGACATTTCATTTCATTATGCAGATGTACCGGTTTTAGAAGACGTAAATCTGAAAATCAGACAGGGTGACTATGTAATCTTAACAGGTGAAAACGGAAGTGGAAAGAGTACATTTTTGAAGCTGTTATTGAGAGAACTGATACCACAACAAGGAAGTATTAAAATGTTTGAAAAAGATATTTCCGGTGGATTTAAAGGAATGAAAATCGGTTATGTACCGCAAAACAGTATCAGTAAAAACCAAAATTTTCCGGCAACAGTAGAGGAGATTATGAGAACCGGGCTTTATGAGCCAATCTGGAAGCGTGGAATTTTCGGAAAAAAATATCAGAAAAAAATTTTAGAAGCATTGTCTGAGATGGAGATGGATTCTTTTTTGACAAGCCGGATAGGAGAACTTTCAGGTGGTCAACAGCAAAGAGTGATGCTTGCAAGGGCGTTAGTGGGAAAACCAGAACTTTTAATTTTAGATGAGCCGACGACCGGGATGGACAGTGTTTCGATTCAGTCTTTATGTGAAGTTCTGCAAAAGAGAAATGAAAAAGGGCTTACAATTCTTATGGTAAGTCATGGAAGCTTGAAGCCTTATACTGGGGCAAATCGGTTTTGGAATGCACAGGAAGGAAGGATTATAGAAGAATGATGAGCATATTGCAGTATGGATTTATGCAGCGTGCATTCATAGTTGGAATTTTACTGGCTGTGATTACACCATGCATTGGAATTACCATTGTTTTGAAAAGAATGTCCATGATAGGAGATGCACTTTCTCATGCCTCTTTGGCAGGTGTTGCACTTGGGCTTTTGCTTGGAATCAATCCGGTACTTGGGGCAGGTGCAACTTGTATCGTAGCGGCACTTGGAATTGAAGCAATCCGCAAAAAGATTCCAAGATATTCTGAAATGGCGATTTCAGTTGTTATGTCAGCAGGAATCGGGCTTGCAGGTGTGTTATCCGGTTTCGTACAAAATAGTGCAAATTTTAACAGCTTTTTATTTGGAAGCATTGTTTCTATCAGTACAGGAGAAATGGCAGGTGTTTGTATCATCAGTGTTGCAGTTTTAGTGACATTAATGCTGTTTTATCGAGAATTGTTTTATATGGGATTTGATGAAAATGCGGCAAGAATTTCAGGTGTTCCGGTTCGGCAGATTAATTTTATGTTTACTATTTTAACTGCACTGACGGTTTCTGTTGCTTCAAGAACAGTGGGGGCTTTAATTGTTTCTTCCATGCTGGTTGTTCCGATAGCCTGTGGGATGCAGATGGGAAAAAGTTATAAAAATACTTTAATTGGTGCGATTTGTGTTGCAGTGCTTACAACAATTGCCGGTCTGGTGCTTTCCTATTATGTTGGCATAAAGCCAGGTGGGACAATTGTCTTGCTTGAAGTGGTTATCTTTTTGATTTTGGTGATTTTTAAGACGATTATAAGAAAAGGACATTAAAAAGAGAAAATCTCGTGAGGATAGATGTTTTTTGTCAGAGGTCTATTATTACGAGGTTTCTTTTTTGTTGGTAGACAATTGATTTTAATTTTAGTATAATAAATAGAAAATTCAGGAAGATAAAGGAGAAAGAGCCATCAGTTGTCAGGGTGGTATAAGGTTTTTAAGAGAAACCAGTAGAGGAGAAGGAAGTATGGAACCGGATTACAAGATGACGATGCAGGAAGCAAAAGAGGAAACCAGACAGTTTAAAAAGATTTTCACAAATGTGCGTCTGATTGACCAGATGGTGTTACATCGGATTGAGCAGGAAGAAAGGATGAAATTCCAGGACGGTCATTGTAATGATTTCTGGAATAAAAACTGTCCATGTGAAAATTGTGTTTCTTTAAAAGCATTTGAGGGAAAAACTCAGAAAACAAAACTGGAGTTTATGGATTCTGATATTTATCAAGTGACAGCGCGCTATGTAGAAATTGATGGGACACCTTATGTGATGGAAATGTTTAAGTGTTTGGACAGTACATCCTTGATAGATGTTGCGGGACAGGAAAAGATTGTAAGTAAGTTTGCCAGATACAATGAAAAAGTTTATAAAGATGCTTTGACAGGAGCCTATAATCGTCGTTATTTTGAGGAACATATTAAAAAGATGACAGGTTCAATGGGTGTTGCAATGATTGATTTGGATGATTTTAAGCTGTATAATGACATTTTAGGTCATAATGCGGGAGATGCTGCACTTGAGACGATTGGAAAGATTGTTCAAAAAAGCATTGGTCCGGATAATATTTTAATTCGTTATGGCGGAGATGAATTTCTTCTGGTTGTTCCGAACGTAAAAGAAGATGAGTTTTTGAAAGAATTGCAGCAGATTCGAGATAAAATTCATGATGCAAAAGTTCCAGAGTATGCACAACTTCAGCTTTCTGTCAGCATTGGCGGTGTACTTTCAAATGATGAGACAATTGAAAGTGCCGTTTGTCGTGCAGACCGTTTAATGTATAGAGCAAAAAATCAGAAAAATATGGTTGTCTCTGAAAATGGAAAAATTGGAAGTGACGGAGTAGTACGAGAATTTGTGGAAGAAGAGCAGACAAAACAACAGATTTTGATTGTAGATGATTCTGCGATGAACCGTGCAATTCTTTCCGAAATTCTAAAAGATGATTTTGAAATTTTAGAGGCAGAAAATAGTGAGGAATGTTTAAGCTTAATTGAGGAAAATGGTACAGGAATTGCCTTAATTTTGTTAGATATTGTAATGCCTGGACTTGATGGATTTGGAGTACTTGAATTTATGAACAAAAACCGTTTTATTGAGGATATTCCGGTTATTATGATTTCGAGTGAATCTTCTAATGCCCATATTAGAAGAGCCTATGAGCTGGGTGTTTCCGATTATATCAGTCGTCCATTCGATGCCATGATCGTTTATCAGCGCGTCTTTAATACAATGAAGTTGTATGCAAAACAGCGCAGGCTGACAACCCTTGTTACAGATCAGATTTATGATAAAGAGAAAAATAACCGCATGATGATTAGTATCTTAAGCCAGATTGTAGAATTTCGAAATGGTGAGAGTGGACCTCATGTATTACATATTAATACACTGACGGGTATGATTTTGGAAAAACTGGAGCAGAAAACGGATAAATATAATCTCTCCTGGTCAGAGCAGCAGTTAATTACAACCGCTTCTTCTCTTCATGATATTGGAAAAATTGCAATTGATGAAAAGATTTTGAATAAACCGGGAAAGTTGACTAAAGAAGAGTTTGAGATTATGAAAACGCATACTTTAATCGGTGCTTCCGTACTGGAAAATCTGGAATTATATCAGAATGAACAATTGGTAAAGATTGCTTATGAAATCTGCAGATGGCATCATGAACGTTATGATGGACGAGGATATCCGGATGGTTTAAAAGGAGATGACATTCCAATCAGTGCGCAGGTTGTATCTTTAGCGGACGTATATGATGCACTTACGAGTAAACGTGTTTATAAGGCAGCGTTTTCCCATAAAAAAGCAATGGAAATGATTTTAGGTGGGGAATGTGGAATCTTTAATCCAATGCTTTTAGAATGTCTGGTAGAAATTCAGGATAAGATTCAGGAAAAATTAGAAAAGAGTGTGGATAAAGATTCTTATTTGAAAAAACAGACAGAAGAATTGGCTTTATTTGATATCTCAGGAATAGACAATTTTTTTAGGGGGGGGGTAAAACGAAAAGCTTTTTTGACAATGTGAGTGTTCGCCCACAAAAAAATAAAAGTTGAGAAAAAGAATTATGGATAAGGCAGAGCATTCTATGTATATGAATAAACAGAAAGAAAAAGGAACAAACCGTTAATAAAAAACCTGTGGAAATCAAGAGATTCCGCAGGTTTTTTATCTGATGATTGTCAAGTGGATATTCGCAATTCGCTTTGCTACTTGCTCATAACCAAATAGCTGCTACGCAGCTTATCAGAAGGGGCTTGTCCCCTACTGATATAAGCAAGTCCCCATCCCTGCTTATTGCTTTTCGCAATTGAAGCAGGGGACTTCCTTGATTTGGTTAAATTAATTTAAACAGGAGCGAACTGACTGTTATAAAGGGTGGCATAAAATCCATTTTTAGAAAGCAGTTCTTTGTGACTGCCCTGTTCAATAATGTGCCCATCTTTCATGACGAGAATGATATCTGCATTTTTAATCGTGGAAAGACGATGAGCAACAATAAAACTGGTTCGTCCATGCATCATTTTTTCAAAAGCTTTCTGGATACGAATTTCTGTCATAGTATCGATAGAAGAAGTTGCCTCATCAAGAATCAGCATTGGAGGCAGGCAGAGCATTACACGAGCGATGCAGAGTAACTGTCTCTGACCTTGCGAGAGGTTGCTTCCACCTTCAGAGAGAATAGTATCATATCCATCTGGCATACGCATAATAAAGCTGTGTGCATGAGCTTCTTTCGCAGCCTGAATGATTTCTTCTTTGGTTGCATCCGGATTTCCATAAGAAATATTTTCCCAGATGGAAGCCGATTTTAACCAGGTTTCCTGTAAAACCATACCATAAGAAGCACGCAGGGAATGACGAGTAATCGAATCAATATCATGTCCATCAATTTTAATTGAACCACCATTAATCTCATAGAACCGCATTAACAGGTTGATTAAAGTTGTTTTTCCGCAGCCTGTTGGACCGACAATGGCGATTCTCTGACCCGGATTTGCATGAAGATTGAGACCTTGAATCAATGGAACTTCTGGGGTATAAGAGAAATCAACTTGTTCTAAAGAAATCTCTCCTTTTGGTGAATCAAGTACAGCAGAATCTGCTTTATCATCAGAAATCGGTTTTTCATCAATTAATTCAAACACACGAGCCGCAGAAGCAAGGGAGTTCTGGAATTCCGTAATAACACTTGTAATTTCATTAAATGGTTTAGTGTACTGGTTGGTATAGCTTAAGAAGCTGGAAAGCTGACCAACACTTAACATTCCATTGATAACACCGAAACATCCGGAAATTGCAACACCTGCGTAGATACAAGCGTACATAAAACGGGTAGCCGGGTTTGTAATGGAAGAAAAGAAAGTTGCTCGAAGCGAATAATTTGCCAGACGTTCATTGATTTCTTTAAATTGTTTCTGGGTTTCTTCTTCATGCCCAAATGCCTGTACGACTTTAATTCCCTCTAACATTTCATTGGTTAATCCGGTCAGTTCTCCCCTTGCCTCAGACTGTTTTTTGAACATAATAAAAGTCTTTTTTGAAATAAAGTTTGCAATAAAAAAGGACATTGGACTTAATACAACAACAACCAGAGTAATCAGAGGATTAATACTCAGCATAAATACAATTGTTCCAAGAATTGTAATGACACCGGTAAAAAGCTGGGTAAATCCAAGTAAAAGACCATCAGAAAACTGGTCGATATCAGTAATGACACGGCTGATTAAATCTCCTGAGGCATGGCTGTCCACATAAGAAAGCGGAAGTACCTGTAAATGGTTAAATGCCTGAACTCTTAAATCTTTTACGATTTTATAAGTGATTTTATTATTAATGTGATTCATAACCCATTGACATAATGCAGAGATTATAATGCATGTCAGGATTGTTGTGATAATAGAAATCAAACCATGGAAATTGACGTTTCCTTTAGAAAGAATGAAATCCACACCGTGTCCTGTCAAAATTGGTACATATAAAGTCAGGGCAACCGTAATCACAGAAAAGAGCAGGGACAATAAAACCAATGGAGTGTATGGACGAATACAGGCAAAAATACGTTTTAATGTAGATTGTTTTTTAGTTAGCTGTTTTGACACTGTGAGGCACCTCCTCTTTTGAAAGCTGTGAAGCACAGATTTCCTGATAAACTTCATTTTCTCTTAAAAGTTCTTCATGAGTTCCGATTCCGGCAAGCGTACCATCATCGAGTACGAGAATCTGATCAGCATTGCGGATGGTTGAAACACGCTGAGAAACCAAAAATACGGTTCTGTTTTGTATTTGTTGTTTTATGGCCTTTCTAAGTCTGGCATCCGTTGCAAAGTCAAGTGCAGAAGCACTGTCATCAAGGATCAGGATATCCGGATTTTTAACCAGAGCGCGTGCGATGGTCAGACGTTGCTTCTGACCACCAGAAAGATTAGAACCGTTTTGTTCAATCATCAGGTCAAGTCCCTGGTCTTTGGAATCGACAAATTCTTTTGCCTGTGCAATTTCGAGTGCCTGATAAATTTCTTCATCAGTGGCATTTTTTCTTCCCCAGCGCATGTTTTCTCGCAACGTGCCTTTAAAAAGCTGGGCTTTTTGTGGAACCATGCCGATATGTTTGCGGATAGAAACCGGATTTAAAGTTTTGACATTACCTCCGTCTACCTCTACACTTCCGTTTTGAACATCATAGAAGCGGGGAATTAAATTGACAAGGCTTGATTTCCCGGAACCGGTTCCACCGATAATTCCGATCGTCTGTCCTGGCATAGCTTTAAACGTAATGTTACTTAAAACTTCTTTTGCTGTTTCATTATAAGAAAATGAAACATTTTTAAATTCAACAGCAGCAGTTCCGGCAATGCTTCCGATTGGGGTCTTAGATGCCAGGAAAGCTCCTTCTTCTTTAATAGAAGGCTGCATGTCGAAGATATTGTTGACACGGTTTAAACTGGCAATTGCTTTGGAAAGCAGGATGATTAAGTTTGCCAGTTTGATTAATTCAACCAGAATCTGGGACATATAGTTAATTAAGGCAATGACCTGTCCCTGAGTTAATCTGCCAAGATAAACCTGATTTCCGCCAGACCATAAGATGGCGATGATACCAAGGTTGATGATAACATAAGTAACCGGATTTAACAGGGCAGAAATTTTTCCGACGTGAATCTGGCGAAAGAAAAGCCGGCTGCTTTTTTTTCCAAATGATTCCATTTCACTTTCCTGACGGTTAAATGCGCGTACAACACGGATTCCCAGAAGATTTTCACGGGTGGAAAGTAAAACATCGTCAAGCTGTTTCTGTACGTTTTTATAAAGCGGCATGGTAATTAACAGGATTGCAAATACGACGACTGCCAGTGCAGGAATCACTATGACAAAAGGAATCGCAGCTTTTGCATCTACCGTAAATGCCATAACCATAGCACCAAATACAACGAATGGGGAGCGCAGAAACAGACGCAGAAACATGTTAATTCCATTTTGTACCTGGTTGATGTCATTTGTCATTCGGTTGATTAAAGTAGAAGTTCCAAGGGTATCAATTTCCTTAAAGGAAAGGGTGTTGATATGGGCAAATAAATCATTTCGTAAATCTCGTCCGGTGGAAACAGCAGATTTTGCTGCAAAATACTGTGCGGTAATTGCAAAACCAAATCCGATGATTCCAAGCAGGACAAGGAGAGCACCCATACGCCACAGATATCCGGCATTTTTCTGGTAGATACCGATATCAATCATTTTGGCGACAACCAGAGGAACAAACAGCTCAAAGCTTGCTTCAAGCATTTTAAAAAGTGGAGCAAAGAGTGTTGCCAGAGGATGTCTTTTTAGGTAAGTCAATAATCGTTTCATGAGTTTAAAATATTCTCCTTTTTCTCCTTATAAAATGATGTGAGTGTCAGAAATAAATTTTCTCACAAACATCTTCCATTATAGTGTGTGCGCAATAAAAAAGCAATCAGACATTAAAAAAAGAAATGATAATAAATTTGAACGCAGATAAGCATTGCCCCACTTCAAGTGCGTAGAGCACTAAGCGGCGGGTGAGGGGGGATGTTTCTGTCAGTGGGAGTTGAAAGCTCCCACTGACAGATCGCAAAGCGACTGCGTTCATGAGCAAGTAGCGAAGCGGATTGCGAATGTCTGCTTTACACAAGAAAGTTTGAAACAAAAAAGAAGCTCCGGCAAAATAGGAACTTCTTTTTTGTTTCTCTCATACCTCTTTTTTATTTCGCAAAACATTTCTTTTCTTTTATTATTTATTTATATCTTATTTTAGGGTAAGATTTTTTTGTACATGTTGTTTGATTGCTTCAAAACTCTGTTTGCTGATAACGTGTTCCATTTTGCAGGCATCTTCAGCAGCAATTTTTGAGTCTACACCTAAAGCAGTGAGCCAGGATGTCAGAAATTCATGTCTTTCATATATCATTTCCGCAATTTCTTTTCCAGAATCGGTCAGATAAATAAAGCCTTCTTTTGTAACAGTAATCTGTTCTTTTTGACGGAGATTTTTCATGGCAACACTAACACTCGATTTTTTAAAACCGAGTTCCTCAGCGATATCCACAGAGCGTACAACGGGACGGGTTTTGCTTAATAAAAGTATGGTTTCAAGATAGTTTTCAGCTGATTCATTCGTATGATACATAAGAGTTACCACCTTTTCTTCGATTTCCTATAAGTATACCACATTTGGAAAAGATTTACACTAACTATTTTATGACAATAAAGCTTGAATGCAGATAAGCAAGTAGCGGAACGGATTGCGAATGTCTGCTTTACAACTGTATTTTTATAAAAAACAAAAAAAGTTCTTGACTTCTAATGCACGTTAGCATATACTAACTGTGAACGTAAAGAAACGTAATGATAACATTTCTCAAAAGAGAGGGTGAAACATGATGCCTTTAACAATGGTAAAAACCGGAGAAACAAATGTGATCCGTAAAGTCGGTGGAAAAGAAGAAACCAGAAGATTTCTTGAAAATCTGGGCTTTGTAGTCGGAAGCGAAGTTGTAGTTGTATCCGAGATCAGCGGAAACCTGATTGTAAATATTAAAGATTCCAGAGTTGCCATCGGAAAAGATATGGCAAACAAAATTATGGTAGGATAGAAAAGGAGCATCAGACATGAGAACATTAAAAGACGTACCTTGTGGAGAAACAGTAAAAGTAGTAAAGTTAGTAGGTACAGGTCCTGTAAAAAGGCGTATTATGGACATGGGTATCACAAAAGGTGTAGATGTCTATGTGCGTAAAGTAGCACCGCTTGGTGACCCGATTGAAGTAACTGTAAGAGGTTATGAATTATCTGTAAGAAAAGCAGATGCTGAAATGATTCAGATTGATTAATTTTTTTTGCATCTAAGTTAGCAAATACTAATACTTGGTAGACTAACATAAGATAGATTAGACAAAGAAATGCCTGAGGGCGGAAAGAGGTAGAAAGATGGCAACAATAGCGTTGGCAGGAAATCCTAACTGCGGAAAAACAACATTGTTCAACGCACTGACGGGTTCAAATCAGTTTGTTGGAAACTGGCCAGGTGTAACCGTAGAGAAAAAAGAAGGTAAGTTAAAAGGACATAAAGATGTTACAATCACTGACCTTCCAGGTATCTATTCCTTATCTCCGTACACACTGGAAGAAGTGGTAGCAAGAAACTATCTGATTAATGAAAGACCGGATGCAATTTTAAATATCGTAGACGGTACAAACATTGAGCGTAACTTATACTTATCTACACAGCTTATGGAACTTGGAATTCCGGTTATCATGGCTGTTAACATGATGGATATTGTAGAAAAAAATGGTGACAAGATTCATATTGAAAAGCTGGCAAAAAGCCTTGGATGCGAAGTAGTAGAAATCTCCGCATTAAAAGGAACTGGTGTACAGAAAGCAGCAGAAAAAGCAGTTGTAATTGCAGAAAAGAAAAACCGCAACATTCCGGTACATAAATTTGCAAGTGAAGTAGAAGCAGTCTTAGAATCCATCGAAGAGAAACTTTCCGGTATTGTTCCGGAAGAACAGAAGAGATTCTTCGCAATCAAGCTCTTAGAAAGAGATGATAAAATTAGCGAGCAGGTAAGCAATCTTCCAGATGTTTCTGCTGAAATCGCTAAAATTGAAGAAGAGATGGATGATGATACAGAAAGTATTATCACAAATGAGCGTTATGTTTATATTTCTTCTATTATTGACCATTGCTTTACAAGAGGAAAGAAAGATAAAGTAACAACTTCTGATAAAATTGACCGAATTGTAACAAACCGCTTCCTGGCTCTGCCAATCTTTGCGGTAATTATGTTTATTGTATATTATGTCTCTGTAACAACAGTTGGTACTTGGGCAACAGACTGGGCAAATGACGGTGTATTCGGTGATGGATGGAGTCTGTTTGGTCTGGTTGATGTACCTGGTGTGCCGGTTATCATTGGAAATCTGTTAGACGCAGTAAATTGTGCTCCATGGTTAGAGGGGCTGATTCTCGACGGTATTGTAGCCGGTGTTGGTGCGGTACTTGGTTTCGTTCCTCAGATGCTGGTATTATTTATCTTCCTTGCATTTTTGGAATCCTGTGGTTATATGGCACGAGTTGCTTTCATCATGGATAGAATTTTCCGTAAATTCGGTCTTTCCGGAAAATCATTTATTCCAATGTTAATTGGAACCGGTTGTGGTGTACCTGGAGTTATGGCTTCCCGTACAATCGAAAACGACCGTGACCGTAAAATGACAATCATGACAACAACATTTATCCCTTGTGGTGCAAAACTTCCGATTATCGCCTTAATCGCAGGTGCATTATTCGGTGGCGCTTCATGGGTGGCACCAAGTGCATATTTTGTTGGTATTGCAGCAATTATCTGCTCTGGTATTATTCTTAAGAAAATAAAAATGTTTTCAGGTGAGCCGGCACCATTCGTAATGGAGCTTCCTGCATACCACATGCCTACTGTAAGTAATGTACTGAGAAGTATGTGGGAAAGAGGCTGGTCTTTCATTAAGAAAGCGGGTACTGTTATCCTTCTTTCTACAATCGTAGTATGGTTTACTTCTTACTTCGGATGGGTAGATGGACAGTTCCGTATGTTAGAAGATTTGGAACTTGATCACAGTATTTTAGCAAGAGTTGGTAGTGCAGTTGCATGGATTTTCGCTCCTCTTGGATGGGGAAACTGGAAATCAGCAGTGGCAGCAATCACAGGTCTTGTAGCAAAAGAAAACGTAGTAGGTACCTTTGGTATCCTTTATGGATTCTCAGAAGTTGCAGAAGATGGTACAGAAATCTGGGGAAGCCTTGCCGGAAGTATGACAGCAGTTGCTGCATATTCCTTCCTGGTATTCAACCTGCTTTGTGCTCCATGCTTTGCAGCAATGGGAGCTATCAAACGCGAAATGAACAATGCAAAATGGTTCTGGTTTGCAATTGGATATCAGACCCTGCTTGCTTATGTTGTATCTCTTTGTGTTTACCAGATTGGTACTTTAATCACAGCTGGTACATTCGGAATTGGTACAATTGTAGCATTCCTCTTAGTCGCTGGATTTGTGTACCTGTTAGTAAGACCATATAAAGAAAGTACAACTTTAAAAATAGGAGCAGTTCGTACTGCAAAATAATAATAAATGCTAATTGGAGGCAAAAGTTTTGCCTCCAATATTTTTGAATTTATTGCTTTAAAGGGTTGACAATCCGAACATTTCGTATTAGAATAAATGACAACAAAAGCAAAACCGATGAGAAAGAGTAGTAAGCTTATTCATGAAGGAACAGAGAGCTGCGGTGGTGAAATGCAGTACGAATTGATTTGCTGAATGGACTTTTGAGGGCAGTCCGAACATGGAAAATAAGTAGGCACTGTCGGGGAACCGAAACCCGTTATCAGTAAGGAGTGTATGATAGTACATGCGTAAAGTGGACATGAAAAATGTTAATTTGAGTGGTACCGCGATAATAAGAATTTATTACCGTCTCAAGCTTAGGCTTGAGGCGGTTTTTTATTTCATAGGAGAAACTCCTATCGGAAGTAAATCCTATCATGTTTTGTTTTTGTTAAGAAAATACAGAGACAAGAAAAGGAGAAAAAAAGATGAGAAGAAAAGTATTAGCAATGGTATTAAGCGCAGTAATGACAGCAGGAGTACTTGCAGGATGCGGAAACAGTTCAGCAGAGAAAAGCACTGCAGATACAAAAGGTACAGACAGTAAAGAAGCAACCTATACAGTTGGAATTTCCCAGTTTGCAGAGCATGGTTCTCTGGATAACTGCCGTGAAGGATTTTTAGAAGGTTTAAAGGAAGCTGGAATTGAAGAAGGTGTAAATTTAGATGTCATCTTAGATAATGCGCAGGCAGATACCGGCACAGCAGCAACAATTGCAGATAACTTTGTTTCTAAAAACGTAGATTTGATTTGTGCAATTGCAACTCCGGCAGCTATGAGTGCATATAACAGCACAAAAGGAACAGAAATTCCAGTTATCTATACCGCAGTTTCAGACCCGGTAGCAGCACAGCTTGCAACAGAAGATGGAACCCCGGTTGGAAATATTACAGGTACTTCTGATGCACTTCCGGTAGAAGAACAGTTAAAGATGATTCGTGCAACTCTTCCGGATGCTAAGAAAATAGGTATTCTTTATACAACAAGTGAGACAAACTCTGAAAGTACGATTGCTACCTATAAAGAGTTAGCCGGAGATTATGGATTTGAAATTGTAGACACCGGTATTAATACAATTGCTGATGTAGAAATGGCAGCGAAAGACTTAGTAACAAAAGTAGATTGTATTACAAACTTAACAGATAATACCGTAGTATCTGCACTTCAGACCGTACTTGCAGCAGCAAATGATGCAAAAATTCCTGTTTTTGGTTCTGAAGTAGAACAAGTAAAAAATGGCTGCCTTGCTTCTATGGGGATTGATTATGTTTCTCTTGGAAAACAGACTGGAGAGATGGCAGCAAAAGTATTAAAGGGAGAAGCAAAAGCTTCCGAATTAAATTATGAATTAATCACAGAGCCAAGCTTTTACGGAAATACAGAAGTAGCAGATAACTTAGGAATTACACTGGATGAAAGCTACGTGTCTGGCGCAGCAGAAATGTTCGATTCCATCGAAGTAGAATAAGCGGAGGAACAAAAAAGATGGCTTTAATTCAAAGCGTAATTGAACAAGGGCTTATTTATGCGATTATGGCTCTTGGCGTTTACATTACTTATAAAATTCTGGATTTTCCGGATTTAACCGTAGATGGCAGCTTTCCTATGGGAGCTGCCATCACGGCGGCTTTAATCAGTAGAGGATTTAATTCACTTTTAACGCTTCCAATCTGCTTTTTGGCAGGAGCACTCATTGGAGCATTAACCGGACTGATTCATGTAAAATTAAAAGTAAGAGATTTACTTTCCGGTATTATTATGATGACAGCACTTTATACAGTGAACTTAAGAATTGCAGGAAGAGCAAACCTGCCGATTTATAATAATTCGAATATTTTTGAGAATGCAGTGGTAGACAGGATTTTCCCAGAAGCACTTGTTCCTTATAAAACTGTGATTATTATCTTAATTATTACTTTAATCAGCAAGTATTTTCTGGATTGGTATTTAAGTACAAAGTCTGGTATGCTGCTTCGTGCTGTGGGTGATAACGAAAAAATTATTACTTCTCTTGGAGTGGATAAAGGACTGGTAAAAATTGTTGGACTTGCTGTTTCAAATGGTCTGGTAGCTTTAAGTGGATGTATTTTTGTACAACAGCAGCGTTATTTTGATGTTTCTATGGGAACCGGTACCGTTGTAATCGGACTTGCCAGTGTTATCATGGGAACAAGTGTATTTAAGAAGGTGACAATTTTAAGGGTGACAAGCAGTGTTGTCATTGGCTCTATTTTTTATAAAGCCTGCGTAGCACTTGCAATTCGTCTTGGATTCCCATCAACGGATACAAAATTTATTACGGCTGCCATTCTTCTGATTATCTTAGTAGTAGGAATGGAACGAAGAAAGAAGGTGAAAATCCATGCTTGAGTTAAAACATATTCATAAATATTACAATCCGGGAACAGTCAATGAAATGTGTCTGTTTGATGATTTTAATTTTAAAGTAGAAGATGGAGAATTTGTTGCGGTAGTGGGAAGTAACGGTTCCGGAAAAACTTCTATGCTGAATATTGTCTGTGGAAGTATTGGCGTGGACTCCGGAAAGATTCTGATTAACAATCAGGATATTACGAATATGAGTGAACATAAGCGCCTTTCTAAAATCGGTCGTGTTTTTCAGGATCCGTCTCTTGGGACTTGTCCATCCATGACAATTATGGAAAATATGGCACTGGCAGAGAATAAAGGAAAACCTTACAATCTTGGTTTCTGCGTGCGTAAAAAGCGAAAAGAATACTATCAGGATTTGCTTCGTCCATTAAATCTTGGTTTAGAGGATAAAATGGATGTAAAAGTAGGTTCACTTTCCGGTGGGCAAAGACAGGCAATGGCACTTTTAATGTCTACTATGACACCGATTGAATTTTTGATTTTGGATGAACATACAGCTGCACTTGACCCGAAAACCGCAGAGATCAATATGCAGTTGACGGACCAGATTGTAAAGGAAAAGAAACTGACTTCACTTATGGTGACACATAATCTTCGTTATGCTCTTGAGTATGGAAATCGAATTATTATGATGCATCAGGGAAAGGTTATCTTAGATAAAAAAGGGAAAGAAAAAGAAGCATTAAATGTAGATGATGTGCTGGCAAAATTCAATGAAATCAGCATTGAGTGTGGAAATTAGAAAAGAAACGTAGTAAAATAAAGAGAGCAGGATTAAAATACGCTCGGGATTTCTGAAGGCGAAAGCCTGTGAGATTCCGAGCGTATTTTAGCTAAACAAGAGATTATTAGTATTGAAGGTTAAAGGAGAGGGAAAAATATGCCTGTAACATTGCAGCAGATAGCAGAAGCCGCCGGTGTTTCAAGAGGGACGGTTGACCGTGCATTGAAAAACAGGGGGCGGGTTAATGCGGAAGTCGCAGAAAGAATCCGAAAAATAGCAAAAGAAATGGGATATCAGCCAAGCCGTGCGGGACGTGCACTTGCTATGGCAAAAAAGAATGTAAAGATTGCAGTGATTCTGCAGTCCGTTCAGACACCGTTTATGAATCTGGTGTTGGAAGGAGTTTTGGCAGCCAAACAGGAAGTAGAAAGTCTTGGTGGAAGTGTGGAAGTATTTCCGGTAAAAGGGGTGGATGCCCAGAGTGTTATGGAAATTATGGATAAGCTTTATGAAGAACAGTATTCTGGAATTGCTTTAGTGCCGTCCGAGGATAGTGTATTAAAGAATAAAATCCGACAGTTTGCGGAAGAATATGAAATTCCGATTGTGACCTTAAATTCCGATGTTGAGGATACGAAACGCTTGTGTTATGTTGGGCAAAACGGAATTCAGAGTGGAAGAACAGCAGCAGGATTGATGGGGGAAATTATCGGTGAAAAAGGGCAGGTTGTTGTTATTTCCGGACATATTTCCAATCCATCATTAAATAATAGGGCGAGGGGATTTCAGTCAGAGATTATGGATGAATTTCCAGAGATAGAATTGATTCATACAAGATATTCTTACGATGATGACTGGGTAGCAGGAAAGATTGTAGAAGAATTAATCGAACAATATCCGAATTTATCTGGAATCTATATAACCGGTCCGGCCGTAAAGGGAATCTGCGAGGCACTGGAAAAACTTGGAAAAGGCAAATCTATTAAAGTAATAGGAAATGATTTCTTGAGTGAAAATAAAAAATGGATGGAAAAAGGAGTGATTAATTTTTTAATCGGTCAGGATGCTTATGTGCAGGGATATGAGCCGGTTATGATATTATTTCGGCTTTTCTTAGACCATAAAGAACCGAAAGAAGAGTATCAGTATACAGAAATTGTAATTAAAACCAAATACAATATGTAAGACTAAAAAGAATTGAAGTTTCAATAATGAAAAAGAAATTTCAATTCTTTTTTGAATTAAAATGTACACGTGAACGCAAACAAAAAAGAAAGAATAAAAGAAACTATTGAGAGTGAGAAAAAATTAACAGAACATCTCAAATAAATTACCAAAATAAGAATCAATTATATAGTAAAAAATACCAATAAAAAGAGCTTAAAAATAGAAAAAAGTAAATATGTCCAAAAAATAAGTGTTTAAGTTGTATAAAAAACATATTGCGTACACGTGCACACTATGCTAAAATAACATCATCAAATGAAACACGAAATAAAAATTAAAAAACAAAAAAATAAAAAGATGATGGAGGAAAAAAATTATGTTAAGAGTTGGAGTAATTGGATGCGGTGGAATGGGAAAGGACCATATCAGAAGACTGACAAACAAAATTCAGGGAGCAGAAGTAGTAGCAGTTTCCGATGTGTTTGAAGAAAGCGCAAAACAGGCAGCTGAAATCTGTGGTGCAAAAGTTTACACAGATGCAAATGAATTGATTCATGACCCGGAAGTAGATGCGGTATTTATTGTTTCTCCTGGATTTGCACATGTAGATTCTCTGCTTGCAGCAATCAAAGCAGGAAAACGAATCTTCTGTGAAAAACCGTTATGTACCACTGCTGAGGATTGTTTAAAAGTAGTAAATGCAGAAGTGGAATCTGGAAAACATTTAATTCAGCTTGGATTTATGAGACGTTATGATAAAGGTTATATGCAGGTAAAAGAAGCACTGGCAACCGGAGAATACGGAGAACCGCTGATGCTTCACTGCACACACAGAAATCCGGAAGTTGGAACAAATTACAATACACCGATGGCAGTTCATGATACAGCAATTCACGAAATCGATGTACTTCACTGGTTAGTAGATGATGAATATGAATCCGCTCAGGTGATTATGCCAAAAGTAACAAAATATTCTCATTCTGAATTAAAGGACCCACAGATTATGCTGCTTCGTACCAAAAAAGGTGTTTGCATTGATGTTGAAGTCTTTGTAAACTGCAAATTTGGATACGACATTAACTGTGAAGTGGTTTGTGAAGATGGAGCAATTAAAATGCCGTCTCCAATTTACCCAAGCATCCGTAAAAATGCAGCTGTTTCCACTACCATTGATACAGACTGCTTCGTAAGATTTAAAGATGCTTATGATACAGAGGTTCAGGACTGGGTAGACGCAGCAAGCGAAGGCGTGATTAAAGGACCAAATGCGTGGGATGGATATCTTGCAGCGGTTACCGCAGATGCACTTGTAAAAGCACAGGAGACAGGTGCAATTGAAAAGATTGAAACAGCAGTAGAAAAACCGGAATTCTATAAATAAGACGATAAGCGGGTAAATTGAAATAAGATTCTGAAGCTGTCCCTGATGAGTTGATGTGACAGTTTCAGAATCAGAAAATTAGAAAAAGGAGAAAGAACCGATGAAATTAGGATTTAACGAAGCAACAGCATTAGAATGTAAAGGACAGTCTTTACTGGCAGATATGGAAATGTGTGAAAAATATGGATTTGATTATATTGAAATTCGTTTTGACTGTGTCAGAGAGTACTTAAAAGAACATACTTTAGAAGAACTGGCAGACTGGTTTAAAAATCATCACTTAAAACCATGGGCTTACAATACATTAATCTTCTTTAATCAGAGAGATGAGGCAGGAGAAAAAGAAATTGATGAGGAAGTTGATTTCATTTTGGAAGTGTCCAAAGCAATTGGAATGAAGATGTTAATTACGGTACCAAGTTTTGATGTAAAAGATAAAACTGTTTCTGAAATCAAGGAAGAAGCAGTGGAAAGACTTCGTTATCTTTCAGATAGAGTCGGCAAAGATATGAAGATTTCTCTGGAATTTTGCGGAGCTCCAAACTGTTCCATTAACCAGTTCGGTACGGCTTATGATGTAGTAAAAGCAGTAGACAGAGAAAATGTAGGTGTGACCGTAGATACCTTCCATTTCCATGAGATGTGCTCTAAGTTAGAAGATTTAAGAGCAGCAGATGGTAAGAAAATCTTTGCTTATCATTTGAATGACTGTGAAGACCTTCCGCTTGGCTTTTGTGGAGATGATAAACGTCTCTGGCCGGAAGAAGGGGTGGTAGACCATGCTGGAATTGCATCTGCTTTAAAAGAAATCGGGTTTGATGGAGTTTGCACTATCGAGGAATTCCGTCCGGAATATTATGAAATGTCTCACGAAGAAAATGTGAAAAAAGCAGCCGAAGTAACAAGAAGTTTTGTACAAAAATATTTTGGATAGGAGTAAACTTAAAACAGGAGAAGAATAAAACAACAGGGAGAAGACAAAGGCGGGTATTTTACCCGCTTTGTCTGAAAAAAGGAGAAAATGTATGATAAAGGGCGGAATACCTGAACTGTTGAATTTTAAGCAGAAGGGAAAAAACATGGATGAATTTATCAAGGTTCCGGTCAGCGAGAAACTTGCATATTGTTTTGGTGACCCGGCATTAACCTTGATGTACACAATGACTACGACACTTTTGATTTATTTCTACACAAATGTAGTAGGAATTTCCGTCGGGGCAGTCGGAATGATTATGTTATTATCTCGTGTATTTGATGGATTTTCGGATGTGCTGATGGGAACAATTATTGATCGTACCCATTCTAAGTATGGAAAGGCCAGAATCTGGATTTTGCGTCTGGCTCTGCCTTATGCGATAGCGGCAATCTTACTGTTTACCATGCCGTCAATTGGAAGTATGGGAAAGATTATTTATGCATTTGTGACTTATAACATTATGAATACGGTTGTTTATACAGCAATCAGTCAGCCGTTCCACGCACTGGGCTCTTTAATGAGTCGTGACAGAAGAGAACGTGATGTTATCTGTAACATCCGAATGGTGCTTTCCATTACTGCAAGTATGGTAATTACTGCATTTACGCTTCCGTTAATTAATAAAGTGGCAAAGATAATCCATAACGAACAGATGGCATGGATTATTGTAACGGCAGTCTATGCAGGTGTATCAGTACTGGTTTTAATTAATACTTATATGACTTGTACAGAGCGTGTACAGGCAGCAGCGAAGGTAAAAGAAAATATTCCGTTCTTAAAAGCATTTAAGACAACAGTTACAAACCGTTATTTTCTGATTGCACTGGGATTGATGGTTTTCTATACCGCATATCAGATTATTATCGGAACAGACTTAACTTATTATTGTCAGTATGTATTGGGAAATGTAGACCTTGTAATGCCGCTCTCAGCAGCAGAAAAAGTTGCAACGATTGTGGGAATTGCGATGCTTCCGAAAATTTTACCGAAATACGGAAAAAGAAATCTGATTTGTGCAGGATGTGCACTTGGAATTATAGGTCAGTTAATTTTTCTTTTAAATATTACAAGTGTTCCGCTGGGTGTTTTGACCTGTATTATGAGAGGGTTTGGAATTGCACCGTTTTATGGGGTACAGTATTCTCTTCCGGGTGACGCCATTGAATATGGTCATTGGAAATCCGGACTGCGTGTAGAAGGTCTGATGTTTTCTTCTATGAGTATGGGACAAAAAGCGGGTTCTGGTATCACTTCTGCAATCATGAGTGGAATTTTGGCAGCAGCAGGATTTAATGGATTAAAAGCAACCGCAGCAGAACAGACAAGTGGTGCAATTACAGCAATTAAAGGCTTTTATCTGTATGTGCCGATTGGAATCTGGGTCGTGATGCTCTTAATTGCAGCCTGTTATAAATTGGATAAAGTGTATGACAAGATGATGCAGGAATTAATTGCAAGAGAAGGAAAAGAAGGGAAAGAAACACAAGAAGCCCTTCCGTCTATGGCAGTTTCAGAAAATCAGATAAATGTGGCAATCGGTCGTGTCTATGGAAGCAGTGGAAGAAAAATTGCAGAAGAACTGGCAAAAGAATTAAACTGCCGTCTCTATGACCGTCAGATTATCTGCCTTTTAGCAGAAAAGATGGGAATGGAAAATGCGGATTTGGAAAGCGTTCAGAAATATCTGGATACTTATAATTATGGAACAGTAGAAACTACGTTCTCGCCGTATTCGTATTCGGTATCCGGAACAGTTGGAGATATGAGCCCTGTAGAAATGTTTGAGACACAGAGTCGTCTGATTCGAGGACTTGCAAAAAAAGCACCAGGTGTATTTTTAGGTCGTTGTGCAAACTTTGTGTTAAAAGAAACTCCTCATACCTATTCTTTCTTCTTATATGCAGATGATGATTATCGTGCAAAGGAGGCAAAAGAATATTATGATGGAATGACACTGGCTGATTTAAATCAGAGAGATAAATTAAGAAATGACTATTATGAACACTTTACGGGAATCAAACGAGATGACCCGAAACACTATGACATGGTAGTAAATGTATCAAAGACCGGCGTAGAGGGTGCGGTTGCTATGATACTGGAGTATATTAAAAACAAGGAAAAAGGAGAATAAAAAATGCTGGATAAGAATAAAGTAAGGCTTGGAATTGCTCCGATTGCGTGGACAAATGATGATATGCCGGATCTTGGAAAAGAGAATACATTTGAGCAGTGTGTCAGTGAGATGGCATTAGCTGGATTTACCGGTTCTGAAGTGGGCGGAAAATATCCGACCGATACAGCTGTGTTAAAGAAAGCTTTGGACTTAAGAAACATATCTATCTGCAATCAGTGGTTTTCTTCTTTCCTAATTTCTAAACCTTATGAAGAGACCGAAAAAGAATTTATCAAAGCAACTGATTTCTTAAAAGAGATGGGTGCAAAGGTGATTGGTGTTTCCGAGCAGAGCTATAGTATTCAGGGAGAAATGGAACAGCCTGTATGGGAAGGCAAGTATATCATGAATGAGGAAGAGTGGAAACTTTTGGCAGACGGTTTGAATAAACTCGGAAAGATTGCAAAAGACAAAGGAATGACCTTAACCTTTCATCATCACATGGGAACAGTTGTACAGACGGAAGAAGAAATTGATAAATTTATGGAACTGACAGACCCTGAATTGGTATTTTTACTCTTTGACAGTGGACATTTATCATTTGCAGGAATTAATCCGGAAAATGTATTGAAAAAATATGTGAACCGTGTCAAACACGTCCATTTAAAAGATATCCGTAAAGAAATGGTAGAAAAATCAAGAGCCAAAAGATGGAGCTTCTTAAAAGGAGTCAGAGAAGGCGTGTTTACTGTACCAGGAGATGGAAATGTAGACTTTGCACCAATCTTTTCTATCTTAGAAGAAGCAGGCTATGAGGGCTGGGTTGTTGTAGAGGCAGAGCAGGATCCTGCAAAAGCAAATCCATTAGAATATGCAATTAAGGCACGTAAGTACATCCGCAAGGTTTGTGGATTATAAAGTTTAAGAAAGGCAGGATAAGACTATGAAAATTGCATTTGATGTAGACGTATTGGCAAAACAGATGGATATCAATCGTATGGTTCATCAGGTCGCAGACTGGGGCTATAAATATATTGAGCAGTCTCCACATCCAAGAATTAATCCATTTTATAAACATCCGCTTTTTTCAAAAGAGTGTGAGCAGGAATATCGAAAAGCACTTCGGGAAACCGGTGTTGAAATTTCCTCTTTCATCGTAGTTTACCGTTGGTCCGGTCCGACGGAAGAACAGCGTAAGATGGCAGTTGCAAATTGGAAGAGAATGATTGAAATCGCAGTGAATATGGGAGTTCCGGTTATTAATACCGAATTATCCGGTGACCCGAATCAGCAGGAAATCTGTAATGGCATGTGGTTTCGTTCGATGGAAGAACTGCTTCCGATTATTGAGAGGGAAGGACTCCGTGTAGAAATTCAGTCTCATCCGTACGATTTTTGTGAACTCAATAACGAGACCTGCGATATGGTAAAATCGTTCCGTTCCAGAAATTTAGGTTATGTCTATTCTTCTCCTCATGGATTCTTCTACGATGAAGGAAAAGGAGAGGTACGTTCCATGCTTCGCTATGCAGGAGACGAGCTGACTCATGTATTATTTGCGGATACCTTTAATCAGACCTTAGATTGCCGTTACATTGCAAATCCACCATGGTTAAATGCAAGAGGAAAATCCGATGTAACGATTCATCAGCACCTTGCAATGGGAGAAGGAGATGTTGATTTCGATGGAATCTTTGAAACCTTAAGAGACATGGATTTCGCAAATAAGCAGTTAAAAACAGACGCACCAAAGGTCGGAGGCGATAATATTGCGTGTGTGTCTATGTTTGGATTCCCGGAAAAGATGGATAAACAGGCACCGGAAGCAAGAGAAAGAATTGAGAAAGAATTGCTTGGAAAATAATTAAAAAACTAAGAGCAAATAAAAATATCAGATAAGATTTTAATTTTATCTGATATTTTTATTGACAAAAAGATGGTTTATCTTGTATATTAATGGTGTTAAATAAAATTATTTATAGAATGTTGGCGAATATGCCACAGAGATAAGTTCAGACAGTCGTCTGATTAAAAGAGAACCCGATGCGAATTCGGGACGATCCCGTCACTGTGATAGCTGGTTAAAAGCAAAATGCCACTGGAAAGATAGTTTATTCTGGGAAGGCGCTTTTAATGTGTATGCTTAAGTCAGGAAACCTGCTTACCTCTTTAACAAAAGTTCTTGCGGAAGACGAGAAGCTTAAGTTGTACAGATGAAAAAGCACTCTGCTATTTATGTTAAATAGCAGATTATTTTTGACGTTATCTATTATCAAATTAAGAATCTTTAACAGTCGGATGCTTTGGTATCCGGCTTTTTTGCGCTTAAAAACAGAAAAAAGCGTAAAAAGAAGCAGACTTTTGTCCACGTCTATAAAAGGCAAATGTAATTTATGAAGAAGAACCAGTATAGGAAGGATGAAGCAAATGAGAAAGAAACATGTAGTAGCGCTGATGATGGCAACTGTGATGGCAGTAAGTGTACTTGGAGGATGTGGAAGTTCTTCTTCCTCAGGAAAGGCTGCAAAATCATCAAGTAACAGTGATGAAAAGGTTTTAAATTTCGGTTGTGCCATGTACACAGACGGAAGTGTCAATACCGCAGGGGATGAGAACGGTGGCTGGAATGCAATGCGTTACGGTATTACAGAAACCTTATTTAAATTTGATGATAACATGGAAGTTACTCCGTGGCTGGCAGACAGTTATACGGTAAATGATGATCATACGGAATGGGTCATTACTTTGAAAAAAGGATTAAAATTCTCAGATGGATGTGATCTGACAGCAAGTAAAGTAAAGGAATGTTACGAACACTTAAGAGAAGTTGGACCATCTGGTTCTGCAAAACCGGAAAAATATCTGGAATTTGAAGCAACAATCACAGCAGATGATGAGGCAGGAACACTGACCATCCAGACAACACAGCCTTATGCAAACTTGATGGGACAGCTCAGTCACCCGACTATGGGCATTGTGGATGTAGAACATACCAAAAACTTTGATAATGGAACAATCGGTACCGGTCCATACATGATTAAAGAATTTAATGGTGTCGGTGTTGGATATACACTGGTTGCAAATCCAAATTATCGTGAAGATGTCCCTTATGACGAAGTAAATCTGATGTATATGGGAGATAACTCTGCAAAGGCAATGGCTCTGGAGAGTGGTCAGGTAGACTTGGTTGAAAATATCACAAACGTAGCAGATATTCAGAAATTCCAGGATTCAGATGACTATACAGTAGATATTGCACCAGGTGTACGTTGTGGATTCTCCTGGATGAACTTTGATGGTGTACTTGGAAATAAGACACTGCGTCAGGCAATCTTAATGGCAATTGACTACGATACCATTTGTAATTCCAAGACAATCGGAGGACTTTATACACCAGGATTTTCTGTTCTTCCATCGACTCTGTCTTATGGATATGATAAACTGAACAATCCTTATACTTATGACCCGGAAGGTGCAAAGAAATTATTGGATGATGCAGGAATTGTAGATACCGATGGTGATGGAATCCGTGAGCTTGATGGAAAAAATATTAACCTGCGTTATATTTCTTATGAAAACCGTCTGTTAAATGAATTTTCTGATGCACATACTCAGTACTTAAAAGAAATCGGAATTGGTGTGACTGCTGAATATGGAAGCTCTGATGACCAGTGGAGTAAACTGGCAGCCTTAGATTATGACTTTAATAACAATAACTGGATTACAGTAGGTACTGGAGATCCTTATGCCTATATGGCAAACTGGGCAACTGAAAGTACATACTGCGCATATTCCAATGAAGAATATGATAAGTTGTTCAATGAGTTAAAGACAGAAATGGATCCGGATAAACGTGAAGATTTAATCTTCCAGATGCAGCAGATTCTGATTGATGATGCAGCAGTTTTAATTGACGGATATTATAACTCCAGTATGATTTATTCTAAAAATGTAGGATATGCTAAGATTCATACAGCAGATTACTACTGGCTGACGACAGAAATTGTTCCGGCAGACGCAGAATAAGAAAGCGTTTTATTTAAGATTATGCCCAGTCTTATTTTGGACTGGGCATTGTATATGGATAGAGATAGTGGTTTGATTAAAGACTTATGAAAGGTGTGAAAATTTTTGAGTAAGAAACAGGTTATCATGCGATTATTACAAATCATAATCGTATTATTTGGTATCAGTTTTATTACATTTGGGCTGACTTACATGTCACCTGGTGACCCGGTACGAAATATGTATTCCGCAAATGGTGTGATGCCGACAGAAGAAATGGTAGAACAGACAAGAGAAGAGATGGGATTAAATGACCCGTTTGTTGTGCAGTATGGCAGATGGCTTGGAAACTGCCTGCATGGTGATTTTGGAACCTCTTATTCGTTAAATAAGCCGGTTACAGAATTGTTAAGTGTGAGACTTTGGCCGACTTTAAAATTAACCTTAATGTCTATGCTGATTATGCTGATTTTATCTGTACCGCTCGGAATGATATCGGCATTAAAAAAAGACACGTGGATTGATTATTTAGTCAGGGGAATTACTTTTGTCGGCTGTGCCATGCCAAACTTCTGGGTGGGACTGCTCCTTATGATGGCATTTTGCGTTTATATTAAGATATTTCCGGTTATCAGTTCCGCAGGGGATTTTAAGAGCCTGTTTCTTCCAGCATTAACTTTGGCAATTGCAATGTTTTCAAAGTATACCAGACAGGTTCGTACCGCAGTGTTAGATGAACTGAGTCAGGATTATGTGATTGGGGCAGAGGCACGAGGCATAAAACGTTCCCGTATTATCTGGTGTAATGTATTTCCAAATTCTTTACTTCCGTTAATTACAATGTTTGGTTTATCTATTGGTTCTTTGCTTGGAGGAACCGCAGTTGTAGAAGTTATTTTCTCCTATCCGGGACTTGGAAACCTTGCAGTATCTGCAATTACCTCAAGTGACTATAATCTGATTCAGGGGTATGTACTCTGGCTTGCATTAATTTATATGGTGATCAATCTGATTGTAGATGCTTCTTATATTTATATTGACCCGAGAATGAGATTAAAGGAGTAAGAAAAATGAAGAAGAAAAATTTTTTTGCGCAGAATAAGCAGTTTACTTTTTTTCTGATTCTGGCGGTTCTGATTATTCTGGTTGCGATTTTTGCACCGATTGTAAGTGGTGGTGTAGACCCATTAAAAGGAGACTTAAATGATGCTTTGCTTGCACCGAGTAAGACACATATCTTTGGAACAGATAAAATGGGACGAGATGTATTTGCACGTGTGATTTATGGTTCCCGTTCTTCTTTGACTGCTACATTTGGAGTGGTTGCATTAATCTTTTTTATTGGAACAATTTTGGGAGTCATTTCTGGATATTTTGGCGGAATTATCGATAGTATTATCATGCGAATTGCAGATATGATGCTTTCCTTCCCAGGTTTGGTTTTAGCACTTGCTGTAGCCGGTATTATGGGCGCAAGTATTAAAAATGCAATTGTTGCAGTCGTTGTGGTAAACTGGACGAAATATGCAAGACTTGGTCGAAGTCTGGTTTTAAAAATCAGAAACCGTGACTATGTGGCAGCAGCAGTTGTTACGGGTTCTAAAACACCGCACATGATTTTTAAATATATGCTTCCAAATGCACTTCCAACGCTGATTATTACAGCAGCAACGGACATTGGGGGGATGATGCTTGAACTGGCTTCCATGTCATTCTTGGGATTTGGAGCAAAACCGCCTGCACCGGAATGGGGTTATATGCTCAATGAGGGAAGAGCTTGTATTCAGTCTGCACCTTGGCTTATGATTTTCCCAGGTCTGGCAATTTTTATCGTTGTGGTTGTCTTTAATATGCTTGGAGACTCTCTTAGAGATATTTTAGACCCGAAAGATGAGTAAGGAGGAAGAAGATGTTACAGTTAAAGGATGTAACCATTTCATATAAAAATGAGCCTATCGTAGAACATTTTAACCTGAACATGAAGCAGGGGCAGATTGTATCTTTGGTAGGAGAATCCGGAAGTGGAAAAACAACTGTCATTCGTGCCATCTTAGGATTGCTTGCGGGTGGCGGTAAAGTATCAGAGGGAAGTGTTTTATTTGAAAATCAGGATTTGCTTTCTTATACAAATGAACAGTGGAGAAAACTCAGGGGAACACAGATTTCGATGATTTTTCAGGATAGTGGTGCGATGATGAATCCAACCAGAAAAGTTGGAAAGGTATTTACAGAGTACATTCTGACCCATGAAAAAATCTCTAAAAAAGAAGCCTGGGCAAAAGGATGCGATATGTTAGGACGTATGAATCTTGCA
The DNA here is from genome assembly GCF_054657695.1 of Blautia stercoris. Classification (NCBI taxonomy): domain Bacteria; kingdom Bacillati; phylum Bacillota; class Clostridia; order Lachnospirales; family Lachnospiraceae; genus Blautia; species Blautia stercoris. The sequence continues at coordinate 159,009 of NZ_BAAHYF010000001.1, forward strand.
AGTCCGGACAATGTTATGAATTCTTATCCGTTTCAGTTATCTGGTGGCATGAGACAGAGAGTCGGAATTGCAATGGGGATGACTTATCAGCCAAAACTTCTCTTAGCAGATGAACCGACTTCAGCTCTTGATGTGACAACACAGGCGCAAATTGTACGTCAGATGATGGAACTTCGCGATAATTATGGGACAAGTATTATTGTGGTAACCCATAATCTGGGTGTTGCTGCCTACATGTCGGATTATATTGTAGTTATGAAAAATGGAAAAATTGAGGATGAGGGAACAAGAGAACATATTCTTCATGAAACAGAAAATGAATATACAAAGAGTCTGTTAAATGCAGTACCATCCGTAGGAGGTGAACGATTTGTCTAATCAAAAAGAGGTCATTCTTGAAGCAAAACATGTAACAAAACGTTTTCCTGCTTCTGGTGGTCGTGTGTTAGTTGCAAACAATGATGTCAGTCTGAAGTTTTATAAAGGAGAGACATTAGGTGTCGTAGGAGAATCCGGTTGTGGAAAAAGTACCTTTATGAAATTTCTGGTTTCTTTAGACACTCCGTCAGAAGGAGAGATTTTATATCAGGGAAAGGACATTACGAAATTAAAGGGAGAGGAATTAAGACAAAACCGTCAGAATATTCAGATGGTCTTTCAGGATCCGACTTCTTCTTTTAACCCAAAGATGAAAATTCGTGATATTGTCTGCGAACCGTTGCTTAATTTTAAAAGAATTAAAAAATCAGAAAAAGATGCAGTATGTCGCCAGCTTTTGAAAATGGTGGAATTGCCAGGGGATTTTGCAGATCGTTATCCTCATAATATGAGTGGTGGTCAGAGACAGAGAGTAGCAATTGCCCGTGCGCTGGCATTAGAGCCGGAAATTATTATTATGGATGAAGCCACTTCTGCGCTTGATGTATCCGTACAGAAAACCATTATTGAATTAGTTACAAAACTACAGCAGGAAAAGAATATTACAATTGGATTTATCTGTCATGATATTGCCCTGATTCAGCAGTGTGCTCATCAGATTGCAGTCATGTACCTTGGAAATGTGGTTGAGGTGCTTCCGGGTGCTATGCTTTCTAAAAATGCAGTTCATCCATATACAAAAGCGTTGATGGATTCTATTTTTGATATCAATATGGACTTTTCCAAGCCGATTAAAGGAATTGAAGGGGAAGCTCCAAGTCCGTTGGATCTTCCGGTAGGCTGTCCATTTCAGGGCAGATGCGAAAAATGTATGGAAATCTGTAAAAAAGAACGTCCGGCTATGATACAATTAGATGAAGATCATAGCGTGGCGTGTCATTTATACAAGAAGTAATCAGGCAAAAAACGGTAAGTGTGTGTGAGGATAGTAAAAAAATGAGGGAAAGGTTAAAATGATATGAAGAAAAATGACCTTATTTATGGGAATATCGGAAAGGCGATTCTCTTATTTGTACTGCCATTGATTGCGGGCAGTTTAATTCAACAGCTTTATGTTACCGTGGATGCAATTATTGTAGGAAGGTTTGCCGGAAAAGTGGGTCTGGCAGCAATTGATTCTGTAAATACATTGTTTAAGTTCCCGATTAACTTTATGAATGGACTGGCATCTGGGGCAACGATTATTATTTCAAAATATGTAGGAGCAAAGGATAAAGAAAATCTGCATTGTTCCATTCGTACGGCGCTTACAGTTGCAATGGTGCTTGGAGTCATTAGTTCTATTGCAGGTGTCCTGTTATCTCCATGGTTTTTGAAAGTGATGCGTGTGCCGGCAGACATTCATGGAGCAACTTTAACTTATTGCCGAATTTATTTTGGAGGCTTATGGTCTTTAATTCTTTATAATATGGCAGCAGGAATTTTAAGAGCGTTTGGAGATTCCAAACGACCACTATATGTATTGATTTTGAGCAGCCTGATTAATGTTGTCGGAGATTTTCTCTTAGTTGGTGTATTTGGAATGGGAGTTGCCGGAGCGGCAATTGCAACGATTTTTGCACAGATTGTAAGCGTAATCATTACGTTTAAATTATTGGCACGCTTGGAGCATGCCGGAGGACAGATTCATGTATGGCATCTGCATTTTTGTGCAGAACATATGTCCATGATGATAAAGATTGGTTTTCCACTTGCACTTCAGTCCATGCTGTTTCCCGTTGCAAACTCAATTGTACAGGCGAGTGTAAATACGATGGGAACGGACAGTATTGCGGCCTGGAGTATCTGTGACAAATTGAGTATGCTAATCTGGTTGGTGGCAGATTCAATGGGACCGGCGATGACGACTTATGTGGCGCAGAATCTTGGGGCAGGTAAGTATGAAAGAGTAAAAAAAGGTGCTTTTATCGGAACTGGAATTTCTATCATCGCAGTTGGATTTTTAAGTGTGATTTTGTTTACTGCATCGGGGTTAATTGGACCGTGGTTTATTGACAAAAAAGATGCCGTTGAATTAATTCCGTTAGTCGTTCGGTATATGAGAATGATGGCTCCGTTTTATTTCTTTTATGCGGTTGCAGAGGCACTGTCAGGAGCGTGCTGTGGACTCGGAGAAACCCTGTCTCCTATGATTACGACGCTTGTCAGTATCTGTTTGCTTCGTGTATGCGGAATCTGGTTTGTACTTCCTGCATTTGAAACAATGGAATGTATCATCTGGATTTATATTGCGTCCTGGATTGCAGCAGGTGTAGCATTTCTCTTTTTGTTTTTACAAAAAAGCAGAAAAAAACTGCAGGTGGTTTCTTGAACGCAGATAAGCATTTCCCTGCTTCAAGTGCGCGGAGCACTAAGCAGCGGGTGAGGGGGATGCTTCTGTCAGTGTGAGGTGAAAGCTTCCACTGACAGATCGCAAAGCGACTGCGTTCATGAGCAAGTAGCGAAGCGGATTGCGAATGTCCGCTTTACATTTTTTTGTTCTCTTTCTTTACAAGTGTTCTTTTTCCATCTATACTTAAGAAAATGAACTTAAGAGAAAATGGGCAAATGCAGGCTTGAAAATCAGATATAGAGTGATTACAAGCGTACAGGTTAAGAATGAGGAGAATAGAAAATAATGGAACGAGAAGTTTTGTTGGAAGATTTAAAAAAATTATATAGTTCATCCGATATGGTAAAAGCAGATTGTGGCGGCTGTAAAGGCTGCCACGATTGCTGTTGCGGGATGGGAGATTCGATAGTATTAGATCCTTATGATATTTATCAGATGAACAAACATTTAGGTGTTAAATTTGAAGAACTGTTGAATCATAAGATTTCTCTTCATGCAGAAGAGGGATTGATTCTGCCAAATTTAAAAATGCAGGGAAAAGAGGATGGATGCGCCTTTTTAAATGAAGAGGGAAGATGTACCATTCATGCTTTTCGCCCTGGTTTTTGTCGTTTGTTTCCGCTTGGCAGAATTTATGAGGACGGTTCTTTTTCTTATTACCTGCAGTCACAGGAATGTACCAAAGCAAATCGTACAAAAGTAAAGGTAAATAAATGGCTGGGGATTCCTGATTTGAAACAGTATGAGAACTTTGTAAATGAGTGGCATTATTTTCTGAAAGATACAAAAGCGCTGTTGTTACGCCTTTCGGATGCCCGGCTGAATCAAGAGTTGAGCATGTATCTTTTGAATCGTTTTTATACTACGGCTTTTGATTTAGAAAGCGATTTTTATAAACAGTTTGATGAGCGGATGACACAGATGAAGAAACTGATTTATACATTGGACAGACAATAAGGAGAAGAAACGATGAGATATTTAAAACCGGATTTTTATGATGAATTTTCCTGTCTTGCCGGAGCTTGTCCGAAAACCTGCTGTGCGGGATGGCAGATTGTGATTGACGAAACATCTCTTGATAAATATGAAGGACTTTCCGGACCATTTGGGAATCGGATTCGCAATTCAATTGATTGGGAAGAAGAAATTTTTTTTCAGTATGGGAGTCGTTGCGCCTTTTTAAATGAAGAAGATTTGTGTGAGATTCAAAAAGAGCTTGGAGAGAGTTATCTTTGTGATACCTGTAAAATGTATCCGCGTCATGTGGAAGAATATGAAGGACTGCGGGAATATTCTCTTTCTTTATCTTGTCCCAAAGCGGCAGAAATGATACTTGAAAATCAAAAGAAAGTAACATTTTTGGAGTGGGAGACAGAAGAAGAGGAAGAATTTGAATCGTTTGATTTTTTGATGTTTACTCAACTTGAAGATGCGAGAGATATTTTGTATACGATTATACAAAATCGTGACTTAAACTTTGAGAAAAGAGCATGGATGTGTGCAGAACTGGCAAAAGCGATGCAGGAAGCAGTTGATGAAAATCAGTTTTTTGAAATTGATGCTCTGCTTGAGCAGTATCGAAATCAGGATATAAAGCTACTTTGTAAAAAGTATAAAATAGAAGCGCCCCATGCGCGGTATGCGCGTATGAAAAGAGAAATTCGAGTGTTACAGGAGGAATTGGAACATTTGGAGAGTGCATGGAGCGTGACATTGGAAAATCTGGCAGAACTGCTCTATCAGGACGGAGAAGAGAACTACTGTAGGATTTATGAAGAATTTCAGAAGGGTGTCGGAGCAAAGAGCGATAAAAAACAAGAATGGGAAATCCAAAAAGAACAGCTTATGATGTTTTTTGTGTATACTTATTTTTGCGGAGCAGTCTATGATGATGCAATATGGAGTAAAATGGCACTGAGTTTATTTTCAGTAGAATGGATTACGGAACTATGGATGTATCAGTGGATATCAGAAAAGAAAACGCTTACATTTGAAGATAAAGTGGAACTGGCTTATCGTTATGCCAGGGAAATTGAACATTCGGATTTAAATTTGGAGAGATTGGAAAATTACTTTACTGCAGATAAGCATTTCGTATAAAAAAAAATACAACAGATAAAAGACTTGAAAAATAAAAGCAGAGTAGTTAAAATGGAGGCAAAGAGGGAATAAAAAACAGGAGGAAGGATTTATTGAGAGGTGTAGAAACCAGAATTCAAGAAATCAGAAGAATGATTTTCAGAGAAGTGGCACGTATGGCTTATGATACAGAAAATAGTGTTGCGGCTAAAATAGAAGAATTGCCATACGAAATTATTCCCGGAGAAGTAGGAAATTTCAGAAATGACGTGTTCCTGGAGCGTGCGATTGTAGGGGAACGTTTGAGACTTGCAATGGGACTTCCATGCAGGAGTGCAGCAGAACATGCACCGTTATCGGACAACATTGCACTGGCAGATCAGGCAGAAACGTACTATACTCCCCCGCTGATTAATATTATTAAATTTGCATGTAATGCATGCGCTGAGAAAAGAGTTTATGTGACAGAGGGGTGTCAGGGATGTCTGGCTCATCCGTGTGTAGAGGTCTGTCCGAAGAAAGCGGTTACATTAGATCGGACAAATGGACGTTCGGTTATTGATACTGAAAAATGTATTAAGTGCGGAAAATGTGCGGAGGTCTGTTCTTATAATGCAATTATTGTTCAGGAACGTCCTTGTGCCAAAGCCTGTGGAATGGATGCAATTGGTTCAGATGAAAATGGAAAAGCGGAGATTGATTCTGAAAAATGTGTTTCCTGTGGTCAGTGCCTGGTAAATTGTCCATTTGGAGCAATTTCTGATAAATCCCAAATCTTTCAGGTGATTCGTGCAATGCAGTCAGGAGAACGTGTATATGCGGCACTTGCACCTGCCTTTGTGGGGCAGTTTGGTGCAAAAGTAACACCGGGAAAACTGCGTTCGGCAATGAAAATGCTTGGGTTTGCGGATATTTTTGAAGTGGCGATTGGAGCGGATTTATGTGCGACACAGGAAGCTGAAGATTTTGTACAGGAAGTTCCAAATAAACTGCCGTTTATGGCAACCTCCTGTTGTCCGGCATGGTCTTCTATGGCAAAAAAATTGTATCCGGAATACAGAGAGTGTATTTCTATGGCATTGACTCCAATGACGCTTACAGCAAGGCTGATTAAAGAACAGCATAAAAATGCAAAGGTTGTATTTATTGGACCGTGTGCTGCCAAAAAACTAGAGGCAATGAGAAAATCAGTTCGCAGTGAAGTTGATTTTGTATTGACTTTTGAGGAAATGATGGGTATCTTTGAAGCAAAGGATATTGATGTGGCATCTTTAACAGAAGAAGTTGAAGGAATCAATGATGCATCTGAGGATGGAAGAAATTTTGCTGTTTCCGGAGGAGTTGCTCAGTCTGTGGTAAATGTGATTCAGGAGAGATATCCAGAAAGAGAGATTAAAATAGCAAATGCGGAGGGCTTAAGAGACTGTCGAAAACTGCTTATGATGGCAAAAGCCGGAAAATACAATGGTTATCTGTTAGAGGGTATGGGATGCCCTGGTGGTTGTATCGCAGGTGCGGGTACGATGCAGTCGATTAAGAAATCTCAGAATGCAGTGAAGAAATATGCAGCGCAGGCAAATCATAAAAATTCAAATGAAACAGAATACGTGAAAGAATTAAATAAATTAGTGGATTAAAAAAAGTACCGTTATACCAGAAAAATGAGAGAACCTTTCAAAGTTAGCTGGATAGCGGTATTTTTTGCAATTTTCAGAGAGAATAATAATTTAACCAAATCAAGTAAGTCCCCTGCTTCAATTGCGAAAAGCAATAAGCAGGGGGGGGACTTGCTTGTATCAGGAGGGGGCAAGCCCCTTCTGATAAGCTGCGTAGCAGCTATTTGGTTATGAGCAAGTAGCGAAGCGGATTGCGAATATCCACTTGACAGTGATAACACGCGAAAGCACCATAAGAAAAAAATATATCAAAATCGTTAAAAAATTGTTGTTAAATTCTTGTCGATATGATATCCTACAGAGGTAGCGCAGAGCGAAAGTCGTTAAAATGCCATTTTGTGTGCGGATATCGTGTGCTTTTTGGGAGAAATCTACATGAGAAGAAAAACGATTTTCCATTTTTTTAAAAAACGATTGTTAAAAAAAAGACAATAAGAGCGCCCTTATCTAAGGGGAAAGGAGTAAACATGAGCAGTAAAATTACTATTATAGGTGCAGGCAGTGTAGGAGCAACCATTGCTTATACGTTATCAAATGAGGACATCGCTTCCAATATTGTTTTGATTGATATCAACAAACAAAAGGTAGAGGGTGAAGTCATGGATATTGCACAGGGAACTTGTTTCCGTGACCCGATTTCAATTGTAGCCGGAGAATATGAAGATGCAAAAGGTTCTGATATTGTAATTATCACTTCAGGTATTGCACGAAAACCTGGTCAGACAAGAATTGAATTGACTCAGACCAACGTCAATATTATGAAAAGCATTGCACCGCAGATTGTAAAAGCAGCACCGGATGCACTTTATATCATCGTAAGTAATCCGGTTGATATTATGACTTATGTCTTTACAAAGATTTCAGGACTGCCGGAAAATCAGATTATCGGTTCCGGAACAATCTTAGATACTGCCCGACTTCGCTGTGGCTTATCGGAACACTTTAAAGTATCACAGAAAAATATTCATGCTTATGTATTTGGAGAGCATGGAGATACTTCTTTCATTCCTTGGACAGGGGCTTATATTTCCGGTGTGAGCATCAATGAGTATTATGAGCTGGCAAAGAGTCTTGGAAAAGATGTAAAAGAGCTGGATAAAGAAGCAATGCTTGCTTATGTACAAAAATCCGGTGGACAGATTATTGCAAATAAAGGTGCTACTTTCTATGCGGTTTCAAAAGCAGTTTGCAAATTATGCGGAATTGTACTGGCATCTTCTGATTCTGTTGCGACAGTATCCTCTATGATGCATGGAGAGTATGGAATTGAAGATGTATGTTTAAGTACTTTGACTTTAGTTGGACCGAATGGAATTCAGGGAAAAGTACCGATGCGAATGAATCAGAAAGAAATTGAACAGTTAAAGAAGAGTGCAGATGCCTTGAAAGAGGTTATTGCACAGATTAATCTGGATTAAAATCCAGATGTAATATTTAAGAGTAAAAAAAGAAAGGACAACAGGATATGAAATACAGTTATTATCCAGGGTGTACGCTGAGAACAAAGGCAAAAGATTTGGATGCTTATGCCAGAGCTTCAGCAAAAGTGCTTGGATTTGAACTGGAAGAAATTGAAAACTGGCAGTGCTGTGGCGGGGTTTACCCGCTCGGTACAGATGAAATTGCCACAAAACTTTCTTCCGTACGTGCACTCAATGAGGCAAAAGAAAAGGGTCAGGATTTGGTAACTCTTTGTTCTGCCTGTCATCATGTGATTAAACGTGTCAATGATGATATGAAGAATGTAGAGGATATTCGGACAAGGGCAAATAACTATATGCAGTTAGAAGAACCTTATGCAGGAGAGACAACCGTGCTTCATTTTTTAGAGGTGCTTCGTGACAGAGTAGGATTTGATACATTAAAAGAAAAAGTGGTAAATCCGTTAAAAGGAAAGAAAATCGGTGCTTATTACGGATGTTTACTACTTCGCCCCGGAAAGATTATGGCGTTCGATAATCCGGAAAATCCAAGTGTAATAGAAGATTTTATTCGGGCAATCGGAGCTGAGCCGGTTATCTATCCATACCGAAACGAATGTTGTGGAGGATATATTTCCTTAAAAGAAAAAGAGATGGCAGAAAATATGTCAAAAAAAGTGACAGACAGTGCAAAAGGGTTTGGAGCAGAAATGTTAATTACAGCCTGTCCGCTTTGCCTTTATAATTTAAAGAAAAATGGAAATCAGACACTTCCGGTTTACTATTTTACAGAGCTTTTAGCAGAAGCACTTGGCGTAAAAGAAGAAGCCAAGAGGGAGGTGGCAGGAAATGAATGATAATAAAAAACAGGCAGAAAAGATAAAAGAAATCAGCGGAGCCAATCCTTTAAAATGTATGAAATGCGGAAAATGTTCTGCATCCTGTCCAGCATTTGATGAAATGGATATTAAACCGCATCAGTTTGTATCTTATGTGATTAATGAAAATATTGATGCGTTGGTTCAGTCAAAGTCGTTATGGAAATGTCTTTCCTGTTTTGCCTGTGTAGAACGCTGTCCAAGAGATGTACAGCCAGGTAGAATCATTGATGCAGCAAGACAGCTGGTAGTCAGACAAAGAGGACAGGCGTATTTGTCAGCAGATGAAATTCCGGAATTATTAGATCCGGAACTTCCACAGCAGTTATTAGTGAGTGCATTCAGAAGATATAGGAGGTAACCCTGGTGCAGAGAATAGGAGTATTTGTCTGTCATTGCGGAACAAACATAGCCGCAACGGTAGATGTCAAGAAAGTTGCAGAGATGGCTCTTATGGAGCCAGGTGTGGTTCATGCAGAAGATTATCAGTATATGTGTTCTGAAGCAGGCCAGGCCTTGATTGCAAAAGCAATCAAAGAAAAAGGACTGACAGGAATGGTTGTCTGTTCCTGTTCTCCACGTATGCATGAGGCAACGTTTAGAAAAGCAGCAGAGCGTGCTGGATTGAACCCATACATGGTGGAGATTGCAAATATTCGTGAACATTGTTCCTGGATTCATAAAGACATGGAAGAGGCAACAAAAAAAGCCGTTATTTTAATGCGTGCGGCAGTTGCAAAAGTTAATTTAAACACTCCGTTATACCCAGGAGAGAGCCGTGTAACAAAACGAGCGCTTGTGATCGGTGGAGGAATCGCAGGAATTCAGACAGCACTGGATATTGCAGATGCTGGATATGAAGTTGATATCGTAGAAAAGGAGCCAAGTATTGGTGGAAGAATGTCACAGCTTGATAAGACATTCCCGACTTTAGACTGTTCTGCTTGTATTTTAACACCAAAGATGGTGGAAGCAGCGGCACATGAAAAAATACATATTTATACCTACAGTGAGGTTGAAAAAGTATCCGGGTTTGTAGGAGATTTTACAGTAGATATTAAAAAGAAAGCCAGAAGTGTAAATATGGATAAATGTACCGGATGCGGAGTGTGTCAGGAAAAATGTCCATCGAAAAAAGCACCGAGCGAATTTAACCGTGGCTTAAATACAAGAAGTGCAATTTATACCCCGTTTGCTCAGGCAATTCCAAATGTTCCGGTCATTGACCGTGAAAACTGTATTAAGTTTAAAACCGGAAAATGTGGAGTTTGTTCAAAGGTATGTCAGGCAGGGGCAATTGATTATGACCAGAAAGATGAAATTGTAACACAAAAATACGGCGCAATTGTTGTCGCAACTGGTTTTGATGTAATTAAGCTGGATAATTACGATGAATATGCTTACAGCCAGAGTAAAGATGTCATTACATCTTTGGAATTAGAGCGTATTATGAATGCAGCAGGACCGACAAGTGGTCATTTAGAGCGTCTTTCTGATGGAAAAGCACCAAAAGAAATGGTATTCATCCAGTGCGTGGGAAGTCGTTGTGCGGATGATAGAGGAAAGAGCTATTGTTCTAAGATTTGCTGTATGTACACGGCAAAACATGCAATGCTGATTCGTGATAAGTATCCGGATGTGAATGTAACGGTCTTTTATATTGATGTGCGTACACCGGGGAAAAATTTTGATGAGTTTTATCGAAGAGCGGTAGAACAGTACGGTGTCAATTATATTAAAGGTCAGGTTGGAAAGGTTATTCCACAGCCAAATGGAAAATTATTGGTACAGGGATCAGATTTATTAGATAATAAACAAATTTTGAAAGAAGCAGATATGGTAGTGCTTGCCGCTGCGATTGAACCAAACAAAGATGTAAGAAAGATTGCAACGATGTTGACTGCAAGTATTGATACGAATAACTTCCTTACAGAGGCACATGCAAAATTGCGTCCGGTAGAGTCTCCAACCGCCGGAATCTTCCTCTCCGGGGTATGCCAGGGACCAAAAGATATTCCGGAGACGGTTGCACAGGCAGGAGCAGCTGCGGTAAAAGCAATTGGACTCTTAGCAAAAGATAAGCTGATGACAAACCCATGTACCGCAAAACCAGATGAACTTTTATGTAATGGTTGTTCTACGTGTGCAAATGTATGTCCTTATGGAGCAATCACTTATGAAGAAAAAGAAGTCAATGACCATGGTATTCGTGAAGTGCGTCGTCTTGCACAGGTGAACAGTGCACTGTGTCAGGGATGTGGAGCTTGTACAGTAGCGTGTCCATCCGGGGCAATGGACTTACAGGGATTTTCAAACAGACAGATTATAGCGGAGGTAGATGCAATATGTCGATAGAAGCAAAAGAAGAGTTTACACCGAAGATTGTAGCGTTCTGCTGTAACTGGTGTAGTTATGCAGGTGCAGATTTAGCAGGAAGCAGTCGTCTTAGCTATCCAGCAGATGTCAAAATTATTCGCGTGCCTTGTTCCTGTCGTGTCAATCCGATGTTTATTTTAAGGGCATTTGAAAAAGGTGCAGATGGTGTGATTTTATGTGGATGTCATCCAGGGGATTGTCATTACAGTACAGGAAATTATTATGCAAGAAGACGTATGACACTTCTGTTTTCCATGCTTGATTATATTGGAGTGGAAAATGGACGTACCCGTGTAGAATGGGTATCAGCAGCGGAGGGCGTGAAGTTTTCAACAACAATGAATGAGTTTGTTGAGAAGATTCATTCTCTTGGAAAAAATGTACGATTGGAGGATTTAAGATGCAGGAAATAATTGACCGTGCAAAAGAACTGCTTGCGGATAAGACCGTAGCGCGGGTACTTGGCTGGAAAGCCGGAGACTTGCCTTATAATCCGGAACCGGCTTATTTTGAAACTGTAGAATCTTTAAAGGATTTTGTTTATAACGGATTCTGTGGCGCAAATTTAAGCAAATATATGATAGAAGCTTCTAAATTAGAAGGAAAAACTATGGTCTGTTTAAAACCGTGTGATACATACAGCTTTAATCAGCTCATCAAAGAACATCGTGTAAACAGAGAAAAAGCTTATATTGTTGGCGTTGGTTGTAAAGGCAAACTGGATATTGAAAAGATTAAAAATCAGAATATCAAAGGAATTGAGGCTATTTCAGGGGCAGAGCTTACAGATGAAGCGGAAGTGTTGAAAATTCAGACCATTTATGGAGAAAAGACCTGTACTTATCAGAGTGCAATGTTAGAAAGATGCCATGTCTGTAAGGGAAAAGAACATAAAATTTATGATGAAATCATTGGAGAGTCGAAAGAAACGAAAGATGCAGAGCGTTTTGCAGAAGTAGAAAAAATCGAAGCAATGAGTCCGGAAGAGAAATTTGCCTTTTTCCAAGGGGAGTTAAGTAAATGCATCCGTTGTAATGCCTGCAGAAACGTATGTCCGGCCTGCAGTTGTCGTAAATGTGTGTTTGACAGTACAAAATTTGACAGTGCTCAAAAAGCGAATGTGGATTCTTTTGAAGAAAAGATGTTTCATATTATCCGCGCATTCCATGTGGCAGGAAGATGTACAGATTGTGGAGAATGCAGCCGTGTATGCCCACAGGGGATTCCTCTGCATTTATTCAACCGTAAATTTATTAAAGATATTGATGAATTATATGGAGAATATCAGGCAGGAGAGGATGCGGAATCAAGAGGACCTCTTACAAACTTTACATTTGAAGATGCAGAACCAAGTATTGTAACGGAAAGGGGATAATGTATGTATCAGATAGCAAAGAAAAATCTTCCGGCATTATTCCAGCGTATTGCCGAAGAACAGGAGTTATATCTTCCGGTAAAAGTCAGCAATCAGGTAAATTTTGCAGCCTGGGATAAAGATGCAGAAGTGGATTTAGACACATTAAAGACCGTGAAGTCTCCAAAAGATGCTTTTTTTCCACAGAGTGAAAATTTGTACACGGTACAAAAAGAAGGAAAGAAACTTTTCATTGAGCCAGAAGCATTAAAAGAACAGAAATTTGTTATATTTGGCATGAAAGCTTGTGATGTACAGGGAGTAAAGGTATTAGACAATGTATTCTTAAGTGAACCGGTAGATACATTTTACTCTGCAAGAAGAGAGCATGGAACTATTGTGGCAATGGCTTGTCATGAACCAGAAGAGTCTTGTTTTTGTAAGGCTTTTGGAATTGACTGTGCGAGCCCGGATGCAGATGTAGCGGTTTGGATGATAGAAGAAGAATTATACTGGAAAGCGTTGACTGAAAAAGGGGAAGCCTTAACAGACCTTGTAAAAGAATGCTTAATAGAAAGTCCTAAAGCAGAAGATGAGAAGATAGACGCAGAAAAAACAGCAATTCATAAAATTGTAGAAAAACTTCCATATTCAAATTTGTCATTAGAAGGATGGAATGGGGGAGCTTTAGAAGAAAGATTTGATTCTCCGATTTGGGAAACATTATATAAACCATGTCTGGCATGTGGAACCTGTACTTTCGTATGTCCAACATGTCAGTGTTATGATATTAAGGATTACGATACAGGTCATGGTGTCCAGCGTTATCGCTGCTGGGATTCCTGTATGTATTCGGATTTTACGATGATGGCACACGGAAACAACCGTACCAGCCAGCTGCAACGGTTCCGTCAGAGATTTATGCATAAATTAGTTTACTATCCGGCAAATAATAATGGAATGTATTCCTGCGTTGGATGTGGACGTTGTGTAGAAAAATGTCCTTCTTCTTTAAATATCGTAAAAGTAATTAAGGCATTTGAAAAACAGGGAGGTGACAAGGAATGAGCGAATGTACCTGTCATAAAAATTATACATTAGATACCTTAATTCCAAAAGTTGGCGTCATTACAGATATTCGTGAAGAAACTCCGGATGTAAAGACATTTCGCGTCAATGCGCCAGAGGGTGGAAAATTATTTGAACATATGCCGGGACAGTGTGCGATGGTTTGTGCTCCGGGGGTGAGTGAGGGTATGTTCTCCATTACTTCTTCACCGACGAATAAAGAATATCAAGAATTTAGTATTAAACGTTGCGGAATGTTGACAGAGTATCTCCATAGTCTTCAAGTAGGAGATGAAATTACAGTACGTGGACCTTATGGAAATCATTTTCCGGTGGAAACAGAATTAAAAGGAAAAAATTTATTGTTTATTGCAGGTGGTATTGGACTTGCACCGCTTCGTTCTGTTATTAATTATGTATTGGATAATCGTGAAAATTATGGAACCGTTGATATTTTATATGGTTCCCGTTCCGCAGATGATTTGGTTCAGTTAAAAGAAATTCAGGAAGTCTGGATGAAAGCAAAAGATGTCAATGTTTATCTGACAATTGACAGAGAACAAGAGGGATGGGACGGACATGTTGGTTTTGTTCCTACCTATTTAAAGGAAATCGGATTTGACACAAATAAAGTTGCATTAGTTTGTGGACCGCCAATTATGATTAAATTTGTACTTTCTGGGCTTCAGGAACTTGGATTTACAAAAGAACAGGTTTATACAACATTGGAACTTCGTATGAAATGCGGAATCGGAAAATGTGGACGCTGTAATATCGGTTCAAAATATGTCTGCAAGGATGGACCGGTATTCCGTTTTGATGAAATTGATGAATTACCGAATGAGTATTAAGAAAGGATTGGTACCCACAAATGGAAAATATGGTAAATGTATATTTTTTCGGAAAGAAATATAGTGTGCCTGCAGATTTGACAATTATGACCGCAATGGAATATGCCGGATACACATTAAAAAGAGGCTGCGGATGTCGTCATGGATTCTGTGGAGCCTGTGCAACGATTTATAGAATTAAGGGAAAAAATGAATTAAAAACCTGTCTTGCCTGTCAGACACAGGTAGAAGAGGGCATGTATGTAGCAAGTATTCCATTCTTTCCAACAGATAAAAGAACCTATGATATTCAGGAAATTAAACCAAACCAGCAGATTATGATGGAATTATATCCGGAAATTTACAGTTGTATTGGATGTAATGCCTGTACCAAAGCCTGTACGCAGGATTTAAATGTCATGCAGTACATTGCTTATGCTCAGAGAGGCGAATTAGAAAAGTGTGCAGAAGAATCCTTTGATTGTGTCGGATGTGGATGTTGTACGGTAAGATGTCCGGCCGGTATTTCTCATCCGATGGTTGGGGTTTTAGCAAGACGTTTAACCGGAAAGTATATTGCACCGGAGAGCAAGCACTTAGAGAAACGTGTAGAAGAAATTCATAAAGGTGCTTATGATGAGTTGATTGAACAGATTATGCAGAAACCAATTACCGAGATGCAGGAACTTTATAATAACAGAGAGATCGAGAAATAGGAGGAAAAGCCATGTTTACACCAGAAATGATGGAATCCGTGAAAAAGGTGGAGGCAACCAGAGAAGAACGTATGGGAATGGAACCTAGACGTATGAGTGCAGAGGAAAAAGATGCCCTTTTAAAAGCTTTTCATCCGGATTATCGAGAAGAAGCATTTGAAGAAATTAAAATTGGACCAAATAAAGGTCAGAAAGCAAATAAAGAGTTAGTACACTTATTACATTCAAATAGTCGTCTTTTAACCGATAAAGTAGATTTGAATAAAGTAGATTATGATGTGGATGTCCTTGTAATCGGAGGAGGCGGTGCCGGTGCTTCCGCAGCAATTGAAGCACATGAAGCTGGCGCTGAGGTTATGATCGTTACCAAACTGCGTATCGGGGATGCAAATACCATGATGGCAGAAGGGGGAATTCAGGCAGCAGATAAAGAAAATGATTCACCGGTACAGCACTATTTAGATGCATTTGGAGGCGGACATTTTGCTGCAAGACCGGAACTGTTAAGACGTCTTGTTATGGAAGCTCCGGATGCAATTCACTGGTTGAATGATTTAGGAGTAATGTTCGATAAAGATGCCGAAGGAAATATGGTGACAACCCATGGTGGTGGAACATCCAGAAAGAGAATGCATGCCTGCAAGGATTATTCCGGTGCAGAAATCATGAGAACGCTTCGTGACGAAGTATTAAATCGTCAGATTCCTGTTGTTGAATTTACTTCAGCGGTTGAGTTGATTAAAGATGAAAAAGGACAGATTGCAGGAGCTGTTCTTTTAAATATGGAAACAGGTGATTATCTGGTTGCAAAAGCAAAAACAGTTGTGATTGCAACTGGAGGAGCAGGTCGTCTGCATTATCAGAATTTCCCAACTTCAAACCATTATGGAGCAACTGCAGATGGTTTGATTTTAGGCTATCGTGCAGGAGCACCACTTCTTTATCAGGATACGATTCAGTATCATCCGACAGGAGTTGCCTATCCGGCTCAGATTTATGGAGCACTGGTGACAGAAAAAGTACGTTCTCTGGGAGCAATGCTTGTAAATGTAGATGGAGAAGCGTTTATGCATCCACTGGAAACCCGTGATGTATCTGCTGCTTCTATTATTCGTGAATGTACAGAACGTAAAAAAGGTGTAACGACTCCTCTTGGAAGCGGTGTATGGCTGGATACTCCAATGATTGAAAAACTTGGAGGAGAAGGAACCATTGAAAAACGAATTCCGGCAATGCTTCGTATGTACTTAAATTATGGCATTGATATGAGAAAACTGCCAATTCTGGTTTATCCGACCCTGCATTATCAAAATGGCGGACTTGAAATTGGCGGAGATGGATTTACAAAGGTAATTGACAATCTTTTAGTTGCGGGAGAAGCAGTTGGGGGAATCCATGGAAGAAACCGCCTGATGGGAAATTCCTTGCTTGATATCATTGTATTTGGAAGAAATGCAGGAAAAGCAGCTGCTGCAAAATCAAAAACCGTAGAGCTTGGAACCATGACTTTAGAACATGTGGAAAAATATGCAGAAGAATTGAAAGAAGCAGGCATTACATCAGAGGATGTATCTCCATTATTGCTTCCACATTATGCACGTCATGAGAGATAAGAAGAAAACAGAGTAGGAGTGGTAAAATGCGAGAAATCAATGTAAGCCAGATTACCGACGTAATCGAAAAACTTTGTATTGAGGCAAATGAACATCTTCCGGAAGACGTAAAGTGTGCAATTAAAAATTGTCGTGCCTGTGAAGATGGAGAGATTGCAAAAGGTGTTTTAGATAATATTATTGAAAATTTCGAAATTGCAGATAATGAATGTGTACCAATTTGTCAGGATACCGGTATGGCATGTGTTTTTTTAGAGATTGGTCAGGATGTACATATAGTAGGCGGAGACTTGAGTGATGCGGTAAATGAGGGAGTTCGCCGAGGTTATGACAAAGGTTATTTGAGAAAGTCGGTTGTTAAAGACCCTGTTCGTCGTGGAAATACAGGAGACAATACTCCTGCTATGATTTATACAGAAATTGTTCCGGGAGAACAGATTAAAATTACAGTAGGTCCAAAGGGATTTGGAAGTGAAAATATGAGTGCTATCCGTATGTTTAAACCGTCTCACGGACTCCAGGGAATTAAGGATTTTATTATTGAGACAGTAGAGACAGCCGGTCCAAATCCATGTCCGCCTATGGTCGTTGGAGTTGGAATTGGAGGAACTTTTGATAAAGCAGCTTTATTAGCAAAAAAAGCATTAATGCGCCCATTGGATTCTTCTAATCCAGACCCGTTTTATGCAGAGCTTGAAGATGAGATGCTTGAAAAAATCAATGAACTGGGAATTGGACCGCAGGGGTTTGGTGGAAAGACAACAGCAATTGGCTTGAACATTGAGACAATGCCGACTCATATTGCAGGTATGCCGTGTGCAATTAATATTAACTGTCATGTAACGCGTCATAAAACGGAGGTAATTTAAGATGGAAAGAAAAATTACACTGCCTCTTACAGAGGAACTGGCTAAAACACTTCATAGCGGAGATCGTGTGCTTGTGACAGGAACAATTTATACATCAAGAGATGCGGGACATAAGAGAATGTGTGAGGCGCTGGCAAAAGGAGAGAAAATTCCATTTGACCCGAAAGATGCAACGATTTATTATGTAGGACCGACACCGGCTAAACCGGGACAGGTAATTGGTTCAGCCGGACCAACCACCAGTGGTCGAATGGATGCCTACGCACCAACTATGATGTCTGTCGGCGCAAGAGGAATGATTGGAAAAGGTGCACGTCTTCCAGAAGTAATTGATGCGATGAAAAAATATCATGGTGTTTATTTTGGAGCAATCGGAGGTGCAGGTGCACTTCTTGCAAAATGTATTAAAAAAGCAGAATTAATTGCATATGAAGATTTAGGAGCAGAGGCACTTAGAAAATTGTATGTAGAAGATATGCCGCTTGTCGTAATCATTGACAGCGAGGGGAACAATCTTTACGAAGAGGGCAGAGCTGCTTATTTAAAACAGAGAGACGGTAAATAGAAGAAAGCAGAAAATTAAAGATAAAAGCAGAAATGCAGGTATATATCATTTGATGTGTGCCTGCATTTCTTTATTATTAATTTTGTGAATGATAAAAACCAGGACAGGGTAACAATGAGATTATCTTGTCCTGGCTTTTATTTCAAAGAGGTTGACAAAGTTTTTTTAAAATCTGAATGAAAGTTTTTAGGATCGGTGAATTAAAAGACGTTTTATGATAAAGTCCAAAAGAGATAATACTTTCATTTTCAAGAGGAACATAAGTCAGCCCTTCCTGGTGCATGAATGGAAGATTTGGCAGCAGGGCGAGTCCGATTCCTGCTTTTGTAAGAGTTAAAGTACATTCTAAATTTTCTCCAAAATAAATCTGGGAAGGAGAGTGAGAATGAGAAGCAAGAAGATGACCTTGAAGCTGAGCAATCGCTTCTGCACAGCGATCCGGTTCACATAAGACAATTGGTTCTTCATTTAAATCTTTTAACGTGAGTTGTTTTCTATCTGCGAGGGGATGTTCTTTTGACAGGGCACAGGTAATTCCGCACTGGGCAAGTTCAACATAAGTGACAGAAGCAAGGTTGATTTTTTCATCTCGAAATCCTATCATGACATCAATCGCTTCTTCTTCGACCATATTTCTGAGGGCAGGAAAGGGAATCATGCGCAAATCAGGATGTAACGTCGGAAACGTTTGATAAAGCTGTTTTAAAACCGGAGAAATTAAGTTTAATTCGGATGGGTTATGACATCCGATAGAAAAAGTCTGGATGTAATCC
Organism: Blautia stercoris; assembly: GCF_054657695.1. Classification (NCBI taxonomy): domain Bacteria; kingdom Bacillati; phylum Bacillota; class Clostridia; order Lachnospirales; family Lachnospiraceae; genus Blautia; species Blautia stercoris. The sequence goes on from NZ_BAAHYF010000001.1 coordinate 177,997, forward strand.
TGGTGATGTTCGGATAAACGTTTTTTGGCAAAGTGTGTTGCTTTTAAAATATTTTTGGCATAACCCAGAAAAGTTCTACCATCTGGAGTCAGTTCTACAATACGGGTGGTTCTTCGGACTAGTTTTGCTTGCAATTCATTTTCAAGAGAATTGATTTGATGGGTAATTGCCGGTTGGGTTACGTGAAGCTGTTCCGCTGCTCTTGCAAAACTTAAGTTATCAGCGACTGCGAGAAAACATTCGAGCTGCATAGTATTCATAATAATAAAAATCCTTTCTGAAATATTAATAAAATTTTTTAATTAATAATAACAAAAATTAAATTTACTTTCTAGAGAAAATATGTAAAAATATAAAGGCTTATAAAATAAATTCGTGTGTTAGGAGGTAAAAAAATGCTGAAAACTTTATTGGCACAGGTGAAACAGTATAAAAAATCATCGCTGTTGACACCTTTGTTTGCAGCACTTGAAGTAGTAATGGAAGTATTAATTCCTTTTATTACTGCGATGATTATTGACCAGGGAATCGAAGCTGGTAATATGAAAAAAGTCGGACTATATGGAAGCATTATGCTGGTATTTGCCATGTTTAGTTTGTTGTTTGGTGTGCTTGCAGGAAAATATGCGGCAAATGCATCTTCGGGGCTGGCTTGTAATTTGAGGGACGCTATGTATGAAAATATACAGACATTTTCTTTCTCTAATATTGATAAATATAGTACAGCCGGTCTGGTTACTCGTATGACCACAGATGTCACAAATGTACAAAATGCTTACCAGATGATATTGAGAATTGCCGTAAGAGCACCATTCACACTTATTTGCAGTATGATTATGTGCTTTGTGATTAATGCAAAACTGAGTCTGATTTTTGTGATTGCAATTATCGTACTTGGGGCATTTATTGTTGTAGTGGTAAAGACAACGATGAAAATCTTTGATATGGTATTTAAAAAATATGATGCGTTAAATGCCAGTGTACAGGAAAATGTTTCTGCCATCCGTGTAGTAAAAGCGTTTGTAAGAGAAGACTATGAAAATAAAAAATTTATCACAGCGGCCGAAAACGTCTATAAACTGTTTCTAAAAGCAGAAGGAATTTTAGCTTTTAATGGTCCGGTAATGATGCTGGTTGTTTATTTTTGTATCATCTGTTTATCCTGGTTTGGAGCAAAATTCATTGTAGTTGGAAATATGACAACAGGGGAACTGACTTCTATGTTTAGTTACATCATGTCAATTTTAATGTCCCTTATGATGTTATCCATGATTTTTGTTATGACAACACTTAGTATTGCAAGTGGAAAACGAATTGCAGAAGTATTAAATGATAAAGCGGATTTGGTTAATCCCAAAAATCCAATCATGGAAGTGAAAAATGGAAGTATTGATTTTAATCATGTGGAATTTACTTATAATGATGAAGCAGAAAAAGATACGTTAATTGACATTGATTTACATATTCATTCCGGAGAAACGGTTGGTATTATTGGAGGAACGGGATGTGGAAAATCAAGTCTGGTAAATTTAATCAGCCGTCTTTATGATGTAAATGCAGGTTCTGTATGTGTCGGTGGAAAAGATGTACGCGAATATGATTTGGAAGTATTAAGAAATCAGGTATCAGTTGTATTACAAAAAAATGTGCTGTTTTCCGGTACGATTTTAGAAAATCTGCGTTGGGGAAATGAAACTGCGACAAAAGAAGAATGTATTGAAGCATGTAAAAATGCATGTGCAGATGAATTTATTGAGCGTTTTCCAAATAAATATGAGACGTATATTGAACAGGGTGGAAGTAATGTATCCGGTGGTCAGAAACAGAGACTTTGTATTGCAAGAGCATTATTAAAGAAACCGAAGATTTTGATTTTAGATGATTCTACCAGTGCCGTTGATACTGCAACAGATGCGAAAATTCGTTCCGTCTTTGCAAAGAAAATTCCAGATACGACAAAAATTATTATTGCGCAGAGAATTTCAAGTGTGCAGGATGCAGACCGTATTTTAGTATTGGATGACGGAAAGATTAATGGATTTGATACACATGAAAATCTGTTAAAAACCAATGAGATTTATCAGGAAATTTATAATACGCAGGTAAAAGGTGGAGGAGATTTTGACCAGACAGGAGGTGCAAAATAATGGCAGGACAGGCAAGAGTAATGAGAGGCGGTCCAGGAGTGGCAGGTGGACCATTTGGAAAAAACGGTGCGCCGAATCCGACAAAAACATTAAAAAGAACGCTTGGATATATGCTGAAAAATTATAAGTTTCAGTTTCTTCTGGTCGTGATATGTATTATGATTACTGCATTTGCAACCTTAGAGGGAAGTTTATTTATGCAGTCTTTGATTGATGATTATATTGTACCGATGACAAAAGCAGAAACACCAGATTTTGTTCCTCTGATGCAGGCGCTTACCAAACTGGCTGGAATTTTTGCTGTTGGAGTTATTTCTTCTTTGGCATATAATAAAATCATGGTATATATTAGTCAGGGAACGATGAGAAATCTTCGTGTTGAATTGTTTACACACATGGAATCATTACCGATTAAATACTTTGATACCCATGCACATGGAGATATCATGTCTGTTTATACCAATGACGTAGATACCTTAAGACAGCTTATGGGACAAAGTATTCCGCAGGTATTAAACTCGGCGGTTACGATTGTAATGACTTTTATCAGTATGATTGTACTCGATATCCCGCTTACGATTCTGACTCTCTTAATGGTAGGTGTGATGACAGTTGTATCGAAAAAACTGGCGGAAAAATCCGGAAAATACTTTGGGGAACAGCAGATGAACCTTGGTAAGGTAAATGGCTACATCGAGGAAATGATGGATGGACAGAAAGTCGTAAAAGTATTCTGCCATGAAGAAAAAGCAATCGAAGAGTTTCAAAAATTAAATGAAGAACTCAGAAAGAGCGCAGATAACGCGAATACCTTTGCCAATATTATGATGCCGATTAATAATAATCTTGGTATTATCAGTTATGTCTTATGTTCTGCATTTGGTGCAATTCTGGCAATCAGTGGAATTTGCGGACTCAGCCTTGGTACTCTGGTTTCTTTTTTAACATTGAATAAAAGCTTTACCCAGCCAGTCACTCAAATCAGTCAGCAGATGAACAGTATTGTTATGGCAATGGCTGGTGCAGACCGTATCTTTCACTTATTAGATGCCGAGCCGGAAGTGGATGATGGATATGTAGAGCTTGTCAATGCAAAAGAACATGAGGACGGAACATTAGAAGAGACAAAAGAAAGAACGGGCGTCTGGGCATGGAAACATCCACATCAGGCAGACGGAACGGTAACATATACCAAACTCGAAGGTGATGTTACCTTTAATGATGTCGATTTTGGATATAATGAAGAAAAGATTGTACTTCATAATGTGAAATTATTTGCAACGCCTGGACAGAAAATTGCGTTTGTAGGAAGTACCGGAGCCGGAAAAACGACAATTACAAATCTGATTAACCGTTTTTATGATATTCAGGATGGTAAAATTCGCTATGATAACATTAACATCAATAAAATCAAAAAAGCAGATTTAAGACGTTCTCTTGGTATTGTGCTTCAGGATACTCACTTGTTTACCGGAACCGTTATGGATAATATCCGTTATGGTCGTCTGGATGCAACAGATGAAGAGTGTATTGCGGCAGCAAAACTGGCGAATGCAGACAGCTTTGTGCGTAGATTACCAGAAGGATATCAGACAGAGTTAAGTGGAGATGGCGGAAACTTAAGTCAGGGACAGCGTCAGCTTTTAGCGATTGCAAGAGCAGCAGTTGCAGACCCGCCGGTATTAATCTTAGATGAAGCAACCTCTTCAATTGATACCAGAACAGAGACATTGGTGCAGCAGGGGATGGACCGTCTGATGAAAGGAAGAACAACTTTTGTTATTGCACACCGTCTTTCTACGGTACGGAACTCAGATTGCATTATGGTACTAGAGCAGGGACGAATTATTGAGAGAGGTACACATGAACAGCTGATGGAAGAAAAAGGAAAATACTATCAGCTTTATACCGGAAATTTTGCAGAAGAGACAGCATAAAAAGTAAATGAGAAGAAGTTACTTGAACTTTTTAGTCCGGCTTGTTAAGATAAGCCAGAAAGAAGGTTTTTGTGGCTTCTTTTTTAAATTATAAATAACGTGGAGAAAGTTGGAATCAAAATGAATCAAAATGAAATCTGGATGATACAGGGTACAGACTATAAAGAAAATACCAAGCATTTGTTAGAAGCGGCAGATTTAGAAACAGAAATCAAGAAAAAAAATGGAGAAAATAAAAATTGTAAAATCGGAATTAAGCCCAATCTTGTCGCACCGAGTGAGGCCTCTTATGGTGGAACAACACATCCTGAGGTGGTAGAGGGAATTATTGAATATCTTCAGGAGAGAGGATATCAAAATTTAGTGATTTTAGAGGGTTCTTGGGTTGGTGATAAAACAGAAGAATCTTTTGAGGTATGCGGATATCAGAAACTTTCTGAAAAATATCAGGTACCGCTTGCAGATATGCAGAAAGACAGCAGTTCTCTTTGCGATTGTAAAGGAATGGAACTTCTGATTTGTGATACAGCTTTAAAATTAGATTTTCTGATTAATGTACCAGTCTTAAAAGGACACTGTCAGACGAAGCTGACCTGTGCGCTTAAGAATTTAAAGGGGTTAATTCCAAATAAGGAAAAACGTCATTTTCACACAATGGGTCTGCATGAGCCGATTGCACACTTGAATGCGTATCTTCAGCAGGATTTTATTGTAGTCGATAATATCTGCGGAGATTTGGATTTTGAAGATGGCGGAAATCCGGTTGTGATGAATCGAATTTTGGCGGTAACAGATCCTGTTTTATGTGACGCTTATGTGTGTCGTTTTTTGAATTATGAGATAAAAGAAGTGCCATATATTTTAATGGCAGAAAAACTTGGAGTTGGCAGTGCGGATATTGAACATGCAGTGATAAAAAGTTGTGGAACTCAAACACCAACAGATGCGGCGATTTTAGAAGTAAGAAAGAGAAAAATTGTAGAACTTTTAGATGCGGTAGAAGAGGTAGAATCCTGCAGTGCCTGCTATGGATATCTGATGCCGGCATTAGACCATTTAAAAGAAGAGGGACTTCTTAAAAAGTTAGATACAAAAATTGCAATCGGACAGGGATTCCGAGGAAAAAGCGGAACGCTTGGAATCGGAAACTGTACCGCAAAATTTGCATGTCACTTAAAAGGATGTCCCCCTACAGAAACAGAGATTTATGAATTTTTAAAAACCTATCTCACAGATATTTGAGTTAAACTTACCGTTCAAAATCAGAAATAAATTTGCATCCTGTATGCGCTTTGATACTTTCTAAAAGAATTTCCTCTGTTCTTTGCGCCTCAGCTTTTGTAAGCTGGGGTGCATCTTTTAATGCATATTCAAAACCAAGATTCTCATATTTCACACATCCCATCCTATGATAAGGAAGTACTTCTATGGCCTTTACATTATGAAGGGTTGAAAGAAATTCTCCCAGTTTTATTAAAAAATTTTTTTTATAAGTGATTTCAGGAACAACCACATGACGGATCCAGACAGGAATCTGCTTCTCATCGAGATATCTGGCAAAATCAAGTATGTTAGTGTTAGAATGTGAAGTTAGTTTTTTATGCTCATCAGGATTGATATGTTTGATATCCAATAGAATCAAATCCGTAACAGAAAGCAGTTGGTCAAATTGTGCCAGTTTTTTAGGATTTTCTCGGTTAAATAAAATTCCTGAAGTGTCAAGGCAGGTATGAATTCCCGTTTCTTTGGCTTTTGTGAAAAGTTCAATTAAAAATTCTATCTGCATCAGAGGCTCACCGCCAGTAGCGGTGATACCTCCAGATGTATAAAAGGTCTGATTTCTTTTAATGGCGTTTAAAATTTCATCGCTTTCCATTAAAGTTCCAGCTTCTGTACTCCAGGTATCTGGATTGTGGCAGTAGAGGCAGCGCATCGGGCAGCCCTGAAAAAATACAACATAACGAATCCCTGGTCCATCTACTGTACCAAAACTTTCTAGTGAGTGAATCCGACCTTTCATAGTGTTTAATCTCCTTTTTTATCAAAATTACATGCGTTCGTGGAACGTTCTGGAAATTACTTCATCCTGCTGTTCTTTTGTTAATTTAATAAAGTTTACAGCATATCCAGATACACGGATGGTAAGCTGTGGATAATTTTCCGGATGTTTCTGGGCATCCAAAAGAGTATCACGGTTAAATACATTAACATTTAAGTGATGTCCGCCCTTTGTCATATAACCATCTAACATTCCAACTAAGTTTGTAGTATCATTTCCATGTTTGCCAAGTGCGTCCGGCACAATAGAGAAGGTGTTGGAAATTCCATCTTGCGCATCCATAAATGGAATTTTGGCAACAGAGGCAAGAGAAGCAATTGCTCCGTGAGTATCACGTCCATGCATTGGGTTTGCACCGGGAGCAAAGGCTTCTCCGGCTTTTCTTCCATCTGGAGTTGCTCCTGTATTTTTACCATAAGAAACGTTGGAAGTAATGGTAAGAATAGAAGTTGTCGGAACTCCGCCACGGTAAGTGTGATTTCCGCGGATATACTGCATAAAGGTGTGAAGTACTTCTTCTGCGAGTGCATCAACACGGTCATCATCATTTCCGTATTTCGGGAAATCTCCTTCAACTTCAAAGTCTACAGTAATCCCCTGTTCATCGCGGATTGGTTTTACCTTTGCATATTTAATTGCTGATAAAGAATCCGCTACAACGGAAAATCCTGCGATACCAGTTGCAAACCAGCGTCTTATTTTTTTATCGTGCAGAGCCATCTGAAGACGCTCATAGCTGTATTTGTCATGCATGTAGTGAATGATGTTTAATGCATTAACGTAAACACCTGCAAGCCATTTCATCATATCCTTGTATTTATCCATTACTTCATCGAAATCTAAATATTCAGAAGTGATTGGGCGGTATTTTGGTCCAACCTGTTTTTTGGAAATTTCGTCAACACCGCCATTGATTGCGTAAAGCAGGCATTTTGCAAGATTTGCACGAGCACCGAAGAACTGCATTTCTTTTCCGATTTTCATGGAAGAAACACAGCAGGCAATTCCGTAATCATCTCCATGAACAACACGCATAATGTCATCATTTTCATACTGGATGGCAGAATGTTTGATGGAAATATCAGCACAGAATTTTTTAAAGTTTTCTGGAAGCTGAACAGACCATAAAACAGTCAGATTCGGTTCTGGTGCAGCACCTAAATTATTTAAAGTGTTTAAATAACGGAAGGACATTTTGGTTACCAGTGGACGACCATCAATTCCGACGCCACCAATAGATTCAGTTACCCAGGTCGGGTCACCGGCAAATAACTGATTGTATTCCGGAGTACGGGCAAAGCATACCAGACGCAGTTTCATAATAAACTGGTCAATGATTTCCTGAATTTCTTTTTCTGTAAATGTACCTTCTTTTAAGTCACGTTCTGCATAAATATCAAGGAAGGTAGAGGTACGTCCAAGACTCATTGCAGCTCCATTTTGTTCTTTTACGGCAGCAAGATAAGCAAAGTATAATGCCTGTGTTGCTTCAAGTAGGTTCGTTGCCGGAGCAGAAATATCACAGCCATAGATTTTAGCCAGTTCTTTTAACATCTGTAAAGCACGAATCTGCTCGGAAAGTTCTTCTCGTTCACGGATAACATCAGAATACATAATAGTACGGGTGCTTGCTTTTTGTTCTTCTTTTTCTTCGATTAAACGGTCTACTCCATAAAGAGCAGCTCTTCGATAGTCACCGATAATGCGTCCACGTCCATAAGCATCAGGAAGTCCTGTAATAATATGATTGGAACGGCAGGCACGCATTTCCGGGGTGTAGGCATCAAATACGCCTGCATTGTGAGTTTTTCTATGCGTGGTAAAGTATTCAACGACTTCAGGGTCAACATGATAACCATTGTCTTCGCACGCTTTAATTGCCATACGGATTCCACCATAAGGTTGGAGAGAACGTTTTAACGGGACATCAGTCTGTAAACCGACAATTTTCTCTTTGGCTTTGTCGATATATCCAGCCTTATGAGAAGTAATGGTAGAAATGGTTTTCGTATCCATATCGAGAACACCGCCATTTTCTCGTTCTTGTTTATATAAGTCAAGTACTTCATTCCATAAATCGGTAGTATCTTCGGTTGGTCCTTCTAAGAAATCGGAAGTTCCGTCGTAAGGGATATAGTTTGTCTGAATAAAATTGCGGACATTAATTTCTTTTTCCCATGCTCCGCCATTAAAAGTTCTCCATTCTTGTCTCATCATAGTAAATAAGTACCTCCTGTTCTTTTTGAGTCTGGTAGTAAAAAGTCTAAAATTGGTAAGATATGGTAAAATTGTATATTGTATACAAAATGAAACCATTCTATATCAAGATTCGAATTTATAAAGAATAAAAATGGAATCTTGTAATGAAAGAAACAATCAAAAATGATTGATTTCTTTTTTGAAATGTAAAATGGTCTATCGTAAAAAGAGAAATTTTTACCATAGTATTCCATAAAAGAAGAGAAATATAACTTACGAGTTTATTTGTAGCACAAGATAAAAATAAAGTCAACGACATAAATTCAGGTTTTGAAAAAAATACAAAACGTTTGGTTTTGCAGTTTTTTGGAATCTATGATAGAATGGGGTCAAAATGAGGAAAAATAAAGAGATAGAATAAAGAGATAGAAAGGTGTAACAAAAGTGACGATAGAAGAAAAAAGAGAAAAAGTAAAACAGGCATTGCTGCTTTATGGAGTGACAGACCGTGCCTGGGTAGGAGATAAGACATTTGAAGAGCAGATAGAAGATTCCCTGAAAGGTGGAGTGACCTGTATTCAGCTTCGAGAAAAGTCCTTAAAGGAAGATGAATTTTTAGAAGAAGCAAAGGTAATCAGAAAATTAACTAAAGAATATCAGATACCGCTGATTATTAATGATAATGTAGAGATTGCACTTGCATCTGATGCAGATGGAGTTCATGTCGGACAAAAAGATGCAAGAGCTATGGAGGTAAGAAAAAGATTAGGGGCTGATAAAATCATTGGCGTATCTGCACGAACCGTAGAACAGGCAAAAGAAGCAGAACAAATGGGAGCAGATTACTTAGGGGTTGGAGCAGTCTTTGGAACAACAACCAAAGGAGATGCAAATAAGATTTCGATGGAGGTATTAAAAGAAATCTGTGAGAGTGTTTCAATTCCGGTTGTTGCTATTGGTGGTGTATGTGAAGAGAATATTCTGCAGTTAAAGGGTAGTGGTGTTGCAGGAGTGGCGGTTGTGTCGGGAATTTATGCAAAGCCGAATATTAAAGAAAGCAGTAAAAAACTGGCAGAACTTGCAAAAGAAATTACAAAATAAGAGAAAATAGGAGAAAGTAAAATGGAATTATGGGATATCTATAATGAAAAAAAAGAAAAAATGGGAAGAACAATGAAGCGTAACGACTGGAATATGAAACCGGATGAATTTCATCTTACCGTACTTGGAGTGCTTCAAAGACCGGATGGGAAATTTTTAATTACAAAGCGTCGTATGGATAAGGAATGGGCAGCAGGCTGGTGGGAGGTGCCAGGTGGCGGAGTCCGTGCCGGAGAAGAATCAAAAGAAGCTGCCATGCGTGAAGTAAAAGAAGAAACAGGAATCGATGTTTCAAATGCCGGAGGCGGTTATGTATTTACCTATCAGCGAATTAATCCGGAAGAAAAAAATAATTATTTTGTAGATATTTATAAGTTTGTGCTGGAGTTTGATGAAAAAGATGTAAAAGTACAGGACGAAGAAGTGGCGGGATTTGAAATTGCGACAGTAGAACAAATCAAGGCTTATGCAAAACAGGGAATTTTCCTGCATTATGACAGCATCAGACAGGTGTTTGAAGACTAGAGGGGGAAGGAAAATGGCAGAGTACCAGTTAAAAAATCAGGAATTAACATTAAAGATTTCTTCTAAGGGAGCAGAGATGAAATCTTTAAAAGATAATAAAACGAATCAAGAGTATTTATGGCATGGAGATTCTGCATATTGGGGAAGAACTTCACCGGTTTTATTTCCGATTGTAGGAAATTACAGAGAAAAAGAGTCTGTATTTGAAGGGAAAACTTATTCTATGTCCCAACATGGATTTGCAAGGGATATGGAATTTACTTTAGAAAGCCAAAAAGAAGAAATCTGGTTTGAGTTAAAAGAAAATGAAGAGACTTTGAAAAAAATATCCGTTTGCATTTCGTCTGCATTTAGGGTATCGTCTGGATGGGCGAAGTGTAGAGGTGCTTTGGAAAGTAGAAAATCCAAATGAGAAGAAGATGTATTTTTCAATTGGAGGACATCCTGCATTTAACTGTCCATTAAAAGCAGAAGAGAAACAAAGTGATTATCAGTTGAGCTTTGATACAGATAAAACTCTTGTATGCAGTATCTTAGGAGAGACCGGACTGCTTACTGCCAGAAAAAAAGAATTTGAATTAACCAATCATAAAATGAGAATAGTAGAAGATTTATTTGATGAAGATGCGTTAATTATCGAAGGAAATCAGGCAAAGAGAGTAGGGCTTGTGAATCCTCAGGGAGAGACTTATCTGGAAGTAGAATTTGATGCTCCATTATTTGGAATCTGGTCACCGGCAAAGAAGAGTGCGCCATTTGTATGCATTGAACCTTGGTATGGCAGAAGTGATAAAGAAGATTTTTCTAAGAAATTAGAAGAAAGAGAATGGGGAAATGAACTCAAAGCAGGAGAAATATTTGAAAAGAGCTATCAGATTCGTGTAAAATAAGAAATAGGGGAAAAGAGTCGGCTGTGAAAAAATAAATTCGGTCGGTTCTTTTTTGTTATCGCAATGTTATAGTATGAAATATATCTATAACATCAAAAACCAACACCACACACAAAAAATAAAAATTTTAAATCTATCTGTTTAAAAACACAAGAAAAATTAATGGCTTTGATAAAATTTTCGATATTGTTCTGTAGAACGAAATTGAAAAGATAGCTTGAAGAGAGTATAATTACATAAAAAATAAATATGGAGATTTTTAGTGAAAATGAAACGGAAAATAAAAATCGAAAGAGTAAGTACTTGGAGTATTATAATCACAATTATTGTCGCCACTTTGTTTGGATTTATTTCCTTTCAAAGTGAAAAAGAATAAGGCGCTTTACTATATAAAAGAGTATGGAAAAAGTGGCTGTGGATTTTATTAAAATTAAATAAATATCAAAAAGACCTTCTACAATTTTTTCAGAACGTAGAAGGTCTTTTTTAATAGATATTTATAATCTGCCTCATTACTTGATTGGGTCAAAAAAATTTAAAATCCCAGTTTTTCTCCGCAAAGTACCACTTTAATACGATCTGGCATGCGAGAAAATCTTGTAATTAAAGTTTGACAACAAATACAGTCCGGGCTTAAACAATCTGCACAGACACCGGTCTTAGAACAAGGTGTATTTGCTTTTACACGAAGTGCATTTGGAGGACAGGCATGTGTGTGAATACGATCAATCGCCTCATCAACATTTGCACATAATTTGTCCATGCTGATTAAGAAAATAACGTGTGCCGGTCCATGCGCAATGCAGGCAACACGGTTGCTCGCACCATCAATATTGACTAAAATTCCATCTTTTGTAAAAGCGTTGGAACTGGTTAAAAAATAATCCGCACAGACTATCTGACCATACAGTGCACGGGATTCTTCTGGTGTTTTGGCTTTTTTTCGGTCAATAAATTCATAATCTCCCTGACGAATGGCTTCACATACACCGGCTTCTTCCATAGATTCTGTACCACCCCAAGTGACAGAAGAACCATTTGGAATCATGGAAAGGATTTTTTCTTTGGCTTCCTCTTTGGTTGCGCAATAAAACGCTTCCATGTTTCGTTTCTTAAATTGTTTTACTAAGGTTTCACCGCTTAATACGTAGCTATCTGTTATGTAAGACATAAAAATCACTCTCTTTCTTTTTCATTTTTTACTTATTATAGCATAAAACCAAAAGACCTGCTGCCATAAAATGCTCTGACAACAAGTCTTTTTATTTATATGATTCTATATGAAATTAGCTCTTTCAATCTTTTAATATAGCTGTTCCAGTTCCTGTTTTGTTTTTTGTTAGTTTACGATGCCTGTCGGTATTTTTTATCGATATCTTTCATGACAAACAGATAAGAAACTCCGGTAAAGACCGCCGCAGTTACCCATGCAGCAGGGTCACAGAAGCAGGAAAGCGGATAACTTGCCACAGACATTGCAATTATTGCAACCAGCAGACGTGCCAGCAGTTCTGAAACGCCTCCCATCATAGGCAAGAAACCGTAGCCACAGCCTTGCATGGTATTTCTGAAAATAAAAATTGTGCTTAACGGGATATAGAAAATGGCGCACATATAAGCATAAGTTTTTGCCCAAGGCAACATTGCTGTAATATCGACATCCCCGGTAAAGAAAAGTCCCAAGCAAGGTTTTAAAAGAGAACAAATCAAAATAGCAGCGACGATGGAATAAACCGTTGAAGCAAGAAGGGCAGATTTTACTCCTTTTTTAATTCGTAAAATATCACCCTTTCCAAAGTTCTGACCACTATAAGCTGCCATAGTCTGTCCCATTGCCATCATCCCTTGTGTAACCAAGGTCTGCAGTTTTCCTGCTGCCGTAAAGGAAGCAACAGCATCTGAACCAAAAAGGTTAATTGCGGACTGCATAATCATCGTACCTGATGCAGTAATTGCAAACTGAAGTGCCATTGGAATCCCGACAGATAACTGATGGCGGGTATCCGCCAAATAAAACTTCCAGTGCTCCTTTTGTGGAGTTAAATCCGGCATATAACGGTAAATATAAAGAAAACACAAAACAGCCGAAATTCCCTGAGAAAGAATCGTAGCGTAACCAGCACCAGCAACTCCCATTCTAAATTTAATAATCAAAATCAAGTCTAAAATTACATTTAAAACAGCAGAAAAAACCAGAAATACTAATGGAATCTGACTGTTTCCTACCGCACGCAGATAAGAGGAGAGCAGGTTATAAAAAATCGTAGTAATCAGTCCACCACTGATAATCATGATATACGTATAAGCATCCTGAAAAATATTTGCTGGAGTATTCATTTTTGTTAAAATCCAGTGCATCGACAATACGCTGAAAGTTGTCAATAAAAATGTACTGATAAGTGAAAGTAAAATTCCATTTGCGACACTTCGCTTTACGCCATTCGTATCCTTCGCACCAAAACGTTGGGAAGTCAAAACAGTAAAACCAGCAGTAATTCCCTGTGCAAGTCCGACAATCAAGAACATAATTGTTCCGGTTGAACCTACCGCTGCAAGTGCATTGGCTCCGACGTAACGCCCAACGATAATTGTATCTGCCATATTATAAAGCTGTTGGAAAATATTTCCGATAATCAGCGGAAGTGTAAATTTCAAAATAACAAGTAAAGGACTGCCTTTTGTCATATCCCTTTCCATAATAATCAGAATCCCCCTTTGATTCAAAAAATAGTTTTATGTTTTTATTCTTTTGTAAACGAAAATTATTTTACCACACTCCAGAAAAGACAACAATATAAATTTATGGCGAAATGATAGAAAATAATCTGGAAAACAAGTAAAAAATCTGTTATTATATACAAAGATGTTAAGGGGTAAAACTTTTTACTCCAACAAATAAAAAGACAGAGGTGTGTACTATGAGCTGGTATAACGAGGCAATTTTTTATCACATTTATCCATTGGGATTAACGGGTGCTCCAAAAGAAAATGATTATGGAACTCCTGTTTCCCGTCTGAACACTTTAATTCCCTGGATTTCCCATATAAAAGAAATAGGATGTACTGCATTATATATTGGTCCGTTGTTTGAAAGTGTTGGACATGGATATGAAACAACGGACTATAAAAAACTGGATTCTCGTCTTGGAACCAATGAAGATTTAAAAGATTTTGTAGAAGTATGCCATGAAAATCAAATAAAAGTTATTTTTGATGGTGTCTTTAATCATACAGGACGTGATTTTTTTGCGTTTAAAGATATTCAGCAGAATCGAGAACATTCCAGATACTTAAATTGGTATTGCAATGTGAATTTTGGTGGAAACAATGAATACAATGATGGATTTTCTTATGAAAACTGGGGCGGTTACAATCTGCTTGTAAAATTAAATCAGCGAAATCCGGAAGTTCAGAATTATATCTGCGATGTCATTCGATTCTGGGTATCTGAATTTGATGTGGATGGAATCCGTCTGGATGCAGCAGATGTGCTTGATTTTGATTTCATGCACGCTCTGCGCCGTACCGCAGAAGAAGTGAAAGAAGACTTCTGGCTTATGGGTGAAGTCATTCATGGGGATTACAGCCGATGGGTAAATGGGGATACCCTGCACAGTGTTACAAACTATGCACTGCATAAGGCACTTTACAGTGGACATAACGACCATAATTATTTTGAAATTGCGCATACCGTAAAATACCTGCTGAATATGGGAAAACTTGATCTATATAATTTTGTAGATAATCATGATGTAGAACGTATTTATACCAAGCTTTCTAATAAGGCACATATGGCACCGGTGCATATTCTTCTTTATACATTACCAGGCATACCGAGCATCTACTACGGCTCTGAATTTGCTATAGAAGGAAAGAAAGAAAAATTCTCAGATGACAGCCTGCGTCCGGCGTTAAAGTTAGAAGACTATAAAAACGCAGTCAAAGAAAATCCTTGCACTGCCTTAATTACCGCACTTGGAAAAGTAAGACAGCAGACTCCTGCATTAAGTTATGGTGGATATGCAGAACTGCAGTTGACAAACCGCCAATTTGCTTTTGCAAGAGAATTAGATGGTACAAAAGTAATTGTAACCGTGAATAATGATGACAATGATGCACAGATGACTCTTTCTGCCGGAAATACAGCTCAGTATATTGGCGCATTAAGCGGTAAGAAAGTTTCTGTTGAAAATGGTCAAATCCATGTTACAGTTCCTGCAAATGGAGGAGAAATCTGGATTCCGACAGATATGGCTAAAGAACTTCTGGAAGTAGAACCGCCTAAAGAAGCTAAAAAAGAAAGCAAACAAGAAACAGAGAAAGAAGTTGTAATAGAAGAAGTAAATAAGGAAACAGAGGTAATTGAGAAACCAGTTGACCATGTTACAGATATAGCTGAAAAAGCTTCCGAAACAGAAGATGTAAAAGAATCTGTAGAAGAATCAATTCCTGCTGCCTCATTGACTTTAGAAAATTCAGATACTTCCGAATCTGAAACGAAAGCGGAACAGGCAGAAGCTGTTGATAGTATGGCTGTAATTGCAAATAAAACACCAGAAGAAATGACAGTAGAAGAGTTACAGACGGCGATTCTTGGAAAAATGGCAAACAATGGTCCTGTTACAGAAGATATGAAGAGAACTGTAGCTGAGAATATCTGGCATGATTCTTTAGTAAACTGGTTAAAGAGTTTTCGTTAATTAAATGAATTGTGATAAACAAACATTGTAAGCAACGGTGTACAAGAGGCTACAAGCGGTATAAAGAAACAAGTGGTTTGATTTGATAGAGTGGAAAGAGCGTCAGATTTTCCACTCTATCTTTACATAGTCGCTGGTTGCGCTGATTGAAGAAATCAGGCCGTCAGCGGCTTTTCGTTTGTCCTCAAAGCTGATATTCTCCCAATCGTCCAGATACCCGGACAGCAATTCAATCTGTTGGGAGGATAGCGTTTCAACGGACGAGTCGGCTATCGCCTTGGACAGCGTTTTGCGGCGGTTGTCCAAATCCTCGATTTTCTTGTTGGCGTAGGCCAGCAAGGTGGCGTTGGCCCCGGTCAGCGTATCAAGCGGTTTTTTAATCTCGGCCTCTACTTGTGCAAGCTCCACCTGATAGGCGGTAATCTTCGCGTTTGCCTTTTCCTCGCCGCCCCGCAGTAGCTTGAACTCCCGGAACTTTTCTCCCATAGCGGTAAAAATGAACTGCTCAAACTCCGTCTTGCGGAGAGTATCGCACCCCGGACAGCCCTTGTGGTCGGCCCGCTTGGAACATTGGAACAACGGAGGTATTCATAGCCAGAGGGATTGTGGGTCGTTTTGAGTGCGTACCCGCATTTCCCGCACTTGATTTTCCCGGCCAGCCAAGTATTACGGGCCTTGCGGCCATTCTGGAAGGTGGTGTTTGTCATCAACTTCTTGCGGCACCTCAGCCAAACATCAGGTTAGAGAAGCAAGCAGAATATTCAATACCGTCCTCGGCATCCAGCGAGTAGTGTGCCTTATTGCGATAGATACGACGGCGGTTAGCCTTAATGTACCTCTGACCCGCCAGCAGTTCTTCCGCAACTTCTTCCGTGACTTCGACCATAACATCTTCCATATACCACGGGTAAAATTCCCGCAAATTGATTTCCTTCATTGTGTACCTCCGTTTCGGTGTTGGATGTTGACGAGTAGCCGAAACAGAGGCGGCGGTGAGCGGCACCGGGGCTGGACTTCGGGCCAAGTTGGCCCGAGGCTCCATATAGACGCAAAAACGCCCGGACAGCATGAAGCCGCTCGGGCGCACGAAAATGTATTGTCAGAATAGTACTGATATATTGTACCTTCGTGGTTAGAATATCCCGGAGGGGTGCTACGCTTTTTTTAGCTGGTGAAGTTCATGGGCGTTGCGAAAAAGCAAAAAGGACACGGCGATACCCTCCTATGGGCCGCCATGTCCCCGCAAGTCGTCATTGGTTTGTGTAAACGCAAAGAAACGGCGGCTCTGAAAATTGAGCCGTCGCTTCATGGGCGCATGGAAATGTGTCTGCTGTACGACGGCTTTTTTCTTTTGCCGTCGTCCGGCAGAATGGCTTAGTTATTATTTCTGAACGGAGTCTGCTTCTTCTTGTGTGAGTTGACCATTTTTAACTGCGTCAGAAATGGCCTTGTCTAATTCCTCAGCTGTGGAGTAATCCCCAATGTGTACTGTTTTTCCGTTATCTTTTGTTACATCAACACTATAAGAGGAAACTACATCTTCAGTAGGTGGAATCATGGAGTAGGTATCGCCGTCACCGTTGTCTTTGGAATACAATACTCCCTTTTTGATATTTTCCAGAGTTTCTTTATAGCTGTCCATCATAGCATCTACGCTTTCCTGCGTAAATTCATGGAATACGCCTTGTCCGTCATACCAACCGTCTCCGGTTCCAATCAAAGATTCCATCTCTTTTTTCTGTTCGTTCATCCACGCCTCGTATTCATCGGCTGTCCACCACTGCACATCCGGTGCCGCATTGTTCTTCTCATAATCTGCCTCGGCAACCCAATTTTTACCGTCAACGCTGATTTGTCCACCGTCTGTATCCTGATAGAGAATATCTGCGCTGGATGTGTTTCCCGTTTCGGATGTTGAAACCTTTGGTGTGTCCGAAGCCAATGCACTTACATAAGTAACCCCTGCAATGCTTAAACAGATTGCACCGCACAAGCCTATTGCCAAAATTTTTTTGTTCTTCATAGATAAGACCTCGCTTTCTAAAAATTATAGCTGCCCTCTTGAGGACAGCTATAATATAACAAAGCAACTTAGATATAGTTTGCATGGATTATGGATTTTAGATGGAGTTGTCTACCGGCTGCTTACAAGGCAATTCAAACCAAAACAGTACACCATTGTTTATATTTGAAATGCCGTAATTTGCTCGGTGCATTTCCATGACTTTACGAACAATATAAAGCCCTAATCCGGTTCCGCCTGTATTGCGGTTACGAGATGTATCTGCCCGATAGAAGGCTTCAAACAAATGTGGAATAGCATCGTCAGGCACACGGACACCTGTGTTTTCAATTTCACCACAAATCGTACCATGCGTTTCGGACAAAGATATACGAATCAATTCACCACTTGGAGAATAGCGAATTGCGTTTACCAATATATTTTGAATTGCCCGTTCCATCTGTGCTTGTTCCACTTCACAATAAAGGCGGGTAGGAATATTTGCTTCAAGGTGCTGGTTCTTTTCTTCCAATAAATCTGCTACTGCGGCAACCTGTACCCGAAGTATTTCCGCAAAATCAACGGTTTTATATTCAGTTTTTTGAGTTTCCTCCGCTTTGGAAACATACAGCAGTTCTTTTACCAACTTCTCCATCCTATCAACAACGGCAAGCGAACGCTCCATGTACTCTATGTGATTTTCATAGCCGCTGACTCCGTTCAGCATCCCCGCCAAATGTCCTTTCAAAATGGTTAGTGGTGTTTTCAGTTCATGGGATGCTGCCGAGAAAAAGTCTACCCGCTGTCTTTCTAACGCCTGTTCCTTTTCAATATCTGTTTTGAGCTGTTGATTGGCAATTTGAAGGTCATTCAATGCAGTGGATAGCGAAGCAGACAATGAATTTAGATTTTGCGCCAAACAACCTAATTCATCTTCTCGTCCTATGCTACATTGACCGGAAAAATCCAGTTCCGCCATTTGCTTTGAAATCTTGCTCAGTCGCACAATAGGTCGAGTGATGTACCGTGTATAGAGCCATGCACAAAGGAGAGAAAGCAGAAAGACCATTAGGATGACATACGGAAGTATAGACAACAATACCTTTGTTGCCTGCTGTACAACGAACAAATCCGTTTGAACTGCCAATGTATAAGCAGTACCGTTTTTCAATGTGAACGGGTAAAAATTTGTCGTAGTTGCCCCAGACGGTTGCATATCTATGAACGATTCATCTTCATCGAATGTAACTGTGTAATCTGCCGAAGTATTAGAAGTTTCCATTGATGCCTCGTCTGGATATATTATACGGCCGTTACTATCCTCAATCCAAAAAGCGGCATTTGTTTCCTTTGAAAAATTAGATATATCATTTTCACAATCATATATATTGTCAAAGGCTGTCATTTGCTCAACAAGGTGCATAGCGGCTTTCTCCGTAGCCGCATTTATCAGATTGGAATATGTCGTAGGTAACAGCTTTGAGATGAAGAGATATGTTCCGCTACAAGCTGCACCCAGTAGAAGAAGTGTAATTATAAAAATCTTGACGGATAACCGTTGTTTAATGTGCTTGGTCAATTCTGTATCCCACCCCTCTGATTGTTTTTATATAGTCAGCATTTAACTTTTTGCGAATGTTCTTTATGTGACTGTCAACGATCCGATCCTCGACCTCCAAATCGTCCGCCCACAATCGGTCAAGCAGCATTTGTCGGGTAAAGACCTTTCCTTGATTTTCAAGCATAAGCCTAAGAAGCGCAAACTCTTTGTTGGTCAAAACGACCTCGTTTCCGTTTTGATATACATGAAATCCGTCAATATCCATGCTCAACTCTTTATAAGTAAGCAGGGATTGATTTTGATTTTCCGCCGTTCTACGGCGAAGAATAGCCGCAATCTTGCACAGCAGGATTTTAGGCGAAAAGGGTTTTGGAATGTAATCGTCAATCTGCTGTTCAAAACCCCGCAACTGGTTTTCTTCATCCGAAAGCGCAGTAAGCATAATAATAGGGACTTGTGACCGCTTGCGAATGACCTCACATACACCATAGCCGTCGATTTTAGGGAGCATGATGTCTAACAGCACAAGGTCGATGGTATCATCAAACATTGCAATCCCCGCCACGCCGTCAGAAGCAACAACGACTTCATATCCCGCATAAATCAGATGGTTTTTTAATATATCCTGAATGTCAATATCATCTTCGACAATTAAAATCTTCTGCATTGTTCCACCTCCAATTTTTCAAGTATAGCAGAGAAATATGTATCTATTATGGAGTCTCGAATTTTATCCGCATTTATTTTACCGCCATTCTTTCAATCTATCAATGTTGTCATCGAGTATGCAGATAAAATAAAATATTACTAAGGTCACAGAAGCTATTTTCACAAGCCCGGCCCTGTTGCGTCAGTTACGATTTTTGCTTTTTCATCGGCCATTCGCAGTTCCTCCTTCTTATTTGTTTGATGGCATGAAAAAAGGGCCTGACCTCTTACAGTCAAGCCCCGCTTGTAGGGATACCTCCTTCCTCTGCCTATGAAAAAACCGCCCTGTGTCTCACTAGGGCGGTTTTTTCAGTAGGTTGGCAGTCCATATTTGGTTGTTTTATTGTGTATCCCTTTGTCCACCGACGCAAATTAAAAACGAATAATAATTAATAAGAAGCAAAAAGAACCTCCTTGAATAAGGAGGTTCTTTTTTGACTTTCTATCTATTTATTTTTTCTTATTTTCTTCCTATTCCTGTTCATGAGCATGAAATGGTTTTACATCTTCTACAGCTTTTGCTTTTTAGGTTACATAATATATTATTATGGAAACTATTATTTATTGATTGAGAATTTTATTGAGTTTATCAACTTTTATTTTAATTGGAATATAAATAAACAGCCATATTGTTACAAAAATAATTGTAAACAGGAATATCTAAGAATAAGAAATCCATCCGTTCAAAATATAAATATATAAATCCCAAAATAATCAAGATACAATACACTGCATTGAATCAGACCTGTAAACCCTTTTGGAATACTTTCAATCTGATAAATAACCGTAATTCCTGCTACAATAAAACCTATTATGCAAAAGCAGCAGACTTTGGAATTGCTCGTATTGCAGAGAATTATCCGACAGCAGTTATTAATGGAGAAAAAACACTTCATAACCTGTTGTCGGATGGTTTGCTAGGGATGGAAGATACAGACGAACGTATTTCATCTAATCACAAATATTTATTTGGAACAGATAAAAACTCTTCAACATACTCTTCCAAAGCCAAAAGCAGTTTTTCAAGTGGAAATACCTTAAGTTCTCTTACAGCTTCCGGTGAAACAGCTAGAAAGCCATGAAGTTGTAAGAGAACCTCCTGCACATCTTTATAACAAATTTCTGAAATTCCTGGATTTACAACTTCTGGATTTAAATCAAGTGGAATTTTATATTGATTGACCAGATAAGTATTCATCCTTGTATAATCTCCGTAATAGTATTCTTCAGTGAGATACTTGGAAAATGGGATAGAAGTTTGCGATTTTTGAATATAAACTGTCGCAACCTCATCTCGAATATCTGTAATCTGTCCATTTTTGTCATAAAATTCTACGACCTGAGGAATGAAATCTTTGAAAAATTTTCGGTCAATATAAAGATGAAAATAGTATCCAAGCACACTGGGATTTGCAAGCAGAGAACTATATTTTTGCAGAAAACGTGTTAAATCCGGAAATACCATCATTTTTTCATAATAAGCTGAGTTACGGAAGTGAGAGGCATCTTTTGGTTTTGTTGTATCTGGAAGAAGATTTCCGATCAAAAAATCATTTACCGAAGAAATTTCGTATGGAAAATCAGGATGATGTGGAAGTCTTTTTAACAGTATTTGAGCTGCAGTTAAATGTAAGATAAAACCAGGCATAAAAAATCCTTTCGTATCGTCTTTAAGTTAGATATAACAATAATTTTACTACTCTGAATTATAACATAAGGAAAAATAACTGTCTATTCCAACAGGATAGTAGACAAATTAAAAGAAGTCCGTTATAATATGTAGTTAGTTAAGACTAACCGCATATTATAATCTATAAAAAGAAAAGAGGATTTTTCATTATGAACGAACACGTGTTTTATGGAATCTTGATTCCTTTTTTGGGAACTTCTTTAGGCGCAGCCTGTGTCTTTTTTATGAAGAAAACTTTAAAAGAACAGGTTCAGCGTGCTTTAACTGGATTTGCAGCAGGAGTAATGGTGGCTGCTTCTATCTGGAGTTTGTTAATTCCTGCTATTGAACAGTCTGATTCAATGGGGAGATGGGCTTTTTTACCTGCTGCTATTGGCTTTTGGATAGGCACGTTATTCCTATTATTGTTAGATCATATTATTCCGCATCTGCATCAAAACAGTGAAACAGCAGAAGGTCCTGCAAGCCGTCTGCAAAAAACAACCATGATGATTCTTGCAGTTACTCTCCATAATATTCCAGAGGGAATGGCAGTTGGCGTGGTTTACGCAGGATATCTGTTGGGGCATTCTGAAATTACAGTTGCCGGAGCAATGGCATTGTCTCTTGGAATTGCAATTCAAAATTTTCCAGAAGGTGCAATTATTTCTTTACCGCTTCGTGCAGAGGGCATGAAAAGATCAAAAGCATTTGTCGGTGGTGTACTTTCCGGAATTGTTGAACCAATCGGAGCAGTTTTTACGATTTTAATGGCAAATCAAATTGTTCCGGCACTTCCTTATCTTTTAAGTTTTGCAGCAGGTGCAATGCTTTATGTTGTAGTAGAAGAGTTGATTCCAGAAATGTCAGAGGGAAAACACTCTAATATCGGTACTTTGTTTTTTGCTGTTGGTTTTAGTGTCATGATGATTCTGGATGTAGCGCTTGGGTAAGTAATATTGCTGAAACATTCTTTGACATTCTCTCGTGTTATTTTGCTATTGAAAAATAAAAAAGAAAGGCAAAAATGTCTGTTTGAACTTATGTTCGATATATGGATATTTCCGCCTTTCTTTTCTTTTTAAGAATTGTGTGAATCTGGTTTTTCTCGTAAGATAACCGCTTTTGAAGCAGCACGACGCCTGTCATCGCTCAAGCGCGCATAATGCTTTTTGGTAGTATTTACATCTGAGTGACCTAATACATCCGCCACCAGGTAAATATCGCCTGTTTCGCGGTATAACGCAGTTCCATAGGTGCTTCTTAATTTATGCGGAGTGATTGTTTTTACCGAAATAGCAGAAGAGTACTTTTTGACCATTTTTTCAATCGCATCGACGCTGATTCTCTTTCTCTGACCGGATAAAAACAGGGCATTTTCATGACCTGAAAGTGGTGTTATCTTGTTTCTGGAAAGTTCCAGGTAGTCTTTTAACGCAGCTTCCACTTCAAGTCCGAAATAGACAACCATTTCATTTCCGCCTTTTCTTAACACGCGAATTCCATTGTTTTTAAAGTCTACATCAGAAATATTAAGTCCAACGCACTCGGAAACACGGATGCCTGTACCGAGCAGCAGGGTAACAATTGCAATATCACGATACTTTTGCTTATTATAGTGATAAAGTTGTACACCTGTTAATCCATTTCCATAATTCTCCATATAATCGAGTAATGCTGCAATTTCATCAGGATCAAGCTGAATAATGGCTTTTTCCTTTAAACGTGGCATATCAATCAAGCGTACTGGATTCTCAGATAATAGCTGACGTTTACAGAGATATTCGTAAAAACTACGCAGGCAGGAGAGCTTTCGTGCAATTCCGACACGCGAATTCGTTTCTGTGCGTCCATCTGGTGTCTGATAAACCTTTAAATAATCTTCAAATTCTTCAAAATCAACTGGCTGAAGTGCCGATAAATCAGAAAGTGAAATTTCAGAAATTTGTTTTTCTTTTAAGTTCGGATTACTTTCTTGAAGAAACCGAAAGAAAACTCGTAAATCATACGCATAAGATAAACGGGTTTTATCAGATGTCGTCGGTTCTTTTGCACGAAAATAATCCTTTGCGTAGGGTGGAAGTTCCGATAAAAATTCTCGAAGTTTCATTGTATTTTGAATTTTTTCCTGTTCTCGATAAGTGATTTGTTTTGCCATAAAAAGCCTCCTAAAAGTAACTGTTTGAGAGTAGTTTAACATATCAAAAGTTAAAAATCCAGACTTTAGCGGTTAAATCTGTATTTGTCCGCTAAACTTTTCTCGCTTATCCAGTACTACTCTGCGTGTTCTAATCGACAAATTACCCCTGGACAAATAATACAAGTGTTGTATTTAAAAGCAGGCAGTTTTTCATTGAAGATTTTCAATGTAACACATTCCCTGTAAACTTTCGCTGATACTATTGATTAGAGTTAATTTTTTAGCGTTCCACCCAAGATACTCTCCGGAAATAGAGGAATCATATACGGTTACATTTTCCGTGTTCCAAAAGGCATCTTTTGAAATCATTTTGGCATGATGAATTTCTACATTTTTCGCACCATCAAACGAATAATTGCCTGCCAGCTCAAAGTCCTCAATCTGCATATTTTGACAATTCATGGCAAAATAGCCTCCTTTTGCCCGAACCTCTTTTAGAACAATGTCGTTGCAATTCCAGAGGGTTTCCTGCACACTTGCCAATGTAACGTGGTAAAGTGCCAGTCTGCTACATCTTCTAAAGGTGCAGTCCTCAGCCTTAATATGATTACTGTAGCATAACGGATATTTCCACTGGAACATACTGTTTTTGAGTTCAATATTGTCACATTCTTTTAAAGGAGACTCTCCCTCTCCGAAAATGGTATCCTCAATGAAAATTACTCAATCAAATCAATCTGTAAAGTTACCTATTTTATTTCCCATAATCTCCATAACTTCTTTGGTGTTTTGCTTATCCTTATGAGCATAGATGGCAGTCGTTTGAATGTTAGCGTGTCCTAATAAATTAGCCACAAGATATATATCTCCTGTTTCCTGATAAATATGAGTACCAAATGTATGTCTTAATTTATGAGGGGTTATATGTTTGTTTAGATTAGAAGTATTTTTCTTAAGCATATGACCCACCGTATTTTCTGATATACGATTATATCGTCCCTTATGTTGAGTAATAAATAATGCATCTATTTTTTCATCTGTCTTTTTTAACAGTTCTTCTCTGTCTTTTACCCAACGATGTATATATTGCATTAAATTGTCAGGTAAATATATTTGCATTTCTTTATTACCCTTTTGAATAATATATAAAATTTGATTTTCAAAATCAATATTCTGTATATTAATTTCAACGAGACTCCCAACACGAATACCAGTAAAAAGAGATATCGCTATTAAGCACAAATCTCTATTTTTCCATTTTTTCTGGTAAATCGTATTTTTATATTTTCGATTCTCTATATTACCAGTTCCGTTCTCTATATTTTCTAGGACTTTTTCTATTTCATCATACTCCAAGTATATAATTTGTTTATTGCCTTTGTGTATAGGGGGACGCTTTATTCCATCCATAGGATTTTTAGATACTAACCCCTGCTCAATACAATATGCGAAGAAGTTTCTTATTGCTGTAATCTGAACAGCAATAATGTCATTAGATATAGGTTTTCCATTAACTAAATCCTTACGTCTACGTGTAAAATATGCATTTAAAAAATCATTATCTATTTCTGATATTTTGATTTTTCCAGTTGTATTACCAGTAAACTTAGCATACGCTTTAAGCATACACTGAATTTGATATATATATGTTTGCTTTGTTTTTGCAGTTTTTTCAAACATACTATTATAAAAATCTGTCAATACCTGCGGATATATTATCAAATTTTTTTCTGTTACCCGTTCAGTTTTGTTATAAATTTCTTCTCTTCCTGTGATAGTGTTTTTTCTATTCATTCAACCAAAGCCTCCCTACCATACATTTTGGGGTGAATTTTATTGATAGTTTTTTCTAAACTATAAACTTTGTTTCATATTATTTTATTATTATAACATAATTATCAGCATTAAAAAAGGACGCAAGATTTTTCTCGCACCCTCTCAATTATATCTGACTTTATATTTTCTTACTTTCTATTCTCTTTCGTTAAGCATTTGTTCAAATTCTATTTTTTTGGTCATCCCTAAAACTCCCTAAAATACAACCGTCAACAACATTTTAAACTGATCTTTTCCATACACTGCATGTGGATGTTTTGCCGGCATCAAAATGGATTCGCCTTCTTTTAATTCATATTCCACACCATCAATTGTGATTTTTCCAACTCCATCTAAATAGCAATCCTGCCAGTTTCTACTGCTATCGGTGGATAATTTTCCAAGTAATAGTTTTTATCGTTTGTAAGACAAGCATAGCCATAAGCTTCTTTTTGTATCTTTAAAATTACTTTCTTTAAATAAGCGTTACAGGTTTTATTCTGTGGTCCTTTTTCTAAATTGACAGTAGGTTTTCCGGCTTTCAGCCATTTCAGATATTGTGCGAAATAATCATATTGTGTTTCATAATCCATTTCATAGATATCCTCTGCTTGCTTTTCATTTTCCAGCAAATATTCCCAGTAATAGGCAAGAGCGAACGCATTTCTCCGTATTGTATTCGGAGAACGGTTCGCCCTGACCTGATGCAATTCACACAAATGGTTACATCTGTATGTTTTCTGTAAATTCAGATGGTTTGATGGATTTGGCACTGCATGGTTTTCTTCCCAATCATACATGACATAATAATTAACCACTACCCCATATTATAAATAACACCCAGAGATACTTATTTCAGACTGATAATCAGATTTTTATTGAATTTATTAATCTATATGTTATGACAACATATCTTTCAGACATGTACTCCGGTAGTCACTCGGTGATATTTTATATCTTTCTTTAAATACTCGGTTAAATGTTCTCTGACTTTCAAATCCACTATCCAGACAAATGTTTGTAATAGAATCACTCGTATTTTCCAAACGATGGCATGCATAGTTCAGCCTTGCATCGTTAAGATATTGATTAAAGTTTCTATGGAATGTTTTGGAAAAGAGTCTGGATAAAACATATTTGCTCACCCCCAGATCTTTTGCCATCTCTTCCAGAGAAAACTTCTTCTTAAAATTTGCTGATATATAGGAAACTGTCTGGTAAATAAGATCGTTGCTCCCCACATTACTCTTTTCTACCAAATTTAATTTTCCTATGCAGCGTGCCAACACAATTTGAAGATATGCCTGTGCAACAGTAATATCCGACTGTTCTGTCTCTAAAATTGCATTTATAACCCTATATACCTCCGGTTCAACCTTTTCCGCTTTGATGATTGGGTATTCAGGAGCCATGGATTGCATGATATCTGCAAATTTGGCTATCGTAAATGGCGATGCAATCAGATAGGTCGCTTTATTTACACCGGGTGTCAGTACCTGATAGTGATGAATAACATCTGGAAATACAAAGCCTATATCTCCTTTTTCCATATGGTATAGTTCCTGTCCGACACCAAGTTCTAATGCTCCACTTGTTACACAAACGATCTCCAGTGCATTATGAAGATGTGGTTCAATATGTTTTGACTTCCTATTTATTGCTATGATCTCCTCTTTTGTGTCAACATATTTTAACTGCATGAAATACTCCCCTTTGCAACATTTGTCTATATCTTCTTTCGATTTGGCAAGCAATCCTTTTACACCTATCTTATAATCAACTTGTAAATAAGGAAAGGAGGAATTGCAAATGAGCAACCTAAAAAAATATCTGAATGACCTTTTAGTATTCTACACTGAATATTTTGAGCATCCTTACCATGTATAAATACTAAAAGGACTATTTTGTGAAAACTGAATATTTTCTTAAGGCCATTTCACAAAAATGAAAAAAATGAAGTGGTCCTTTTTTATTTTCAAAATACAGTTCAATCACTTTATATATAGAAAAAAGCACTGTCTCATCGAGCAATGACCAGACAACGCTTTCTCCTGTCAATTCTAATTTATGTCTGATGCATCTGTTACTTCATCAGCAGCAATTCCTTTTTCTGCTTTCAGTTTTTTATTTGCATCTTCTACATTCATTCTTGAAAGTACAAACATAATCAATACATCAAAGATTAACGGAAGCCAAAGATACATAAACTGCATCATATCAAGTGCAGACTGCGGCTGAGTTGCATTTGTTCCGATATATCCACTGAACTCAAGCAGCCATCCAACAACAGCGGTTCCAATACCTCCACCGATTTTTACGCCAAGAGAAGTACAAGAGTACATCGTTCCGTCAATTCTCTTTCTCTGTGTAAGATAAGTGTACTCAGAGCAGGATGCGATAACTGCATTCATATCTCCCTGCCATGGTCCCTGACCTAATGCTGCAAGAGCTGTAAATGCCATCATCAGCGGAACACTGCCCATATATCCTGCAACAACAACAAGTGCTCTACCGATGACTGCTAAGACATAACCTCTTAAGTTCAGTTTATACATACCTTTCCACTTACCAACTAATGTCGGTGTGAAAATCAGGGCAATGATCAGTGGAATATTTACTGCCCATGCAAATTGTCCAAACAAATTCTTATTTTTCAGTACCCATGTCATGTAATAAATGCCAGCTCCAATCATGGCACTATATAACTGCTGTAAAATATATGTTCCACAAATCATCATGTAATATTTGTTTTTAACAAGAAGCTTGAATGCCTGTACCATTCCGTACTTTTCATTATCATCCTTTACTTCTCCTTCGTTAAGTTCTTCCTCAGGAAGTTCCTTAACAGAAAGTGCTGAAATCGTATTTACGACAAGACCAATGATTGCATAGATAATAGCAACCGTTCTCCATGCTGCAGCATCTCCACCACATTTATCTACAAATCCAACTGTAATTGCCTGAATCAGAAGGCTTGTTGAAAACGCAAAAATAAAACGGTAAGATCCCATCTGCACACGCTCTTTGCTGTTCTTTGTAATCAGTGACGTAAGTGCTGAATAAGCAATATTGTTTGCTGTATAAAACACACCATTTAACAGTGTGTAAGAGATAAAGAACCATGCATATTTAGCCGTTGTTCCCAAGCTGACTGGTACTGCAAAACAGCAGACCAGCGTAATGGCACAACCAATATATCCATATAGCATCCAGGGTTTCGCTTTTCCCATTTTACTGTGTGTTTTGTCAATCATTGATCCAAAAAATATATCCGTAAAACCATCAAATAGTTTTGATACGGCAATCAGGGTACCTACGACACCTGCTGCAAGTCCTACTGAGTCCGTCAAATAGACCATCATAAAAGATGTCAGGAACGCATAGACTACATTACCTGCAATATCGCCTGATCCATATCCAATTTTGTTATACCATTTCAAATACTTTTTTTCTTCCATCGAATTTCTTTGCTCCTCATCTTCATCGCACTTAGAATTTCAAGATGTCTAACAGAGTATGATGTCTAATTCTAGTTTTTTCTCTGTTTTTGTCTGATTGCTCTGTATATCCGGACTTTACATAACAATCAGACTCTCTTTCCTTGTTTACGGGTTACATGAAACTTTATTATCCCTTTATATACGGTATCAGTGTAAACTGGAACCGGAATAATACATCATCAAATCGGTACTGCTCCAATACAACTGGACCACAACTGTTAGAACCAATGCCATTTAGTGCATAGTCAACACAAAATACTACACTATCTGATTCTGTCAGTTCATAATTATGCGTTTTCTCCTCAAGTTCTTCCTGCGTATAATAAGAAGCATTGAATGAGAAGGCATTTTCCGCAGAGACCACAATTCCATATCGGCTGTTGTTAAGCTCTACATATTCACAATCATAATGGCTCCCATTTTCCTGTGGGCGAATATAATCCTCATGCAAATCATCTACATTTGCATGATACAAACCGTGGCTCGCAGCCTGATGTTTGTCACAATAGCTTTCCTGTGGTCCCATTCCAAAGTATCGTGCAGCTGAAAGTTTTTTATCCAGGAACATCCTCACACCAAATCTTGGCAGATCCGGAAATTCATCATCTTTTATTACTGCAATATCTGCATCAATCTTTCCAGCAGCTTCTATTTTCCATGTGATCGTCACATCAAGAATCTTCTGTACTGTCTCTGCCACAACGGATGCATGGCTTGTAATTTTCACACCATGTTTTCCCTGCACAACCTCTGTCGTATAGGCTCTTGTGTAAGCCTTATCATAGTGGGCTTTCTTCCATTCAAACTTGATGTACATATCGTTATCTGTTGGAGCTCTCCAAATATTTAATTCCATCGGATGGTTCAAGTATTCCCGCCCTGCGAATTTCATCTCTGTAAAGAGTGCAGTACGTTTGTCTATGGTATAAGCAAATTCACGCCCCTTGATATGAATCTGTGTATCATTTTCATTTACCTGTAATTCAGAGTCCACTACTGTTTTTGGTATCCATTTCTCTACAAGTTTACATTTTGTATCCTCTTTACTTACCTCAATTTCATCAAATCCAAGAATATGGTCTTCATCCAACAGTGGCAATTCTTTTTTCAGATGGTAAATAAGTTTTAAATAACATTTCCCATTCTCTGGAACATTGATCTTCAGGTTTGTTTTTCCTTCCACGTGTGGTGCCACAGAAAACTCCGGAAGTATGCCTTTGCTGATCACAAGACCATCCTGTGTCAGCTCATAACTAATCTTCACATAATCTTTCAAGTCATCAAAATCCATGTAGTTATGAAGCACCAGTTCTCCGTTTTCTTTGTTATAGGAAATAACTCTTGCTGGGCGATAAACATTCTTGTATTCCAAAAGTCCTGTATGTACCGTTCTGTCCGGATATACTAATCCATCCATACAGAAGTTGCCATCATGAATTTCTTCGCCATGGTCGCCCCCATAAGCATATATAGTCTTTCCATTCTCAGCAGTTCCATGAGCAATCGCATGGTCACACCATTCCCAGACAAAGCCGCCGCACATTTTATCATTATCCTGAATCATCTGAAAGTAATCTTCAAAATCTCCAGGTCCGTTTCCCATACTGTGACAGTACTCTACCAAAAGGAAGGGTTTGCTTCCATATTTATCCAGATATTCCTGAATTTCGGAAAGCGCCGGGTACATCCGGCTGTACACATCCAGATTGCTGTAATCATATGTTTCATCATAATTACGGTATCTTGCACTCTCATATTGTGTGATGCGGTCTGGATCAAAATTCTTTGTCCATTCCAGTGCTTTTTCAAAGTTGCAGCCATAAGCACTCTCATTTCCCATTGACCACATAACAATACAGAAACGGTTTTTGTCACGTTCCACCATAAGTTTTACGCGATCAACGATTGCCTCTTCCCATACCGGATCATCTGCAATCTTCTCATTCCATCGTTTGAACCGATTGTAATCAGTGTCTTCTTTTCTGTAGATCATAAATGGACCATGAGCTTCAATATCTGCTTCATCTATTACCATGAATCCATACTTGTCACACATTTCATAGAAAAATGGTGCGTTCGGATAGTGGCTGGAACGGATCGCATTAAAATTATGCTGCTTCATTAACGTAAGATCGGTTGTAATCTGTTTCGGATTGATTGTAAATCCAGTAACCGGATCAGAATCATGTCGATTGACACCACGGAATTTAATCTTCTGTCCATTTAAATAAATAACCTGGTCTTTAATCTCTATCTTTCTTAATGCAATGTGATCTACAATTACTTCATTCTCTGTTTCAAGAATCAGTTTATATAGATATGGATTTTCTGTATTCCAAAGTTCCGGACTTGCGATTTCTAATACAGCTGTTCCTTCTTCAGCAATACTTCCTAGTGCTACAACTGCTCCGTTTCTATCTTCAATCGAAATTTTTACATTTAACGGAGAGTAGAATTTCATTTCAATTTCTACTTTCGCAAGCATATCTTCAATTCTTGTTTTAATATGATAATCACTGATTGCCTGTTTTGGGCGTTTCAAAATGTACACATCCCGGAAAATACCACTCATACGGAATTTGTCCTGATCTTCCAAATAGGAACCATCACACCACTTCATGACCAGAACTGCTATGCTGTTCTCTCC
The DNA here is from genome assembly GCF_054657695.1 of Blautia stercoris. Classification (NCBI taxonomy): domain Bacteria; kingdom Bacillati; phylum Bacillota; class Clostridia; order Lachnospirales; family Lachnospiraceae; genus Blautia; species Blautia stercoris. The sequence continues at coordinate 209,597 of NZ_BAAHYF010000001.1, forward strand.
GTCCCGAAGGAGGTCGGTGATATCAAACTCACTGGTCATATGAGAAACCTGGCTATACCCTACATAAGAGCCATTGATCCATACATAAAAGCAACTGTCTACTCCTTCAAAATTCAAGAAAGCTTTTGGTGCATTTTCATCTTTGTGATAAACAAAGGTATGTGCGTATGTTCCACATGGAATATCCTGTGGTACATACGGTGGATCAAATGGGAACGGATACCTGATGTTTGTATACTGATGTGTGTCATATCCTGCCATCTGCCATACACTCGGAACCTGAATCTCATCAAAATTTTCTGTATCATAATCTTTCTCAAAGAAGGGTTCCTGAACATCATAGATACTGTTAAAATACTGGAACTTCCAAGTTCCGTTCAATAACTGCATTCGGTCTGACTCTTCCCTGTGCTCCACCAGATTATCCATTCTTTTGGATGCCGGAATAAAATAGGCTCTGGCTGGCATTGTATTTTCATGCAGTACGCTTAAATCCTCATAATAACGTGGTACAATCATAAATAACTCTCCTTTAATACATATACATTTTTTTGCACTTTGTTTTTCCCAGCAAACCTTGTCTTTTACTTTTATGTTTACGTTTCTCTGTTTTGTTATATATATCTTATCCTAATCTGCAAAACATGTCTATGAATTGGATTAGACAAAATATGCACTAAATGATACAATAACAAAAAAGGAAAAGAGGTGCTACCATATGTATATGAATACCGGTTATTTAAACCACTCCCATATGGATTTCAAAGACAAAAGTCGCCCACTGGTTGTAGGAAGTTGCGGTACTTACCGCCTTTCCAGCCATCCAAAGTTACCAACCTACCGTCCAAGGGGACGCCTGGATTATCAGATTATCTATATCACTGCTGGTTGTGGGCATTTTCATTTTGACAATGTGGATAACGAAACGATTGTCCCCGCCGGTAATATTGTACTGTACAGACCGAAGGAACTTCAGAAATATGAATATTATGGAAAAGATAAGACCGAAGTATACTGGATTCATTTTACAGGCAACAATGTAAAAAATATCCTACGGCAATATGGATTCCCGGATAAAGAGCGTGTATTTCAGGTCGGAACCTCTATGGAATACGAACAGATTTTCAAGCGTATTATCATCGAGCTTCAGCGTTGCCAAGATAATTATGAGGAAATGCTTGTCCTTCTGCTCCGTCATCTTCTTATCATCTTTCATCGGGAACTGACCAGGGAACATATCTCGAAAAATGAATACCTGGATCACGAGATGGATAACGCAGTTACCTTTTTCAGTGAAAATTATAACCAGAATATTAGCATAGATGATTATGCTGCCTCACGTGGAATGAGTGTCAGCTGGTTTATCCGAAACTTCAAAAAATACACAGGTTCTACACCAATGCAGTTTATTGTGGGAATCCGAATTAACAATGCCCAGATGTTACTTGAAACAACAACCTATTCCATCAATGAAATTTCTAAAATCGTCGGGTATGATAATCAGCTTTATTTCAGCCGGCTTTTCCACAAGCTGAAAGGATATTCCCCAAGAGAGTACCGAAAGATAAGAAACAAGTTCTAAAATCCACAATATCATAAATCCAGTTTCTCCTCCAAAAGAGGATGCCACGGAATCATCAAATCAACGATTCCATGGCATCCTCTTCTCTCTTTTTGCTATTCTTATTTTACAAACTCAACCGAATAATAATACATATACTCATTATCTGTATCTATGTGTTCTCCTGTAATGTCCTAACTGATATTCTAACAAGTAAACGTATAATGCTTGCCATACTTGTCTTGGCAAGAAACAACAGGCTCTCCCCAGTTGACTGAATAGTCACAATGTAAAATATAAAGTGCTCTTTGCCCCCGCAGAAGCAAACCATTTCTTACCATGACGATTTGATTTGTGTTGCTTTCCGCTGGAATTAAAGCGTTAGCTTTCTAGATGTCAAAATTTCGAGGCTCAATCACACTCTCTATTTTCTCGCTGTCTACGCTTAGCAACTGCCATTACTGGCAGGCACCCAAGACTCGATACTGGCGGTTGAAATCCACTTATTTAACTTTAGTTTACGTAATAATATATTATGTAAATTAGGCTTGAAAAATCAGACAGCTATCGGTATCAAAAACCGACAGCTGTCTTTTTTAAAATTCTTTTTTTTCCATAATTCGACTACTAATAAAATAAGATATCAATGTCGCGAAAATCCCCAAAGCAAATAAAATAATAGTTACTACTTCATCATTTACAGAATTTATGGCTGTTAAAATTTTTGAGTTTCCATCAATTAAATTTTTCATAAAATAAACTGCTGCAACTATAATTCCAGCTAAAAGAGCTAAAATAATTCTGCTTTTTTCCATTCCATACTTTAAGTGGAATGGAATCAAAATAGACAACATCAATAAAATGATTGGTAAGAAAATGAGAATAACCGGCAATTCATCAAGAAAAGAAAACCGTTCTCCGCGTATCATCTTGGATACAAAGTAAAGAATAGCAGCAAACAGCCATGCAATAACCGCACCACCAATACAAAACAGATATTTCTCCTTAACATAGATTTTTGCTGTAATCGGAAGTGTCATTAGAAATTCATATCCATGGTCTAATTCATCGTAAGAAATGGTACTTACCATAACAATTGCTGCGCAAAAAGACAGATATCCCAAAATAAAAGTACCATCTTGTGAAAAACCTAACACAACTGCAATTACAACAAATAGCAGTAACATCTGTTTTCTCTGCATAATTAACCGAATATCTTTTTCTAACAATCCTGCCATAATTAATATCCCCCTGTCGTCATAAGAATCAATGCATCAATCCTGCCATTTTCTACTGCTATCTGTGGATAATTTTCCAGGTAATAGTTTTTATCGTTTGTAAGGCAGGCATAGCCATAAGCTTCTTTTTGTATCTTTAAAATTGCTTCTTTATCAAGTGTTTCATACTGTTCTTTCGTTACTTTTAAAATCCCATATTGTTCTAAAATAACATCGATTTTTTCATGGAGCATCAATTTTCCATTATGAACCAGATAAATATCGTCACAAAGTGTCTCTAAATCAGCTGAAATATGGGACGTAATTAAAATACTCCGATTCTCATCTTCTATCAGATAATCTCTTAACAAATCCAAAATTTCCGTTCTAGCTTCAATATCAAGTCCTGAGGTTGGCTCATCCATAAAATTGGGCATCCCTCTCCCAGCCCTCTAAAACACTGGCTTTAACGTCAGAGACACGAGTGTATCGTGTTCACTATTGTTCTCAAAGCGTTAGCTCTACTCCTTCTTGTTCCAGTGCAGCACTCAACTGTTTTGCATAAGTCACCTGTCCACACTTTTTCATTCCATATAAGATTCTTAAACATATATTTCTTTGTTTTAGTTTTCTTATGAGATATGTTCCGTCAAACGCCTTAGAGACTATGTCATCATGAACCTCTTCCAAATGTTCAACCGCTAAGAAACTATTACTCATCTCACTAAAACATAATAGTGTATTTAATGTATTCATAGAAATGCTGGATAAATATTTTTTCAAAATCTCCCCATTCTTTTGTATTTTGCGTAAATCGAACCCTATCTCTTTACCCTTGTTGTCAGATTTACTTTTCTCAGAATAGTATCTAACCAATGAAGCGTATTCTTTTAATTCATTTTCTGTAATTGACCCGAATACTTTCTCGCATCCAATATTTACCGAAAACTCTCTATTTTCCTTAATTAGATTTACAGCATCTGAAAATTCTTTACTTCCGAGATGATATTCTTGCTTAATCTCATCTTTGACTTCTTTGAATTTCTCTGTTCTCCATTCTTCATATACAGGAAGCCGCTTCGAAATATCCCATATATCTGCTCTCGACAAGCTCTTGGTAAATGTTCCTAGCGAATATTCAAAGATACAATTATCCAGAAAATATATCAAATCATCAAATTTTTTCATTACTTCCTTAAATTCTGTTTCTAACAATTCAATACTTACATGAGAAATTTTGTTTTTTATCATATGTGGTTCATCTTCTTTATTTAGTTCATATTTGAAGGCATCCCCCTCTTCATCGAAATAATAAAAGTAAATCATATCTTCTATATTCTCAAAATATGCAGGAATTCTTCTGTCAATATTCTTCTTATCACATGCTAATTTATATAGGCATTCAATACTATGCGTGTGTAATTCTTTTTTTCTTTCCTTTAAGACTTCCTCAGAATAACATATCCCTTTCTTTTCCTCTATTCGCCATAACATTTTTATGACAATCTTCAAAGATAGCTCAATGCTGTGTCTGGCGTTATAAACGATAGGATATACTAACAGATCTTCAACTTCGGAACCTGTTTTCAATGATTCCGTCAGAAGTTCAACGGTACGCTTGAACCCATTTCTTATATCCTCATCGGTAGTTCCCCCATTGTCACCTACGCATGCAATAATTGTATCTTCTTCATGAAATTCAAACGGATTTTCCATCTTCTATCATCCTCTTTCTTCGAATTTAACTTATCGATAAGTATATCATAAATACAATTTATGCACACCTTTTGTTATCTACACTTTTATATTCCAACCACAACAACCGGGAAATTCTTCCCGGTCATTGCAGATTATTTTCTAATTCAGATTATAAAGTTTTTAATACGTTCAGGTCTTTCTTGTTTAAGGCTTTTCTCAATCTTACATTTTCTTTTTCCATTTGCTCTTTTTCACGTTTCAGCTCCCGGATCTGTTCTTCTAATACATTGATCCGATTCTTCAGTACAATGTCACCTATGTATCTTTTGGGGTCTATCATTCCTGCCTGCTGCTCCAGAGCACGATCCATTTCTTTTCTGACCGTTTCATTCTTATAAAAGAATCCTCTGGACAATCCTGTCCTCTTTGTCAGTTTTGGGACCGTCACTTTTTCCCGTTCTGTCAGCATCTGCCGGATTTCTGTCACTGCCCTGTTTACTTTTTCTTCACTGGCTTTTTTATTGCAGGCTATCATCGAATCGTATTTGTTCATATTCTTCCTCCCATCCTTCCAGACATTCCAGTACCATCTTAGATAATCGGTTTCTTGTTTTTCGTGTATCATCTGCCAGTATTTTGTTGCTCATCTTTCTGTAATACTTTACATTTCTCAGGCTTCTATGCCCCAGTAGTCTTGCGATTGTCCAGTCATCCACATGCATCTCGGCAAGCTTCATGCCATAAATATGCCGATACATGTGAGAACCGAATCCAAAATATTCTCCCTTATCATCTCGGAGATTTTCCTGATATATTTTATCTGTAATTTTTTGCTGGACTGTAGCATATTTCATTGGTTTTGAAGGATCACTTAAACTTGTAAAAATGTATTTACCTTTTCCGTGCTCCTTTTCTCTGTATCGAATCGCTTCCTTTATTAAGGCAGCCAGTTCCTGACTAATCGGTTTTTCATAAAAATGTGTTTTCATTTGGTGGATCTGTATTATGGTTTCACCGTCTTTTTCAATCAGGCAGTCTGTCCTGAGTGTCAGTGTATCTGACATTCTTGTTCCAAGCATTTGATGAATAAGCATAAGTCTCGCCGTCTGCACATCCACTTTCGTAAGGAAAGCATTAAATCGCTTTAATTCCTGATCGGAATAAATTTTGATTTCTCCCCTTATATCTGGTGGAATATCCCGATTCAAAATTAAATCCTTTACCTGCGGATATTGATAGACGTCAGCTACCATATTCAGCAATGCCCGCAGTCTCGTCAGCTCCGCCCGATATCTTTTTGTCCCGGTATCTTCTGTTTTCATGTATATCAAATACTCTTCCATGATTTTCCTGTCCAGCTTTGAGCAGGAATCTACTTCTTTATTGTTTTCCTTCAGATATCTTGAAAACCTTCGAATGGCAGTCATTTCTTTTTTTACAGTACCGATGCTTTCTGTTTTCAGTTGAAAATAAATTGCCTTTTTTACTTCCTCTCTGAGATCCTGTTGGGAGATTTCCTTAAAATTTATAATTCTGGTCGTGCGCGTCAGATCCTGTTTCACTTGTATATCAAGTTTTTCAAGTTGCCAGACATCCTTTGTCATCTCATCTACATCAGCATCTCTTAAATCAAGGAAATAATCTATTAATCGGTCAATATAGTGTAATGTCTTTGCCTGTGATACCGTTTCATTCCCACAATGGGATTTTGAAATTTCTGTCAGGGGCAATCCCTGCTGTAAAAGCCATATTTTCATCTGCTGCTTCCATTTTTCTTTGTCCCAGTCCAAAAAACTTTCCGGTCTGTCTCTTCTGGTTTGCAGCATTTTACATAAATGATGGTAAAATCTTCTCTCAGTATAAAATTTTTCCGCCCCAAGCTGTTGTCCTCTGTATTTCAGGAACTTCCTCATTTCTTTCTGCATCTGTACAGACGGCAGTAAATCAAGGTCATACGAAGGTTCTGTTCCCATTCGTATTTTTGAAATTTCACTTGCTTTCTCATAGGAGTCCAATTTTTTTATGTAAAATTTATTTTCCACGTTTGCACCTCTTGATTCCTGATGCCAGGCTGTTTTCTCCTTTCTTGAAAAATTCCTGATTCGCTGCTGAAATTTTCTTTGGCATAAAATCCACATACTGCTGTGTCATCTCTTCATAATCATGCCCCAGATAGTCCCGGATACTCTGAAGAGGGACTTCGTCATCATATAACAGAGTCGCTATCGTATGGCGGAAATCATGTGATTTAAAATCATACCCTTTGAAAATATCCTGCCTCTTATTAAACAGTTCTTTCATTTGCCACTTAAACGAACCATACTGATATGCCCCTCCCCGTTTGTTTTGAAAAACATAATCCTCACTTCCAATATGATATTTTTCCAAATATCTTTTCATAATCTTATAAAGAACATCTGGAATCGGTACTCTTTTGTATGTTCGCATTTTCATCTGATAAACCTGTATCCACGCATCTCTTCCCTGCCAGGAATAAGCATCCCCTTTCAGGGTGCATACTTCACTGATCCTTAGTCCAATCAGCATAGAATGTAAAAGGATCAATCTTGGAATTTCAGGGAAATTTTTTAATTCTCTCAGAATCCTCTCATATATTTCCATCTCTACGCTTCGGTTATTATGACAATGTATTTCTTTTTTCAAATAATACTCATAACGAAATGGTATCCTGTCTATGATTTCTTTCGTCTGCAGATATTCATATAGCTGATAGACTGCTATAACAATATCATTAAAATAAGAAGCTTCTTTTAACTCAATTATCTGAAAATATTTTTTTATTTCGGTTTCTGATGCAAGTTTCAGCTCCATCGCGGTTTCTTTTTCCATCCACATGACAAATGCCAGAATCCTGTAGAATTCGGCTTGTATGCCACTCATTGCCAAATGTGTAACGCCCAGACAGTATTTCATGTATTCCTGCAAAATTTCCCGGTTCTCTCTTTTTTCTATGCCCATAAAGGAAAATTTTTTCACAGGATTGGATGGGTTGACTCTATATTGTTCCAGATGCAGTCTTTCCAAATACCAGACTGTTGAATCCCATAAAATATTCTTGGCATGGCAGAAAAGATATTTCTGACATTCTCGGAGTTCTCTTTCTGCAAGCTCTTTTGCATATGCCGTATCTGCATATTTTTCAAGTTTATCGGCCTGTACCTGTGTAATATATCTTAAATCCTCAATATGTTCCTGCATACAAAATTGATATACCACCTTCAAACCGTTTAACCGCATTGTGCATTCTCTCAGCATTATGTCACGCAGTACGACATCTTCGATAATTTCTAAAAGCTGACGCTTGCATAGCTCTGAGCCGTTTACACGAAAATCCCAAACTAATTTATCAATGGCAACTTTGCAGTCATATCTTTCTGCGATTGCCGGATTTGGGTGATATGGTAAAAAGAGCAGTTCGTGGATTAAATCTGTATTCTTTGCTATCTCCTGCTTTCCTTTTAACGTATTGGCATGCTTTCTGATTGCATATAATTTTGCCTTATCCATTCCACGTAAATAGCTGCGTACTGCTGAATCAGAATAAGTGCTTTTCAGATATTTCCGATAATCCACTCTAAGCTCATAATCGATGTCTGCTATATGCCACACTTCATTTTTTACCAAGTATGCTTTCAGACAGCCTTTTCCAGAGTTGCTGTCCATGCTTTCATCTAATTCCCGGCTCAGTTCTTCTATCTTCTTTTCCCGTTCTTCACTTGATGTCCATTGTTCTTCCGGCTCCCAAGCAAACACCCTTCTTGCCGGCATCTATCTTCACCTCCTGCTTTCCAAAAACTGTTCTACTCCGTAAAGTTTGGAATATCGGCGGTAAAATTCCTGACTTGCTGTTTTCAGCTTGTCATCTAAAACATTCAGATATCGTATGGTTGTATCGAGATGCTTGTGTCCCAGTGCCTGGCTGATCATTTCCAGCGGCCAGTCTGCTTCCCACCTCGTATTTGCATAATATCTTCGAAGCATGTGCGGTGTGATCTTGATCCCAGTCTTTTTCTCCATGCGTTCAAACATATCGTAGACGCTGTCTACTCTTAACGGCTTCCCTATGGTATCTCCTTTGATGTTAATAAACAGGTATTCCTGTTTTTGCAGGATGTCCCAGTATTCCCCGATATAATAAAGCAGGAATTCAAAGGTATCATCGCTCACCCGTCCTCTTCGTTCTTCGGCATTTTTTGCTCTTGCATCGTTTTCATTATCATCCCGGAAGTCTACCCGGATCTCATGGTTTTCGTAATCGATGTCTTTGGTATAATCAATTCCCAAAATTTCACCGATGCGGAATCCCAGTTCCGATGTCAGTAAGATCAACACCTGATCCCTGCAGTTTGTACAGGCTTCTAAAATCGTTACGATTTCGTTCCGTTCGGCTGCCCGGACGTTTCGTTCCTCTTCTTTTAAGTATCCTTTAAATGACCGGGAGCGGATGGTTCTTCTGACCCCGATGGCATTTGCCTTTGTGATCGGCTGATTATAGGATAATACCGACAGGCAGGAACCGTTATTTCTGACTACTTCTAAAAAAGAATAAAACCTGAACACTTCTTTTAAGTAAGCGTTACAGGTTTTATTCTGCGGTTCTTTATCCAAATTGTCGGTATGTTTCCCAGCTTTCAGCCATTTCAGATATTCTGCGAAAAAATCATATTGCGTTTCGTAATCCATTCCATAGACATCTTCTGCTTCATGTTCTTCTTCCAGCAGATATTCCCAGTAGTAGGCAAGGGCAAATGCATTTCTCCGTATAGTATTCGGGGAACGGTTTGCCCGCACCTGATGCATTAGATACTTGCTTGGCAGCAACACAATTTCCAGTGTTTCCATATCCCGTATAAAGAAATATTTTACGGAACCTTCTCGCTGCATTTCCACTTTATATCGCTTCATGTTGTCTGCCTCCTTTCCTCTAACGCTATACACAGTATACCCAACTCATGCCAATAAAGCTATCACCAATACCACCAATTCGCTCCAAACCGCCCCTGAAATACCACTAAACTTTTTGGCTTATTTTTTGTCCGGATCTGGGCAGAACCAATAACGCCACGGATGTTCTCAGCTATAGTACCGCTCCACTTTCCGGCTTCGGATAAAATTTTCTACTTCTTCGATCCGTTCTGCCATCTGGCACTTTGGCAGTGCTTCCAGAACATCACTCCGATACCTGCCTTTCTTTGCTGTCCGGTGATCCAAAATGGACACAACGCAGGTGTCCTGCTCCGTGCGGATTGCCCGGCCGAATCCCTGCCGTAGCTTCTTCTGCATATCCGGGACTACGATGGTCTGGATGTAGGATTCCAGGGATCGGTACTGCTCCTTTTGTGCTTCATGGATGGGGTCCGGAACAGAAAATGGCAGTTTTACGATGATGAGTGACGATACCATGTCCCCCGGAAAGTCCACACCTTCCCAGCAGGAGCCGGCTGCGAACAGCACTGCATTCTCCATCTTCTTAAACCGTGCAATCTCTTCCTGGGAGTTTCTCCATACCTGCACCATCGGGAACGGGATCTGATCCCGCAAAAGCTGATGCACATTTCCCATCAGGGTATAAGATGTGAACAGTACCAGCGTATGCCCGTAAGTGGAACACACCAGATCACGGATCTGCCCGGCAAGCTGCTCGGCCTCTTCCCTGCTTCCCTTTTTCATAGGTCTTAAATGCTCCGGGATGTAAAGCAGACAGTTCTCTTTGTAACAGAATGGGGATTCTGCCACACACTCCCGGATGCCCGTTTCTTTTTCCAGCCCGGTCATCTGTCTGGTTCTTGCAAACCCGTTCCCGGCTTTTAAGGTGCCGCTGGTTAAGATCGCCGGAAATCCCCGGCTCCATAAAGTCGCATCCAGATACTTCGGGATCTCCCGGTTGACTGCCATAAAGGTTAAATGTCCCCGGCTGTCCTGCTGTAAAAACAAAATATATCGCTTGTCGTTCTTTAAAAACCATCCGAACAGCTCTTCCATCTCTTCCATCCGCCGAAAGATCCAGTAAGGAATATTCCCGGCAAGCCTTTTGATCATAAGCTGAAGCCTTTTCTGCATCTGGGCTAAGGCTGTGCCAGCTCCCGGCGGAAAGTAAAAACTTTCTTTTCCAGCCATGTCCTCTGTGCCATCTTTCCGATGCTTTCGGATCTCCGCCTGAAGTGCAGAAAACCCTTCCATCAGCCGTTTTCCATCCGTGCCTTTATGCTCTCTGCCTAAAAAGTAAGCAATCTCCTGCACATCTTCCCTTCCAATGCTTCTTCCATACATCTGGCTGGCGGCTTCCGGGAGTTTATGGGCCTCATCCACGACCAGAGCCCTGTAATCTGCCAGAAGCGGACGGTACCCATTTGCCCGGTGCATGGCATCTGCCAGAAGATAATTGTGATTGCAAATCTGTAAAAAAATGTCCTCTTTCCTGGAACTATCCAGATGCTTCTGATAACGGCATTCTACTTTTCCCGGACACTCCCTAGGGCAGAATTTTGGTACGCACACCAGCCTGCGGTCAAAACCGCTCAGGTTATGTACGGAATCTAAATCAAAGTTATGCCGGAGGGACTTCAATGCCTCCATCTGTGCCTGATTTTTATTCTTGTCCCGGACTGCCTCTAATCTCTGGGCCAGCCTGTAATCGCATACAAAATGTTCCTTTCCCTTGCGGATGACTGCTTTTAATTCTCCCTGAAGCAGATCTGCTTTTAACAGTACATCCGATAAGAAAGGAACATATTCCTCTATGATGGCTTTCTGTAAGGCGATACTGGAAGTGGATACCACTACAGACCGCCTGTCACATCCCGAATAACCGGAATGCAGTACACTATATTTCCGCATCAGGATGCAGGCTGTCAGATAGGCATAGGTCTTTCCGATGCCGACTCCTGCATCACAGAGCGTGATTTCATTTTTCATAAGGGCATCCAGCATTTCATGGCAGAGACGGATCTGTTCTTCTCTTACGTGAAGCCCGGCTTCCGGTAGAAGTTCCCGAAAGATTCTTTCCACTTCGCCATGCGCCCTTTTTTGATATTCATTTTTATAACACATTACTTCTCCTTGCCGGGAAGCTTATCTTACCGTACCCTTACGGACGGATCTGGCTGCTTCCGGTGTATTCTGTCCCTGTTCCTGCATTTTCTTTATGGCAGCATTCCCTCTTGCCATCATCCTTCGGATATCCGTCCGGGAAACATTCCATGTCCTTACTTTCTGAGGAGCTTTCCTTACCTGCTCGGACAAATGGCATTCACAGAGTTTCGGATATACCACCATTGCTTCCGGTAATTCTAGCGGATACTCGATCATGGGATGGTACACAATATCCCGGATCACCTGCTCATAACATTCCATCTGCATTCTTGCCGTACTGTCCTGATAGATATTTTTCCCTTTCATGGCACTGTAGACCTGCGATGAGATGTATCCCAACGCTTCAAAACTACAGTACCCATACAGAGTCACGCCGGAAAGGGAATCCGGATCTTTTAAGGCATTCAGATAAACTTCTTTTCCCTGGGCGATCAGCCACATCCGAAAATCGGAAAAACTGTCATCACTGCACCCTGCTTCCATCATAATACCTGCCGCTGTCCATAAGCCGTACTTATAAGCCGCATCCCGGTAACTGTAAACAAGATTGTGGAATTGGAGGACATCCTCCGGTGTCATATAGAAGAGCTGCTGCTTGATCCACACTGCCGAAGCATCCAGATCGGTGCCGCACACTTCCTTTGCTTTTTCAATCAGATTCCAGAATTGATCCTTGCTCATTCCACTTCTTTTTGTTTCTTCCATCTGTTCTCTCCCCTTGATGTGACGTTAATACCACAAGAATACGGCTGTAGTCTCCTACAGCCGCATGGTATCTGATATCAACGACACACTTCTTCATTGATTTCTTTTTTATCTTGCTGTTCCGCATTTGACCTCGCACCCCCGGAACTATCCCTGTATTTCTTCTGGGAAAGGGGACACTACAGGCGGGCGGCTGGCCTGCCGCCGCTCACAGATGTCCTGAGGGTCTTTCTGATTACAACCCGGAGTCCATCTTCCGCTCTCTGGCTGGTAACGTGTATCATTATCCCCCATCCGTGATCCTGGCGAAAGGCTGCCACCGCCTTATTCACAGCTATGCTTTCTCGCTCCAAGTCTAAGAATCTTTACCCTATACTTAATCATGGCGCTCATACTGTCACGCTTCTACGGTTGGGAACGTACCTGTAGTGCCGATATTCACTTGCCAAAGAACAGCCGAGGGATGTCCCTCTGCTTACTAGCCGATGGCAGTGTATTTTTTTATTCACTTCACAAAAAAATATTTTATCTTGCAGCCCCGGATCTGTTTTTCTTCTTTGCCGGATTCTTTTGTTTTGCATCGTTCTTCCGGCTTTCTTTCTGTTCTTTTTCTTCTTCCGGCGGCATCTTCATCACATGGAGTTCTCCGTTAAACAGAGTAAAAATTTCCGGTGACTGGTATTTTTCTTTAAACTTTTCAATCTGTTCCGGTGTCAGCGAAGTAAAATCATCTTCTGTCAGCCCTACTACAAGGAAAGTCCCGGCTATCGCATCATAGACCTGTCCATGATCATCATATAACGCCCGGTTCAGTGGCAATCCCTCAAATTTTCCATTGCCGTTTAAAAGGATTCCAACTTCATCATCAAACGGATAGGTCATTTCAATGTCACCGCCTACCGCCTGCTGCAGATCCTCCAGCTCATTTGGGATGTGCTTGACATAGGGGGCCTTCATCGGCTCGACTACCAGTACCGTCATCATTTCTTCCTGCATTTCGGACACTTCTTTCTCATCCATCGTATCAATCCTCCTGTCTGTTCGTTCTAATAGTCAGCCGATGAGAACCTTTTGTTTTATTCAAATTTCATGGACTTTTTGATCTTTTCCCTTAATCTCCGCAGTCTTGTATAAACCGTCTGCTCCGGCAGTTCCATGTGATGACTGATCTCTTTTGGTGCATATCCCATCATCTTCAGGACAATCATCTGAAGAGTTTTCTTATCAGTTGATAACAGAATCTGAAGCAGTTCTTCGTTCTCCACGGTATCCAGCAGGGCTTCTACGCTCTCCGGCTGGGACTCTTTGGTTTCTTTTTCTTCCAGGAGCAGTTCCATACAGTCCAGAAGCGAGGTCTGGTGTTCCCGGAATCTCCGCTCTGCATTGAAATCGTCCCAGTCATACTCCCGAAGCTTCTGGATCGTCTCTTCATCCACGCCCTGTTCACGCAGGAGCTTCTCTTCCTCTGCTTTCCACTGCTTCCATTTATATTCTTCTTTTGCTTTGTTATAAGCCACTTATTTCTTCCTCCGATATGTATTTTTTGTGAAATCAAATCGGAGTGTGGCGGTGATCTGGCTCGTTCTTCCTGCTTACAGGAATGCCCGGCATTTCTGCTGTTTTCCTGCAAACATGCAACTCCTTTGTAACGGTATTTTTACAAAGGACAGTGTATGGAATGCACCTGTCAGTTAACGGTCAGATAACTGTCACCTGACAGTCAGTTTTTCACCTTCTTTCAAAAAAATAAGACGAACAATCTTTTTACGGATCATTCGCCCTACAATTTTTCACGTTCTTTATTCAGTTCAAATTTATAACCAATATCCCGGACACTGACAATACAGTTTCCAGCACCATTCTCAACTGTATTCAGCTTTTTTCTCAATCTTTTTACCAGACACCAGATAATGTTTTTTATATCGCCAACAGAATAATCTTTCCAGACAAGCTGATAAATCTGCTCGTATGTATATACTCTCATCGGAGTTGATGCTAATAAATACAGAAAATCATATTCTTGTCGTGTTAAATGTAATACCACATTATTCCAGACTACTTTATGTTTCTTATAATTCATTACAAGTTTCCCCTTATTGACCATTGTTTCAGATTGTTTTTTGGTTATTTTTCGTTCATTATTTCGTCGTATTAATGAAAAAATCTGCAGATCTAGTTCTTCTATAGTGCTATTTATGTCCATTACGCAATCTGCACCGGCGTATATTAACTCTTTTTTCCATGACATACACAATAAAGAGGAGGCATCCGTCAAAATAATAATTGGTATCTGCGTTATCTTTCTAATAGCAGATATAATATTACTTATGTTCTCTTTATAAAGGATTACTCCTATTATAAGTACATCATAAGAAAATAAACTCAAATTATGCAGTAAAATTTGTAGATTTTCTGCATAATCTGAGTTTACCTCATTGAATAGTTTTAGATATGATTGATTGTCAAAATATGCTAATATCTTGTATTTTGTGTCTTTCATATTTCTATTTTAGCAAAGCAACATTTTCTATTTCTTCACAGGAAAAATTGCAATATTCACAATTCCTACTGAATTTCTCTCTTTAATATTAATCCTACATTAAATATATCTCTTTACCTGTTTCAGCATTAACCAGCATGACGTATTTTTGAGAATTATTGTCATTTACTTCCAAATACCAGATTGGTTCTGCCGTATATTGCTGATCTTCATTTATGTATGCACGCTCATAAAATTTTGCCCGAGTCACTGTATAAGTAGATTCATCTAATAAGTTTTCATACTTTGTTTCTACCGTTGCTGCGATTTCGTCAAAACCTTTTAACGGTACATTTTCCCCATCTTCCTGGAAATCATAAAGACCATACACACGCAGGCTTTCTATCCCCCGTGTAGAACAAACAGCAACCACTGGACTGGACTCTGGCGTATCATATGCAAGCGCCTGTGCCATAACCGATAATTCAGGATACACAGGAATCCCACTTACTGTCTGTCTTGCATATACGATACATACATCATCCTCGTTTGTCCACTCAGGCTTTCGTTTACTCTCTTCCAGCAATCCTTCAGCAACATATTGGTTTTCAATTTCCCGAAGTATATCCGCGCTCAAAGAAGAAGTCTGAAAAACTAAATTTTCTACTGCATATCCGGCATTTTCAAGAGTTTCTTTTACTTTTTGTACAGCATCCTGATCGTTTACAATAGATTCTGTCGCAGAAGTAAACTTCTCCATATTCTCCGTATTAGTCACCCCTATTTGAGCATAATAAGCCGATTTTTCCGTTGATACTCCAAACTCCATTCCAATCCCTACATTTGTACCATCCGCTAAAACATAATAGTTTTCTTCCGGATATAGATCACTAGCAGGAGTATTATAATGCTCGAGAATTTCTTTTCCTTCTACAAAATTTGCATATGCCTTTTCACTATCCGCAAAATGCACACTTTCTAAAATAAATTTGGGAATCTCTTCTCCATTCCAATTCTCTGGAACTTCTAATTCACACTGAAACCTGACTTTGCCTGATGCGGATTCCTTTTCATATGTCTGTGCATACGCATTTTGAGTCAGCATAATAAGCGATAACGCACATATACCCGAAATCATTATGTCTTTTCTCATTTTCTGCTCCTAATTACAAATCACGGTGTATAACGTCCTTCTACATGTAAACTGCCTACACTTGCTTTACTGATTACCCCTCCCTCCATCTCATATACCTCATCGCAAAGAACCTCTATATCCTCCCGATTATGACTAGCCAGAATAATCAGTTTATTTTCTTCTTTCATTTTTAACAGAAGCTCCCTGATCTCTCTTACCCCGTTTTTGTCCAGACCATTCATAGGTTCATCCAGAATCAAAATTCCCGGATCTTCCATGATGGCCTGTGCAAGAGCAAGTCTCTGACGCATACCCAGTGAATACTTTCCAACCGGTCGCTTCAATGCAGGATCCAAACCAACCTTTCTCAGAACAGAGCAGAGATAATCTTTATTCTTTTTGTTTCGCAAAGTATAAAGAAATTCCAGATTATGATAGCCACTCCAGGTCCGCAAAAAACCCGGATCCTCAATAATGATCCCCGCATCGGTCAGCATATCCTTATCTTTCCCCATCACTTTACCATTGACAGTTATCGTTCCCTCATCACAGGAAAGAAAACCGCAAATAGACTTAAACAAAACAGTCTTTCCAGAACCGTTGTGCCCTACAAGACCATAAATTTTGCCACTTTCACATAAAAGTGAAACATCCTTTAAAACTTTGTTATCTTTGAAGCTTTTACTTACATGAGATACTTCAATTACGTAATCCTGCCTGTCCATATATTTCACTCCTCGCTATATATCCTCATTTTCCCAGTTAAATTCTATTTTTTTTACCTTTATTAAAATAATGACCGTCATACACAAAATCCCTGCTATTAAAAATCCAAACATATAAGGTATAGATGGCAGCCAATAGTAACCATAATCCGGGGTTGCAATTCTTGCCAGTTCAGCCCATATCGTCGGGATAAAAAAGGCCAGTTTATGACGTATCATGGGATGTATATTCAGCACGGGAAATAGAGCGATTGCCAGGGCAAGACCACCTGCAACTGCAGCAATCTTATTCAAAAACAAACTTAGCAGGAACATCAGAACCCCAATAAATGTACAGATACAGGCACAAAGAAGAATCTCCAGCCCTATAAGCTGTAATGGCGAAAATTCAGAGAAAATCTCGTAATAAATAAACACAGAACTATCAAACTGCGTAAGAGCCCTTGTCGTTGCTGCCGTTCTCAGCAGCTTTCCCCATTCATTGCTCCATTCAATGTCCGGTAAAAGAGGAAGTATTGTGCAGATGACTGCCACAACAGTAAGAACAATGGAACGAATAAAAATCCCTCCTATTTGCCCTAATGCCCAACACTTTCTTCCTACACGGATTGCATGATACATATTCACATGCTGCATAAAAGGCACATCCGAGTTCGCATAAATTACTCCAAACCAAAACATAATCAGATAAGAAAAACTACACATCGCAAATGGAAATACGCACCAAGAGGACGGGTAGTCCACTGCAACTGAAAACTGTCGGATAGCCCCTACATATGACCGGCTGACTACAATCATCAATATTACAAAAACTGCCATTTTGCTATTGGCGATTTTCATCATGGAATTTTTCCAGGTATACTGTAATAACTTCATACTCCCACCTCTATAATCTGCTTTTTATTTTTTTGTAGATTCCCCAGGTAAGCAGTGCCGAAAAACACAAGCTACAGCCAAAGACTGTAAGAAAGTACTGTATATCCGTCGAAAACCGATTCAAGGTCGGATATATCAGCATTACGCTGAACCAGCCCTTTCCACGATATTCCAATAATATCTGCTGTATTAAAATAGGTGTGATCAATATCAGCATTTTATTAGAAACAAACATAGACAGAAATGAAGCCGCCAATGACAAGGTCCCTGCCAGCATTCCCATTTGCAATGCACATAAAAAAACATAAGACCAGTAGTGTTCTCCGGCAATCAGTGAACCGTACATTCCTTCCATAAAAATATCCTGTAATCCCTCTGAAGTCCAAGGTATCTTTAACCTTATAGACGCAACAAACAGAAGGCTTCCCAAAACCATAGTGATCACAGACGATCCATAAACAACCACTGCCTTGGATACCACATATTTCCATGTATTTCCTCTGTTGATGCTATATCTGGCATATTTATACTCCAAATCCTCACAAAACACAGTTGCATAAGAAAATGCACAAAAAACATAGGCAATCATGATTCCGGACATACCAACAGCCAAATCGTATGTATCCAACGCATTTCCATTTACCATTCCCTCAGTAAATGCAGAATCTTCAAGTGAAAACCACATGGATATTGCAACACCCACAATGCCTAAATATATTGGATAATTTTTTATCAGACGACGGATATCCGTTTTTAAATAATGTGCTCTATTCATCCGCTTCTCTCCTTTTGTAAACGGCTCTTTTGCTACAGAAAAAAATAAATATACAAATACCTGCAGCAAAACCACTTACATCTATCAGGAATAACATCCTTTTTTTTATTTTTCTTTGTTTCTCCTTTTCTTTAATCAGCTCTTTGCTTGTTTCTAGAATTGTATCCAATTTGTCATAAGGTATCTTCATATCTCTGATTTTTCTATATATTTCTCTCTCACATTCATTCGGAGCATTTTCTATACATTTATTAAGCCTTCTTCGTTCTTCTACAATCGAATAAGGAATTGTGGATTTATTCATAAAACATCCCTTTCGCTAATCTTTTATTGCAAGAATATTTCCTTTCCTGTTTCCGCATTAATTAAGGTTACAGATTTACTTATATTATTTTCGACTACTTCAAAATACCAGATAGGATCTGCCTTATATTTTTGTTTCTCATCCAGATATACCCTCTCATAGAATTTTGCTCTTGTTACTTCATAATCAGCATCATTCAAAATGTTCTCAAATTTTTCCTCAACCACAGCAGCAATATCCTCGAAAGGCTTCAGCGTAACTTGTTGTTTTCCCTTTTCAAATTCATAAACGCCGCTGATGTCCAGCTTTTCTATTCCCCGGGTAGAATATATTGCCTGAATCGGGGCATTATCCGGAGTATCATATGCCATAACTCTGGCAATACTCATCATTTCATGAAAAATGGGAATATCTTCATATTTTTGATACCCGTAAATAAAATATGCGTCATCTTCCTGACTCCAACTTTCCTTTCTTTTTTCTTCTGCCAAATAACCTTCCTGTAAATATTGTTCTTCCAGTTTTTTCATTGTCTGAAAATTCAAGGGGTAACAGGCAAATATAAGGTCTTCTGAATGGTATCCCAATTCATCTATTATTTTTTTTAATTCTGTAATACATTCTTCGCCGCTTTTAAAAGAAACTTCCGTTTCTTCAAATACAGCTCGATTGTCTGGATTAGTTACACCGATATATGAATAATATTTGGAATTACTGCTTCCGTAAGTAATTCCTTCATTTATATCAAGACTTTCATCATTTGCAAATAGATAATAGTCTTCTGGTGCCCTCCCTTCATCTACCGGAGTTTCTGGTTTTTCAATTATTTCTTTTCCTTCACCGAATATAGTCCATGCTTTTTCTCTGTCACATCTATACAGTCCCTTTACATCAACTGTGCTTATGGCTTGTCCTTTTATATTTTCCGGCACTTCCAACTCACAATTAAATTTTACCTTCCCTGAATCAGAGGTTTTTTCATACTTCTCCGGGAAACTATATTCTGCTTCTTCCATTGAAACTATTTCTTCCCCTGCTTTTTCTTTGACATCTACAGCACTCTTGTTACATCCAGCCAAAACCGAACATGCACATAATATCAGACTAAAACCTCTTATTTTTTTCATCATATTTTTTCTCCTATAATTCAGCTAAGGGATACAGTATGTGTATTCCCTATCCATTGGCTTGCACCTTCCTTTGAAGTGATTGAATTGTAGCATACAATTATTGATTATTTATTCGATTGTCAAAATTCGCCCACGATTTTGTCAAAATTAGACTTTTCTTTCAAGTAAAAAAGAGACCCCTAACGAGTCTCTTAGTTTTTAATCCGCGACATATATAAAAGAACCTGAACACAGAATCTATTAGATGTATAATCTATTTTTATTTCTCCTCCATTGTCAATGACCACCTTTTTTACATTTTCTAATCCAATACCATGTATTGCAAGTTCTGGCTGAGTTGTCTGCAGTCCATTTCTCTTTTCAAGGATTTTTCCTGAATAGCTGTTTTCTATAAAGATTAATAACACCTCTTGTTTTATTTGCATTTTTATAGTTAGTAACTTTTCCTTCGATTTACTGGCCTCTCTTACCGCATTATCTACCAGATTTCCCAAAATCACGCAAATATTAAAATTATTAAAATATAGATCTTCCGGAATATTTATTTGAACATCTACTTGATTCAGCGTCTTGTTTGCTTTCTGCAGCATATAATTTAATACTCCGTCTATTTCCTGGTTACCTGTAGTTGAATATTCTTTTGGATTTAGCATAAAATCCTTCATGCCGCTTAAATATTTTATCATGTCGTCATTATTATTTTTTTTAGCCATTGCAGACAACTCAATGATATGATGTTTTATATCATGCCTCAATGCTTTCACCCGTTCTTCCGATTCTCTGGCTATATCTAATTGATAAGAATAAACTTCTAACATCTGTTTAAACACCTGCTCATTCATACGGGCAGAATAAAATTTAAGGAGTGAATGATACAGATAAAAAATGAGAATATTAATAAAAAGAAGTGCCAGTGCTGCAAAAATAACAATTTCTTTTATTTCATGCGCAACAATAATCAGATAATATATATATACAATACTGACAACAGGAACCATTAAAAGTGCAGCCATATTTAATGCCGGTAATGTAATTTCTTTTTCGGGTTCTGTTGTCCTCTGGATAATAATTGAAATAAATAATAAAGCAAAGCTAGTGATACATTCATATACCTGATTCACCGGCTGTCCCATCGTATATTTTGTTAAAGATAAAATGACAATGCTGTCAACCAAAGCATTAATCACATATATAATAAATACAGCCAAACATTTCTCTGTTTTCTTTATGCGGTATGGAAAAAAAATCAAAAAAAGACTTGTAATGTTTGACAAAATATTCATAGCCGGAGAGGAAAATAGCAAGCTTATCGCACTTGTCCATGCCCAGCCTATAATATATAAAATAGAGACATGCTTCCATCTACTCTCTTCTTTTTGCACAAAAATACCAACAAAATACTTCAATGCGTAAAAACGTAATGCATTTGCCAGTAACGCTATAATATCATTAAATATTTTTAAACTCATCTGCAGCACTCTCCAAAATCTTTCTTCGTACATCTGCACGATTAATTTTACTTATATTTAGTACATCTCCATTCAGCATTTTTACCCACTCGTATGTAAATTCCTTTACATAATTTTTATTTACTAAATACGATTTATGTATTCTTAAAAAAACATTTTCTGGAATTCGTTTTTCAACCTCATTCAATTTTCCATAAAATGTTCTGATCTCTTTTTTCATTACAATATTAATTTTTCGTCCAGTACTTTGAAAATACAAAATATCTTTATACGAAATGCGATATGTACTATTTTGAGTTTGGAACTCAAATCCCACACTATTTTTTTCCGATATACGATAAATATTATCCAAA
This sequence comes from Blautia stercoris, assembly GCF_054657695.1. Taxonomy (NCBI): domain Bacteria; kingdom Bacillati; phylum Bacillota; class Clostridia; order Lachnospirales; family Lachnospiraceae; genus Blautia; species Blautia stercoris. The sequence continues at coordinate 231,137 of NZ_BAAHYF010000001.1, forward strand.
ACATGATATATCTTCGCCGGTTCTATTGGCTTTACCAAAAAATCAAATGGTCGATTTTGAAAAAGCTGTAATGCATAATTTTCCTTTGAAGATATATATATCAAAAATATATTCTCTTCTTCAAGAACCTCTCTTATATATTTGCCTACCATAACTCCATCTTTCCCTGGCAATTCTATATCCAGAAAAAGAATGTTTATTTTCTCTCTTTTCAAATAATCCAACAAAGTATCTCCAGAATAAAAAACTTCTGTCACAAGTGAAACGCTCTTCTCTTTCGCATATTTCAGTATAATCTCTTCTAGCTCGGAACATGTGCTTTTTTCATCATCGCAAATTACAGTCTTCATTATTTTTCCCTCCGGAAGTATAATACTCTCTCGGTATCACTCATGCAAGTCATCTTCTTTTAAATCTTCACTCAAATCTCGCTTATATTCACATTCATACCTTCCTGCGCTACAAGATGAAATTTCTAAAATATGAGGCATTGCTTTGTTTCTTGAAAAACAAGAAAACGGCTGAAAGGATGTATATGCTAAATCTATTCCAGGAAATAAATGAACACATTGCATAGTTCCATTGGACATATCGCATTCAATTTGATATTTTATCCCATTATTACTTTTCAAGAATATGTGCCCTGTGCTGAACAATGCATGATTGATTTCATTTCGCTCTTTTATTAAATCATCTCCCAGATTACTAAGACTATGATGAAGTTATCAAAAACTAACCAAAGTATATAATACTTGTTTTCCAAAGTCAATTTACCGTACAGAGTAATCCACTACACTCCTTTCCCTATTTACCTGATATATCAACATCTTCCATCCCCCTCTGCTATATAAGTATAATCGTTCCGTTTGACCAGCATAGTAAAGTTATTTCCTTGCATAAACCGGAACGATACAATATTTTTAAGGCGAATGATTATGCCGATTGATGATTTAACTGCTTTGGTGCAGAAAATACGGGAAGCCCGAAAGAATAAAGAACTGACAGAGTTGTCCGAGAAATTTGAAACGAATTGAGCCAGTGAGTGAAATTTAACGATTCTCTCACTGGTTCTTTTCATTTCATATAAAATTAAAATTTCAATCAAATAAAAAAGTCAACTTATACATATCAAATTTCTCTTCATATTTCTCTTCATAGGTTGTAACTTATATTTTATTTCAATTTTCAAATTATACCATATCCCATGATCGTTCCACTATTAATGTTATAGCTTCTCTGGTTCACGGCATCGCTGGAGTTTCCCTCTACCGTGTACACGGTACTTCCCTCAGTTTTCTCTACGATTCCCACATGGTCTGAGGTTCCATCTCCGTTCCAGTCAAAAAAGATCAGTGTTCCGGGTGCTGGCGAGTATCCCCGGCTCTTCCATTTTCCCTTGCTCTGGAACCATGCGATTCCGTCATCACACAGGGAGAACTTCGGCATCTTGCCGCTTTCGATCAGACCTGCCTGATTCCCACACCAGCTGGCAAAGCAGGCACACCACGCTACATGGCTGTCAAATCCATACCACGACCAGAACTTCTGGCCTCCCTGATTTCCAAGCTGAGTTAGTGCCACGGATACGATCTGGCCGTTGCCTCCAAACAGGCCGGCAAACAATCCACCGCTGGAATAATACCGCAGAACGTGAGGGACGTATTCTGGATCACCATAGGCACTCCAGCCATGCGAAGCAGCCTGCTCATTGGAAAACTGCAGGGCATTTTCTGCACTGTAGCCGCCATATTTCTGAATCGCCCACGTTATGTACCCGTTTCCGTAGTTATACCCTTGCAGGGACAGCTTCAGCTTATCCATATCCTGTGGGCTGGTGCATCCGGCTTCCTTCAGGCAGTCCGCATAATACTGGATTCCCACCTGTATGGAATAGTCGGCATCCGGGATGGCATTCGGGCTGTTGGAATACCGGGTGTTGTATGGACACTCACTGCTCTGCATGGGATCGGTCCCCCGGCCGCCGGATTCCTGCATCATAATCGCCTGTATCACCGAGACGTATTCAGGGATTCCATATTGATTGGCATATTTCTGGATGGTTGATGTGTAGGAAAGGACTTCCTGACTGAGTGCTTCGCTGCTCTCTGAGCTTCCAGAGAATGCCGCACCTCCTATGATTCCGACTATGATAACCAATAGAAGAACGATCACTGCTCCGGCGGCTCCCAGTGCAGCCATCATGGACTGCACGGTTTTTGCTGCCGCTTCCACGGCGGCTTTGGCTACCTTGAAGGTATTCTCCCCTGCCCTTGCCGTTTTCTGTATCCGGCGGACTCCATCGGAAGTCTGCAAGGCTGCTTTCTTCGCCGCCTGTTTCGCTGCCCTTCGTTCCATCTGCTTCTGAATTCGGACTGTCAAGGCGTTGGAACTGGCCGCCCGGAGCTTATGCTCTGGCTGGACGCTGATCTTCGCAGACTGGGGAGCCGTCTTGATGTTACGATTCCGCATGATTTTCGGCTCCAGCTGCATCCTTGGCTTCTCCCTGATCCAGATGATTTCCGGCTGTTTCTGGCAAATGGCATTCTGCCTTGCGGTATCTGCGGCTGCTTTTTTCCGGCTCTGTTCCCGGATGGAGAACTGCTTCGTTTCTGGAATCTCCTGCCCATTCTGGATTCTCGGTGTCTCCCTGGCTGCCCGGATCTTCTGTTCTTTCGTCTTGACGGCATCTGAAATTGCCTTTTGCCGCTGAGCTTTCTGGATCTGGACTTCCTGATTTTCCCGTTCTTTGACCTTCACATGGGATGCCGCCTGTTCCCAGCTCTTCTGCTTCGGTGCTTCCCGGCTGGCCGTATCAGTGCCCTGTGTGCCTTCTGTTTCTCTTGCAGCTTCTTTCCCGGTTTCTTTTTTGCTCCCGACTCTCGTTTTAATCTTCTCGTAGGAAGCCTGCGCTGCTATCTTTCCGGCTCTGGTAACGGTTCTGCCAGTCTTTCTGGCAGCCCACTCTTCTGCGGATGTGACTTTCCCACTGGCATATTCCGATGGGGACTGTTCCCCCATATCATTGTCCCTGGCATTTGCGATGGTCTGGGATTTTTCCTTGCTCTCCAGTATGGCCGTCCGCATCAGCTCTTTGGGGATTCTGGAGGCAGGATTTTTGACCTTTGGTTTTGTTGTGACTTCTTTGGTTTTGATATCCTTCATCTCTCACCTCCAGTCCCGATCTGTACTGCTCTTACGCTTCGCCCGGCTTGGTCGTCATCAGACGGTACAGCTTCGTATTTCTTGGAAACGAGTTTTCAAACGGCACCAGATTTCCGGAGCAGCGGATCAGTCCGTGGCCGGCACCTACATTGGTGATGTAGGATAACTGGTTATCCGAAATGTTCAGAAGTGCCGCAAGCTCATCCCGGTCGGTAGTGGCCTGATTCAAAAGGATCAGAAACTCACTGTTCGCCAGCATCAGGCGGGCGGTATCGGATTTTAGAAGTTCCTCTACGTTCTGGGTAAGGCCGGTCACAAATCCGGAATACTTACGGATACGCTTGTACAGGCGGTAGAAAAAGTCCGCACTGTATTCGTAGCGAAACAGCAGATAAAACTCATCCGCAAAAATCCATGTCGTTTTCCCCTTCTTCCAGTTCTGGATCACACGGTTAAAAATGGAATCCAGTGTGACCAGCATTCCAAGGGGCATCAGTTGTTCGCCCAGCTCCCGGATATCATAGTCGATGATACGGCTCTTCGTATTGACATTAGTTTCCTGGGCAAAAGTGTTCAGGCTTCCGTTGATAAACAGCTCCGAAGACAATGCCAGCCCTCTGGCCTCTTCCTCCGGCTGGAGCATGAGCTGTCGGTACAGGTCCTTCAAGGTCGGCACCTGCCCCTGGTATCCGCCCCTCATATAATCCCGGTACACATCTGCCGTGCAACGGTCGAGAATGGATTTCTCCTTTGCCGAAAGGTTTCCGGCTCCTACGAGCTGCTCAAAGAGAGACAGGATAAATTCTGACTTTTCAATCAGAGGATTGCGTTCATTGCCATAGGCGGAGTCCATGTCCAGTGCATTCAAATGGGTATCAGAAGTTGCCGAGATCCGGATGACCTCTCCGTTTAAGGCTTCCACCAGAGAAGCAAACTCGGACTCTGGATCGAGGATAAGGATGTCATCTTCCGTGGAAAGGGCAAGGTCTACGATCTCCTCTTTTGCCGAGAAGCTCTTGCCGGAGCCGCTGACACCCAGTCGGAACGAATTTCCGTTTAACAGCTTCCTTCGGTCTGCCACCAGCATATTTTTGCTGACGGCATTCTGCCCATAATAGATGCCTCCCGGCTGCATGATTTCCTGCGTATGGAACGGGATCAGGACGGCGGTGGATTCTGTAGTAAGGGTACGCACTGCATCGATTTTCCGCAGGCCATACGGCAGGACGGTATTCAGTCCATCGACCTGTTGCCACTTCAAAGTTGCCATCTGGCAGAGGTGTTTTCTCGCAATGGAATACAGGGTTTCCGTATCGGAGTCCAGTTGTTTCTTGCTGTCTGCCATATGTACCATTGTCAGGATGCCGAACATCATCCTCTGATCCCTGGTGGTCAGATCGTCCAGCATTTCCTTGGTCTCTTTTCTCTGCAGCTCCATGTCATAGGGAACTACGGCTGAAAAGTTATTGTTGGCATTCTGGCGTCTCTGCCAGTTGGTGACGTTTGTCTCCACGCCCAGCAGTCGGTTCTGGATCTCACGCACCGCTTCGTCTGTCGGTACGGGGATGATATCAATGGACAGCATCAAGTTCCTGCCAAGGCTGCACAGTTCGGAGATCATCTCATCCTTTACATAGCTGGCGTAATCTTCCATAAAAAGGACTCTGCCGTACTGCTCGCCCAGCTTGAAATGGTCGTTATGGAATTCCATCGTGTCCGGGCAGATCCAGTCTTTGAAGCTGTGTCCTTTTTTCGCAAAGGCTTTCATGTCAAATGGAAAACTCTGTGGAACGTCTGCCTTGAAAAAGTCCCGGAAGATCTGTAGCCTCTGCTCTGCATCCAGCTCTTCCCCAATAGAGGACAGCTTGGCCAGATGGGTGATGATGTCCGTTCCCACACGTGCGAAATAGGTTCTGGCTTCATCGATGTTTTTCTTGTGGACGCTGATGGTCAGATAGCGTTCCTGGTAGATACTGTTGTTGGTACCGGAGATCTTGGAAAGGAGCATGTCATTGTACTCTTTCCGGTACTCGTCCAGACCGTCCCCTTTCATCGGGATCAGCAGGGACTGCTCAAACTCTTCCTTGTTGATCTTACGATTGTTCAGGGTGATCTTCGCCGTACAGCCAGAATCCAGTGCATTTAAAAGTTCAGAGTAGTCCAGGAACATTTCCGTCTTGTCCGCTTTACCGGCAATGGAATAGTTGATATCCGTAAACCGGAATGTCCTAGAATACTTGCTCTCCACCTGAAAAATACCATCTGGCCAGATCTTGCGAATCGGGATGGCCTGCTGGACAGACTTCGGTACTTTAAATTTTTCCTTGTCCTGTTTCAGTGTCTGACTCAGGGTTTTAATCAAAGGCATCACCCCTTCCTCTTCGCTTCTTTGGTTTCTTCTGTTTCGTCCGCTTCTTTTCCAGAAGTTCCGCTCCGTTTCCCATCATTTTCTCACCCAGCCGCAGGCTCTCTTCCATGCAGGAAAAGTACAGGTTCTCCGACTTAAATACCAGCCGCTTCGGGTACAGCAGTTCGGATTTAATGACTACCCATGCAAACTGTTCTGCCGTCATGCCGTGGTAACGAAAAAAGCCGCAGGCTGCAAAGGGAGCCGCCCCAAGGATGCACAGCCATCCGGTTACCTGTTCCCCGGCATATTTCCGGGTGACAAAATAGATTCCAAGGGCTGCCAGGATCGCCAGTACCGAAAATAAGCACTGCCGGAAGCTTAAGCCCCAGAACATTGACTCCTGATAGTCTCGGATTTCTTTATTCATTTTCACTTCCATGTTGTTTTCTACCTTTCTCTTTGTAATCTCTGTTTTTTCTTTTGTTTCTGTTTTGGTACATCCCTTTGCCGGATGCCATTTCTTTCCATAAATCTTTTTGTTCCTTCCGGATCAAGCTCTGCCAGTTTTTTCAGGTCGAATGCAACCCTCTGGAAGATGCAGTAACCGGAGGATGCGGTATCCGGCTGTATCGTTCCCAGCTTATGCTGCTTTATAAAACGAAGCTTTTCTTTGCTGAAATTGTGGTCGATATAGGCTTCATTGATACCGCCCAGCGGAGCAAAAGGCAGGTTTACCGTAAGGTCTGCAAAGCTTTCCGGGTATCCATCTTCCATATGGTAAAGCCCGATATAGAGATTGTCATCGCTCATGTAACTGTCTACCCTGAGAAATAATTCCTCCCGGCCATACTGCCAGTCGTAGCTCAGTGTCTTTGGTTCTTCCATTTTTTTCGCCTCCTATAATCCCATGATTTCTTTTACGATACGGTCGGATGCCTTGACTGCCCCGACCAGTACCAGCAGGTTAAATACCAGTTCCCCGACGTAATTCCAGACAATGGTCACGGCGGACAGGCTGGTGTCCCCGATGGCCGGCGGACTTGATGCAAACACCGAAAAGATGATGCAGGCCAGTGCGATGATGGCTCCTTCCAGACATACCCCGGCGTAGGAACGGATAAAGTTCTTTCCTACAGACTGGGTTGGCTCCCCGGCAAAGGTTGCCAATGGAATCGGTGCGATGGCTGTGTACATATACAGCTTAAACATTCTCCCGTATACAGTCAGAATCATGACAAATGACAATACCGTAATCAGCAGGCTTCCTAATAAAGTTACGATCCACAAAGGGATAGATTCCAGCATCCCCACCGCTTCGATCTTGTCCACGATCTCCGAGGGCAGCTCCGTTACAGTTCCACCCGCCATCCCGGAGTGGGACATGATATTTGTTACGATGCCCTGCACAATGGAAAAGATCGCGGTCAAAAGCTCCATGCCGGACATGACGGCTCCCTGTGCCAGTGCAAAACGGATAAAGGCTTTCACTACATGTTCCGGCTTTTTCATATCCGTGAAGCTCCCACAGGTTTTCACAAGCCCCGCCGCAAAGAACAGAACCAGCAGGCCGTACCCGATGGCTTTCAGTCCACCGTTGATGTTCGTCATCACGCTCCAGATCGCCCCGCCCTTGAAATTCTCCGGGCTTTGCGTCAGCAGTGTCCAGATCTCAGCCAGCTTGTCGCTCCAGGTCTGCAAGGCAGAATTTAGATTCTGTACGATCCAGTTATCACTCAAACAGTTTCACCTCCCATCCTGCAAAAGTGAGCAGGGAGCCGGCATTTCGCATGGCTCCCCTTCTGGTCTCTTCTCCTATCCCATGATCAGGTCCAGGATCTCTTTTGCAAAAGTAATGATGATACCGCCTGCCAGTGTCAGAAATCCGTTTGCCCTCTGGCTCGGATCGTGGCTCTTTAAGGACAGGCCGACCTGCACGATACCAAATCCCAGCAGGATCAGGCCAATGGCACGGATTAGGGAAAAGATAAACGTGGACAGGTTATTGACTACGGTCAGCGGATCGCCTGCGGCATAAACGCAGGTCGCCCCAATGCAGATCGACAGTACCATGACTGCATACAGAGCAAACAGTTTCTTCTGCCCTCTCTTCATCTTCAGCGGTGCGGTCTCTTTCCTGGTTTCTGTGTGTTTCTTATTTTTCAGTAAATTCATTGGCATTCCTCCCATCAAAAAAGCTCCCCGATGATGTCCTCATCCAGAAGCAGTTCGTAATCGTCATATCTTGTTTCATCAAACATAAAATCGTCATGCGCCAGCGGTGCTTTCGCATAGTTGAACGGTCCGGCACCGCCGTCCTCGGTATACCGGATGTTGGGATGCTTCATCAGGTCATACTTGGCATCCAGTATGGGCCGCTCCCCACGGATAAACAGAAGGGCATTCTGGTTGTCCAGCATACGGACTTCATCCGGCTGTAACAGCTCCCTTCCGCTCTGCTGGAAGTTGGTGGAGTAGCTGCCGGATTTTCCTTTGGTCTGCCCGTAGGTATTGGTGTCTATGGTTTCTTTCCCCAGTAATTCTGATACATATTTGTGTGTCTCTTTTTCGTTGCCGCCCAGGTATAAAAACTCATCGCAATTGCCCACCAGACTTTCCCAGGAGTCCTTGAACAGAGCCTTTAGCTGGCTCATGTTCTGGATGATGATGCTGCAGTAAATGGAACGGGATCGGCAGGTTGCCAGGATCTTCTCAAACTCATTTGGCAGGGATACGTTTGGAAACTCATCCATGATGCAGTTGACCGGAACCGGGAGGGCACCGCCATGCACACGGTCTGCCATATAATAAATCGTCTGGAAAAGCTGGCTGTAGATCATGCCTACCAGATAATTCAAAGAGGTGTCTGCATCCGGGATACAGCAGAAAAGGGCAACTTTTCTTTCTCCCATGCTGGAAAGATCCAGTTCATCAGTATTGGTCAGCTTGGCGATCTGCGGCAGATTGAAGGCTGCCAGCCGGACACCTACACTGATCAGGATGGACTTGGCGGTCTTTCCTGCCGCCTGCTTGTAAATGTGATACTGCTTGACGGCAATGCTGTCCGGGTCCCGCATCTCCAGACGGTCAAACAAAATGTCCAGAGGGGACTCGTAGTCCTCGTCCTCTTCTTTTACCTGTGCCGAGCCTAACATCTCCATGATCATGGCGAAGTTCTGTTCTTCCGGCGGAGCTTCGTGGAGCAGATACAGCATCAGTGCCTGAAGCAGTGCGGTTTCGCTCTTCTCCCAGAAGGGATCAGAGGACTGGGAACCTTTGGGTGTGGTGTTTTGTATCAGATTGGAAATAAGACGGAGCACGTCTTTGTCATCGTGGACATACTCGAATGGATTGTAGCAAAAAGATGTGTCGGGATTGATGAGGTCAAAGACACGCACCTCATATCCTTTCTTTTCCAGCAGACCGCCTGTCTTTCGGAGCAGCTCGGCTTTCGGATCGGTGATGACCATCGAACAGCAGCACTGCATGATGTTTGGCAGGGCAAAGCCTCTGGATTTTCCTGCACCGGAGCCTCCCACTACGAGAATGTTGAGACATCTGCGGTGCTTGTGGGTGTCAAGGCTAATGCGGAAGTTCTGTGTCAGCAGGATGTTCTGGGAGTACGGCTTCTGGCTATATTTCTTACAGATCGGTAGTGTAAATTATTTTGTGTAAACCTCTTGAATTGATGAAAAAATCATTGATTTAAGATATTAAATTTATTATGTGACTGGGCTGAATGGCAGCATTTGCTATTCAGCTCTTGTCTATTTATTAGCATGAATACAGAGACATGTCAAGGGCACCCAATAAAATTGGGTGTATTTTTCCCTTTACAGGTTTCTGTATTTGTGCTTATTCAATGTCTATCGGCTGGATTCTATCTCCAAAATAGATACATAACTGATCAAGGGTAAGGCCCCAATCGCATGATTTTCCAGTCCATTTTTTAGTCGCATCTGTCATAGCAAGATACAGCATCTTAAACAGTGCATCATCTGTCGGAAAAATGGTTTTTGATTTTGTCACCTTTCGTAACTGTCGATTGAAATTTTCAATCGAATTTGTAGTATAAATCAACTTTCTGATTTCACAAGGATATTTGAAATAGGTTGACAACTGAGGCCAGTTATTTCTCCAGGATGCTATGGATGCCGGATATTTCTTTCCCCATTTTTCTTCTAAATCGTCTAGTGCTACAAGCGCTAAATCTTCCGTATCTGCTTTATACACCAGTTTTAAGTCGGTCATAAAAGGTCTTACATCTTTATAAGAGATAAATTTTGTAGAGTATCGGATTTGATGGACTATGCATCTTTGAATTTCTGCCTGCGGAAAAACAGCTTGAATTGCATCTCCAAAACCGGTCAAACCATCAACCGATACAATCATAATGTCTTCTACTCCTCTATTCTTAATCTCGTTAAGTACAGAAAGCCAGTACTTTGCACTTTCATTTCCACCAATCCACATACCAAGAACTTCTCGTTTTCCGTTTAATTTTACACCAATCGCAACATATACGGCTTTTTTTACCGTACGATTGTCTTCTCGAACATGAAAATGAACGGCATCCATAAATACAATCGCATACTTCCGTTCTAATGGACGGTTTTGCCATTCTTTTGCAATCGGCAGAATTCTGTCTGTCATGTGTGAAATCATTTCTGCGGATGCTTCTACACCGTAAACATCTCTCAAATGGGAAGAAATATCCCTCGTTGTCATTCCTTTTGCATACATAGACAAAACTTGGTCTTCGATATTTGAGATATCGGTCTGGTTCTTTTTTACAATCTCTGGCTGAAACGTACTTTGACGATCTCTGGGAATCTCTAAATTTATTGTTCCCATAGTTGATGTTACTGTTTTGGGACTATATCCATTTCTGCTGTCATCTGTTTCTTTGTTTTGGTAGTCATACTTAGAGTAACCAAGATGCTCATCCATTTCCGCTTCCAACATACTTTGTAAAGTGTCTCCCAATAAATCTTTCAACATTTCCTGAATATCTTGAGCATCTTTCGGCTGATAGTGCTCCAATAAACTACTGATAAATGCTTTACGTTCTGGGTCCATTTTTCTTCTTCGTGCCATAAAAAAATCCTCCTGAATTGATATTTATTTTAACATCAATCCAAGAGGATATAGAACTCTTTTTTGGAGTTTACACAGAATTATTTACAGTCTCTACAGATCTGCCGGGCATCGCCCCATCTGGCAGAGCCATGTTCTTCCCCTCTGCGGTAGTTCTTCTGACTGGAATAAAAAATACCGATCCCGGCTGCGTAAAGTAACGTGCAGACCAGCATCGACTTGATGGTATATTCCGTATAATGAAACTGGAAGGGATGGTTCAGCTTTTCTGTGAGAACCTCCATCAGCTCGAAAAGATTCCTGCCCGGCTGGATGGCATCCGCAAGCAGGATTGCTACCAACCAGATGACAGGCAGTCCGGCAAGCCAAATCACCCAGTCTGACTTCCGGCTGTTTGTTACCGGGATGGCTGCTGTTTGGGCCTCTCTGCTCTTGGCAGGTCCGTAATGTGGAAGCTGTCCACTCCCGGAACGAGGGCAAGGCTGCTTCCATTCTCCCAGTTTACGTGGATCTGCCCTGCATCGTCTACCATATCCACCTTACCTTTTAAGCCGGGTGGCATGTGGCTCTCCCCCTCCATGCTATTAAGCGTGACCTCGGTTCCCGGCGGATATCTTCTCCGCATGGCTTCTATTCTTTCTTGTGTCATATTTCTGTATATTTGTACCACATCCTTTCTTTATCTTCCCCTTCCACGGTATGGGCGGTATCTGGATTTCATGATCTTTAACAGGACGCTGTCGATCCCATCGGAATAGCGTCCGTTTTTCAGGTATGTGTCCCGGAGCTGGTTTAAGGCTTCCACGGATTTGCTGTGTTCGGCTTCTGTCAGGTAGAGCTTTCCCTCTTCCTGCTCTGCCAGCTTCAGAACCAGATCCCGTGTGGTATCCACCGGAAGCCCCTGTTTTTTTTCCTGCCGGAACACTTCCCGGAGTGCATGGATCAGCATGTGGTTCATGATCCGGTCCATCTTTACATATCGCATTCTTGTCATAGGCGAGCCTCCTTTTTTCCTCTTTTTTCTCAACCACAACATACCACACTTCCTCCCGGAAAGCTACTGCAAAAGAGCCGGAAAAGCCCCTTTTTATCAGCGTTCTGGGGACTTTTTACTCTTGGCAGGTTTCTCCGTTTTTTCCTCCGGGATGGCAAATTCATCGGTCATAAATTCCTGCTCGCTTTTGCCAAGGTTGCGGTCTACCTGCTTGCCAATGGAATAGGCTGCACTCTTTACATCCTGGATAAAGGAGCGGAGTTCTTTCGGATCTTTCTGTCCGAATGCCTGCATCTGGCATACCTTGTCAAAAGAAAAACCGGAGACATCCACGCCGTATTTCTGTGCTGTCACATACGCCGCACAATAGGCCTGTGCCGATACCCCTGCCCGGCTGTAGCTTCCATCGTGATGGTCAAGGGATGCACAAGCCAGCTCCCGGCTGATGGAATGGAACGTTGCATTTTCGCTCATGCCATTTCGGACATAGATCGTCCGCTTGTTCGGGATGTACTGTGCCTGTACCTTATCCGGCAGATTGTCTGCGATTTGAATCCGTACCTCGCTGTCGGTCAGCAGTGCTTCCATCAGCTGGTCCATCGGCTTTGGCTCTGCCTCTTCCGGCTGCTTGGTACGGATCTGGCTGATGTCATAGGCTTTCTGGATGGAGTACCCCTGCTGGATGACACCGTCCTTTTCATATTCCTGTCCGACAATGAAGTTGTATCCCTTGCTTCCGGTCTTGACTACCTTGCCTTCTTCCTTCCATTTTTCAAAGGTCTTGACCTGCCGGATCTCCGGATTCTGTGCATAAAGCAGGAACAGGTTGTCTGTCCTCTGCGGCTTGCACTGTCCCATAAAATCAAGGAATCCTTTTAAGGAGTCCCCATTCTGGAAGACCTCCTGTGCCTTTCCATCGATCATACCCCAGATTTCTTCCCTCTCCTGCTTTTTCTGTGCGGCATATTCTTCTTTCGATAACCGCTGGGCGGACGGTTCCTGCGTGTCCTGCCCTAAAAATTTTGTCAGGTCCATCTTCTACCTCGCTTTCACCTTTCGTTTATTTCTCGCTTTCTTCTGCGTTTTCTTTGGTCCACGGTTCTTTTCCCGGCTCCGTTTCTGTGATTCCGCTGCGTTCTCCCGTTTGATGTTCTCCAGCTCCCGGCGGACACTGGGACGTTCCTGTTCCCTCTGTTTTGTCCCTTTAGTCCCGTTTTCCTGCCCGGTAGAAATATTTCTGCTGTGCAAGGAAGAGCCGGACAGATTCTCTTCCCCCTCTTCCTGCACCGGGATAAAATTTTCCGGTTCGGAAGACTCCTTTTCAGGATGATTCTGATTCTTCTCTCCTCGAGAAAAATCCATGTCACCGACCTGGAATGCTTCGTCCAGATCGCTGATCTCAAACTGCACCTCGCCCTCTGGCATCTGTACGATTTTCTGTACTGTTTCGGTTTCCGGTGCTTCCATTCCAGCGGTTACCTCATGGACAGCTTCCCCGACTTCACTTCTTACAAAATCAAGGTTCATCTTATCCATAACCCGGTTGACCTTGGCTGCGTCATCCGCAAAGACCATGACCTCGCTCATCTCCGGGTTCTTTTTATCACGGATAATCACATAGAGCAACCCTCGCTTCCTGCCCTCACCGCAGAATTCACGCAAGCGGTCAGACGGCACAGTAAAGAACTTCAATGGCTTGTTCTCCTTTAACATCCGCACCATCCGGGTTCTGCCCCTCGTTTTCTTCTGGTCTTTTAATACGGCGGCAACAAATACCGCCAGATGCTTTGCCAGCGTACCCGAAAGTCTGAGCCCGTGGTCCACGCCGTCCAAGGAATACCGGACGATCTGATCCGCCGCATCGCCTCCATAATTCATACTGTTCACCTGCTTTCTGTTCTCGGTTGTCTGTTTTTCTCCGTCTGTTCTGCCTGTCTCTGGATCTGCTCTGCCAGACACATCTTTTCTTCCATCTCTTTGGACTGCTGTTCGATCCGGATGCAAAGACGGATATCCTTCCGAAGCGGCCTCAGTTTTTCGGTGATCTGACCGATCCTAACACTGTCCGGTTCGCTCCGGTAGAGCCGCTTCCGTTCTTTTGTGAGTGCCTGCACCTGTTCTTCCAACGGGGTTCGGTATGCCATCAGTTCTTCACGGGTGGTAATCTGATACTTCTGAAGAAATTCCATCTGCTCGATCCTGGCATCCAGTTTTCGGATATCTGCCCGGAGCACCGGGGAGATTCTTTTCGGCTTCTGCTTTAGAACACCCATCTGATACAAATAGGAATAGTACAGGGCCTGTATCCCTTTTAACTTCTTTTTCGGGGGCTGGGAAGCTCCTTCTTTTCCAGCAGTTGTCCTGCTCTTGGGCTGTAAGATCCACTGCCGGATGCTCTCTTCTGAGTAATTCTTCCCAAGGCTCCGCAGACGGATATACCGTTCCATCCCCGGTGCTTTCAATGCGATGTACTTCCGATTCAGCTTCCACTGATATCCTCTCTGCTTCATCTGGTCCAGAAATTGTTTCCATGTGAAGCTTTCTGCCACCGCATCACGGATATCCAGACGGATCGAGGTTCTCCAGGTTGGCTTTCCGTCCTGTTCTGCCATCCACTGGGCATAAGATTTCCCTTTGCCATTTTTCGGTTCGATAACTGATAAGCCGTATTTCAGGCATAAGGCATCCGAAGTTTTCCGCACATCCTCGTAGTAGCTCCTGCTGTTACTATGGTACTTTTTCCCATCTTCCATGCTCACGGAATTAAACACGATATGGTTGTGGTAATGCTCCGTGTTCAAATGAGTGGTGATGACAGCTTCATATTTTCCCTGAAGGAGTCTTTCTGCCAGCTCCATGCCAATCTGGTGGGCAAGTTCCGGGGTGACTTCCCCTTTGGCAAAGCTCTGCACCAGATGGAAGCCCTGCACCCCGTCCATCTTGTTGTATCGTTTCTTTGTATCTACCATATCTTGATAAGCAGTCTCACAGACACAGCCAATGGCATTCTCAAAAATGGAACGCTCCGTCTTGTCCCGGTTCATTGCATATTGAATAGCTTCTTCCAGAGAGCCGGCACTTTGTCCTTTCTTTGTGGTCTTATCCTTGTTTCGAATGTAAGTAATGGAATTGTCCAGACGGCTGACCGGGATGATACTGGTGTATGCCATCGGCTACCATTCCTCTTTGACCAGCCTCCATGTCTCTTTCGTCATGCGGAGCATTTCCCGAATATTCTCTTCCCCTGCCATCCCACATCCATTGGCTACATGGGCAAGCTGATTGGCATTGTTGCACAGACCGGATACTTTCCTTAAAAGTTCGGTATGATGTTCACAGGGTCTTGCCCGGACTTCGCCGCCCATGACAATGGAACGGATGTATTCCTCACGGGACAGGCCGCTTTTTTCTACCTGCTCTTCCAGAAAACGCAGCTCCTTTGTATTGAGGCGGACTGGTATCACATGGTTTCTTTTTCTCATCTCTTCACCTGCTTTCCAACGGGTTATTGATCGTTTCCTTACATTTCACGGTTTTTCCAGATCAGGAATCCTGTCAGCACGCCAATGGCTACGGCTGCAGCAATAATCTTTTTCTTCATATAGGCCTCACCCCCTTTCCGGTACCCGGCACAGTTCCATCGGGGCAAGCATGATTCCTCTTTTCTCCATCTCTTTCGCAAATTCCAGAAGGTTCCATTTCTTCCCATCGATCATGGCAGATTCTGCATCCAGATAATGGCAGGTGGATACGTTCCGCTCTCCATTTGGGGCATTCTGCACAAGGCTCTCCCCGTCTGAAAGCCGGAACAGTTCCTGTCCCTGACTGTTTACAAAACAGATGCACACGCCGTGGTCAATGATCTCCTTTGGTTTCATCCGGCACCGCTCCAGTGCCTCATCCTCCCGTTTTCCTGAGATCAGTAAACACATTGCAAACACGCCCATTGCCCCTCCGGTCATTGTGCCAAGTATAAATCCTAACATTTCTTCGTTCTCCTTTCGTCTGTTTACGGCTCGATATGGGGGATTGGGGTTCTCCCCAAAGTGCGTTTGGATATCCAAACGCTATGCTTGCAAAACCAGTCGCATTTTGCTTCGTCCCCTCTGAACCTATCGTTTTTCGGAATTATTCGTTTTCTTTGATTTTGCTTAACCCATCCAGCGTGGTACAAATGATATGGAGTCTGTCAGCCATGCTGATCTCCGTGTTCATCGTCCCGGTGGTCTCTTTTCCGCAGACGACCACCATCCTGCACCGTCTTAAGATCTGATGGGACATTCTCCGCATAGCCTGCATATCCTCCGCATCCCCATCATCAAGGAATGGGGAAAAGCTGTACTGCGGACAGATCGGCACATATCCCAGTTCGTAGATCTTCCGGCAGTACCGCTGTACTTTGGTCTTTCCCTCTTCTGCAGAGCAGCAGACATAAGCAAGTGCCTGTTCCAATACGACCATCTCCTTTCCTGACCAGACAAGTTTCCTCTGCCCGGCGTTTTTCCAAAAAGAAACACCCACAAAGCATTCCGGCTCTGTGGATGTCTTGTGGACATCTGGATTCTTTTCTTCCTTTTTTCAGATGTCTGGCAGACATCCGGTTACTGTGGTTCTTTATTCTCTGCTTCTGCCCCGGCTTCCAGTGCGATACGGACACGGTCGCTTCCCAGCTTATAATATGCATCCGTCACTTCGATGCCGACTGCCTGATAGCCCGACTCTGTCGCCGCAAGGATGGTCGTGCCAGCTCCGGCAAACGGGTCTAAGATCAGGCCGCCCGGCTCGCAGATCTGGATGACATCCTTCATCAGCTGGAGCGGCTTTTCTGTCACATGGATGCGGTTCTGGGGATTCCCATAACGGAACACACCCGGAAGACAGGACACCGGGCGGTTGATTGGCATCGGACCGTTGCTTCCCCACACGATGTATTCTGCCTGCTGGCGAAACCTGCCTTTTTGCGGACGGGAATTTCCTTTGTCCCAGACTGCAGTTCCTCTCCAGATCCAGCCTGCCCACTGAAGGGCATCGGTGATAGACGGGTACTGTCTCCAGTCAATAAAAAGGCAGATCGGAGCCCCTCTCTTGCAGGCTTTCCGCACATCGTACAGCCATTCTGCCATCCAGTGGGTCCAGGAACGCTGATCCTTGTTATCCCCATCAAAGTCCGGAAGGGCATTCTCTGCTTTCATGCTGCTGTACTTCTGGTTGGTGGTGCGGTTGCGTTCATTCTGCTTGGTTCCCCCGGACGCATAGGGCGGATCGGTCACGACTGCATCAAAAATCCCCGGCTGGAATCCTTTTACCAGCTTTAAGGTATCCCCATGCAAGATACGCCAGTTCTCCCCTCCGGCAGACTCATCCGGCAGACAGTCCGGTTTTAAAAGATCTTCAAGTTTCAGGGTATTTCCCATAGGCATCATCCTTCCTATTGCTTATTTCCCAGATTTCTCTGGAAGTGCTTCTATCTATGGAACTGCTCATCGGCAGGTATCCTCTTTTTTTGGTACTTCTTTTCTCGGTGTTCTGCGCTGTTCACGGTGATCCGACAGTTCGGTTTCCACATATTCGCTGATGATTCCCAGTGCTTCATAATAATTGCCACTCTTGTGGACACGGTCTGCCATCTCGTTGGCCTGTTCGGACATCCCGGCACATCTGAGCAATCTTGAGGCATCCCCAAGGATTGAGAAAATATTTCCGTCATGCCCTAAGAGCTTCAGCTTCGGACGGGACGGATTTGGTTTCGGCTGCTGTTCCTGCATCTCGTTTTCTGGTGCTTTCACCTGTATCTGGAAATCCGAGCCGGCACCGACATAGAAATGTAAGTATAATTCACCGCCGTCTACCTTGATCTCCCGTTGTTCCAGACTTTCTCCCCAGCCATCACTGTACTGGCCTCTCAGATACTGCCCCACCACACGGTATTCCTCTGGTGTCAGATTCTCCCGGAGTGTCAGGTTTGCACAGCCATATAAAACACCATCCTGTTCTTTTACCGCCATTGTAATGCGTTCCACTTTTTCCTTAATGTCCTTATTTCGGTTAAAATAATCAATCAGGTTGCATGGCTGGTTGTCAGGCATACCGAGCCGGTTGATCTCGTCAACCTTTTCTGCTATAGATGGCTGATACTGCACCAGGTCAGGTCCTTCCAATGGTTCCGCATCATCCAAATCCACAATATCTGAATAGTCCGGGATAAACTCTGCCATCAGAGGGGACAGCATTTCCACTTCTATTTTTTCTTTGATAGGCATCACCTCACTTCCTTTCTCTGCCGTTTCTCCGGTGTTCGGGCAGTCATCTTTGCCATATCTGCCCAGTCTGCCCCTTCGATCTCCGGCAGGTTCTCGATGATCCGATAGCTTCCCTCGTAGGCTTTTCGGATATGTTCACACGCCCACCGTCCGGCAAAGTCATTGTCGGTACATACTTCAATCTCGGTAATCTCCGGGTGCTGGGACAGAAAATGTTCCAGTGCCTGCGGCTTTTTCATACTCCGCTGGCTCTGCCCTTCTTTTGGTGCACTGATCCCGCCAAGCTCCAGACGGTACTTATCCCGGCTTCCCTGTTCCAGTGTCATGTGAGCCAGCACATCCACACAGGCTTCATAAACGGCAACCCGTCTGCATCCTGTTTGTGCCGGAACACAAAAAGCGTATGCCTTTTCGCTTCCAGCCTGTTCCATCTTAAAAGCCTTTCCGCTGGCATCGTAAATCCCACGCAGGAAAGCATATCGTGCCACCTGGTTTTCATCCCGGCCTACGAACACGGCATTGTGGCAGGGCAGACTCTCATATAAGATTCCCAAATGAACACACTGCTGTAAGACCTCGCCGCTGATCCCGCGCTCCTTCAGATATCGGAACACCCTGCGGCAGTCCGGGCTGGCCGGCGGCAGGACAAACTGTTTCTTTGGCTTTACTTCCACAGGCGGAGGGATGTAGGTGGGATACTCATCTTTCAGCATCTGCACCGCTTCCAGAAATGAACATCCATCTACATGGATCAGGAAATTTAAGGCACTGGTGCCCCCGATATCTCTGGACTTCCAATGCCACTGACTGGTCTGCTCGTTGATCTTAAAACTGTCATGGTCCGCCAGCTCCCATTCATTCCTGGCCGAAGATTTTTTCAGGCGGTTTGGCTGATACTTCTTCAGGTATTCAATGGCGGTGATCTCCCTTGCCCGTTTGATCTCTTCTTCCGGAATCCACGGCATTACAGTACGGTATCCCGGAGCTGCTCTGCCTTATCCGTTTTCTCCCACGGGAATTCCTTTCTTCCAAAATGCCCGAACACCGCACTCTGTCGGTAGATTGGCCGCTTCAGGTGCAGGGTATCACAGATCTGGCTTGGGGTAAGCCCGAACACCAGAGGGATCGCTGCAGCGAGGCAATCATCCGCACAGATCTTTCCCGTTCCAAAGGTATCCACCTGCACCATGACTGGCTGGGCAACCCCGATGGCATAGGCAAGGGACACCTGGCATCGGCTGGCAAGTCCGGCAGCTACCATATTTTTGGCGATGTAACGGGCCATGTATGCCCCGGATCGGTCAACTTTGGAACAGTCCTTCCCGGAAAATGCACCGCCGCCATGCGGTACCAGGCCACCGTAGGTATCCACCATCAGCTTCCTTCCGGTCAGTCCGGTGTCTGCATCCAGACCTCCGCACACAAATCTGCCCGATGGATTAATCAGGATCTTGGTATCCTCATCCGGCGGCAGCATGCGGAGTGCCGGGCGCAGCACTTTCTCCCGGATCTCATGCTCCAGCTTCCGAAGGGATTTTTCCTTTTCATGCTGACAGGACACAACGACCGTATCCAGACGAACAGGTCTGTCATCTTCGTATTCCACGGTCACCTGTGCTTTTCCGTCCGGCAGGATTCCCATGATATATCCGCTTCTACGGCTTGCAGACAGTTCTCTTACGATGCGGTTCGCCAGAACCACTGGCATCGGCATAAGCTGCGGCGTATCATCGCAGGCGTATCCCACCATGATTCCCTGATCCCCGGCTCCATTGGCAAGTCCGCTCTGAACAGAAACAGTCCCTGTCCTGCGTTCTCTGGAACGTTCCACTGCCCCGGCGATATCCGGACTCTGTTTGTGGATGAGGGCATCCATATGGATTCCATCTGCTTCATAGCCTGCACTCTCCAACACCTTTCTGACGATTTCAAACACCTGTGGCTCATATCGGCTGGTGATCTCTCCTGCCACAATGATGTTCCCTTTAGTAGCCAGCACTTCGCAGGCCACCTTGGAATTTTCGTCCTCTTTCAGACACGCATCCAGAATACTGTCTGCAATTAAGTCGCAGAGCTTATCCGGATGTCCTTCCGTTACGGATTCTGCTGTATAAAATCGTTTCATAATTATTACCATCCTTTCCAACGAGTCAAAACTCGCTGCTCGTTATAAACTAAATAGATCCAGCAGAAAGCACTCCTTTTTGGAACACTTCCTGCCGGATCTGGATTATGAGCTGTCTCACATTCTGCACTTTTCTAGTACGTTCAGACACTTTTTTCCACCTGAATACTACCAACACACACCCTTACATAATCCCCCTGTTTTGAACACTTCCCAGTCTGTGCGGTCATCATTTGTCTCATTTTCTACACTTTTTGGGGGCTTTCAGACACTTTTCGTTAGAGCATTCGCTGATATTCCGTAGAGTATTTACCAAAGTTTCCACTTTTGAACACATTTTCCATCTGAATACACCTGGCATACACCCTTTATATACTCCCCTGTTTTGAACACATCCCTGCCCATGCGGTCATTATTTGTCTCATTTTCTGCACTTTTCGGGTACTTACGAACACTTCTGACTCCACACTGCCCCGGAAACCGGCACCGCCAGGACGATATTCCTGGCACCGCTCCATTCATATGAACACGTGACGAGCGTCAAAACCTTATCGTATATACACTTCAGGTAATCATCTCCGGTTTCGAACACTTCCCTCCGCTTGGCTACTTTTAGGTACTCTTGCACGGCCACCACATCTGGAAGTTTCTGCTGGAACGGGAACAGATTCCGGTCTGCTTTCAGTACCGTGACAATCTTATACTCCTGAATGCCGTCCTCTGTCTGAAGATAAGCAAAACGATGGGCGTTATAATAATCTTCCCCTGCATATAAGTCCAGGTTTCCGAACATCGCCCCGCTGTTCATGTTGTGACCGTAAATGATGAGATTCCTGCTTTCGGACACTTTACAGTCTGCCTGTAAAAACAGGCTTCCGTTGATGTCATATTCCTTTTTGTAATTCCGTTTCAGGTAAAACTCCCCATTCTCCTGTTCGGACTGAAGCACCGGGTAATCAATCCCGGTATCCGGTATGGTCAGCCATCCCTGCACATCCGGGTATTGTTCCTGGAGAGAAACAAGGTCTACCGCAGCCACCGGGCATTTTCTCCCAGCTGGTTGGTCTTTCTTTTCAGATCCTGAGGCTCCCGGAGCTTCCGGCTCCGGGAAATTCCCTTTCAGCTCTGCCACCAGCTTTTTGTTCTCCATTGGGAGATATACCATATGGTAAAGCAGAAACCCGGCACTTAAGAAAAGTGCTGCAAGGCATACCGTTTGAAAAAGTTTTTTCGCGATTTTCATCGTTCCTGTCCGGCTTTCCTCTGCTTCTTTGGCTGGCTTTTCTGCGTCTGTCCCGGCACAGGCGGTTTCCTTGCTGCTTTCAGGATCGGCTCTGTCGGAATCTGGTTCTGTCTGCAGCCCTTTAAGATTCCGGTCAGGTACGACCGTCCGGGCGGATTAAAGTTCTGCATGTAATCTTTTGTCATGATATAGACAATGGCTTTAATCTCTCTTCCGCCTTTATTCTTGACGGTGATTTCCTGTTTGTCGTAAAAATCAGGATAGCCTTCATAAAGATCCAGGCTCTTTTCGCAGTCCCCGGTCAGTGACCAGAGGACGCCGTCCACATGGCTTCCCTCTTCCGGGAAGATGGTGGCAAGACCGCTTCCTGCGGCTGCAAAGGTCAGCCGATACCCCTCCAGGCGGACGGTTTCTACCATCTCCGCCTTTGGGCACCGATATGCCATCTGGTCCAGATCCATGTTGCTTCCATACGCAAAATATAATTGTTTCAGCCTATCTGCCCCCTTTTTTCTTCTTTCTTCTGGATGCCACACCCATGCCGATCAGACCGCCTGTGGAAAGGATTAGGCACAGGGCCGGAAACCAGAGGTTGGTGTCATCGCCTGTTTTCGGGTTACTTACAGACGGGGTGTCCTCCGGCAGCTTCTCGTTCGTCACTTTCTGGATGACTTCAATCACTGGGGTTTTGTCATCTACATAAGTAAATGTCACTTCATGCTTGGTCTCATCCATCTGATATCCTTCCGGTGCTTTGGTCTCAACCAGATAATAAATGGCTGCCTTATCAAATTTGCCATCCTTATAAGTTCCGATTGCAAGCAGTCCGCTGGTTGCATAACCGTTTTCATCAGTGGTCAGGGTTTCTACCACTTTGCCATCGGCATCCCTCAATTCAAATTCCGCACCTTTCAGTGCAGCTCCGGTATCCTTGTCCGTTTTCTCAATGATCAGACGCCCCTTTGCGGTATCATCTTTCATGGCTACCTTCTGGATCTCTGCGGTGTCTGCCACCTCAAAGGTGATCTCTTCCGAAACGACATAACCGTTTGGAGCCTGCTCTTCTTTCAGGGTGTATTTACCGATTGGAAGTTTTTCGATATAATGCGGCTCTTTACCGGAAGTCCAGGTTTCTACGATATTGCCATTTTCATCTGTGATGGTCAGTTTGGCTCCTTCGATCTCATTATCTCCGGTAATATCCGTTTTGCTGATCTCCACTTTGGTCACATCATCTTCCATTACCTGTTTCTGGATCTCTACAGTATTCTCCACGGTGAATGTGATGCTTTCCGCAGTGGCATATCCATCGGCCGGCTTGGTTTCTGTCAGGGTGTACGATTTTCCTACAACCAGTTCTTTGATGATGTGCGGCTCCTTGGTGGATGTCCATTCCTCAACAACAGCCCCGTTTTCATCCGTCAGCTGTAATCTGGCTCCCGGCAGTTCCTCGCCTGTGGTCAGATCGGTTTTGGAAAGTTCCACGGTTGTCGGCTCATCTTCAAATACGAACTCATAGGACACTTCTGCTTCTTTGTTTCCCTGGTACTCAAAAACAAATTCCTGTTCTTCTCCGGTGGTGACAAATCCATCCGGTGCATACAGCTCCTTCACATAATAGGTTCCGTCAATCGGCAGGTCTGCAATAAAGGAAATCTTTCCATCTACATCTGTTGTTTTTAACTCGATCAGGGTATCTGCTTCCATCAGCACCTTTCCAGATGCGGACAGGATGTCGTTCCTAGTGTACAATCCAAAGATGCCGCCTTTTAATACACGGTCGGTATCCTTTTCTTTCTTCAGGACGTTCACTTTCACCTTCTGGCGGTTGTTCTGCCAGTCCTCATCGTATACGACAACCGGGGTATCCTGATCGCGGTAGGAAAGATCTACATATCGTGGTTCTTCATCCAGGATATAACCATATGCTGTGCCTACCTCTTTGACATAATATTTTCCAACCGGAAGGTCAGATACTTCTGCAACACCGTTTGCATCGGTAGTTACAGTTGCTACCAGTTCGTCCTTGGAATAATAGTCCGGGCTTACGCCATCAGCTGCTTTGATATCTTCGGCAGCACGGATTTCGAAGGTAACGTCTGTCAGGCTTCCTGTAATGTACTCAAAGAAATGTTCCACAACACCTTTGACGTTATCCAGCAGGGTGATCTTATCGAGGAATTCGCCCTTCTTGTTTACGATCAGCAGTGCTTTCGGTACATGGTCCTGCATTTCCACTTTCTGTATTTCTGCGGTATCCTCGATGGTGAATTTCACATCCGTAGTCTTTAAATAACCATGCGGTGCAAGGGATTCACGGAGGATATAGGTTTTTCCAACAGTCAGATATTTGATCACATGAGGCTCATCCTTTACGGAAGTCCAGCTGTCGATCACGTTTCCATCCTCATCCAGAACAGAAAGGGATGCTCCGTTCAACTCCACGCCTGTGGTCAGATCGGATTTTGTCACCTCGATGGTCGTCGGCTGGTTCTTCTTAATCGATTTCAGTTTAATGGTCTGGATGTCTTGTCCCTGATAGGTGGCATCAAATTCCAGTACCTCATCAGAGGATACAAAACCGTCCGGTGCAGAAATTTCTTTTACATAATAAGTTCCAAGCGGCAGGTTCAGGGTGAAGTGTGTCTGTCCCTTTTCATCGCTTGTAATCTCCTGTAATAAGGTGTCCGCTTTCACGATTACATTGTCACCGGATTTGATCTCATTCTTATTATAAAGACCAAAGACGGCTCCAGCTACTACGCTTCCGGTTTCTGCATCCTGTTTTTCCACGGTGATGCTTACCTTCTGGCGTTCATTGGTAAATGTCACTTCTTCGTCTACAACCGGGGTATCCTGTCCGGCATAGGTAAAGGTTACCTCTTCTCCTTTGGCATTCCAGGTGTATCCTTCCGGTGCTTTTTTCTCTTCTACACGGTATTTTCCGAGCGGAAGATTCTCGATTACGGCACTTCCGGTTTCATCGGTCGTTACCGTTGCCACCAGTGTGTCCTTGGCATATTCCAGATAACGGTTGCCGTTCTCATCTGTCTGATGGTCTGCGGTATAGATATCCTCGGAGGCGTAAACTTCAAACACGGCTCCTGCAAGGCTGGCTTCCTCATAAGTAAAGTCTTTATCAAAACCTTTGACTACTTCGCCTTCTTTGCGGATGGTCAGTCTGCCCTTAGCTGGGTGGTTCTCAAAATCCACCTCGATGATCAGGTCACCGCTGACCGGATCTTTCTGGTATGCGGTATCACTGTCTACCTTGATTTCCACGGTATTGGTGCTGTGGGTATATCCATCTGGTGCAGTCACTTCTTCGATGCGGTAATTTCCACAAGCCAGATTCTGTGGCAGGATCAGGTATCCGTTTTCATCCGTAAAATAGGATTTATGTACCGTAGTGGATGGATAAGTAGTCACTTGTTCTACATATTTCTTGTTATCCAGATCGTATACCTTAAATTCAGTATTCGGAACCAGAACAGATTTCTTTGTCTCGTCATCTTTTTTGACGATTTTTAATTTTGCTTCAAACTCTTCGTCCAGAAGCACACGCCATACCTGCGGTTTCTCTGGATTGTTCTCTGAAATCACAACTTTGAAATCATCAACTGGTTTGAAGTTGTGCGGTGTGGTGGTTTCTCTTACAATGTAAGTCCCGTATGCAAGCGGAATGGAGCATGCATATCCACGCTCATCCGTGAACATTTCTGTCTGTCCGTCTGCAGTCAGCACGACCGGAGTAGCGGATGTAAAATCATAGGAACCGTCCTTATTTTTCTTCAGGCTGCTCTCCAGATATGCACTGAATCCCACACCTTTTAACAGATCGGCATCGGTCTTTCCGTTGTTGGCGGCTTTGATGACCTGGAACGGCTGTTTGATCACATCTTCCAGAGAAGTTACGGTACGTTCTACCGTCTGAACCAGATCTCCCTCGTCATTACACTCCAGATCATGTTCTCCCGGGTCTGCCAGATATCCGACAGGCGGAGTCAGTTCTTTAACGTAATACTTTCCGAGATAGAGGTCTGCGACTTCTGCATTTCCCTCTGTATCCGTAGTCAGGGTTGCAATCTGTGTTCCTGCCGGGTAAAGAACACCTGTCTGTCCATCTGGATGTACGATATCTTCACGGGCATACAATCCGTAAACAGCACCCTCAAGGGTTGCATCTCCCTGTGCGGTCTTTCCGGTTTCGGAATCCTCTTTTACCAGTTTGATCTTCGCATTGATCCGCTCATTCTGGAACGTATGGTTGAAAGAAACCGTTGCCTCTTTGTCTGTTGTGTACTGGAAGGTAAAGGAGTACACATCCTCGCCGTTTCTCACATATCCAGCTGGTGCACCCAGCTCTTTCATGTAGTAGCTGTTGGCTATCGGCAGGTCTGCCTGATATACGGCTTTTCCGTCTGTTCCGGTCACTGCTTTCTCAATGAGAGTATCTTTCTTGACCACAATGGTTCCGTCCGCTGCTTTGATGTCATTTCCGGCATACAGACCATAAGTGCCGCCCGGAAGGTATTTCCTGGTTTCCTTATCCTGCTTGTATACACTTACGCTTGCTTTCTGGCGGTCATTTTTGAATGTCACGCTTCCCATGACCTTTTCTACGTTGCTTCCAGCATAGGAAAGGGTGATCTCCTGGCTTTCGCCTGTGCATACCAGATTTTGTGGTGCCTGCATTTCTTTTACTACATATTTCCCCAAATATAGATTATCCAGTGTGGCACTTCCGTCATCTCCGGTGGTAAGTCCGGCTTTGACTAATGCGTCTTTTTTGTAGACTACTGTTCCGTCTGCGGATACAATGTCCGACGCGGCATAAACGTTATAAACCGCACCTTTCTGTTTCTGCTCGGTATAAACAAAGGAAACACCATCATCAGTTACCTTTGCCCCAGTCAGAACTTCTCCTAATTTATAAACAGTCAGGCTTGCCATCTGTTCAGCATCAGTAACGGTCTGTTTTACAGTGCCACCGATGACCAGGTTCACATCGTAAGCCTTAGTGTCCAGCAGGTATCCGTTTGGTACGGAGATCTCTTTCAGGTATACGGTATCCTGTGTTTTTGTGATCGTAACGCTGGAAGCTCCGTTGTCATCTGTGGCCGGCATCTTCGTGATCAGGTTCTTTCCGTCCTTGTCACTGTAAACGCCATAGACTGCACCTGCGATGGCTTTGTTGCTCTTGCGGTCCTTTTTTACGATTTCTAGAGTTGCCTGTTTTACCCATGAAACTTTAAAATCCACATATTTCTCATCGGTCACGCCCTCGCCAAATACCAGGGCAAGGTCCTGTGTCTCGCTTCCGGTGGTGATCTTATAAGCGGAGTAGTCTTTGATGATGCTTCCTTTCATGGTGGAAGACCATTCCCCTTTGACATCCACAGCCTGTGTCAGCGGTGCAGATAAGTAGAATTTGGTACCGCCGCAGATCTCCACGGATGCACCTGCACTGCTTGTTTTTCCCGTTGTCACATTATGCAGTTTGACACCGGACGGCAGTTTCATGGTGATGGTCTGCAGTTCGGATGCCTTAAAGGTGATCTCTTCTGTTCTCTGGCTGTTGCCGCTGATATATGCGGTAACATCTGCATTGGAGAAACTCATGTCCACTTCCGGTATCTCCGGCTGGCTCATGCAATAATTGTAGAGTTCCATTGCCAGAGCCTGTCCGGTTGCATTCGTACCGGAAAAAGCGTCACTACTGTTATTGGCATAAGACGCAGCCAGATGGACAATGATAAACTGTTTTCCAGCGGAAAAATCAGGATGTTTCTCTGAGAAAAATCCATTTTCGCCGGATGCTTTTGTGCCGTAGTAGCATACTTTTGCCAGTGCTTTGCTGTCACCCAGTTTGGTGATCTTATAGACACCATCCCCAGGTCCTGCCTTGGACGGCTGCACACAGTAGGCAGTTGCAGACACGTTTCCAAATTTTACGGTATATTTATAAGTTACGTAGGAACCCAGACCGTAGTCTGCATAATAGTATGCAGCCCCTCTTGTCACATCTACGTCCTGTGTTGCTCTTGTACTGGTATTGACTGCGGTGAATGAAACGGTTTCCCCATCTTCCATTGCCATCAGGTCAATATCCTGTTCCCCTGCCTGCTCCAGAACATCGCTGAGTGTCAGCCCGGATTCTTCATCGGTTGTATTTTCCGTTTCGGATTCCTCTAATGCAGCATCAAACTCGGATTCGGAAAGTCCGTCCTGAAATTCGGGTTCTGTTTCTTCCGGTTCTTCTGTTTCAGATTCAGCTGTCTCCGGCTCAACAATTTCTGTCTCTACAGGCTCTGTCTCAGTTTCTTCCTGCGAGGCAGCTTCCTCATCATCAGAACCTGTATCCTCTTCTGTAACTGCCTGTTCTGTCTGTGGTTCACTCTGAGACGCTGCCACAGGCTCTTTTACGATCAGGTTTCTCCCAATCTGATAAACCGGGTGGTTCTGGTTGACTGGCTCCACATAATAAACGGCATGGTAAGTGTCTGCATGGCTGGTGCTGAAACTCTCCCCGGCGTCGCTCTCTGCTTTCTGGAATGTCACTTTGACTTTGCTTTCGTCCTTGATTTCCAGATTCGTGCGGTCACTGGAAACATCAAACTCCTGTCCGACTTCCAGCTCCAGATCGTTGGCTTTTACCACTTCCTCTTCATCCAGCAGATCCTTTACGGATTCATAAGCTGGCGGTTCTGCCGTTTTCGGCTCTTCCGAAGCATAAACGGTCAACGGTGAAATGACCGTGGATAAGATGGTGACTGCCGCCATCACCCCTGAAAGGATCCGCCTGAATCGATATTTGCTCTTCATGTTTTCTACCTCTTTCTTATTTTTCTTCATTTCTCATAAGAACAGCCGGATGTTCCCACCCGGCCTGTCTGTTCTCGTTATTCTGTTATCTTGCGTCCTCTGTCCGTCCTGGCTTCTGCAGACAGGCATAGGTGCTTTTGTCATACCGCCATGCTTTATCGCCGTCCAGGTTAGCAAGCAGATGCTTCCGCACATTTTTGTATTCGTCCCCGATTAGTCCGAGGCGGAGCAAAAAGGTACGGAACGTAAATGCCGGGTTATCCCCGATCTCCGTCTTTTTGGCATGGGTACAGGACTGGTTGACCGCCTGTGCGGATATGGCAAGTGCCAGCGTAATGTTTGACCGGACTTTTCCTGCATGGAGGGTGCTTTCAAAACAACGCCATTCCAGTGTTCCCTTGGAAAAAACAGCATGTAGGTTTAAGGCATAATACCTTGTCCAGTTGTAATGCTCGGAGCTTCCGTCATTTCCCTCATACCATGCCCTTTTGAATTTTTCCATCGTGATGGTGCTGTTTGGCATCCGGCGGATCTTCTCCAATACCATAGGACGGACTTTCTGGCAATACTCATCTTCCCTTCTCGTCTGTACATTTAAGGCTTTGAACAGAATATCCTCTTTGCAGTACATGATCGTCAGTGCATTTTTCAGACTCCTTGGTGTATGATTGGATGCGTCCACATGGACATGCATGCCACAGGATGAATTGACAAAAGCACCTGCATTTTTGACACACCGCACCACTTCCTGGAGTTTCCCCATTTCCGAATATTCCAATTTCGGGGATACCATTTCTGTCGAATAATCTCCATCGGCATCTATTACAGTACCATTTGCCAGCCTTTCACAGTCGATACTGCTGTCCCTTGAAAATTTCCACGTTTTTCCATCTGAATCTTTTACACACCAGGAATCGTAAGAACGGATATGATATGGCTCTGTTCCGAACATTCTTCCAATCGCAACAGCCGCATCATAGCGGCTGATACCTGTCATCTCAATCTCTGTACCAAAATACTGGTCTTTTAGGTCGATCTGCTTCACCCACCCTTCGCTTCTGGAACAGGTGAGCCGCTTTGGATCTCTTCATCTACTGCTTTCAAATTTCTGCCTATTGCTTCAATGACATTGACAGTGACACCATTACCGGCCTGCTTGTAAAGCTGGTTATCCGATGTTTCTTTTTCCATCTTGGAAATCTGACCATCCCGGTATCCCTGCAGCCGCAGACACTCCCTTGGCGTCAGCCTGCGGATTCTGCCGTGGTAAATCACTCCATGACGGTCAGTTGCCGTAATGGTGAACATTGGCTCTTCCGGTTCTTTCATCCTTCTTCCATTCTGGCGGACTTTTTCCCTGGCCGGTGTCAGCACTGCCCTTGGCGGTTCTTCCACCAGCACCCCGGAACTTTCGCCCCTGTGGTTATGGATGCTGGAATCCTGTCTGGTATTCAGACATCTTGCAACGTCTGTCACCAGCGGCGGAGGGGAGATGTCTACAAAATGTAGTGTTCCCTGCTGGTTTCCGGTCGTCAGGGTATGGGCGATCTCATGCCCGACTCTTCCCCTGCGGCTGTTGATTCCCGGATATCCGAGATCAATGCTGTCCCCCTCGTAGGCCATCTTGTATCCTTTTCGGGTGTTTTCCTTGATTGGGATACCGACTTCGTATAATCCGGTCTTGCCGCCCATCCCACCAGCCCCGCTGGTCAGCGTGCAGCTCAGTCCTTCTTCTGCGTAGACTCTTTCTCCCTGTTTGCCAGCATGGACTTGTATAAGAGCTGTTCCATTTGCTTTTGGGAAAGGTAATATTTTTCCGGCACATCTTCCATCAAGATATCCGACAATATACACCCGCTTCCTTGACTGGGGGACTCCGAAATCCTTGCTGTTAAACACTTTCCATTCGACATGATACCCCAGTTCAGATAGCGTACTGAGGATGGTGTGAAACGTCCGCCCTTTGTCATGCGAAAGCAGACCGGGTACGTTTTCAAGGAGAAAATACGCAGGTCGTTTGTCTGCAACCAGTCTGGCAACTTCAAAGAAAAGGGTTCCTCTTGCATCGGCAAATCCTTCCCTTCGTCCAGCGATTGAGAATGCCTGGCAAGGAAATCCCGCACATAAAAGATCAAAGTCCGGCATTCGTTCTGTTTCAATATTTCTTGCGTCATTGCAGAACCACTCTCCTTCCGTATCAAACAGCACCCGGTAGTTGTGGTCTGCATATGCATCTGCTTCACAGTGTCCGACACAGGTGAAGCCCCCTGCCCTGTGCAGCCCTTCTCGGAATCCTCCGATTCCACTGAACAGGTCAAAAAATCGAATTGTTCCGGCTATCAGCCTCCCTTCGCTGCGAAAAAAACAGTGCAGATTTCTCTGCACCGTTTCCGTCTCTTGGTTTCTGTTTTGTGATGTCTATTCTTCTGATTCCGCTTCCTCTGGCTCAGATTCTTCTGCTTCTTCGGTTTCCAGTTCTGTTGGCTCTGCTTCCGCTGGCTCTTCGTTTTCTGGCTCTGTCGGCTCTTCATCTGCTTCAGGTTCTGCTGACTCTTCATCCGGTTCTGATTCCGCAGTCTCAGGATCTTCCATTTCTGATTCTGCTGGTTCTCCTTCTGTTTCTTCGGCTTCCTCTGACTCTGCTTTCCATTTGGCTTCCTCTTTTTCGAGTGCCGCTTCGATCAGTCCGATCAGGAAATCTTTCTGTTTCATGCCGTTTTTGGCGAGGACTGCTTTCAGTCTGGAAAATAAATCCTCGGTTACCTGTACTGCTACTGTTCTTGAATTTGCCATGTCCGTTTTTTCTCCTTTTCTTGTCATGTGTTCTTCGATTACCATTTCAAGGTATTTGGGTATGCTGATTCCTAACTCTTCGACTTCCAGTTTTAGCTTTTCATGCAGCTCTACCGGGATCTTTCCGCATATGTTTTTCATCTCCATTGCGTTTGTTCTCCTTTCTTTTTTCTACACACAACATACCCTAAAACGTGACAGAAAGCTATTCACAATACCCAACGAATATGAGGCTCTCAAAAGCTCCCAAAGGATGCAGATCTAATAACATTCAATAGGCATCACCCCTTTCAAAAATCTGTGATTTATACTAATTTGACTGCCTGAAATTTGGCTATTTTATCACCGGGAAAGACTTGACTTTTTCAGAATGCATCCTCAAGCCCGGAGAGAAAATCCAGCATCTGGGACGGGATTTCTTCCTTCTTTGAGACACTCTCCCCGGAGTCTGAAATGGAAACACCTGCCAGTTCTTCCCGGATTGCCTGCCGGATGCTTTTCTCCAGCTGGTTATTTTCCTGATCTTTTAAGATCACCTGAACCAGATAGCTGCTCTTCTGTCCATCTGGAACACTTTGCAGGATCTCCCATGCCTTTTTGTGATCTGGGTTATCAAGGTTCAGGCGGAACGAGAAAACGGGTCTCTTTACTTCGCGCACATCTGCCCCACAATCCGCTCATAGCCGGAAGCGTTGGCGTGTACGTCTGTCAGGTAAATCTGCCGACACAGCCCGTCCTGCGGTGTCACGTGCCGTTTCAGAATGCTGGCTCCGCCGCCCATGATCACGGACGGAATTGCCTTCAGATCGAACCCAGCTTCCATAATTGCAGACAGTATTTTCTCCGTGTAGAGCCTTCCCTGCCGGACAATGATTTCTTTTGCGGCCGGGTCCATGCTGCAGCTCTGGCTGTTCAGAACACGTTCGATCTGAATATCCGTTACAGACAGTCCGGTATTTCTGCGTACCTGCTCGGTGATCTCATCCACACACCGGATCACACCAAGTTCCAGGCTGCGGCAGGTAGCGGCATTTGGAACACTGTTGTCCAGCCGCATCAGGTCTACGGTCCAGCCACCGATATCTGCGAGAAGAACAGAAGGCTCGTCCCGAACACATTCCGGGTGGAGAGCCAGGGCTGAGTATCCCTGTGGGAACAGTTTTACATCCTGAATCCGGATCTCATAGCTCTCATCCTCGTACCGGAAACGCAGAGGCTGCTCTTTCCGAAACAGATATTCCCGGAAGCCTTTTTTCTCCCTGCCAAAACTTGCCAGTGGAAGGCCGGCTGCCAGAACTACATCTGTTTTCCGCTCTCCCCGGCGATAGCGGATTTCCTGGGCAATGGCTGCCATTGTCAAAAGATAATAATTGTTATTGGAAGTCTTACTTCTCACCAGCGTCTGCCGCCCGGTTCCACACACATAAAATTTCCCATTGTACTGCAGGACATTCTGCATGGTATACGGCTCGTAATCGTATCCGGTCAGTCCGGTCGGGAAACATACATGGGGAGTTTTTATGGCATAATATCCATGGTCAATTCCTATAATGATAAGTCACCACATCCTTTCTGGTTTTTCTTGTTCTTTTCCAGCAGGTGGTCTTTTGGTCTGGAAAAAGAGAAAAAGGGCAGAACCCCGAAGAGCCCTGCCCGTAATAAAAAATACCGCTATGTATATTTGCAAATAAACACGCATAGCTGTATTCCATCATTTTTTATTTGTCAATCATTGCTGTAAAATAATATAACTTTGCACTAATTCCATTGCTGTTTATTTTTATAATTTCTCCTTTTAATCCTTCCGTTCAAACTTAACTGTATACCTATTGACAATATCATCTTTTCTAAGTTTATATATACGCAGCAATTCATTAATTTTATTTACATCACTAAGATTTCCGTTCTGGCAAAGAGTACTATAGAAATCTCGAAGATTTTTTCTAAAACATGTTAGTTCTTTCTCGGTCATCACTCTCATATTTTCATCAGGAGATGCAACCTCATCAACAACTTTAGATGGATGAATCATTATTGGTACACATTCATTTGGGTATACATAATTCTCCTTAAACCAATTAACTGATCCCGATAATTGATTACAATAATCTTTCTTTATTGTTTGAGTAGTGGCCTCTGTTTTACATTCAATAACCAAATATTTGCCAGTGTCAATTGCCCACAAATTATCAGGTCCGTATCCTCCTGTTTCTTTATCAGGTCTTGAACATACAAAGCCAAGAATTGTTCCTATTTGACTTAATGCCTCCTCAAACTTTTCGTATTCGCTTCCCATACATAAATTTGCCAAAATTCCATCTACATATACTAACAGTTCATTTAACCCAAGTTTTTCAGCATCTAGATTTGTACTGATGGCTTGTGCCTGCGGAATTGTATTAATTGTTCTTTGATATTGTATTCCCGCAATAGGCGACAGAATAGCTGCATTTAATTTTTTGCCCGCTTTTAGCACTTCTTGAGAAAGTGCCGGATCTATTTTATTGATATATTCAGCCTGAATCTGGTATAAATATCCCTTAGTTTTTTTGTCTTTCTCTTTATCTTTAACACTCTTAATAGTATTTGCAGCATCAGACCACTGCATATTTATAGCATTTTCAAAAGCTTTTCTCTGAGCAACTATTTTTTCATCTACCTTTGCCTCATTTGAGTATTTGACAGCAGCCAAATTTTCCTTACAGGTTGCAACCCATTCTGCATTTTTCTCTAATGAATAATTTGCAAGTTCAAATATTTGATCAATTGTTGGCTTTGAACCAGTTTCACTAACCAATAAATCCCATAATTGTTTTGAAAGATCATATTGGCATCTTGTCGCTACACTAAAATAATCTATTCCTCTATTTCGTGATAACACATCTGTAAGCTCATCACCCATAAGAACAATACAACACTCATCGTCATTAGAACGAATTCCACGCCCCATGCCTTGCTCAATTCTTTGGACTTGTTCCCTTAATAAAACAGTGCTCTGAGGAGCTACACTTTGAATATATCTATCCTTAATGCTATTTAAAGGAGGAAGCCCGTCAATAACCAACATTCTACAAGCATCACCCGGCAAATCAATTCCGTCATATCTATTAACAAAAATTATTTTTCCTACATGTTTACCGCTTTTTAATGCTGCAACTATTTTATCTATGTTATCTTTTGTCGCTGTTCGTATTCCACGTTCATCCCAAAATTTTGCTCTGGAAAAAGAAGGGACAAGTATTACAACATTATACTTTTCAGCTATTTCCTCAATTTTTTCCTTTATCTCAATTTCTGATATATCACTATTTACGTACTTTGGAAAAATAATGAGTCTATCGCCAATATCATTAGCATTCTCTGGCGTAATAATGTTCTTCATATCTTCTGTATTTAATCCTAACGCAGAAACAAACACACTGTCATCAGCTAATGTTGCACTCATATATATGCGTCTACTTGCTTCTTCAAGACTCGATATCTTATCTAAATCAATTCCTTTAGGTGATATTTCAATTGCAGAAGCAGTAATTATACAATCACATGTTTCCAAGCTTCGCTCTATCAACGGCAACCCAAAATATATTGCAGAATTCTTACTATTATCATATTTCGTTAATATTCTATAAATGTTATCTTGCTGTCTCTGCCATTCCCAATAAGGCACAAGCATTTTTTTTCGACAATCTTTCATTTCAACAATGTCAATATAGTTTTTTGGATTGTAGTCTTTTAACGAAGAACTAAATATAGCAATTAATTCCTTATAGGCATCTGATTCAGCATCAATTTTTATCATAAACTGACTAATGATTTTATCCATACACGCATGTACATCATCAATAATAATACTTCCTATAGGGTAATTGCCACCTTCTCTCATCCCGAAATAACTATAACCATTTACAATAGTCTGAATAGAAGTAACAAGAATTGCTTTTGAATTTGAATAGCTATAATCATCTTTATCTTCCGTTGCAGAAATTCCCAATCTCTTAGCCTCATCAATAACCTGCTTAACCAAATAATTATCAGGCACAACATATATAGCTGGTCCTTTTTCTTCATTTAAGCAGCTCTGAAGCATAATCAACCCAACTACTGTTTTACCGCTACCAGTATTCATTTTTAAAATTACATTTTTCTCATTTCTTATATCAAACCACTTTTTCCATACTTCGCTTTGAACATCTCTAGGATATCCATAACCTGGTGCTTTTGAAGGTAATGTCATAAAAATTTCTCTAGGCTCTATTGTTTTGGCTTTTGCACTAGAACTAAGTTTCGATAAAAGATTCATTATTCCACTCCTGATTTTTTAAATACTGCGTCCTCTGAACTTATATATAAATTTTCTAAGGAACGCAGGCACAATATCTACTAGAACCGTTGCTAAATTAACTATTAAATCTACTGGGAGTAATCCTTTTCAATTTCACTTGTTAATCTACTTTACAAACTCATTTCTATTGACAATAATACCATAAAAATGCTCTACTGTATATTTTTTATTTATAATCTAGATCTTGAATCCATCTTCGGACTTCTGTTGACACATTTTTGCAAAAATCTTGAATCCATATTTCATGAAGTCTGATTTCTGATTTTGTACTGCCTATATTTCCAACACTCCCACCTGTTTCCCTGAGTGCATTCAAACACTCCCATTCTTTTTTGAAATCTCCTGTAAATTCCATCCAGACTTTTATATGATATTCCTTAAAACCCAAATGATAAATCAAATAAGTCAACCTGTCGAAATCAGCTAACTGCATTTTTTCTTTCTTAAGTAATAGCCTTTTATCATGCTCGCTGCATAAATATAAAAATGCAAGCTGTTCTATTTTTGCCTGCTCCATATATTTCTCCCTTCTCTTCTGTCCTTGTCTCACTTTTACAACCGATTCTACCTTGTCCAATCGTTAAAATCAATACAGATGGTGCAAAAAGTGAGACAAACCATCTTTTTACCAGAGAGGAAGAGATTTAAGATGCCAAAGCCAAGGACACAGTCTGGTGAGAAGAATCTGATTAGCCAGCGATTGATTGAACTTCGCAAGACCCACAATATGTCTCAGCGTGATCTTGCCTATAAACTCCAGTTAGCTGGTTACGATATGGATAAAAATGTAATCACCAGAATCGAAACAAACAAGCGTTATGTCACTGATCTTGAATTAAAAGCCATTGCTGAAATCTTTCAGGTTTCATACATATTTCTCATTGATGGCAAAGATGAATAGAAGTGACAAATGGGGAAGTGTCTTTCGTGCTTCCCCATTTTATCCGTCTCTTTTACAGATTCAGTAATTCCAGGATTTTCTGCATACCAGCCTGATACAAGGATTCCGCATATAGAATCCATCTCTCATTTACTTTCGTAACGTATGCATCTATCATTTTTCGTTTTTCTTTTTCAAGTCCCATTGCCTGAACCTGATCTTCATATTTTGATATTTTTTCGAGCATTTTCTGGTACACTGCATTTTCTTTCAGTTCATTTTCTACCTCATCAATCCAGGTATCCATTAGCAGTTCCAGTAATTTCTTTGTATCACTTTCGTCCTTTCCTGACACTGCTTTTTTGATTTTTCCAAGCATGGCACCATACGAAATCATCTGTGCCTGTCCCATATAGAAATGATATTCTTCTTCTATCATTTCCTTTCCGTTCTCCAGTTGGAAATATTGGTGCAGTGCCTGATGTTCGTCTGCTGTCAGACTGATTGACTGAGCCGCTTCCATAAATGTTTCTATCACTGGATACTTCTCTATAAGTTCCAGTATTTCCTTTTGCAGTCTCTGGTATTCCGCATCATGCTTTTTCAGATAATTGCATATCTGTTCGCTTATCCGAATCCCCAAGCACTGCTCATTCCAGATAATATCTGGCTGTGCTGTCATATCGGTATCTCCCTTCTGTGTAGTTCTCCTGTTTCAAGCACAAGACTATACCACACTTCTGGAAGAAAGCTATTCAGCAGATCTACTGAAATGACCTGGTCAATACTGTGCAATCTGTTCTTTCTCTATAATAAAAAACGGCATGGAAGAATCCTATTCTTTCATACCTACTATCTGCTTCTATATTCAACTAGATACACATTCTTTTCCATTATCTGTGTATCATGTACATATTTTCCTCTAAAAGTAAACTGGATACACTCTATACACGCCTACCATCTATACCTCATTTTACATCCAATATCAAAAGACGTGCTTTGTGGGTAATCGCAGTTAACACTTTTAATTTTGCTTTCATGCCTGTTGAAAATTCTTGGAGTTTTTTCTTTTTTGGTAAATTTAAAAGTTTACATTTTTGTTCAAATTTTTCTTTTTCAAAATGAATATAGGTCTTCTCTAAAATTTGTTCAATATCCGATATTGTAAGTTGTGTACTAAATCCAGATTCAGCCAAAGATACACCGATAGCTTGTTTTTTATCCGGTTCTAATTTTTTTATTGGAGTTCCAAAAACTTTAACCGTACCGGAGTCCGGTTTTATAAGTCCCAAAATCAGTTTAATTGCTGTACTTTTTCCAGCTCCATTTTTTCCAATTAATCCTGTAATTTGTCCTTTGGGTATTTTCATAGATAAGTGAAAATGAAAATCATTATAATTCTTATCCACTTCCTGCATCTCTATCATAAGCCACTCTCCCTTCTTCTTATTTTTCATCTAACAACAGCTGAACAAGTTCTAAAATTTCATTTTGATTCATTCCAACCGAAACTGCTTTATCAATTGCTTTGTCAAATTCTTCTTCGACTGCACGTTTTCTTGCTTCAACTGCTAACTGTTTATCAGAGGCTGTAACAAAAGTGCCTTTTCCATGAATTGTTGTTACAAATCCTTCTTCTTCCAACTTATCGTAAGCTTTTTTTACAGTTAATGCGCTGATACGGAGTTCTCCGGCAAGTTTTCTTACAGATGGAAGTCCCTCACCTTCTATAAGGTTTGACTGAATAATTTCTGATTTAATCTGTTCCATCAACTGTTCATAAATCGGTACCATGGATGAATGATTCAGTATAATATGCATATTTATAAAATCTCTCCTTTACAATAAACAGTATATAACAGATAAATACTGTTGTCAACTGTTGTATACTGTTTATCTTAACTTTTAAGTAAAAATCTCATTTGTAAGCGAACACATATTCCGAATATTTGTTTGCATTATAACTATGAATATGATATGATAATACTAAGATGAGAAGGAAAAGAACCTTTATTTTAAGCAGAGTTTCGGGAGGATTTAAATAGATGACGTATGGTAAAATAAGCAAAAAACAATCTGAGATTTTAGAATATATGAAAAAAGAAATTTTAAACAGAGGATTCCCACCGTCTGTACGTGAAATTTGTCAGGCAGTTCATTTGAAATCAACATCTTCGGTTCATGCACATTTAGAAACGCTTGAAAAGAATGGGTACATAAAGCGTGATGCAACGAAGCCTCGTGCAATTGAGATTTTAGATAATAATTTTAATCAGGTACGAAAAGAAACGATTAACGTTCCTGTGATTGGAAAAGTTGCAGCAGGTCAGCCTCTTTTAGCTGTAGAAAATACAGAAGGATATTTTCCAGTACCAGCAGAGTTTTTACCGAATCAGCCAACTTTTATGCTTGTTGTTCAGGGGAACAGTATGGTAAATGCCGGAATTTTTGACGGAGATTATGTTATGGTTGCGCAGCAGGATACCGTTGAAAATGGAGAAAAAGTAGTTGCTTTAATTGAAGATTCTGCAACTGTAAAAACGTTTTATAAAGAAGAAGAGCATATTCGTCTTCAACCAGAAAATGATTATATGGATCCGATTCTGGTAAATCCAGACAAAGAGACTTTTCAGATTCTGGGAAAAGTGATAGGAGTATTTCGTTTTATGAAATAAAGAAACTCCTGCTGCCCTATTTGTGTTATTCTTATCTTATTGGGCAGGCATTTTCATTTTTTACGACATCAAAAGTTGTCAGCTTTTTTGGGGCGAGCATGTTGCTTCATTCTGACAGCTTTTGATGTAATGTATATTTTGGAATTCTTCTCATTTTATTTTGATGCGAATGCCAGAAAAAGCTTTTCTAAACTCTCCTCTATCTGTGCGACGTCAACTAAAAACACAGAAACTCTGACACCATCCCCACTATCAAATAAAATGGGCTCAGTATTTCTCATTTCTTCATTCATTGGATATAACAGCCATACTTCTGATGCTTGATATTTCTTTGCATAGGCGTACATCTGATACATATCAGCCTGAGAAATACCATAATTCGCTTTTTTATTGTTTATCAGACTTTTCCATTTTGTATCTAAAATGATAATTGATTCGTCAGGTCTTGTGATAACTAAATCGGGTCTAAGAGCAAATTTTTGATATTTTTCCCCATTCAATGTATCAAATAAATAATAGCCTTTATCTTGAATAGATACATCCCATCCGGCTTGATTCAATCGTTTCTTTAAATTCTTTGCAACATAAGCTTCAAATACTTTTTCCATTGGAAATAATAACGCACGAGCCGATTCCGTTCCGGAAAACATACTAAAACTTTTATTTTTTAGAAAGACCTTTGACCATTTCAAAAGCACTTCATAACATTTGGTTGTTCTATCTATCACGACTTTTGAAAAATCTTTTTCATAATTTTTTGACGGTTCTACAAGTTCAAATGATACCAATAACTGACGTATCTCTTTTGAATTTTGTGCACTGCCTGTGAGTTGTTGCAATTTTAATAGAGTTGACTTTATCAGCCTGTTTTGGGGACAATTTGCCTGATATTCATCAAATACAACGTAAAACCGTTCTTTATGAACAATGTTTTGTTTGAGATGTTCATTTACCAAAAGTTTTCCCTTATAAACATTAAGATTTTCTTCTTGATTGAGATATGATGATTTTATTCCGTTTTTCACAAGCCTTCGGACTTCTTGAATATATAAGTTGATAAATATTTCATATAAATTCATGTTTTCTGGATTTAAATTGGCATTTGCAGCTGTTTTACCAGAAAAATCCTTCATACTGCGAAGCATTTTTAAGAATACTTTCTTTGTTTCATCTTTTTCTTCTTTTAAAAATGCAATTTTAGGAAGAATCTGTATCTGAACATTCTTTTTTAGCTGAATCAGCCCAACGTAGTTTTTGAATGTGATTGTCTGACCGAGTACTTTCTTATATCCAATGGTTATGAAGTTTAAAATGTCTGAGTTTTCTTCTTTTTGCTCAAACTCATGAATAAATTCAAGAAACTCATGAAATGTCTTTTTATCAAGGCATTGGTATTGCTTATCAAACCTTTTTAAGTTTTGATTTTTCTCATTTGCTTCAATGATTTTTTCAAATTCTCGTACTTCTAGAACCTGCATCATACATTCTCCAATTTCTTATCACCCATAATTTCAATATAACTGTTAATATTAAAAAACGCAGAATCTTGAATCTGATAAGAATATTCAGGAATATCAAAATCGGCTGTATCGCCTCTAAAAATAGTAGTTGCAGTTGTTCTTGTTTCAAGAATAAATTTGTGTGCATCCTGCGTTTTTCCATTGTCTCCAAGTACAAGCATAATCTTACTGTAATCTTCGTAAAAATATTCCTGGAGTAGAGGAATGATTGATTTTTTAAAAATACCAGCCAGATTTTCTATGGTTGGTTCGTCTTTTAAGCCAAGAAAAAAAGCATGTCCAAATGTATGTTCTCGGTCAAATAGAAATTCAATACGTTTGTTCATACATTCCAGCATAAGTGCTACATCAAGTTCTACTCCTTCTACACGAATTTTATCTGCGCCCATTTTTCTAAGGACTGTAACATCAGGCATCCTCTCAATAAACTGAAATCGGCGGCGAAGTGCAGTATCCATAAGTGCAATCGAACGGTCGGCAGTATTCATTGTTCCAATCAGATACACATTATTGGGCACGCCAAATGACTTGTTGGAATATGGCAGAATAACTTCCATTGCTTCTTTTGCTCCTTTTCGTTTTACCGGTTCAATCAAAGTAATCAGTTCACCAAAAATTTTGGAGATATTTCCACGATTAATTTCATCCATAATAAATACATAAGGTCGTGTTTCTTCTTTTAACTCAATGTCAGAATCTGCTGGAATTTTGCTTAATAAATCTCCCACATGAATCCTTACTAACTCGTATACTGATTTTCTGTCGAGTCTGACACCACCATTTAAATCAATGATTTCGATATCTTTACCTTTACAAATCCAGTTTACCATACGTTTTCTTGGATATCTCTCAATAGAAGTATCAAATTCTGCATTGCTGGTTATCACACCAATTCCATCTACCGCACTTGCTGTGGAACGTGCCACTACAATATCACCGATTTCCATTTCCTGATGAAAATTAAGTAAGATTCGACGTTCTTTATCATTTAAATTTCCGGTATCTTCGGTGATGATTTCCGGACTTCCATCCCAGCCGATTCGAATCGTTCCCTCCTCAAAACATTTTTTCTTTAACTCTGGATATTCCGTTCCACCGAGAATGACATTCCAGACACGAGCTTCATTTCTAATTTTTATTTTCTTTGTCTCTGCCTTTTTTTGTTCTGCCCTCCCACAAAATGCTTTAAATATCCCATCTTTTATCGTATATTCCACATCATTGGAATCGTGATTTAGATTCGGACGGATTCCTTCGATAAATTCTTCATAACCATACGATTGATGAAAGGTAGTAAAGGCAATCCTTTTTTCTTTCGCCTTTAATTCCTGATAGCGTTTTAGTACCTGTTCGTAAGGAAGTGCTTCTATTTCATCTAAATTTTTTTCATCGCAGATTGCAACGGCATAAAGGATGGTATAGTATGTTTTTCCTGTTCCTGGAGGACCATACAGAATCAGATTTTTATCAAATTCCATAGCGTTGTTTCTCCTTTGTTCTTATACTTTGGCTTTTATTTTTTAAGAGATGTAACTCTACTAGTACAGCGTAAATTAAGTAGCTGCTAACTAGATAAAGTATAACAAAAAAGCCTTGAGAAAGTAAAATAGATTTCTCAGGGCTTTTGATTAATTTTTATTTTAAATCTTCTACTTCAACAACAGTACCATCTCTCCAGATTCTTTCTAAATCATAAAATAAACGGTTTTCTTCATCGAAGATATGAATCACGATGTCTCTGTAATCCATCAGAATCCAGTTTGCATTCTGATATCCTTCAATTTGTTTCGGTTCATATCCGGCTCTTCCGAGTGTTTCATCCACGTTGTCGGCCATCGCCTGAACCTGATTATGGTTTGTTCCGCTTGCGATAATGAAATAATCTGCAAGGGTAGATACGTTTTCAATGTTGATAACTTTAATTTCAAGTGCTTTTTTATCGTCTAATGCATCACAGGCTAATTTTGCAAGTTCTTTGCTTGTCATAAAGCGCTCTCCTTTTTTTCTTGTTGCTTTGTTTCATGTAACTGTCTATAAAATTCAAATGCATCTTTCGTTTCAGGATCGAGTGTTTTAGGATTTTTTCCAAGATACTCTAAGGTATCCCGCAAAATCTCATACATACATTCATCAATATCATAAAAAGCAGTTTGGCGGATTTTGGCAAGATTTGGAGCTTTCTCTCTGTTTGGCTCAATATAATCCGCAATGTAAATAATTTTTTCCAGCATCGTCATATCTGCTTTTCCGGTTGTATGCCAGCGAATAGAAGAAAGAATCTCTTCCTCTTCTACCTGATATTTTTCTTTTGCAAGAAACGCTCCTAATTTAGCATGTAAAAGAAAAGGAGCCTGAGCTTCAATTTCTGAAATTTCTATCTTATTTTTCTCGCAAAGTTTTATTTTTTTTTCGTCCGGTATACACTTTGCACAGTCATGTAGCAGTCCTGCAACTCTGGCTTTTTCTAAATCACAGCCATAAGCCATTGCCAGTGCGGCTGCTGTATACATAACTCCTTTTGTATGTTCATAACGCTCTTTTTCTTGATGCTTTTTCACTTTTTTTGCAAATGCTTTTAAATCATATTGCATGTTCATCACATTCCTCGTAGATATGGTTTTGTTTGATGTACTCAATTACGCTGTCAGGAATATAATAGCGGATATTTCTTTTACCTGCGACCCAGGAACGCAGTAAAGCGGAAGAAATGTCAATATTTAAGGTTTTCAGTTTTTTAAAACTACCATTGTATTTTTTTGTCAGATAAGAAATCGTCTCATCTAACGCTTCCTCTTTGGTATGATTTCTGGTTGCAACTACAATAATGCCGGCCTGACAGATTCGTGCAGGTTCTTTCCATTCATCAAAATCAAAAAGAGAATCTGCACCTAAAATAAAATAATATTCCGTATTCGGATGTTTTTTATTTAAGCGTTCCAAAGTACGATAGGTATAAGTAAAACCATCTTCGTTCATTTCCTCTAAAGAAAGAGAAAAATGAGGATTGGAAGCAATCGCACGTTTTACCATTTCGCATCTTTGGTCATCCGTTGCACGGTGTGCTCGGTTTCGTTTATGAGGTGGATTTCCAGATGGCATAAACAGCACTTCATCTAATTGAAACTGCTCATAAGCGGTCTCTCCTAATATCAGATGACCGATATGAATCGGGTCAAATGTTCCACCCATAATGCCGATTCGTTTTTTTCGTTTATCCATAATTTGCCTCTTATCTAATCTAATTCTGGCAGATACAAAACCAAAACCGTGTTCTGTTTTAATTATTTTGGAAGTACGATTTTTTTCTTTTCTTTTTTGCCTTCTTTATAAAGGACAATTTTCTTTCCGATTACCTGAACAACCTGTGATTTCGTACGTTCTGCTAATACCTGAGCGATTTCTTTCGGGTCATCCATGCAGTTTTGAAGAACATTGATTTTAATCAGTTCTCTGGCTTCAAGTGCTTCTGCAACGGATGCTGTATTTTCAGGAGTCAGGCTTGCTTTCCCAATCTGTAAAATCGGGTCCATCGTCATAGCCAGACTTTTTAAATAAGCACGCTGTTTACTTGTCATATTATCTTCCCCTTTCTGGTTTTTATTTATAATAATCAAAATCAAATCCATACATACGGACGGTATCGCCTTCCTGGATTCCGGCTTTTTCTAAGTCTTCTAAGATACCACTGTCTTTTAAGAAACGTTGGAAGAAAGAGAAACCTTTTTCGGAATCTAAGTTGGTATAACCCAGCATTTTTTCAATCTTCGGTCCTTCCATATGGAATAAATGCTCGTCCTCTTCATCCTGATAAACAGTATAAGGAAGATTTTCTGTGATTAACATATCTTCCGGGAAGAATTCCTGTTCAAAGACAACCGGCTCTTTCTCAATGGTATCAAGCAGTCCTTTTACATAATATAACAGCTCTTTTACTCCTTTTCCGGATACGGCGGAAATTGCAAATACTTTGATTCCCTGTGGTTCAAATTCCTGACGGATTTTTTCTACAGGGTCTTCGTCCTCCGAATAAATTGCATCAATTTTATTTGCTGCAATGACCTGTGGAACTTCTTTTAATTTTTGGTCATAAGCTTCTAATTCTTTGTTGATTTTGTAAATATCGTCTATTGGGTCACGTCCTTCTGTAGAAGCTGCATCTACTAAATGAATCAAGACACGACAACGTTCAATGTGACGTAAAAACTGATGACCAAGTCCGACTCCTTCGGAAGCTCCTTCAATC
This sequence comes from Blautia stercoris, assembly GCF_054657695.1. Taxonomy (NCBI): domain Bacteria; kingdom Bacillati; phylum Bacillota; class Clostridia; order Lachnospirales; family Lachnospiraceae; genus Blautia; species Blautia stercoris. The sequence goes on from NZ_BAAHYF010000001.1 coordinate 275,643, forward strand.
AGTCCTGGAATATCTGCGATAACAAATCCATTGCAATCGTCTAAATCAACCACTCCAAGGTGCGGATTTAAAGTCGTAAAATGATAATTGGCAATCTGTGGTCTTGCATTGCTGACTCTTGAAAGGAAGGTAGATTTGCCTACATTTGGAAATCCTAAAAGTCCGACATCAGCAATTACTTTTAATTCTAACTGAACTTCTAATTCCTGTGCCGGCTGTCCTGGCTGGGCATATTTCGGAACCTGCATGGTAGCTGTCGCATAATGCATATTTCCTTTTCCGCCACGTCCGCCTTTTAATACAATCTGACGCTGATTTTCGCCAGACATATCTGCAATGACTTTACCGGAAGTTGCTTCTTTGATTACCGTTCCTTCTGGAACTTTTAAAACAATATCTTTTCCATCCGCACCGTGACAGCGTTTTTTTCCACCTTCCTGTCCGTTTTCTGCGGCATATTTTCTTTTATGTCGATAGTCCGTAAGGGCATTGAGGCCTTTATCCACTTCAAAAATGACATCTCCGCCTCGTCCTCCGTCACCGCCGTCTGGTCCGCCATTTGGGACATAGAGTTCTCTACGGAAGCTTACATGACCATCTCCGCCTTTTCCTGAGCGGATAATAATCTTTGCTCTATCTGCAAACATAATAACCTCTATCTTTCTTTATAATCTATATAAAATAAAGTGGACAAGTCCACTTTTCCTACGTTTACCAATATATAAAAAGTGGCTTCAAACCTGAACGATTTGAAGCCTCTTTTTTAAAACTTATTCTGCAGTTACTGGAACAACAGAAACCTGTTTTTTATCTCTGCCTTTTCTTTCAAAACGAACAACACCATCTACTAATGCAAATAATGTATCGTCTCCACCGCGTCCAACATTCACACCTGGATGAATTTTTGTTCCACGCTGTCTGTAAAGAATGTTTCCGGCTTTTACAAACTGTCCGTCTGCTCTTTTAGCGCCCAGTCTCTTGGATTCGGAATCTCTACCATTCTTAGTAGAACCAACACCTTTTTTATGAGCGAAAAACTGAAGGTTCATTCTTAACATGCCTTACACCTCCTCGAATATAACATCAATATATTGCATATTTTCTTCTTCATTCTCTATTCCCTGAAGTCCTAAGATTAGAGACTTCAGCAGCAGGGTTGTATCATCAGAGGGGTTATCCTGCTCCAGTCGAAATTCAATCCGTCCATCCTCTTCTTTTACATCTGCTGTAAATGCATCCGAGGTAAAAGCTTCGATGGAATTGATTGCATTTAAGACAAGGGCGGATACCGCTGCACAGATAATGTCTTCACCTGCATTTGCATATCCCGCATGATCCCATGCGTCAAATCCAATTACAACACCATTTTTTTGATAAAATGTAACTTTTGTCATAATTAAGCGTTGATTTTTTCGATTTTAACTTTGGTAAACTGCTGTCTATGACCGTTTTTCTTGTGGTATCCGGTTTTTCTCTTATATTTGTAAACGATAACTTTTTTTGCTTTACCGTTTTCAACTACAGATGCAGTTACAGATGCATTAGCAACATCTTCGCCAACTTTTAAACCATCGTTGTTTACAGCAAGAACCTGGTCAAATGTAACAGTTTCGCCAGCTTCTGCTCCAAGTTTTTCTACTCTGATAACATCGCCTTCGGCTACTTTGTACTGTTTACCACCTGTTGCAATAATTGCGTACATATGGCACCTCCTATTATCATTACTCGCCAGAATATGGTGACTGACTTTTTCACAGTGCTTAAAACCTCTCTGTGCGGCATACTCGAATATCTTAGCACGCTTTTTTAAATTCGTCAATATCTTTTGCTGAAAAAATACATTTTTTTCTAAATTCTTTTTCCGTCAAGTACTGCCTCTTTTAAACAGTTCCCTTCATAAACCAGCTTTAATGAAAAAAATGGATGATTCTCCTGTAATAATCTCAAAAAAATCCGGTCTCCTTCCCAAAGATTTAAGTTAAAGATTTCGTTCTTATCGACCCATTTTAAGACTCCCTCATTGCAGTCACAAAGTGTTCCTTCATAGTCATCTGCGGTATACAGGCACATGTATTCCGTTAATTCAGAACCCTTATCCTTTAATATAAATGTTACAATTCCGCGGAAATGATAAGAAGTCAGAGCAAGACCTGTTTCTTCTTTTACTTCCCTTAACAGACAGTCCTCCGGACTCTCATCTTTTTCAAAATGTCCTCCGACACCTATCCATTTTTCTTTATTGACGTCATTTTTCTTGGATATGCGGTGAAGCATAAGATAACGGTCTTCTTTTTCAATATAGCAAAGCGTTGTAAGCATGGATTTCATAAATCTTTTTTGTATACCTCCATTGTAATCTTCTCATGAGATGTTCCCTCAAAGTCTTCTGTAGAAATTAAATTCCATTGTGATAAATCTACTGTAAAAAAGAAATCCGCCGGATAGTCACGATTCCATTGAAAAAGAACAAGCGTATCGATTTTAGGCAGATAAGGCGTAATATCTTGATTTTCTACAAAACAAATAGATTGTGATTTGTCTAAAAATTCTTCGTCAACTTGAATACTATTGATATCTGTTAAATCTGTAAATAATTTTCGTGAATAAGCATTCATCCATAATTCTTTCTCGTTTGAATAATCTAAAATTTTTTCGCAAACTCTCCTATCACGACTTAATCTACGATGATTAAAAAGCATCCCATTCCTATTTTCTAAAGTAAGAATAACTTCTATAATAAATACCCCCTTCTGTTTTTTTTATTTTTGCATAGAAAGCAGTAACTTGTCAAATCTATTAAAGAATTGTATACTTAAATAAATGTTAAAAAAATTTAGAAAAGGAATAAAAAAATGAACAAAGTATTAATTGTAATAGATATGCAGAATGATTTTATCGATGGAAGCCTCGGTACAAAAGAAGCACAGACAATTGTTCCGACAGTAAAAGAAAAAATTAAAGAATATCAAAAACGTGGAGATAACATTATTTTTACGAGGGATACCCACCAAACCGACTATCTGAATACTCCAGAAGGTAAGAAATTGCCAGTGGAACATTGTATTTATGGTACGCATGGATGGCAGATAGCGAAAGAATTAGAAGTAGAAGGAGCTACATACATTGATAAGCCAACATTTGGCTGGTCTCACTGGGAAGAGCAGAAATTTGACAATGAGATTGAATTAATCGGACTTTGTACTGACATCTGTGTAGTATCCAATGCATTGATTTTAAAGGCTGTTTTTCCAGAATTAAAGATTACAGTAGATGCATCCTGCTGCGCTGGTGTCACACCACAAACTCATAAATCAGCACTGGAAACAATGAAAATGTGTCAGATTGATGTAATTAACGAATAAAACAATAGCTAAATAATAAAACAAATATAAGAACCCCGTCTGTCTGTTTTATATAGAAAGATGGGGTTCTGTAATTGAATAATAACTGTAAATGATAGTTTATTTTTCTTCGTCAAAAGAAAGCTTGATTGCATTTTCAATGACATACCACTCATTAGAGTCAATCATACGAATCATATCATCAAATCGATGAATATCACTCATTCCATCCATGACATAAGACACAATAGAGTCACTGGAAGAAATGGTTTCCTGCAATTTGTTGATGGTCGCAAATTCATGAAAATTCTCAGCAGTTACTGTTGCAACAATTTTAGAAAATTCCTCATATTTATTGGAAAACCATTTCTCTTTCTGCTCCTTTGAAAAACGGAAGAAAATAAAATTTCCCGCTAAAACTACATCTGTATCCGCTTTTGCAAAATCATACAAAAGTTGATTCTGCCAGTCATGAAAATCATCAAAATCTTTGGCAAAATCAGCATAAGAACCAATGACTCCCTCTGGAAGTCTTTCTGAATAGAAACAGTCTGCTTCATAATTGTTGTGTAATACCTCTAAAAAATCAGCATCTATAACTTCTACCAGGCTGTTATTCTCTGCTTTTTGCCTTTCAAATTCTTTATTAAGAAAATCTGAAATTCCATTTGTGTTATATTTCTTGTTTAGCAATTCTGTTTTATCAATGTGCGTTGTATCATCCATAAGGAAAAGAATTTTTGCCATACCAATCCTCCTATTATTTTTATTTTAGCAAGTACATACAAACATAAAAATTCAATTATTTAAAAATGTGTGTCAAATTTATTATAAAAATAGACACATAAACCGACACAGTAAATAGTATATCAAACAATCCTAAAACCGTCAATTTTTACACATTATTACCAAAGAACATCTAACATAAAATACCCCGTTTTTTATATTATACTCCGAAAAATTATAAGAAAAAATTAAGAATCGAATGGGAAAAGTATAAATTTATACATGCTTATACATGGAAAAGTTATTCTTATAAAAGAAATGAAATTTTTTTGTCCAAAAATATTGATTTAATTTTAGACGCAAGATATAATAGTCTAAAAAATACAATTTATTTTTAGACAAGGAGAACCTATTATGGATGGACAAATGAACTTGTTTGCAAATGATGCCTTTTCAGTAATTGAGGGAATCAGTACGAAAGATGATGAGCTCTTAAAATGTTTTAAATCAGAATTACAATCCGTAGAATATATGACCTTGAAAGATTTATTTTCAGGATTTAATATGATTAAGGCAATTACGTTTTCTTATGATATCAGTTTCATCAATGAGTTGATGGAACATTTCGATTATGGAGAAGTAATTCTAGGTGGTAATTTTCTTGTTCAAAAAGATGGGAAATTAAATGATTTATTAGCAGAAGTTTTAACAAATGCTTATGAAGCAGGCAAAGCCATCCAGAAGTATGATAAATTAGCAAACATGCTTACAGACGGTGATATTGAATTTAAAACTCCATCTTTTGTATTAGACCATAGAAAAATTTATTTATTAAAATCAGATAATGGCAGAACACGAGTCATTAAAGCATCTGCAAATCTTTCGAAAAAAGCATGGAATAATGACCATATAGAACATTATGAATACGATGATTCGAAAGAATGTTACGAAGCGTATGTAAAGGATTTTGAAACAGCTTGGGATATATCACAAGCAATTACAATGGATGTGATTTCATCAAAGAAAACAGATAACTTGGTTGAAGAGAATGTTATTTTAAAAGGCATTAAAGAAACAGGTCATGCAATTGTATTACAACAGCCAGAAGGTGACATATCATTCGACAATATTAAATATACCATAGACCACGGAGCAATCAAAGAAAAATATCAAGCCCTTTTAGGGGATGTAAAACCAAAATCGAAAACAGGGCTGTTTGAAATTGTGCCGAAAACACTTGAAAAAATGGAATATAATCAAAAGAAATTATTGCAAAAGAAAATGAAAACACGTAATATAACAGAGCGATATCCTTCTTTGACTTTGGATTTATATCATGGAGAAGCTTTTCTTAATGGTAAACAACTTCATTTGAATCCTACAGATGAAGAAGTAAAGCACGATATCAATGAAATAATTGGGATATTTCATAATTTTGAACAGTTTGTTTCATCTGACATAGAAAAACTTAAATATACACAATAAATTAATGAATGCAATTTTTTGCTCACCGTTTCATGCAAAATTTAGATGTGCCTCCAAAATAAAAGGAGTGTCGACAGACTCCTTGCCTTTGTTTGCACTTATATCATCAGAAACATCTAATAGTGGAAAGACATTTATGATAAAAGCTGCATTAAAATTAATGACTGGCAAAGAATTAGAAGGAACAAAAGCTTGTGACTATTCGAAAGATAATATCAGAGAGACACAACTTGCAGTGAAGGGAGTCCCTTTTTTTATTGATGAAATAGATAACCTATACATCTCTCGAATCAAAGATATTATTAAGAACCCCGAAAAATGTGAAGAAAATCAACTCGAAGATATGCCTATGATTTTATTTGCAAGTAATGATGTTCTGAAACCAGATGAGCCTCTTAGAAAACGAATGATATTTTTTGCGATGGATGGAGCATTGCCAAGTACAATAGATAAAACAGCTTATGCAAGCAGAGGAAAATCGATTATAAGAAAACTAGGCACTGGGTTTTACCGAGAATATTTAAGCAAGATGATGGATAAGGCAAAAGAGGAATTGGATTTTATTATTTACTCAAAAGAATTTCCAGACGATTATTACCCAAAACTTTTGGCTCTATCATCTGAAGTAATCATTTCTATTTTTGAGGATTATGGTTATACGTTGCCTTCATATATAAGAAAGTTAACCTGGAATGATGATTATTCTATGGATTCTAATGCGGGTGAAATTGTACACGAGATTGCTTCTTTTTGTAAAAATAACAAGAAAGCTTATAAACTTACAAAAGACAGATTATTGATTGAATGTGGGATAGATAAAGATAGTCAGAGAAAAATTAATTCATGGAAAAATTTACTTCCGGCTGAAATGAAAGCGGAAATATTGTTTACCCGTGAATACTGCAAAATTTCAATCGATAGAAAAGTATTTGAAAAAAAATGTGGACATAAACTTAGTAAATTTTCACTATTTGGAAAGGAATGATTTTATTGACGATACATTTATATGTAAAATTACATGAACCCTTATCTATTTTTGATAATGTAATAAAAGCAATCAAAAAAGAGCAGGATGAATTGCTGGTTACAAGTGAAAATAAAAGGTCTTTTATATCATTCAATGAGATAAAAAAGATTGACGACCATACCATCTTTGTTGTTTCTTCCCTAAATTCTCTTGGACTAAATGATGCCGATATTGCTGCCCAGCTTTCATGGTTTATTGATAATTCTGTAAAACTTGTTATCTGTGATGTTACATCTACTTATGAATTTGGAGTAACACAGCCAATGAATCAAGCTGTTTTAAATACGATATTGGAATCAATATTAAGTGATAATAAAAATGTAGTTACTGTTTCTTTTAAAAGAGCAAATTCAGGAAGAAATAAATTGCCGTTCCCAGATAACTGGGATGAACTATATGAAAAATGGAGGAATGGGGAAATCTCATCAAAACAATTTATTGAAAAGTCAGGACTTAAAAAAGCAACCTTCTACAATTTGCTGACAGAATACAAAGACATTCAAGTTCAAAATGAAAAGTATTTAAAACGCTATAAGATTATATAAAGCAGACAGGATGATTCACTATGCAGGAAAAAGAAAAACTGCCACCAACAGCCTGGCTTTCAACATTACTTATTGGAATATATACCCTATTCCTTGCAATCGTAGAAGCAAGAATTGCTATATTTCTGTTTTATGCGAAAAATATAACAACGGCTGGAGCACATATAATTTCTGAATCAGAAACCATGTCTGATTACATCGGCGGTCATTTAGTCCTTTCGGGAGTTTTCACTACTATGCTTGGCGGTCTGACTGGAGTAATTGCATTTCTTCTAGCAGCAGGGATTTTTATTTTATTCTTAGTCTGCCTGGTTACCCTGGTTAGTTCCTGCCTCCTGTTCCAAAAAAGAAAACTGCAGGTAGATGCATGGATGAAACTAATTATTTTCGTTATCTTTTCAATTCTTTCCTGGTTATTGTTCCAGAGTGTGTGGATAACCCTGCTTCTGATAATTCCGGCGGTTCTGGGAATGATGACACTACTTAAAAATAAAGAATAAAAAGACTTGAAATGGCAAAAAAGAACATAAAACCGGCAAAAAAAGAGAGTTTCCAATTTATTTGGTTGAACAAATTCAAGTATTACTATATACTTGTAAGGAAAATTACACTAAAGATGTACATACCACTCCTGTTATCTATTTGTTTCGGCACTAGATAGGAGTGTAAATGGATTCAAAAAAAGTGTAAGAAATTTATAAAAATGCTCAAAATTTAAGTAAAAACAAAAAGAGGTAAGAAAACGTGCAACGCATTGTGAGTGGGTTAAAGCTTATACGCTTTGCACAAAAAGAAAGAGGTAAAAATTGAGAAAACTAGCATTAAGTGATGAAATATTACTAGAAATCGAGAAGCCAGCCCGCTATATCGGGAATGAAATCAATTCAGTAATGAAAAACAAAAATGAGGTAGACATTCGATTTGCGATGTGCTTCCCGGATGTCTACGAAATCGGAATGTCCCATCTCGGAATTCAGATTTTATATGATATGTTCAATAGACGCGAGGATACCTGGTGCGAGCGCGTTTATTCCCCGTGGCCGGACTTAGATGCCATTATGCGAAAAGAAAATATTCCCCTCTTCGCATTAGAGTCTCAAGATAACATTAAAGATTTTGATTTTCTTGGTATTACTATACAGTATGAGATGTGCTATACTAATATACTTCAGATTTTAGATTTAAGCCAGATTCCACTTCATGCTTCCGAGCGAAGTGAAGATGACCCAATCGTGATGGGTGGCGGACCTTGTGCGTACAATCCAGAACCGCTGGCAAAATTCTTTGATATTTTCTATATCGGAGAAGGGGAAACGGTATTTGATGAACTGTTAGATGAATATAAAATATGGAAAAACTCCGGAAAGAGCAGAAAAGAATTTTTGGAAAAGGCAGCAGAAATTCCAGGGTTGTATGTTCCGGCATTTTATGATGCCGAATACAACGAGGATGGAACACTTGCAGCATTTCATCCAAATAATGAACATGCAAAAGAAACGATTGATAAACAGGTCGTTATGGATTTTGACAATGTCTGTTATCCAAAGAAACCTGTTGTGCCATTTATTAAGGCAACTCAGGACCGTGTTACACTGGAAATCCAGAGGGGTTGTATCCGGGGATGCCGTTTTTGTCAGGCAGGTATGATTTATCGTCCGACCCGTGAGAAAAACGTAGCATTTTTAAAGGAAACCGCAAAAGAAATGCTGGAAAGTACGGGACATGAGGAAATTTCTCTTAGTTCTTTAAGCTCCAGTGATTATTCCAAGCTTCCAGAGCTAATTGACTTTTTAATTGAAGAGTGTTCCGAGCGTAATGTAAATATTTCGCTTCCATCGCTTCGTATTGACGCTTTTTCTTTGGATGTTATGAGTAAAGTACAGGATATCAAAAAGAGCAGTCTGACCTTTGCACCGGAAGCAGGAACACAGAGAATGCGTAATGTAATTAATAAAGGTCTGACTCAGGAAGATATTTTAAATGGCTCTTTTAAAGCCTTTCAGGGTGGCTGGTCTCGTGTAAAACTCTATTTTATGTTAGGACTTCCAACAGAAACGGAAGAAGATATGAAAGGAATTGCGCATCTGGCAGAAGAAGTTGCAAAAAAATATTATGAAATTCCAAAAGACCAACGTCATGGAAGATGTCAGATTGTGGTAAGTACGTCTTTCTTTGTTCCAAAACCATTTACCCCATTTCAGTGGGCTCCGATGTGTAAAAAAGAAGAATATCTTGAACGTGCTAAAATCGTAAAATCAGAAATTCGTGCCCAGTTAAATCAAAAGAGTATTAAATATAACTATCACGAAGCAGATGTTACGGTATTAGAAGGAATTTTAGCAAGAGGTGACCGTAAAGTTGCCGATGTGTTAGAGCTTGCTTATAGAAAGGGTGCTCTCTTTGATGCATGGTCCGAATATTTCCGCTATGATTTATGGATGGAAGCATTTGAAGAATTAAATATTGACCCTGAATTTTATACTCTAAGACAGCGTCCGCTTGATGAACTTCTGCCATGGGACTTCATCAATGCCGGCGTAACAAAGAAATTTTTACAAAAAGAATGGAAAACAGCAATGGAAGAAACAGTAACGCCAAACTGCCGTATGAAATGTTCCGGCTGTGGTGCAGGAAAATACAAAGGAGGGGTATGCGTTGAAGGTTAGGGTAAAATTTGCAAAAGAAGGGGCTATGAAATTTATCGGTCATCTGGATATTATGCGCTATTTTCAAAAGGCAGTCAAACGTGCCAATTTAGATGTCGCATTTTCAGAAGGATTCAGTCCACATATGATTATGTCATTTGCCTCACCTCTCGGAGTTGGAATTACAAGTACCGGTGAATACTTCGATATGGAATTAAAAAGTGCAACGACTTCTTCTGATATGGTAAAACGCTTAAATGATGCAATGGCAGAAGGGATGAAGATTTTAAGCATCCGTCAGGTAGAGGATGGTAAAGCTTCCAAAGCCATGTCGCTGGTTGCAGCAGCAGATTATCGTCTGACATTCCGTGAAACTGCAAAACTTCCAGAGAACTGGAAAGAAAAATTAGAAGAATTTAAAGCACAAAAAGAAATTGTTATTTTAAAGAAAACGAAAAAAAGTGAAAAAGAATTAGATATTCGTCCATTTATTTATAAACTTTCTTTAGAAGAAAAGGATGAAATTTTTATGCAGCTTGCAGCAGGCAGCTCCAATAATACAAAACCAGAACTTGTGATGGAAGCATTTGCGGCATTTATGGAGATTCCTTATGAGAATCTAAAATTTATGATTCATCGTTGTGAGCTTTATGCAGATACTGGTAGTGACGAAGCAAGAAATCTGGTTTCCTTAGAGGATTTAGGAGAAGAAATTGAGTAAATTAATTATCACTCCTATGCATGTCAAAGGAAAAGAAAAAATTGTCGCAGCACTTGATATCGGCTATAAAATCTGTCAGCTTGACCTTTACAAAAAAGAGGAAGCATCTATTCTTGGAAATATTTATATTGGAAAAGTAAAAAATATTGCCGAAAACATTCGTGCGGCTTTTATTGAAATTGAAAATGGAACTGTATGTTATTATTCCTTAGAGGAAAAAGCAGAGCCATTCTTCGTAAATCAGAAAAAAAACAATCGAGTTTGCATTGGAGACGAACTTTTAGTACAGGTGTGCAGAGAGCCGATTCGCGGCAAACTCCCTTGCGTAACCTGTGATTTAAATCTGGCAGGGCGTTATGTTGTTTTGACTTCAAAATTTGAACCGCTTGGCTTTTCCGGAAAATTAAAAGCACAGAGAAAACAGGAATTAAGAGAACTTTTACAAGCTCATCTTCCAGAAGATGCTGGAGTCATTCTTCGCACAAATAGTATGCATGCAGAAGATACTAAAATTTTGGAAGAATTAGACCAGCTTTATGGTCAGTTAAAAGAAATTCAAAAAAAAGCAGGAATGAGAACCTGCTTTTCAAAGCTTTTTGTTTCCATGCCCTCCTACCTTCAGGTCCTTCAAAATTTGTATGTGGATGAGCTGGAAGAGATTGTAACGGATGATAAAGAACTGTTTGAAACCATCCAGGTTTATTTAGAGTATTATGGAACAGAAGCAAAGAAACTGCGTTTTTATCAAGATGACTTACTGCCGCTTTGTAAAGTTTATTCGATTGAAAAAGCATTAAAAGAGGCACTTTCTGAAAAAGTCTGGTTAAAATCCGGTGGATTTCTGGTAATTCAACAGACAGAAGCTTTTGTTTCGATTGATGTAAATACCGGAAAATATACCGGAAAGAAAGAAGTACAGGAAACTTATCGAAAAATTAATCTTGAGGCAGCAGGCGAAATTGCAAGACAGCTTCGTATGCGTAATCTTTCCGGCATGATTTTGATTGATTTTATTAATTTAAAAAGAGAAGAAGATAAAAAAGAACTGATGCATGTACTTCAGCGTTATTTAAATGAAGACCCAGTAAAGGGAAATGTGGTAGATATTACAAAATTAAACATTGTAGAGGTAACCAGAAAGAAAATTAAGAAATCTCTTGCTGAAGAACTGGCAGAAGAATAGAAATCGAGGGAAAACTATGAAAAAACAATTAAAATGGCTTACTCTTCTACTCTGCCTGATGTTTTTAATGACAGGTTGTGACGTTGAGGGAAACTTAGGAATTACTTCTGAAAGCAGTCAGACAACTGTACAAAGCAGTCCTTCAGATATCAGTGTTAGCTCAGATGAAAAAAATATTCAATTGGATTCTATACCGGAATATTCCGGTAAACCTTATGTTGTAATTAATGATAATCAGCCATTTTTTACAGATGCAGATTTAACCGAAGAACCATTTGAAAATTATAGTGATTTAGATGAGTTAGGAAGATGCGGAGTTGCTTATGCAAATATCTGTATTGATTTAATGCCAACCGAGGAACGTGGTTCTATCAGTCAGGTCAAGCCAACCGGATGGCACTCTGTAAGATATGATAATGTAGATGGGAAATCTTTATATAACCGTTGTCATTTGATTGGCTGGCAGTTAGCTGGTGAAAATGCAAATGAAAAGAATTTGATTACCGGTACCAGATATATGAACGTTGATGGGATGCTCCCATTTGAAAATATGATTGCGGATTATGTAAAAGAAACTGACTATCATGTGTTATACCGTGTTACTCCTATTTTCGAGGGTAACAATTTGGTTGCATCTGGAGTAGAAATGGAAGCTATGTCCGTTGAAGATAATGGTGATGGCATTTTATTTAATGTCTATTGTTATAATGTACAACCGGATATTACTATTGATTATGCCACGGGAGATAGTTATTTATCTACAGACAGTACATCTAATAATACTTCTGCCTCAAATGAAACGACTTACATTTTAAATGAAAATACAATGAAATTTCATACGCAGGACTGTCCAAGTGTAAAACAAATGAATCCGGAAAATCGTAAGAAATATACCGGAAATAGACAGGATTTGTTAGACCAGGGATATGAAGCGTGTCAGAAATGTCATCCGTAATGGAAATTTACAATGAGTCAAATGGATATTTCAATTCACTACATATAGTATTTATATAGTATGCAAAAAAGACCTAAAGTTAACTAGCTTCGGGTCTTTTTTATTATTGTTGTTATTGGCAGCAGGGGTTTCGATTGTTAATATCTGATTATCTGGGATTCGGTGTTTTACAGTTTACATAATATAATTTTATGTTATTCTGGTGGTTCTGCTTTTAATTTTACCAGTCCACGAATTGCTCTTGAAGTAGTATCCATATAATTCATATTCTTATAACGACGAATCTGGCTTTCTGTAACTCCCATTTCTCTTGCTACCTGTTCTGGTTTCGCATCATAAGCAAACATTGTGTAAGCGCATGAATTTCTAAGACTTTCTGCACTGTACGATGGAATTCCAGCCAGTGTCGTATATTTTTTCATCATACGACTGATATACATTGTATTTAATTTTGTTCCTCTGCTGTTATAGAAAAGGTATTTATTTTCTATTCTCTGTGATAAGTATTTTTCTATAATTTTATAGACATCTTCCGGTACAAAACAGGTTTCTCGTCGTTTTGGTATCCTTAGATATACACCATTATCATAAATCGTAAAATGTTCTGGCATAAGCTCTACTATCTCCGTTGACGATAATCCCATTCGATATAACAATGTAATAATACAGTAAACCATATAATCGGGTTGAGCTGCAATTAACAGCTTATCAATATCTTCTATCGGAACGGAATGAGCAAATTTACTCATTTTTTCAATATGAGGCAGATACGCCGCAAAATGATTTTGGTAATTGTCTTTTATATGATAATATTCTTTATTTTCTTCGATATATGCTGATAATGAATTTAATTCTCTTATCTTTTTGGCAACTGTACTAGGCTGTAATTCTTTTTCGTTTATTTTTTTTTGCTGAATGGCGTAGTAATTTTCCACGTCAGAAGCTGTTGTTTCAAGAAAACTTTTTTCGGTAAATTCCAAAAATTCGATGGTATCACTTCGATAAGATGCTGCACTGTTTTGGTTTCTGAAGTGAGAAACAAAATGTTTCCAAATACTTTGCATTTCGGGGTCAAAGAAGTGATTTTTATCGTTTTTGTTATCCATGTGGAAGCTCCTTTCTTTTTTGTGTGTAAAGGGGTTTGTTTTTGTTATATATAATATTCATACTATAACATTATATTTTTTAATAACATATCCCTTTTATCTTAAATTTCAACTATAGATATAGCGAAACGGATAAAAGGGATTCTTTTTTTATTTACCAGTATCTTCTATATGCTGTCGGATTTCCATTATAATTAATCCGAGAAATTGTGATACCTTTTGAACGATTTGCAGCATGAATAATCTGGTCATCTCCTATATAAATTGCTACATGAGAATAGTCGCTATAATAAAACACCAAATCTCCCGGCTGTAATTCCTGTCTTGTAATCGGTCTTCCATCTCTCTCCTGCTCATAACTGGTACGTCTTACTGTAATTCCAAATTTCTTATAGATACTCTGAACAAATCCGGAGCAGTCTGCTCCATTTGTCAGGCTTGTACCGCCATATACATAAGGATTCCCAACAAACTGACGTGCATAAGCCACAATATCTGCGCCTACTCCCTCTTCGCTGATAGAACCAATCAGCTCACCATTATCGCTGAATTTGAATTTTACTCCGTCAATTGTTAGGATTCCAGTTGCCATTGCACCACTGCTCTGCAGATAATAGCTCTTATCTCCCATTTCCAACCAGCCTGTCTGCATCACTCCATCACTATTCATGTAATAACGTTCTCCACCAACTGTCTGCCAGCCGGTTACCATTTTTCCAGAAGCATTTAAATAATACCAGCTATCACCGTCTTCAAACCAGCCTTTTTTCATTGCTCCTGTTGTCTTGTCCAGATAGTACCATTCTTCTTCTTCTTTTACCTTCTGCCATCCAGTCTGCATTTCTCCGGTTGAATTAAAATAATACCAAACATTATTAATCCCCACCCAGCCAATGCTAATTTGACCGGATGGTTTTACATAGTATTTCTTTCCATCCGCTTCCATCCATCCGGTCTGCATTGCTCCTGATGACGGATTTAAGTAATACCAGCTACCACCTACTTTAATCGGACCGGTCTGCATGATACCAGAAGTATTCATATAGTACCAGTAATTTCCGGATTTTACCCAGCCGGTCTGCATCACTCCCGAACTGTTTAAATAATAGTATTTTCCAGAAGTTTTAAGCCAGCCTTTTTTCATCATTCCGGTTTCTGTATCCATGTAATACCACTTATTAGAGACCTTTAACCATCCTCCATGAAACACATGTCCGTCGCTATACATATAATACCAATTTCCCTGATATTGCACCCAACCTGTTTTGCTTAACATGACTCCGGAATCCTGAAGAATATAGTTCTTTCCATATACTGTAATCATTCCGGTCTGCATTGCTCCAGAGGATGCACTTAAGTAATACCAGCTTTTTCCAGACTTAAGCCAGCCGGTCTGCATGATACCAGAAGTATTCATATAATACCAGCAACTTCCGGATTTTACCCAGCCGGTCTGCATCACTCCTGAACTATTTAAATAATAATATTTTCCAGAAGTTTTAAGCCAGCCTTTTTTCATCATTCCGGTTTCTGTATCCATGTAATACCACTTATTAGAAACCTTTAACCATCCTCCATGAAACACATGTCCGTCGCTATACATGTAATACCGGTTCCCTTGATATTGCACCCAGCCTGTTTTCTTTAACATTGCTCCAGACTCTTGAAGGATGTATTTCTTTCCATATACCGTAATCATTCCGGTCTGCATTACACCATCGCTGTTTAAATAAAACCAATTGCTTCCAGATTTTATCCAGCCATTTTTTGCAAGTGCTTTTTGAGATGTTACATAATACCAGTTTGCACCATCTTTTACCCAGCCCACCTGTGTCCGCAGTTCACCATTGGAATTTATATAGTAAAGAGTTCCATTTAAATCTAAAATACGGCTTTTTGTATAAGGTTTACCCTCTTCGTCATAATAATATTCTTTCCCATTTTCTGTAACCCAGCCCGTCTTTTTGGGTCCGGCCAGTGTTGCCTGCTGCTCGCCTTGAATAGTATTTCCTGTCTCTTGTGATTCTCCTAATGCCTCTTCTTTAGAATTTTCATCAGAAGTTTCATCTTGATTCCTTTCATCCCGACTCTCTTCTTCTTTCTGACTTACTTCTTCTTTTGATTCTGCCTCTGAATCTGTAGTTTCTGTTTCAGTTTCAGCTCCCTCTGTTTCAGCTTCATTTTCAGCTTCGGATAAATCTTGGGATATCTTCGGTAAGGTTTCACTTGAATTTATTATTTCTTCTTGAACTTCTGCACTCTGTACTTCTCCTGAAAGTGTTTCACCTGCTATCTCTCCAGAAGCATAAACTGCCTGATTCATCAACAATGATGCACTCATAACAAATCCACACAACTTTGTAACTATTTTTCCTCTATTTTTCATAAATCAAAAACCTTTCTTCTTTTCAATTACATTCCGCTTGGACGTTTTAAATAATTCCACGGATTAACATAAGTTCCATTTACCTTCACCCCAAAATGTAAATGATATCCCGTCGCTGCTCCAGTCATCCCTACATAACCAATCACCTGTCCGGCTTTTACTGTATTTCCTTTTTTTACAACCGGACTTGCTATTAAATGCATATAAATTGTATGAATCCCATTTCCATGGTCTATTTCTACGTAATTTCCCTCTCCATTAAATCCGTAACCAGAAGCAATCACTGTACCTGCTGCAACAGCCAAAACGCGTGAATTTGCCGGTGCTGCCATATCTACTCCCCTGTGATTCGTAGAGCCGATTCCTCCAGGGCTTTCCCGATATCCAAATTCACTTGATACATAAGTAATAGACGGACACGGAAATACCCAGGTATTTAACGTACTGTTTGAGTCACTCTTTTCACCGTTACTATTAATGTAATAACCATCTATTGTACAGTTGCTTGCCATACTGCCATCCGAATAAAAATAATATTTCTTTTTATTAATCGTCTGCCAACCTGTTTTCATGACTCCATCACTGGACGTTCCAAGATAATACCATTTTCCAGACACTCTCTGCCAGCCACTCTTCATCGAGCCATCACCAGAACTTCCAAGGTAATACCATTTCCCCCAGACTCTCTGCCAACCATCTCTCATAGCACCATTTCTTCCAAGCCAATAATATTTTCCTCTTACCTGATGCCAGTATGTACGCATGACTCCATCATCTACCCCACCCAGATAATACCACCGACCTAAAATCTTTTGCCAATCATATTTCATTGCCCCATCATTAGATCCGCCAAGATAGTACCACTTTCCAGACAGCTTTTTCCATCCCGTCTGCATTTCTCCATTCTCTGCAAGGTAATACCACTTGCCCCAGACTTTCTGCCAGCCTGTTTTCATGGCTCCATCATTTCCATGACCAAGCCAGTAGTATCTTCCGGACACTTTCTGCCAATAAGTTTTCATAGAGCCATCTTCTGCGTCTCCAAAATAATACCATTTTCCAGATATTTTTTGCCATCCGCTCTGCATTGCTCCATCATCTGAAAAATAATACCACTTGCCATGTATTTTTTGCAATCCTTTTTTCATTGCCCCATCATTGGCATTTCCAAGGTAATACCATTTTCCTTGAACTTTTTGCCAGCCAATCTGCATCCATCCAGCCGAAGAGAAATAAAACCATTTTCCAGATATCTTCTGCCAGCCAGAAACTTTGTTTTTCGTCTGAGGATTTATATAATACCAATTATTGCCCTGTTTATTCCATCCATAAGAAGCTGCCTGTACCTGCAGATCTTGCTCTGTCTGTTCTTCTGATTGAATTTCTTCTGTTTCTTTTGTTTCTTTTGGTTCTTCTTCTATATCTTTATTTTGTGCTGAATCAGCCGCACTTGTATCATCTGAAGTTTCATTTTCCTTATCATCATCTGCATCCCGTTCTTTCTCTTCCGGATTACTCTCTGCGCTATCCCCTGAATTATCTTCGGAATTATCTTCGGAATTATTTTCTGAATCATTTTCCGAACCATCTTTGGAGTCCAAATTAATACCATCTTGTCCTCCATCAAATTCTTTTTTTTCTGGTTCTTGTTCTTCTTCAGAATTTTCTTTTTTCTCTCTATTCTCTACAGAACTATCGGACTTATCTTTTCCCAAAGATAAATCCGATTCCTGTTTGAACTCTTTTGTTGCTTCCATGTCCTCAACAGATGGAAGCTCTGCCGCCATAACCGTTGACTGTCCTAAAAGAACAGCTGCACTCAAAGTTACTGCCAATAATTTACTTTGTAATAATCTCTTATTTTTCACGAATGAATTCCCCTCTGTCAGCGAAATGTATTCTCATCAAAAACAATTGTAAATGGACCTTCATTTACCAGAGATACCTGCATCATTGCTCCAAATTCTCCTGACTCCACCACCGAAATCGTTTCCTTTGTTTTTTTGATAATATACTCATATAGTTCTTCTGCCATTTGAGGTTCTCCGGCATCAAAAAAACTTGGCCGATTTCCCTTTCTACAGTTCGCATATAGTGTAAACTGAGAAATAATCAGTACTTCACCCCCGACATCCGTCAAAGATAAATTCGTTTTTCCATTTTCATCCTGAAAAATTCGCAGTTGTACCATTTTCTTAATGTATTGATCTGCAATTTCCTTTGTATCTTCTTTTCCAATTCCTACAAATACCAGAAATCCCTTTTGGATTTTTCCAACGCAATTCCCCTCCACAGAAACAGAGGCCTGACTTACTTTCTGGATTACAAATTTCATTTACTGCTCGTTTCCCTTCTCTATATTTTTCTCTTTCGTATGTTCTTTGCTTTCTTTTTGTTGTTCCTTTAAATCTTCTTTTTTTAATTTAATAATTGTATGGCTTTCAGGGTCAATGGACTCAATATCCATGTAAAGTTCATCTTCAACCGGTAGATGTTTCTCTTTCAGGAAATGTTCTCGAAGCTGACGGATTCCTGTACAGATAACTGCCCATACCGGAACTCCGATAATCATGCCCGGGATTCCCATAAATCCACCAAATAAAAGAATTGCAACAATAACCATAAAACTGGACAAACCTGTCGATTCCCCTAAAATCTTTGGTCCTAATATGTTTCCATCAAACTGTTGCAACAATAAGATTGCAATCAGGAAATATAAACACTGCATCGGATTTACCAGCAAGATAATAAATGCACTTGGAATAGCTCCCAAATATGGTCCAAAAAACGGAATAACATTTGTGACACCCACAATTACACTGACAAGCACTGCATAAGGTGTTCCCAAAATAGAAGTAATAATATAACATAAAACACCAATGATTGCAGAATCAATAATTTTTCCGCTGATAAAACCCATAAATACACGATTCGTATAACGACATGCTTTGATAATAGAATTCGCTCTCTCTGTATCAAAAATAGCATAGATAAACATCTTTCCCTCTGAAAGATAAGTCTCTTTTGATGCCATCAGGTAAATCGAAATAATCGCTCCGATTAAAATATTTTTTACAAACAAAACTGCGCCAAAAATTCCTGTTGTCATCTGCTGTAAAATCTGACGAAGCTGAGGAAGCAGCTGCTGATTCATCCAATTTTCTACTTTAAATGAATAATTATCAATAAAATTAAACACGGTCGTCTGAAGTTCTTCATTATCTCTTAAAATGGAACTCAGCCAATTCATAATATTCTGAATGTATCTTGGTGAATCATTTACAATACTGATAATACTTTCTACAATAGACGGCACAATCATTGCAAATAAAGAATAAATAGCCAGACATGCCAATATAAGGGAAATAAAAATTCCCAGATAGCGAATTAACACACGTTTCTTTTTTGTAAGTTCAACATGAAAATGTTCTAATAACGAAAAAAATACCTTTTTTTCCAATATATTTACAATCGGTGTTAATAAATATGCAATAATTACACCCCAGACAACCGGCATTAAAACAGTAAACAGATTATGAACTTTTCCCCATAGCACATCCATGTGAAACAGTCCAAAATAAAAAAGCAGACTGGCACAAATGACTGCAAAGCCTGTCACCCCCCAATATAAATACTTTTTATCCCAACGAAACTTCATATATTTCCTCCATTTATTCTCTTTGCAAATGCTTAATGTTTATATTATAGCATGAAATTTATTATTTGTGTCATAATTTCGTAAAAAATATTTCTTTTCTTTTTCCAATGTGTTATAGTCTTTTACAGAAAAAATATAGCTAAGGAGGAAATAAATGACCCTGCAAAGATTATTGAGTCTTACCAGAAAGGCAGTTGATACCTTTAATCTAATTGAATCCGGAGATAAAATAGCAGTTGGAATTTCAGGAGGAAAAGACAGTCTTACCCTTCTTTATGCCTTAAATGGCTTAAAACGTTTTTATCCAAATTCCTTTACAATAGAAGCCATTACTGTTGATTTAGGTCATCCTGGATTTGACCTCATACAAATAAAAGCGCTCTGTAGTGAATTAAATGTACCTTATACGATTGTACAGACAGAAATTGCTCAGATTATTTTTAATGAACGAAAAGAACCCAATCCTTGTTCTTTATGCGCAAAAATGAGAAAAGGTGCCTTAAACGATGCCGCAAAAAAAGCGGGCTGTAATAAAATTGCTTATGCCCATCATAAAGATGATGTTATCGAAACAATGTTACTATCTCTGCTTTTTGAGGGGCGTTTTCACACATTTTCTCCGAAAACCCATCTTGACCGAACAGATCTTACTGTAATCCGCCCCTTACTCTTTGTAAATGAAGCGGATGTAATTGGTTTTAAAAATAAATATCACCTTCCAGTGGAAAAAAGTCCTTGTCCAGTGGATGGTTATACCAAACGCCAATATGTAAAAGAATTGATTCGTACTTTAAACCATGAACATCCTGGTGTAAAAGAACGGATGTTTACTGCAATTTTAAATGGAAACTTAGATGGCTGGGAAACATTTCTAAAAAAATAAATCGTCACGTAAAAAGGCAGAGAGAAAAAGATTTCCCTCTGCCCAATTTTTATTTTACTTCACGATTATTTTTTGCCAGCCGCTCTTCTTTAATTTCAATTGCTTTTTTAATCATTTGAACACAGCCGTCAATTCCTAATACTCCACTATCTAAACTTAGATTATAACTTGCAGCATCGCCCCATTTTTTACTTGTATAATAGTTATAATAGCTTGCACGGCGTTTATCTGTTTTCTGAATGCGGTCCTTTGCAGTCGCATCTGTTAATTCATTTTTTCGTGCCACACGACGGATTCTTTTTTCTAAATCAGCATGAACAAACACACTTAACATATTATCAAATTCTGATAATGCATAATCCGCACATCTTCCTACAATAACACAAGGTCCTTCTTTTGCAATATTTTTAATTGTATCGAACTGAGCTAAAAACACCTTATGATTAATTGGCATATCTGCAAATGCCGCTGAAGAATATCCAAAAGAGTATGTATCCATCACCAGAGAATACAGGAAACTATTTGTAGGTTTTTCATCATTGTTTTCAAATAATTCCTGACATAATCCACTGTCTTTTGCTGCACGTTCCAAAAGTTCTTTATCATAGCATTTAATTCCAAGTTCTTCTGCCAACTGCAATCCTACTTCCTTACCACCACTTCCGAGCTGTCTTCCGATTGTAATAACTGTATGATTCGTCATATTCATGCACTCCTCTCCATTGATGTTTCTGATTATATTTATTATAATCTATTTTTTTTATTTTGTATATAAAATTTGCATAAATTATATGAGTTTTTTTTGTAATTTTTCAAAATATTGTGGAAGCGGTGCTGTAAATTCCAGATATTCCTTTGTGACAGGATGTACAAATCCAAGTACCATTGCATGTAGAGTCTGACCCTCCAGATTTGGAAATGGACATTTTTTCGGACCATATACAAAATCTCCCACCAAAGGATGTCCAATACTGCTCATGTGAACACGAATCTGATGCGTCCTTCCTGTTTCCAGCCGACACTCAATATAACTGTAATTTTTATAATGCTCTAACACTTTGTAATGTGTTACCGCTGGTTTTCCGTTTTTCAGATTAATCGCCATCTTTTTTCGTTCGGTCGGATGACGTCCAATTGCCCCCTCAATTGTTCCCTCTTCTTCTTTTAAATTTCCATGTACAATTGCACGATACCTTCTTGTGATACTATGTTCTTTTAACTGCTGTGCTAAATCTCTGTGTGCCAAATCTGTTTTACACACCAATAATGCTCCTGTTGTATCCTTATCAATTCGATGAACGATTCCTGGTCTTAATACCCCGTTAATTCCGGAAAGGTTCCCCTTACAATGGTACAACAACGCATTTACTAATGTTCCACTGTAATGACCCGCGCTCGGATGTACCACCATCCCTTTTGGTTTATCTACCACTAAAAGCTGCTCATCTTCATACAGGATTG
Source organism: Blautia stercoris (assembly GCF_054657695.1). Taxonomy (NCBI): domain Bacteria; kingdom Bacillati; phylum Bacillota; class Clostridia; order Lachnospirales; family Lachnospiraceae; genus Blautia; species Blautia stercoris. The sequence goes on from NZ_BAAHYF010000001.1 coordinate 297,765, forward strand.
ATAACGGGATATTCTCCGGCTCAATATCTGGTTCTTTGTTATCTGGAATTAACACGGTAATTTCTTCTTCTTCCGAAAGCTGATAACTGCTTTTCACTGCTTTTTCACCGATTGTCACATTTCCCTCTTTTAATTGTTTCTGCAAAAATGAGCGTGAATAGTCTGAAAGTTCCACTGCCAGATATTTATCAATTCGTTGTCCTTCTGCTGATGCATCTGCCTGTAAACAAAGTTTTTTCATTTATCATTTTCCCCTCTTTTTTGGACTTAAAAATGCAAAATCATCCTCATCTTTATAATAAAAAAGCACCAATAATAATAACACAATCATTGAAACAGTTACATAAATATCTGCAACATTAAATACCGGAAAATCTATCAGGGAAAAATAAATAAAATCTATCACATATTTAAAACGGATTCGGTCTATTAAATTTCCAAGAGCTCCTGACGTCAGGAAAAAACAAAGAATACGAACCGGCAAATATTTCTTTGTAACTGGCATTCTCCATAACACATATAAAATAAAAGCAAGAATAACAACCGTCAGAATAAAAAAAGCACCCTGCCGGTTCTGAAACACTCCAAACGCAGCACCACGATTTTCCAGATAATGCAGAGACAATACTCCATCAATCAACGAAATATCTGATTGGTTTTGCAAATGCGTGACTGCAAGATGCTTTGTCCACTGGTCTAACACAGTTAAGAAGAAAGTTGACAAAATCAACTGCAAATAAATGATACCTCTTGTCTTTTTCATTTTCATGACTTTTCTTCTCCTGATTCTTCTAAAACCACTTCAATTGCCTCTTTCATTTCTTCATCTGTTACCGTCTTGTCGATATAGGCATATCCCATTTTTTCAAGTAAAACAAACTTAATCTTTCCTTGCTCCATCTTTTTATCAGACTTTGTTGCTGTTAAAATCTCATCTACATTTAATCCCTGAACCGAAATCGGCAGACGATATGCTCTTAATGCTTCTAATGCGGATTCATATTCTTCTTTTGTAATGAGTCCTCTCTTTAAGGACAAATAACATGCGCAGACTGTCCCAATAGAAACACACTGTCCATGAAGCAGTTTGAAATTTTTCAATTTTTCTACCGCATGACCTACTGTATGCCCCATATTTAAAACTGCACGTTCTCCTTTTTCTGTCGGATCGTTTTCTACAACTGTTTTCTTAATGACACAGCTTTTATAAATCATTTCTGTCAAAACATCCTCGTCCAAATTAAGAACCTTTTCTCTGTTTTCTTTTAACCATTCAAAGTAATCCAGGTCACGAATTAATCCATGCTTTAAAACCTCTCCCATTCCACAGGAAAATAGTTCATCTGAAAGGGTATCTAAGGTATGCACATTCATATAAACCAGACGTGGCTGATGAAATGCTCCAACCATATTTTTATACTGCAAGAAGTCGACACCTGTTTTTCCTCCAATACTGCTGTCTACCTGTGCCAGAAGTGTGGTCGGAATCTGTATAAAATCAATTCCTCGAAGATAAGTTGCTGCTGCAAAACCGGTCATATCTCCAACAACTCCTCCGCCCAATGCAAAAAGTAAATCTTTTCTGTCGAAATGTGCTTTGATTAAATTCTCATAAATATTTTGAATCTGTGCAAGCGTTTTATTTTCCTCTCCTGCCGGTAAAATAATGGATATAATGGTATCCGAAACTTTTTCCAGTTCTTTTTTTACTGTCTCTAAATAAATCGGTGCCACATTACTGTCCGTTACAATGCAGCATTTTCGTTCTTGTAATTTTAATGCTTTTAACTGATTCGATAAATCTTCAAAGTTTTTCCGAAATACAATCGGATAATAAAATTCATCATTTCTTTTTACCTGTAATATATTTTCTGTCATTTTTTCGTTCCTTTCTGTCTCTTTTGACTTTAGCAATAACGCGAAACTTCTACATGATACCGGTTTTTCTTCGTTAAATTTGTTGTTCCATCAAAACGATATTTTCCTTTTCCTCTGACGGATACAATATCTCCTTCTTTTAAATGATAGGCATTTGAAACAATATTTTTCCCATTTACAAATAACTTTTTCCCTTCGATTAATGGTAAAATACTGCTTCTCGAAGTCGAAAATGCCAACGCCGTAACGCTGTCAAGTCTCACAGAAGATACCGTTCCTGTGACTTTTTGAAGTTTTACACTCGGAAACTCTTCTTTATTCTCAATGATAGATGGAACGACTGTGGTATGCCGGACACGGCAGATTTCATTCATCAAAAACTCACACAGCGAATTATGGCAAAAGATGTATGCTTTTTTATCTTCTACCAAAATATCTCCGATTTTACTTCTCTCAATTCCAAGATTTAAAATTGCTCCCAAATAATCCCGATGAGTCAGATTTTCTGCAAATTTTTCCATAGACGGACGAATACAAATACAGGAAATCGGATATTCCTGACTAAAGAAAAAAGCATCAGGGATAAATGCTGCCATCTGACGCTCTGCAAACGCATGTCCTCCAAAAGTTTCCACTTTTACACCATACTGTTTAAGAGGAAGACTATGCAACTTATGTAATTCATTTAAATCTAAAAAATCAGAGAAAGTAAGAATACCTCTGTAATAGGCATTCTTACTTAACTCTATCATACGTTTTTCAAATAACTGTTCTTTCTCCATTTTTATGCTCTTTCCGAATTAATATTCTGTCTGGATAGAGGACATGAACGCACCATCTATAATCTCCTGATAATCACCTGTAATTCCTACACTTGATGGAGTCAGAATAAATATGTAGTCGGATACTTTCTGAAGACTTCCTCCCATTGCATAGCAGGTTCCTGATGAAAAATCAATTACTCTTTGTGCCACACTGACATCAATTCCTTCCAGATTAAGGACAACGGTACATCCTGCAATTAAAGTATCTGCAATTTCTCTGGTTTCTTCCATATTATTTGGTTTAATCACGCAGACCTCCATTGCAGCCGGAGCTGGATTTCTCTTTGCAGTGCGCATTGGTGTTACTTTAGAAGAGCTTTCGGTTATCTTTGTATTTTTGGTATTTCTTGAATAGAAAGAGGGTTTCTCCGTTGTTTTCTTCTCCGGCTGTTTCTTTTCTGCTTTCTTTTTCTGTGTTCGTCTTTCCACTACCGGTTCTTCTTCTAATTCTTCTGCCTCATCCTCTTCTTCTAATTTCTTTAAAAAACGCTTTCTCGGTTTTTCTTCTTTGATTTCATCCTCATCTTCATCAAAATCATCATCTAAAAATCCATCTTGTTCAAAATCATCACTCATTTTTACTGCATCTAAAAGCTTATTAAAAACACTCATGTTAAAATCTCCAATCTCTATTTGCTGTAATCTCTTTCTCCGAAGATTCCGGTACCAACTCTTACCATTGTTGCACCTTCTTCGATAGCGACCTCATAATCGCCAGTCATGCCCATGCTTAAGACATTCATAGTAACATTATTAAATTTTTTAGCGGCTATGTCAACACTTAAATTTCTTAAATTTCTAAAAACTAATCGATTTTCTTCTGAATTTTCTACAAATGGTGCAATTGTCATAAGCCCCTTGACTTCGATATTTGGCAGTTTTGAAATTTCCTCTACCAATTTTTCTGTCTCCTCAGAAGTAACTCCAAATTTACTTTCTTCTTCTGCAACATTGACTTCTACTAAAATGGATGCTGTCACATTCTTTTTCACAGCTTCCTGACTGATTGTTTCGGCCAGACGAATAGAATCTACAGAATGAATCAGGCAAGCTTTATCAATAATATATTTTACCTTATTTCTCTGAAGATGACCGATGAGATGCCAGTTTAAATCTTTCGGAAGCACTTCGTATTTTGCAGTCAGTTCCTGTACTTTATTTTCTCCAAAGTCCACTACTCCATGAGGAAGAAGTTCTTCAATCATAGAAACTGGTTTTGTCTTACTAACCGCAATTAAGGTTACTTCTTCTCTGTTTCTTCCTGCTCTTTTACATGCTTCCTGTACTTTTTTTTCTACTTCTAAGTAATTTTCATAAACACTCATTCTTTACTCTCCTTGTTTTCCTGTTAGTATTTCATCTTCTTTTACAGAAGAACCATTTTTTACAATTCTGTCATATTCCGAAAGACCATAAGCTGTATTTTTCTTAATCAGACAAGATTCTTCATTTTGTTCTCCTGATATCTGCTCAATACAACGGAACATTGCATAGCCACGATTAATGCAGTATGCGCCAGAAAGATATTCCGGTTCTCCCACTGTAAATGTCTCGGAAGAATCTGGCTTCTGTACAACATCACCTTCTTGAAAGGTTTGCATATCAACATAACAGTAATCTATCTTTTTAATTACCGTACTTGTACTTTTATCCGATGAATCTGCCGTATTTTTATAAATAGCCGGAACCACAAAAGTCTTTTTTTCTTTTCCTTTGTCATCTTTCGTAATTCTATAAAATCCCTCTCTTTCTACACCATCCTGAACTTCTTTCGCAAGATAGTCGGACGGAATAATATAAAATTTCTTGTCTACAATGGAACTAAGAGGAATTTTTAAGCCAGTTTTTGTATGAATTACCAGTTCCACTTTCAGAAAACGCTCCGATGCATAACGAACCATTCCATTTTTCAAAGTAATTTTTGCCACTTTCTGTCCGTCTATATCCACAATAGAAAGCTGTCCGTTCTGCGTTTTTTTATCTTTTAAAAATTTTACCTGAATCGTTCCTTCTGAAAGTTTTGACGCTTCTTTTTTGGAAACTGGGATCATCAGATTCCACGTTTCATCTGTAATCAATTTATAAACGGGTGTATCTTCTTTTGCTTCTGTTGAAATCAAACTTTTTTCTGTATAAGATTTCTGCGCGAAATCGCTTTTTTTTAGATTATCCACCGTTTTTCCTTCATATCCATCCATCGTATACATTACAATTCCAGCATCCGGTGAAGTAACCACGGTTTGATTTCCTAACATAATCGAAGTATTTCCTTTTACCACTAAAAATCCATTTTCATCACACTCTTCTTCGTCCGAAGTATCCTCCGTCTGTTCTGCTTTATCTGTCTGAAGTATCATTCCATTTAATTCATACTTCAAGCTGTATGTATCAGCAAAATCAGAGGAATCAAACGTTCCAGAGAAAGCTTCTGCCGCATTCTTTATTTTACTTTTTTGTGTTTCATCTAACGCATATTTCGCAATTTGAATCTCGCTGTCCCCAACTGCATAAACGTTTCCATTTTTCTCAACATTTGAACCTTCTTTTCTCAGATATCTTAAATATCCATCCTGACTTGCATTCACTACTTTTTCTTCTCGAATTGCCAGTGCTGTATAAACTGGGTTTTTTTCAAGCGTTCCTGATGTCACTTGATACGATTCAATCTGTTCAGAAGAAAAATACAGACCTGCTGTCACTATCAGATAAATGATAATAACACCGATTACAACTACAATCGGATTACGAGGTATCTTTTGAAGACCTTTTTTCAAGATTCTTCCTGCTTTTTGAAATAATATCCAGAGTATTTCTCCAAGAATCCCCAACAGCCTTTCTGCCTTTCTTGGCAGTTTTTTTATTTTATTCCATAGCTTTTTTATAATAAACAATCTTTCGTCTCCTTTCGTACCGTTTTTCATTTTATCATTTTCAGCATTTTAGGGCAATACTTAATTTTTTTGCATAAAACTTATCAAAAAGGCAGAAAATAGAACCAAACAAAGGAGGCAAACATATGAAGTCAAATGGTTTAGATTACACAGCATTGGTCATTACCATTATCGGAGCTGTCAACTGGGGGCTGATTGGCCTGTTTCGTTTTGATTTGGTTGCATTTCTTTTTGGTAATTTATCCTGGCTTTCAAGAATTGTCTATGTTCTTGTAGGCATCTGCGGACTTTATCTTTTCAGCCTGTTTGGTCGAATTCGAGATATAAGTGCCAGCTCGTAAAAACAAATTTTTACTCACTTTCTATTTCATAGAGCAAACTTACTATGAAATAAAAAAACAGCCACTGTACACTCAATTCTCTCTTGATGTACAGTGACTGTTTTTACTTTGTTTTTTTACAGTGAAGTTTCAATCATTCCCTTTACTGCTTCCGGAAGGTCTTCTTCATTTCTGGAAACGCTGATGATAAAAGATAATCCAAATCTTTCACTAAGCTTTTCTAATTCCTGAAGTACTTCTGTAAGCGGGGCATCTTCAGCCTCTAATTTTGCGATTTTTAAAAAGCTGTCCAGATAAACCTGCTCTAAGTCATTATCCTGAGAAAGAATTCCTCTGATAAATCCTACAAATTCACTGGCATTTTCCACTTCATATTCTGTCACATTAATTAGACGAACTTTGTTATTTAACTCGTACATGTGTTTTGTGCTCTTGTCCAGATATACAACTGAGCCCTTTGCTTCTTTGACACCATTATTCGCCTTGTCCAGAAGTACTTTTGTTTTTCCTTTACCTTTTTCACCTACAATTAACTGAACCATCGCATTTTCCTCCTTAGCCGCACGTAATATGTATTTTTACTAAAAACGTGGTTATCTTGAAATCAATTATAGTGCATTTCGTTCAAGAATACAATGGTTAATTTCATTTTTCTGTGAATTTTTTCGCATTTTTCGTTAAGAGTGGTTTACTTTCTCCAGTAATTGATTCATTCTTTCATAAAGTTCCGGTTTATTTGACGCATCTAACACAATTGAGACATAAGGTTCACCATAATTATTCTGAACCATTAATGCCAGACATGCGCCTGCTTTATCTGTTGTTCCTGTTTTTCCGCCTAAAATAGTAACCCCTTTTGGAGCACTTGACTCTCCTGTCAGATATTGATCTGTGGCATCAAGCCATTTCTGGCGCTGTGTTCCATCTGCTGAAGTATACGTAATCGTATAATTTGATAATTGTGTAATATCTGTAAATTCCTGATGTTTCATTGCTTCATTTAACATCAGATAGATATCATAAACGGTTGTATAATGGTCATCGTTGTGAAGTCCATGTGGATTTACAAAATGAGTTCCTGTCATTCCAAGGCTCTGCGCAGTCTCATTCATCATCTGTACAAAAGTATCTACACTTCCATCTCCAACCGTCCTTGCAATTGCCATTGCTGCATCATTTGCCGAATACACTAACAACGCATGAAACAGCTCACTCATCTGAATCTGGTCGCCTTCTGCAAGTCCACACACCTGTGAATCAGCACTAAGAGCAACATCCGACGCTGTAATCGTCACGACTTCATCCATATCTGCATGTTCCATTGCCACAAGTGCCGTCATAATTTTTGTGATACTTGCCGGATAGGATTTTTCATATAAAGATTTAGAAAACAGCAGTGTTTTATTCTGGATATCAAATAAAGCAGCTCTCTCATCTCCCTGCGTTTCCACACCATCGAGTGCCGTATCTCCAGCTCCTACACATAAATCCGCTGCCAATCCGTCTGCTGTCAGAGCTTCTTCCTCTACTGTCTGCCCAAATACTTCTGTTGTCAAGTCAAAAGAAACCGGCATAGAGGCATCTTTCTTCTTGATTAAAACAACTGCCAGAACAATCAGAAGTACAACAATAACAACACCCATCCCCATAAGCAGATTTTTGTTTCTCTGTCTTCGTCTTTCACTTTTACTTGTACATTTCACGCCAGTCTAACTCTCCTCTATCCAGGGATTTTATCACCATCTCCGCCGTAGCAAGATTTGTAGCCAGCGGGATATTATGTGTATCACACAGATGAAAAATACGTTTTACATCAGGGTCATGCTTCTGCGGTGCTAATGGCTCTCGAAGATAAATCACTAAATCCATCTGATTCTGTTCAATTAATGCCCCCATCTGCTGTTCTCCACCAAGATGACCGGCAAGAAATTTATGAATATTTAAATTTGTTACCTCTTCAATTAAGCGGCCTGTCGTCCCTGTTGCATAAAGTGTATTCTTTGAAAGAATCCCTCTATACGCGATGCATAAATTCTGCATCAGTTTCTTTTTGGAATTGTGTGCGATAAGTCCAATATTCATAATTTACCAACCTCCCTGTAATCTCTGTTTTTCTGCAGACCAACATTTAAAACCAGTCCCATTCCTGTATAAAGTGATACCATAGAAGAAAGTCCATAGCTCACAAAAGGAAGCGGAGTTCCCGTATTTGGTGCAATTCCAGTCGCCACACAAATATTAATGAATCCCTGAACTGCAATAATCGAAGCGACTCCACAACAAATTAACTTTCCTGACAAATCTTTCGCTTTCCATCCTGTCCGAATACATTCACAGATAATCAGGAATAAAACAATTAATATCGCTGCGCTTCCAATAAAGCCTAACTCTTCTCCTGCAACAGAAAAGATAAAATCTGTCTGGCTTTCTGAAACAAAGTTTCCTTTATTTGCAGATGCAACCTCATTGTTATTTAACCCTTTTCCTGTCAACTGACCAGAACCGATTGCCATCACTGAATTATTCTGTTGAATAACATCATCTGAATATTCTTCTTCCTCTGAATGAAGAAATGTCATAATTCGGTCTCTTTGATAGTCCTTAATTAATTTTTGATTTGGCTGAACAACAATAAACAAAAATACAACCACAAGCGGTACGATAATTAAAATTGCACCACCTATAATTTTATAGCTGAGGCCTGCAAGATATAACATGATACAAATCAGTATAACAACTGTGATTGTATTTTTCAAGTCCGGCTGGCTGAAAATCAACATTAACGGAATAGCAGCCAGAATAGCTGTCTGAACTAAAGTCCGCAGTGTATTTAAATTCTCTTCATGTTCCATAAAAAACCGTGCAAAAAACATGACAATCAATATTTTTGAAAGCTCCGTCGGCTGAAACTGAAATCCTCCAATTCTAAGCCATCTTGAAGCACCATTTGATTCCGTACCAAAAATCCAGACAGACAACAGCAATATAATATTACATCCGTATAATATCCAGTAAAAGTTAAGAATCCAGCTAAAATCCATCAGAGAAACAATCAGCATGATGGCAACTCCAAGCATCATTCCAAAAAACTGCTTATTTCTAAGTGCCGGCTCTGCACTGCCAACTAAAAGCACTCCAGTAAAAGTAAGTCCAATCAGGAAAATAACCAGTCTAAAATTATAATCTCGTAATCTATATTGTTTTATCATAAAAACACCTTGTTCTTTTTTCTGTCTTTTTATCAGTTTCTCAATTCATTTTTTACTTACAGTCTCACACAAGGCGACTGTTTCAGAATCCTGGATAGGACTCTTGTATATCAATTTTTAAAGGTATCTTTATCAGAAATGTCATATTCTCTTTTATATACCGTATTTCAACTTGTTCCTCTGAAATGGTAAAATACCGTTCAACAGCTGATACAACATCATTCTGAAGCATGGTCATCATCTGTGGAGAACAACTAAGCCTTTCTGAAACCAAAAGAAGCTTAAGCCGGTCTTTTGCTATATGACCTGAGCGTTTCTTCCTAAAATGAATCAATGCCGGTGCCCCCTTTATAAAATTGACTATCTTCTAAACAGTTCTGAGAATCTCTTCCATAACCCTTTTTTCACTTCAAAATCAAGCAGGGGAACGGCTTCTCCGCAAATTCTCCGACAGATATTCCAAAAGGCCTGTCCTGCCAAAGACTGTTTTCCACAAAGAGGTTCTCCCTGATTCGTTGCAATCACAACAGCCTCATCATCCGGAACTGCACCTAATAAATCTACGGCCAATATTTCTGACACATCTTCTACCGACATCATTTCTCCTTTTTGAATCATATCCATACGAAGCCGGTTGATGATTAATTCTATCTTTGGCATCTGATTTGCTTGAAGCAGACCAATAATTCGATCTGCATCACGAATTGCAGATACTTCGGGAGTGGTAACGACCACCGCCCGATTTGCACCTGCAATTGCATTTTTAAACCCTTGCTCGATTCCTGCCGGACAGTCCAGTAAAATATAGTCAAACTCTTCCGCCAAATCTTTTGTCAGCTTTACCATCTGTTCCGGTTTGACAGAAGTTTTATCTCTTGTCTGGGCTGATGGAAGCAGGTATAAGTTTTCACAATGCTTATCTCTTATTAATGCCTGCTTCATTCGACAACTGCCTTCAATGACATCAATCAGGTTATAAACAATTCTGTTTTCCAGACCTAATACAACATCCAGATTTCTTAACCCAATATCTGTATCTATAACAACCACTTTTTTATTTAAGTTCGCCAACCCAAGTCCAATATTTGCAGTCACGGTTGTTTTTCCCACACCGCCTTTTCCGGAAGTAATTACAATAATTTCACACATGTTCCATCCTCCCAATAGAATTGTTTAGTCTGTCTGCGCTGTGCTTTCTCCAGAAGTAGCGGTTCCGCTTAACAACTGTGATTCATCTGCAAGATTATATTCGTACTTGATGACATCTTTTGCAACTGCTGCCGCATTTGTTGAACTATATCCATTTGCAATACGCACTGCCATTGCAATTTCAGGGTCATCCGATGGAGTAAATCCAATAAATAAACCATGACTTGGATGTCCTGTATTTTCGGCAGTACCTGTCTTTCCGGATACTGCATAATCCAGGTCATCAAACGCCGCATTATTTTCTACTACTTCTCTCATTCCATTATGAATGATATCCCACTCAGAATCAGAAATATCCATCTGATTAATAATTTCCGGTGTATAATCTTTAACCAAATTTCCTTGAGAATCTGTCACTTTATCAAGCAGTGAGATAGAATAGCTTGTTCCACGACTTGCGATTGTGGTTGCATAACGGGCAAGTTGAGAAGTTGTATAGTTATTAGTTCCCTGACCGATGGAAGAAGCGATTGCTGCTTCATCTGTTACCTCCGGCTCTGCTTCTGGAAGTTCAATTCCGGATTCCTTATCTAACTGGAACATTTTTGCATATTTTTGCAGCTTGCTAAGACCAATTGAATCCGAAAATTCTCCATTTTTGTCTTTTCCCATATCATAAGTAAGCTGATTAAAAAATACATTACAGGAATTTTTAATTGCCCCCTGAACTCCAAGGGTTCCATGTCCTGCATGATACCAACAGTTGATTGCCGGTGAAATTCTTGTAAAAGCCCCCGTACAATTGACATAATAATCACTTGTGGCAATACCTTCTTCCATTCCGGCAAGAGCCGTTACAAGTTTAAAGGTAGAACCAGGTGCTGTTTTCTGCTGCGTTGCTTTATTATAAAACGGTCTTGATAAATCAGAAGACAATTTCGAATAATAATCCGTATCCATCTGGTTTGCCAGACGATTGTTATCATAACCCGGATAAGTAACGCAGGCTAGTATCTCTCCGGTTTTTACGTTTGTCACTACCATAGAACCGGAGCATGGGTCTAAAGCAAGCTGTGCCGGTGTAATCTCCAGACTGTTAATTTTATCTAACATAAAATCATAAGAACTTTTTTGTCCTGCCTGGAGCGCCGAATAGGTTGCCTCATCTGCTTCTAATACTCCCTGATCGTACAAGACCAGACAAAGCTGTGTGCCGGAAATCAAATCACTTTGTAACATATATTTGTAAATAATTTTTGAAAATCCACTGTCTGTCGCCAAAGATTCTGTCAGATAATCGGACAGCGCATCGTAAACCTCAGAGGAATCCAGATATTCTTCTTCTGCATAGAATTGTGAAATATCAATCCAGTTCTGACTGGCCGCATAAGTAAGAAATTCCTTTAAACTAATAGAATGGTCTTTACTCCATGCAATATAAGTTGCATCAGAAGCATCGATTGCATCTAACGACAGGATTCCCTTTTTATTAATCAGAAAATCATTTACAATATAACTCTGATAATCCTGCATCTCCTGTGGCAGTTTATCAAATGCCTCCGGATTTGAGACAGTAAGCTCTGCTTTTACAGAGTCAAACACTTCACTCTGTTTTTGTGAAAAGACACTGTAAATCGCTTTCTCCGTTTCAGAAGCATCCTCTTCCTTAAAATGGCTGATATCAATCACACTGTTTTCAATCAACGCATTATAGACGTCATAAATCGGAATCCGGATTTCACTTGAATCCAGCCCCGTTTTATCAAATGTCTTTCCAGATATAATATTGCTTGCCAGAATACCGGCAATTTTCTGTTCCAAAATCTGATAAGCTGCTTTTTGAAGATTCTTATCAATTGTAAGATAAACGTCGTTTCCCGATATAGGGTCTTTTTTAGAAGATTCATCAATCTTCAATACTTTTCCAAGATTATCTACACTTAACTTTTCTTCTCCATCCGTTCCCTGCAGCTGTAATTCCATATACTGTTCCATACCAGTCTTACCAATTACTGCATCCGAAGAATAATTCGAATTTTCTTTTTTAAGTTCATCCAGTTCTTCGGATGAAGCCTTTCCGGTATAACCAATGACCGGCGCAAATGTCTCACTATCCTCATAAACCCGAATGGAGTCTTCCTGAATATCCACTCCCTGAAGCTGATCCTTTTCCTCCATAATTGCTGCCATTGTTGTTTCGCTTACATTTGTAGCAATTGTCGCCGGCATGTATTTCTGGAAACTGTTTGCTGCAAGTGCATAACGAATTTTGATGATATCCAAAGCTTCTTCTTTTGTAAAACTTTCCGGCAGTCCATACTCTTTCCGTTCTTCTTCCGTATATGGCTTCTTTTTATTTACAAGTCCATAACGGTCTGCCTGAGACAAATCTTCTATCATCCTGGCTGCGGATGCTTTTGCTTCCTCTTTAGACAAGTCATCAATTTTAGCCTGTCCATAAACATCCGCCTTAAAACGATCTAAGGTAAAGTCAGTGGTATCAAATGCATACTCTCCATTTTCATCTAGTGTAATATGGAAGGTAACATCCACAGATTCTCCATTTTCTTTCAAAATTTTTAAAATCTCATAAGCCACATGATTCAGTGTAAGATTTTTTTCTCGAGTAGAATCATACGTTCCATTATCCTCGATAATAACGGAATAGGCCAGCTGATTATGTGCAAGCAGTTCACCGTTTCGGTCACGGATATTTCCTCTTGTACTCTTAATTGTTCTTGTCTTTGTTGTTGTCAGATTAAAATTTGTCGCATATTCTTCGCCCTTGATAATCTGAAGAACAAACAGACGCTGCAGTAAAATAAAAAACATGACTGCAAAAACAATAAATAATACCGTTGTTCTTTTTATGCATAATTTATTAAGTATTTTTTTTATTTTCTTAACCAAATGGAATCTCGCTCCTTCATCTCCAGCTCTGTCAGCTTCTTATTTATCTTTAAAAAGACTTTATACAAAATTGCAGTTAACAGTACTGTATAAATCATTTCCGGTATCATCATTCGAGAGAAATAGTAAAAGAACTGGATTCGTCCATGAAGCAGAAATCCCAACACATATACCATTCCTCCATAAACCAGGTCGCACACGGCAACAATAAGCACCGGTACTCGAAGTTCATCATCATAGAACAGTTTACAACAGCATCCTGCTCCAAACCCGATTAATAAATAAATCAGTGCATAATATCCCAGGATTCCATCTCCCAGCAAATCACAACATAAGCCACATACAAATCCTGTCCAGATTCCTGTTCTTTTTCCTCTCATAAATCCAAAAGAAACTACAAAAATCAGAATCAAATTTGGAGAAATCGAGCCAATTGCAATTACTTTCAAGAATGTTCCCTGAACAATAAAACAAACCAGAAGCAGAAGAAACAGTACTATTTTTCTGCGTATTCTCATTTATCTTCCTCCTTCTGCTGTTTTAACTCTTTAATCACCAGTACTTCCTGTAAATGCTCAAAGTCTACCGCCGGTGTTAATGTTCCGGTTTTTGTTAAATTATTTGGATCTTCTTCAATTTCACTAACATAGCCAATTAAGATTCCTTTTAAGAATTTATCGCTGACTGCAGAAGTCACGATTTTTTCTCCTTCCTGAACCTTATCTTCATCATCCTTTAAATGAATAAACTGCAGTTTTCCCTCATCCATCAGTCTTAAATCACCACACACCACACAGTTTGCAGATGTACTTACTGTCATTGCACTTACATTACTTGAATCATCAATAATCGAACGGACGGTAGCCCAATGTGCTCCGACTTCTGTTACGATTCCTACCAAACCACTTCCAGCTATTACATTCTGGTCTACTAAAATTCCGTCTTCACTTCCACGATTAATGGTAAACGTAGAATACCAGTTTCCGGAATTTTTTGCAATGACTTCTGCTGCGATTTTATCATATTCATTATACTGCTGGTCTAATTGATACAACTCCTGCAGTCTGGCAAGTTCACTTACATTTTGTGTCAGCCTGCTGTTTTCCGCAGTAAGGTCATCTACTTTACTTTGTAATGCTTTATTTTCTTCAATCAGTTTTTTCTTGCTTCGGAATCCTTCCGTAAATCCATCCAAAGCATTCCCTACCTTATTCAATCCATTTTGAAAAGGTATAATTGTATAACCTGCTGTTGTCCGGACTGACTGTACTGGAAATTTCGCAGCAAATGTAAGCAGCATTAATCCAACACAGACAACGACCATAATTATGAGAATGTGTTTACTTTTCAAATTCCAATTGCGTTTTTTTTTCATTGTACAACCTCAGTTCCTATTTTACCCATTTCCAGAGTGTTTTGTTTCCTATAATTTCTTTAATTCCGTATATCGTACATAAATCATGATACTTAGAAAGACGAACCCGTATTCTTACCTCCTGACTGATAAACCAGCCAACTCCTGGAATTTTTGTTGTTCCTCCAATTAAAAATACACCCTCATCTGCTATGTTTGAATAGATTTGTGGAGGAATGCGGTCTAAAAAGAATCGGATTTCTTCACAGATTTTCAAAAACGGTTCTTCAATCGCTTCATTCACCATATCCGAAGTAACCACCCCCACCTGTGGCAGACCGGTAATCCAATCAACACCCACTACTTTTCTTACCTCCTGCGGGTCATCTTTCAAATAGGAAAGCGACAGTTTCAGTCTGGCTGCCGAACGTTCTCCTATATTCAGGTTACAATTTCTTCTTACCATACTGATAATGGCTTCATTAAGCTGTTTTCCTCCAACTTCAACCATTTTACTGATGACAACTCTTCCCTTTTCAATAATTGAAATTTCAGTACTTTGTGCACCGATATTTACAATCATACTTCCGCTTGTATGATTAATTGGAAGTCCAAGTGATACTGCATCGGCAATCGGTTTTTCAACCATATAAACTTTATTTTTTCTCTTGGAATTTCCGATTGTATAATAAGCCCTTTTTTCAATCTCAGACAAATCTGTCGGAACTGCAAGATATACCGAATTCCCAAAAAATTGCTGAGAACCTGCTCTTTTAAGCAGGGACTGCAGTACAATTTCTGTACGGTTGATATCTGCAATTTTTCCAAATGCCATAGGCTCAATAACGGATACATTCGATGGGTTTTTTTCGTAGATTTTGTATGCTTCATTACCGGAAGCCAGAATTTGATTTTCATTGCGAATTGCAATCATATTCTTTTCTTTTAGAATTGAATCATTCTGTGCAGAATAGATTTTAATCATACTGGTTCCTAAATCTACACCAAATGTTTTGTAAAGTGGCATATTCTGCTCCCCTTTTTTATGTTTCGATAAGTCCCCTTTCCCGGAAACTGATATACTGACAATCCCCTATGATAATATGGTCTATCAGAGGTATATCAAGCAGGATTCCAGCTGTCTGTATCTTCTTCGTCACTTGGATATCTGCCTGACTTGGAGACGGGTCTCCACTTGGATGGTTATGTACCAGCAGAATCCCGACTGCATGGTACGACATCGCACTTAAGAAAATCTCTCTCGGACTGACATAAGATGCATTTACTGTTCCCTTAAAAATAAGCTCTTCTCCAAGACGATGGTTCTTGCAGTCCAGCATCATACACAGCAAATGTTCTTGTTCTTCATGACGCAGTTGTTCCATATAGTATTTCGCAATAGAAGCCGGACAGTCAAATGAGATTCCCTTCGCTGCAACATTTACTGCAATCCTCTTGGAAATTTCTCCCATACACTTTAATTGAATGGCTTTTACTGCGCCAATTCCATGAATGCTTTTCAACTGCTGTACACTTAAATGATAAATACTTTGCAGTCCCTGATTTTCTTTTGATAAATGCAGGACTTGATATGCAAGTTCTAATGCAGAATGTTCTTTCGAACCACTGCGCAGTAAAATTGCCAGAAGTTCCTCATCCGTCAGCGCTTCGACCCCAAACTTAAGACATTTTTCATAAGGTCGGTTTTCTTCGGGAATTTCTTTCATTTTTCTTGCATTGTACATAAGATACCATATACTCTCTTCAGCCAAATACAGGGTATCAATTCAGCAAACTTTATTTTATCACAGATTAAAAACGATGTATATGGAATCTCAAAAATTTATTGTATTTTTCACAATTGCCTCTGCTACTTTCAAGCCATCCATTGCTGCCGATGTAATGCCACCAGCATATCCTGCACCCTCTCCACAAGGATAGACTCCCTCAACATTGCTCTGAAAGTCTTCTTTTCTCACAATCCTTACGGGAGAAGATGTTCGACTTTCAATTCCTGATAACACGGCATCTTCCCTTGAAAACCCAGCGATAATCCGCCCAAAATAAGAAATGCTTTCCTTCATTGGACGGCTTAAAAATTCTGGAAGTAATTCATTTAGGTCTGCAAATTCATAAGCTCCCTTCATACAAGTATCAATCATGCCAAATCCACTGCTTTTTCTATGGTTCATAAAATCACCAAAGAGCTGAACTGGCACTTTTCCCTTTCCTAACTGATAGGCTTTTTCTTCTAACTGCCTTTGAAAAGCAACACCGGCAAGTGCATCCTGAGAACAAAAATCATTCGGATTTACACTGACGATCATTGCGCTATTCGCATTTTTCGCACTTCTATCCTGATAGCTCATTCCATTGACTGCCAGCCTGCCCTCTTCTGAGGAAGCATTGACCACATATCCTCCCGGGCACATACAAAAACTATAAACGCCTCGTCCCTCTTCTGCTCGATGGGTCAGTTTATAACTGGCAGCTCCAAGTTTTCCTGCATGTTTCTTTGTACCATACTGATATTCATCAATCATGGACTGTGGATGTTCTATCCGAAGCCCCACTGCAAATGATTTTGCCTGCATGAGAAATTTTTCTCGCTCTAACATTTCAAATGTATCTCTGGCGCTGTGCCCAATTGCAAGCACCAGAAAATCTGTCGCAATTTCTTCATCTCCATTTACAATAATGGACTTTAATTTGCCATTTTCCTGCCAAATTTGTGTCAGCTTTGTGCGGAAACGAATTTCTCCTCCCAATTCTTCTATCTTATGGCGAAGATTTTTTACAATCGTAACCAGTAAATCTGTTCCAAGATGCGGTTTTTGTACATATAAAATTTCTTTGGGTGCTCCACATTCTACAAACAGACGAAGAACTTCGTGATTTCTTCCCATCGCATCTTTCACTAACGTATTTAACTTTCCATCTGAAAATGTACCGGCACCGCCTTCTCCAAACTGTACATTCGATTCTGTATCAAGAATCCCTTCTTTCCAGAATGTCTCTACTTTTTCCATTCTTGTCTCAACCGGGTCACCACGCTCAATCACAAGCGGAGCAAGTCCTGCTTTTGCAAGATAATACGCACAGAACAATCCTGCCGGACCACTCCCTGTGATAACCGGACGTGAAGCTTTTGACCATTCTATTACAGTTGGATATTCAAATTTTTTCCGATTTGTAATTGATACGGTTTTTTCTTTTACTTTTTTTATTACGGTCTCTTCTTTTTTTACACTTGCATCAATGGTATAGACAAAGAACAATTCTGGTTTCTTTCTTGCATCCAAAGACTGTTTTCTGATTTCATACCCAAGCAGTTCTTCTTTTTTGATTCGCAATGTCTTTAAAATCTTTTTTTCCAATTCTTCTTTTGTATGAGAAATTGGAAGTTTTACTTGCTGTAGTGTAATCATGTATTCTCCTTTCCGGCATACATTCCGGCTATCGCACCACTTGACCAGGCCCATTGCAGATTATATCCCCCACAGATTCCATCCACGTCAATGACCTCACCTGCAAAATAAATACCAGGACAACGCTTTGACTCCATTGTTTTTTCATTTATCTCAGAAACACTGACTCCGCCCTGACATACCTGTGCCTGACGAATGGATTTTGTTCCCTTTAACGGAAGTTCCAAATTTTTTATTCGGAATGCCAGTTCTTTTTCTGTTATCTTTTTGGTCACCAGTATCGGAATCAGTTTTGCAGGAAATAAACCAATCAACAATTCTTTTAAGTTTTTGTAGCTACAGTTTTCCTGACGTTCCCTTAATAATGCTTCTACTTCTTCTATCGTAAAATCTGGCATAAAATCCAGCACAACGCTTCCCTGACCATTCTCTGATAAATTTCTTGCTACACACGCACTGATTTGAAAAACCGGAATTCCTGAAATCCCATATTCTGTGAGCTGCAATTCTCCTCTTTCACGGGCAAGACATTCCTCTTTCTGTATAAAAGAAACCTGACCTTCTACTCTCACACCAGCCCATTGCTTTAAAAATCCGACCTTACAGGTTAATGGAACAAGTGCGGGAAGTACCGGCACAATCTGATGCCCTAAGCTTTTTGCAAACGTATATCCATCCCAGCCATCCTCTTCTAAAAGAGAAGCAGGAGAACCACAAGTAATAATAATTCGCTCTGCTTCATACTGCCAGCCTTTTGTTTTTACCAGCCACGTATCACTTTGTTCGTTTTTTTCAATTGCAAGCACCTGTTCGTTCAATTTTATTTTTACCTTTCGAAAACGTGCCTCTGCTTCTAAGACTTCTGCCACACTTGATGCCTGATTACTGGCTGGATAAAGATAGCCATTTCGGCTTTTCGGATAAATTCCAATCCTTTTAAAAAACTCTACCGTCTCTTCCATCGAAAATTGCTCAAACACTTCACGAATAAATTGTGACTCTTTTTCGTGATAACTGTGATAACATTCCAATTTCTGATATTCATTTGTAAAATTACACCGACCATTTCCGGTCATCAAAAGTTTTTTTGCGGGTTTTTCGTTTTTTTCCAAAAGAGTAACTGCTGCGCCTTCTTTTGCAGCAAAAATAGATGCAATCAGACCGGAAGCGCCTCCCCCAATTACGCATACTCTTATCTGTTTCATTTTGTTTGTTCTCCTATTTTGGAAGCACTGCAATCTCTTTCTCTACTAACTTCTGAAGTGACATTAAAATTCCAAATTTTGCGTGCGCCCAAGTAAGACCCCCTTGAAAATATACGGTATACGGTGGTTTAATCGGTCCATCTGCTGAAAGTTCAATTGAAGAACCCTGAACGAAAGCTCCCGCTGCCATAATGACTTCACTGTCATATCCCGGCATCGCCCACGGTTCCGGCTCTACAAAGCTGTCAACCGGTGCTGCCGCCTGGATTCCTTTACAAAACTCAATGACTCCTTCCGGCACATGGAAGGTTACAGCCTGAATAATATCATGACGACTTTCGCTTCCATTCGGACTGACATCAAATCCTAATGTCTCATAAATATTTGCCGCAAAAATAGCTCCCTTTAATGCACCTGCTACAACAGTCGGAGCAAGGAAAAATCCCTGATAAAACGCTGAGTTTACACCTAAAGTTGCTCCCACTTCTTTTCCAAGTCCCGGAGAGGTCAGACGATAGGCTGCATTTTCCACACATTCTTTTGTTCCTACAATGTAACCACCAATTGGCGCCAATCCGCCTCCTGGATTTTTAATCAGAGAACCAACTACCATATCTGCACCAACATCACTCGGCTCTATCCGTTCTACAAATTCGCCATAACAGTTGTCTACCATACAGATTACATCTGGCTTAATTTCTTTAATAAAATGAATCAACTCTCCAATCTGTTTTACAGAAAACGTAGGACGAGTTAAATATCCTTTGGAACGCTGAATCTCTACTAGTTTTGTTCTTTCATTGATTGCATTTTTAATTGCTTCATAATCAAATGTTCCATCTTCTAATAATTCTACCTGACGGTAAGTGACTCCGTATTCTGCCAGTGAACCTTTTGATGGACGGATTCCAATTACTTCTTCTAATGTATCATACGGTTTTCCAACCGGAGAAAGCAGTTCATCTCCAGGGCGCAAATTTCCAGATAAGGCAACTGCAAGCGCATGCGTTCCACACGCAATCTGAGGGCGCACCAGAGCTGCTTCTGCATGAAACGCTTCTGCATAAACCTCTTCTAAAGTATCTCTTCCCAAATCATTATATCCATAACCACTGGAAGAATACAAACATGCTTCGCTTACTTTATGTTTCTGCATAGCATGAATCACCTTTAACTGGTTATACTCTGCTGTCTCATCAATTTTTTCAAATCGTTCTTTTAATTTTTCTTCTATTTTTTTTCCGTACTCCAGCACTTCTTTTGAAATTCCAAGTTCACTGTACATTGAACTAAGTTCCTGCATTATAGTATTCCTTTCTCCTTACATATCTTAAGCATATAATTTAATATTTTTGTTTCATCATACTCAAATTCCGGCTTTTCCAGCCAGATTACATCGTGTTCTCTCTTAAACCAGGTAATTTGTCGTTTTGCAAAATGTCTGGTATCACGTTTTAAAATATAAACAGCCTCTTCCAGCGAATACTCTCCATCTAAATACGACAAAATCTCTTTATATCCCAGTCCCTGCATAGAAACCATATCTTTTGTACAGCCTCTTCTCTTTAATGCTTTTACTTCTTCGATTAAACCATTTTCAAGCATCTCATCAATCCGCTGTTCAATTCTCTGATACAGTTTTTCCCGTTCATCATTCAATACAAAGTAGGCAAAGCAATAAGGCGATTCTTTTTTGGTTTCTCTTTCATTATGAACAGAAATTTTTTCTCCTGTCAAATGATAGTATTCCAATGCACGAATCACACGTTTCACATTATTTTCATGAATTGCCTGTGCTGAAACTTCATCTATCTTTTCAAGCATTTCATGCAGGTAATGTGCTCCTTTTTCTTTTGCCATCGCTTCTAATTCTTTCCGATAACTTCCTGCTTCTGTATTTTCTGAAAAATCAATATCTTTTACAATTGCCTGAATATAAAATCCGGTTCCTCCTGCTAAAATCGGAATTTTCCCTTTTGCATAAATTTCTTCCATTGCTTTTTTTGCCATTTTCTGAAATTCTACCACGTGAAAAGAATTTTCCGGTTCTAATTCGTCAATCAGATAATGCTTCACTCCCTGCATTTCTTCCGGTCTAATCTTTGCCGAACCAATATCCATGTGGCGGTATACCTGCATGGAATCTGCGGAAATAATCTCTCCATTTACCGCTTTTGCCAGAGAAATCGAGAGTTTTGTTTTCCCTACTGCTGTAGGACCTGTTAATATAATCAGAGGTTTCTGCACTTTTTTCACCTACACAATCCTTTTAAATTTCTTTTCTAACTCATATTTCGTCATTGAAACTATCGTTGGTCTTCCATGTGGACAATGATAAGGATTTTCAAGCCCAAGCAATTCATCAATGAGTTTATCTGCTTCTAAAACAGAAAGTGTCTGATTTCCTTTTACCGCCGCTTTACAGGCAGAAGTTGCGATCCGATGTCGGATTAAATCCGGTGTTTTATGACTGCCTTCTAAATCAAGACTGCCTAAAATTTCAAGAAAGAGTTCTTCTACATCGACTCCATATAAATTCGACGGCACTGCACTGATACTGTACTCTTTTCCTCCAAATGAAGAAATTTCAAAACCAAATTCTTCAAACAGCTTCTGATTTACCTTTAGAAGTTCTGCTTCCTGAAGGCTTAAACTGATAATCTGTGGAGGACTGATAATCTGAGAAAGAATATTTTTACTTTCATATTCTTTCATAAATCGTTCATACAATACCTTTTCATGTGCAGCATGCTGGTCGATAATATAAAATTTTTCGTTATACTCTACTAACCAGTAAGTTTCAAATAACTGCCCGATAATACGATGATGTTTCCTTGACCTCTTTGATAACAACCTGTCATCAAACAGCTCCATCTGTTTTGTTTCTTCCCGCTGCTCCAATTTGGGTTGTCTGATTTCTTGTGTTTTTGTTTCCAGTTTTACAGCTTCTGCCTGTTTTTCTAAACCCTCTTCTGAAACTGTCTCCAAAATAGTTTCTTTTCTTTGATTCTCTTTTTTTTCAATTACCTGAGAAACTCCAACTTCTGTATCTTTGACTTTATCCGGTTGAACACTCACATTATTTGACTGTGGTTCTTTTTTTGCTTTCCATTCTGGTCTGTCTTCCCGAATTTGATTTTGTGGTTCTCTTTTTTGTCCAAAAGAAAGTGCTTCCAAAAAGCTCTCTTTTCGTTTTACTTCAAATGGCTCTGGACCATTTTCTTTTTTGTGGACTTTCTTATCAAACTCCACTTTTTTTAATTCTGATTCTTTTTCTTCAAATTTTACTTCCGGAATCAGCTCTTTTCCTCCAATTGCAAAAAGCAGAGCTTCATAAACCGACTCATAAATCTCCTTTTGTTTTTGAAATCGTACTTCCATTTTCGTTGGATGCACATTGATGTCCACTTCATCTCCCGGAACTTCAAACTTCAGACACACAAACGGATATTTATGCTGCATCATATAGGGCTTATAGGCATCTTCAATTGCCTTCATAATAATTTTGCTCTTTACATACCGTCCGTTAATATAATAATTTTCAAAGGCGCGGTTTCCTCTTGCAATCACTGGTTTTCCTGCAAATCCATCTAATTTAATTCCATTTTGTTCCCACTGGATTGGAATCAATTCTCTTGTAATCTCACGTCCATAAATGCTGTAAATCACATCTCTTAAATTCGCATTTCCCGAAGTATGAAGCTTTGTCTGTCCATTTACCATATATTTAAATGAAATATGTGCATGAGACAGGGCAAGCTGTTCCATATAGGTGCTGACATAGCCGGCTTCCGTAACTGGAGTTTTCAAAAATTTTGCTCGGGCAGGTGTATTAAAAAACAGATTCCGTACCAGAATTGTCGTACCACAAGGAGCTCCGATTTCTTCTAACCCCTTTTCCATTCCGCCTTCTATCAGATAACGAATCCCAGTTAAAGACTGCGCTGTTTTTGTAATCATTTCAACCTGTGCCACCGCTGAAATACTCGAAAGAGCTTCTCCTCGAAATCCAAGCGATTCTATTTCCAGCAAATCTTCCACTTTTTCAATTTTGCTGGTCGCATGCCTTAAAAACGCAAGTTTGACCTGTGATTTTTCCATTCCGCTTCCATTGTCCGTTACTCGAATAAATGAAATTCCGCCCTCTTTAATTTCTACAGTAATTGCAGTAGAGCCTGCATCAATTGCATTTTCCACTAACTCTTTTACCACGGAGGTCGGACGTTCTACGACTTCTCCTGCTGCAATTTTATCAATTGTACTCTGGTCTAATACTGCAATTTTTCTCAATTGATTCACCACCGATTTTTAAGTTTATTCTGAAGCTTATAGATTGTATTTAACGCATCAATTGGTGTCAGATTTGAGACATCAATATTTTTTAGTTCCTCTAACACGTCACCATCTTTTACCGTATCAAATAGAGAAATCTGTTCTAAATCCACCTCATCTAAATGCACCTGAGATTTTGCTTTCGTTTTTCCTTTTTTGCGCTCCAAAGCAATATCTTTTACTGTTGCTGTGATGTCTGCATCGGAAAGTTCTTCTACCAGTTCTTTTGCTCGTTCGATGACCACATCCGGCACTCCTGCCAGTTTTGCCACCTGGATTCCATAACTTTTATCTGCACCGCCTTTTACGATTTTACGCAAAAATACGATATCATCTCCCCGCTCTTTTACCGCAATGCAGTAATTATTTACTCCGGAAAGTTTTCCTTCTAACTCAGTCAGTTCATGATAATGCGTCGCAAACAGCGTTTTTGCTCCTAATACTTTTGTGTTACTGATATATTCAATAACTGCCCAGGCAATCGAAAGCCCATCAAAAGTACTTGTTCCCCTTCCGATTTCATCTAAAATCAAAAGACTCTTTGAAGTTGCATTTCGCAAAATATTGGCAACTTCCGTCATTTCCACCATAAAGGTACTTTGTCCGCTTGCCAAATCATCTGACGCTCCTACTCTTGTAAAAATACGGTCTGCAATACCGATATTTGCTTTTTCTGCCGGCACAAAAGAACCAATCTGAGCCATCAGTACAATTAATGCCGTTTGACGCATATAGGTTGATTTTCCTGCCATATTTGGTCCTGTGATAACTGAGACACGGTTTTTTGCATTATCCAGGTAAGTATCATTTGGAATAAACATATCATTCGGAATCATCTGTTCGACAACTGGATGACGTCCGTTTTTAATATCAATGATTCCTCTTGTATTGATTTTTGGACGAACATAATTATTTCTCGATGCCACAAGTGCCAAAGAAAGATAACTGTCTAATCTTGCAATCGCTTTTGCGGTTCTCTGTACCCGTTCCACTTCCTGGAAAATTTTATTTCTGATACTGGAAAAAATTTCATATTCCAACGCATACAGCTTATCTTCTGCTCCTAAAATCATATCTTCCAGTTCTTTTAACCGTGGAGTGATATAACGCTCGGCATTTGTCAAGGTCTGTTTTCTCGTATAATAATCCGGCACCATATCTTTAAACGAATTGGTTACTTCAAGATAATATCCAAAGACTTTGTTATATTTGATTTTTAAGGTACGGATTCCTGTTTTTTCACGCTCGGAAGCTTCCAGTTCTGCCAGCCACGTCTTTCCCTTTGTCTTTGCCTGTCTAAAATTGTCCACCTGTTCATGATAGCCATCTTTAATGATGCCACCCTCTTTCATGGCAAGCGGTGGTTCTTCTATAATCGATGCATTTAAAAGTTCAAATAAATCCTGCAAATCATCCATATTTTCATAAATAGACTGCATCTCTTCGCTTTTAAATTCTTTTATCAGTCCTTTTATGTAAGGAAGCATGGAAATCGAAGACTTAAATGCAATCAAATCTCTTGGATTTGCCGACTGATAACTGATTTTTCCTACCAGACGTTCCAAGTCATAAATCGGGTTTAAGTATTCTCTTATTTCTTCGCGGTCCATTTCCCGCTTATTAATCTCTTCAATCGCATCAAGACGGTCATTAATCGCATGCTCATCAATTAAAGGCTGTTCAATAAAGGAACGTAACATTCTGGCTCCCATTGCGGTTTTCGTTTTGTCTAACACCCACAAAAGAGAACCCCTTTTTACTTTTTCTCTGAGTGCTTCTGTCAGCTCCAGGTTTCTTCTGGTTGAACTATCAATAATCATATAACGTTCCGTTGCATAAGGCATAATCGCACGCAGATGGTCAAGCGGAGTTTTCTGGGTTTCTAAAAGATAGGTCAAAAGCGCACCTGCTGCAATCGTTGCACAGGCAAAATCTTTTAATCCAAGCCCTTCTAATGCACTGACATGAAAATGTTCTTTTATAGTTCTTACGCATAATTCATCATCAAAATACCAGCCCTCCAGTGGATTCATGCAGATGTGCAGACGATTCTTCAATTCCTCCAAATCCACTCCGCTCATATAAAAGGACTCATTACAGATAATTTCAGCCGGTGAAAATTTATATATTTCATCCAAAAGTGTTCTTGATTTTTCTACTTCCGTCACCATGAAATCACCGGTAGTCACATCTGCAATTGCAATTCCGTAACGATTGGAAAGATAGACAATCGCCATAATATAGTTGTTCTTGGTTTCATCCAAAGCCTGTGTATTTAAATTTGTTCCTGGTGTTACGACACGGACAACTTCTCTTTTTACCATGCCTTTTGCCGTTTTCGGATCTTCTACCTGTTCACAGATAGCAACTTTATACCCTCTTTCAACCAGACGATTAATATAAGTATCTGCTGCATGAAATGGAACTCCGCACATCGGGGCTCTTTCCTTTAATCCACAGTCTTTTCCCGTCAGCGTCAACTCTAATTCTTTTGAAACAGCTTCTGCATCCTCAAAAAACATCTCATAAAAGTCTCCCAGACGATAAAACAAAATACAATCCTTATTTTCGTTTTTTGTCTTTACATAATGCTGCATCATCGGTGATAAGGATGATACCTCTACGTCTTTTATCTTCAATCCCATTTCTTTTAGCCTACCTTTGTTCCCATATAATAAAATCCGCGACATTCATCAAGGTGAACGGAAACAATATTTCCAATTAATGAAGCATCTCCAGGAAAATGTACCAGTAAATTATTAGACATCCTTCCGGTTACTAAAGAAGGGTCATGCTCATTCACCTCTTCTACCAGTACTTCCTGTACACTTCCTGTATCTCTGGATGACATTTCCCTTCCAATCGTCTGTACTTCTTCTAACAAACGGTCAAAACGGTCTTTCATTACATCTTCTGAAATCTGATTTTCCATTACAGCAGCCGGTGTTCCGGTTCGTTTAGAATAAAGGAAAGTAAATGCACTGTCAAAACGAACTTTTTTTACCACATCCATTGTTTCTAAGAAATCTTCTTCTGTCTCACCCGGAAATCCAACAATAATATCTGTCGTCAGAGAAATATCCGGCATAGCCGTTTTAATTTTCTTTACTAAGGTAAGATAACGCTCTTTATCATAATGACGATTCATAATCTTTAAGATTCTGCTGCTCCCTGACTGAAGTGGTAGATGCAGGTGACGGCAGATTTTCTTGCTGTCTTTCATCACTTCAATTAATTCATCCGATAAATCCTTCGGGTGAGAAGTCATAAAACGAATTCTCTCTAAGCCTTCGATTTTTTCGATTTCTTTTAACAACTGTGCAAAGGTAACCGGCTCTTCTAAATTTTTTCCATAGGAATTGACATTTTGTCCAAGAAGCATGACTTCTTTTACTCCATCTTCTACTAACTTTTCAATTTCACGGACAATATCTTTTAGATTTCGGCTTCTTTCTCTTCCCCTTACATAAGGTACAATACAATAGCTACAGAAATTATTACAACCAAACATAATGTTGACACCGGATTTAAAGGCATACTTACGTTCACTTGGCAAATCCTCTACTATTTTATCAGTATCTTTCCAGATATCAATGACCATACGGTCCGATTCTAACGCTGTTACAATCAATTCTGAAAACTTATAAATATTATGTGTACCAAAAATCAGATTAACAAAAGAATAACTCTTCTTTAATTTTTCTACTACCTGTGCTTCCTGCATCATACAGCCACAAAGAGCAATCATCATGTGCGGCTTCTTCTTTTTGATACTGTGAAGATACCCCAAACGACCGTACACTCTCTGATTCGCATTTTCACGGACCGTACAAGTATTATAGATAACAAAATCCGCATTTTCATCTTCTACTTCTGTATAACCCACTTCATCTAAAATACCCACTAATTTTTCAGAGTCGCGCGCATTCATCTGACACCCAAAGGTTTTGGTACACGAGGTAAGAGGTCTGCCGAGTTCTTTGCTTTTCTGCTTTACAAGCATACGTGCTTTCTTCATAAAATAATACTGACGCATCGGCTCTTCTGCCGGCGGTGCTTCATTTAAGTCAATCTTTTCTAAAATTTCTTCCAGTTCTTTATTTTTTAACATGTATTTCTCCATTCTAATTTATCTGTTATCAATTTTTCTATTATATCCTAATCTTTTTTATTTTTCAATACAGAGTGTTTTTATTTCACATTCTATAATTTTCATTAAGAAACAAAAAGAGCATCCCGACAGCGGATACCCTTTCTATTTCTTTCTTAGCTTATTTTTTAATGTGTCTTTTTCTTTTTTCCATACTTCTCACCCAAATTGACAATACTTCCATCTTTTTCCTGAATGTTAATGTTATCTAACTGGGTTCTCAAATTCATACGGACAGATGCAATATATTCTGCACGTAATTTTTTTTGTTCTTCTTTTTCTTCTGGTGTCAGACCTGTTGTCTTTGATTTTCTTGCCAGCTCGTTAATTCGCTCAATCTGTTCCTGTTTCATGAAAATTCCTCCGCTTCTTTATATCTGTACTCTCCAAATTTTTCTGTTAGTACATTTATTTCATTCTATCCCAATTTATCAATAATGTCATCCAGATAAAACTCTTCTTTCTTATCTGCTAAAAATAAAGTTCCATGATTTCTTCCCTGCATAATTTTATGTATGACATGGAAATCATTTCCATTTGCAATGACCATATCAGCACCTGCACTAGTTGCTATATGTGCAGCCTTTAATTTCGTTGCCATTCCGCCAGTTCCTACAGAACTTTTTGAGGTATCTTTTGCCATGGCATCCAGATGAGAATCCAGTTTTTCTACCAGGTCAATAAATTCTGCATTTGGATTCTGATTTGGGTCATCCGTAAAAAGTCCATCAATATCGGATAGCAAAATTAACATATCTGCCCCTGTCAGCGCCGCAACCAGTGCAGAAAGTGTATCATTATCGCCAAATTCAATTTCATCTGTAGAAATGGTATCATTTTCGTTTACAATCGGAATTGTGCCCATCTCAAGCAGAGTATCGAAAGTATTTTTTGCATTAATTCTTGTTGCACGGTTAATCATCGTATATTTTGTCATCAAAATCTGTGCTGCTGTCTGATTGTATTCTGCAAACAATTTTTGATAAATCATCATCAGGCGTGCCTGTCCGATTGCTGCACATGCCTGTCTTTTCGCAAGTTCCTTCGGTTTATGGTCAATTCCCATCGCACTTCTTCCTACTGCAATCGCTCCTGAAGAAACCACAATCACTTCTTTTCCCTGATTATGTAAATCTGCAAGCTCTCTTACAAGAATTTCCATTTTCATCAAATTCAAACGACCGGTTTCTTCATGCGTCAATGATGAAGAGCCTATCTTTACTACGATTCTTTTTTTCTCTTTTAATCGGTCTCGTACTTTCATGTATTCTCCTCTCCTGTATCGCCTTTTTATACTTTTTCTATATTAAAAGCTAAGGATTTCTGGCTTTGTTTCATGTTTTTTTATCTTACTACATTTTTTTTCTTTCGTAAAGTAGGATTTAAGAAGAATAATTCTCCAAAAAACTGTAAAGTGCTTCTGTTCCTGTTACTTCCTTGCCTGCCAGCACTTGTACCTGTTCGTCTGAAGGCAGCGCCTCTATTGGAATATTGGTCGTTTCAAACAACTGCCTGTCTGCTTTTTTGTATACGGCAAGATAATCATCTTTTACCTTTATCAAAAAAACCTCCTGATTGTCCGGTTCTTCTTTTTGAAGCACAATCTGGTTTTCTCCATAAGAGTGAATCCGGTATACTTGTTGTTTTACACTTCCACTCTTCTCATCATAAGATTCAAATACATATTTTTTATTCTGGTTAAATGGAACAGCTGATACCTGCTTTCCAATCCAGTCACTTTCTGTCTCCAAATCCTGTATCCTCTCTTTTAAGCCAGATACTTCACAATAAGAAACAATACCATTTCCTATTACAAGAGCAGACAAAAAAAAGCCGATACCAGAAATTATTTTTTTCATAAAAGACACTCCTTACTATTGTTCATTACCCTCGAAGACTTACTTGATTTGGTTAAATCAAATGCCACCAGATTCCGAGCGTAAATTGTTTTTATGAAACTAGTATCGACTTTATTTTTTTATTTATTCAATCTTTGATTCAAAAACTTTTTATTTACGGAGAATTCCAAGTTCTTCTAAGATTTCTTCCTGTTTCTTTTCCATAACAGCCGCTTCATTTGGCTCCATATGGTCATATCCCATTAGATGCAGCATACTGTGTGCAATTAAGAAAGCATACTCTCTTACTTCCCCATGTCCATAAGTTTCTGCCTGTTCTCTCATTCTTCCGACTGCAATCATAATATCTCCTAAAATCAATTCTCCGGTATCCGGATGAAATGCATCTTCCTCTTCTTCCAAAAAGGAAAAATCTCCAGGAGTATCAAAGTCAAGCATTGGAAAAGAAAGGACATCTGTCACACGGTCAATTTTACGAAACTCAGCATTTGTTTTTCGTATTTCTTCATCCGTCGTAAGTACAAGACTGACTTCCGCTTCATAAGGGCATTTTTCAAAATCCAGTGCTGCTTCCACTACTTCTTTTGCAATTTTTTCATAATCAAATCCCAGTTCTCCCAAATATTCTTTATCAATATTTAAAGTCATTTCCACTCCCTCTTTCTTTTCATCTCTTTTGTTTCTTTTTGAGGTTTCTGTTTTTTCTCATACTCATCATAAGCTTCTACAATCTTTTGTACCAGCGGATGACGTACCACGTCTTTATTAGTCAACTGGCAAAATGAAATTCCATCTACCTTTTTCAATACCTGCATTGCGATATCCAATCCAGAGCGTACCCCTGCCGGTAAATCTTTCTGAGTCTTATCTCCGGTTACAATTACTTTTGAACCAAAACCAATACGAGTTAAAAACATTTTCATCTGCGCCGGTGTTGTATTTTGTGCTTCATCGAGAATAATAAAGGCATTATCTAAGGTTCGACCTCGCATATATGCAAGTGGTGCCACCTCAATCAGACCTTTTTCCATATTTTTTGCAAAACTTTCCGGTCCCATAATCTGATACAGTGCGTCATACAATGGACGAAGATATGGATCAATTTTACTTTGCAAATCCCCTGGTAAAAATCCCAGTTTTTCACCTGCTTCAATTGCCGGACGAGTTAAAATAATTTTTCCAACTTCATCATTTTTAAATGCAGTTACTGCCATTGCAATTGCCAGATAGGTTTTTCCGGTTCCGGCAGGTCCGACACCAAATACTATCATTTTCTTACGGATTTCATCTACATAAGACTTTTGTCCCAGTGTTTTTGGCTTGATCGGACGACCATTGATAGTGTGGCAGATAAAATCTCTGTCCATCTCTGCCATCTGTCCCTCTTTTTCTTCAAAGGTAAGAGAAAGCGTATAATCTACATTCTGTTCTGTAATCGTATTTCCCCTCTTAGAAAGCATTAACAACTGTGAAATCACCCTCTGTGCTTGATTTGCAGAAGTTTCATTTCCTAAAATCTTTAATTTTCCATCTCTTGAAATAATCGTAACATTTAATGCCCGCTCTATTTTTTTTACATATTCGTCGAATTGTCCAAACACATTTTTTTCATGTTCTGCCGGAAAATCCATCCGAGATTCAATTATATTGCTCATCTATGCTGTTATTCCTTTCTGTCTTCAGCGGTGTCTGACAAGTCGCCTTTTCAATTAAAATCAAACTTCCTTTTGTCACACAGCTGTTCTTGTTTACCTCTATTCTAACATGATTTTCAGATATTTGAATACCTTTTTGTGATAAAGTTTCTAGCACACGTAAAATTGTCTGCTCTGCCTTTTTTTCTGCCTCTTTCTTCGTATAAATCCTCTCTTTTTTCTCTATTGCATAATCTATACTTTTTCCATAGAACACGGGTAGCTTAAAATTTTCTGTCAGCTTCAACTGTCGAAGTTTCAGCAACCGATTATATTCCTGCTTTTTTAAGTTTCGACTGGTATCAAGATAATAATTTCCTGCCTGAATGATATAACCCTGCCTTGTTTCCCCACTCGGTATTATCTTTTGATAGGTTCTCGAAAACTCCTGATAATATTCCATTTTATATTGAATTTCGATATCTGCATCTGCCTGCACCGTTTGATATCCCATAACTTCCTGACTATCATTTATAATTGGAATTTTTCCCGACACTAAAATTTCATTCTTACTACAATTCTCTCCTATTTTCTTTTTTGCCTTTCCCTTTCTTACAATCATAGATAAGATAATTCCATCTTTTTGTGCACGTAAATCACAGGGCATTTCTTTTTTTTGTAACTGTTTTTCTTTTTGATAGCTTTCATTTTCTTTTACTTCTAACATGAGTCTCGTTCCTGTCAATTTCGCTGATACCCATGTAATGTCCGGAAATTCTTTTCTAAGCTTCCCTGCAATATAGCCACAATCTACCTGGTCTCTTCTCATTCCATGCCATACATCCTGTGTTTCAAGATAATTTAAAATCGATTCTGTTGAATTATGAACATTTCCCTCCACATGAATATTCCATACTCTTTCTGATAATAAAAATACAGCTATCAGTGCCAGTAAAAATCCAACAAAAAATACCCTTCTTTTTTTATTTCTGTAAAAAAAGAAAGGTATTCCGTATTTTCCTTTAATTTTAATTTTAGTTCCTGTTTTTCTTCTTACTTCATCCATCCGATAAAAATCTGAAATCAATACATAACCCCAATAAACCGCCTCGTGTTTTTCAATCTGACAAATTTGAATCTTATGATGTGCACACAAATTTAAAAATCGTTCCGATTCTTGTCCCCAAAAACAAATCCTGAGATATCCTTTCCAGAAATTTTTTCCTAAAATCACCTGGTCCTCCCCATTTAGCAATCTAACTCTTTTTAGCCAATAAATTCTAATCTGAAAATTATTCCGGTAATTCTAATTTCTTCATTATCATACGATTGAATGGAAAGTCTGTCTCCCTCTAACTTCAATTTACCATTCTTTGTTAACAAAACAATACAGCTATCCGTATAATATCGGATACACTTATAATTTTCAACACAAAGTTCCCTTTGTCCAATCATCGTTAACACTGGCTCCTGATAAGCCAAGTCTTTTGGAATCTGCATCTTGTCTGCCAGTTTCTGTGGGACGCTTTTTTTTCGCATGAACCGTTTATCCCATACTTCTTATTAATATAAATATGCAAAAACCAATTTCTTATGCGGATTTTTTATGTAAGAAATAAAATCCCAAACCACAAAATCTGATTCGGACTTAACGTAAATTCCATATCAAACTTTTCAGCCAGCTCACTTACAATAATTCCATGACTTTCCACACAAGGATGCATTTTCTCCGGAAAGCGACACGGACCGTCTGGATATGCGCAAGTATCACAAATGTCGCAGGATTCTGTGGACAATGCCATACACTCGCTTCCCTGTGACTTTATAAATGCTTCAATTGCAGCTGTTACCTCTTCGTGTTCCGCTCTGGTTGCAAGTGTTTCTTCAAAATTAATTACATCGGATACTTCTGCAATCGTAGAAAACAAAAAACATTCTTTATACTTGAGACATCTGTGTTTACATTCTTCTACACTTCCGACTGCCGGCGGGCATGCCCAGGTAGAATTATAACGCTCACATTCCTGTTCACAAATCCATCTCACCCGATAAGAAAATTCAATCTCTTCAGGTTTAAAAAAAGCATACTGATACACCGGATACTGACAGATAAATTCTTCAATTTGTTCGTGTGTTACCATTTTCTTTCCTCAACTTTCTTTTCTTTTTGCTTCTTTTCCGTTATAATAAAAGTATAAATTTATCACTTACCTTGAAAGGAGATGCCCACGATGTCAGACACTGCAGATACCTCAAATGAATATACGAAAATCTATCATACCAAGTGTCTTACCGATGCAAGTGATGTCACCCATACTGTGCTTTATAAAAAGTCCACCTGCACCCGCGTAGATGATTTGGTTCTTAATTTTCATTGCAGTCGTGATTCAAAATGCGTAAAATGCCAGCAGAATTATTTATGATAGGGTTCTCGATTGATAATACGGTAACTCCGATATATCTGTTCGAGCAAAATAACACGCATTAACTGATGGGGAAAAGTCATTTTAGAAAAACTTAAGGCATAATTAGATTTTTTTAATACCTCTTTTCCAAGCCCAATCGAACCCCCGATGATAAAAACAATTTGACTTTTTCCCTGTATTCCAAGCTGTTCTATCTTATCAGCCAGTTCCTCTGAAGCCAGCTGTTTCCCTCCAATTTCAAGTGTTATTACATAAGCATCTTCTTTTATATATTTTAAAATCCGTTCTCCCTCTTTTGAACGAATGGACTCTTCTACCACTTCACTGGCACGTTCCGGTGTTTTTTCATCTGCCACTTCAATAATTTCTAATTTACAATATTTACTTAAGCGTTTACTGTACTCTCCAATTGCATCTCTTAAATATTTTTCTTTTATCTTTCCAACTGTAATCAGCGTAATCTTCATATTTGCTCCATCTGTTTTGAATAAAGTCAAAAAGACCCTACTGCCGCCAAAGCAGCAGAAGGGTTTTTTAGCATCTTTTGATTAGTTTTCTTTTCCTTTGATGAATTCATCAATGCCTTTCGCAGCTGCTTTACCTGCACCCATAGCAAGGATAACTGTAGCTGCACCTGTTACAGCATCACCACCGGCATATACGCCTTCTTTTGTGGTTTTTCCTGTTTCTTCATCTGCAATAATACATTTTCTCTTGTTTGTGTCAAGACCAATTGTAGTAGAAGAAATCAATGGATTTGGAGAAGTTCCCAGAGACATAATAACTGTGTCTACATCCATTTCAAATTCGGAATCCGGAATTACAACCGGACGTCTTCTTCCAGAAGCATCCGCTTCACCAAGCTCCATGCGAACACATTTCATACCTTTTACCCAGCCGTTTTCGTCTGCAACAATTTCAACCGGATTTGTTAACAGGTCAAAAATGATTCCTTCTTCTTTTGCGTGATGTACTTCTTCTGCTCTTGCAGGAAGCTCAGACTCACTTCTTCTGTATACAATATGTACTTCTGCACCCAGACGAAGTGCAGTTCTTGCAGCATCCATTGCAACATTACCACCACCGATAACAGCAACTTTCTTACCAGTTTTAATCGGTGTATCATGGTCATCACGAAACGCTTTCATCAGGTTACTTCTTGTCAGATATTCATTAGCAGAGAATACACCGTTGCTTACTTCACCCGGGATTCCCATAAACATCGGAAGACCTGCTCCAGAACCGATAAATACAGCTTCAAATCCTTCTTTTTCAAGAAGCTCATCGATTGTAGTAGATTTACCGATAATAACGTTTGTTTCAATTTTTACGCCAAGAGATTTTACGTTTTCAATCTCTTCTTTTACAACTTTATCTTTTGGAAGACGAAATTCCGGAATACCATAAACTAAAACTCCGCCCGGCTGATGAAGTGCTTCAAAGATTGTTACATCATAGCCAAGTTTTGCCAGGTCACCAGCACAGGTAAGACCAGCAGGACCGGAACCGATAACAGCAATTTTATGTCCATTTTTTACTTCTGCTGCTTCTGGTTTGATGCCATTTTCTTTTGCCCAGTCAGCAACAAAACGTTCCAATTTACCGATGGAAACTGCTTCACCTTTGATTCCACGGATACATTTTCCTTCACACTGGCTTTCCTGCGGACATACACGCCCACAAACTGCCGGAAGAGAACTTGATTTTCCGATTACTTTATAAGCTTCTTCAAAATTTCCTTCTTTTACTTCTTTTACAAAGCCAGGAATATCAATATTTACAGGACATCCCTGTACACATTTTGCATTTTTACAAGTCAGACAGCGATTTGCTTCTTCTACTGCTTCTTCCTTATTATATCCTAAACATACTTCTTCAAAGTTCGTTGCTCTTACTTTTGCGTCCTGTTCTCTAACCGGAACTTTCTTTAATACGTCACCCATTATTTGTCACCTCCACAGTTTCCGCATCCACCGTGATGAGTATCTCCTTCACGCTGTTTTAATAATGCACGTCCTTCTTCTGTCTTGTACATCTGCTGTCTCTGCATAGCAAGATTCCAGTCAATCAGATGTCCATCAAATTCCGGTCCGTCTACACATGCGAATTTCACTTCATCTCCAACAATTACACGACATGCTCCACACATACCAGTACCATCTACCATAATCGGGTTCATGGATACGATTGTCGGAATTCCAAGCTTCTGTGTTGTAAGGCAACAGAATTTCATCATAATCATCGGTCCGATGGAAACACATTTTGTATAGGTTTTTCCTTCAGCTACTAAATCTTCAATAACTTTTGTAACCATACCATGACGTCCATAAGAACCATCATCCGTTGTAATATATAAATTACCTGCAACAGCTTTCATTTCTTCTTCAAGAATAATTAAATCTTTTGTTTTTGCACCAACGATAACATCGGCATCGATACCATGTTCATGCAGCCATTTTACCTGTGGATAAACCGGAGCGGTTCCTACACCGCCGGCAACAAATAAAATTTTTTCTTTTTTCAGGTCTTCTAAATCTTCCTCTACTAATTCTGACGGACATCCTAATGGTCCAACAAAATCTTCAAAGAAATCTCCCTCTTTCATCTGTGCAAATTTTGTAGTAGAAGCTCCAATCGGCTGGAATACGATTGTAATGGTTCCTGCTTCTCTGTCATAGTCACAGATTGTCAGCGGAATTCTTTCACCCTCATCATCTTTTTTTACGATAATGAACTGACCAGGCTGGCAGTGCTGCGCAACACGTGGTGCTTCTACAACCATGAGATAAATAACCTCATTCAGCTTTTCTGCTTTCAGAATCTTGTACATATTGTCCTCCTCATAATTCCCAAAAGGGAATATTTTATTGCTATGATTGCTATCAACCAGTATAATCCAATTTTCATCAAAATTCAATTAAAAAATCGTACTTTTCCTCAAACATACAAAAAAAACTAGTTTCTCACTGGTAAAAGACATACGTTTCACTTGCAGTCAAACTAATTTTTCCATTTTTATTCACCAAAATTGCGGAAAAAATATGTTCACCCTCTGGCATTTCAACCGGTCCTGTGTACCTTGTACTTTCTGTCGTCACAGTATCATCAAATGCATAATAAGCAGTACAGCCACTCGGCACTGCAATTCGAATTTTTGTCGCCTTTTCATATTGCCCGGAATCCGGTGTGATTTTAGGTGCATCCGGAGCTTTAAATTCAATCTTATAAACTTCTTCTTTATTTTCGCTTGGGATTCCCTTAGCATTATAGGCAATATACTTTAACGTGTATTCTCCTTCTTCTGATAAAACAATTCCATAGTCTGAATCATAACGTGTTCCATTTGTCTTATCTGGTTCACTACCATCCAAAGTATAATAAACCTTTGTTCCATATTTCATGGCAGTAAAATCAATCCTCTGTTCTTTCTCGTAAGTTCCACCATTTAAAGAAATTACCGGTACTTCACATACATAATCTTCGTAACGTGATTTCACTTTTTCATTATCACACTCATCTAAAAGTGACTTAATCGAATCATAATCTTTCTGTTTTTCATAAAGTCTCAACAGTTCTCCATAGGCACTTACATTATCCTGTTCTTTTTCTATTACAGATGAAAGAATAGGAAGTGCTTTTTCTTCCTCTCCGTTTACTGTATAAATTTTTGCCTGCAGAATTTTTGCTGATGTACTGTCCGGCTGTAATTCCAATGCCCGCTCCAGATAGCTTAAAGCAGATTCATAATTTTTATTTGTCACTTCTGACTCCGCCTGTGCCATCTGCATGTCAAACGAATTATATTCTTTCCGCTTAATTGCAAAACCTGCCACACCTGCCAATAAAATCAAGGCAGCAATACTCCCTCCGAATATTTGATATTTTCTCCGTTTTTTCTTCCGAATTTCTTCCTGACGTTTTTTCTGGCGCAGTTCTTCTTCCTTTTTTTGTTTTTTTTCTTTCAAATTTTTCTCCCGCATTTGTTTTTGAAGCAGAATCGTCTCCAATGTATGATATTCCGGCACCCATTGTATTTCACTTTTACATACCGGACAAAATAATGTTCCATCTTTTAGTTCCGTGCCACAATTTGCACATTTCATGTAAGACAACCTCTTTTCTTTCTCGCCCTGCATGATTTTATCTCAATCTTCAACTAAAATAAAATCATGCAGACCAAAATCCATTATAGATATTCCTCTATATATTGTTCAAATTGTTCCATGGACATAAGAACCTTTCTTGGCTTTGTACCTTCTTCCTGACCAACCACTCCTGCCTCACATAACTGATCCATAATTCTTGCTGCACGGTTAAATCCTATCTTAAACACACGCTGAAGCATTCCTATCGATGCCTTATCCTTTTCTATAATAAATTTACCTGCATCTGCAAAATAAACATCTCTCTCATTAGCCTCTAAAGAAGCTTCTTCCTGTTTTGTTCCTTTCAAAGTATTAATCTGTTTCTCAATTTCATGGTCATACTGTCCATTTGTCTGCTCTGAAAGAAATTTTACAACTGCTGATACTTCTTTATCACTGATAAATGCGCCCTGTACACGTGCCGGTTTCTGATATCCCTGAGGGTAAAACAACATATCACCCTTACCAAGCAGTTTTTCTGCCCCATTCATGTCGATGATCGTTCGGGAATCTACGCCTGAAGAAACCGAAAATGCAATTCGAGATGGCATGTTAGCTTTAATCAAACCAGTAATTACATTAACCGATGGTCTTTGCGTCGCAATAATCAAATGAATCCCTGCTGCACGTGCAAGTTGTGCCAGACGGCATATTGCATCTTCCACCTCTCCCGGGGCAACCATCATAAGGTCAGCCAGCTCGTCTACAATTACCACAATTTGCGGCATCTTTTTCAAGAGTTTTTCCGTCTCCTGATTTATTTTCTTTGCATTTAATACTTCTATTTTTTCATTATATCCTTTAATGTCACGTACATTGTATTCTGCAAATTGATTATAACGTTCCGTCATCTGAGCGACAGCCCAATTTAACGCACCTGCTGCTTTCTTCGGCTCTGTTACTACCGGAATCAAAAGATGTGGAATTCCGTTATAGACGCTTAACTCTACCACTTTCGGGTCTATCATAATGAGTTTTACTTCTTCCGGAGAAGCTTTATACAAAAGACTCATAATTAATGTATTAATACAGACGGACTTACCTGAACCAGTTGCACCGGCAATCAAAAGATGCGGCATCTTTGCAATATCTGCAATCACCGGTTTTCCTGCAATATCTTTTCCAGCCGCAAATGCCAGCTTGGATTTTGATTTTACAAACGCCTCTGACTGAATTAAGTCTCTAAGCATCACTACACTGTTT
The DNA here is from genome assembly GCF_054657695.1 of Blautia stercoris. Classification (NCBI taxonomy): domain Bacteria; kingdom Bacillati; phylum Bacillota; class Clostridia; order Lachnospirales; family Lachnospiraceae; genus Blautia; species Blautia stercoris. Next base: position 336,703 of record NZ_BAAHYF010000001.1, read on the forward strand.
TGTTTATTCGGTACTTCAATCCCAATTGCGGCTTTTCCTGGAATCGGTGCTTCAATTCGGATATCGGTAGCAGCAAGATTTAACTTGATATCATCTGCAAGGCTTACAATCTTACTTACTTTTACCCCCAGCTCCGGCTGTACCTCGTAACGCGTAACTGTAGGTCCACAGCTGATATTGGTAATGGTTACATTTACACCAAATGTGTGCAGAGTTTCCTGCAATTTTTTTGCGGTATTTCGTAAATGGTCATCTGAGTCACCACCATTTCCCACTCCTTTTTTCAATAACGTAATCGGCGGAAATTCATATACGGCCGGCGGTGCTTCTTTTTGTTGTACTTTTATCTGCTGATTTTCTTTTACAGATGAAAGCTTTTTCTTTTCAGGTTCTTTTTCCTTATCTTTCTGTTGTTTCTTTTCTGTTTTCTTTGGTATCGTCAATTCTTCTAAATCCCACAATGCCACTTCCTCGGCTCTGTGGATTGGAAATGCATTTTGAGGAGTAAATCCCTCTTTTTCTTCTTGTTCTATATTTTTAATGTACTCAGTTTCTTCTGTTTCATGTAAATCGTCAAAATTTATTGGCTCTTTTTCTTCCTCTTCTTTTTTCTTTAAAGCTGATTTTGAAAGTGCTGCCATCTTTGTAATTCCATCGGCAATTTTTGAGTGCTTCGCTCCCTGTTTGTGCTGCTGAAGCTGGAGTTCATCTGAATTTTCTGTCTCCTGAGCTGCCTTTTGTTTTTCCCATCTTTCCTGCTCCAATTTTACCTTTGCGTACATTTTTGTTCCGCTTTTTTTCATCAGTTCAAACATAGATTGCTGCGTTACAAGTACCACAGAAATGATTCCAGAGGCAACTAAAATCACATAAGTACCGGCTACTCCAAATGCTTTCGCCGTTACATTGCAGATCGCTCCGCCCAATACTCCGCCACCACTTTGTGACAAGGCGGATATCCGATAATATTCTTCTAATGTCGTTCCCTCATAATATCCATCTGTCAATAGCTGCATAAAAGCGCAAACCGCTACAAACATCAACAAAAATCCAACCATCTTTCGATATGCTCTTGGATTTTTGCTGTTTGAAATCATAAAAGCAGTCACAAAGAATAAGAACACCGGAAAAACATAAGTTACAATTCCAAATAATCCAAAAAATAAATTACTGATGTAACTTCCAATTATGCCTCCAGCTCCAAAATTACTTAACATTAACAAAATAGAAACTGCAACTAAAATCCAAAGAAAAATCTCTGTATAAAGTTGAGATTCCGTTTTTGTTTCTGTTTTTTTCTCGGAAACTGCAGAACTTTTTCTGTTTTTTCTGACCGGCATGCCTTTTTTTTCTGCTCTTTTTGTCTCGCCTGTTCCGTTTTTTTCGCTTTGAACTTTATTCGTACTTGTTTTATTTGCCCTCGTTTTATTCTTATTTGTTAAACTACTTTTATCTGTATTCCCTTTATGTGTATTGGTTCTGCCTGAATTTGTACCGGTATTGGCTTTACTTGTTTTATTTCGATTCGTTTTTTCTAAATTTGTTTTACCTAAATTTGCTTTTTTTGATGCTGCCATCTACATTACTCCCTTTTTACACTGCCTTTTCTTATAAAGCAAAGCTGCAGATAATTGTCAGAACTGCCATAAAGAAACAATATACACTAAAACGGCGAAATGGCTTTCTTTTTACAATTTTTAACATCATTTTAATACAAAAGCACCCTGTCACAGCCGCTGCAATGAAGCCCAGTACACCCATTCCTACCATTCCTGCTGAGAATTCACCTGGATTGAGCTTTACAATTTCAAGCACCAATGCGCCAATCACAGCCGGTATAGACAGTAAAAACGAATAACGGATTGCAAATTTTCGATTCAAGCCACATAACAGACAAGCCACAATCGTCACCCCTGCACGTGAAATTCCAGGTAACACTGCGAACCCCTGAAAAACACCTATAATAACTGCAACCAGATAAGTGACTTCTTTTGGCACTTTATTTCCTGTTGGAAAGAAATCCGCAATAAACAACAAAACTCCCGTAATCAAGAGTCCGATTCCCGGTGCAAGCAAATTTGCTGACGCTACTCTTACTGACTCTTCTAACAGCATTCCAATAATAAAAGTCGGAACACTAGACACAATCAATAAAAGCATAAACTTCCTGTAATTATTGGGAACTAACTTTCGATAGCGTTTTCCACTCTGTTTCCATCCATTATGAATTCCTGTTCTGATGTTATAGTAAATATCATAGACCAATCGAAGGAGTTCCAGAATCAGTCTTTTTATATCAGAATTAAATGCCAACATAACCGCCACCAGCGTTCCGACGTGTAAAATTACATGAAAAAACACCGATGGCTGTATTTTCATTCCAAAAAGATTTTCTAAAATCACTAAATGTCCGGAACTGCTCACTGGAAAAAATTCAGTAATTCCCTGTACAATTCCCAATAAAAATGCCTGTATATATGACATAAAAACAACCTCATATCTTATGTATTTTCCCATTCTGTTCTTTTTGAACAAATGGGAACATTCTTTTATCGAACATTTATTTTATCATAAAATCTACTTTCGCACAATGTAAAACTCTCTATAATTTTTATTTTTCTTACTTTATCTCCAACGATTTTTCAATCAGCTCATATAACTTGTAAAATGCCTGCGAAATCCCTCCAACTTCATCAATCAATCCCTCTTTTACTGCCTCTTTCCCATCCAGCATTGTTCCGACATCTTTTACCAGCTGTGTGGTATCCAGCATCAGTTCTTCCATTCGATTTTTTCCCATATTAGAATGGGATGCCACAAATTCCGTAATGCGTTCCTGAATTTTCTCAATATTTTTATAAGACTGCATTACTCCGATAAACATTCCATTACTTCTGACCGGATGAATCATCATAGTAGCAGAAGGAACAATATATGAATAATCTGCTGAAACTGCCATCGGAACTCCAATTGAATGACCACCTCCTAAAACCAGAGAAACACTTGGTTTGCTCATAGAGGCAACCATCTCGGCAATTGCCAGACCCGCCTCCACGTCACCTCCTACGGTATTAAGTAGAATTAAAACTCCATCTACCTCGCTGCTATTCTCTATTTCAGCAAGTTTTGGAAGTACATGTTCATACTTTGTCGTTTTACTGTTTGCAGACAATACCTCATGCCCCTCTACTTCTCCAATGATACTTAGCAGATGAATCCGATAATTCTGTTTGTTTTCTTCAAGCAGTATCTGCCCCATCTCTCTTATCTGTTCATTTTGATTTTCTTCTTTTTCTGATATTTGTTTTTTTTCTGTTTCCGACATAAAAAAATACCTCCAAAAATTAAATTTCTGGAGGTATTATGCGCATTTTATTTTAGTATCATGTAATTTTTTTAGATAAAATTATTCATCCCAGTTGTGCCATACATACTGAACATCATCATCATCATCCAATAAATCTAATGTTCTCTGTAAGTTTTTGATATCCTGCTCATCAGTCAGCTCTACATAAGTCTGAGGAATCATGGCAACTTCTGCTTCCATCATCGGGATTCCTTCTTTTTCTAATGCTTCACGCACTGCACTGAATTCATCTGGGTCTGTCAATACTTCAAAGCTGTCCTCTTCTTCTGAGAAATCTTCAGCTCCGGCATCCAGTGCAATCATCATTAAATCATCTGCATCCATTTCACATTCTTCTTTATCAATGATAATCTGACCTTTTCTATCGAACATGAAAGAAACACATCCCGGTGTTCCAATACTTCCGCTTCCTTTTGTGAAATGACTTCTTACATTACCCGCTGTACGGTTTTTATTATCTGTTAAAGTTTCTACGATAATTGCAACTCCGCTTGGACCATATCCTTCGTAAGTAATTCTTTCGTAATTATCTGCGTTACTGTCGCCTGCTGCTTTTTTAATTCCTCTGTCGATTGTATCATTCGGCATGTTATTTGCTTTTGCCTTTGCAATTACATCACGAAGTTTACTGTTGTTATTCGGGTCTGGACCACCCTCTTTTACAGCGATTACAATTTCACGACCAATTACAGTAAAAATTTTACCTTTTTTGGCATCATTTTTTTCTTTCTTATGCTTTATGTTTGCGAATTTTGAATGTCCTGACATTTCTCTTCTCCTTTTTCTTCAGGTAGTTTTTCTACCCTTACTCTTTGAATTGTATTATTTTCCACCGCAAGAATGGTGAACAGATAACCGTTTGCCCGAATTTCTTTATCTTCATCGATATTCGGAATGTGTCCCAAAAGAGAGGTCAGATAACCATTTAATGTTTCATACTCTTCTTCCTGTAAATCAATCGAAAGTGTTTCTTCTACATCTTCAAGTGGAGTTAAACCTTTCATAAGATATGTATTATCTAACTGCTCAATAATAAAATGGTCATCTTCATCATATTCATCTAAAATATTTCCTACAATTTCTTCTAAGATATCTTCCATTGTTACAATACCGGATGTTTGGCCATATTCATCTACAACGATTGCCATGTGAAGTTTCTTTGCCTGCATGCGCTTAAATAAATCATTAATACTTCGAGTTTCCGGAATGTAAGAAGCATCCCGAATCAGGTTCGGAATTCTTCCAACTGTTTCTTCGGCATGATTCTCAAACATCATCTCTTTCATTGCATCTTTCAAATGCAAAATTCCAATAATATCATCAATATCATCCCGATAAACCGGATATCTTGAATTACTGCCGTTTAACATAAGCGTCAATGCCTCTTTTAACGGCGTTTTTTCATCAATCGCATTAATGTTCTTTCGATGTGTCATAATATCCTGCGCCTCTTTATCAGAAAACTCTATGATATTTTGAATCATTTCTGCTTCACTTTCTTCAATCACACCCTGTTCATGCGCATCATCCACAATCGAAATAATTTCTTCTTCTGTCACATCTTCTTCTGATTTATGTGGGTCAATTCCAAATAATCGGACGCACCCATTTGACAGTTTAATCGTAAAAAACGTAAGTGGTGTAAATAATGTAATAAGCAGTTTAACTGTTTTCTCTGTTCGATAAACCCACTTCATAGGCTCTTTTACGGAAACTTTCTTAAAAGAAATCATTCCAATTGCCACTAGTATCCCCACCATAACAAATAATACGAAAGCCGCACACAAAACAGCCTGTACCTTCTTTGACATAGAAGCAAAAAAATCAATATTTCTCAGCACATCTTCAAGTGCCGGCACAATTTTGTGAATTCCAACATAACCGGATAATACAGCAAAAAAAACACTCGATATTAAGGTTGTATTAATCACTCGTGCCGGTGAATCAATCACACTTAAAAGCCACTGTGATTTTTCATCACCTTCCTGTGCCTTTTTTTCAATTTCACTTTCACTTACCTTCTGTATGGCGGAACCAAATCCATACAAAATTCCGTTTATGATAACAAATAAAATCAAAACGATTCCTGTCCATAAAGGACTACTCCCGTCGTCCATAAAATTTCTCTATTCCCTCTTTCTTGTCTCAGATTGCCCTTTTTTCACAGAGCTATTCTACAATAAGATACCATTTTCCTTTTCTCACGTCAAGATTTTTTCACTATGTAGGCAGCTCCAGACTCACACACAGGGCATGGTTGACTTTCTGTAAAATCTCTGCATCCAAATGACAAACCTTGTCTTTTAATCTTCTTTTATCGATTGTACGAAGCTGCTCCAGCAAAATTACCGAATCTTTTACTATCGCATAGGAAGAAGCATCAATCTCAATATGCGTCGGCAGTTTTGCCTTATTCATTTTTGATGTAATAGCAGCACAAATCACAGTCGGACTATGCTTATTTCCCACATCGTTTTGTATAATCAATACAGGGCGGACACCACCCTGTTCACTTCCCACCACGGGCCTTAAATCTGCATAAAAAATATCACCACGTTTAATTACCACACGTTTTCACTCTCCGATTTTTTTCTGTGTTTTCTATCTCAGTCAATAAGACTCCTGCTTCTAGTAAAGCGGACATTCGCAATCCGCTTCGCTACTTGCTCATGAACGCAGTCGCTTCGCAATCTGTCAGTGAGAGTTTTCAACTCCCACTGACATAAGCATCCCCCCTCAGCCGCCGCTTAGTACTGCGCGCACTTAAAGCGGGGGAATGCTTATCTGCATTCAAACACCTTTTTATCATTTTTCCCAATTCTTTCGTGTGTATTCTATGGTTTTTATATTTTCTATGGAAATACTGGCTTTTTGCCATAAATCTCAAAGAAGATTCTAACGGCTTACCAGATAGACTCTTGGAACTCTTTTACTGATACAGCAAGCAAACTCATAATTAAATCTTCCACTTAAGTCACCTAATTCCTCTAATGTAATTTTCTCTTTTCCATCTCTTCCAAGCAGAGTGACTTCATCTAAAATTTTTGCATCCTGAATCTCTGTTACGTCTACCATAAACTGGTCCATACAGACTCTTCCAAGAATCGGCGCCCTCTTTCCATGTATCAGTACATATCCTTTATTGGATAATCCACGACAGTATCCATCTGCATAACCAACCGGAATGGTTGCCACTTTTGTTTCTTTTTCTGTTATAAATGTTCCCCCATAACTGATTGCGGTTCCTTTTTCAACTGTTTTCACATAAGAAATATGTGTTTTCAACTCCATAACCGGTCTTAAAGCAACCGGTTCTTTTTCCACTTCGTCAGATGGATATAAGCCATATAAAATAATTCCAGCACGGACGGCATCCATATTTGCCTCTTTCATACGGATAATTCCAGCACTATTAGAGCAATGCTTCATCGGAATTGAAAGTCCTTCTTCTTCCAGTCTTGAAATAAACTGCTGAAACTTTTCTAATTGCACATAAGCCGGTGTTGTTTCTGCTTCGTCCGCTCTTGCAAAATGGGTAAAAATTCCCTCGATTTCAATATGCGGAAGTTTTGAAATTTTTAAAATTTCAGGAACTGCCTCGTTGATATCCCGATAGCCAATTCGACCCATTCCTGTATCAACTTTTATATGTATTTTTGCAGTTTGATTCATTTTTACCGCAGCATCAGATAAATGCTGTGCCATCTCAAACGTAAAAACCGCCGGTCTCATATCATGCTCAATAATCGTCGGATAATCCTCTGCAAAAGTGTAACCCAAAATAAGAATTGGTTTTTTAATTCCTGCCTCACGAAGTTCCATCCCTTCTTCCACACAGGCAACTGCGATTCCCCAAATATAAGACAAAGATTCAATATGCTGTGCGATAGGAACAGCTCCATGACCATAGGCATCCGCTTTTAACACTGCAATAATCTTTGTATCTTTACTTATATTTTTTTTCATATTTTCCAAATTCCATGTAACGGCATCTAAATCGATTGTTGCATAAATTCTACTTGGTCTATTCATAATCTCTTATCCTCTTTTCTTAAGCACATCTCCTGTATAAGTAATCAGGTCTCCTGCCACCATTGCATATTTCCCTTTTTCTTTTGCAGCTTCATCGCCAGCCAGACCATGAACACATACTCCCATCACAGCTGCATCCAAAGGAGCATAGCCTTGAGCCAGCAATCCGAGTAAAATTCCCGTCAGCACATCGCCACTTCCTGCAGTTGCCATCCCACTATTTCCTGTTGTATTCACATAGACATTTTGACCGCCATCTGCAATTACGGTACGTGCATCTTTGCAAACCAAAGTTACGTTATAAAAATGTGCCAGTTTATTTGTAAGTTCTATCGGCTGTTGTTTCCATTCTTTAATCGAAAGTCCACTTAAGCGTGAAAATTCTCCCAGATGCGGAGTCATAATTACAGGATACTCGTATTTTTCAAGCAAATCAAGTTTACTTTTTAATAAATTTAATCCATCTGCATCAATCACCAATGGTCGTTTAGAACGTTTTAAAACAAATTCTAACAGTTCTTCTGCCTGTTTGTTTGTTCCAAGACCCGGACCAATCCCTACTACATCTGCCCATTCCAGACTTTCTGCCAACGCTTCTGATTTTATCTCTTTTTTGCCATAAAAGCAATACATAGCTTCCGGAAGCTGTACCGGAAGAATTGCCCTGTTCTCTTTTCGAGTATGCACTTTTACCATTCCAACTCCCGTATGCAGAGCCGAAGAGGCACTTAAAAGAGCAGCTCCACTGGTCATCTCATTTCCGGCTATTAGTAATACTTTTCCAAACGTTCCTTTATTTCCGCTTTCTCTGCGAAATAATTTTTCTTTCAAATCTTTTTCTTCAAACGTATAAGTTGAAATCGGAAAACAAATTTCAGGCATTTTTACAATTCCAATATCTGCCACTCTTACATTTCCTGCATACTCTGCTCCTTCATAAAAAACAGTTCCCAGCTTTTCATAAGCAAAACTGACCGTCCAGTCTGCACAAACGGCACATCCAAGTACCTTTCCTGTCGCCGAATCAATCCCTGATGGAATGTCCACTGCCACTACTTTGGCATCTGCCTGATTAATTTCTTTTATTTTTTCTTTGTAACCTCCACCTACTTCTCGGTCTAATCCAACCCCAAAGATGGCATCTACTATAGTAGTATATTCAGACAGGCTTTTATTCTTGACAAACGCAACCTGATATTTTTTTGCAATCTCAATTTGCTGTTTCATCTCCGTCGTAAAATGCGATGGGTCTCCTAAAATTTCCACATCAACCGAAATATTTGAAAGATGCAGCATTCTTGCAAGCGCCACACCGTCTGCTCCATTGTTGCCACTTCCGCATAAAACAAGTACTTTTTTAAGCGGAAGTCTTTCTTTTATCATTGTATCATACACACTTCTTGCGGCACGCTCCATTAACACCAGTGATGGAATTCCTATTTCCTGTATCGTATATCTATCTAATTGCTTCATCTGTGTTCCGGATACGAATTCTCTCATAAAGTCACCCCCAATTTTTGTTTTAAAAATATCAAAAAACTGCTACGAAATATTTTTTCGCAGCAGTTCTTCTATCATTCTTTTTTATGTTCTGTATTATACCGATTCAGATTATAAGACAGACGCATCAGACTTTCGGACAGATGCACATTTTCCACAATGACATCTTCCGGAACTGCCAAATCCAAATGTGCGAAATTCCAAATTGCCTTAATTCCATTCTCCACAAGAAGGTTTGCAGTCTCTTCCGCATAAGCTTTCGGCAGAGTAAGCGTTGCAATTTGAACATCATTCTCTCTTAAAAACTCCGGAAGCTCATCCATCATACGAATTTCATTTCCCCGAATGGAAATTCCTTTCAACACCGGATTGATGTCAAAAATTCCCACAACCTTAAATCCTCTTTTTTCAAATTTTACATAATTCGCAAGTGCCTGTCCCAAATTACCTGCACCAATAATAATAATATGATGGGTTCGGTCAAGACCTAATATTTTTCCTATTTCGGCATAAAGATAAGGTACATTATATCCATATCCCTGTTGTCCGAATCCTCCGAAATTATTTAAATCCTGACGAATCTGAGATGCTGTAACATGCATCTTGGAACTAAGCTCATTAGAAGAAATTCGTTCCACACCCTCTTCTAAAAGTTCACCCAAGTATCGATAATAACGAGGAAGTCTTCTGATTACAGCCTTCGATATACTTTTTTCGTCCACGACTTTACCCTCCTTTTGCCTGATTATTCGTTCTTTCAATACAAAACAAATTTACTTTTATTATATATAATTGTTAAAATAAAGTCAAATACAATTCTCTTAATTGCCGCATTTATCTGTTGTAAAATTCATTTTTTTCGATATAATAAATACAATGGCGTTTTTTTATACAGATAAGTAGAATTTTTTAAGGAGGAACTTATGATACTTGCATGTCAAAATATAGAAAAATCATTCGGAGGCGTAACTTTAATCCAAAATGCCTCTTTTCATATAGAAGACCATGAAAAAGCTGCAATGGTCGGAATTAACGGTGCAGGCAAAACTACCTTACTGCGCATTATTATGCAGGAGCTTCCCACTGATAAAGGAGAAGTCATTCTTGCTAAAGGAAAACGAATTGGTTATCTGGCACAGCATCAGGATTTAGATACAGATTTAACAATTTATGACTCTTTACTTCAAGTAAAACAGCATATTCTTGATATGGAACTACAGATGCGTGAAATAGAAAAACAGATGAAATACGCTAAGGCTGATGAATTAGAACGGCTTATGGATACTTATTCCCGCTTAACCCATAATTTTGAATTGGAAAACGGATACGCTTATAAAAGCGAATTAACCGGTGTTTTAAAGGGTCTGGGCTTTGCGGAAAGTGATTTTTCCAAACTGGTTTCAACTCTCTCCGGAGGTCAGAAAACCCGAGTGGCACTTGGTCGTCTGCTGTTATCCAAACCTGATATCGTACTTCTCGATGAGCCTACCAACCATCTGGATATGGATTCTATCTCCTGGCTGGAGACTTATCTTTTAAACTATGCAGGAGCTGTCTTAATTGTCTCTCATGACCGTTACTTTCTTGATAAAATTGTATCTAAAGTAATTGAAATAGATAACGGAAAAGTTTCTTCTTTTTCCGGAAACTACTCTGCATACAGTGAAAAGAAAGCAATGCTTCGAAAAGAAGCTTATCAGGCTTACATGAATCAACAGCAGGAAATCAAGCATCAAGAAGAAGTCATCACAAAATTAAAACAGTTTAATCGTGAAAAATCTATCCGCCGTGCAGAGAGCCGTGAAAAGATGTTAGATAAAATGGAAGTTCTTGAAAAACCAAGTGAATTAAACGCTTCTATGAAAATCCGTCTCGAACCAAAAATTACCAGTGGAAATGATGTTCTCGATGTAAAAGACTTAAGTAAATCATTTCCAAATCTCCCACTTTTTTCTGATTTAAGTTTTTCTGTCAAAAGAGGAGAACGCGTTGCAATCATTGGAAATAATGGAACTGGCAAAACAACTATTTTAAAAATTTTAAATGGCGTGATTCCTGCTGACAGCGGGACTTTTACTCTTGGAAGCAAAGTTCATATTGGTTACTATGACCAGGAACATCACGTTCTGCATATGGAAAAAACAATCTTCGAAGAAATTTCAGATGATTATCCTAAACTGACCAATACTGAAATTCGGAATCTTCTCGCCGCTTTTCTTTTTACCGGAGATGATGTATTTAAGCAAATCAGCTCTTTGAGCGGCGGAGAACGTGGACGTGTCTCTCTTGCTAAACTGATGTTATCAGAGGCCAATTTTCTAATTCTCGATGAGCCTACCAACCATTTAGATATCGTTTCAAAAGAAATCTTGGAAGAAGCGCTTAATAACTATACCGGAACGGTACTTTATGTTTCTCATGACCGTTATTTTATCAATAAAACTGCAACCAGAATTTTAGATTTAACCAACCATAATCTGGTCAATTATATTGGAAATTATGACTATTATATGGAAAAGCGCGAAGAACTGACTAAAATTTATGCGCCGGACATTCAAGAAGAAACCATCGCTGTTCAAACAGAATCTTCTAATAAATCAGACTGGAAACAGCAAAAAGAAGAACAGGCTCAAAAACGAAAACGCGAAAATGATTTAAAGAAAACAGAAGCAGAAATTGAAAAACTTGAGTTGAGAGACAGCGAAATTGATGAAGAAATGTCCAAACCGGAAGTGGCTGTTGATGTTGCAAAATGTGTTGCTTTATCCAATGAAAAAGCAGAAATCACTTTAAAACTCGAAGAATTATATGAAAAATGGGAAGAGTTGGCATAATGCCCTCTTCCCTTTTTCATTCTAAATTTTTTATTTTTCTAAATTATTACGGATTGCAAGGATAAATTCTTTGCTGTTTAATACAGTCGGATTTTCAATTGATGTAATCAATGCCAAATCTTTTGTCATCTCTCCACTTTCAATTGTCTCTATTGTTGCTTTCTCCAGCTTATCTGCAAATGCCTGCAGCTCTTCATTTTTATCTAATTCTCCACGTTTTCTAAGTGCTCCGCTCCATGCAAAAATTGTTGCAACAGAGTTTGTAGAAGTCTCTTCTCCTTTTAAGTATTTATAATAATGACGCTGTACGGTACCATGTGCTGCTTCATACTCAAAATAACCGTTCGGAGAAACCAATACAGAAGTCATCATTGCCAAAGACCCAAATGCAGAAGATACCATGTCACTCATAACATCTCCATCGTAGTTCTTGCAGGCCCAGATAAATCCGCCTTCTGCTTTCATAACACGTGCAACCGCATCATCAATTAAAGTATAAAAGTACGTAATTCCGGCTTTCTCAAACGCTTCTTTATATTCTTTTTCATAAATTTCCTGAAAAATATCTTTGAATGTATGGTCATATTTTTTAGAAATTGTATCTTTTGTAGAAAACCACAAATCCTGTTTGGTTGAAAGTGCATAACCAAAACAACTCTTTGCAAAACTCTCAATGGAATCATTTAAATTATGCATTCCCTGTGCAACACCTGCACCTGCAAAATTATGAACCAGTTCTCTTACCTCTGTTCCATCTTCACTTGTATAAACCAGTTCTACCTTTCCCGGGCCGGGAATCACCATCTCTGTATTCTTATAGACATCTCCATAAGCATGTCTTGCCAATGTAATTGGTTTTTTCCAATTTTTTACACAAGGTTCAATTCCTTTTACGACAATTGGAGCTCGAAATACCGTTCCATCTAGCATGGAACGAATCGTTCCATTCGGACTTTTATACATCTCTTTTAAATCATATTCTTTCATACGTGCAGCATTTGGAGTAATTGTCGCACATTTTACTGCTACTTTATATTTTTTAGTAGCATTTGCAGCATCTATTGTAACCTGGTCATTCGTCTTATTCCTATACTCCAGTCCTAAATCATAATACTCTGTATTCAAATCAATATATGGCTCAAGTAATTCCTCTTTTATCATCTTCCAGAGGATTCTTGTCATTTCATCTCCATCCATTTCTACAAGTGGTGTTGTCATTTTAATTTTTTCCATCGTCTTATCCTCCTTAAGCCCTAACGTTTATTCGCCCTTACTTAATACACTGTCTAAATCATAGTTTTTTAAATTTTCTACTGTATTTGAAATATGACGAGTTGCCACTAATTCCGCTTTTTCCTCATCGTGCTCACGAATTGCTGTTAAAATTGCATCATGTTCGTCATTTGACTTTTCCATACGTCTTTTTTTCATAATGGATGCCATTCGGACTCTCTGCACATATTGATGAAAATCCGTTAATGTATGTTCTAAAATCCGGCTTCCGGATGCTTTATATAAAAGTTTATGAAATTTACTGTCCATCTCACATACCTGTTCATAATGTTCTTTTTTCGCATGGTATTCTGATAAGACAACCGTCTCTTCCATCGCATCTAAAAGCTCCGGTGTAATGTTCTTTGCTGCCATTCTTGCAGCAAGACCTTCTAAGCGTGCACGAATCAGATAGATATCTCTTACGTCCTTTTCGGAAATTCCGGTTACAAATGCCCCCTTATTCGGAACAAGCTGTACCAATCCCTCCAGTTCCAGCTGTCGAATTGCCTCTCTTACCGGCGTCCGGCTGATTCCCAATTCTTTTCCAATTGAACTTTCAACCAGTTCTTCCCCTCTTTTATATTTTCCATTCAAAATATCGGAACGTATTTTATCAAAAACCTGTCCTCTTAAAGACTTCTCTGTTCCTGCCATCTTTTCTCCTTTTTTGTTTTATCTACTTTCAAAATCTTTATTCGACTCTAAAAGTACATTTTTTATTTTAAAGCTCAATATTTAATCTCTTACAACTTTCTTCAATCACTGCAATTAATTCTTCATCGGTCAGTACAGTTACTCGTCCATCCTCATACTGTTTGTCCACCCACGCTTTAATCATTACAACCAGTTCACTGTTTTTGTCGATTGCTTTTTCATTTTCCAGCTGATAGTGATTATTAATCCAATGCGCGATACCTGCAAGACCCGAGGTGTTTGATACTGCAACCTGCGGTGCTTTATTTAAAAATTTCTTTGTATCAAAAATATTATAAATTTCTTCGTTCTTCAACAGACCATCTGCATGAATCCCTGCACGGGTAACATTAAATGCACTTCCTACAAACGGAGTCTGTGGCGGGATTTTATAACCAATTTCTTTCTGATAATATTCTGCAAGTTCAGTAATCACAGTTGTATCCATTCCATCCAAAGAACCTTTTAACTGTGCATATTCAAATACCATTGCCTCAAGAGGGGTATTTCCGGTACGCTCTCCAATTCCAAATAAAGAACAGTTTACACCGCTTGCTCCGTAAAGCCATGCAGTTGTTGAATTGCTGACTGCTTTATAAAAATCATTATGCCCATGAAACTCGATTAATTCCGATGGAAATCCGGCATGCGTCATAATACCATAGATAATTCCAGGAATTGAACGTGGAATTACTGCACCTGGGTAGTTTACCCCATATCCCATTGTATCGCAGCAGCGTACCTTAATCGGAATAGAATACTCATCCATTAACTTGGTCAGTTCCAGACAAAATGGAATGACATATCCATAAATATCTGCTCTTGTAATATCCTCTAAATGACATCTTGGGCTGATTCCAGTTTCCAGACATTCACGAATCACACTTAGATAATGTTCCATTGCCTGTTTTCTGGTCATTTTCATTTTATAGAAAATATGATAATCTGAACAACTGACTAAGATTCCTGTTTCTTTTAATCCTAATTCTTTTACCAGTTCAAAATCTTTTTTGCTTGCACGAATCCAGCTTGTAACTTCCGGGAATTTATAACCACGCTCCAGACACTTATAAACAGCGTCTCTGTCTTTTTTGCTGTATAAGAAAAATTCACTCTGACGAATTTTTCCATTTTCTCCACCTAATTTATGAAGATAATCATAAATTGTAACAATCTGTTCTGTACTGTATGGTGCGCGAGACTGCTGTCCATCACGAAATGTAGTATCTGTAATCCAGATATCATCCGGCATGTGATGCGGTACAATACGGTCATTAAACGCTATTTTCGGTATTTCTGTATATGGAAACAGATTATGAAAGACATTCGGTGTCTCCACATCTACTAACGGATACATATGCTCCTCTAGTTCCAGTAAGTTTGTATGATAATTCATTCGGACACTTCTGTTAATCATTTTCTTCACTCCTCAATCTGTGTTTTCTCTTGATAAAGCGATGCTGTATCAAACTTCTTGTATCATTGTATACAATGATACAGAATTTGTCAACCATTATTTTCATTTAAAAATGATTTCACTTCAAACAGTCCCCACCCCTGCAAGTTATGCGGATATCCCAAATCCTTCGCAGTTCTTCTTAATCTTTTTTTAATTTCAAAATTTGTAAGCCATGGTTCTCTCTCTAAAAGCAGGGCAATAGCGCCAGAAACAACAGGGGTAGACATGGAAGTTCCGCTCTTTATGGTATAAGGCATATTGTCATTGCGGTTCGCACATGAAATAACAGCATTTCCCGGAGCTACAACATCCGGTTTGATGATACAGTCATTTGTCGGTCCTCTTCCGCTAATTCCCCTGTTTTTTACAAGTAAATCCGAAGACCCCACCGTAATAATTTTTCGACTGCTTCCCGGGGCTGTAATACTGCCTTCTCCCGGTCCCATATTTCCTGCTGCCGCCACCACAATCAACCCTGTATCCCAAGCCCTTTCCACTGCATCAATTAAATCCTTATGTTCTTCTTTCTGTGTTGTCCCAACAGAAATATTTATGATTCGTATCTGATAGCGGTTTCTGTTTTTTTGAATCCAGTCTAATGACCGGATTACGCTTTCTTTTTCTCCGTTTCCATTTCTGTCTAATACCTTAATCCCAATTAAATTGCATCCGCATGCCACTCCTTTATACTTCCCCTGAAAAGCGGCTCCACTGCCTCCCAGGATTCCGGCTACATGTGTTCCATGTCCATTGTCGTCATAAGGAGTCTTTCTATCATAAATAAAATCCTGAAATGCCAAAATTCGTCCTGCAAAATCAATATGTGGAAAAATTCCGGTATCAAGCATCGCCACACCAATCCCTTTTCCTGTCAACATATCAAACTCTATTTCCCGATTTCTTAATTCTATATTATGATGTAACCTCTAAAAAGTCTTTTGTTCCCAGCTTATGCATATATATTAAAAACTTGAAACAAAAGGAGTTTTCTATTTTATGTCTATGAAAAATTTACGTGATGTTATCCTCTCAGATGAATATCTGGATTTTATTCTCCCTTACTATGATGGAATTGAACAAGATTTTAGTGAATATGGAATTCAGTTTTTTAACAGCCATCTGGTTATGATTCACAGCCAACGTCCACCCGAAAATTTAATAAATTATCTGGAAACCGATGAGCTGCGCTATACCACCTTGCCCAAACTTTATTCTTTGCTTAACCTTGTCAGTCTGGAATCTTCCGGCATTTTAACGGTACAAAACCAGCCTTCTCTTGATCTAAAAGGACGAAATGTAATTGTTGGCTTTATTGATACAGGAGTTGATTACACTCATTCCGCCTTTTTAACCCGTGATAAGCGTACAAGGATTCTTGCGCTCTGGGATCAGAACATTCAAACCGGACAACCTCCATTTGACCTTTCTTATGGAAGCGTTTACTTTGAAGAAGATATCAATCAAGCACTCGCCTCTTCCAACCCATTTGAAATTGTTCCTTCTAATGATGAGATTGGTCATGGAACAGCACTCGCCGGGATTGCTTGTGGAAGTTCTATCCCTGAACAGGATTTTTCAGGTGCAGCACCTCTCTCCCAGATTGCAGTGGTCAAATTAAAACCAGCCAAGCAGTATTTAAGAGAAATTTTTTATCATACCAGCAATGAACCTGTTTTTCAAGAGACCGATATTATGATGGCAATCCGATTTTTCACACTCTTATCCCGAGAACAAAAAAAACCTCTTGTCCTCTGTCTTGGACTCGGCACAAATCAAGGTGCACACTCTGGTCGTTCCTATCTCGCCAAAATGTTTACTGAACTTTCTAACTACTGGGGCTTCCATCCTGTGATTGCCGCCGGAAATGAGGCAGGAAAAGCCCATCATTTTTTCTCTTATGCACCCATGCCACAGGATTATATCCCTGTTGAACTTTCTGTTCCGGCAAATTCTTCTGGTTTTACGCTGGAATTATGGGGAGATTCCCCAGAAATCTATGAAGTTGGTTTTGAATCACCTTTAGGTGAAATCATTTCCCGGATTCCTTCCCGTGTTAATTTTCGTGAAACACTGGATTTTATTCTAGAAGATACAAAGATTTTTCTTTCTTCTTCTGTTATTCAAAATGTCTCAGGTGAGCAGTTTATTTTCATGCGGTTTTCAGACCCCACTCCTGGGATCTGGAAAATACGAGTCTATGCCAGAAATCAAAATAAAGGTTCTTTCCACTTATGGCTCCCAATCAGTGGTTTTCTTTCTCCAGATGTTATCTTCCTGCGTCCAAACCCAGATACCACTATCACAGATCCTGCCACTTCTCCTTACGTTATTACGATATCTGCCTACAGTGCCTACAACAACAGCTTGTTTTTAAATTCAAGCAGAGGTTTTACCCGACTTGAGGAGATAAAACCAGACTTAACAGCACCTGGTGTCAATGTCTCTGCTCCCTCTCTCAAAAACACTTATACAACGATTACCGGAACTTCTGCTGCCTGTGCTCTTACTGCAGGTGCCTGTGCTCTTTTAGTCGAATGGGGACAAAAAAGGGTGCCTCCTAAAATTTTTAATACTGCAGAACTGACCGCTCTTTTAATTCGTGGAGCACGGCGAAGTGAGGAGCGGATTTATCCCAATCGGGAATGGGGATTGGGAATTCTTGATATCTATCAAATTTTTCAAACCTTTGCCTCTTTTTAATTTTTTCATGCACCAATTTTCATTTCCTACATAAGATGAAATTGTAATCAAAATCCTTACGGAGGAACAATATGAGTGATTTAGCTGCTACAAACTGTGGATGCGGATGCGATGATTCCTGCACCGGAAACAGCGGATGTGGACTTGGAAGATGTTTTGGTGACTGCAACTCTATTATCTGGATTCTTTTAATTTTATGCTGTTGTGGAAATGGTAATAATGGATGTGGTTGCGGACAACATAATGGTTGTGGAAATGACTGCAATTGTATTATCATCTTACTGCTTCTGTTATGCGGATACGGTGGAAATAGTTTCTGCTGATTCTTACTTTTCATTCTACCATTTTAAAAAGCTGCCGTTTTTGCGGCAGCTCATTTTCTGTATGAAGTCTTATTGGTTTCTTATCTTCTGAGAACGTTTTTTATATTCTTTGTTCTCTTTTTTTCTCTGCTCTTTTCTTTTTAAACATTCCAAATCTATTTCATAAATGGTATTATTTTCTTCCACTAATCTGGTTTTTACTTCTGATTTTTCCATCCTTCAGTCTCCTTTTTTGTCTTTGCTTTAGTTTATGATGTTTCGTTGGAATATTCTCTGCTTTTTTTTCATAAACTAAAAAAAGTGTTTCCCTTATGGAGGAAGCGTTTATGGAATCTACTCCATCTGATGAATTGATTCATTCAGACCAGATTGAACTCTTAAAAGCTGCTATGCCTTATCTTCCAAAAAGCGGTCAGCAGTTTGCTTCTGTTTTTGCCAAATTTTTAGAACTTCAAGAAACTTTTCATGTTTTCTTAGAACCTCAAGGAGAAATGCAGACTCAGGATTTTACTCCAAAAGACCCGATTGAAATGTTATCGGCGTGCAGTAAAGTTTGCCACGGTCCTGCAAAAGAAAAAATCGATGCCCTTTTAAATACAATGGCAATGATTCAAATCTTTGAATTGTCTCAAGAAAAGTTTACAAGATAGGAGGTGCAAACTATGCCGGAAGACTGGATGAAATCTGCCAATATAAACGGAATTGACCCCTTAAAATTACAGATGCTAAATTCAATTGCCAGTCAGGGAAGTCAAAAAGGAATGTCTGAGCTTCTTCCTTTTTTGGTGTCATCCTTATCAAACACTCAAAAAAAATCCGGAACTCTTTCTTTTACCTCAAAAGAAATGGACTGCATCATAGAAGCCTTAAAGCAAAATAAAACCCCTGAAGAGACCGCCCGAATTGAGCGTATGTTACAGCTTATAAAAATGATGCAGTAGTCAAGCGGATATTCGCAATCCGCTTTCGCTACTTGCTCATAACCAAATAGCTGCTACGCAGCTTATCAGAAGGGGCTTGCCCCCTCCTGACACAAGCAAGTCCCCACCCATGCTTATTGCTTTTTGCAATTGAAGCAGGGGACTTCCTTGATTTTGTTAAATGATTTAGAAAAAAAGATGGCATCCATTAAAGAAAAGAACAATGGATGCCATCTTTTTATAAAACTTCTAAATTTAATCCTGCATGCTTAAAACCTGTTTATTTTTCATAATATAATCTGCAAGTGAAATTAAAGTCAGTGCAACTGCAATAACAATAAATACCGTAATCAGAGTCTGGAATGCTCCATTTTGGATATCCATAATCATTAAAATAATCATAATCATCTGAGATACTGTTTTAAATTTTCCCCAGTAACTTGCTGCAATAACGATTCCGTTATCTGCTGCAACCAGACGAAAACCGCTGATAATAAATTCACGTGCAATAATAATAATCGTGATCCATGCTGCAAGTTTACCTGTAGCAGTAAAGCAGATTAATGCAGAGCAGACTAATAATTTATCCGCCAAAGGATCCATAAATTTACCAAAATTCGTTACCAAATGATATTTTCTGGCAATATAGCCATCTAAGGTGTCTGTAATACTTGCAGCAATAAAAATAACAAGTGCGATCCATTTTCCTGCATCTCCTGCAATATCATACATCAAAAATGCAACAAAAAACGGAATCATAATCACACGGGCAATTGTAAGTTTATTCGGTGTATTCATCTTTCAGTTCTCCTATCAAATCATATTCGAGTGCTCCGGTTACATGAACCTGACATAAGTCTCCAGACATTAGTTCCATATCTGTATTTACAAAAATATAACCATCTACATTTGGAGCATCTCCATAAGTACGTCCAACATAGGCATTTTCATCTGCAACTTTTCCTTCTATCATGACAAGCATGTCTCGTCCAATTTTTTCATTTCCTTTATCTAAAGAAATATCCTGCTGCAGTTCCATCAGTTCTGCCTGTCTGTCTTTTTTCACTTCTTCATCCACCTGTTCCGGCATGGATGCTGCCGGTGTATCTTCCTCTGCGGAATAAGTAAAAACTCCAAGGCGGTCAAATTCCATCTCATCAATAAATTCCATTAATTCTTCATGATTTTCCGGTGTCTCTCCAGGAAATCCGGTAATTAACGTCGTACGAAGCACAATATCCGGAATTTCTCTTCTCAGCGTTCCAACAATTTCTTTTAATTCTGCTTTTGTTGTGCGTCTTCCCATTCGTTTTAAAATGGCATCACTTGCATGCTGAATCGGCAAATCCAGATAATGGCAGATTTTGCTTTCTTCTTTCATGACCTGAATCAGTTCCGGATAAATCTCTTCCGGATAACAGTAAAGTACACGAATCCATGCAATACCGGGAATTTTACATAACTCTTTTAACAATTTATGAAGTGATTTTTCTCCATATAAATCCACGCCATAAACCGTCGTCTCCTGTGCTACAAGAATCAGTTCTTTTACACCCTGTTCTGCAAGATAACGTGCCTGATTTAACAGTTTTTCCATTGGCACACTGCGGTAGTTTCCACGAAGTTTCGGAATAATACAGTAAGTACAGTGCTTATCACAACCTTCAGCAATTTTTAAGTATTCAAAATGACCGCCTGTTGTAATCATACGCTTTGTTTCCACCTGCGGTGTATAAGAAATATCTTTAAATTCCAGATAACGTTCTCCGCCAAATGCCTGGTCTATTGCTTCTAATAAGTCGTCAAAGCTAGTCGTGCCAAGCACGGCATCCACTTCCGGAATTTCATTAACGATTTCTTCTTTATAGCGCTGTGCAAGACATCCGGTTATTAATAAAACTTTTAACTGACCTTCCTCTTTATAGCGTGCCATCTCCAGAATATTTGCAATACTTTCTTCTTTTGCATCATGAATAAATGCGCAGGTATTGATAATCGCAACATTTGCTTCTGTTTCATCGTTTGTAATCTCATACCCATGAGTAACTAACATTCCAAGCATTTCTTCTGAATCTGCCAGATTTTTGTCACACCCAAGGGAAATAAATAATACTTTTCTCATAATCCTCCCTGTTTCTATCTCTATTTTTTCAGTCTCGCATAATCCTGACTTTAATTTTCTCCAAGTGGTAGAAAGGACTGCAACTTGTGTGCAGTCCCCGACTTTTACTCTTCTTCAGTTGTTTCTTCTACTACTTCTTCTGTATTCTCATCCGGTACAATTTTTACAAGTCCTTTATAGAACTCCTCAACTGCTGTAGAAAGCGGCTTCTTTCCTCTTGTGGAAACCATTGCCTCTTTTCCCTCGATTAACTGTCTTGCTCTTTTACTTGTTGCAAGAACGATAGAGTAACGACTTGTTACAATCGGTTCATCCTCTACGTCCACACCTTCATTAATTGCCTGCATCAGTTCTGTGTAAGATGGATGTATCATATTCATTCTCCTTTCGCAAATACGGCGACTTCGCCTGTTATTTTTTCTATAAATGCAACATTATTGCTGGATTTATTGTGCTGACTCTGAATTACTTCATGCATGGTATCCACACATTCTTCTAAATCGTCATTGATTAAAATATAATCATATAACGGCATTCCCTTTGCTTCTTCTGACGCACGTCTGAGTCTTGAATCAATTACTTCTTTTGTTTCTGTTCCTCTGTTTATCAGTCTGCGTTTTAATTCTTCAGCAGACGGTGGAGTTACAAACAATAACAAGGTGTCCGGAAATTTCTCTTTTACTTTTAACGCACCCTGAATTTCAATCTCTAAAATGACATCTTTTCCGGCTTCTAACTGTTTTTCCACATAAGCCTTTGGAGTTCCATAGTAATTCTCCACATACTGTGCATATTCAATCAGTGCATCCTGAAGAATTAGTTCTTCAAATTCCTGTTTTGTATGGAAGAAGTACTCTCTTCCATGTTCTTCACCCTCTCGCGGTGCTCTTGTTGTTGCTGAAATGGACAGCGCATAGTTATCATACTTCTCCAGCAAATGTTTCATTAATGTGCCTTTTCCTGCGCCGGAAAATCCAGATACAACAACTAAAATTCCTCGATTAGCCATCTTGCTCCCCTCTCAATTCCGTTTCAAAAAATGTACCAAATCGTTTTGCAATTGTCTCAGGCTGAAGAGCTGACAATACCAATGTATGATTTTCTATTATAATCACGGCTTTTGTCTTTCTTCCCTGCGTTGCATCAATTGCCATTCCTTCTTCTTTTGCTGCCTGCACCATTCTTTTTATCGGTGCGGCATCCGGACTTACAACCGCTACAATTTTATCTGTATTTACGGTATTCCCAAATCCAATGTTGATTAACTTCGACATCTTTTTTGCCTCTATTCAATATTCTGAATCTGCTCTCTCACTTTCTCAATCTCTGTTTTTAAGTCAATTGCCAGATTTGAAGTTTCCAAGTCATTTGCTTTTGAAAGAATGGTATTTGCCTCACGATTCATTTCCTGTGCAATAAAATCCATTTTTCTTCCTGCACCTTCTTCTTCCGTGAGTACCTTTTTCATGTGATTGATATGGCTTTTTAATCTTACGGTTTCTTCGTCCGTACAAATTTTATCTGCAAATAAAATCACTTCTGCCGCAATTCGGCTTTCTTCTATCTGGGCATCTGCAAGCAGTTCTTTTGTCTTGTTTTCCAGTTTTTCACGATATTCCTTTAAAATCTCAGGAGAACGTTTTTCCACCAGTTCTACTTTCCGGTACATTCCATCCAGTTTTTCTAAAATATCTTTACTTAAATGATTTCCTTCTTGTATCCTTGAATTAATAAAAGGCTGAACCGCATTTACAAGAACCTGTTTAAGAGAAGTCCACAGTTCTTCTTCATCTACCTTTTCTTCCTCCATTGTAAGTACTTCCGGAAACCGCATGATATTTGAAACATTCATATCATTTTTCAGTTGAAATTCTTCCTCTATCTGTCTGGAATATTCGAGATACTGCTGTGCAATTTCACGATTATATTTTACTGTCACACCGCTTTGTGTGTAGTCCTCATAAGTAATAAAAAGGTCTACTTTACCACGCTGCATATATTGTTTTAAAACACCGCGTATCGCACCCTCAAAACTGCTGAGTTTCTTTGGAATTCTCATATTGATATCCAGATATCGATGATTTACGGATTTCATCTCTACCGCAATTTTTTTCTCTTCATCAATCATCTCAGCTCTTCCGAACCCAGTCATGCTCTTAATCATGTCGTACTCTTTTCTGTTGTTTTATATTTGCCTGTGGCATAAACATACATAAATTATTATAAAGCAATCGTATAATACAGTCAAACCTTTTTTTCATTGCTTTGTTTTTGTATTTCGATTATAATAAAAAGAACAAGTAAAGCGGACATTCGCAATCCGCTTCGCTACTTGCTCATGAACGCAGTCGCTTCGCGATCTGTCAGTGGGAGCTTTCAATTCCCACTGACAGAAGCATCCCCCCTCACCCGCCGCTTAGTGCTCCGCACACTTGAAGCGGGGGAATGCTTATCTGCGTTCAACTAACTATAGATAGGAGTTCATATCATGGCATTTGACGGAATTACAATTGCAAACATCGTAAAAGAATTAAATAACACCATTGTCGGTGGTAAAATTAATAAAATTGCACAGCCGGAAGCGGACGAACTTTTACTTACTATAAAAAATAACCGTACTCAGTATCGTCTTTTGATTTCAGCCAGTGCTTCTCTTCCCCTTATTTACTTTACTGAAAAAAACAAACCAAGTCCTTTAACTGCGCCAAATTTTTGTATGCTGCTCAGAAAACATATTGGCAGCGGAAAAATCACAGCAGTGACCCAGCCAGGGCTTGAACGTGTCATCGAACTTAAAATCGAGCACTTAAATGAACTTGGCGATTTATGCCATAAAACACTCGTTGTTGAAATCATGGGAAAACACAGTAATATTATTTTCTTAAATGAAGAACGCATGATTTTAGACAGTATTAAACATGTCTCTCTAAACATGAGTTCCGTGCGTGAAGTACTGCCAGGACGCGATTATTTTATTCCTCAGACACAGGAAAAACAAAATCCTCTTACAATTACTGAGAAAGAATTTTATCAGATCGTCTGTGAAAAGCCAATGCCTGTCGCAAAGGCGATTTATACCTCTCTTACCGGTTTAAGTCCTGCTGCTGCTGAAGAAATCTGCTCTAGAAGCTCCATTGATGGAAGTGAACCGACAGCTTCTCTTTCAGAAGAAGCCAGAGTTCATCTTTATCATACCTTTGCCCGTATGATGGAAGATGTTACAAATGGAGACTTTTCTCCGAATATTGTTTATAATGAAGAAGGGGAACCTGTAGAATATGCAGCTTTTTTACTGTGTAAATACGATGGGTTTACCGTCAAAAAATTCCAGACGATTTCTGAAGTGTTAGAATTATATTATGCACAAAAAAATCAGATTACCCGTATCCGACAAAAGTCTGCTGATTTGCGCCGAATTGTCCAGACTGCACTTGACCGTAATCGAAAAAAATTCGATTTACAAAGCAAACAGATGCGTGACACTACAAAAATGGATAAATATAAAGTATATGGTGAACTGATTAATACTTACGGATACAACCTTGAAGAAGGCTGTAAGTCATTTCAGGCATTAAACTATTATACCAATGAGGAAATTACGATTCCACTTGATGCAACTATGACCCCTCAGGAAAATGCAAAAAAATACTTTGAACGTTATAATAAATTAAAACGTACCGCACAGGCTCTTGAAGAACAGATCGCTGATACCGAATCTGAAATTCTTCACTTAGAATCCATTCAGGCTGCACTTGATATTGCCAGACAGGAAAATGACCTCTCTCAAATTAAAGAGGAACTCACAGAATATGGTTATATCAAAAAGCATGCTTCTAATAACAAGAAAAAAATGCAGTCTAAATCGAAGCCTCTGCATTATATTTCCAGTGACGGTTATCACATTTATGTCGGAAAAAATAACTATCAAAATGAAGAACTGACCTTTAAATTCGCAACAGGAAATGACTGGTGGTTTCATGCCAAAAAAATGGCAGGTTCTCACGTCATCGTAAAATCAAACAACGAAGAACTGCCGGACCGCACCTTTGAAGAAGCCGGACGCCTTGCCGGATATTATTCCAGTGGAAGGACTGCTCCAAAAGTTGAAATTGACTATATTCAGAAAAAACACGTCAAAAAACCAAATGGCTCGAAACCAGGGTTTGTTGTGTACTATACCAATTATTCCTTAATTATTGAACCGGATATTTCAGGAATTCAATTAGTGGAAGAATAAAAGCTATATAAAATATAATGTTTTTCTTTTCTATCATATAGTATATTATATAATTGTAAAACCATCAGCAAAATCGAACATACTTTCTTTTTTTATTTTATTCAGCATAGCTAATGCCATTTATATTATCTTAAAAGCAAAAAAGGATATGACACCAGACGCATCATATCCTTTTTGTTCTTATTCTATTTTTATTTATTTTTATTTTGCCACAATGTTAATAATCTTCTTCGGAACATAAATCTCTTTGATAATGTTTCCTGTCAGTTTATCTGCAACTGCGGCTTTTCCTGCTTCAATTGCTTCTTCTTTGGTTGCTTCTGCCGAAATGCTGATAATTACTTTTGTTTTTCCGTTAATCTGTACCGGAATTTCAATTTCGTCATCTTTCATTGCTTCTTCATCTGCTGCCGGCCACTGTGTATGGAATACAGAATCTGTGTGACCATATTCTGCCCATAACTCTTCTGTGATATGCGGAGCAAATGGTGCAAGCAGTTTTACAAATGTCTCGATTGTTTCTTTATCGATTCCACCTGTTTTCTTTGCAAGTTCAATTAACTTATTGTTGTATTCCATGAATCCGGAAATAACAGTATTTAAGCTGAAGCTTTCCAGACGCTGTGTGATATCATATACCAGTTTATGGCGCAGTTTTATCATTTCTTTTGTCTCGGTAACTCCTGCTTCTTTGCTATCAATAGCCAATTTCCAGAAACGATTTAAGAAACGGTAAACACCATCAATTCCTCTGTCATCCCATTCTGCATCTAATTCCGGAGGTCCTACAAAGAGTTCATACAATCTTAAGGAATCGCAGCCGTAATCTCTTACTAAATCATCCGGAGATACTACATTTCCTTTTGATTTACTCATCTTGATACCGTTTTTACCTGTAATCATACCCTGATTGAACAGTTTGTGGAACGGCTCATCAAAGTCAATTACTCCGATATCATACAAGAATTTTGTATAGAAACGAGAATATAACAGATGCAGTACTGCATGTTCCACTCCACCGATATACATATCAACCGGAAGATATTTATCTGCTTTTTCTTTTGAAACTAATTCTTCGTTGTTTTTGTTATCTACATAACGCAGGAAATACCAGGAAGAACCAGCCCACTGAGGCATAGTATTCGTTTCACGTTTTGCAGGCGCACCACAAACCGGACAAGTTGTATTTACCCATTCATCAATTGCAGCAAGTGGAGATTCTCCTGTACCTGTTGGCTCGTAAGATTCTACTTCCGGTAAAGTTAATGGAAGCTGGTCTTCCGGAACCGGTACATTTCCGCAATGAGGACAATGGATAATCGGAATTGGTTCACCCCAGTAACGCTGACGGGAGAATACCCAGTCACGCAGTTTGTAGTTTACTGTTTTTCTTCCGAATCCCATTTTTTCAATCATAGCCGGTGCTTCTTTTTTCAATACAGAAGATTCCATGCCATTCCATTCACCGGAATTAATCATTGTTCCAACTGCATCGGTATAAGCCTCAGTCATGTTTTCAATTTCTTTTCCATCTTTTGCGATAACCTGAATAATCGGGATATCGAATTTCTTTGCAAATTCAAAGTCACGGTCATCATGAGCCGGTACACACATAATTGCACCTGTACCATAATCAGCCAGTACATAATCAGAAAGCCAGATTGGAACTTTCTTTCCATTTAATGGGTTGATTGCATAACTTCCTGTAAATACACCTGTTTTTTCTTTATCCTGCAGACGGTCAACATTTGATTTC
Source organism: Blautia stercoris (assembly GCF_054657695.1). Classification (NCBI taxonomy): domain Bacteria; kingdom Bacillati; phylum Bacillota; class Clostridia; order Lachnospirales; family Lachnospiraceae; genus Blautia; species Blautia stercoris. The sequence continues at coordinate 363,921 of NZ_BAAHYF010000001.1, forward strand.
ATAGAGGAATCATAAATATATTTTTCTACTGCTTCTTTTGTTTCTTCTGTTGCAAGAGATGCAGCCAGTTTATGTTCCGGAGCTAATACCATAAAGGTTGCACCATGTAAGGTATCCGGTCTCGTCGTATAAACCGTAATGTTATCTTCTCTTCCATCAACCTTGAAGTCAACTTCTGCACCATAGGATTTTCCAATCCAGTCAGACTGCATTTTCTTAACTTTTTCCGGCCAGTCTAATTTATCCAAATCGGATAACAGACGATCTGCATATTTTGTGATACGAAGCATCCACTGACGAAGATTTTTCTTTGTTACAGTCGCTCCACATCGTTCACAGCATCCGTTTACTACTTCTTCATTTGCAAGACCTGTTTTACAGGACGGACACCAGTTAATCGGGAATTCTTTTTCGTAAGCAAGACCTTCTTTAAACATTTTTACAAAAATCCACTGAGTCCATTTGTAGAAATTCGGGTCTGTTGTATTTACTTCTCTATCCCAGTCATAAATTGCTGCGATATCATTAATCTGTCTCTTGATATTTGCAATGTTCTGTGCAGTTGATTTTGCCGGATGTACTCCCATTTTGATTGCATAGTTTTCAGCCGGAAGACCGAATGCATCCCAGCCCATTGGATGAATCAGGTAATAACCCTGCATCATTTTATAACGACTCCACACATCAGAGATAACATATCCTCTCCAATGTCCTACATGAAGTCCATTTCCTGACGGATATGGGAACATATCCAGACAATAATATTTCGGTTTTTTACCGTCATCTACGTTTACCGGTTTTGCTTCCCAGTTTTCTCTCCATTTCTGTTCAATTGCCTTATGATTATAAGGTACTGCCATTGTTGTTTCCTCCTAATTGTTATTATGCGCTTTCAAAGTCCTTTACTAACTCTAAAAAGACTCTGAGAATACATTATTTACCATGAAATAAAAAAGACCCTTTTGTCACTAAACTTTTAGAGACGAAAGGGTCTTAGATTCATTCCGTGGTACCACTCTAATTCATCTGTATCTCTATATCTACAGATGCACTCATTGATTCTGTAACGGGAACTCCCGCCTTTTCTTACTAAGAAATTCTTCCGTTCTGCAAAGGAACTCCAAGGCCAGTTCCACATTTCTTCTCACTGCCTTTCACCTGCCGGCAGCTCTCTGTATTAAAGAACCATGTGTACTCTTCCTCTTCAATGTTTTTTTCATGTTTCAGAGTATTTTCTACTCTCTTTAACTATTGTTATTCTACCCAGAACCCTTGTATTTGTCAAGTAAGAATCCAAAAAACCACTTTATTTTATTCCAAGAACTACATTTGCCGGTGAATCTTCACTATATTCCAGAGTAATCTCATCTCCCACATCATAAGTCACAATTTCCGGATAATCCACGACTGGCACATCATAAACCTCATCGTTTTCTTCCAATGCAAGATAAAAATGGGAATTTCCATCCATGACCGCCTGTCCAATTCTCTTGATTTTTCCACTGATTTCATTTGTTCCTGTACTTTTTTCATCTGTTGAAGTAATTCCATTAGAGGCAAGCAGTTTGATATAAGCTTTCTCACACTCTGATACGGTATCACCGATTGCAACATTTTGATATTTCTGAATATTAACCATCGCATATTTTTTCACCAGACCGGCTCCGTCCTTGAGTGCCATAAAATAAGTCGGCTCGTTTGAAATATTTAATAACAATGGAAAAGCTGCGGTATATTTTAAGTTCTGTACCTGTCCTTCTGCCGATTCCATAGCAGAATATTCCTCTGCTCCGGCACAGGAATAATATCTGGTTTCCATTGTACGCTGATTCATCAATACAAACCCAACATTGGAACGATCTCCACTTACTGATGTAATTCCGGTGTAAACCCATACATCATCTTCAAGTGCCAGATAGTTATATCCATCGGTTGTCTTTAAACACCCTTTCTGCCCCAGCACACTATTAAAAAATCCATTCTTCAATGTACCATGATAGTTATATAAGTCAATCAATAAGTCTGCCGGATAAGCACGGTCTACCCACTGCGGACAGTCTTTTATTTTATATTCTTCTGTCTCACCGGTAATTGCATTACAAAGCACCACTTTTCCAATAGTCTGTCCGCCAAATAAACCAATATTAAATTTCTTTACCGGACAAATCCAATATGGTACTCCATCATCATTAATTTCAAAGCTCAACTGGTCAAACATATACGTCGGATAGCGGAAACGAAGATGTCGGTAAATATTCCGATTAAGCAGCTCTGACTCTGAATACTTAATTCCATCCTCCAGCTTTACCAGTTCCGTATTCTGTGTTGCCATATCAATCCGAATATAAGCCGGAATTCCGTCTTTTTGATTAGTCAGCCATTTAATTGCATTTGCATACACCAGTGGTGTGACACGATACGGCTGTCCCTGATAATTAATCTGAGAATACAAATCACTGACTTCAAACTGAGAAACCATATCTACCATACTTCCCATTTTTCGATTTCCCAGTAATACTGCAGAATCTTTATCCAGAAGCGGAATCTGATTAAAACTGATTTCCTGGATATCTTCTGTAAAATCCCGTTCCTCCGGTGTCACAAGATTTTGATATTTCTTTGCATTGATAATTGGAGAAGAAAGCAGAGAACCCACCGCATATACTGCAATGATTCCAAGCATTAAAATAACACCTGCTTTGATTCCTTTGCTTTGTTTTAATTGAATTGTTCCATAAAGTCTTTTCCGAATTGCATAAACAACCACAATAATTCCAATTACTGCGACAAGGAAAAACCAGAATCCACTTTCATGGATATTAATTGCAGGCAGTTCAATATAATAATATAAAAATGCCAGCAAAAGAACAGCAATTCCTGCTAATAATTTCTTTTTCATAAATCTAAATTCCTTTCTTTTTTTGTATTACGGTACAGTGTAACACAAAACCGAAAAAAAAGATATCCCGAAAGCCCCCACTCTTTCGAGATATCTTCTTAAGTTTTCTTAAATTATTTTAAGCGTCTGCTCCTTCTTCCTGACGAGCTTTAATTTCCTGTTCCTGAATATCAGACGGTGCCTGCTCATAACGGGCAAACTCATAAGAGAACACTCCGCTTCCTCCTGTCATAGAGCGCAGGTCTGTTGAATATCCGTAAATCGAAAGCATCGGAATATCCGCTTCTACGATTGTACAGCCTTTATGCTGGGCATCTGGATTCATTCCAAGAACACGTCCTCTTCGTTTATTCAAATCACCCATAACGTCACCGGTATATTTGTCCGGAACATTGATTTTCATAGATACAATCGGCTCTAACAATACTGGAGAAGCTTCCAAAAAGCCTTTCTTAAATGCCTGAATTGCGGCTGTTTTAAATGCCATTTCAGAAGAGTCAACCGGATGATAAGAACCATCGTATAAAGTTGCTTTCACACCGACAACCGGATAAGAAGCTAAAGGTCCTTTTAAGACTGATTCCTGAATTCCTTTTTCTACTGCCGGGAAATAGTTTTTCGGAACTGCACCACCAACAACGGTCTGTTCAAATACATAAGGAGTCTCTAAATCACCAGATGGTTCAAATGTCATTTTTACATGACCATACTGTCCATGTCCACCGGACTGTTTCTTATATTTTGCATCTACGTCGGCTTTTTTACGAATTGTTTCTCTAAATGGAACTTTTGGTTTTGAAAGCACAATATCTACTTTATAACGTTCTTTTAATTTACTGCATACAATGTCAAGATGCTGTTCTCCGATACCATACATCAAGGTCTGACGGTTTGCAGAATCATTTTCAATCCGCAGTGTCTGATCCTCCTGCATCATTCTGGAAAGTGCCTGAGATACTTTATCTTCATCGCCTTTATTCACAGTTTTATAACGTTTGCAGGTATATGGAACAGAAATCTCTGTCTTTCCAAACACAACAGGAGTCGTTCTTGTAGAAAGAGTATCACCTGTTGCCACTGTATTTAATTTTGCAATTGCACCGATATCACCGGCATGAAGTTCCGGAACTTCAATTGGTTTTCCACCCTGTAATACATAGATTTTTCCAGGTTTTTCATCTGCATCTTTTGTTGGATTATAAAGAGTATCTTCCCCTTTGATAACACCTGAGCAGACTTTAATCAGAGAATATTTTCCAATGAACGGGTCAACAATTGTTTTAAATACATAAGCAGATTTTGCTTTTGCAAAATCATAATTTGCTTCATAGATATCATTTGTTTTCATATTCATTCCTGCACAGGTTTTCTGAGCCGGACTTGGGAAATAACCGCAAATATCATCAAGCAGGTTTGCAACACCCTGTACATTTACGGTAGAACCCATGCACACCGGAATAATACTTCCATCAGAGATATTCATTTTCAGAGCTGCGGAAACTTCTGCTACAGAGAATTCTTCTCCTGCAAAATAACGCTCCATAAATTCTTCACTGATTTCTGCAACAGATTCCATTAAGATATCATGGTATTTTTCCAGATATTCTTCGAGGTAGTCCGGAACCGGACATTCTTTTTTCTGTCCTCTTTCAACGTAGCGTCTGCCGGCCTGTTTTACGATATTTACATAACCAACAAACTGTTCATTTTCACGAATCGGCATGTGAATCGGTGCAATTTTCTTTCCATACAGTTCCGTTAAGTCTTCTACTACTTTACGATAACTGACATGGTCTAAATCCATCTCTGTTACAAAAAACATACGAGGCAGATTATATTTTTCACACATCTCCCATGCTTTTTGTGTTCCGACCTGAACCCCTGCTTTTCCGGAAACAACGATAATTGCTGCATCTGCTGCTGCCACTGCTTCTTCTACTTCCCCCACGAAGTCGAAATAGCCTGGTGTATCCAGCACATTAATTTTTACTTTTCCCCATTCGATTGGCACTACTGAAGTTGTGATTGAGAATTTTCTTTTGATTTCCTCTTTATCATAATCACTGACCGTGTTACCATCTGTAACTTTACCTAAACGGTTTGTTATTCCTGATAAATAAGCCATTGCCTCGACCAGACTTGTCTTACCGGAACCGCCGTGACCAAGCAGGACCACATTTCTAATTCTGTCACTTCTAAAAACGTCCATATGTAATACCTCCTAAAATTTAATATGTATATATTTTACTAAAAAAAAAATAATTTTTCAAGTATTTTATTCAATTTAAACAAGGTATTTTTTCATTTCTTTTCATTTTCATTATGCAAAGTGCCAGCGTAACGCTTTAAAGTGTCAAACCGTTGACTTTTCTTTCAAGATGTCATAAAATAGTTATGTTTGACAGACTGTGCCGTATTTGATTCATTTTTGACGACACTGCATCAGTCTTGTCTGATTACCGAAAAAAGAAGGAGATTTTCATGGAAACGACAACAATTGGTTTTATTGGTCTTGGGTTAATCGGTGGTTCTATTGCGAAAGCCATCAAAAAATTCCACCCAGATTATCAGATTATCGCATACAATCGAACACGGGAAACTTTAGACGATGCTGTCTTTGAAGGCATTGTTGACATTGCCTGCGAAGAAATGGACAGCAAATTTTCGCTCTGTGATTATATCTTTCTCTGCGCCACAGTAGACTACAATATTGAATGTTTAAAATGGCTGAAAACGAAAATCCGTCCAGGCTGTATTTTAACAGATGTCGGCAGTGTCAAAGGAGAAATTCACAAAGAAATCACGAAACTCTCCATGGCCGCAAATTTTATCGGCGGACATCCGATGGCAGGAAGTGAAAAAACAGGTTACGCTTATTCTTCCGACCATTTAATCGAAAATGCTTATTATATTTTAACACCGTCAGAGGAAGCCAGTCTGGATAAAATCAGCCGGTACAGCGAACTGGTAAGCTCGATTGGAGCACTTCCTATGATTCTTACTGCTCAGGAACATGACTATATTACTGCGGCAATCAGTCACTTGCCTCATGTTGTTGCTTCTTCTCTTGTCAATCTGGTTCAAAAACTGGATTCTTCAGATGAACACATGAAAAGTATTGCAGCCGGAGGATTTAAGGACATTACCAGAATTGCTTCTTCCTCCCCTTATATGTGGCAGCAGATTTGTCTGGAAAACCCTGATAACATTTCCAAAGTATTAGATGAATTTATCCGCTTAATTGTACAGGCAAAATACCTGATCGACCAGAAAGATTCCAATGGACTTTATCAGATGTTTTCTTCTTCAAGAGACTATCGAAACTCTTTTGATAACACTTCAAGTGGTCCAATCAAAAAAGAATTCGCACTGTACTGCGATATCGTAGATGAAACCGGTGCAATTGCCACAATTGCAACCATTTTGTCCATGAACGGAATCAGCATTAAAAATATTGGCATTCTTCATAATCGTGAATTTGATGAAGGTGTTTTAAAAATTGATTTCTACGATGAAGAAGCCCTGAAAGCCGCTTCTGAGCAGCTTAGAAAACGAAACTATATTATTTATGAGCGTTAGGAGTTTACAATATGTTATTTCATAAATCCCATCCTCTAAAAGGAGAAATTACCGTACCTGGAGATAAATCCATCTCCCACAGAGGCATTATGCTTGGTGCTCTTGCCAATGGTACTACTTCGATTACAAACTTTTTAAAAGGTGCTGACTGCCTCTCTACCATTTCCTGTTTTCAAAAAATGGGGATTGAAATTGAAGAAACAGAAAGTGAAATTCTGGTTCATGGAAAGGGACTGCACGGTTTAAGTGCTCCAAAAGAAATTTTAGATGCCGGAAACAGTGGTACAACGACAAGATTAATTTCCGGTATTTTAGCCGGACAAAACTTTTCCTGCGACCTTACCGGTGATGCTTCGATTCAAAAACGTCCAATGAAACGTATTATGACACCACTCTCTATGATGGGTGCTGATATTACCAGTGTTCATAACAATGGATGTGCACCACTTCATATCAAAGGTGCGCCGTTAAAGGGAATTTCCTACCAGTCTCCGGTTGCTTCTGCCCAGGTAAAATCCTGTGTGCTTTTTGCAGGGCTTTATGCGGATGGAAAAACCAGTGTTACCGAGCCATTTTTATCCCGTAATCATTCCGAGCTGATGCTTTCCTCTTTTGGTGCTTCTGTTCAAACCTGCGGTACAACTGCAACAATTGAACCGGAACCAGTCTTAACCGCTCAAAAAGTAGAAGTTCCGGGAGACATTTCTTCTGCTGCTTTCTTCATTGCAGCCGGACTTTTAATTCCAGGTTCTGAGCTTTTAATCAAAAATGTAGGAATTAATCCAACTCGTGATGGAATTTTACGTGTCTGCAGACAAATGGGGGCAAACTTAGAATTGCTTAATACAAGAACGCAATGTGGTGAACCAGTCGCAGACATCCTTGTAAAACACAGCGAATTAAATGGAACTGTTATTGAAGGGGATCTGATTCCAACTTTAATTGATGAACTTCCTGTTATTGCAGTTATGGCTGCCTGCGCAAATAGAGAAACGATTATCCGAAATGCAGAAGAGTTAAAAGTAAAAGAATCCAACCGTCTTGAAATTATCGTTCATCATTTAAGCGAAATGGGATGTGATATTACCGGTACAGAGGATGGAATGATTATTCGTGGAGGAAAACCACTTCATGGTGCTGTTTTAGACAGCCATCTCGACCACCGCATTGCCATGTCCTTTGCAGTTGCCGGACTGGTTGCAGACGGTGAAACAGAAATTACCAATGCAGATTGTGTTAATATCTCTTATCCAGGATTCTATCGTGATTTGCTCCGCTAAATAAACGATTTCCTTTTTGTTTTAATCAAGTCAAAAATAAAAAGATGTTCTGCCACGTTTCTTAGTGAACAGAACATCTTTTTTATAAATCTCTTTTTTTATAAATCTCTTTTTTTATCAAATCTTAATTTAATCATGAATATACATCGCATCCCCAAAGGAAAAGAAACGATATTTTTCCTTTACAGCTTCTTCATAAGCATGCATAATATTTTCTTTCCCTGCCAGTGCAGAAACCAGCATCAGTAAGGTAGATTCCGGAAGATGGAAATTTGTAATCAGTTCATCAATCATTTTAAATTGATATCCCGGATAAATAAAAATCTCTGTCCATCCGCTTTTTGCCTGAAGGATTCCATTTTCATCTGTTGCAGACTCCAATGTACGACAACTTGTTGTTCCAACCGCAATTACTTTTTTACCAGCTTTTTTAGTATCATTAATTAATTTTGCCTGTTCTTCTTCTACTACATAAAATTCAGAATGCATGTGATGTTTTTCTACATCATCTACTTTTACCGGACGAAATGTTCCAAGTCCGACATGAAGGGTAACATGTGCAATATTTATCCCTTTTTCTTTAATCTGCTCTAATAATTCCTTTGTAAAATGAAGCCCTGCTGTTGGTGCTGCTGCACTTCCCTCATGTTTTGCATAGACCGTCTGATAACGTCCCTTATCCTGAAGCTTATGGGTAATATATGGAGGAAGCGGCATTTCTCCAAGTTTATCAAGAATTTCTTCAAAGATCCCTTCATAACTAAAACGAATCAGGCGGTTTCCCTCTTCTACAATATCAATAACTTCTCCAATTAATAAACCGTCTCCAAAACTGATTTTTGTTCCTGGTTTTGCCTTCTTTCCTGGTTTTACCAATGTTTCCCATACATTTCCATCTTTTCTTTTTAAAAGCAAAATTTCAATTCCGGCATTTGTTCCAACCTTACTTCCATAAAGTCTTGCCGGAATGACTTTGGTATCATTGATAACCAGACAGTCTCCCTTATTTAAATAATCAATAATATGTTTAAAATTTGTATGCTTCAACTCACCACTTTTTTTATCCAGACACATTAATCTGGAAGAAGAACGATCTTCAAGCGGGTCCTGCGCAATTAATTCTTCCGGTAAATCATAATAAAAATCTGATGTTTTCATCGGTTTCTCCTTTTCTTTCTTGTAATTCAAGCGGATATTTACAATCCTCTTTGCTACTTGATTCGATCAAAATATTTTATCTTCTTCTATTAATTTTGAAATCTTATTTTTCACTTCTATGATATTAACACTACAATTTGGAGGTACACAACCTCTCCAGAAATTTTCAATAGATGGATTTTCATATACATTTTGAAGCAGAGCTCTTACTGCACATCCATGGGATGCAATTAAAATTGTTTTATCCTGAAGTTCCTCTTTTTGAATCAATTCTTCATAAAATTCCTGTGTTCTTTTACAAATGGATTCTAATGATTCCGCATTTTTGGGAGGCTGATATGCTTCGGTATGATGAAAAAAGTTATCGAGCATTTCTGCCGGTAATAATCTGGAGTCTTTTCCCTCCCACTCACCAAATGAAATCTCACGAAGACGTACATCCTCAATCATCGGCACGTCTTTTCTATCTCCCAGTACCAGCTGTGCTGTATGTTTCGCTCTTTTTAACGGACTTGTAAAACATAAGTCAAACGGAATCTCTTTCATCGCTTTTCCTGTTTTTATAGCAAGCGCAATTCCATTTTTATTTAACTCTGTATCCGATGCTCCCTGAAGTTTTCTTTCTACATTCCATGTTGTTTCTCCATGACGTATTACATAAAGTTTCATAACTTATCTAAAACCTTTCTCTAACTCGCCAGATAACCTAACTAAGTATCCTAATTATTTTCCCCACCTAATATCATCTGCTGCACACCAACCTATAATGATAGTCATTTCTCTGTTTTCTGTCAAGAAATACTATCTGCTATTTCTTTTCTTTTTTACTCTTTTTTTCGTCTCCTGTCCATTCCTGGCGCTTTTCTCCCGCAAATTCCTCTGCATGCTGCACAAACTGCTGATACTCTCGTTTGATTGTATTCGTTGCAACCTGATGCATCCAGCGAAAGCGTTTCTCAAAATAATGATTAATTGAAGCACCTATCATTACAATATTCATACAGATATACATCCACAAAAGAATCAGAATAATAGTTGTCATGCTTCCATACATATTCGATGTTTTATTAAAAAATTCAAAATACAAAGAAAATCCCATGGAAAATGCAACCCAGCACACGGATGAAAATACAGCACCCGGAAACTGACTACGAAATGTTGCCTTTCTATTTGGAACAAATTTATATAGAATCAAAAACACTCCGCACAAAGTTGCAAGTGTAATCACTAATCTCATGCTGATAATCATTGAAACCAATTTATTCAAAAACGGAAAATGCCGTCTTAATTCTCTTTGCAGTGTATTTCCAAACACCTGTAAAGTAAGGGTCAGAATAATTCCAATCACAAACAATAACGTATAGGCAGCAGAACGAATCCTGGTTAAAATATAATTTCGTGTCTCAGAGACAGAATAAATACAATTAAACCCATTTGTTAAAGCCTGCACACCTTTTCCAGATGACCAAATTGCCATCACTGCTGACACCGGCACAATGCTGACAGATTTATTATATACTTCATCTACAATTCCCTGTATAAACTCATGCAGGTTATCCGGAATCACCTGCATAATTGCTCCAACCACTTCTTCACGATTCAACTGAGTATATCTTATGGAAGTCATTAAAAGCAATGTAAACGGAATAAATGATAAAATAATAAAATAAGCTGCCTGCGCAGCATAAGCCGGTACATGCTTTTCGCTGATACTTCTTGAAAACCCCCAGATATCACGAATTATTTTTTTGACTATTCTCATTTATTTAAAATCCTTGTCTCAATGTTTTTTCCTGTTTTCCTTTATTATCTATTACTTACTATTAAGCAACTATTCACAAGCAGATATTCGCAATCTGTTTTGCTACCTGACTCGGTTTAAACTATATTTTTCTCTTTACCTGCTTTAACCGGCTAACGCTCATTATATCACACCCCACTAATTGGGGCAATCTCTACCTCTTGATAAAAATAATTCAAAATCTCTTGATAATTATTTCCAAGCTTTGCCATTTGATTTGCCCCATTCTGACTCATTCCCACTCCGTGCCCATATCCTCCTCCATGAATCATATAACCTTGCGGTTTTCCATTTTCATCTATCTGTGCTTCCAAGGTAAAATAGGCACTTGGAAGCAGTTTGCCCCCTTTTACTGTTGATTCATCTTGGCGTACGATTTCAAGATTCTGTGGACTTAAAAATTCACGTATCTCATATTCATTTCCAAGTTGAATGACACCTATATCTGTCTCTATTTTTAATTTTAAAACAGCATCTGCTTCTCCTGTTTTCTCAATTTCCATTTTTTCAAGCACTGATGCGTCTGGAAGTTTGTTTTTTGCCTGTTCAAGCAGTCTTTCACTTGAAAAGTATACTTTCCACTGATACCACGGCACAGACGCATCGAATTTACATTCTACACTTTTTAAATAACTGACCGGAGCAGATGCTTCCCAAACTGCGTTTGTACTCGTCTTTCCATGAGAAGTAGAAAAATAGTAAGCAGTAATCGGCTGTCCGTCTTTTGTTAAAATCTCTCCCTTTGTCTCATTTACTGCTTTTTTGGCTGGCTCAGACTCTCCTGAATTTTGATAAACCTGATAAGAAACACTGTCATCTACCTGAGCGATACCAATCCCAACCGGATCCTGATTTTTCTGCATCTGCATCCAGGCATACGTCCTTGCACAGACTGCCTGCGCTTTTAGGGCTTCTTTTTCATAGTCAGAAGGCATTTCGCTTGGTACTACACCATAAAGATATTCTTCTAACGGTAGTCTGTTTACCATATACCAGCCATCTTTTTCTTTTCCAATAATAAGTGTTCCCCCATAAGACGGTGTTCCTTGTCCTCGTTCTACCGACAATACTCTGATTCTATTTTCTTTAGTCCGATCAACAGGCGATAACACCAGCCTTCCCGCTTCTGGCAATTCCTCTTCTTTTTCTAAAACCAGTTTTTCGTTTGCTAAATAAAGTTTTCCACCGTTTTCTTCCTGATAATCTGTTTCAAACTCTAACTCTACCCGCTCATGAAAATAAGATGTATACTGTCCTGTCATAATTGCAACTGAAATTTCTAACTCCTGATTTGCTTCTTTTGTTTCTGATTTTTCTGCATTTGTTCTTTTTTCTTCGGATTCTGATTTGCTTTCCGACGTTTCTTCCATTTTTTCTTTAGAGTTTCTTTGTATCACTTTTTTTTCATTTTCCCTTTTTATCAGCTCTTCTGTTTCTGGTTTTAACTCTATTCTTTGTTTTTTCAGTTCTTGTATTCCTAATCCATTCAGAGCAAGAACACAGCATAAGCAGATAATCAGATAGTTTCGATTCATCCCTAAGCTCCGGTCAAATAAAATTTCAGCTTAAGTATATGAGAAAAAAAATGCAGATATTCTTTTTCAAATATCTGCATTTTGGTACAAAAGCCCGCCAAACAGTATTCCATTTTAAGATAAAATACAATTTGACGGGCATACAAACTTTTTATTTTTTATTTCGTAGAAAATGCATAAACTGTAGTAGTATGATATTCTTCTCCGGCTTTTAATAAAGAGCTTTCAAATTTTTCTTCATTACATGCATTTGGATAATACTGCGTTTCCATACAGAAACCACTTCTCTTTCCATAAACACATCCAGCTTTCCCATTTTCCTGTTCAATAAAATTACCGATATAAAACTGCATTCCCGGAAGGTCTGTATAAACTTTCATCTGAATACCAGATTCCTCACACCAAACTACAGCGGCTTCTCTCATTTCACCTTTTTTACGGGTTAAAGCATAATTATGGTCATATCCACCTGCCATAATAAGCTGTTCAAAATCTGCATCTACATCCTGTCCAATCTTCTTCGGTGTTGTAAAATCCATTGGTGTTCCTGCTACCGGTGCAATTTCACCTGTCGGAATTAACAGTTTATCGGTTGGCGTATATTCTTCTGCATGAATCTGAACGATATGATTCATTACACTTTCTGCACCTGCATCATGTCCTGCCAGGTTAAAATAAGAATGATTGGTCATATTTACAATCGTATCTTTATCTGCAGTTCCTTTATAATCCAATACCAATTCGTTCTTTTCCGTCAATGTATAAGAAACAAAGGCAGTAAAGTTTCCCGGAAATCCCTGGTCTAAATGTGGGCTCTTAATAGAAAATGTAATACTGTTTTTCTCTGCATCTATTTCTACAACATCCCACACTCTGGTACGATAGAAATTCGGGCCACTATGTAAATTATTTTTTCCATTATCATTTTTTTCCAACTGATAAGTCACACCATCAATTGTAAAAGAAGCATTTCCAATACGGTTACCATTTCTTCCGATTGGAGAACCAAAATGAGGCGGATTTTCATAATATCCTTCTACAGTATCATAGCCTAAAACAACATCTCTTAATTTATGATTTTCATCCGGTACCATAAGACTTACCAAAATTGCTCCAAAATCTGTTACCTTCATCGTTGCTCCGGATGTATTTGTAATCTCATAAAGAAAAACTTCTGTTCCATCCGTACTCTTTCCGAAACTCTGTTTTGTGATTGCCATCTGTTTTCTCCCTAATTTCAAACATAAAATTAAGTAATCCCGAGATGCCGTTTCCTATCTTCTGACTCCTAGCTGTTGCTAGGTGGGTGACCGCAACCATTCTTCTGCCTTCCGCTGCGCAATGACGGCCTGACATCCAACTGGCAATATAGGAATCCCGTTTAAAGTAAATGTAGGTTCAAAAATAATAGGAGCATCGCACAACCCAGGATTACTTCGTGATTTCATTATACTCTAGTATATGAAGTTTTTCAACAAAAATTACTGAATAAAAATTGGTTTTTTATGAAAGTTTTTCTAAATTCTCAAGTATTATCTCATGTAATAACTAAAAAGTCAACATTTTCTCTCATTAAACCTTAAGCGTTCAACAATTTTTTTACAATTGCCGGCATCTCTGCTACCTCTACCACTGTATCATGCAGTACCGGAGCAGTACGGATTTCTTCAATTGCATTTGGAACTTTCACATTTGCAATTTCAGATAACTTATCAATCAGTTCAAAATCCTCCATTGCATCATATTTATGATCAATTGCATCCATTACACTACGTGTAAATTTAAATGGACTTGCAGTAGAAGCAATGACTGTCTTTGTATCATCTTTTGTAGCTGTTTTATATTTTTCATAAACGCAGGCTGCAACTGCTGTATGCGTATCAATGACATATCCCGTATCTTCATACAGTTTTTTAATAATTTTGGCAGTTTCTTCTTCTGTTGCATAATTTCCATAGAAATCTTTTAACTGCGCACGCATCTCGGCAGTGATTTCATATTTTCCATCTTTGGATAACTCATTCATCATTTCTCTTGTTTTATCTGCATCTTCACCAGCAATACGATAAATCAGACGTTCTAAGTTACTGGAAATTAAAATATCCATAGATGGAGAAGTTGTTAAGATGAAGTCTCTGTTTCTGTCGTAACTTCCTGTGCTGAAGAAATCATATAATACTTTGTTTTCATTGGATGCACAGATTAATTTTTCAATCGGAAGTCCCATATTCTTTGCATAGAATGCAGCAAGAATATTTCCAAAGTTTCCAGTTGGAACAGTGACATTAATCTTTTCACCTGCTTTTATTTCTCCATTTTTATATAAGGTTGCATAAGCATATACGTAATACACAATCTGTGGAACAAGACGTCCAATATTAATAGAGTTCGCTGATGAGAATTGATATCCTGCATTTGAAAGCTCTTCTGCCATATTCTTATCATTAAACATTTTCTTAACGCCTGTCTGAGCATCGTCAAAGTTTCCTGTGATTCCAACAACGTAAGTATTATTTCCTTTTTGTGTTACCATCTGTTTTTCCTGAACCGGGCTGACACCATTTTTCGGATAAAATACAATGATTTTCGTTCCCGGAACATCAGCAAAGCCAGCCATAGCAGCTTTTCCGGTATCTCCAGAAGTTGCGGTCAGAATTACAATTTCATTTTTTACATTATTTTTCTTTGCAGAAGTAGTAAGAAGATGTGGCAGAATAGAAAGTGCCATGTCTTTAAATGCAATCGTTGCCCCATGGAAAAGTTCCAGATAATAAGCACCATCTGCCTTTTTCACCGGTGCAATTTCCTTTGTATCAAATTTAGAATCATAAGCTCTTTCAATACATGCTTTTAATTCGTCTTCTGTAAAATCTGTAAGGAAACGACTCATAACCTCATAAGCGATTTCCTGATAAGTCATGGATGCAAGTTTCTCTACAGGAATATCCAAAACCGGAATCTGTGTAGGAACAAATAATCCACCATCGTCTGATAATCCTTTTAAAATTGCCTGAGAAGCTGTTACACATTCTCCTGTTCCCCTTGTGCTTTTGTACAAAATTTCCATTGTCTTTTTGTCCTTTCCTTATTTATTAAGTCAAGATACACTTCTATTCTTTCAATTAGCATATCTTGCAACTTACTTACATTTAAATTGCATCGGATTTGCTTGTCTTTTTCGATGTCTCATCTGTAGATGTCTTTCCTTTTTTGGAAGATTTCTCTTTCTTTTTAGGCGAAATTTTTGTTTCCGTTGAAGTTTCTGTTTTCGTTGAAGAATCATCTGGCTCTTCTTTTTCTTCTTCTGTCTTTTTTGAAGAAGCATTCGCTTCTAATTCTTTCAATGTCTTTTCCGGATATGTATAAAAGGCATGAACACCATGTTTAAATAAAAATTCCAAATCCCTTTTAAACCAACTTACATTGTCTGAATCCGAATATTCTTCCTGCATAAAAAACAATGCTCCCTGTGAATAATCTTCTCCATCAATTGCACGATTGACTGCTTCTCTGGTATCTTCTGAAACAGTAACGGTATTAATTCTTCCATCTGCTGTCGGTGAAAACTGAGCAGTTCCGTCGGTATTCTGCCACACAATATCATAAATGCTGTCTGGAAAAATCGGACTCTGCAAACGATTGAAAATAACATTCGCCACCATGATTTTTCCTTCTGTATCTTCTCCACCTGCTTCTGCTTCTGCAATCTTTAACAGAGTTTCATAATCTCTGTCTGTCACTTTTAAATACTGTTCCACATCTAACGAATGATTCTCCAGTTTTTCTACGGTATCAGCTGCCACTTTACTAAAATCAAGATTCGATTCCTGCTGATTTTTCCCAACACGCTGACCAACTAAAACTGCTTCACAAGACGTTCCTAATTTATTTACCTCACTATCTGTGTCCTGACTGATACAGACACCGGAAATAATGGATTCAATCCCATACATGTATTGTCTGGTATTTTCTTCCTGTGCTTTTTCTACTACAGTCTCTACCGATTTTGCTGAAGAAGCCTCAGCCTGTATAGTAAGTTTTTTAACCAGAAATACTCCTGCCGCAGATAATACTCCCACCGCCGCAAACGCAGCAGTTTTCAAAATAAACTGTCGTCTTTTTTCCTGAATTTTTCTTTCATTTTTTCGTCTTGCCTGTGACTGTCTGTGCTGACTACCTGTTTTCCCCGTTTTTCTCTGTGCTACCTTGCCTGACGTCTTTCTCGTTTGAATCTCTCTTCTAGTTCTAACCCTTTTTCTGCTTTTTCGAACCTGTTTTTTCTTTTGCTTTCTTTTCCAGTTTCTCAAGCATCTTTTTATTACTCTAAGAAGCCTCGATTCAATTTTTTGAATCTTGTTCATACCTTTTCCCTTTGTTCTCTTAAACTATTTTCTCTATCTCTATACTCTCACCTAATCAGTTATTTTGAATTATATGATAGTTAAAGGATAGAAGTCAATAAGTTCAAAAGTCTTTTGTCTATATTACATAAATTTATTTGAAAACTCGGACAATTTTTCATCCAAATTTACTCTGATTTTTCGTGGTTTTTCATAAAAAAAGCAGGTACAAAAGAATGATTTTTTCTTATGTACCTGCTTTGCTATTGAGATTTTCTTAATTTAACATTACCAAGTCTTTAGGTATTATGTTTGCTCGAGAACATTTTGATATAAAAATTTAAGCTTTTATCGATTATTGATTGCAGTTACCAATGCGTCTATAGAGGCCCTTATGATGTCTACATCCACCCCTGCGCCCCAGGAAAGTGTACCATCTGGCTTACGAATTCCTACATAAGCAATCGCTTTTGAACTGGAACTCTGCTCTAATGCATGCTCCTGATAAGTTACTAAATCATACTCAAAATTATATGCTTTCTTCAACGCATTACTTACCGCATTTAAACGTCCGTTTCCTTCTGCCTCTGTTGTAATCTCTTTTCCATTAAAAATAGAAGTTACCTGTGTTGTAATTCCTCCATTTACCTGCTGGAAATGTACTCCATTTAAGGACAGCGGGCTTACTACATTTTCAAAGGTCCGTTTAAATAATTCAAAAATCTCTTCTGGCATCAGCTCTTTATGTGTATGATCCGATACTGCTTTTGCTGTATACCCCATTGCTTCACGCATCTTAGGTGGCAGATTCAGTCCAAATTTAGTTTCCAGAATATATCCGACACCACCTTTACCAGACTGACTGTTAATACGGATAACATCTGCATCGTAATTACGCCCAACATCTTTCGGGTCAATTGGAAGATATGGTACCGTCCAGTGTTCCGGTTTCTTTTCATCCAACCAATGCATACCTTTTGCAATTGCATCTTGATGAGAACCGGAAAATGCAGCAAATACTAATGCACCGCTATATGGACTTCTCTCGTTAATTGTCATTCCCGTAAAGGATTCATATTTTTTACAAATAGAAGAGATATCTGTAAAATCAAGCTCCGGCTCTACGCCCTGCGCATACATATTTAAAGCAAGTGTTACGATATCAACATTACCTGTTCTTTCTCCATTTCCAAATAAGGTTCCTTCCACACGGTCTGCTCCAGCTAAAATACCCATTTCAGCATCTGCTACACCACAACCACGATCATTGTGTGGATGGAGAGAAACGACTACATTTTCTCTGTATTTTAAGTTCTTGCACATATATTCTACCTGACTTGCATACACATGCGGCATAGAATGTTCTACTGTAACCGGCAGATTGATAATTGCTTTTCTATCTGCAGTTGGCTGCCAGATATCCAGTACTGCATTGCAGACTTCCAATGCATATTCTGGTTCTGTTCCAGTAAAGCTTTCTGGGCTGTATTCAAAACGATAATCTGCTCCAGCTTCTTCTGTCAACTGTTTTAATAATTTTGCACCTTCTACTGCAATCTTTAAAATTTCTTCTTTGGATTTATGGAAAACCTGTTCTCTCTGAGACAAAGAAGTAGAATTATATACATGTACAATTACATTTTTTGCACCTTTTACCGCTTCAAATGTTTTCTTGATAATATGTTCTCTTGCCTGAGTCAGAACCTGAATCGTAACATCATCCGGAATCAAATCTTCTTCAATCAATTTTCTTAAAAATGTGTACTCTGTTTCAGACGCAGCCGGAAAACCAACTTCAATTTCTTTAAATCCAATTTCAACTAACAGTTTAAAAAACTCTACTTTCTGTTCCAGATTCATAGGAATTACAAGTGCCTGATTTCCATCTCGTAAATCTACACTACACCAAATTGGTGCTTTTTCTACATGATCTTTTTCGGTCCAGTCCATACATTTCACTGGTGGTAAAAAATACTGTCTTTTGTACTTACTGCTGTTTTTCATAACTTAAATCCTCCTAATCATTTTGGCACATCACTTTAGAGCTTCTTTTTGATAATTCTTTTCCTAGAACTTACCACTTTTTTCTGAAACAAAAAAAGTCTCTCATCTCTTACAATATACTTGTAATAGAGACGAAAGACTAACGTCCTGCGCGGTACCACTCTACTTCATGAATCAAATTCATACTCTCAAAAGATACTGATGAAACCATCTTATATCTTTCCCTGCTGATAACGGTAGGGATTCCGTCTACGCCTACTATCTTACCTCGCCTTGCTTTATTAGTAAAAGTTCGGGCAGCTGCTCCAAGGGCAGTTCAAAATATTACATCTACTGTTTTTCACCAACCAACAGCTCTCTGAAATCCGTAAAAATTTCTACTAATCCTTATCTCTGCATTTTGCTGTTTACAGATTACTCTGTGCTTAATATAATTAAAATAGCATTACCAAATCAAAATGTCAAGTAATTTTAAGGAAGAAACTTCCTTTTTTTGATAATCGGGCAGGAACACTCTACCCGATTTTTCAAGTTTTTTGTACTTCTTTCTACCTATTATATTATATATTTTTCTTATCTTTTATTAATCTCTGCAAGATTAATGGTCCTCGTACAAATTTGTTTTGCAAGCTCCGGATTATGTGTCACAAAAAAATGCAAGCAGAACATTTCAATTCCACTTGCATTTCATTTTATTAATTATTTTCGTTGATATTAATTATTTGCATTAATATAATTAATTAAACCTTCTGCTTTGATAATCTTCTGCATAAACTCTGGAAAAGCCTGTCCCTTAAAAGCCTGTCCTTTTGTTTTATTTGTAATAATACCGCTGTCAAAATCCACTTCTACTTCATCGCCTGCTTCAATATTTTTCGCTGCTTCCGGACACTCAATGATTGGTAATCCAATATTAATTGCATTACGGTAGAAAATACGTGCAAAAGTTTCTGCAATTACACAGCTGACACCGGCCGCTTTAATTGCAATTGGTGCATGTTCTCTTGAAGAGCCACATCCAAAGTTTTTATTTGCTACAATGATATCTCCTTTATGCACATTGTTTACAAAGTCTTTATCAATATCTTCCATGCAATGCTGTGCAAGTTCTGCAGGGTCAGAAGAGTTTAAGTATCTTGCCGGAATGATAACATCGGTATCCACATTGTCTCCATATTTAAATACTGTTCCGTTTGCTTTCATCGTCTTTTCCTCCTACTATAAACCTAATTCTTCCGGCGCAGAAATTTTACCGGTTACAGCACTTGCAGCAGCAACTGCCGGACTTGCCAGATAAACTTCTGAATCTACATGTCCCATACGACCTACAAAGTTACGGTTGGTAGTAGAAATGCAACGTTCTCCAGCTGCTAAAATTCCCATATATCCACCCAGACATGGACCACAGGTCGGTGTACTTACAACTGCACCTGCTTCAATAAAGATCTTTAATAATCCTTCTTCCATTGCCTGAAGATAAATACTCTGTGTTGCCGGAATTACAATACAACGGACTCCCTTTTTCACTTTACGTCCTTTTAAGATTTCTGCTGCACAACGTAAGTCATCAATTCTTCCGTTTGTGCAAGAACCAATTACAGACTGGTCGATTACTACATCTTCTGTAATTTCATCAATTGTTCTTGTATTTTCCGGAAGATGCGGGAAAGAAATGGTCGGTTTTAATTCACTCAAATCAATTGTATATTCTTCATCATAAACAGCATCTTCATCTGCTTCATATACCTTATATGGACGTTTGGAATGTTCTTTCATATATTGTTCTGTCAGTTCATCTACAGGGAAAATTCCGTTCTTTCCACCTGCTTCAATTGCCATATTTGCAATTGTGAAACGGTCATCCATACTTAAGTTTTTGATTCCTTCTCCAACAAATTCCATAGATTTATAAAGTGCGCCATCCACACCAATCATTCCAATGATGTGTAAGATAACATCTTTTCCACTCACCCATTTTGCCGGTTTTCCAACAATATTGAATTTAATTGCAGATGGAACTTTAAACCAAGCCTTACCGGTTGCCATTCCGGCAGCCATATCTGTACTTCCTACACCTGTAGAAAATGCACCAAGTGCACCATAAGTACAAGTATGAGAGTCTGCACCAATAATAACATCACCTGCAACTGTTAATCCTTTTTCCGGAAGCAGAGCGTGTTCAATTCCCATTTCCCCAACATCAAAATAATTTGTGATATCATGCTTACAGGCAAATTCACGTACACATTTACAGTGTTCTGCGGATTTGATGTCTTTATTTGGGATAAAATGGTCCATAACCAGAGCGATTTTATCTTTATCAAATACATTTTTCTTTGTCATTTTATCCATCTCATGAATTGCAACAGGAGATGTAATATCATTACCCAGTACTAAATCAAGATTTGCTTCAATCAGCTGACCTGCTTCTACTTTTTCAAGCCCTGCTGCTGCTGCAAGAATCTTTTGTGTCATTGTCATTCCCATGGATATTCCTCCCTAAAAATACACTAAAAATTTATTTTGTGGTAGCAGACCTTTGTCTGCTTTTATCTATTGATATTCTAGCACAAATTTTGATATAATAGAAATACATATAAAACATATCAGATATAACTTATATTCATAAAGAAAAATGGAGATTCTAAGATGGAACAAAACTTATCCTTATACCGTGTTTTCTACACCGTAGCCAATACCGGAAATATTTCAAAAGCTGCAGAACAACTTTTTATCAGCCAGCCTGCAATCAGTAAATCAATCCGTAAATTAGAACAGAGTTTAGACGTTACATTATTTTCCAGAAATTCCCGAGGAGTTCAACTCACGGAAGAAGGAGAAATTCTTTATACCTACGTTCAAAAAGCGTTTTTTTCGCTCCAAACAGGGGAATCCCGTATTAAAAAAATCAACGAACTGGGCATTGGTCATTTACATATTGGAGTCAGTACAACTTTATGTAAATTTATGCTTCTGCCTTATCTTCAGGAATTTATTAAAACACATCCACATATAAAGATTACCATTGAATGTCAATCAACCAATCATACTCTGCAACTCTTAAAAGAAAATAAAATTGATGTTGGTTTAATTGGAGAACCGGAACGTCCTCATCATGTACATTTTGACAGTCTTGGTGAAATCGAAGATATTTTTGTAAGCACCAAAACTTATTTAAACAATCTTTCTCTTCGCACCAATCATAAAGACGACATTTTCCGCAATGCCACTTTAATGCTGCTTGATAAAGAAAACATGACCCGCCAGTATATCGATGATTATCTTGCTGCTCATCGTATTGAAACCAATAACCTTCTTGAAGTTTCTACTATGGATTTATTAATCGAATTTTCAAAAATCAGTTTAGGTGTTGCCTGCGTCATTCGCCAGTTTGTTGAAAAAGAACTCGCAGAAGGAGAGCTTGTAGAAATTCCCCTTCCTTTTCCAATTCACCGCAGAAATATTGGTTTTGCTTATCTGGATAATTTACAACAAACCACGGCTGTTCGGGAATTTATTGAATTTTACAATACTAAACAGGGGCTTGCCTTAAATAAACTCCCTGTCCATTCTTAAAATCTAAAAAGCGACGGAACATTTGTCCGTCGCCTTTTCTTTTTTTATCTGATACTCAAATTAAAATTAGTTATTGATCAATTTGTCTGTACCATTCCAGCTGTACAGTTTACGAAGTTCTTCACCAACTGCTTCTAACTGATGCTCTGCTTCTCTTCTTCTCATAGCGCCGAAATGCATGCAACCTGTCTGGTTTTCTGAGATCCAGTCTTTTGCAAATGTACCGTCCTGAATATCGGACAGGATTTTCTTCATTGCTTTCTTTGTTTCATCTGTAACAATCTTAGGTCCTGTGATGTAATCACCATATTCTGCTGTGTTAGAGATAGAGTAACGCATTCCCTGGAATCCGCTTTCGTAGATTAAGTCTACAATCAGCTTCATTTCATGGATACATTCAAAGTAAGCATTTTCCGGAGCATATCCAGCTTCAACCAGAGTTTCAAATCCAGCTTTCATTAATGCTGTAACACCACCACAAAGAACTGCCTGCTCACCGAATAAGTCTGTTTCTGTTTCTACTTTGAAAGTAGTTTCCAGAACACCGGCTCTTGCTCCACCGATACCAGCTGCATAAGCAAGTGCTTTGTCTAATGCTTTTCCTGTGTAATCCTGCTGAACAGCTACCAGACATGGAACACCTTTACCAGCCTGATATTCACTTCTTACTGTATGACCTGGACCTTTTGGAGCAATCATTGTAACATCAACATTTGCAGGTGGTTTAATCTGTCCAAAGTGAATTGCAAAACCATGAGCAAACATTAACATGTTTCCTTCTTCCAGGTTTGGTTCAACGTCTTTTTTGTACATTGCAGCCTGTTTTTCATCGTTAATCAGAATCATGATAACATCAGCCTGTTTTGCTGCTTCTGCTGCTGTATAAACTTTTAATCCCTGAGCTTCTGCTTTTGCCCAAGATTTACTTCCTTCATATAAACCAACAATTACATCTACACCAGATTCTTTTAAGTTTAATGCATGTGCATGTCCCTGGCTACCATAACCGATAATTGCAACTTTTTTTCCTTCTAATAAAGATAAATTACAATCTTCCTGATAATAAATTTTTACTGCCATTTTTGTTTCCTCCTAGCATTTTGTGTTTTTTATCTTAGGGAATAAAAAATCATTCTCTAGCTAACTTAATTAATAATCTTCCCCATCTTCTTCAAGATAGAATACATCGTCTACCCCTCTTGAAAGACCGGTGATACCTGTTCTGGCAAGTTCTAAAATTTCGTAACCTTCTAACAAATCAATAAATGCTTCCAGCTTTGATTTTGTTCCTGTCAGTTCAATAATCATGGACTCTTTGCCCACATCAATAATATTTGCACGGAAAATATCCACAATCGAAGAAACATCCGCTCTCTGATTCGGTTCTACCCGAACTTTCACAAGAATCAATTCTCGGTTAACGCTCTGACCGTCCTTCAGCACTTTTACTGTGAGAACATCTTCTAACTTTTCCACCTGTTTGGTAATCTGTTCAAGAATCAGTTCATCACCGCTGCATACAACAGTCATACGTGAGTAATTAGGGTCTGTTGTAATGCCAACGGAAAGGCTGTCGATGTTGTATCCTCTTCGACTGAACAAACCGGAAACCCGACTTAAGACACCAGCCGTATTTTCTACCAGAATTGATAAAATTCTTTTATTCATACAGCACCTTCTCCCCATTTCATTTGTTAAACAATAATTGCTTAACTTTCTTGTAATTCTATCAACTATTTATTTTTTTGTCAATGGATTTACCACGTTATAACTAATTAGTATGTAAATCATAACTCAAAGCTATATCTTGTTATAGAAAAAAGGTGGAGAGAACATCTTTTTCTCTCCACACTTTCCTTACTCATGTCTCTTACTTGCTTTCATTCTGGCCATTGCTCTTGCAAGAGATGCTTTTGATACATAGTATTCCTGCATACTCTGTTTCTGACGAAGCTGTTCTTCTGCACGCTCCAATGCTTCTTTTGCACGTTTTTCATCAATATCTTCCGGTTTTTCAATACTGTCCGCAAACAACGACACTCGGTTATTGATAATCTGAGCAAAGCCATTTCCTACAATTGCCTCATGCCATTGTTCATCTTCTGTCTGGAAACGCATCTCCCCAGGAACAACCGTAATCATCATATCCGCATGGTGAGCCAGAATCGAAACCTGACCATCCTGTGCAGGAATTACAATATTAATCCCTCTGCCTCGAAAGAACACTTTATCGCTGGCCACAATACTTAATCCGAATGTATTCATCTATACATCACCTCTATTGTTCTGCTTTTGCTCTTTCTAAGACATCATCAATTGTTCCGGCATTTAAGAATGCACTCTCCGGACAATCATCCACTTCACCGTCGATAATCATCTTAAATCCACGAATTGTTTCTTTTAACGGAACATATTTTCCTGGAATACCTGTAAATACTTCTGCTACATGGAATGGCTGTGACAGGAACTTCTGAATCTTTCTTGCACGCGCTACAACTTTTTTATCTTCATCGGAAAGTTCTTCCATACCAAGAATTGCAATGATATCCTGCAGTTCTTTATATTTCTGGAGATATTCCTGAACTTTTCTGGCCACTTCATAATGTTCTTCGCCAACGACATCAGCTTCCAGAATTCGGGAGTTTGACTCCAACGGATCAACGGCAGGATAAATACCCTGTTCTACAATCTTTCTGGACAATACTGTTGTCGCATCCAGATGTGCGAAAGTAGTTGCAGGAGCAGGGTCTGTTAAGTCATCGGCCGGCACATAAACTGCCTGTACACTTGTTACAGAACCATTTTTTGTAGATGCAATTCTCTCCTGTAATTCACCCATCTCAGTTGCCAGAGTCGGCTGATAACCTACTGCGGACGGCATACGTCCAAGCAGAGCGGAAACTTCAGAACCAGCCTGTGTGAAACGGAAAATATTATCAATAAATAACAATACGTTCTGATGTTCCTGGTCACGGAAATATTCCGCCATAGTCAGTCCGGTTTCTGCCACACGCATACGAGAGCCAGGCGGCTCATTCATCTGTCCAAACACCAGCGCAGTTTTTTCAAGAACTCCTGATTCTTTCATTTCACTCCAAAGGTCATTTCCTTCTCGGGAACGTTCTCCAACACCGGTAAAGATAGAATATCCACCATGTTCGGTTGCAATATTACTGATTAACTCCTGAATTAATACGGTTTTACCAACACCGGCACCACCGAAAAGACCGATTTTACCACCTTTTGCATAAGGTGCTAATAAGTCAATTACTTTAATACCTGTTTCAAGGATTTCCACGACTGGACTTTGTTCTTCAAAACTTGGCGGGTCTCTGTGAATAACCCAATGTTCTGCATTATCTAATTGTTCTCCATTATCAATGGTTTCTCCCAAAACGTTAAAAAGACGACCTAATGTTTCTTTTCCTACAGGGACAGAAATACCAGCACCTGTTGCTGTTACTTCCATGTCTTTATAAAGACCGTCACTGGAAGCCAACATAATACAACGTACAGTATTATTACCGATATGCTGTGCTACTTCCATAACCAGTTTTTTTCCGTTATTCTCAACAGTAAGGGCATCTTTAATCGCAGGAAGTGCGTTCTGTGGAAATTCCACATCGACGACTGGTCCCATGATTTGTACAATTTTTCCTTTTTCCACGAGGAATCCTCCTTTCTGTATTTTTAATGTTTATTTTTCTGTGCTTTTGCACCGCCGATTACCTCAGTAATTTCCTGAGTAATTGCAGCCTGACGCACACGGTTATATTGAATCGATAAATCTTTGAGCATGTCCTTTGCACTGCTGGTTGCCGCATCCATTGCCATCATTCGGGAATTATGCTCACTGGCATAAGACTCAACTAAGCATCCATAAGTAAAACCATGCAGATAGTTCGGCACCATGCTGTTTAAAATTTCTTCTGCAGAAGGAACCATTTCAATTTCCTCCTGATGGATGTCTACCATTACCTGAGCCGGTGTATGGAAATCTGCTTTTTTCAAAGGAAGAAGCTGGCTCATTTCTGCTTCCATGCTGACTGCATTCACCATTCGTGTATAAATAATATACACTTCATCCAATTCTCCCTTTAAATAACGCTCAATCATTTCCTCGGAAATCACTCTCGCTCTATGCATCGTCGGTTTCTGGACTGTAAAACGAAAATTCATATCCACATCCATTTTTTTCTTAGCAAAATACTGACGCCCCACCTCTCCAAGTACAAACAACTGTGGATGGGCTTCCTTTTCCATGCATTCCTCAGCGATTTTAAACACATTGTGATTGTACGCTCCCGCAAGACCTTTATCTGCGGAAACTACAATATATCCTGTTTTTCTATCTTCTTTCGGAATGTCAGAACGCTCGTCAAAATATTTATGTTCCATTTCCGGCATGTGACGCAGCACACGTCCGATTGCCGACTGAATTCCATAGAAATACGGCTCTGTATCTGATAATACCTGTTTTGCTCTTTTTAATTTAGAAGAGGAAATCATATACATGGCATTGGTAATTTTCATCGTATCCTGAATACTTTTTATTCGGCTTTGAATCTCTTTTGCACTTGCCATTCTATCACCTGCTCTTGTTTTTAAATTCCTCTGCTACTTCAAGAATCTTGTTTCCAAGTTCTTCATCAAGAACTTTTTTCTCTTCAATCTGCTTTCCGATTTCCGGATAGTTCTTATCAAAATATGCCAGCATATCCATCTGGAATTCTTTTACTTTCTTTAATTCCACATCCAGCATGACTTTATGTGTTGCCACCCACAAGGTAATGACCTGTTCATGGTTGGAAAGCGGTCTGCAAAGTGGCTGTTTTAATAATTCCATCAGACATTTTCCATAAGCTAACTGTTCTTTTGTCGCATCATCAAGGTCTGACGCAAACTGGGTAAAGACTTCCATCTCACGATACTGAGCCAGATCAATACGAAGGCTTCCGCTTGCTTTTTTCATGGCTTTTGTCTGCGCAGCACCACCAACTCGTGATACGGAAACACCAACATTTACTGCCGGACGATTACCTGCAAAGAACAAATCACTTTCCAGGAAAATCTGTCCATCTGTAATGGAAATAACATTTGTTGGAATATATGCAGAAACATCTCCTGCCTGAGTCTCAATAATTGGAAGTGCAGTAATGGAACCTCCACCTGCTTCCGGACTTAAACGACTTGAACGTTCCAAAAGTCTTGAGTGTAAGTAGAATACGTCACCGGGATAAGCTTCTCGTCCAGGGGAACGTTCCAGCAACAGAGAAAGTGCACGATATGCAACCGCATGTTTGGATAAATCATCATATACGATTAATACATCTTTTCCCTGATACATAAAATACTCTGCCAAAGCAGTTCCGGAATAAGGAACAATATACTGCAGCGGAGCACAGTCACTGGCTGTTGCTGCAAATACAGTTGTGTAATCCATTGCACCATATTTTTCCAATGTTCCGGTTAATTTTGCAATCGTAGAAGCTTTCTGACCGATTGCTACATAAATACAAATAACATCTTTGCCTTTCTGATTCAAAATAGTATCAATTGCAATAGACGTTTTACCGGTCTGTCTGTCACCGATAATTAATTCTCTTTGTCCACGACCGATTGGCAGCATGGAGTCAATAGCAAGAATTCCTGTTTCCATCGGTACGGTAACGGATTTACGGTCAATAATACCTGGTGCTTCATTTTCAATTGGACGGTAATCTTTCGCTTCGATACTACCTTTTCCATCAATTGGAGCACCCAGAGCATCTACCACTCTTCCGATATAGCCTTCGCCAACCGGAATACCTGCTCTTTTCTTTGTACGTGCTACTTTAGTGCCTTCTTTGATTCCTGTGTCTTTACCAAAGATAATAACACCGATCTCGTTTCTTTTGATATCCTGCACCATACCTTTGACGCCATTTTCAAAAGTCACGATTTCACCATACATTGCGTGGTCTATCCCGTAAACAGTTGCAATTCCGTCACCAACCCAGATTACATTTCCTACTTCACGGACGCCAGTTGCCATGTCGAAATTTTCTATTTCTTCTTTCAGAATGGAAATTATTTCTTCTGAATTGATTGAACTCAAACCGTTCACCTCCAGGTTAATTTTTGTTGTAATGCATTGATTTTGCCTTTTAAGCTGTAATCAATTTCTTCATCTTCTACCCGAATACAAAATCCTCCAATTAAAGATTTGTCTTCGATTTGTTTTATCTGCACATCTTTCGTGTGGTACTTCTTACATAGGAAGTTTTTCATTCCATCTAACTGCTCTTTTTTCGGAGCTACCACATAAAATAGTTCTGCATTTAAGATATTATGTCGTTTATTGTAATACTCCTGATATTCTTTAAAAATCTCCTGTGCAAGGGATGCCTTGTGATAACGGCACAACACCTTCATGAAATTACATATTTCTTTTGGAAAAATCTTATCAATCACATTTTCCTTTTCTTTTAAAGAAACAACGGGACTAGAAAGTACCTCTGATACTTCAGGGGCTACTTTCAGTATTGCGTTTGCAGACGCTGTCACTTCTGGTGCTATATTTAATTCATATAACACTTTTGCATAATTAGTTTCTGTCATCTGTATCACCTGTTTCTGCTAAGAACTGGTCATATAACATACTGTTGCCCTCTTTGCTGCTTCCCTGACTAAGCAGTTTCTTTGCAGCTTCCAAAGCCAAATCTGCAATCTCACATTTTGCACCTGACATTGCATTTTGTTTCTCCTGTTCAGCAGTATTTCTTGCATTTTCAAGAATTCTTGAAGCCTTTTCATTTGCTTCTTTCAAAGTACGTTCGCTAAGTGCTTTCGCATCACTTCTTGCATCGGCAATAATCTGAACAGATTCTTCTTTTGCACCACTTAAAGCAGTTTCATACTGTGTTTTCATTTCCTGCGCCTGATTTTGAACTGTTTCTGCGTCTTTAAACTGCTGTGCAATAAGATTTTTTCTTTTTTCCATAATTCCTGTGATAGGTCCAATCAGGAATTTTTTCATTAAGAGATAAAGAATAATCAGGTTAATAATGGTCCAGAGAAGGTCCCAGCCTAACTTCAGCACCTGTCTTCACCTGCCTTCCTTATTTTACGAATAAGATTAACAAACCAATTACGAAACCGTAAATAGCAGTTGCCTCTGCAAGGGCACAACCTAATAACAATGCTTTACTGATTTTTGACTCTGCTTCCGGCTGACGTGCAATAGCTTCTACTGCTTTAGAAGTTGCAAGACCAATACCAACACCTGCTCCTAAACCTGTTAAAACTGCGATACCCGCACCAATTGCTGTTAACATATTTCATTTCTCCTTTTCGCTTCTTATTTTTTTTGATTACTCTTCATTAATTCTTCATTAACTACTCTTCAATTTGCTCTTTAATAAAGAGCGATGTTAAAAATACAAATACATATGCCTGAATCAGCCCATCGAAAATATCAAAATAGAGACTGAGCGGCACCGGTATTGCAACCGGAATAATCATTTTAATTAATTCCATTACGACAAAAGCACCGATAACGTTACCAAAAAGTCGCATACAAAGGGATACGGGACGAATTGCAATTTCCATAATATTAATTGGAGTAACAATTGCCATCGGTTCCGCAAAACTATGTACAAAACCTTTTAGTCCTTTTTGCCGAAATCCGGAATATTCTATCAGGCAAATACTCATAATTGCCAGACCTGCTGTTACATTTAAGTCTTTTGTTGGCGGTTTAAATCCAAGAAGCCCAATTAAGTTTGCCACGCCTATATAGATGGCCACCGTAATCAAATACGGTACATATCGCTTTCCTCTCTCTCCTAAGATATCTGTGAAGAAATCTTGTAAGAAACCAATTCCAGCTTCCAATGCCAGCTGTTTTTTTCCTGGATTTTCCACTTTCAGGTTCCTGACTAATAGAATAGAGATAATGGTAAGTGCCGCCATAATAATCCAGGTGACAACAGTAGACTCTCCTACTGGTATACCACCAAAAACTGGAATGGTAAAAACGGTTTCGCAGTTAAGCTCCTCCGTAATCATTTCCGCTATATCCGTAGGACATCCTCCCTTTCTCTAAAATTTTGTTGTCTAAAACTCCTTTCTTCATACTCTAATTCGTGTCTAAATTTACTCCCAAAAAATGGTTTTGTCAATCTTTTGACAACTTCTCTGTTTTCCCCAATTTTCGTCTGTTTTTCGGTAATTTTTTTTGTTTCTCTTCCATTTTGGCTAGTGATTTTCGTTGCTTTTTGTGTACCTATCAGTATACAGCCGGATTATCTCCTGTATTTTGTACGTTTTTTTTGCTATTTTAATATTTTTTTTAGTACTTTCGCTTATTTTTTGGTTTTACCAATTGCCAAAAAATGCCCCCTTACACAAAAAAAGGCTTATTTTTTGTGTAATCTTACATATAATTTTTCTTTTTTCTCTTTCGTTTTTTTCTGATATTGCGTGTTTTTTATTGGAATTTGTGGTAAAATAGAAACAATCTCTCTTTATTTGATACTACGATTATTAGAGATGAGCAAAACACATTAATTCTATAAAAAAGGATGTGATGAAAAAATGGAACAGCTTATCATTGTTGGTGCAGGTCCTGCCGGAGTTTCAGCAGCCCTTTATGCCATTCGTCTTGGCGTAACACCACTGGTCATTCATAACGGAATTGGTGCTTTAAAAAAGGCTTCCATAATTGAAAATTATTACGGACTTCCCACTCCCATTTCCGGTGAAAAATTATACGAAACCGGTCTTTCTCAACTTAAGGCACTTAATATTCCTGTTGCAGAAGAAGAACTTCTTTCGATTGCTTATGATAACGGTGTTTATCAAGTTCAGACTTCTTTTCATTCCTATGAAAGCCAGGCAATCATCCTTGCTACCGGTGCAAAACGAAATCCGATTACTTTAAAAGAAGCCAAAAAATACGAAGGAAATGGCATCAGTTATTGTGCGGTATGTGACGGTTTCTTCTTCCGAAATAAAAATGTTGGAATTCTTGGAAACGGAGACTATGCGCTTCACGAAGCAAAAGTTCTTGAACCTCTTGCAAAAGCCGTGACTATCTTTACCAACGGACTGACTGAAACTTTTGATTCCTCTGTACTTGGAAACATTCAGGTCAATCATAAGAAACTGCTTTCCGTTGGAGGAGAAAATTCCTTAGAATGGATTACTTTTGAAGACGGCTCAAAACTTAACATTGATGGATTATTTGTTGCTCTTGGAAGTGCCGGAAGTACCGACATTGCCAAAAAATTAGGATTGATTTTAAAAGACAATCATATTATGATTGAGACAGATACTTCCACAATGCTTCCTGGCTTTTTTGCCGCCGGAGATTGCACCGGAGGTATGATGCAGATTGCGAAAGCCGTGTACGAAGGCGCACAGGCTGGTACAAAGGCAGTAAAATTTATTAAAAATACCAAATAACTTTCTTATTTCTACTAACTTTATAAAGGAGACGTAACTCATGGAAATTACATTAACCAATGAAAATTTTGAAGAAGAAGTTTTAAACTCTGATGTTCCTGTTTTAGTTGATTTTTGGGCTGTATGGTGCATGCCTTGCAAAATGCTTGCTCCGATTGTCGAGGAACTGGCAAATGAAGCAAACGGTGCTTACAAAGTCGGAAAAGTTAACGTAGATGAAGCACCGGAACTCGCAGCACGCTATAGAATTGCAGGAATTCCAGCTATCGTTGTTTTCAAAGATGGAGAAGTTTACAAAAAATCCATTGGCGTTGTTCCAAAAGCTGACTTAGAAGAATTATTGAAATAATCAAACGGGGAAAGTAAGTAGCAAAAACCACTCTTACTTTCCCTGTTTTTTTAGTCAACCTGATACCAGCAAATTCCCATCTCTACTTATTGCTTTTTACAATTGAAACAGAAAACTTACTTGATTCGGTTAAATCAGATTTTATTTTCTTGTTTCAGATATTCTAAAAATCCTTCACATCCCTCAATTACATCATTGTACGTTGTATCAAAATCACCTGTATACCATGGATCTGCTATATCTCTTCCCGAACCTGCAAAAGAAAGAAACTTGTACACTTTTCCCTCTGGGTCTCCCTTTAATATCCGGTTCAAATTTCGTATATTTGCAGTATCCATTCCGATGATATAGTCAAACTTATCATAATCTGACAACGAAATCTGCTTTGCTCTATGAGGCACTAATGGAATTCCTGTTTCTCTTAATTTGTTTACTGTGCCTCTGTGAGGAGGATTTCCAATCTCTTCTGTGCTGGTTGCAGCACTGTCTATGACGAATCTGTCGGACAAACCTAATTCTTTTACTTTATAAGTAAATACACTCTCTGATAAAGTTGAACGACATATATTGCCGTGGCAGATGAATAAAACTCTTATCATAAAATTCTCCTATCATAAAAAGCCGAGAAATGCCGTGTTTTGGGGCATTTTGCCGACTTGTTTCTTCTATTTATAAAAGTTACATTTTAAGTGCCGATTTTGCAAAATACGGCAAAACAGTGCAATTCACACCCCTCATTCGTAGTAAAATCGTAGTCAAAATTTTCGGGATTACTACTCTGGATTTTGCACCCCCTTTGGAGTATTTCTAAACCGAGGGGGTGCATCGTTAAAAGGTATATTTTTCCTATTTCACGGACGTTAAAATTCCATCAAGGAATTTGATTTCATTACATCGCATCTGCTCTGTGAAAACACTATATACATCTATCCCGGTCGGAATCTGAAATCCGTGCTTGATGAGACAAATATCCTCTCGTGCCTCTACATTCTTCTCATAAGTCGAACCACGATTGAGCCACATAACAGCATCTTCTTCCTCTCCCATTTCAGGATAAAAATAAAATCCCTTCTTGGCATCAAATCGGAACATATATGCCAATACCTGCAGATAGTCCTTGTTTCCAATATTATCAATCGGTTTGTACTTCGCATCTGCAATCACTCGTGCCTCTGAGTCTCTGCTGATGAAGTCCGGGTAGATAAGTCCGCGATTATGGTCAAACAAACGCTGAAAACCTTTTGTAGCTTTGTTCATCGGATGATAGAAAATCTCGTCCACAATTGAATTCATATACTCTTCCCAGAGCCATGCGCCATCAAAGAGCAATCCATATACCTTCTTGCTTCCCATTCCAATCTGATGTTTCTGATGCTGTAAGATAAGTAGACACAAGCTCTGCAGTTCACAATATTCTCGGTAATATGCGTGTCTAATGGTATTGGTCTTATTTGCATCGATAATCTTCTGTCGGTTACACATCTCGTAGTTAGGAGTGGCCGCTACAACATCCTTGACCTCATCCTTAGCCTGTGCAAGCAGTTTATGTCCGTATGACTTATGTTTGATAAACTCCACCGTATGACGGATTAATTCCATCAAATCATTATCAAAGGAATACTCCCTCTGCGAATATGCTACATTACCAACAAATGGTGTATTCTTAACAATGTGTCTCGCTATATCTATCGTTCCCTTAACATTGCTGTCATTGTATGTTTTTCTCACATAAGTCTTAAAGACACCCTTACGCATGACACTCTTTAAGTAATGTGGGAAGATAAAAACAAGCAGATTGAAAACACAATCATCATTGTTCGCATCTGTTTCCAAATCCACAATATTCGGGACATCAAATACTCTCTCAAGCAAATATTGAAACAGGAAGTCCTGCCCGTTACCACTAAATCTTGATTCAACTATGAGCTTCTCATCTCCAAGTCCCATGAAGCCCATGACATTGCTTGACAAATAATAATTGTTTACACTCTGTAAAATCATCTGGTCTTTTGTGATATCATCTGCATCTCTAAGAATTTCCGGGAATACAAATATCCCTTCATTCTCCAACTGCTCCAAAGTTTTATCTGCAATTTTGCTTGTCAGAAGTGATATGCCAGACAATGACGCCTTAGGTATTCTCGAATTATCTTTTATTTTAATTCGACTCATCTACATCAACTCCATCCGACTTCCCTTGGTTATATGCTTTCTTAAATCGCTCCATAATACCTTCTTCATCATACATACCATTTATATATTCCTGTAACAACGGATGTAGATAATCTGACCATAACTGGTCAAAGTCAATATTCTTCAGCTTCAAGAAATAGGATGCACCAATCTGATAGTTTTCATTCAGACCTTCTGTTGCTGCAATTTCCACATTCAAAGCTGACATTCTGGCAATTGCCTCAGCCTCTTTCTCTTCGTTGTTCAAGTTATCAAGCATCTCAAGGCGCTCATCTGCACGAAGCTCCACAAAACGGAATCTTCGTCTCATAGCGAAATCAAAGCTGTCTACAGATCTGTCAATATCATTCATCGTACCAATAATATAAACGTTGTCTGGGATATAGAATTTTTCATTGCTATCAGCATGAAGGTTTGCATACTGGGTGGAAACCTCTCCTGCCACACCTCTGTATCCTGGATCAACAGCAAAGAACAACTCTCCGAAAATCTTAGATATCTCACCACGATTTATCTCATCAATGATGAATACATATTTCTTCAACTCTTCCTGTCTTATAATCTTTGCAGCCTTTTTCTTTTTCTGAATCTCGTTAAAAATAACAAGATTGTAGGAATATCTCTGCTGTGTAAAATTGATATTGAAAAATTCTGTAATATCTTTTAATTTGTTAAATTCTCTTCCAGACTCTAACATCTGTCTAATTTCAGAAATATTCAATCGGATACTGTTGATGGATGCATTTTGTGGTATTGAAAGATAAATATGCTCATCATCGACATCTGTGATTGTAAATTCTGTACCCGTTTTAGTCTTGAATGTGTTATTTCCTGTGTCCACATCATCAAAGAACTCTTTCATTGCTTCTTGAACAGATAATTCATTTGCAATGACCTCTGTGGACTTTTTAGAATTCTCATAGTTTCTTCTAGCCTTATCCACGAATTTCTTAAACACGCCATCCTGCAATTCAAAACCCATAGAACCATCTTCATTCGTCTTTGGACGGAGTCCTTCTACGAAATCCGAATAGTCATAACTTGGGTGAAATTGGACAAACTCTACCTGTTGCTTTTGCTCATCTGTAAGCATCGTATAATCATTAAAATATCCATTGCTAATAATGTCAGTAGCAATTTCTTTTGCAAGATAAGTCTTTCCAGTTCCTGGAGCACCTCGGAATATAATGTTCTTAGATTCCACAAGCATAGTAGAATATGGATTCAGATAGCCATTAAATTCTGCTGGTTTTACTTCCTCTACAACTGCTGCCTCTTCCTCTGCATTTTCCTTCTCGTCCTTCTCACGATAAACCAATTTGAAGGAATCTCCCGGATTACCGAAACGTGTCAAACACTCCTGAACAAATCTAAGAGTTGTAAAGATATTCCATGAATAAATTACAAACTGTCTACCATCATCATAATCATACGACATTGTATTGAACGGATTTATATTGTGTGCTTTTGCTTCGTCCTTGCTGTAATAAATTCCACGAATCATTTCCTTATCTGGAGCGTATTGACAAATTGGAAACTGTTCTTTTTCTTCTACTGGCAAGGCTGCAATCTGTTTTTCATAAATTTGAAACGCAATACGTGGTAAAGTTTGGTTT
This sequence comes from Blautia stercoris, assembly GCF_054657695.1. NCBI lineage: Bacteria > Bacillati > Bacillota > Clostridia > Lachnospirales > Lachnospiraceae > Blautia > Blautia stercoris. Next base: position 399,698 of record NZ_BAAHYF010000001.1, read on the forward strand.
GTATTCCGTCTCTCACCTTTCCCATAATTTCTTTTGATAACAGTTCCATCGACAGCAACAAATGATGCATCCAAAGGCTTGAACACATCTCCTGCACTAATATTATCCATAGTGAATGAATCATCAGTAGAAGTAACAGAATCTGATGTTATAGTAATTTCGTATTTTGTCTGCTTAATCTGAATCTCATATCCTTTTGCAATAAGATAGTTTTTTGCTTCGACAGCATTATATCCAGATACATCTATCTCTGCACCATTCTGCAAATGATTTGCTACTGCGATGACATACTTTGGTGGATAGGTATTACCGTTTTCCCATACAAACTCATACTTGGTACTTGTATTGTGCCAAGGAACTCCATTCTCATCAATATATTTAATAGCCTCTGCTATAAATTGTCCGTCAACTTTTGGGACTGCCATGATAAGCACCTCCATTTAAATGAATATACGAAGTTCATTATATCACTAAACGGGTGTTTTGACACCCACAATCGTTAAGTGGCGCTAACACCAAAAGGCACCTAGACATTTGATCAGCCCCCTGTCAAGTAGACAAGTAAAAAATCTAAAATAAGTTTATAGATATCCGCCACATTTGACTCAGTGTGGCGGATATTTATGTTATGAGACGTTTATGCACACCATTTTGCTTTGTATGCTTCTATTCTTTTGTTCTCAGCAATCGGATATTGTATCGGGGTTTCCGCTGATAATGCTTCGCTTCGTACTTCCAGTGGCGTTTTGCAATGGAATCTTTCCTGCAGTCTTTCTTCGGCATAAAATTTTATATATTTGTCGATTGCCGAACGTAAAGATATCTCGTCGGTTATCTTATACATACAATACATCTCTGATTTGATAATCCCCCATAATCCTTCAGTAGGACCATTATCAATGCAGTGTCCAACACGGGACATAGACTGTTCCATGCCTTGTTCTCGAAGCCTTTTCTGAAATATTCTGCTCGTGTACTGAAAACCTCTGTCAGAATGAAAAATCGGCCTGGCATCCGGATTATCTTTGAGAGCCTTATCGTATGTGTCAAACACGAGCTTATTGTCATTTCTTCCGCTTATGACATACGCAACTGGAAAGCGATCATATAGATCAATGATGACACTGAGATATAGTTTCCTGCCAGTCTCAGGAACCTTGAATTCCGTAACATCCGTAGCCCATTTCTCATTAGGTTTCGTTGCATTGAATTCCCTCTTCAGCTTATTTTCCGCTGTTGTCTCCGGTCTGGACGACTGGTATTTCTTCTTCTTTTTACGGATAATAGAATGAATTCCCAGCTTCCTCATGATTCTGTGAACCCTGTTCTTGCTGTAGCTGGTGTGATTGAAATGGTTGATCCAGCTTGTCATCCGCCTGTATCCCAAGATATGTCCGAACCGCTCGTCATACTCCTTTATCAGTTCTGCCAGTTTTGTGTTCTCGGATTCCTGCTCTGGAATTGTCCGGTGTAGCCATTTATAGTAAGCAGCGTGTGATATGCCCAATTGTTTGCACATCCAGTTGACACTCCATTGCTTTTTTTCGTAAAAATATTTTATTGCCTGATATTTTGATTCAAACCGTAGTTTTCCAAGCCTCACATTCCTTCGAATTCCTTCACTTTTTTTAACAGTTCCACCACCATATCTTTTTCTTCAAGCTGGCGCTTTAGTCGCAGGTTCTCCCGGCGCAGCCGTTCCAGTTCATCGACTTCATCATCCGTTTTGTGGTGCCCGCGTTTATCGGACAGTCCATCTTCCCCAACAGCATCATATTTTCTGACCCATGAGTACACCTGGCTATAAGAAACATCATATAGAGAAGCTGTTCCTTTATAATCACGGTTATGGGTAATACAGTATTCAACGATTTCCTTACGTTCAGCTAACGTTGTCTTTCTTCGTGCTTCTGCCATATAGACCTCCCTCTTGGGATCATAATCCCTAAGTTCTCTATTGGCATTATACAACGAAATCCATTTTTGTAGTGTTGCATGTGCAGGAATTCCATATCTGGCGCATAAATCGGTAACCGATCCTTCCCCGTTGATATACTTCCGAACCATTTCAATTTTAAATTCACTGGAATAGGAATGGTTAGCTGTAACAGAGCAGAGGGCTTTTATTCCCCCACTTTGATATGCCAGTATCCAGTCTCTTATAGTTCGTGTACTTTTTATAGATAAATCTACCATAATTTCAGAGACAGAACGTATTCCATTCAGATAATCCTCGACAGCAGAAATTTTTTCTTCAACCGTACACTTGGGTTTTCTTCCCATAAAAATACCTCCAAAGTAGATTTTGGTTATTTACCTTGTCTACTTCAGAGGTATCATATTAATTTCTGCCTAAGTGCTAATTTTATAACTCACTACACTACTTTGAACATATTCTGTTTTAATGGTCTATCATCCTTATCTGAAAGTCCCATCTCTTTTCTAGCATCTTCCATACTCTGCATCTTGTGAAGTTCCTTCTCCGCATCTTCAAGTCCAACATGGTTATAGACATTCAAAGTTACTGCTATGTCCGAATGTCCCATCAAACATTGAAGAGTCTTCGGATTTATTCCCGATTTTGCCATGTTCGAGCAGTAGGTATGGCGGCACACATGCGGTGTAATATTTGGCATCTGTACCCGGTAGATATCGTTGTATCTGCCGACCATATGATTAAATTGGTGCTGCCAGTGCATTGCCACAAGGGGCATTCCATTATCATCATAGAAAAGGAACCCACTGTAGCCATCAATGGATTTTTCCACTTTTGGAGCATTCCTGTCCTCGATAATTGCCTGAAACATTTCTGCTACATCCTTCTGTTATTGGCAGTGCCCTTGTTCCGGCATCAGTCTTTGTGGTTTCTATGATATATCGCATATCCGATGTTCTCTGCAACTGGTGGTCGATATTTACGGTTCTGTTCTCAAGATCAATGTTCTTCAGCGTCAGTCCACAAAATTCTGATATTCGCGTTCCCGTATGAAAGAGTATGTACACCACTTCATAATATTTACAGTACACCACATCGTCATGCACAAACTTTAGGAACTTTCTCATCTGGTTTTTGGAAATTGCCTCTCTTGTGACTGCGTCATTTACCAATACTCCGGCAAGCTGAAATCCGAATGGATTCTTTACAAGGATGTCATCATCCACCGCCATCTAAAAAGCTGATCGCATACTCTTTCCCCTTTAGCATGAGTTTATTTGCTATGATATTCAAAACTTTTCCTTTTCAGCACAAATTTCATCATAATCTTCATACATAATTCGTATTCCACACTCCTCACTTTCTACATGGTAATGTCCTGCATACCACTCTGTGAAATCTAACCTGTCATAAATCTTCTGTAGCCATTTTTCCGTTGTCTTGTCCACTGCTGATTGATCAAGCCCTGGAATAAACGCCCACACGGGTTCCGCTTCAATCGGTACTGTATGCGAGAGTACGATATCCACATTCCACTTGGCTTTATCCAACTGCTGTTCCACATATTCTTTTATCACTTCATCCGGCTGTTCTGATTCAAACCATGGTAATCCGTTTCGTATCCTTCCCTTGCGTCCTCTTTTCCAAAGGTAAAATACACCATTTCTCCTACTCTGTACCTTGGTCTTCCTACTTTCTGAACAGAATCTGCTTCTCCTAACTCTTTGATTTCTTCATACAGTAGTTGAGCATCTGTATATTGAATATTGTCATGATAATGTCCGAAATACCATTTCGAATAATCTAATCAAATTTGTGTTCTGTAAGTTTGTATATGATAAGGTCTTTCCTCATGATTTCCATGAATACACAGGAAATAATTTGGAAAATCCGCAAGTATTTTTTTCTCCCGATCTTTGTCAGCCCCAAAATAGTTTAATCCGACATCCCCCAATAAAATGATCACATCCTCTTTTCCAAGTTCTTTATTGAATCTTGCCAACCAGATTAACTTATCAAAATGTGCATGGCAATCTCCTGTTATGTAATAAGCCATTTCCTACCACCTTACATATATTATTCATCTTCTGTTCACTATGCTGAAAATTGTAAATCGCCTTCAAAATCTCAATTATATTTATCTGTAATTTCCATTCTCATTTATAGCGTTTTGAATATATAGATTCATTTCGTTTCTTATTTGTTCCATCTGTTTTCCAGTATCTGGATTTGTATACGGAATCCTTCCTATAATTTTATCCACATAATGGTTATCTCTTATACTTTCATATGTCGCTTTAAAATTTATATCATAAAAATATGCAAGATAAGATATCCAATAATCCATCTTTGTCTTTCTTGTCTCTAATAGAACTGATTTATGATTTTTGAATTGCCGCATAACTTCTGGCGTAATTTCTGACATTCCTACCTATTCTGCAGTAACTCCCATGAGAATATCAATTGCTGTTTCGAGCTTCACTCTGCAATTGTCAAGTTTATCTGCATCACGTATGATTTGAGCATGCATCAATTCTCGCTCATTCGTAATTCCTTTTAAGCAGTAATCACTATGATGTCCTATTGCTGTTTTTATAATTTCATCCCACTTATTTTCTTCGACAAAACGCCGAATCAGTCTCTCCTCAAATAAAATTCTCACACCGAATGCTGCATGATCCATCGTTCCCGGTTCAAAACTGTTGTAACATTTCAATTGTTCAAATCTTCCAATATCATGTAACAATCCAATAATCTGAGCGAGCTCACAATCCTCTGCGGACAGTTTCATATCTTCTGTAATTTTTTTACTGCATTCCATCACTCCATGAGTATGCACAATCTTCAACTTTATCTTTTCATTTTTTTGGTCATAATCATTCAAATAGTTTTCAAAAGCTTTCTTCGCATATTGTAAATCAATCATTTCGTTTTCCCACCTTATTTTCAACATAATATTCCCGTCCTGTATCTAGACAAACTGCAGCCAAACGTCCATTTCTTCGATTACAGCCACAATCAATCGCAATATGATGATTCTCCCTGTATACATAACCCGGTTTTGGATTCCCCATAATTCCTTGTGTCGGTGTATGTCCTGTTACCACGTATGTATCTTCAAAATATTGGATATCATACTCAGCCCTGTCCCATATCAATTCTTTTAAGGAATATTCTTCAATATCTTTTCCCGGATAGTAATTTCCCAATCCTCCGTGAACTAATAAATAGTTTTTTCCATTAACTGTCAGTTCTTCGTAAATCATAAAGTCTTTTATAAAATCAATCACTTCATATTGCATTTCCCGGCTCAATGTCCGAAACTCATCAATGGTTGACTTGCTGCCATTGTACTGCCAGGTCATAAGATTCTCCAACATTTTTCTCGCAAATCTTCCATTTCCATAGTCTCTGCTATCTTTTACGCTCTCGAAATTCTTTTTTAACTTTTTCATTCCTGCCTCTGTGATTGTCATTTGTTTTCTTGAAAGCATCAATTTTGTAATCTCACAAAGTTCCTCAACAGTGTAATCATCAAATTCTACGCTAAATGCAATTCTGGAACGCATACCCGGATTTCTGTCAAGAAACGCCTTCATTGGTTCCGGATAACCGGCAAAGATTACAATCACATTATCCCTATGATTTTCCATCTCCTGAACGATCGTATTGATTGCCTCATCGCCAAATCCATTGTCATAGCCGTCACACAGTGAATAAGCCTCATCAATAAAAAGGACTCCTCCTTGTGCTTCTTTAAACTTTTTCTTAACTAATGGTGCTGTAGCGCCTACATGATCACCAACAAGATCTGCACGCCCCACTTCTACAAACACGCCTGTCGATAATACTTTCTCATCTTTCATAATTTCTGCAAATAGCCTGGCTACTGTGGTTTTAGCTGTCCCCGGATTTCCTGTAAAGACCATATGTAAAGAAGATTTTTCCATTCGAAGACCTTTATCCATACAAAGCTTGTTTATCTTATGTTTGGCAATCGCTTTATGAATCACTGTTTTAACAGAAGCTAAACCGATCATGTCATCTAATTCTTTTCTAGCCGTTTCCGGTTTTCTCTCCTTCTTTTCTCCCTCTCCAAGCATCTGGATATCCTCTTTCGTAATCTGAAAGAGTTCATCCTTTTGAATATCACCCAGATTTCTTCTTTGTGAAAGTAATCTTACGGATTGCTGTCTAACCGCACGTTCCATCAAATTACGTACATATCTTCTATTCCCAAAATCATCGATATTTCTAACTTTTTCAAAGATATAATGCGCCTCTTTGATTGCGTCATCTGTCACACAGAATCCTTTTTCATGGATCATCAGCTTAAAAATATCTGTAAGTTCCTCTGTTGTGTAATCTGGAAAATCAATTCAATATGGTATTCTGCTTTTCAATCCTTCATTTCTCTTCATAAATACTTTCATTCTTTCATTGTATCCTGCAAGAATGACAATCACATTTTCTCTTTGATTTTCCATTTCCTGAAGCAGCACTGTAATAGCTGTGTCACTCTTCATAGCATACGCTTCATCTATGAACAGAACACCTCCTCTTTCTGCCAGAAATATTCAAAACAAAAAAGCCGGAAGCCACGTTATCATCCGTGACCTCCGACTCATTGTGCTTATACTACACTGTCCTTACACCCAAATCAGCTCCTCTCTCCGGCTTATCTTTTCCCTGCTTTTCCTGGATGATTCTCTTATTGATTTCCAAGCATTCATGGATTGACGGTTTCTTTTCTTTTTCTGGCATTGTCTTTTTCTGTGCTACTGCCTTTCTTTCAGCTTTCCCTGCGTCCTTAACTGCTGTATTTATTTCAACACCAGCTCTCGGCACAGCTTCTCTGCTCTCATTTTTCTCTGCCACCTGCTGTTCTCGTCTCTCCTTCACACCTTTTTCTTCCAGACTGCAAAAGCTCTGCAAATACGGCAGTACATGATTCTGCATATCCATCAGATCTTACATATACTTTTGGAACTCTTCACTTCCTTTGCCTTTCTGGTAATTGATCCAATACTCATCTGTAAGCTTCATTTCATTATCATACTTTAACTGACTCACAATACCGCCATGTCCATTTCCAATATCCATTGATTTCTTGAAATGATGCAGCATCTGTTCGCCTTTTTCCGCATAATATACCGTCACATATATCTTTGCGATTTTTGTAGGTTCCTCTGTCTTCGGATCACGTTTTGTATACCATTCTTTATCCATTTCTGCTGTTTTTGCATCCAACTCGGATAACTTCTGACATCTTGGATTCATGAAATTACTCTCTTCACAGAAGTTTACATACACCATTGGTTCCATACCTTTGGGAAGTTCCGGTTCATAAGCTTTCAGTCTTTCCATCAATACACCTGCACGCACAGACTGGTCGCATTCTTCGTCTACAATATCCTTCAAGTAAGAAACATAATAATGAATATTACCGCTTTGTAAATCCAACATTACTTCCTGTACCGTATTTTCTCCCATCTCAACATTATCCCGATACTCATACGGATCAAAAGCTTCTGCAATCTCATCCATTGCCTCTGCCAGCTGTTCTGTGGTCATCTTCTCTGGATACATTGCTTCTCGAACATCCCTCATCGGTACATACTTATAGTCCGGCAATGCTTCATGAATTTTCTCAATCCCTTCCCGTACCAGTGCAAGTTCTCCATAAAACCGAACATCATCCATCAGATTTCCAAGTACTGTATTTCCTTTTACGATTGCAAATTCAGCATCATCGTAGTAACGGTCTTCCGGATCACGATAGATAATTCCCATCGAGCATCCCAGATACGCAGTTTCTGGATTCTCCCTATATTTTTTATAGACTGCAGCTATCTGATTAACATCTGTACTTTTTTCATAAGCTCCCATGTCATGGAACTCATCGCATTCTGTGGCAAAGTATTCCAGATAAGGCTCTTTCTTCGGTGGCATATTGTTGAGGACGTTATCAATCATGTTATAATTCGCCTCTTCCAGTTCCTCCACCTTTGCCAAAGGCTTATATTCGCCCTGGCTTTTCTGAATCTCTGCCATTACAACCTCATCCATTTCTTCCACTTTTTCCATCAACTGATCATAATCCCCACGGATGCGTTCTCCAGTCCAGCCTTCGTCTTCCAGAAGTTCCTCTGCCGCTTCTTCAATAGAAATTTCATCATTTTCATAGACGCCACTATCCATCAGGCGGAAATCTTCATCGTAAAAGGAATAATCATATCCTTCTTCTGTTCTCTGAATAGCAAAGTAACGTTCTCCTACCTCATATGCCAGTTCACTAAGAACCTGTTCTTCCAGATTCAGGAAAGAATCTAGCTGTTCAAAACTGATACTGTCTACAAAATGAGCTGTTACTTTTTCCCCATCATTCAGAACTACGATATCACTGACTGACAGGGAATGCCCACGGAAATCTTTCGGTCTATCAATATTAAATCTTTCAAAAATATCATCCAGTGACATATTTCCCAGTAATTCGCCAACATAGACCAGCTTATAATCTTCTTTTTTTATCTGCATACCATGACTTTCAATAAAACTCATATTCATAAATGCATAGTTTTCGCCCGGTGAATCGTCCTTGATCTGATAAATACCAAAGGTTCGCCTTGTTCCTAACAACAAGTTTGCCTCTTTCAAAGACTGAATCTGTGGATATTTCTGCATTTCCCATTCCAGGTTACGGAAACGCTCCCGTTCTGCCATGGACATCTGATAATGCTCCGGTCCTCGTTCGATTTCCATGCGTTCCGTGACATAGATTGGTGACGAAAAATTAGTGTTCAGATAGATATCTGCTCCGACATCGTATAATTTCAATGCTTCTTCCTGGTCAATGATACCTTCTGTATTTGCATCATGAATAAAAGCAATCTCTTTTTCCGGTACACCTTTCTCCATCAGTTTCTTCTTCAAGTCATCATAAACATTGAAACTGCCATCGCCTTTCGGTGTGCTCAAATCACAGAAAATCAACTGTGCTGATTTCTGTGCTGCTGTGTCTTTCCAAATTTCATAACTCTTTTCTGCACAAATAGATACTTTACTTCCTGGATCATCCGGCAGTAAATCATTGACCAGTCGCTGATCTAATGCAAGTTTTCTACCATCATTGGTAATTCTCAGCATGTTATCCACACTTGCATCCACACCGCCATTCCTTACTACTTCTGCACGTTCACCAAGACTTTCTACAATCTCTTTCTGCTGATCGGTTGGCTTCAATACTACAGTTTCATATTCTGCTTCCGGCACAGGGAGTTTTAATTGATCGGAAGTCTTAATATCAGCAATTTTCTTAAACATATTCATCAGTTCCGGGATATTATAGAATCTGGCGAATCTTGATTTTGCTCGATATCCTGTTCCTTCGGGGTCGAGTTTGTCAAGATACTTTTTGTGGATTTTCTAAATTAAATGATTTGTCCGTAAAGAAATCGCCCAAAACCTCGTGCTTGCAGATGTCTTGAAACACCGTATTCAAAGGCTTTTTGGCACTTTCGGACTGCTTTACATTTACGATGAATGTTGTTTTTCCTATGCGTTGCGAATAAGAATGTTTCTGTTCTTTCATATAGTCCGCTCCTCTCTTTCATAAGATTTGATTGTGGGGCATTCATATTGGAACACCCAATAACCGCAGATTTTCAATAGTTCAAGAAGTTATTAAGTCGTGAGTATAATGGAAAAGGTTATCTTTCCATACCACGCTTACTCCTGCGAGCCTTGATACGCTCCTGTCGTTCTTTTTCCCTTGCTTCTTTTTCGGCTCGTTCCTGCGCTTCCTTAAAAGAAAAAAGTTGCTTCACTTTTTCGGTAAAAAGTTTAGCAACTTCGGGGAAATGCTCCAACGCTTGAAGAAAAGGTCCGCACTTTTCTTTCAGTTCGTTGTATTTAGTTTTCATTCTTTCGAGTGCGTTTGCACAGTCAAAATATTTCTGTCGGTAATAGTTTGCATTCTGTTCTAATTCGCTGATTTCTGCACGACTGGTAATGCCCTCTTTGGCAAGGGCAGTCAGTTGAGAATAATCCTCTTTGGAGATTGCCATTTTACCCGTGATTGTTTTCTGCCCCATACTGTCAATCTCGTTATAGGTTTTGGAAACATTACGGGCAGGCTCATACTTCATCTGTTCACGCTGAATACGCTTCTGCAACTTCTCCAATCGTTCCTTGTCCTGCTTGATTTGATATTGTAGGGAAGTAAGATGTTCGGCGGTACTTCCATATTCGCCACGCTGAAAGCCTTTGAATCCTCGCTCCGTCATATAATTAAACAATTCGTCTTGCAGTATGCTGTATGAAGCTCGGAACATCGGTTTCCCATTTTTTCTAAGAAGTGGATTTCCTTTTTCATCGGTCAGCGGAATATCCGATTTCCATTTCTTTGAATGGCTAATCTGATTGACTACTTCCTTAACCGTTCCTCGCAGTTTTTCATCTTTGCAACGCTTGCTCCATAGGATTTCTTTCTCCACCACAGGCAGAACCATAGCATGAAGATGATAGTGGTACACCTTTTTCCCAAGTTCCTCGGTTGCCGCTATATTGATTTCATCATCGTGCATTACTGCCGATATTACATTTTCAGCACCGAATTTTTCCTCAATGAAATGGAACGCTTCCTCATAAAACTGCTTTGCATATTCGTAGCCACCGTTACGCTCGAAGTACATCGTGTTCACATCAATCACAATCTCGTTAAAGAGCGTTGCGTCTTTTCTCAATCCACGAAGCGACACCATACCGTCAGCTTCCATCTGCTTTAATTGCTCCATATAGGTCGGAGTAAAAGGCTTTTTGAAATGCACATTATAAGGTATGCGTTCCTCAATCACTTTCATATTTTCATAGGTTTCATTCTTGCGTTCGTTGTGTCTTTCTGCCTTGCTCACATCAGAAGCGGTGTACTTTTTAACCCTTGCACAACTCATATCCGCCTTGTTGTTTTTCGCCATTTTTGCTCTCCTTTCTCGGCAGGGCGAAGCCATTACACAACATTCTTTGAATGTGTGTAACCCACTATGACACTTTCAGACTTCGTCTGCAAAGATGTCGTGGGCAAGGGTGTTCCCCCTTGACCTCCTTTGATACCTCAATCATAAAAACAGACTGTCCCATCAGCAGACAGCCTACATTTATTCTCTCGGTATATCGCTCATCGGCAAAGACCAGTACCACAGAAAACCTTTCTTTCGGGAGATAACTCCTGCGTTCTTCTTTGCCTTTTTAATGGTCGATTTCCTGAACCCTGCGGCTTCAAGTTTTTCTTCACAATTCGAAGAAAGCATTTCTCCGTCTTTCAGCATTTCAATCAGAAATGCTTTCGCCTTGACTTCCTTATCGTTGGGTCTGCCGATTTTCGGGGCGAGGGATTGGAACGCTTCTTCCGCTGTCATTTCCATTTCGGAAATAAAGTCCACACCTTTCTCAGATACTTCAAACAGAATGGCAGAGCCTGTCGGGGCAAGGTTGGATTTTACCTGCACCAAATATCTTTCCGCAGGTACTTCCTTGTTCGGTGTGCGTGTGATTGCAAGAATACTTCTTGCAGCACCCGCAATGTCAATCGAACCGTTAGTACGGTAAAGGGGATTGGTATCTCTCATCTTGTTCATATGAGCAATAATCACAATCGCACAGCCTGTATCTTTCGCAACCGCTATCAGATGATTAAACTCGGCTCGTGTTTCGTTGGCATTGTTCATCGAACAACTTTCTCCGATATAGGAACTCATCGGGTCAAGAATTAAAAGTTTTGCGTGGTACATCTCAATCGCTTCACGAATACGGTTATCCCCAAAGGACAAAGATTTTTCATCTTCCTTGATGAAGATGAGGTTTTCTCCGTTCCCACCAGCCGAATTGAAGCGAGGGACTACCGTATCATCGGCGTCATCTTCCGTTGTCTGATAGATGATAGTCATAGACTCGTTTTCTTCCGTTTCGGTAAAGGGCAGAGGTTCGCCCTTTGAGAGCAGGGCGGCAATGGAAAGCATTAGCTTGCTTTTTCCATCGCCGGGATCGCCCTGCAACAGCGTAACCTTGCCAACCGGAATATATGGATACCATAGCCATTTCACTTCTTTCGGCTCGATTTCACTCGCCTTGACAACTTCAAGAGGCACGCTGACAGTCATTTCATTTTCAATCATTTTTCTTTGTTCTCCTTTTCGATAAATATTTCGGGCAAAGCACCACAATACAGCGGAAACTCTGCTTACAGTCATTCCTGCATTTTCTGCAAAGTTCGTTGTAGGTAATGCGGTTTCGATCATTCAGAAACAACGCCCACTCTTGTTTCCGCTTCTTGCTCATTCTCGGCATAGCAAGCAATCCTCCTTTCCTGCCGAAAATATAAAAACCACAGAGAAGATACATTCAGCCTTATTTGTGTCATTTCTCGGGGCGAAAATCGGGGTAAATATCCCTTTCTAAGCCTTTCAAAAACGCACATAAGGTATTTGTACTAACCTGTGGTTGTGTATGAAATTGTGGGTTTGGGGTAACAAAAAACACCGTATTTCTACGGTGCGTTCTGTCAGATATATTCTGTTTTATGATAGCAGAAAACTGGAATTCACAGTTCTTCCATCCTTCCCATCTTCAGCGCCATAACAAGAGTTCCGGCTGCCATCACAAAGACACCAATTTCAATCACATAGATGGGAAGAAGCGCCGGACCTGCCACGGCAAAGAAGTCCACGATAAAATGAATCCCATATGCAAGAACCGCTGTAAAAGCCGCTGTCCTGCATTTGCCTGCCTTTACCGCCCGGTAGATCAGCAGTGACAACCCGATATGCAGAATGATGGCACTGATTCTTTCGATTCCGCTTACAAAAAAGAGTGGTGCCGGTGTTGTCCATAGGGCCGACAGCTGTGACACGGTCTGGTTTGCAGACTCAGCAGGAAGTGCCGCCAGCGTATTCTGCATGGCTCCGCTGTTGATCATCAGCATGGACACAAGATTGCTGATTCCGGAGAGTCCTCCGAGCAGAATGGCCTCCACACCGCCATGCCCGATTCCATACATCAGTGCATTTGGAAAATCCAGCCATTTCTTCATCCAGAACTTCATGGCAATCAGTCTTCCGGTCTCTTCAAAAACCGCTGCAGCCAAAGCCGCGTACACATAGTAAAGCCATGGCCTGCTCTGTGCGTTCAGTCCGCAGAACTGAATGACAAGAACATGCAGCAGCTGCTCCAACAGCATGGCAAACAGCAGATAGGTTCCTGCTCCGATAAAGAACGAGGAAATCCTTGCCTTAAGCTTCACCCTTCCTGCAATGAACAAAGCAATCGGTACCCCCATCGAGAGGACAACGGAGCAGATAACTCCCGCTATCGCCAGACCTGATATTGTGTTCAATTCCATCTTTATACCTCCCTGATTCTCAAAAAATTCCTTTATTGTATTTGAACTGTCCATACAATATAAAGCCTAATCCGACAATAACTGCTGGAAGAATGATATAATCTATAATTATTTCACTCCAAAACGAAACAATAAAACCTAATACAAGAGATATTCCTATAATCAGCGTTCCTGTGCCGACTGTTTTTCCATACTTTGGTATATCTTCTTCCTTTACTTTTCGCCTGTTATAAGAGTGAATTGTGCTGATATTGCCTTTGATATTTACAATTCCCACAACAGATATGAACACTCCCAAAATCAACATTATAATATTTTCCATAATGACCTCCTAAAAATAGAATAGTTCCTCAAATTTTTTGTCCAATGCAATACAAAGAATTAGAGCCAATTTTGCAGTTGGATTAAACTGTCCTGTTTCAATAGAACTAATGGTATTTCTTGATACCCCTACCATTTCTGCAAGCTGAGCTTGAGAAAGATTTGCTTCTGTGCGAACTTCCTTTAAGTGATTTTTCAGTTGTAATTGTTCTTTCATATTCTCACCTCTAAAAGATGGCTAACAAATCCAACAAATGCCAAAATGGAAAGCACAAAAAACAGAACGGTCAAGACCAAATCACTCTTTCGCTTCATTTTGATAAAACGAACTAACCATTGTGTTGCAATAATGCTGAAGTATATAACCCACGGACTGTAAATCATAGTGTGAGCAAGCACAGAAGATAACAGCGAAAGCAAACAACACACTAAAGCACCAACTTTGCTTGCGTGACTTCCGGCTTGATATACCACTTCCATTTCAGCCAAGTCCTTATTGCGATGTTCTTTTCTGCTTGCATTTAAGATTTCGTCCTTTTTCATAAAAACGCCTCCATGCCAAGTTTTCTTTGCATATTTTAATTATACACATACCAAGTTTTCTTGTCAATAGAGTTCATAAAAAAGTTACAACCGATATAATAGGTAACTTTTCTACCACTTCGATTATACTCACGACTTAATGACTTCTTGAATACTTGCCGAAAAAGAAAAACTGCCATTGGTTTGACAGCAGTTCTTCTTCGGTTGGTATCCGTTAGGAATACACAATATCATTCAATACAATCTCATCGGCACAGGCTCGAATGTTATTCATCAATCCTATCCATCTCATCATATCCGTTGCTTTCAGTTCTTCCGTTACACCCTGCTTCTTTGCCATTTCCTTTATCAGATATTCCGCCATATCACGAGCCGAAGTATCAATTTCGGCAAGGTGTTCATATAACTTTCTGCTTGTCAGCAGATTAAAATATAGCACACGCTTATGTTCCCCCAAATATCGTTGCCGCAACCGTCCATATTTTGAAAGGGGAGGACTTTCCTCTACTGTCAGGCAGGGATAATAGTAATCTCCGATGAGTTCGTATCGGATACCTGTTCTTTCGTCTGTAATAAATCTTTGCATAGTGCTTCCTCCTTTTGCTTCTTGTGGTAAAAATCCAAGGTTTTCTTGTTGTGGTTTACCTTTTTACATTCCTCGGAGCAGAATTTCTGCTGACTGTGTGTAGGCCAGTAGGTACTACCACACACAGCACATACACGCTGACGGTAATAGTGATCGCCTTTTTCCGCTTCTCTGTCGGCTTTCGTCTTATCCTGCCTTGCCTGATAACAACAATCCTTTGAACAGAATACCTGTCGATTGCTTGTAGGGACAAACTCTGTCTGGCAATGAGGACATACCTTTGTTTTGACGATTTCGCCACCGTTTTCAGCAAGTTTTTTCGCCTTTCGCTTCTCTCGATAGGCTTTTTCACGCTGACGCTGTTTCTCCAATCGCTTCTTTTCTTCCTGTTCTTCCTGCTCTTTTATCTCGGCAAGTTTTTCCTCGGTGTAGGCAATATCGACTTGTCCGACATAATTGAAATAAATGTCAACCTTTTGCGTTCTTGCTTTACCTACACCCTCGTATTCATACACCACAATCTTGTCAATGAGTTCGGTAAACATCAAATCGGAAACTTCCGTAGGATTTTTATACTTGCGTATCAGCGAAACAAAATGCTGAATATCCATAGTGCTGTCTTTTTCTTCGGAAAGTTCCTTTTTCATCGTTTCTATTTTCGCTTCCAATTCAGCCTGTTCATCGTCATACTGATTCATCAGTTGCTTGTATTGTCTTTCGGGTAACAATCCCGATATAAGATTTTCATACAAGCCACGAATGAGCGTAGAGAGTTCGTCATAGCGTTTCTGACAGCGTTTCAACTCCGATTGATTGTGCTTCGGCTTTTCCTCCTGCTTGTCTTTCCAAAGGGATTGCAGTTCCAAAGCAAAGGCTTTTTCGTCATTCAGAACGAATTTTGAAAAGCGTTTAACTGCCGATAATATCAAGGCTTCAACATTATCAGCACTTATTGAATGAGCAGTACAGGAATTTACCCTGCTCGCATAACCACCGCAACGGTACGAATACTGCAAGGAGCGGTCTTTTTTGCTGTAATGTGTCTGCAAGGTCAATCTTCTGCCACAGTCGGCACAGTACAGATAACCGCTTAATCGGTTGGTATGTGTACCTCTTGCCGCAGCTCTGTTCACTCGTTTCTTTCGCTTCTGAACGCTGTCCCAAAGTTCTTGCGATATGATAGGCTCGTGGGTGTTATAAAACACATACTGCTCATCTTCATCGGTAGTCTTTCTCTTATGCAATTTAAAATTGGTGCTGACCGACTTTCTCAAAACAGTATGTCCAAGATATTCTTGTCTGCTTAAAATCGTTCTAATGGCAGATATGCCCCAAATATAAGGGTCTGCAAACTTAATCCCATTGTACTGTTCTGGGTGATATTCCTTTGCATATGCGGCAGGAATTAAAACCTTTTCTTCGGTCAGTATTTCCGCTATGGCTCGTGGACTTTTGCCCTCATTTGCAAGCAGAAAGATACGCTTTACCACCTCAGAAGCCACAGGGTCAACAACAAGCGTCTGCTTAGAATGTTCCGACATTGCCTGCTTCAATTTCCTTAATCAACGCTTGAAAGCCGGGGCGATTGAAATTTACACCCGAAAAACCATCGTCAGTAAAATGGCGGATATTCTCAAAACCATTCCTACGGGCATAATCTTCGAGGTATTTTTTCTGATTGGTAATGGAATTACTCTCGCCATTCAGGTCATCATCTCTTGATAATCTCTCATAAAGTGCTGTAATCTTTGAAGTCCTTGACATTCTCTTAACCTCCTTCCTTATGTATTTTCAATTTAGGACAGTTAACTTTATCGTCCTATTAAAGCATAGCCCTCCGGTGCAAGTTCGATGCTCGTGACAACTTCTCCAAAAGTGGAAGCCCAGGAATCAAACAATCCAAGTCCCATATTCTGCAGTTTGCTGTTCTGCAGATACCGCTGCATAACATATAATTCCGTCATGCTGTTGCTGATTGGTGTGCCTGTAGCAAAGGTAATGCCTTTCCCTCAGGTAATCTCATCCAGATACTGACATTTATTGAACATATCTGCTGACTTCTGTGCTTCGTTCTGTGCAATCCCGGCTACATTTCTCATTTTTGTGTAGAGAAACGCATTTTTATAGCTGTGTGCTTCATCTACATACAAATGATCCACGCCCAGTTCTTCAAACGTAACTACCTGATCTTTTTTCTCTTTCTGATTCAGTTTTTCCAGTCTTGTCTGCAGTGTTTTTCTGGTCTTTTCAATCTGTTTGACAGTATAACGTCCACCGTCCTGTTCATACCTTGCACTCTGGATTGCCATTTCCAGATCATCAATCTGCTTCCGCAGCATATCTTCCTGCCGCTCATCAGAGATTGGGATACGCTCAAACTGGGAATGACCGATGATAATAGCATCATAGTTGCCCATAGCAATTCTAGCACAGAATTTTTTTCGGTTTGCTGGTTCAAAATCTTTCTTGGTTGCAACCAGAATATTGGCACCCGGATATAGCTGCAGGAACTCAGCTCCCCACTGCTCCGTCAAATGGTTTGGCACGACAAAGAGATTCTTCTGTGATAATCCCAGTCTTTTACTTTCCATTGCCGCCGCTACCATTTCATAGGTCTTCCCAGCTCCTACTACGTGTGCCAGAAGTACATTGTCACCATAAAGCTGGTGTGCGGCAGCGTTTTTCTGATGTGGGCGAAGTTCTATTTCCGGATTCATTCCTGGAAAAGTCAAATGACTGCCATCGTATTCACGGGGACGGATGCTGTTAAATCGTTCATTGTACACCTTTACCAGACGTTCACGCCTCTGCTGATCTTTAAAAATCCAGTCCCTGCGATTTCATTTTGTGTACGTACTACATATTCCTGAAAATTTTCTTTTTTTGCCATAATCAACTTCCTCCTTTTATTTCTATTTTCATGTTTTCTTTTTATGGGTTAGGCATCTATGCCGGAAGGGATACCCCTTCATCGGATGCAATCCGAAAACTTCTTTTGGAATAGCTTTCAGAAAGAAGTATCCTTCCGGAGGACGCACATACTTGCTAAAGTATATAAGTGCGCTTTTCCGCTTAAGCTCCAGAGATCTGTCTACTCAAACGGCAACTCTGCTTCTTCCGGCACACTCATAAATCCATCTTTCTCATCCTTTGGATCCGTATCGGATGCTTTCTTGCTTTCAGCAAAAAAATGTTCTTCTACAACAACATTGCTGCTATATCTTTTCACTCCTTCGCTGTCCGTATAACTTCCTGTGCGGATTCGTCCGCTGATGACGATCTTGGTTCCTTTTTTCAAATAGAGTTCTGCAAACTCTGCATTCTTTCCGAATGTCACGCAGGGAATAAAATCTGCTTCCCTTTCCCAGTCTTTTCCATACCTCCGGTCAACCGCTAACGTATATCGCGCCATTGCAGTTTTGTTATCATCCTGCAAATATTTGATCTCCGGAGCTTTTATAAGCCGTCCCATTAAAATCACTTTGTTCATCGCATCTTCCTCCTTTTTTTGTTCTGATTTACTTGTTCCATATGAATCAGGCCTGGATTCAATTGAGAGCACAAAAACAATTTATTACCACTGCATCAGACTTTCTTTTTTACGCCCTCATATAACGAAACGCTCAGAGGGTAAAATACAGTGGGCAAAAACAAAAAATTTTATTTTTTTGTTTT
Organism: Blautia stercoris; assembly: GCF_054657695.1. NCBI lineage: Bacteria > Bacillati > Bacillota > Clostridia > Lachnospirales > Lachnospiraceae > Blautia > Blautia stercoris. The sequence goes on from NZ_BAAHYF010000001.1 coordinate 418,154, forward strand.
TATCTCTCACATATACAAAAGAAGAACGGTGTTTTTACAGGGTGTTGGAGAAATTTTTTTATTTTTGCGCAAAAAAATAGCTATAAGACTCCATTTTTTGAAAACTTATAGCTTTGCTATTGATAATATTGAGTTACTATTAGTTTTAATAATTAGAATTATTTTATCAACTTATAAATTTTTTCCAAGTTCATATGCCTTCTTCATTATATCCACATGATCCTCAGCTGTATTTGCTGCATCAATTCCACCGCCACCGACCATGCCTCTTAAGGAAGCCTTTTCAAAACAATCTACCCAGCCTTGCAGCCCATTATAGGCTTTCTCAAATGCACTTTCCTCATTCTCTGCCGCAGTTGCAATCATATAAATATCTCTGAATAAATAATCTGCCGAATATAAAGGATTCAATCTATCAAGAAGTGTTTTCATCTGACCGCACATCTCATAATAATAAATTGGGGTTGCATAGACAATAACTTCTGCATTCTTTACCTTTGCCATAATATCTGCAATATCATCCTTCTGTACACACATCCCAGTCCTCTGGCAGGCTAGACAACCGATACAATATTTTATATCTTTTCCTTTCAAAGAAAGAAGTTCCACATCATGCCCCGCTTCTTTTGCTCCCTTTGCACACTCATTTGCAAGTATATCAGAATTGCTCCCTCCTCGAAGACTTGTCGATATGATCAATACTTTTTTTACCATAATTAACCAACTCCATTTTCTTCAAAAAATTTCTGGATTTTATCAAATGGGATTACATCCAGATTATCGTAAAGATCTGTATGAACAGCCCCTGGAATTGTTAGCAGCTCTTTATTGGATGTGTACTTGCTGTCCTTAATCATATTTTCATAAGCATCTTTTCCAAAATAATAGCTGTGTGCTTTTTCTCCGTGAACAATGAGGACTGCACTTCTGATTTCATTACTGTACTTTAATATTGGCTGATTCATAAATGACATACATCCAATACTGTTCCAGCCATCATTGGAATTCAGGCTTCTTTTATGATAACATCTGCCTTTATAATACTCACTGTAATCTTTTACAAAGAAAGGGGCATCCTCTGGAACCGGAAGAGAAACACAACCACCAGCTCTGGAATATTCGCCTTTACAGTATTCTTGTGTTCTGAGGGTATTCAGCGACTTTTTCTTCGCATAACGTGCTTCTTCACTGTCCTCAGAATCAAAGTACCCATTCGCATTTACCCTTGTCATATCATACATGGTAGATGCAACCGTTGCTTTTATTCTTGTATCGAGTGCAGCTGCGTTAAGAGCCATTCCACCCCAGCCACAGATTCCAATGATTCCTATTCTATCTTGATCTACCTCTTCCCGAACAGAAAGGAAATCAACAGCAGCCATGAAATCTTCTGTATTAATATCCGGAGAAGCCATGTATCTTGGATTGCCTCCACTTTCTCCCGTAAAAGAAGGATCAAATGCAATAGTAAGGTATCCTTTTTCAGCCATCGTCTGCGCATACAGTCCGGAACACTGTTCTTTGACTGCACCAAATGGTCCACTTACAGCAATCGCTGGATATTTCCCAGATGCATTTTTCGGCTTATACAAATCTGCAGCAAGTGTGATTCCATAACGATTTGCAAATGTCACTTTCTCATGATCTACTTTTTCACTTTTTGGAAAAGTTTTATCCCATTCAGATACTAGTTTTAATTCTTCTGTTTTCAACATAAATATAACCTCCATATGCAAATTGTCTTATAAATATACTTTTTTCAACCTTCCTATTTTAGTTTTCTATATTCTTCATCACTTACCGGTTCAAGCCATTCATTGGAACTATTTTCGCCCGGCACTTCTATTGCCAGATGTGAAAACCATTCATCCGGTGCGGCTCCATGCCAGTGCTTAACACCTGTAGGAATATTGATGCAGTCACCTGGCTTCATTTCTACAGCGTCTTTGCCTTCCTCCTGATAATATCCTCTTCCGGCAACACATACCAGGATCTGTCCGCCTCCACTTTTTGCATGATGGATATGCCAGTTATTTCTGCATCCTGGTTCAAATGTCACATTGAAAATTCCAACCTGAGAAGTAGAGATCGGTGCAAGAAAACTTCTGCCGGAAAAATACTGTGCAAAGCCATCGTTTGGTGCACCGATTGGAAATGCCATCTCTTTAGCATGCGCACGCATCGCTTCCTCTTCGTATGGCAAATCTCTTTCGCCTGCTTCCCACACTTCCTTTGCAAGATTGAAAACAGCCCATGCTTTTGGCCATCCTGCATAGAATGCAACATGTGTGATCACAGCAGCAATCTCTTTTTGTGTCACACCATGATTTTTTGCATTTTGAAGATGATATTTTAAAGAAGAATCCGTAATTCCGGAAGCCATCAGCGCAACCACTGTGATAATACTTCTTGTTTTTACGTCGATATCCTGGTTATTCCAGTTTTCGCCGAAAAGTACATCATCGTTAAAATGTGCAAATTCCGGTGCGAATTCACCAAGTGTATTTCTTCCTGCTGTCTGTACTATTTTTCCCATATTCTATATACCTCCATAACGCTGTTATTTATAAAGAGTTTACCCATTCACAGATTTCCTGTTTTGTTCCACGATTTAACAGTCTGCCTTCTGTAATAATTGCGTCTGGTGCAGATGACTGCAATTCTTTCACAGTGTTCCCAAATCCACTTCCTCCGGATGTTGCAAAAAGCACAATCTTTTTACCACTGAAATCATAAGCTTCTAAAAATGTATTGATGATTGTCGGAGCCACATACCACCAGATCGGGAATTAAAATGTAGCCAGTTCCCCTCATGCGTTGATTTTACTGGGTTTAACTGTATACAAAACTGTGTTTACTGTTACTATCTTTCATTCTTTTCCAAAATAGCTTTGAAGCATAGGCCACATTATTTTCATATATGACACAAAGCTCAGCTCTACTTGTGCTTCATTAAACCATCCAACCATAAAGCTATTTATCTCTTCAAATAATACTTTTGAAAGTTTCTGAATAATAATTGTGTTATCCACTTCTTCAGTATAATCTTTCGCATACATTTTACATATAGAACGCACTCCAAAATAATTATATAGCACACCTACCGTTGTTTTTAATGCTTCAATATCTCTTGGAAAATCTGTTCTATTCATCATATTCACTACTAATTGATGTCTTGAGTTTAGGTAATTCCTAACTGTACTATTACCTATTTCAACATCAACTGTAAATGAAAAATCTTGAGTTTGTATACTATCTGCTCCTAACATTATCATCAATTCAACTTGTGCTGCATGATATTCTGTATAACCAGACAAAGCCATATATTTCCAAGAATCTTGCTTTGCATACATTTCCGTATCTAAAATATGCGTAAATTCATGAAACACAATATACCTTGGTATTTCCGAACTTTTGCATATCCTTAATATATGTTCATCTGTTTTCGTATTATAGTAAGCTTGGGCGGCTGAAGCGAATCCTGCTGCATCGCTTTCCTCAACATTAATTTCAAAAAAATCTATCTTATACTGTGGTAATTTCTCAATTTCCATAAACTCAATATATTCTTTTTCATATTCTTTAATTAAATTTTTAATTTGTATTTCTGTCATATTGTTTTATACCTCATATCAAAGTTAGCATTTCACTTTTAGTATACCATAAAACAATCCCATTCTCATTCTATATATTTTATCCTCAACGATGAAAAGATGTGTCTGCACACATCTCTTCCATCTTATTATTTTCAATGTTATAAGTTCTTAATAAAATTCAAATCCTGTTTCCGTAATGCCTTCTGTAACTTTTCGTTCTTTCTCTTCAGTTCCTTATTTTCTCTGCTCAGAGCTGCCACCTTCTGGTTCAACAGTTCAATCTGTTTTTCCATCGCCATGTTCAGAATTTCTCTTCTTGGATCTATCATTCCGGCCTGTTGCTCTACTGCTTGGTTCAATGTATCCCGGACGGTTGGATTTTTATAAAAGAATCCTCTCGACAATCCAGTTTTCTTCATCAGCTTTGGAACGCTGATACGTTCTTTATTTGCCAGCATATCTTGTATTGCTTGCAATGCCAGTTCAATTTTCTCTTTACTTTTTCTCTGATTTTCCTCAATCATCTTGTCGTATTTGCTCATATTCTTCACCCCATCTTGCCAGACTCATATATATGATGTCACTCATCCTCTGTCTTACTTCTCTGGTTTCGTCTGCCATTCTTTGATTGCTCATTTTCCGGTAATGCTGTACATTATTCAGTCTTTTATGCCCCAATAGTCTCGCTATCGTCCAGTCATCCAGATGCATTTCTGTAAGTTTGACGCCATAGTAGTGCCGGAACATGTGCGTTCCAAACCCGAATAATTCGCCATGATCATCTTTCAACTGCTTTTCCTGTATCATGGACATGACTTTTGTTTTTATAGCCATATACTGCATCGGGCGGTCAGGTTCTTTTTCATTAACAAATATGTATTCTGTATCACCGAACTTTTCCTGTGTATATTCAATAGAACTCTGTAACAGTTTTGCAAGTTCTTTACTGATCGGTTTTTTATATCTTTTAGTTTTAACTTGATATATTTCAATCATATCTTGGCCATTTTCTCTCGTCAGACAATCTGGTCTCAGTGTAAGGGTATCTGATATCCTAGTTCCAAGCATCTGATGTATCAGAAGACATCTTGCAATCTGTACATCCATCTGTGTAATTTCCGCATTCAGTCGTTTCATTTCATCATCAGAATACACTCTAAATTCTGCATTTACTTCCGGTGGAATATCCGTATTAATAAATAAATGCTCCAATCTTTCATAGCTGTAAATTTTTCCGATTGTCTCTAACTGTCGTCTTAATGAAATTACATAAGAACTATTCGCACTATGGGAAGTATCTTTTGTTGACAGATGTATCAAAAATTCTTCCAACACTTCTCTGTCTATTTCACTGCAGCTTTTTATTTTGGAATACTCTTTTTGGAGATATTCTGAGAATATCCTCATTATTGTCAATTCTCCCTGTACAGTTCCTATTGCTTCATACTGCAGATTCATATAAACAGCTTTCTTACATTCTTCCCTGATATCTGGCTGATATATTTTTCTGAAATCCAGTGTTTTTACATTATAAATTGGATTGGATCTGATTTTAATATCCAGATTTTTTAGTTCCCAAACATCTTTTTCTATCTCATCCCGTAAATCTTCTGGCCCTAAAAATTTCAGTACGTTTCTGAAATATAATATCGTCACTGCTTCGCCATAGCTTACTGTACCATACACACTCTTCTTTTCTTTTACAATAGTTATTCCCTGTTCTAACATCCAGCCTTTTAAAAGTGATATCCATTTTTCTGGATTTCTATCTCCAAGGCTTTTGATTCTCCGATTTATTCTGCTGTTCAAAAACTTTGCAATATGATTATAAGCTGTTCGATCCTGAATCAATGCTCTAAACGTTCCGTTTTTGCAGCGATACATAATATAACCTCGAAACTCTTCCTTTAATTCTTGCGTTGGAAGCAACGTTAAATCAAATTTTCCATTATCCTTACGTGTCCCTGTTTCTTGTAAATTGGGGAAATCGCTGAAGTATATAATATCATTTTCCATCTTTTTCCTCTTTCTTTAGCCATGATGCTAAACTACTTCCTTGCATTTCAAAGAACTCATCATTTGCTTTTGCAATCCTTTGCGGCATATAATCAATATACTGTCTTGTCATCTCTTCATAAGTATGTCCAAGATAATCCCTGATACTTTGCAGTGATACATGACTGTCATAAAACATAGTTGCTACTGTATGTCGATAATCGTGTGATTGAAATAAATATTCTCCATTTGCAATCTTATTTTCCCGGCACGCTTCTATCATCTGAGTTCGGAATGTACCATATAGACAAGCACCACCTCTGCTGTTTTTAAAAATGAATTCTTTAGGCTGAATTTCATGTTTTTTCAAGTATACTTTCATAATCTGATAAAGTGCCTGTGGGATTGGAATCCTTTTATAATTCTTCATTTTGACCTGATACACCTGAATCCAATAATCCTCGCCCTGCTGATAATAAGCATTTCCTTTCAATGTACACACTTCACTCGCCCGTAATCCTAGACACCACAGATGTAGGAACATACATCGTAATCGCTCTGGAAAAAGATATAATTTTTTCAAAATTTCCATATATACTGTTTCCTCAACGCTACGATCATGATGTACTATTACTTCTTTTTGTTGGAAATATTCAATTCGGAATGGCATTCTTGTAATATACTGTTTAACTTCCATGAATTTATAAAAATGACCGATACCGAAAATTCTTTCATTAAATCCCTTTGCCTGTATTCCCCGTTCTCGCAAGCCGTCTGCATACTTTTTTACTTCTGCGACAGTTGCATGAATCGCCAGTATCTTTTCTTGTTCCAGCAGTTCAATAAAATTTCTAATACATACAAATCTTCGTACAATCGTGCTGACTGCCTGTCCAGTAATTCCCAGTTCATATTTCATGTATGCCTGTAAAATTTCTCGATTCTGTATTTCCTTGACTTCCATAAAAGAAATGCTAATTAAGGATTTACTTTCGTCTATCCGATGTTTTCCAAGATGTAATCGTTCCAGATACCATACATTTGCTTCCCATTGGATCTGTTCCTGCTGCATAAACGCATCTCTTCTGCATTCACCTAAAATACTTCGTTGACTCGTTTCGGGAAAATTCTTTAAAATAGTTTCCACTTGTTCCATTTCCAGCAATCCAATATCCGTAATATTTAACTGAACACAAGAATCATAAAGAAGTTTTAAGGATTTTAACCTGACATTTCTATAAGCCTTAGACATTGAAGTATTGGCAATGATACGACTCAACGTATAAAAAATTTGTTTCTTTAAAACTTCTGAACAATTTTGTGTAAAATCCCACACCAATAGGTTTGTTTTATAAGAAGTTTCAAAGGTCTCAGCTATTTCCTTTTCCGGATAATACTTCAGAAAATAAATTTTATTTTGATATTTCCATTCATATATCCGCTTTCCATTTAGCGTCTGCATTTGTTGATAGATATGTTGTTGTTTTACCGTATCATATATTTTCAAATAGAAAGATACAATTTGTGATCGTATCTGTCCTCTTAAATATTGTTCATACGAATTTCGCAAAGGATAATCCATTTCTTCCAGATGCCAGATTTTTCTATCTGCCAAGAACTTTTTCAATTTGTTAATTCTTGAATCGCTTTTTATTCCAAGTGCATCAATTTCTGAATATAGTTCCTGCTTTTTCTTCTCAATATCTACTTCAGATTCTGTTATGTGTTCTGCCTGTTGCAATAAATATATAGGTATTTCTCACACCTCCCTACTCCAGCAGACGTTCCGCCCCATAAATAGCAGTGTGTTGTGCATAAAACTCATTACTTGCTTCTATCAGTTCATCATCCAGCCAGTCCAGATACTTTATAGTCGTATCCAAATGTTTATGCCCCAATGCCTGACTGATCATTTCCAGTTCCCATCCTGCCTGCTTTCGCATATTTGCAAAATAGTGACGTAACATGTGGGGTGTGATTTTAACTCCGGTTTTCTTTTCCATTCGGTCCAACATATCATATACACTGTCCACTCTTAATGGCTTTCCAATGTTCTCACCCATGATATTCACAAACAGGTAATCCTGATGTTGCAGGATTTTCCGATATTTTGCCAGATAATCCATGAGAAATTCAAACGTATCATTACTTATCTTGGCACTTCTGTATTCCGCATTTTTGGCTCTCGCTTCATTTTCATTATCTTCCCGGAAGCATACCCTTATCATGTGATTCCTATAATCAATATCTTTGACATATTTTACTCCCAGTAGTTCCCCAATTCTGTATCCGGTTTCTGCTAACATAAGTAACAGAAGCTGATCTCTTCGGTTCGTACAGGCCTGTAAAATTGTAATAATCTGATTTTCTTTTGCTGTTCTCCCACGATGTTCCTCTTCCTTCAGATAGGCTTTAAAAGAATGATTCCGCAGTACCTTTTTTACTCCCACCTGATTAACCGCTATAATCTGGTTATACGATAAGGTTTTGAGACTTCCGTACTGTTCATATTCTGCCTCTATAAATAAATAGAACCTGAACACATCTTTTAAGTATGCGTTGCAGGTTCCTTCATTCGGACACTTCTTTTCTCCAGCCGTTTGCTCTGTATGGTTTCCGGCTTTAAGCCAGTATAAAAATTCCACAAAGTGTTCTGTCTGTTTTTCATAATCTAACTGATAGACTTCTGTGAGTTCCATTTCTTTCTCTGCCATATATTTCATATAATAGCAGATTGAAAATGCTGTGCGTTTCACTGTATTTGGTGAACGTTTACATTTAATCTTATGCATTAGATATTTACTTGGCAGTTCTTCAATACTCATTGTTTCCAGATTTCTGATGAAAAAATATTTTTCTGTTCCATCTTTTATCGTTTCCACCTTGTATATCATAAGCTGCCTCCTTTCCTCTAACGCTATACACAGTATACCCACTTCATGCCGAAATAGCTATTCATCAATACCAACAATCCCACCGAAAACGCCCTTGAAATACCACCAAACTTTTCGTGCAAAATCTGCTTTTTCTGTAGCAGAACCACGAACGGTTACAGGTAGTATTCCACGCCTTTCCGGTTTCGAATAAAGTGCTGGACATCCTTGATATCTTTTGCCATCTTGCAGCTCGGAAGCGCACACATTACTTCCTCATGATACCTGCCACCTTCTCCTGCACGCTCGTCTAAAATGGACACGACACAAGTATCTGTCTCGGTGCGGAGAGCACGTCCGAATCCCTGTCTTAGTTTTTTCTGCATGTCTGGAACAATCACTGCCTGAATATAATCTTTCAGGCTGGCATATTCCTTCTTCTGTGCTTCACTGATGGGATCAGGAACAGCAAAGGGCAGTTTTACTATAATCAGCGAAGATACCATATCTCCAGGGAAGTCTACTCCTTCCCAACAGGAGCCGGCTGCAAAAAGGACAGCATTGTCCATCTGTTTAAATCTTGTGATCTCTTCCGGTGAATGTCTCCACACCTCTATCATCGGGAACGGAATTTCATCCCTTAACATCTGGTAAACGTTTCCCATCAAATGATAAGATGTAAACAGCACTAGCGTATGCCCGTAAGTCGAACAGATCAGTGAATGGATATGGTCTGCTATCATCTCTGCCTCTTCCTGACTTTCTCTTCTGCATGTCTTCAAATTCTTTGGCAGATATAACAGACAGTTCTTCTGATATTCAAACGGGGAGTCTGCCACATATTCCCGGACTCTCCGCACTCTCTGTAATCCTGTCATTTTCCGAATGTGGGAAAATCCCTGTCCGGTTTTTAAAGTTCCGCTTGTCAGAATCGCTCCCATTCCTCTGCTCCATAACATCTGGTCCAGATACTGTGGAATCCGTCTGCTGGATGCACACAATATAATCCGGTGGTCATGGTCCTGCTTCAGATGCAGCACATACTTCTTATCCTGATGGAAAAAGCATTCCAGCACACTTTTGGTTTCTTCCAGCTTGTTTCTGATCCACTTTGGAATCTTCTTTTCTAATTTTTCTATGATCTTATTCATGGTCTGTATCCCCTCATATAAATACATTGCACACTCTTCTGTCATGTGGAATTCTTCTTTTATCCCATATCTGGTTCTGTGGTTTTCTCCTATGATGTCCAGCACCATCCGGATCGTCCCGGACAGTTTTCTTATCTCCGGGCCTTGGTACTCATTCCCAAGATAAAAGCAGATTTCTCGGATATCGTCATAACAGAGGCTCTTCCCAAACATCTGCTTTGCCGCATCCGGCAGCTTATGTGCTTCATCGACAATCAATGCTCGGTAGTCTTTTAATAACGGGCGGTAATCCTGCAGCCTGTGATAACCATCAGCCAGCAGATAATTGTGATTACAGATCTGAATGAACATTTCATGATCTCTGGAACGCTCCAGATACTGCTGATACCTGCATGAGCCTCTTTTCGGGCAGTCTCCCGAACAGAACTTCGGTACACTCACCATCCTTCTGTCAAACCCACTTAAGTTGGACACTTCGTCCATATCATAATGTTCTTTCAACGACAGCAGAGCTTCTTTCTGCAACGCATTTTTGTTTTTTTCTTCGATTGCAACGATTCGGTGCTCCAACCTCTCATCGCAGACAAAATGCTCTTTCCCTTTTCGTATCACAGCTTTAATAGGGGCCTGAATCGTCCCGTTCTCCTGAAGAATCCGGGAGAGAAAAGGGATATATTCTGTAAGAATTGCTTTCTGGAGTGCAATGCTGGAAGTGGATATCACGACCGGACGCTGCTCATAAGGGGAACATCCTTCTGCAAGGAGGGAATATTTTCTCATCAGAACACAGGCCACCAGATAGGCATACGTCTTGCCGATACCGACACCCGCGTCACACAGTGCTATGTTTCTTCCCAGCAGGTTATCCAGCATTTTGTGGCATAACATAATCTGTTCTTCCCTTACTGCCATTCCATGTTCCGGGAACAGCACTCGGAAAATAGTATCAATTTCTCGATGCGCTCTATTGAGATATTCTCTTGTGTAATACATAATTTGTTACCTGATATGCGTGCTGATATCACATCAATACGGCTGTAAAGGATTTCTCCCTACAGCCGTATGTATCTGATATCAACGACACATTCTTCCTTGATTTCTTATACTTTTGATTTTTGGCGTTGTATTTGTCCTCGACTCCCCCATTGCCTTACGGGAACATTACAGGCGGATGCTTGGCATTGCACCGCTCACGGATTTTCTAAAAGTCTTGCTGATTACAACCCAAAGTCCATCCTCTGCTCACTGGCAGTTCCTATGTATCATTATCCCCTCGTAAGTGATCCTCGCAAAAGACCGCCACGGTCCTGTTTCAGTTAAAGATGATTCGCTCGAAACGAAAACGCCACAAAAGAACTCTGCCTCTCACTTTCTGGTCTAATTTCTTCCATGCCCTTTTCATCTGTCCTCGCGTCTTCCTGCCACGCTTCTACTTACGGGAACGTACCTGTAATGCTGGTATGAGGTTGTCAAAGTACACTGGCAAAATTTACCTGCCTATTAAATAGCCGACGAAAAACGCCATAATTATTCAATTTTTGATAAATTTTTTAATTTTTTTCTCAAACGGTTTCTTTTGGTATAAATCGTCTGTTCTGCCATTCCCATAATCTTAGCAACTTCTCTTCCAGAATATCCCCATGTACTGAGTAAGAGGATTTCCAGTGTCTGATGCTCCGTTTCTTTCAATAGTTCATAGATTCGCTTATCACCTATGTGATCCAGAAGCTCCTTTACATCCCTTGCAAACAGCTCGCTGTCCTTTTCTTTTATGGAATCCATATCCTGCATCGTTTCATCCAGATGTTCCCGGTATCTGCGCTCTTCCAGAAAGTCTTCCCTGTCCATCTGGCGCAGCTTTTGGATCTTCTCTTCTTCCATTCCCAGTTCACGCAATTTCTTTTCTTCCTGTTCTTTCCAATAATTCCACTTTCGTTCTTCACTTGTCTTGTTATAAGCCATTTATCTTTCCTCCGATCTGATTTTTGATATAGAAATCAAATCGGAGCATGGCGGTGACCGGATAGGTACGTTATAATGTTCGAAAAATGTCGAAGAAAAAAATGCTGCAACCTCTTCGATTACAGCACTTTTTTCCATCTTACGTGAATATTTCTTGTTGGTTCATAGGAGATTCCTTCTTTTTCTCATAATGAATAAAAGACTCTTGTCATCCATTATTTATTATAATTTTTCTACTATTACAATAGCTTTTTTAACAAGTTTTCTTGTCTTGGAGTTTAAAAGAAAGCTACCAGTTTTTTTCCTCTGATAGCTTTCCATTCATTCTTATTCTGTTGGGAACATCGCTGCTTCCAACTTATTCATCTCTGTATCCAAAAGACCATATTTTCCTGAGTTATCTTTTTCCACGGATACGTTTACAGTAACAGCTTTTCCATATCTGTTCTTTTCAAGACTCTTCTGGACACTTTCTGTTAATACAGCTGCAAAGACTTCCGGATCATTTCCATCCAATCCCTGCTTTATTTTTTCATTGCTTACCTCTGTAGAGCTTTGTTGCAATGTCTGAAATACATTGGATGGTTCAACTTGTACACTTACTGTATAGACTCCATCCTCTTCTTTCACATCTTGTACTTTGTATTTTGCCAGTTTCTTTACTTCTGTCAGTTTTTCCGCATAATCAGCAATTCCTTTATCCGTAATGTTATCGGAATCATCAAATTGCTGTTGGATACTCTCATTAAAATCCTCTTCGATTTCTTTCTTGGCATCTTTTTCCGAGATTTCTAACAGATTCGCATAGTCCTTATATTCTCCATGATAGTGTGCATCAAGAGAACTTTGGACGTAGGATTTGGCATCAAAGTCTGGTTGTCTGGAGCAAGCTGATAACAATATACATACTATAATTCCTATACTTATGCACAAAACACAATTCTTCTTTTGCATATTCTCTCCTTCACGCTTTATTTATCTTCAATTTTTATCGAAAATAACATTTTTAAATACTGTTCTATTGACTCCTTTTGAACTTTTCTTTCAATATTATATGGAATGCACATAAAAAACTCCACATAACCATTATCAATAAAACTCAGCAATACTTCTCCATTTTCTGTTAAAAAATGTACATATTTTTTATTACATTTACTTTCAAATTTAATATTCGACATTTGCTTGTATATTTTTTTGTAATGATTTTTTATGCTTACTTCATCTGTACAATCAGTTCCATCACCTATCAAAAAAGAAATATACAACTTATCATAATCTTCATTTCTATATGTCATATAAGAATCTGTATGACCATCACCAATATTTTTATAATGCTCATTTGGAATCGAATAACTAATTATTTTCCCCTCTAATGTTTCAAATCTTTCTGTTTCATCAATTCTAATTTCACATGGTTCAAACATTTTTTTTATAAACAAGCCCAATTCATAATCCGACATTTCTATAAAATTAATATAATCTTTTTCTTCCGTTTTTCGCGAATATCCCCCTCTATTATTCCGTTCCCATCTTCTAATTTCTAATTCATCTCCATTTTGTTTCAAATCAATTCTTTGATAATTCTTGGAAAATGTTGGAAAACTTTTATATTTTGTTTGTTTCCAAAAATTGTTTAATTGAGATTCGTCTACTTTTGGGGAACTTTCTGCAATTTTTATTCCTTTTCTAATTGCACAGCCTATCTTATCTATTGTTTCTTCAGCCATAATTTCAATTGTAGGTTCGATAGAAATATAACATCCCATAAACCTTTCAATGGCATTAGGCACAATTAAGAAACCATATTTTTGATTATAATATACAGAAATCATATCCGTTTTCTCCTCTCTATTACTTAAGGGGAATAAAATATTCCCCTTAAGCTATTTACTTTGCTATTATTTTCCTACTGTAATAATGAGTTTAACACCTTTATCAATACCATGTTTTGTAGCATTATTAACTGCATTTATCTGAGCTTCGCTTAATGTTACATTTGGAACAACTACTTGTAATTGTCTACCCACTATTTCTTCCGCATTAACAAATTTACCATTAAATGTTTCTCCTATAAATCCTGAAACTTTATTAATGTCCTTGACAATTACCTTTTCCAATTTATTACCATTTTGATAAGTCTTTGCACCTAAGTCTCGGCTTTTAACACTAGTCACAACACCATTTTCTACTTTATCTATGGTCGGGAAATTGTGTCCCAAGTTATTTCCCATAGCTTTGTCAATAATATCTCCTCGCTCTAATGGTGGTTTTTCCCAAGTGCCTTCTGGCAATTTTGTTTCGGTTACTTCTGCAACTAATTTTTTAAACGATTTATCAATCCCATCATTATGGGTACTTCCTGCACTCCTTACTACATTCAAAAGTTTCCCAGCCCCATAACTAAGGCCACCCATAACGCCACCTGTCACTGCTCCTGCAATACCACCGACTAACGTATCTTTTGCTACTTGTTTCAGACTATTTCCAGACAAACCTGAATTCACTGCACTATATGAAGCTCCACCAATAGCTCCAATAACTGCTCCTGAAACCATCGCCGTTCCTAAGCCACCCATTGCTGGCAATGCTGCCAGAACTGCTCCTGCAGCCAAACCGCCTGTTGCAGCAACTACAAGACCAGAAACTGTAACCGCAGTTATACCAATGGCTACTTTTTTCACCGCATTCCAGTCTACTTTTCCAAGCTTATCTGTAATACGATTTGTTGTCGTACACATATGTCGTACCACTTCTGAGCGGATTTCTGCCGTTCTTTCTGAAACATAGGATTTGAAAGATGTATAAGTTTTTCCAATTTTCTGTACCCCATTGCTTACAGAACGAATAAACTGACTTCCTCTGGATGTGATCTTTTGATATGTACTGCTACTGGTTACACGATTTTTCACAGATTGATATGTCTGTTTTGCATGTTTAGCTGCATTTTTGGCAGTTTTTGCTACCCCCTTCACTGTGTTAACAATAGTTTTTGCTGCTTTCTTAGCTGTATTTACTACTGTTTTGACTACCTTTTTCGCAGTATTAACGATTTTCTTGCCGACACTCTTGACTGCTTTCGCTGCTTTTTTAGCTGTACTCTTAATCCTGCTCCACAATGAATGTCCTGTCGGATCACTGTAATTCAGCGGATTATTGGTCGTATAATCGTAGCGGTTTCTGGTCAATGGATTTTCTGTCGTTCCAAGGTCACTATCTTCAGTTGTAAAGGTTCCGTTCTCTGCGTTATAGTATCTTGCCCGCAGATACTGAAGTCCTGTTTTTACATTTGTGGACTCCCCATTGTAACCGTAGTAATTGACACCGTCTGCTGTTCCTGATGTAAGGTTACCGTATGAATCATACTGATAACTGTTCGTCAGATTAGCTGTTTCGGTCAGGATTCCGGTCACGCTGTTTCTTCCGTCATATAAATAATAACTGCTTTCTTCCGATTTATCAACGCTTACCCGTTCTCCGATTCCACTTTCTCCATAAGTATAAGCCTGACGTACTTTCTCGTCTGCTCCATACTCTGCAAGGACTTCTGTATTCTCGCGATTGATATCGTTGATATACTCTGTCAGTGTGTATCCTTTGGCATTGGAACCGCCTTTTACCAGAGAGGCAAGCTGCTCTTTCGGGCTGTTTCCATCTTCGGTACGCTGGTTCGCCGGGATCAGGACTTCATCGCCATAGCAGTCTTCCCATTTATAGGTGTTATCAAGTTCGAATACCCGGTTGTTATCTCCATCGTACATGGCTGCCATCAGGACTGTTCCACCCTGTTTTACTACTGCCAAACGATTCTCTGCTGTGTATTCATAAGTAACCGGATCTGCACTGTTTGTCTTATCACATTCCTGAATCAGATTGCCATCTTTATCATAGCTGTAGGTTGTTCCCGGATCGCCCCAGATCTTTGCATTGGTGCGTTTGATGAGCTGGTTGGAATCGTTGTACTTATAGTTATATTTTGCTTTGCTGACACCATCCTCGATCTTCTCGTAAGAGGTCCGGTTTCCAATCTTGTCATAAGTATAATTATGGACTGTCTTTTTACCGCCCTCTGCTTTTTCTGTACAGCGTGTCAGTTCCCAGTTGTCATCGTATTCATAGGTACGTGTCGTCTGGATCTCTTTTTCCTGATGCTCACAGTCTGCTTTGTCTGTCTCTTTCTGTGTATCGCCCCAGTTGTACCAGTCTTCCCAGCTTGGCGTCTTTCTTGTTCCAGCTTCCAGTTCCGTAGCTGTTTCTCCAACTACATATCCCTGATCATTGTACTTGTACTCATAAGTACTGATTACTTTGCCGCAGGAACCACAGGTATTCACAATCTTTGTGATATGATCTTCTGCATCGTAAGATACTTCCGTCTTTGTTCCATTACTTCTAGTAACTTCTGTCACACGGTTCAGTGCATCATGCTTGTAAGTGGTTACTTTTCTATTACGGTCTGTCAGTTTTACCAGATTATCATTTAAGTCGTATTCATAGCTGATCTTTGTCCCATCCGGGTATACGATTGCCTGCAGATTATCTGCGTCATCATAAACGTAGCTGACATCCTTTTTCGAACCGCTTGTCACTTTGGTGATTCTTCCAAGTGCATCGTATTCGTAGCTGCTCTTGCCTGTCTGATCCTTCATGGATACCCGTTCCCCGGCACTGTTATATGCGTAGGTCACGTCCTTTTCGGATGTCTCGCCTTTTGCGTCCTGATAAGATTTCTCCAACAGGTCATTCAGTTTGTCGTAATCATACGTGGTTTTCTTGCCGCTTGCCTGTGTATGTCCGGTCAGTCTGCCTTTTTCATCATAGTCGAATTTCTCCGTTCTTCCTGCCGGATCTTTGATGGATGTCAGGTTGCCTTCTAAGTCATAAGTATAATTCGTTGTCTTATTTGCTGCATTGGTGAAGGTCACCAGGTTATCCATGTTGTCGTAACCATAAGTTGTTACACCGCCAAGGGCATCAGTTACTTTGGTCAGGTTGTCATTCTTGTCATATTCCAGATGGCTCTTTAATCCGGTCTTATCTGTAACAACCTGAATATTCCCATGTGCATCGTAATCAAATCCCGTTGTGAATCCACGCTTGTCTGTAATAGAAGTTACCCTGCTGTCCTTATCATAGGTATAGGATTCCTTCTGCCCCAGTGCATCGGTCTCTTCTGTTACACGGTTGTCTTTATCGTAGACTGTCTTTGCAACATAGCCCATCGGATCTGTTACAGATGTAACATTATAATTCTTATCATATCCATAGCTGGTCTTTCTTCCACCCGGTTTGGTGATCTCAGTAATATTTCCTGCCGGGTCGTAAGTGTAAGCAGTTATCTTACCAAGCGGATCAGCTGCAGAAGTCATCTGACCTGCCAGGTCATAACTGTAGGTATTGCTCCGTCCAAGCGGATCTGTCTCCTTCACCAGATTGCCATACTTATCATAAGAAAAGCTGGTTGTTCCATCCAGTGCATTGGTAGAAGACTTCATGTTATGGAGCTTATCGTAAGTATAAGTAGTGGTACTCTTTAAGCTGTCGCTTTCTTTTACCACGTTGTCCACTTTATCATAAGAGAAATTTTTAGTATAACCCAGTGGACTGGTCATACTCTTCAGACGTCCGGCTTTATCATAACTATAGGTATACTCTCCACCATTCGCCTGTGTCATCTTTGTGACATTGTCATTCAGATCAACACTGTACTGTGTCTCATTTCCCTTTGCATCCGTTACAGAAATGACATTGCCATGCTTGTCGTAATCATATTTGGTAACTGCTCCCTTTGGAGAAATCTGTTCCGTCATGTTACTCAGGCTGTCATATTTGTATTCGGTAATGAGTCCCATCGGATCTTTTGATTTGGTAAGATTTCCAATGGCATCATAACGGTATTCATTTGTTTCTTTTAACGGAGAAGTCTCACCGATCTTGCGGTCCAGTTCATCATACTGGTAGGTTGTCGTATTTCCATTTCCGTCTGTCTGGGATACGAGATTGTCATTTTTATCGTAAGCATACTTGGTAACCGTACCGTTTTCATCGACAGATTCCGTCACATTATCATTTCCGTCATACTTAAAGGTGCTGGATGCTCCCAGTGGATTTGTCTGAGAAATAACCCGGTCTTTCTTATCGTAAGCGTATTTATATGTGGCTTCCTCTTCTTCTGTCATGGATAACTGGTTGCCGACTTTATCGTAGGTAAAGGTTGTTTTATGACCTTCCGCATCCGTTACCGCTGTAATGCGGTCCATAACATCATATTCATAAGATGTGATACTTCCGTCTGCTTCAGTAAGTTTCAGGAGTCTGCCGTACTGATCGTACTTGTATGTTGCTGTCCTGCCAAGTTCATCGGTCTGTGTCAGTACATTTCCGGCACCATCATAAGTATAATCCATACTGTTTCCACCATTGTCGGAGGAATGGATCAGGTTGCCTGCTCCGTCATATTGATAGGTAATTACGAGTCCCTGTGCATCCGTACATTTTACAAGCTGTCCGATGGCATCGTACTCCATCAGCACCTTGTCCCCTGTCGGCAGTATTATGGATGTGTTATTTCCCTCTTTATCATACACATAACTATACGCATTGCCGAGGGCATCTGTCATCTTTGTGCTGTTGCCCTGTGAATCGTATTCGTAAGTGGTCTTTCCTTTCAGGGCATCCACCGTCTGTTCCAGATTGTCGGTGGAATCATATTTCATTGCTGTAATGTTGCCCTTTGCATCGCTTACCGATGTCATGTTTCCATTACCATCGTAAGTCATGGTACTGGTATTTCCATTTTCATCGGTAGAGGATACCAGATTTCCATTTAAGTCATACTTCATGGATACGGTATATCCAAGGGCATCTTTGGATGTAGTCAGATTTCCTGCCTTGTCGTAAGCATAAGTATCTGTTCTTCCCTCTTCATCGGTAGAAGATACCAGATTTCCTGCTTTATCATAAGTATATGTGGTAGTTCCACCTTCTGGGTTGGTTTCACTTAAGCGGTTTCCTGTATTATCGTAGGTATAAGTCCAGGTTCTTCCACTGTCATCTGATTTTGATACCAGATTGTCTGCCGCATCATAAGTATAAGTGGTAACTGCACCTAATTCATCTGTCTCTTTAGCGAGTCTTCCGCAGTTATCATATTCCTTGGAATGGCTGCTTCCATCTCCATAAGTAATCTTGGTTTCATTTCCTAATGCGTCATATTCATATTTGGTTATATTACCAACTGCATCTTTGGACTGAAGCACCTGTCCAAGAGAATCAAACTTGGATACGGTTGCATTTCCATTTCCATCGGTATATTTTTTCAGATTTCCTGCTTTGTCATATTCATAGAGCTTTGTTCCAAAATCTTTATTACTCTCTTCTATGACACGTCCCATGCTGTCATACTTATAAGTAATTGTATTTCCTTTTGCATCGGTTGCTTTGACCTGCTGATAATTCTTATCATAAACGTAGCTGATCTGATTTCCTTTCGGATCTGTACCACTGGTCATGTTGTACATCTTATCATAAGTATAAGTGGTGGTATTCCCCAGTGCGTCAGTACTTGCTGTAATATTTCCCACACCATCCAGCGTATAAGCGGTCACACCGCCATCGGCTGCTGTCTTGGAAGTCAGATTGCCATTCGCATCGTAACTGTTCGAGGTTACATTTCCAAGTGGATCTGTCATGGTAACTGCACGATTCATCGCGTCATACGTGAATCCCCATGCTGCTCCATTTCCATCCACATATCCGGTCATGTTCGGTCCGTCATACGAATACGTTGTTGTGACACCTCTGCCGTCTGTCTGGGATACCATACGATGTTTGTCATCGTAAGTATAGGTAATGGCTGTTCCATCCGGTTTTGTAGATGTGACCATATTTCCATTACCGTCATAACTGTAAGTAACCGTTGCTCCGTTATATCCAGTTGCACTGGTCAGCTTATTCTGCTCATTATAAGTATAAGAGGCTGTCTTTCCATCCTCTCTTGTCTCCGTTGCTACATTGCCAAATGTATCATAAGTGTAAGTTTTTGTTCCGGCTGCTGTCGTTTCGGAAGCAAGCTGATTCTCTGCATTATAAGTCTTTTCACAGGTTGTTCCATCCGGATATTCAATGGATGTTGTGCGGTACTGATCATCATAATGATAAACGGTCTTATTTCCTTCGTTATCCGTTGTTGTAGTAGAACTCTTTCCGTACTTGAAAGTTGCCGTTCCTTTTTCTGCATCAGTCTGCTCTACAACTCTTCCTTCTTTATCGTAAGTATTCTTTACAACCGTATTGCCATTCTCATCTTTCCAGCTTGTCATACGGCTGTCATCATCATATTTGTACTCTTTTGTTGTTCCATTCGGATCTGTTACAGATATCAGATTTCCCTGCTCATCATATTTGTAAGAAACTTTTCCACCATCTGGAAGAGACAGTTCCTTGATATGCCCGAATTTATCCTGTTTTACCCCGAATGTTTTTCCGGATGGTGTTGTAATCTTACTCAGATTATAATCATCGTCATAATCTAATACTGTCTTAAATCCATTCACATCCGTTACATAACGTAAAATTCCATATTTATCAAATGACCAGACGCTCTGATCCGCATCTGTCAGTTCCCATCCGATGTAGTCATGGTCTGTATCTTTATAGCTGACTGCTTTTAAATCATATACATAACCATCCGGAGCAGTGTAGCTTCCATCTTCATTCTTATCAAAGATCAGATAACTTCCGTCCCCTCTCATATACAGAAGACTTCCGTCCTCCATTTGAGAAAGTGACTGGTCATAGTTAAAGCTCCATCCACGTCCGAACATGGAATGCTGGTCTGTTCCTTTGGAATTGTAGCTTCTTGTAATGGAGAATTCTCCATTCAGTTCATTCATCGTCGCATCGGACTGATCCATGTAGAAGTTACCAGTATTTAAGTTGACTGGTTCAAATCCAAATTCACAGTGCAGGCCTCTTCCCATCAATGCTCCGTCAATCCGCATCTTATCCTGATCGGTAAGCGGTGCAGGACTATATGGAACATTTGTCTGTGGGTTACGGATAAAGATCGTGTTATTTGCGACTACCAGTGCGTCCATAACCTGATTGTCTTTCATAATGTTCTTAAGCGGAACACCATAATATTTTGCAATCTTCGGGAATGTATCAAACTGCTTCACTTCATAGATCACAAAGCTGTCACTGGTCACTTCTTTTCCTGTTTCCAGCTTTCCATCAATCTCTTTCGATGCTTTTGCTTTGATCTTATAAAGCTTGTCCTTCGTCAGCCCTGAATACAGTGCACTCTGCCAGTTGGAATCTTTGCTGTAATACTTATTCGCCTCCGGGAACTGCTTATTGTATTCAGTACTGTCTGGATAGGAATACAATGGTTTTGCATCTGTTTCGTGATGTTCTTCATTTTCCTCATCTGGAAGCAGATAATATTCTACTGTAGATTTGCTCTTTGCAATTCCGTCTGCAAATACGGCATCAAACTTCAGCTTTCCATTTGTATTCTTTTCTGTCATCGGGCGAAGCAGGATCGTTGTTTCATCCAGTGACATATCTCGCAGATATGGATCTTCAGCCGGTGACCACTGGATGCTGAGTTTCGGTCCATAAACGGATGCCCTGTTATTCAGTACCTCACACTGCATAGAAGCTCCAAGGTTATTTGCCTCGGCAATGGCTACCAGTGCAAATCCGTTATTCGCATGAGTTCCCTGCACCCAGTCATTGACCAGATCTTTGACGTCATAATTGATATAGCTGTTCCTGCTGGTACTTGCATTCTGTACATCCTGAAACGTAAGATTTACTGGTTTTGTTTTCCATGTGATGGAGGTGTTCCACGACTGATCTACACGATAAAGTCCAAACTGGGATGCACCACCACTGTATGCAGTTTTCTGACTGACTGCAAATGTTGCACTGTCAATTTTGGAATCTTTCGGAATCTGACTAAAATTTGAATTTACTTTGATATAAGTCCGGCAGTTCTGGTGTGCAGTACCAAATCCTGCAAGGTTCCCAGACTTAATACCATCATCAAATCCGACATACGGATAATTGTTGTCACCAATCTGACTGGTAGGACTTCCCTCTTCCACACCGATCATGTTAAAGGAACTCTTCTGAATCTCTACTGGTGTCGGATCGATCCTGACCGGATACTGACGTTCTTCTGCCGAAAGCCAATCCCTATCTGGTTTTACGGTCAGGATTGTTTTTCCATCTTCTTCCCGAAGTTCCAATGTGATCAGGAAACTGATTTCCCCGGCAGCATCTTCCATTGATGGCGTCTCCAGAAGATACTTCGCATCTTTGATTGTCTTCCCTTCCGGATAGATATAGACCTGATTGTCTTTTACTTCTGCCTGATACCCCGGAATCTGCAGCTCGTATTCATAGACTTCCCTGTCTGTTGGCTGCTGAAGTACGATATCTTCCTTAATGCTGGAATCCAGTACTGTATACTGAACATCTGCGCCCTCGTAAACTTCATTATAAAGGATCGCATTGTCTTTAATAACGGAATGTGTATAATCTCCATCTACCGGAATGATCCCGATTCTGGTCTTTCCATTTTCAATCGTTACACCATTCTCTTCTGACATCTGTTCCGGAAGAAGGATAGCATAATCGTTTGCCTTGTTCTGATAAACTTCTGTTTTCTCTTCCTTTTCTTCAGTTGCCACTACACTGCTGGCTTCCGGTTCTTCTTCGGATGCCGGAGTATCTGCTTCTTCTGGTTTTACAAGTGTATTATCAACCAGCTCGGTATCTCCATCCTCATTCTTATAAGTTCCGACATAACCTCCATAAACGGTTGTATACTGCTTGTCCCCTGTCTTATAAGTCTTGGAAATGGCATCATAATCAATCAGTTCACCTTCCGGTTCTTCTGGAATCGGATAGTAATCCTGTGGTTCTTTCAACTCCACTTCTTTTTCCTGCGGATTTTCTTCTGTTTCTTCCGCTGGAGTTGTCTGTTCTTCCTGCGTCTCTGTATCTTCTGATGGCGTCGTTTCATTTTGTACGTCCGCATCAGACTGCTGACTCTTATCTTGTTCTCCAGATGTGGAATCTGTAATCCCTGCTTCCTCTTCCGTCAAAGCCTCTGGTCTGGAGAAATCTGCATTCTTCTGTACATCCTCAATGGCCTCTTTTGCCTGTACAAAAATAGGCTCTGTTCCCTGTAGTGCCATCAGGAGTGCAAGTACTAAGGCTATAGCCGACTTTCGAAATCTCTTCATAGTCTCTTTCTCCCTCTTGTAATCTTTTTCTATAATTCCTTTACAAAATAACCGCTACCCTCCTTTTTTCTGACTTTGGCACTACTATAATCTAAAAAATCACAAAATTTTCATAAATGGTAAAAATGCCCCTTGAGGTGGCAAAAATAGATGAAATCGGTCGAAAAAAATAGTAAGACACCATCGCCTTACTATTTTTCATCTAATTTCATATATAATAATATTTTCACTTGAAAGGATTTCTCCGTATGGCAGATCTCCATCTGACCATGATATTTTTCTACTACGAGTTTCACATTTTGTAATCCTATTCCATGTCCTTCTTTCCTGCTTTTCGTTGTCAGATAAATTCCATTCCGCACTTTTGGTGTATCTTTTATGCTATTCTCAATCTGGATATTCATGATTCCTTTTCCATAATACATCTGAAACGATAATCTCCTTTCATCTGAAGCTGCTGTCCCACGAATAGCATTATCCATAAGATTTCCCACTATTATACTTATATCAAATAATTCTTCCCCTATATGATTCGGTATTTCTACAGAAATCTCCGGATTTTCAATTACTGATTTCGAATCTTCCAAAATATAATTCAGCAGATTATTCATATTACGGTTTTCTGTATATAAATGATGACATAAGGCTGTTCCGGCTATATTCTCCATTTGTTTCAGATACGATAGAATCTCTTCATTTCCTCCCGTTTTTGCCATTGCCCCTATTGTTGTAAGATGGTGCTTGTAATCATGATGTATCTTATTCAGCCTGTCCTGTGATTTCATCATCATCTCCAGTTCTTTTGCATACTGGCTCATCTGAATTTTCATCTCTTCCTGTTTTGCTGTTTCAATATAACTTTTCTGAACCTCATCGTGCAGATAGAAAATAAACACATTGATAAACAGTAAGAATAATACAATCGTAGACCGCACACCTCTTCTGTCTGGCAGCAATATCCTGATACAGACTATAATGCTGATCACCGGGACAGAAAGCATAGCAAGCCAATGACGGTTCTTTATATAATAACTTCTCTTTACACCTACTTTTCTTTCAATAATGACTTCCAGTAAAAAGAATATAAAATTTCCCATTACAATAGTTCCCGGTCCCATGTGATGATGCACCGGATTTCTTGCTACCGCATACCGTTGAAAGAACACGATTGGAATCCCATCACATAAAATTCCCATAATATATACCATAAGTGTATTCCAGACATGATGTTGCCAGTCTGCCTGATATGCCACTGTTATAATTAACAGAGCTATCAGCTCAAAGATCAGATCTCCGTACATCGTTCCCC
Organism: Blautia stercoris; assembly: GCF_054657695.1. Lineage (NCBI taxonomy): Bacteria > Bacillati > Bacillota > Clostridia > Lachnospirales > Lachnospiraceae > Blautia > Blautia stercoris. The sequence goes on from NZ_BAAHYF010000001.1 coordinate 442,295, forward strand.
ACTGCATGCTTCCCCAGCATGAAAGCAGATATGCACAAAAATATGCAAATAGCTTTTGTGTATCCTCATTTTTTGGATACAGGATGGTATTGTAACGGAACACAGTATAAATCCAGAATAATTTACTTGTCAGATAAGTGATCAAATGGATATTCATAATCTTTTCTTCTCCGTTTGTAATAGTCTTTCCCTGACCTTCTTGCGATTTGCTTTACTGATACTGAGACGTGTCTTGTCTTTCATAACCACGTTGTCATATTCGTAATGCTCCACGTGTTCCATATTGATGAGATAGGACTTGTGAATCAGTAAGAAATATTCTTCTGTTACATCCGCTACATCCTTTAATTTTCCTCGATATTCATATTCTTTTTCCGATGTCACGATATGTACTCTTTTTCCCAGACTATAAAAATACAGGATCTTGTCATAAGAAATCTTGTGGATTCCTTTTGTATCCGTATATTCAAATATTTTCTTCCGTTCTTTTAACAGTTCCCGTAATTCACCTATCACCCGGAAAAGTTCTTCCTCTCGGATTGCCTTTACAAGAAAATCAAATGGATGAATACGGAATAATTTCATAGCATATTCCTGATATGTTGAAATATAGGTAATCCGCAGTTCTTTTCCATAATTTTTCTTTCGTATCTCCGTTCCGATATCAATTCCATTCTCATGTTCCAGACAAATATCAAGGAATAACATATCGTAGGATTCTTCTTCCAGCCTGTTAAGAAGCTGCTCCGCAGAATAGTATATTTCTATAGATATCTGACAGTCATTCGCTTTCCCATAATGGAGCAGCTTCTGTTCTAACCAATTACATAGGATGATGTCATCATCACAGATTGCAAGTTCTAGCATATTTTCTTACCCTCAGTCTTTCGTAACACGACAAATGGGGAAAAGAATCCCCTTCAATTCTTTTCCCGAATGGACATCACTAATTTTGTGTCATTTTTCCGATGCAACAGCACCACTTCCTTTGCTGTCTTATTTTGTCCTCTATATAATAAACACTTGAACAAGAAAAAACTGTCGCCATTTTATAATTTATTTATATTTTTTATGTTTTATTTATATTTTATCCAAATATTACAGCGATAACTAATAATGTCACCCCCTGCATTATTCTTTTTATTTTTAGCGTCATTTGATAAAACATCAACGTTTTTGATGGCAAAAAGGGAACCTGCAAAACCAGATTCCCTTTAAAATACATGCTCTTCTCTAAAAGGATGATAAATCCACCATCCTCTGCTTATTTTTAAAAACTTTTTCCTTTTTTACAATACTTATAAATATTAAATGGTTTTTCTTTTTTTTCAAATAAAATCCCTGTTGTTTTAATAATTTTTATAAGTTCATCCGACTCCATATCTGTCGTTTTAAATATAAATATTTTCTTTTCATTTGTTATGAAAAAAAAGAAGTTTTTATATAAGAACATTCTATCAATATTTTTAAATTCATAAATTTGATCTTCATCTATTTTAATTGCGTTTTCATCGATATCCACCGTTTCATATCCTGATCTACCCCAGACAAATTCATGAACATTTTTTTCAAAATTTTTACCAATCATTTGATACCAAATAATCCAAGCCACACAAGCCACACAAGTTCCAATCCCTATTCCAAACATCAAATAACTTTCCGACAGATAACAATTAATCGACAGTAAAAATTCTACAGGTGTAAAAATATAGATAATCATTCTACTTTTCTGTCTTGTTTTAAATAATTGATTAGGAATTATAAACCCAAGCGAAAGCATTCTTTCTAATTCTTCCCTATCCTCATCTGACACAATTGATTTAATATGCATTCTTCTTAATCCTCCTTTTGCCAGAGGTCCTCTTTATAAAATCGAACCTCTGGCCATTGTCTCTTTTATTCTTTTACAATTTACAGCGCTTGAATCAACAAACCAAAAACAGTACCTGCTCCAGCTGAAAATAAAGCAATAATTGACGGAATTGCATTTACAACTAATGCACCCGCAAGAACTAATATTACGGCTCCTGCCAGTATATTACTATGCTCTTTTGTGAATTCTACAACATTAAATTCAAGACCACTATTAGAATTTAATGTCATTGTAAAAATCAAAGCAACCGATATTGTCCACTCTTTTTCCTCTTCTGGCAGCAAATCTGATGTACTAAATACAATGGAAAACTCTACACTATTGGCAAAAACATTATTTATTTCAAAAGCAATATTACCAGATTTAACCGATAAAGCAATTTTTTCTATCGTATTTCCAAAGTTATCTGCTCCCTCTATACCTGTATCTGATAAATTTGATGAAATCTCCATAATTTGATTTTTGCAAGTTTGTGTCAATTCTCCATCATTTCCTATATCCACTTTTATATTATAAATTTTACCAGTTGAACTTTCAAGCGATGTGGATATTTTAGTAGAAATATCAATTGCTCCTTGAGGACTCATCATTGTTCCCAGTGAAATTTCCTTATCATACTCCACACCCACATCCATAATTTTATTCAGATAACCAAGCGGCTCCATTACATTATAGACATATTGATTTCGTGCTATTTTTACCTTTGCCCGAAGATTTTCTTGCGCTATTTCCTCATCTGTTTTTGTCGATACGGCATCGAACTTTTTAAATCCAGTATCTCTCCCTGAATATGCATCTTTATCCAGTGGGAACGAAGGTGATGAAGAAAATGAGTTCAACTCACAAAATTGATCAAATGCCCAGTTCTTCGGCATCGAATATCCCAAATTACAGCTAAATCCAGTTGACATATCTGCCACAAATGATTTACTTGCCAATCCTGCTTCATAAACTTTAGTACATACATATCTTGGTGCATAAATGCCGACTTTATAATTTTTATCATTTGTCGAACTGAAAAAGATCATGTGAATCTGTTCAAAATAAGGTATAATAAATGTATCAATCTGATATGAATAACAATCAAAATCCACTGCAAAGTATATAGTCGTTCCACTTGGTATACCGATTCTCTCGGCTGCTAAAATTGCTGTCTGTGCATCAACACTTCCCTGGGACGGATCCTTAAAATAGTTTAATTCATATCCTCCATCCTGATATATCGGGAATACCGATAATCCTGCATTTTCAATGTTTTTCACTTCTGTTGATGTCAAATATTTCGGTGTATGTTCTTTTCCAACAGAACCTGTCAGATAACGTCCTACATGAGTATACCCTGCATTTTTTATATCTAATGCCTGTTGTTTATTTAATACTGTTGCACAGTCACACGCTTTTGCTGCCCTGTTTGTATCGCCTTTACTCGTAAGCAATGATTTCATAGTAGAAACATTTACTTTTCCTTTTGTTACAAGTCCAATTCCTGTCAGACCATAAAACTCCTGAAATTCTGACACCTTTGACTCTGTAGTCGAATCAAACACGCCATCGAATCTTCCCGGATTATATCCGTTAAAATATAGTCCGTATTGAGCAATCTTATTAAATGGAACATATTTCGTCGAGTTCTGTCCGTTCTGTAATGTACCCGGAAACGCATTTGTTGTTGCATCGCCAAAATTAACTGAATTCAAATCTGTAATTAATTCAGTTGTAACTCCTTCAGCCGCCTGCAATGCACCAACTAAAGACAAAATTGTCTGTCTTGAGGCAATTCCATCACAAGGTCCAACACCAATAACATCTGACCAGTCACTATTTAATTGCTGTTGAATAAGAACAATATTGGAATCCCCACCAGAAACCTTTGTAAACCAGTTTAGGGATAACAATCCAGACCAAACTTTCCAATCAATTTTGCCCGTAACTTCCAGTCCTGCATTTTCCTGCATCTTTTTAACTGCATTTACTCCTGATGTATAATAAATTCCAGTAATTCCTCCAGCAGCATATCCTTTGCAAAACAGAGCACACTGAATCAAGCATACATTAACCTGCGGAGTATCATTCGGATCCATTTTTGTAATAATGGCTAACTTCTTCATGGTATTAATAGTAAGTGGTCCAACCGTTCCTGTAATCGTTGAGATTCCATTCTGAATCTGAAATGCACGAATGATTCCCTGCATCACGGCTGTTCCGGTCTTTCCATCTTCATCCAGTTTTACCCAATCCTTATGTCCACCAAACATCGCATTTAAATATTTTTGTGCTGCTTTTACATTCTGATCACTCATATTCACTACCTCCTAATTCAAGTCAATTATAAAGATTTCTAACTCTTTATATGTCTATCACTAAAAGTTACAATAACAATTTATCAATCAACTGTGCCTATTTTGTGACTATTTTCCAAAGAATTCATTAACTCCCTTATAAAATCCTTAACAAATTATGAAAGAAACCATCAATTTATCACCCCATATCCCATTATAGAACTGTAATCTACTGCATAATTTCTCTGCCGTACCTGATCACTGGAATTTCCCTCAATCGTGTAAACTCTTCCACCTTCACACTTTTCTACTATTCCTACATGATCCGATGTTCCATCATGATCCCAGTCAAAAAAGATGATCATTCCAGCTGTCGGAGTTGTTCCGCCACTCTGCCACTTATTCTTTCCCTGAAACCAGGACACTCCATCACTGCACAATGAGAATTTAGGAACATTCCCACTTGCAATCAGACCGCTCTGATCCGCACACCAGCTTACAAAACAGGCACACCATTCTACCCGACTGTCAAATCCGTACCAGCTCCAGAACTTCTGACCGCCACTGTTTCCAAGCTGCCCCATTGCAACCGACACAATCTGCTGATTACCAAACAAACCAGCAAACAGGCTGCCACCGGAATAATACCGCATCACATGGGGAACGTATTGGGGATCTCCGTAACTGCTCCATCCATGCGAAGCTGCCTGTTCCTGTGAAAACTGCAATGCATTGGCTTCTGTATAACCGCCTCTTTGCAATGCCCATCCTATGTAGCCATTTCCATAGTTATATCCCTGCCATGCAAGTTTCAGCTTGTCCAGATCCTGTGGACTGCTGCATCCTGCCTGTCTGATACAGTCTGCAAAGGTCTGTACTCCAACCTCTATCGAATAATCCGGATCAGTAATAGAACCAGGAGTGTGTGGGAATCTTGTATTATATGGACTTTCCGAACACTGCATCGGGTCTGTTCCCCTGCCTCCAGATTCCTGCATCATGATGGCCTGTATCGCAGACACATATTCCGGAATGCCGTATTGGGATGCATACTGCTGTATCACAGAAGTATACGCAAGCACTTCTTCACTTAGGGATTCGGAGCTTTCCGAATTACTGCTGAAAGCTGCTCCTGCAATGATTCCCACAATCAGAATAAATACCAGAAGAAATGCACTACCTCCGGCAGCAATCCATTTTCCCATTTTTTCAAGAGCTACTACCCCTTTTTGAATCGCTGCTGTAATTCCCTGTACGGATAACTTTGAACCCTTTCCAGTTACCTGAAGGACTGCTTTTCCACTTTCTGCCGATGCCTGTGCTGACTTTCTTGCCATCTGGGCTGCTCTTGCTTTCTGCATCGCCTGAAGACTTTTTTCCATCTGCTGTTTCTGCATGGATGCCTGTGTCTTTATTTTTTCTTGAGACAGACCGGATACTTTTACCACTCTCGGTGCTGCTTTCACCTGCCGTTTACCATTCTCCTTGGCAAGTGCTGCCTGCTCCGGTTTCAACTTGATTAATTTCTTTCCGCTTTCTGCCCCCTGCTCCATTGCTTCTTCGGCAGCTTTCGCTTCTTCCTGTCTGCTTTTTCTTTCCTTTATCTTCCTGTAGGTCACTCCAGCAAGTTTTTTTCCACCTTGATATGTGGTTTTCCCTATACTTTTTCCTGCCACACTCGCCGCTCTGTACTGTACGGATTCTATTTTTTCAGTTCCATACTGTGTTGGGGATTCTGACTGCCCACTGCTTTTTTCATGTAGTTCCCTTGGCTTTTCTTTTGCTTCCAGAACCGCTGAGCGAACCAGTTCTTTCGGAAGTCGGGCAGCCGGATTTCGAATCTTCGGATTCTTATCCCTTACCCGTTCCTTGATATCTTTCATCCGGTCACCCTCTTTCCGTATCTCTTATCTCATCGGGCAACATCCCGATGTTTCTTTTTTTCCTGCTGTTTCTGCAACTGCTCCACCTGTCTGATTGCCTCATTTACCAGTGGATGTTCGTTGTAATATGGCACAAGTTCCAAGTCTCCCCTGTCTTTTGATGACAACGGTAATGGATATTCCATGTCTGAATAAATTGATTCTGGATCATGAATAGAAAACTCAATAGCCGGACACATATTGGCAGATGTTCTACAATATTTCTGGTACTTTTTATATGCCTCTTCCAGCGTTCTGCATTTTGTATATTCTCCTAAATCATGGAACTCACCGCACTCTGCAGCATAAAAAGTTATCGTTACTTCTTCTTTTTTCTTCATTATGATTCTCCCGGTTTTGTTGTCATTAGTTTATAAAGGTCTGTATTCTTTGGGAACGTATTCTCAAATGGTACGATATTCCCAGAGCAACGGATTAGGCCACTGCCAACCGATACATTTGTAATATAGGACAGTTGGTTTTCGGAAATATTCAAAAGAGCTGCCAATTCTTCCCTGTCTGTACTTGCCTGATTCAAAAGAATCAAAAACTCACTGTTTGCCAACATCAGTCTTGCAGTGTCCGATTTCAGAAGTTCCTCAACATTTTGGGTTAAACCTGTCACGAATCCATTGTATTTTCTGATTCTCTTGTACAGTCGGTAGAAGAAATTTGCACTGTATTCATAGCGGAATAACAGATAGAACTCATCGGCAAATATCCATGTCGTTTTTCCTTCTTTCCAGTTCTGAATTACCCTGTTGAAAATACTGTCTAAGGTAACCAGCATTCCCAGTGGCATAAGCTGTTCCCCCAGTTCCCGGATATCATAATCCATGATCCTGTTCTTCTTATTCACATTGGTCGGCTGTGCAAAGGTGTTCAGGCTTCCATTGATAAAAAGTTCGGATGACAGTGCAAGTCCCCTTGCCTCTTCTTCCGGCTGTAACATCAACTGTCGGTACATATCTTTCAATGTCGGAACTTCTCCGGTATAACCACTTCGGATATAATCCCGGTACACATCTGCAGCACAGCGGTCCAGAATCGACTTTTCTTTTGCCGACAGATTTCCTGCTCCAACCAACTGCTCGAACACAGACAGGATAAACTCCGATTTTTCAATCAGTGGATTCTTTTCATTGCCGTAGGCTGCGTCCATATCCATTGCATTCAGATGATTGTCTGATGTCGCAGATACTTTTACAACCTGTCCGCCCAGAGCCTCTACTAATTTTGTAAATTCGGACTCCGGATCAAGAATCAGGATATCGTCATCGGTACTCAATGCCAGATGCACAATCTCTTCTTTTGCCGAAAAGCTCTTTCCTGATCCACTGACGCCCAACCGGAAACTGTTTCCATTCATCAGTTTCTTCCGGTCGGCTACCAGAAGGTTCTTGCTGACTGCATTCTGCCCATAATAGATACCTCCCGGCTGCAGGATTTCCTGTGTATGGAACGGGATTAAAACAGCCGTTGATTCCGTTGTCAATGTACGCAGGGCATTGATCTTTCGCAGTCCGTAAGGAAGCACTGTATTGAGTCCGTCCACTTGCTGCCACTTTAATGTTGCCATCTGACACAGATGCTTTCTTGCGATTGACAGAATCAGTTCCGTATCGGAATCCAGTTGCTTTTTGCTGTCTGCCAGATGTACCATTGTCAAAATCCCGAACATCATACGCTGGTCTCTGGTTGTCAGATCATCGAGCATTTCCTTGGTTTCTTTTCTCTGAAGTTCCATATCGTATGGTACGATTGCCGAGAAGTTATTATTAGCGTTCTGCCTTCTCTGCCAGTTGGTCACGTTAGTTTCCACACCAAGCAGTCGGTTCTGGATTTCCCTTACCGCTTCATCCGTAGGGACTGGCAGGATGTCAATCGACAACATCAGATTCCGGCTAAAGTCACACAATTCTGAAATCATGTCATCTTTGACATAACTTGCATAATCCTGCATATACAGGACTCTTCCGTATCTGTCACCGATTTTAAAATGGTCACGTTCAAATTCCATAGAATCCGGACACATCCAGTCCTTGAAACTTGTTCCCTTCTTGGCAAATTGTTTCAGATCAAACGGAAATGCCTGTGGGACATCTCCCTTGAAGAAATCCCTGAAAATCTGGAGCCGGCTCTCTGCGTCCAGTCCTTCTGCTGTGGACGATAACTTTGCCAGATGTGTTACGATGTCTGTTCCGATACGTGCAAAATAGGTTCTTGCATCATCAATCGATCTTTTATGTACACTGACGGTCAGATACCGTTCCTGATAGATGCTGTTGTTTGTTCCTGTAATCTTAGACAGGAGCATTTCGTTGTATTCTTCCCGATAGTGGTCCAGTCCATCTTCCTTCATTGGAAGCAGAATAGACTTTTCGAATTCTTCTTTATTGATTCTCCGATTATTGATGGTAATTTGGGCAGAAATGCCGGAATCCAGTGAATTTAAGAGTTCAGAATAATCCAGAAACATTTCTGTCTTATTGTCCTTACTCGCAATATAATAGTTGATATCTGTAAAACGATATGTTTTTGAGAATTTCGTTCCCTGTTGAAAAATTCCATCCGGCCAGATTCGCTGGATGGGAATTGCCTGTTGGACGGATTTCGGAACTTTGAAGCGTTCCTTATCCATCCGAAGTGCCTGACTTAAGGTTTTAATCAAAGGCATCACTCCTTCCCTTGCGTTTCTTTCTCTGTTTTGCTTCTGCTTTTTGCTCCCGCTCTTTTATGATTTCCGCTCCATCCTTTTGATTCTTTTCTCCCAGCGAGATGGTCTCCTGCATGCAGGAGTAGTAGATATCTTCCGACTGAAACACCAGTTTCTTCGGATACAGCAATTCGGATTTGATCACTGCCCATAAAAACTGTTCGGCTGTCATACCATGATATTTGAAAAAGCCACAGGCAGCAAATGGAGCAGCACCAAGCACACACAGCCATCCGGTTATTTCCTGTCCGGTAATATCACGCATTCCAAAGTAAATTCCGATTGCTGTAAGAATCGCAAGAACAGAACACACACATTGTCTCAGGTCCAGTCCCATAAACATGGATTCTTGATAGTCCCTGATTTCTTTGTTCATCTTTACTTCCATAAATTATCGTTCCTCTCCCCTGTTTTGTTTCTTCGTTTTCTGTGGTTTTTCTTTCGGTACTTCTATCCCGGCAAATCTACAGTGTTCCGCAACGCCTTCCGGATCAAATTCCGCAAGTCTTGCAAGGTCAAACGCTACCTTCTGATAGGTTGCATATCCTGATCTTCCTGTTTCATTCAACACTTTTCCAAGTTTATGTTCCTTGATAAAATGAAGCATATCCTTGGTAAAATCTCCTGTTATAAAAGCCTCATTTGGCTCTAAGAACTGATAGGGCAGATTAATGGTTACATCTCCAAAATCTTCCCAGTCTCTCCCTTCCTTATGGCAGAGTCCTACATATAAATTCCCATTGTTCCGATAAGAGCTCACTCGTATCGCTACTGTCTCACGTCCGAATTCCCAGTTATATCTTAATGTTTTCTTTGTATCCATATTTTTTAACCTCCAAGTCCCATCATTTCTCTGACAATACGGTCAGATGCCTTAATTGCTCCAACAAGTACCAATAAATTGAATACCAGTTCTCCTACATAGTTCCACACGATTGTAACTGCACTCAGCTCCGTATCTCCCACTGCCGGAGGACTTGCCGCATAAGCAGAAAAGATAATACACGCCAGTGCAATAATTGCCCCTTCCAGACACACGCCTATATAAGAACGGATAAAGTTCTTTCCAATAGACTGCGTGGGTTCTCCTGCAAACGAGGAAATCGGAATCGGGGCGATTGCCGTATACATATAGATTTTGAACATTCTGCCATACACTGTCAGGATCATCACAAATGACAATACGGTGATCAGCAGACTGCCAAGCAGTGTGACAATCCACAATGGAATGGATTCCAGCATTCCCACACTCTCGATCTTATCTACAATCTCCGTTGGCAGTTCCGTCACGCTTCCTGCCATACTGGAGCCACTCATTACGGTTGTCACGATTCCTTGCACAATGGAAAACAGTGCCTGCATAAGTTCCATTCCATACGTGATTGCTCCCTGAGCAAGTGCAAACCGGATAAATGCTTTTAGCACATGTTCCGGCTTTTTCAGATCTGTAAAACTGCCACACGTTTTAATGATTCCGGCTGCAAAAAACAACACCAGTAATCCATAGGCAATAGCTGTCAGTGCATCATTGATATTGGTCATAATCCGCCAGATGCCGCCGCCTTTAAAAGTTGCCGGATTTTCAGTAAGCAGTGTCCACAGTTCTGCCATCTTTTCACTCCATGTAGACAACGCAGAGTTCAGATTCTGTACAATCCAGTTATCGCTCAAAAACTTTCACCTCCCTGAACATACTTTTGAATGCAGGAGTACCTTCCGGCACTCCTGCTGTTTCCTGATATACTTTTTCAAAGAGGCTTACGCCATAATCAGATCCAGGATTTCTTTGGCGAACGTAATAATTACTCCTCCGGCCAGTGTCAGAAATCCATTTGCCCTCTGGCTTGGATCATGGCTTTTTAAAGACAGACCAACCTGCACAACACCAAATCCAAGCAAAATCAAACCGATTGCACGAATCAGGGAAAAAATAAAAGTAGACAGGTTATTGATAACGGACAACGGATCACCGGCTGCGAATGCGGTCGTTGCTCCAACCGTTACGGTCAGTACCAGTGCCATGTAAAGGCTCATCCACTTTTTCTGTTTTCTCCCCATCGGCATCGGGGTTGTCATTTTTTCAGTTGTATTCTTTTTTGTTCTATTCTTTTCTCCTGTGAGAAATTTCTTCAATACACATCACTCCAATCCATCAAAAAACTGCTATTCACCAAGGATGTCTTCGGTAGACAGCAGTTCGTAGTCGTCTAATCTGTTAATGTCAATCTTTAGGTCGTCGTGAGCCAGTGGTGTTTTCGCATAATCATAAGGCGATGCACCACCGTCCTCTGTGTATCTGAAATTCACATGCTTTTTTAAATCATATTTATCGTCCATGATCGGACGCTCCCCACGAATAAACAAAATCGCTTTGCGGTTATCTAAAAGCCGTATTTCATCCGGTGTTAAAAGTTCCCTTCCAGTCTGCTGATAATTCACCGAATAGCTGCCGCTACGCCCTTTTGTCTGTCCGTAGGTATTGGTATCCAATGTTTCTTTTCCCAATAATTCCGAGACATACTTATGTCCTTCTTTTTCATTTCCACCCAGATATAAAAATTCATCGCAGTTGCCGATCAGACTCTCATACGAGTCTTTAAATAAGGCTTTCATCTGTGCGATATTCTGGATGATGATACTGCAGGAAATCCCTCTGGAACGCATGGTTGCCAGAATCTTGTCAAAATCATCCGGCAAGGCTACGTTTGGCCATTCATCCATAATGCAGTGTACCGGAATTGGAAGCCTTCCTCCGTACTTCCGGTCTGCCACATAATACAGTGTCTGAAACAGATTACTGTAAATCATGCCGACCAGATAATTCATGCTGGTGTCGGCATCCGGAATACAGCAAAACAGTGCTACTTTTTTCTCCCCGATACTGTATAAGTCCAGTTCGTCTGTACAGGTCAGATTTGCAATCTGTTTCAGGTTAAAAGCTGCCAGACGGACACCAACCGAGATCAAAATAGACTTTGCAGTCTTTCCGGCTGCCTGCTTATAAATGGCATACTGCTTGACCGCAATACTCTCCGGGTCCCGCATTTCCAGTCTTTCAAACAAAATGTCCAATGGGGACTGGTAATCCTCATCATCTTCTTTGACCTGAGCGCTTCCAAGCATTTCCATGATCATCGGAAAGTTCTGTTCTTCCGGTGGAGCCTCATGCAGCAAATACAGCATAAGTGCCTGTAAAAGTGCAGTCTCGGACTTCTCCCAGAACGGGTCTGAACTCTGCGCTCCCTTCGGTGTTGTGTTGCGGATCAGGTTATTGATCAGCTTCAGTACATCCTTATCATCCCAGACATACGCAAACGGATTATAACACCAGGAAGTCTCCGGATTGATCAAATCAAAAACCCGGACTTCATATCCATTCCGTTCCAGAACACCTCCGGTTTTACGCAAAAGTTCTGCCTTGGGATCAGTAATCACCATCGAACAGTTGCACTGCATGATGTTTGGGATTGCATACGTCCGGCTCTTTCCAGCTCCTGAACCTCCGACTACCAGCACATTTAGGTTTCGTTTGTGCTTATAGCCGTCCAGTCCCATACGGAAATGCTGTGTTAAAAGCAGATTTTGCGTGTATCGTTTTTCGCAGTAACGTCTGCAGATTTCGGACACGTTGCCCCATTTTGCGGAACCATGTTCCACACCTCTTCTATAATTTCTTTTTTGGGATTCATAAATACCAATGCCTAAGAAATAGGCTGCTGTGAATATCAGAATACATTTGAACGTATACGGTGTATACGTGATAAAAAACGGCTGTTCGAGTTTTTCGCTCAGCGTTTCTAAGATTTGAATAAAATTCTTATCCGGTGCAATGGCACAAGCGGTAATCGCTGCCGCCCACCAGACAAATGGCAGAAAGACAAGACACAGAACCAAGTCCTGCTTTTTTTTACTTATCTCTGCAAGTCAGATTCTCTTTTCTTGCGTGGCTTTTCTTCTGGATGTTCCTGTCCTTCTTTCTTATGAAAGGAATCCACTCCCGGTATCAGTGAGAGACTTCTGCCGTTGTCCCAACTGATGCCGAGCTGACCTGCATCATCCACATACTGCACAGTTCCTTCCAGTCCCTGCGGCATACCCGCTTCTCCGTCCATCGAATCCAGACAGATTCTTGTTCCTGCCGGATATTGTTCTCTAAGTCGTGCCACTTTTTCTCTTGAATAAATGACCAATCAACCACTCCTTTCTCTACCAGAACATGTGTCTGGTGGTATTCGGTTTTGCAACCTGAATAATGATTTTATCTATTCCATCACTATATCTTCCGGCTGCAAGATATTTACTTCTAAGCCTGTTCAGTGCCTTACGGATCTGCCTTTGTTCCCCGGCTGTAATCTGCAGCCGTTTCTGGGCGAGGTCGTATTCACTTACTTTTTTCAGAAGAGCTTTCGTTTCTTCCAAACATTCATCCTGCTCACTCTGTGCCTGCAGCTCATCATTCAGTGCCACCACGAACATATTTTTCATAATGTTATCCATCTTCAAATAGTATTTTGTCATCTGGCTGACCTCCTTTTTTTATTACACCAACCATATCACAAGACCTCCGTAATAGCTACTCCAACCGTCCAACTTTTTCACTTTTATCGTTCCGGCTGGCTCTTTGCTTTTTTCTCTTTTCCGGATACTTGTTCAGATGGTTTTTCATCCTTGGTTTCCGGTATTTTTACAGGGTCTCCGATTGCGAACTCATCGGTTATATACTCCTGTTCCTTTGCACCAAAATTGCGTTCGATATGGTTTCGTATACTGTAGGAAGCCTGACGGACATCATTTAAAAAGTCTCTCAGTTCCTGCGGATCTTTCTTTCCACATTCATTTCTCTGTGCAATATACTCCAGATTGAATCCGGTAACATCCACACCATAACGTTTTGCAATCACATAGGCCGCACAATATGCCTGTGCGCTGACTTTCTGTCGGCTGTAGGTTCCGGTATGCTGGTCCAGTGCTGCACATGCCAGTTCTCTGTTCAGTGCATGGAATGTCGTTACTTCACTCATTCCGTTGCGGATATAAATGGTACGGTATCTCGGATTGTACTGGGCCTGCACTTTGTCTGGCAGATTATCCTCAATCTGTACACGCACCGACTGGTCTTTTAAGACAACTCCTACCAGTTCTGTCAGACTTCGCTGTGGGCGTTCTTCTAATGGCTTTCCTGACATCTGACTGATGTCAAATCCTTTTCCGATCGTATATCCTCTCCGCATTTCTCCGTCTTTTTCGTATTCAGTGGAAATCATATAAGTAATGCCATGCTCCCCTGCTTTTACTGAACGGTGTTCTTCTCTCCAGCGTTCATAAGACCTTACCACCTTAAAATCCGGATGCTGTCCGTAGATCAAAAGCAGATTCGGAGTTCTCTGTGTATTACACTCTGCCATAAAATCCAGAAAGCCTTTCAGTTTTTCTCCATCCTGAAAAACTCCCTGTGCCTGTGAATCTACTTCAGCCCATACCTCTTCTCTTTCCTGCTGCTTCTTGGCTGCATATTCTTCCTTGGTCAATTTCTGTTCAGGAATCTGCTGTTCTTCCGTTCCACCTGAAATCATGTCTGTTAAATCCATATACATTACCTGCCTTTCGTTTTCATATTCTTACGTTTCTTCCTGCTCTCTCTGGCATTTTTCCGTCTGTCCGGCCTCTTACGTTTCTCTTCCTGTTCCTTACGGATATCTCCGAGTTCTTTCCGCACAGATGGTTTTTCATTCTTTTCTTCCCAGCTAGTTTCCCGACCGGAAGAAATATTTTTGTTGCGCGAGAAAGGTTCGGACGGATTCTTTGCTTTCCCCTCCTGCGCATGTGTAAAATTTCCTTCCGGGAAAGCCTCATCCCCGATCTGGAACATTTCTTCCGCATCATCCAGTTCAAATTCTATCTTGCCTTCCGGCAGGACAACAGTCTCTGTCCGTACATTCTCCCCGGTTTCTTTTTCCATCTGGTTCTCTGCCTTTTCCGGTGCATTCTCTTTTTCCACTGCTTCTGTAACCATAGAGCCTGATTCTGCTTTTACAAAATCCAGATTCATCCGGTCTAATACCCGGTTCATCTTTGCTGCATCATCTGCAAATACCATGACCTCTGTCTGATCCGGATTCACCTTATCTTTGATGACAACATATAAGATACCTCTCGCTTTGGCTTCTTTCGCAAATTCTTTTAAGCGGTCACCCGGAACGGTAAAAAATTTCATCGGGCGCTGTTCCTTTAACATTCTGGTAAGCCTTGTTTTCCCTCTTGTCTTTTTCTGATCTTTCAGGGCGGCCGCAATAAAGATTGCCACATGCTTTGCCACATTTCCGGTAATCTTCAAAGAGTATTCCATTCCTTCCAGACTGTACCGCACCACCTGATCTGCCGGTTCTGCTCCGTAATTCATACTTATCTCACCTCCTGACTCTCTTTTTCTTTGTGTTCCACACGTTTCTCATTCTGGTTTTGTTCTTCTGCCTTTCGAAGTCTTTCTTCGATTTCCAATGAATGCTTTTCAATCCGGACGGTCATACGGACTTCTTTTCCGAGATTTTTTAATTCCTCATTGATTTCAGACAGCCGTGCTTTTCCACTGTCTTCACTGTCATTCCGATAGAGCTTTCTGCGTTCCTTCATCAGTTCTGAAATCTGCTTTTGTAACGGCTCACGGTATGTGGCAAGCTGTTCTCTGGTCGTAATGTCATGCTTCATTAAAAACTCAATCTGTTCAATCCTCTGATCCAGTTTCCGGATATCCTCTCTGACAGCGTATGGACTCCTTTTCGGTCTTTTTGGCAGTACCCCCATTTGATATAAATAGGAATAATACAGTGCCTGAATCCCGGTCAGTTTCTTTTTGGGATGAATCTGTACTGCCTTTTGATAGACTCGTTTCACCTTGGGCTGTAGTATCTGCCCACGTATTTCCTCTTCAGAATAATTTTTTCCAAGGGAACGCAGACGAATATACCGCTCCATTCCCGGAGCTTTTAAAGAAATGTATTTCCTGTTCAGTTTCCATGTATAACCCCGCTTTTCCATCTCTTTTAGGAATTGTGACCAGGAGTAGCTTTCCTGTACCGATTCCCTGATATCCAAACGGATCGCCGTTCTCCATGTCGGCTTTCCTTCCTGTTCTGCTTTCCACTGTACATAAGGGATTGATTTTTTCTGATTGGATTCAATGATAGACAGACCATATTTTCTGCACAGCTCATCGGAGATCTTCCGGATCTCCGTATAATAACTCTTTGCATTGCTGTGGTACTTACGCCCGTCTGCCATGCTCACAGAGTTCCAGACAATGTGGTTATGATAATGTCTGGTATTCAGATGCGTTGTGATAACGACTTCATACTGTCCCTTTAAGAGCCGGTCTGCCAGTTCCTGTCCGATGAGATGTGCCAGTTCCGGTGTCACCTCACCTTCTGCAAAACTCTGTACCAGATGGTATCCTTCCACACCGCCCATCTTATGGAATCTCTTTTTTGTTGCCACCATATCTGCATACGCATTTTCATTGGTACATCCGATGGTATCTTCGAAGACCGCCTGTTCCGTCTTTGTCCGGTTCATGGCATAATCAATGGCAGCCTCCAAAGAGTCTGCTTTCTGTGTGGTTTTTTCTTTGTCTTTCACATATTCGATGGAACGGTCCAGGCGGTGGACGGGGATAACACTTGTATAAGCCATCGGTCATTACCACTCTTCCTTTACCAGATGCCATGTCTCTTTGGTAAGCCGCAGCATTTCCTGAATACTCTGCTCGCTTGCCATACCAGAAGCATTGGCAACATGTGCAAGCTGATTGGCATTGTTGCATAAGCCTGCAATCTTTCGGAGCAATTCGGGATGATGCTCACAGGGTTTTGCATGAACCTGCGCTCCTAAAATCAACGAACGCATAAACTCTTCCCGGCTCAGACCGCTTCTTTCGACCTGCTCATTCAGTTCCCTGACTTCCCTTGCATTAAGCCGTACCGGGATCACATGGTTTCGTTTTCGCATTGCATCACCGTCCCTTCTTTTTTCTCTTCCTCTTTCATCATACCGCCAAGATCCTCATCGGATTTTTTCGCTGCAACCATGCAACAGGTCACTATCACTCCTATAAATCCTCCGCTCATCAATGCGATTACAATCATTACTCCATTTCTTAACATGACTTGATCCTTCCTTTCCATTTCCGTCTGTGTCCGGGGGATTGGGGTTCTCCCCAAAGTGCGTTTGGATATCCAAACGCTATGCTTGCAAAACGAGTACCGCCAGTTTCTGTAGCACCGGATTGACTCGATTCTGATTTATTTTGATTCTTTTATCTGTACCAGTCCATCAAGTGTCGTACAAATGATATGGAGTCTGTCTGCCATACTGATTTCGGTATTCATTGTTCCTGTCACTTCTTTCCCACATACGACTACCATCCGGCATCTCCGTAAAAGGATATGGGACATTCTTCCATATCCCTGCATATCTTCTGCATCAGACTCTTCCAAGAATGGTGAGAATACAAATCTCGGACAGATTGGTACATACCCAAGTTCATAGATTTTTCTGCAATATTTCTGCACTTTTACCCGGCTTTCTTCTGCTGAACAGCACACATAAGCCAGCGCCTGTTCCATACGCTCCATCTCCTTCCTGCATCCAGTTGGATGCCACTCATTTTCTCTATAAAAAACAAGATGTCCAATTGGACATCCCGGCTACTTTTCATCCTCTTTCTGCTCTGCTTCTAATGCAATTTTCACTCTGTCACTTCCCAGTTTGTAGTAGGCATCTGTTACCTCAATTCCCACTGCACGATAACCTGTCATAACCGCTGCAAGGACAGTTGTTCCTGCTCCGACAAACGGGTCCAGGATCAGCCCTCTCGGTTCACAAATCTGGATAACATCTTTCATAAGCTGCAACGGTTTCTCTGTCACATGAATCCGGTTCTGCGGATTGCCATATCGGAAGACGCCCGGCAGACAAGATACCGGACGGTTGATCGGCATCGGTCCGTTACTGCCCCACACAATATATTCAGCCTGCTGGCGGAAACGGCCTTTCTGTGGACGGGAGTTTCCCTTATCCCACACCGCTGTTCCTCGCCAGATCCATCCTGCCCACTGCAATGCATCGGTAATCGATGGATACTGACGCCAGTCAATGAACAGACAGATCGGAGCACCTTTCTTGCAGGCTTTCCGCACATCATAGAGCCATTCAGCCATCCAGTGCGTCCAAGATCTCTGGTCTTTGTTATCCCCATCGAAATCCGGAAGTGCATTGGCAGCACTCATACTGCTGTATTTCTGATTTGTAGTACGATTTCTTTCATTCTGTTTTGTTCCACCGGATGCATACGGCGGATCGGTAATAACTGCATCAAAGATTCCCGGCTGGAATGCTTTGACCAGTTTTAATGTATCTCCATGTAATATTTTCCAGTTTTCCCCTTCAGTATATTCCTCCGGGTATGTTCCCTCTTTCATAAGTTCTTCCAAACTCAGGCCATTTGTCATAGGCATCATCCTTTCTTTTCTCAGCGTTCCGGCTGATTTTTCTTCTTTGTCTTTTTATTTTCTTTGGGCGGCGGACTCAACTCAGTTTCTACATATTCGCTGATAATCAAAAGTGCTTTGTAATAGTCCCCACTTTCCAATACCCTTTTACGCATTTCTTTTGCTTCTGCTGTCTGTTTATTCTTTTTCAAAAGAGTTGAGGCATCGCCCATAATGGAAAAAATATTCCCATCATGTCCAAGGAGCTGTAACTTGGGACGTTGTTTCTCAGGCTTTGTCGGAATCTGCTCTGTTTTCTTTTCATACATTTTCGGCTGTTCCATATTAGGATGCCAAAAATGCACATTCATCGTTCCACCATCTACCTTGATATCCCTCTGTTCAAATCCTTCACCCCACCCGTCACTGTACTGCCCTGTAATGTATTCGGTGAATTCCTGTAGTTCTTCCTGACTTAAAAATTCATTTAATTCCAGTTTGGTACAGCCGTACAGGATTCCGTCTTTGTTTTCTATCGTAACAACTGCACTTTGTATCTTTTCCTGAATGGACTCACTTCCGTCAAAATACTGCATGAGATCATCTTCCCCATAGCGTTCCAGTTCTTCTCGGATGACTTCTTCATAATCGGCAAGTTCTGTTCCATCTAATGGCATTCCATATTCATCACTCTCCGACCACTCTTCTTCCCATTCGGATTCTTCTGAATAAAGATTTCCAGTCAGCTCCGTCAACAGATGTACGTGCATCGTTCCTTTTTCTTCCATTCTCTATCACCTTCTTTCTAATGGTCTGTCCCTGCATTTATTTGTCTGCTTTTTTTCTTTCGCAAGGTCTGCATAATCTGCCCCTTCTTTTTCCGGCAGATTGCAAATAATCTGATACGTTCCCTCGTAATGTTTTTTCATCTGTTCTTTCGCCCATCTCCCGGCAAAGTCATTATCGGTGCAGATTTCAATTTCTTTGATTTCCGGATGGTTCTTCAGAAACTCTTCCAGTGCATCCGGCAGCTTTTTAAAACGTTCACTCTGTATCTGTGTGTTTTCTTTCGGAGCAGCGATTCCTCCAAGGGAAAGACGATATTTATCCCTCTTTCCTTCTTCCAGTGTCATGTGGGCCAGTGCATCAATACACGCTTCATATACGACAACTCGTTTTGTTTCTCTTTCAGGTGGAATACAAAAGCTGTACTTTTTTTCACTCCCGGTCTGCTCCATCTTGAATCCTTTCCCGTTTTTTTCATAGATTCCTCGCAGGAATGCATATCTTGCTTTTCCGGATTCATCTTTTCCAACAAAAACAGCGTTATGGTACGGGACACTTTCATAAAGGATTTCATGCGAAATGCAATACGTGATCACTTCATCGCTGATTCCTCTGTGGTTTAAATAAGCCCTGATTCGTCTGCAATTACAATATCTCTCCGGCAGCTTAAAGGGTGGTTTTTCCTTTTTCGCAGACTGTGTCGGAATAAAAGACGGACTCTCTTCGCACAACAGTTTTACGGCATCTGTAAATTTCATTCCATCTACTTCAATCAGGAACCGCAGTGCGGACACGCCACCGATATCTCTGGATTTCCAATGCCATTTGCTGGACAGTTCATTGATTTTAAAACTGTCATGGTCCGTCAACTGCCATTCATTTCTGGTTCTTGTCTTTTGCAACCGCTGTGCCTGATGCGTCCGCAAATACTCATACGCAGTCATATTTTTTGCTGCCTGAATCTCTTCTTCCGTTACCCAGGGCATTACAGAATTGCATCCTGAAGATCCAGTACCTTATCCGTCCGCTCCCAAGGAAACTCCTTTCTTCCAAAATGACCAAAAACTGCCGTCTGCCGGAAAATCGGACGGTTCAGTCGAAGGGATTCCATGATCTGAACAGGTGTCACTCCAAACACCAGTGGGATTGCTGCCGCCAGACAATCATCCGCACACACTTTCCCTGTATCAAAGGTATCCACCTCAATCATAACCGGCTCTGCTACTCCGATTGCATAAGCCAGAGACACCTGACACTTGCTTGCAAACTCAGCAGCTACTATATTTTTTGCGATATACCTTGCCATATAAGCTGCCGAACGGTCTACTTTCGAACAGTCCTTTCCTGAAAATGCACCGCCGCCATGCGGAACCATACTTCCATAAGTATCCACCATCAGCTTTCTTCCGGTCAGTCCGGTATCTGCATCAAACCCTCCACACACAAATTTTCCTGACGGATTGATCAGAATCTTCGTATCCTCATCCGGCGGCAGTAATCTGAGTGCTGAGCGAAGCACTTTCTCTCTGATTTCGGCATCTAACTTCTTCAGGCTCTTTTCTGCACCATGCTGGCAGGAAACAACAACACTTTCCAGTCTCACTGGCTTTCCATCTTCATATTCTACGGTTACCTGTGCTTTTCCATCCGAAAAGATATCTTTGATATATCCGCTTCTTCTGCAAGCCGAAAGTTCACGTGTGATCCGGTGTGCCAGAACAGTCGGCATTGGCATAAGCTGCGGAGTATCATCACACGCATATCCGACCATAACACCCTGATCTCCAGCTCCCCTGCTTCTATCTCTTAATTTTGCGCCGATATTATCCCGAAATTCTTTCGACACACTCACTGCTTTCGCAATATCTGGACTCTGCTGGTGTACAAACGTATCCATTTCTATCCCATCTGTACAATATCCACACTCTTCTAAAACTTTTCGGATCACATCAAACACTGGTGGTTCATATCCGCTGGTGATTTCTCCTGCTACAAACACATTTCCTCTTGTAGCAAGGACTTCACACGCCACTCTCGAAGATGGATCGTAACGCAGACATTCATCTAAGATTGCATCTGCTATCTGATCGCATACTTTGTCTGGGTGTCCTTCTGTTACTGATTCTGCTGTATAAAAACGTCTCATCATTCTTCTCCTTATATACAGACAGGGCAGAAGCTGCTTTATGCACATCTCCTGCCCTGTCAGATTGGTTTATCCTGTAATTCTTATTTTATTTTTCTTCTGTTTCTTTTTTGTTGTCTGTCATTTTTGACTTCTTTCTGCGGTATACAGTCACTCCTGTAGCTGTTCCAGCAGATGCCAGTGCAAGCAGAACAAACGCCCATATTTTCTGGTTATCACCTGTTTTTGGTGCATTTGTTTTTTCTGTTGTTTTCTCCGGTGTTCTGGCATCTTTCATTTCTACTTTCTGGACTTCCATTGTATCTTTCAATGTAAATGTGACATCTTCCGCAATCTCGTAACCATCCGGTGCTGTGATCTCACGCAGAGTAAGTTCTTCATTGACTGGGAGTTTTTCAACGGAATGTGGTTTTCCATCTGTAATCCACTCTTCCAGAACAGTTCCGTCTTTGCGGATAATCTGAAGCTTTGCCCCTTCCAGTTCTTTTCCGGTTGTAAGGTCTGTTTTTGAAATTTCCACTTTGGAATATTCATCTTTCATCTCAACCTTTGTCACACTGCCATCTTCTTTGACTTCAAACGTCACATCGCTGGCAGACACATAGCCTTCTTCATAAGGAGCCAGTTCCTCATGTAAGGTATAACTTCCTTCCGGCAGTCCATAAATGACATGTTCTTCCTTCGTACTGATCCACTCTTCCACAACAGTTCCGTCTTTATCAATGACCTGCAGTTTTGCTCCTTCCAGCTCATTTCCTGTTGTTGCATCTGTTTTTGTAATGCGTGTTTCTGTCGGCTGATTCTTAACTTCTTTGTTCAGTTCAATCTTTGCAAGATTCTGATTTTCGTAAGTTGCATCTACATTCCATACTTCCTCATTTGGAAGATATCCGGCTTTTCTGACTTCCTCTTTGACATAGTATTTTCCATGTGGAAGATCACTGTCGAAAGTAAGTGTTCCCTTTGCATCCGTTGCTTTCTTTTCCAGCAGGGCATCTTTCTCTACGAGAACCTCTCCCTGATTAGAAAGAATATCTTCCGCAGCATACAGTCCAAAAATAACACCTTCCAGCTTTTCGCCTGTGACAGAATCTTTCTTTTCTACTGATACAGAAACTTTCTGTCTTTCATTTTTATAGGTAACGCCTTCATAAACGACTGCCTGTGTATCATCCTCTGCTGTCAGGGTAAATTCTTTCTGTTCTGTATTCAGGACAAAATTCTCTCCTGCTACAACTTCTTTCAGATAATACGTTCCCAGTGGCAGATTGTTGATAACTGCTGTTCCATTTTCATCTGTAGTCAGTTTGGCTACCAGGTCATCTTTCTCATATCGGACAACTGGATTTCCTGCTTCGTCCTTTGCTCCGTCCGGTGAATAGATGGTATCTTTGGCATATATTTCGAATTCAGCGCCTTCTACTCCGGTTTCTTCATATTTAAAGCCTTTATAAATACCTGTTTCTTCTTTTCCAGATACGGCATTTCTTACTTTTGAAACCAGTGCTTTTACTTTTGCCAGAACAGAATCTCCGGTTACTTCGGTAAGCTGTTCTCCCTTTTTCGTCAGGAGCAGGCTTCCTACCTGTTCATCGTTTTTCTGTTCTACCTCTACAATCGCAGCTCCTGTATCTGGATCAATCTGATGTGCAGTGTTTGAGGATACTGTAATTACAATACCACTCTGTGGATTTTCTTTATATGTTCCTTTTGTAGTCTGTTCTAATGGTGAAATAATCGTTGTTCCATCATACAGGGACTCCTCGCTTCCCTGTCTTACAAATCCTTCCGGTGCTTTCACTTCTTCGATTCGGTAGGTAGAGCACTTCAGTTCCTGCGGTGTGATCAGATATCCTTCCTCGTTTGTTTCGAATACACTGATCTTTTCTTTCTTCGGATACTGAACAACCTGTTCCACATATTTCTTATTTGTCACATCGTAAATCTTATAAGAAGCACCAGCCTTTAAAACAGTATTTCCAGTCTGTGCATCCTTCTTTACAATTTTCAGCAAAAATTCAAACGGGCGGTCATCAAATACTCTCCACTGCATTGGCTCTCTGCTGTCATTTTCCACATTTACAACAAATGGATCAATGGTTTTCAAATTCTCAGGGGTAGTACTTTCCACTACAACATAACTTCCATACGGCAGTTCCGGGCTGACTGCATATCCTTTTGTATCAGTGATCAGTTCTGGTACTGGTACGGCTGTTCCATTCTCGTAAGTAACTGCAACCTGCTCTTTGCTGAAGTCATAATTTTTGAAATCGCTTGCTGTATAGCTTTCTCCATTGGCTGGCTTCAGTTTTCCATTTTTTACCTGTGTCAGGTCGCTGATCAGATATACCTTAAATCCTGCTCCTGCAACCAGGTCTGTTTCTGTCTGCTCTCCATCTTCACTGATTTTGATTAACTGGAATGCCTGTTTCTTTACCTGCTCTTTTACCGTAAGGTCTCTTGTCACTTCGGCAACATCCTGACCTTCATAAGTTACTGATACCTCGTATTTGGTAGTATCCAGTGTATATCCTTCCGGTGGAGTGATCTCTTTTACATACATTTCTCCAAGGTATAATTCTGAAAATTCCAGTGTTCCGTCATCTCCGATGACTCCCTGTGCAATCAGGCTGTCCTGTTTATACAGAACCCCTGTTGTGCCATCCGGATGCACGATGTCCTCTTTTGCATACAGACCATACACAGCACCACGAAGAACACTGTCCCCCTGCGCTTTAAATGCAAGTGTTTCTTTATCGATCTTTGCGATTTTCACCTTTCCGGTGACTCTCTCATCTGTTGCTGTTACAGTCATTGTCTTTCCGGCAGTAACAGCCACTTTATATACTTCTGTATTCAGTTTGTATCCTGTCGGAGCAGTGATCTCTTTCACGTACACTGTTTTCAGTGCAGAATCAAAATAATCGCTGACTGCTTTTCCGTCTGTTCCGGTTGCTGACATTGTCATCAGCAGATTTTCACACTTCTTATCAGTATAAATACCATAAACTGCTCCTGACAGTGGATTCTGTGTATTGACATCTTTCTTCATAAGTTCAATGCGTGTCATATTCAGCCACTGTACACTGAAGCTTACCGGCGCTGCTGTTTCGCTTTCAAATACACCGATATCCTGCTTGGAATCTCCGGTTGTCAACACCAGTGTTCTCCATGTCTTTCCGACAGAACCATATAAGTTGCCGGAAGCATAACTGCCTGTCAGTAATAAATCTGCGGACAGATAGAATGTATCTCCACCATAAATCTGGATTTTTCCATTTGTAACACTTGTTCCTTTGGAAAGATTATGTGCTGTCACATTTTCTGGTACACTCAGTGTCACATAGTTTCTGTGATCTCCAGACAGTGTGATATTTGGTGTTTTCTGGATGTTTCCATCCCGTACTGCATTCAGCTTTGTGCTTGAAAGGCTCAGTTCACCTTTTGGCGGTTCTTCCTGTCCAAACAGATAATTGATATATGCGATAACCCCTGCATTTACAAGGTCATTATAATTACACCCTGTAAATCCGGCTTCTCCTGCATAAGCATAGCTGGCTGCAATGTGTGTATACACATACTTTTCATCTTCCGTTTTTCCAGACAGATAACTTCCTGTCAGATCTCCTGCCCCGCCATAACCATAATAAAGGACTTTCTGCAGATTTTTATTGCTGTCCAGTACCTGTGCTACATAACTTCCACTCGGTGGGGATGCTTTCTGGGACTGAAGGCAGTATGCAATTTTTCCATTGACTGTAAACAGGCAAGTAAGATAATTTCCAATATAACTTGGATAATAAATAGTTCTCCCCTTTGTCAATGTAACTGTGGAACCGCTGCTTGTAGCTCTTTCAGCCGCAGACAATACCATCACATTTCCCTCTTCGATGTCCTCTTTCAGTTCTTTGATTGCCTGTGCAGATGCATCTTCTTCGGATGTTTCAATTTCTACATCTGTGTAGTTCTGCACAGGCGAATCCGAATCATCTTCAGATTCTGTATCTGACTTCTGTTTCTCTCCACCATTTTCTTCGGAATGTGCCTGTCCTTCGGTATCCGTCAGAGTCACTTTACGGGTGATGGTATAGCTGTCACTCTTATCTTTTGGAACGACCATATAAGTGGCAATATATGTTCCTGCTTTGTCTGAATGATACTCTCCACCATTCTCATCTTTGATACTTACAAGCGTAACATCTTCTTTTTCTGCATCATAATGGATTCCTTCCATACTGGTTTCCACTGCAAATGTATCATCTGAAACTGCTTTTGTGATATCATCTGCTGTAACTGATGTATCTTTCTGGCTTGTTACCGCCTGTTCAGATGCCTGTACTTCCGTCTGCTGTTCCGAGCCTGTCTGTTCGGCCGCAAACGCATTCGCACTGCTCAAGGTACTGATGCCCATCAGGACAGCCAGTCCAAAAGCAGCAATTCTGGTCTTTAATTTTCTAACCTTCATGTGCTTTTCCTTCCTATTATAAATAGATTTTTTCAGTAAAATACCGCAGAAGATGTTTCCTCTGCGGTACGTTTTATCTTGCATATCGATTTTTTTCTTTTTTTACTTCCTGTCTGGTACGTTTTACCGCTTCCATGACAGACTCCGTTGGAATCTGGTTATCCTTACATCCTTCCAGAATTCCATCCAGATAAAATTTCGATGGCTTTGCCGGAACATCTTTGTGCGGAGCGTTCATCATATATACAAACACTTCTTTCTCCACACCATCCTGATTTTTTACCCGAATCGATTCTTTCCCATAAAAACTTGGGAATCCTTCATAAAAATCCAGACTCTTCTCACACGCTTCTGTGATTTTCCATAAGACTCCTTCGACATAGCTTCCTTTTTCCGGCAGAACCGTTGCTACCCCATTGCCCGGAGCCCTTCCCCGAAATGCCAGCCGATAATTTTCAAGCCGGACGTTTTCCACAACTTCCGCAGCCGGACACCTGTACTTCATCTGCTCCAGATTCATGTTGCTGCCATAAGCGAAGTAATATCTATCTTTCATTTTTTCTCACCTCTATCTGACTCCTTCTGTCCTTTGATTTTTCTTCAGACACTCATACGTGCTTTTATCATATCTCCACGCAAGATCACCATCCAGATTTGCCAGCAGATGTTTTCGAACATTTTTATATTCGTCTCCAATTAACCCAAGTCTCAATAAAAATGTACGAAATGTAAATGCCGGGTTTTCTGATATCAGTGTCTTTTTCATCTGTGTCGATCTCTGATTGATTGCCTGTGCGGAAATGGCTAATGCCAGTGTAATATTTGCTCTCACCTTTCCTGCATGTAGTGTGCTTTCAAAACAACGCCATTCCAAAGTTCCCTTGGAAAACACAGCATGAAGATTCAGAGCATAATAACGGGTATGATCATAATGGGTATGACTTCCATCCCTGCCTCCATACCAGACATTTCTTACTCGGTCCATTGTGATTGATTTATTTGGTATTTTTCGGATTTTCTCCAATACCTCCGGTCGCACCCTCTGACAATAACTATTTGCTCTTCTCTCCTGCACTTTCAGTGCTTTGAACAGGATATCTTCCTTTGCATACATAATTGTCAGTGCATTTTTCAGACTCTGCGGTGTATGATTCGATGCATCTACATGAACATGCTGACCACAGGACTCATTTACAAAACCTCCATGCTGTCGCAGACATCGTACTACTTCCTGTAACTTTCCCATTTCATCATAGGATAATTTCGGTGATACCATTTCTGTTGAATATTCTCCACCTGCGTCTACAATTCGACCGTATACTTTCCGTTGTGTATAAATGCTCCCATCAGACATAAATTTCCACTTTTTTCCTTCCAGATCTATCACTGACCAGACTCCATAAGTAGTGCCGTCATAATATGCTTCTGTTCCAAACATTTCAGCAACAACTTCTGCAGCACGTTGTCTGGTAATCCCTGTCATTTCGATTTCTGTGCCAAAGTATTGGTCTTTTATTCCGATCATGCCTAATGGATTCCTTTCTCAGACACTTTCTGTGTGTTAAGTTCGGAGTCTGCCTTTTGTAACAATCTGCCAATTGCCTCGATAACATTGACAGTTACTCCGTTTCCAGCCTGTTTATAAAGCTGTGCGTCAGAAGTGCTGTCTATGATCTTATCAATCTGCCAGTCGTAATAACCCTGCAGTCGCAGACATTCCCTCGGAACTAACCTTCTTATTCTGCCGTGATACAAGATGCCATGACGATCGGTTGCAGTAATTGTAAACATCGGTTCTTCGGGTTCTTTCATACGTCTGCCGTTCTGACGAACATTCTCTTTTGCTGGTGTTAAGACTGCTCTTGCTCCATCCTCTGCTAATACACCAGAACATTCTCCTTTGTATTTGTGGACACCGCATTGTCTGGTATTCAGGCTTCTGCATTCTTCCGTTACCACCGGCGGAGGTGAAAGATCGACAAAGTGCAGCGTTCCCTGTTGAACACCTGTTGTCAGGGTATGTGCGATCTGGTGTCCGACTCTTCCTCTCCTGCTGTTGAGATTCGCATAACCCAGATCGATGCTGTCCCCTTCTCTTGCAAGTTTGTAGCCGAGCTTTGTATTCTCTTTGATTGGAACACCTACATCATATAATCCTGTCTTGCCGCCCATTCCACCTGCCTGTGATGTCAGGGTACAGCTTAGTCCTTTGGGACTGTAGACTCTTTTCCCCTGACTTCCTGCCCGGACTTGAACAAGAGCTGCTCCATTTGTTTCTGGTTCAGGTAATACTTTTCCGGCACATCGGAAATCAAAATATCCGACAATATACACCCGTTTTCTTGCTTGGGGGACTCCGAAATCCTTGCTGTTAAGCACTTTCCATTCGACATGGTACCCCAGTTCAGAAAGCGTACTGAGGATGGTGCAAAACGTCCGGCCTTTGTCATGCGATAACAAACCGGGAACATTTTCAAGGATAAAATACGAGGGTCTTTTAGCTTCAAGAATCCGGGCAATTTCAAAAAAGAGAGTTCCTCTTGCATCTGCAAATCCTTCTCGCTTTCCGGCGATAGAGAATGCCTGGCAAGGAAATCCTGCACAGAGTAAATCAAAATCTGGCATTCGTTCTGGTTCGATTGTTCTTGCGTCATTACAATACCACTCCCCTTCCGTATCAAACAGCAATCGGTAGTTCTTATCCGCATAAGTATCCACCTCGCAATGTCCGACACAGACAAAGTTTCCTGCCCGTCTTAAGCCTTCACGAAATCCCCCGATTCCGCTAAAGAGATCAAAAAATTGAATGGTTGCGGCTATCAACCTCCTTTTTGCTGATAAAAACAGGCGGCATGATCTCTCATACCGCCCTTCGTTATTCTGTATCAATTGGTTACCATTCTGTTGGTTCTTCTGCTTTGGATTCTTCCGGATCAGTCTCTCCTTCTGGTTCAGTTTCCTCTTCCGGTTCACTTTCCCCTTCTGGTTTGTTTTCCTCTTTCGGTTCACTTTCTCCATCCGGTTCGGCTTCCTCTTCTGGTTCACTTTCCCTTTCCGGCTCAGTTCTTTCTTCCGGTTGAGTTTCTTCTGTTCCCAATTCTCCAGTTGTCTGTTCGGATTCTTCAGGCTGCTCTTTGCTTTGCCATTCGACCTCTACCTTTTCCAGTGCTTCTTCTATAATCTGAATTAAGAAGTCTTTCTGTTTCATGTGTTTCTTTCCGATGACTACTTTTAATCTCTGGAATAATTCCTCTGATACCTGTACTGCTACTGTTCTTACTGCTCCCATGCTTATTTCTCCTTTTCCTTCCACTCTGTTGAAATGTTCTTCAATGACCTGTTGTAAAAATTTTTGTGTGCTGCTTTCTGTGAGTTCAATCTCTTCTCTTACTTTCTCATGTAAGTCCATCGGGATCTTTCCGCAGATATTTTTCATCTCTGCCATAACCTTTCTCCTTTCACTTTTGCTACACACAACATACTCCAAAGCCGCATGGAAAGCTATTCACAATACCCACCAAAGATATCGATGCATTTCTTGCCTTACCCCTAGCAGATCCAACAATGTATGTATCGTGCAATCATAGGCCTCACCCCCTTTACAAATTTTCCATTTGAGATAGAAAATCCATCATCTGATCTGGTATTTCTTCCGATGATGGTTTCGTTTTCAATTGTTCCGTAGTGCCACATATTCCTAATTCCCGAACACTTTCTTTTATCGTCTTTTGAATGACTTCTTCCATCCATTTCCGATCCTCTTTTTCCAGAATTGCCTGAACCAGATACTGGCTTTTCTGCCCTTCTGGAACACTTTGAAATTTCTCCCATGCCCTCTGGTGTTCTGGATTTTTCAGGTTCGGGCGGAACGAATATACCGGGCGTGTCATCTCGTCCACATCTGCTCTACAATCCGTTCATACCCTGTTGCGTTGGCATGGACGTCCTCTATAAAAACGGGGCGGCAAATCGCGTCCTGTGCGGTCACGTGGCGTTTTAAAATTGCGGAGCCTCCCCCCATAAATACGGTGGGTACTGCCCGGAGATCAAACCCGGATTCTGTCACCGCAGACAGTATTCTTTCTATATATTTCCGTCCGTTTTCCTGTATGATCCGTCTGGCCTCCTCTGCCATACTGCAAGATTCCCTCCGAAGCACACGCTCAATTTGAGTTTCTGTCACAGACAGTCCGGTATTTCTACGCACTTGTTCTGCTGTCTCATCAATACATCGGATTACTCCAAGTTCCAGACTTCTGCACGTTGCTGCATTCGGAACAGCATTGTCCAGCCTCATAAGGTCAACGGTCCAGCCACCAATATCAACAAGCAGAACAGACGGTTCATTCTTCAGATACTCTGGATGCAGAGCAAGCGCAGAGTATCCCTGTGGGAACAGTTTCACATCTTTTATTGTTATCTCATATAACTCACTTTCATATAAAAATCGCACTGGCTGCTCTTTCCGCAACAGATACTCCCTGAATCCCTGTTTCTCTCTTCCAAAACTTGAAAGCGGAAGTCCAACAGCCAGAATTACCTCTGTCTTTCGTTCCGCTTTCCGATGCTTGATTTCTTCTGCAATGGCTGCCAACGTCAGCAGATAATAATTATCATTGGACGTTTTATTTTTTACCAGCGTCTGTCTTCCCGTACCGCAGACATAATACTTTCCTTGATATTGCAGAACATTCTGCATGGTATACGGCTCGTAATCATACCCAATAATTCCACTTGGGAAAGACACTTGTCTTGTTTTAATGGCATAATAGCCATGATCAATTCCTATGATTATCGCAATCACATCCTTTCATTTTTTCTGTTTAACGTAAGGTCAAAAATGTTGTCACTGCTGCAACGGATCGTTGCAAAAGTGCCATTCGTGAACACTTTTCTATGTTCCAGCGTCCCAAAACCTGCGGAAAATCTGGCTTTTTTATACCACTATCGCCAGAGGAACACTACTGTTCCTTCCCAGCCGGTTATAAAAGATCCCTCTCCCGGCGGCGGTCCAGCCTGTCCGGGGGAGGGATATATCGCAAGTTTCCTTTTTGAACAATTGCCTGTCTTTTTATTTTTATGAGATGTTTTTCCTGCTTTTGTAAAATGGGAAGATACTCCGGTTCTGTCAAAAACTTCCGTATATAATTGCCCTTTTTTCCCAGCTTGTTATCATTTTTCAGCAGTTCTATTTCTACCATGTAATGGGTATCTGGATGAAATCTCTTCTCACACAAAATGCTGTCCCCTTTTATATAATCAGATTTAGCCGATTCTCTTGCTGCCGCCAAGAGTTCATAAATACTTACTTCCACCTCTTATCACCTCCCAAAAGACCAGAAAAAAGCAGACCTCTTAATCGAAGTCTGCTCCTGTCGGATATGGTAATCCTCTTTCTTCATATTTTTTATCGATATAATTTCGAATCCATTCCCTGTATTCTTCCGTTAATGCCAGTTCCTGAAATTCTAACAACCACTTTTCCCCTTTTGCTTCGTCATCAAGCCATCGATCTTCTATGCACTCCGGCTCATCTAACATTTTCATCATCGCTTCAAATGGCTCTTTTACATCATCACCAAATTCTTTCCATAAGGCGATTCCATAGTTCTCCAGTTCAAAAAATTCTGTCAGATATGTCAATCGTTCCATATCCCCCAATGTCATTCTTTTTTCATCTGACAATAATGCTCGATCTCTTTTGCCACATAGATTTAAAAATTTTCTCTT
This sequence comes from Blautia stercoris, assembly GCF_054657695.1. Classification (NCBI taxonomy): domain Bacteria; kingdom Bacillati; phylum Bacillota; class Clostridia; order Lachnospirales; family Lachnospiraceae; genus Blautia; species Blautia stercoris. The sequence goes on from NZ_BAAHYF010000001.1 coordinate 473,694, forward strand.
TTCCATCTCCACATCCATTATACTTTTACCTCTTCCTGTTAAAAATAATTCCTTATTACGAAACATTATAAAATTTAAATTCTTTAGAATCAATATATATGTTTCTGTATTACGAAACTTTTTATTTTATAAGGGGAGTTCATCATTATGCAAAAGATTAGACCAGATATGGATATTGGTAAAAATATCCAAGCAATTCGATATAAAAACAATATGACTCAAGACCAAGTAGTTGCAAAATTAAATCTTATGGGTATCTCCATCACCAAAAGTACCTATGCCAAACTGGAAACAAATCGCATGAACATTAAGGCATCTGAATTAGTTGCACTTGCAAAACTCTTTCATACCGATATCAATGCTTTCTTTTCCGGCTTGCTATAGTTCGACATTCCCCGACTCCCTGTGTATATAATAGCATATTAAAAATAAGAACCAGTCTATATTCTTATCGGATATAAACCAGTTCTTTTTTCTTATCAAATAATATAAAAGTGACAGGGAATTCAGATTCTTATCTTCTGTCACTCATGTAATTATTATTCTACTACAATATATTTATGGTTAATCCCCTTACATCCAGTAAGGAATTATCCATCTTGTTGCTTAAGCTGTTAGAATGTAGGTAGCAATTGGATATCGTCCTTATTCTTGGACCTTGCGTCCGTAAAATAGACTGATAACCAGCTCCTCATTCGCAGCGTTCGTTTTATGCAGGTTGAATCGCCATAGGCGCATTCGTGTCACACCACAGTAGATTGAATAGGCAATGAGTAAAACTGGTATTTATCCATTGCAATAATCTTAAGGAGTGACAAATTTATGAACGCAGTAGGTATCGATGTTTCAAAAGGTAAGAGTATGGTTGCTATCATGCGACCTTTCGGTGAAATTGTTTCCACACCTTTCGAAATCAAACACACAGCCAGTGATATCCATTCACTTGTAGAACTCATCAACTCTGTTGAAGGTGAATCCCGAATCGTTATGGAGCACACAGGACGTTATTATGAAGTCCTCGCACATCAGCTTTCAGAGGCAAATCTTTTCGTCAGTGCCATTAACCCAAAACTTATCAAAGACTTTGATAATGATTCTCTTCGTAAAGTGAAATCTGATAAAGCGGATGCTGTTAAGATTGCCCGATATGCTCTTGACAAATGGCAAAATCTTAAACAGTATAATGTTATGGATGAATTACGCAATCAGCTCAAAACCATGAACCGTCAGTTCTGCTTTTACATGAAGCACAAGACGGCTATGAAAAATAATCTTATCGGCATCCTTGACCAAACCTATCCTGGTGTGAATACTTACTTTGACAGTCCTGCACGCAGTGACGGCAGCCAGAAATGGGTTGATTTTGCATCTACATACTGGCATGTGGACTGTGTCCGTAAAATGTCTCTGAATGCCTTTATCGACCATTATCAAAACTGGTGCAAACGTAAGAAGTACAACTTCAGCCAATCCAAAGCTGAGGAAATCTATGGAAAAGCAAAGGAACTTGTTCCTGTACTTCCAAAGGATGCCATTACAAAGCTTATAATTAAGCAGGCTGTGGACCAGCTTAACAGTGCCTCTACAACTGTTGAGTCACTACGCACTCTTATGAATGAAACTGCATCCAAACTCCCTGAATATCCTGTCGTTATGGCTATGAAAGGTGTTGGAACTTCACTCGGATCTCAGTTGATGGCTGAGATCGGAGATGTTTCCCGTTTCACTCACAAAAGTGCTATTACTGCATTTGCCGGTGTAGATCCCGGTGTTAATGAATCTGGAAGTTATGAACAAAAAAGTGTTCCAACCTCAAAACGAGGTTCCTCTGATCTTAGAAAGACTTTATTTCAGGTAATGGATGTCCTAATTAAAACACATCCTCAAGATGATCCTGTTTATCAGTTCTTAGACAAGAAACGTGCTCAAGGCAAGCCTTACTATGTCTATATGACTGCAGGTGCCAACAAGTTTCTAAGAATCTACTACGGACGAGTGAAAGAATATCTTTCATCTCTTCCTGAATCTTAATTATCCACTAATATTTTCAGACCAGCACTGGTGTGGTGGTCTTATTTTGATACCAAATTTTCAACCTGTATAAAATTTTCAATGTTCTTCAATTTAGCCTTGACTTTTTATTTGCAGGCTATTTTAAATTTAATGAATTTACCCATTCTTGAATTTCTTTTTCAATGTTATTTTCTATATAAACGTCATACACATTTTTCCACATTATCTGTGTATACTGTTATTTTCAACCCCATAATTATAACTTGGTACACGCTATACACTACTATAAACTGTACTCCATTTTAGGGAATCCCAGAAGGATCTCGTCATAAGAACTCATATCCATCTCTTTTTTCATAATCGCCGGTCTATATTTTTTATCACTCATTTCCACACTGCTTCTGGATTTTTTATTCATCCAGTCAAGATCAGGCTTTGTATATGGAACTTTCGGCTCAATCTCAAACAAATCCGCTTTTACTTCCTCTGCGATCATCTCTGCTACTTTTTTTGTTGTTCCGCTTGCACTGAAAAATGCCACTAATTTTTTACTCATAATAAAAAGCCCCTTTCTATACGTATTTTTCACAAAAAAATAGATGTATAAGATTTACATTCATCTTACACATCTATTTTAAGCTCTATCGCTTCATTATGTCTAATGCTTATATTGAATTTTGTTTTATGCCTGAAAAGCATTAATCTCCTCAATCATTTTACGGACTGCCAAAGAATATGGGATATTCCGTCGCCAGGCAATCACCGTACTGGTCGTGATTTCAGGAGAAATTCTTCGCTGTACAAGAATATCCTCTCGCCAATACTTTGCAGCACCCTCAATTGAAATTGGATACCCCAGTCCATTTGCCGCCATAACTCCGGCATTCGTTCCAAGATTACTCGTAAAAGCAATCTGTAATTTTGAAAAGTCTTTCCCAAACCAGTTGGCAAGTTCACTTTGAACGTTCATTCTTTCTGGCAGGATCAAGGGCTTTCCAATAAGATCTTCTTTTTTTATAAACTCTTTTTCTGCCAGCGGATCATCCGGCCGCATTCCGACACACCAGTGATCGCAATCTGTGATCCGGATATAATCCAGCCCTTCGGTGTCCACCGGCTCCATGAATAATGCAATATCTACAAGTCCTTTGTTCATCATCTCATACACTACATCTGCTGTTGCAGTATGCAATACAATCTGAACCAGCGGATATTTTTCTTTATACGTTTTACATATCTTCGCCAATGTCTCCACTGCCGCAAATTCACCGCATCCAATGGTTATCGTGCCCTCTACAACCTCTTCTTTTCCTTTCAGTTCCTCCAGCGTCCTTTCCTCAAGATTAAGGATCTCCAAGGCACGCCTTTTTAATAAAATTCCTTCATCAGTGAGCGATATTTTCTTCCCGTTTCGAATAAATAATATTATTCCCAGGTCCTCTTCAAATGCCGCCATTTGTCTGGAAAGCGTTGGCTGGGTAATATGCAATTGTTCTGCTGCTTTTGTAAAGCTCTGTTCTTTTGCTACTGTTAAAAAATAACGTAATAATCTTAATTCCATATCTTTATATTCCTGCACTTTTTTGTCGTATTCATTCTATTCAGAATATAACGACGTACTTTATGTACCGGAAGATTCAATCCCTTTCCCAGTAATTTTGCATACTCTGCTGTACTTCCGGTATTTGATGTATATATGATTGCTTTCATTCTTATTTGACCTCCATAATATAAACGACACAGTGCAAAACTGTAATATTACAATCTGCACTGTGTCTTAGCGTCTGGCTTCCTTTACTATAAATTTTTCTGCATTAATCAGGCTTTCTTCTTTGCATTTTGGACAAAACAAAGGAATTTCACTCACTGAAAATAATATTTCCTATCGTCTGCCTTCACCTTCTGGCAGCAATGTAACAAAATAATAAATAATTCCAAATACAGCTATACTTCCCATCATAATGCCAATCATCTGATTTACACTTACCACATTTCCATGAAATACCGGATTGCAATCAAGAGTGTCTCTTATCGCTTCAACCATTTCATCCGGATAATGTTTTCTCTCCATCTCCCTGAACACTCCGTGAAGCATATGATTCTTAATCAATGAAGTGGCATATGTGCTCGGAAGATAAGACAGTGCCTTCTGAAGACCTGAACCAAAATTTGAAATTGGCATATAAGCTCCACATATAAAACCATAACCTGCGCTGACAATTGTACCCACAGCCGAAAGCTGTCCCTGTGTTGTCAATGGAAAGCTAATGATACTTGAAAGCGTACTTCCAAACAGGACGAGCAATATCATATCAAATAAAACCCATATTACGTCTGCTGCATTCATATACCATCCCATTTTAAATAAATATCCCAGGCATAATACAAACGCAAGTCCATTGACCATCAAAGAATTAGCAACTGTTGAAAGGAAATATCCCAAATAAATTTTTTCCCTGCTGACCGGTGAAACATTAAAATCCTTCCTTGTTCCATTTGCCTTGTCCTGCACCATAGTCAGATTTACACAAAATGTTACAGTAATACAGCTTACTGCCATAAGTGATGCTGTCAGCTGTGCCGCCACGGTTCCATTGATGAGCTTATCCGAAATCGTGATCATATCCGGAATCGCCGCTGTAAAAGAATCTCTGAAAACCTTTGCAAGAAACGTAGCGTACAGAACAATCAGAATGACGGGTGTGATCATTGACGTAAACAGCATACCTTTATCTTTAAAAAACAGTTTCCTGTTCCTGTTCATTAATGCCAATACTGTTCTCATCAATGCTCACCTCCAAGCCTTTTTCCTGTGACTGCAAGAAATACATCATCCATACCGCCTTTTACTACTTCATAATCCGTGAATAGGTCCTGATGCTCTACAATAAGCTTCATTGCTTCCTTCGTATTTCTTACTTTTATCTGATATCCATCACGTATTTTTTTATATTCTCTGTTCAATGACTTTATTTCATCTTCGGAAACACCATAAACAGATACGATATCCTGTACATAATCATTTTTAAGTTCAAACGGTGTACCTTCCGCTGCAATACTTCCTTTGTCAAGAATTACAACATACCCGGCATTAGCAGCCTCTTCCATATAATGTGTAGTCAGAAATACTGTCATATTTTCTGTTTTCTGAAGCTTCTCGATAACATTCCAGATTAACTGCCTTGTCTGCGGATCAAGCCCTGTAGTAGGCTCGTCAAGAATCAAAATCTCCGGTCTGTGCAATAATGCACGGGCAATATCAATTCTTCTTCTCTGACCTCCTGACAGCTTACCTACAGGTCTGTTTAAAAACTCGTCAAAATCCAGAATCTCGACCAGCTCCTGTAATCTCTTATCAAAGGCATTTCCTGTAATGCCGTATAAAGCAGCTCTGCTCTTTAGGTTTTCTTTCACCGTAAGCGGTTTATCAAGTACGCTATCCTGAAATACAACACCAATCATCCTTTTTGTCTGTGCACCGGCTTTGTCAGTTTCTATTCCGTTTATCTGAACAGTTCCACTGTCTTTTTTCAGCAATCCACAGAGAATAGAAATGGTTGTACTTTTCCCTGCACCGTTTACTCCAAGAAACGCAAACAATTCTCCTTTTTTCACACGAAAGCTCAGATCATTTACTGCCTTTACTTCGCCAAAGCTTTTATTCAGATGGCTGATTTTAATTATATCTGATTCCATATTTTCTCCTTTTGTTTGAACACTTCATCTATTTTTACCTTCATATCTGCCATAAGTTATCGATCTTCAAATCATGATAAAACCGCATTCATATAGCTTATTAGGATATGACACGGAGCAAAGATAGCCGCAAAAATCACTCCCCAGTAGTTTAAGTATTTATTCATAATACACTACTCAAGACTTTTCTTTTTGCTTATATTATCTCTTTTTATAAATCAACAACTCTGGATTTTCACCATCCTTCTCATATGTACATACCAGAATAAAATCCATACCTGCCAGAATACCGAAGCACCTGTCTCCTCCAAATTCAGACTCCAGTTGGTTCCCCAGATAGGTTTTCTGATCATCAAGGAATTTCACTTTTTGACCATTAGGCAGAGTATAATCCAGATTCACATATTTCCCCACAAGTGCATTTAGTTTGTCTACCCTTGGAAGTCCGTCTATATGCAGATCATTAATTTCATTTATCAATTGCTTTTTAAACTCTTCAAACTGCCCATTGTCACTAAGCTCATCATATCTTTTCCAGTAATCTAACTTTGGAAGCATTTCTTTCAGATAAGTGCGTGCCTGTTCTTCGGTAAAGCTTTCATTTACCATATTCTTTACACATACATCAATCAATTCATCCATATCGTTATATGTGTACGTTCCATCTGCATAGCACCATTTACAATACTCCTCATTTAATGTGCCATCCTTATCACGTCCCAATATGGAATCATCATCAATTGGCATCCCGCAACACTGGCAAATCAGCTTTCTGGGTTCTCCCAAAAGCGTATTGATTGAAACATCAAATTCTTTCGATAAGAGCTTGAGGGTATCAGTATTTGGAACTGTATCTCCATTTTCCCAACGTGATACTGCCTGCCTTGTGACCATGATTTTATCTGCCAGTTCGTCTTGTGACATTCCTCTTTCAGTACGAAGTTTCAAAATAATATTTTTTGTTTCCATCGTCGTCACCTCCATAACCATATCATACAGATAAATTCATGTTCTGAAAAGCAACCTGCTGTTGACATACCCTGTCTATATGATTTGATTATCACTCTTTGGTCATGACTTTCTTGCACCAGGTTCTTGTCTTACAATGAGGATATTTTAATCAAATACATTGTTTAATATTCCTTTTCTATCTCGCCATCTATTCCATACATTTTCTTGAGTGCATCAAGGTCTGCCTGGTTCTTAATCAGCATAATCTCCTCTATTTTACCTGTATAAATATCTTTAAACCCAGCTACCTGCTCGCCATTACATATGCTCGCTTTGATTACTGGTTTCTTATTTTCTTTATCATATATTGCCTTTTGTACAATCAAATCCACCTTACTGTTTGGGCTGAATGCCCAGTCTGCTCTGGCAAGTAAGTCTTTTGACTGTTCCAGATCAAGCTGAAGTGCAATACAGAGTGCCATTACCGTCTTTTTCTTTGGATGATAGTTCTGGTCACACTGAATCTTTGAAAAATGTTTTCTATCAAGATTTGCCCGTTTCCACACATCCTTATTATCAAGATGTGCTTCGTCGATCAGCTCAAATAATTTATCATGAAAGGAAGCTCCTATATTTGCCAGCTGGTCTTCTAATGATATACTTTCTAACGGCATGAGCAACTCTGTCATGCCCGTATCTGTCATTTTCTCAAGTGGATAGTTGTCTTCTTCTCTTTGAAGCATTTCCTCATTGAAATCTTCTTCTGCCAATTCTTTTATACGAGTACTTCTTCTGCTCCTTATCGGATACTCTTTTCTATGGATTTCTCTGACGTAATTTGCATCTATATAAGAATCAATATTCCCAACAATCTGACCAGAAAGTTGAAAAGATCTTTTATCAAATACTACCAGTATGATTTCTATCTCATTTTCGGTAAGACACTGGCTGAATACTGACACAGCAATCTGTAATGCCTTATCCTTCGGAAATCCATATGCTCCTGTCGAAATCAGTGGAAATGCTATACTCTCACACTCAAGTTCCAATGCTTTTTGTAATGATTTTCGATAACAATTCTCAAGGATTTCAAATTCATGATGCTTTCCATCTGTCCATACCGGTCCTACTGTATGAATAATATATTTTGCCTTTAAGTTATATGCACCGGTAACAGCAATATCACCCCTTGCAATTTTGCCGATACCTGCTCTTTCTACGAGAAGTTTTTCTTTTCCTGCTGCTTCATATATTGCTAAGTCCGTGCCACTTGCACATATCGGATTTGGATTAGCAGTATTTACAATCACATCTGCTTTTACTTTTGTTATATCGTTGCGGACTATCTTAAATGGCATTGTAGCACCTCCCTAATTTATAACAGTTTCCCGGATTATTCGATTCTCTTCTGATAATCAAGCTGCTTCGGTTCTATCAGTTGTGCTTTCATCAGCTAATTATATCCCAGTATCACATTCATTGGCGTACGGATATCATGGGACATATTATTCAGAAATTCTGTTTTGGCTTTTCATCTTCTAAAAATAATGTTGCTTATCGTGTGCCTTCACCTTCTGTCAACAATGTAAGAAAATAATAAATAATTCCAAATACAGCTATACTTCCAATCATAATACCAATCATCTGATTTACACTTACTTCTTTATTTGCGTGATTTTTCTGATACTCCGGGCACCTGATTCAGATTCTTCTGTAATGTACGGAGTAACTCTTCTATAACAATTGGTTTGGATAAGAAGCCATCCATACCACATTCCATTGCCTTCTTTTTGTCTTCGTCAAAAGCATTTGCGGTCATAGCAAGGATGGTAATTTCCGCCAGTTTCGGATCATCCAGAGCACGGATTTGCTTAGTGGCCTCATATCCATTCATTACAGGCATCTGCACATCCATCAACACCAGATCATAATTACCTGGCGTCGAATTCTTAACTTTCTCCACTGCCTCAGCTCCATTTTCGGCAGTTTCAACCAGAAAACCATACTCATTAAGGATCTCCACCGCAATTTCGCTGTTTAATTCATTATCCTCCACAAGCAGTATACATCTGCCTCTGAAATCCGAACTTGCTTCAGGAAAAATAGTATCCTCCTGCTCAACCTGCTTCTGACCGATAGCAGTCATCAAGGTATCTCTGATATCTGACATGAACATTGGTTTCGCGCAGAAAGCAGTTACCCCAGCCGCTCTGGCCTCTTCTTCGATATCGGTCCAGTCATAAGCCGTCAGAATAATAATCGGTGTATCATCACCAAGACTACGGATCTGGCGTGTAACTTCAATGCCATTCATATCTGGCAGACGCCAGTCGATGATATAAGCATGGAATGCATCCCCAAGTTCCATAGACTGCCGTGCACGGAGAATAGCCTCCTTACCAGAAAGTGTCCATTCCGAACGCATTCCAACCCTCACAAGCATTTTTGTCACACTGTCACAGGTATTAAAATCATCATCTACAACCAGTGCCTTAAGACCCTCCAACTCAGCGATCTTCTCTATGTGTTTGTGCTCAGACTGAATCCGAAATGGCAGACGAACAATAAATTCCGTACCTTTGCCCTGCTCTGTCCTGACCTCAATTGTTCCACCCATCATATCCACAATATTCTTGGTAATAGCCATGCCAAGCCCTGTACCCTGGGTTCTGCTGACTGTGGAAGTCCTCTCCCTCTCAAAAGGGGAAAAAATCTTCTGTACAAATTCCGAACTCATGCCGATTCCGTTATCTTTTACCCGGATCTCGTACAGTTCCCTGCCTTTTACTGTCCCTGGGTACTGTTTGAGCCGAACAGAAACTGTTCCTCCTGCCGGTGTAAACTTAACCGCATTGGACAAAAGATTCAGCAACACCTGGTTGAGTCGTGTCTTATCACAATAAACATCCTCATTTGTAACATCCATTGCATCCATATAAAGCTCCAGCTGCTTTGCATGAATTTGTCCGCTAATAATTGTCTTCAGATCATGAAGCACATCCGACAGACTGACCTCTGTCTCTTCCAGATGGATCTTTCCACTCTCAATACGGCTCATATCCAATATATCATTGATCAATGAGAGTAGATGATTACTGGAAGAAAGGATCTTACCCAGATAATCCCGGACTCTTTTTTTATCATCAATATTACTTACAGCCAGTGTGGTAAAGCCGATAATCGCATTCATTGGTGTCCGGATATCATGAGACATATTGGAAAGGAACGTACTCTTTGCCCTGTTTGCCATCTCCGCCGCACGTACTGCCTCAGAAAGTGCCTGATTCATTTTCCAGTCAGAGGTACGATCCGACATAACCAGGATATATTTCTTTTTTCCGTTTACCTCGCTTCCCATTGCAATATTATGGAACCAGCGTTTTTCCCCTGTCTTCAGATGAACATATTCAAGATCCCACTCCCTCTGTTCATGAACCTGGATTTTTTCCAGATGATTTTTCTCCGAATCTTCAGATTTCTCCAAATGCAGTCTTTCCAGAACACAAATGTCTTTGCGGATCTGTTCTACTGTAATACCCAACAGCTTTTCCACATTCGGACTGACGTAATCTGCCTGATATGTTTTTGCATCCAGCATCAGGAAAACATCATCCACATTCATTGAAAGCTTTTGGAACAACTCATCCCTATACAAGATCTCTGTATCTTTTTCCCTGAGATTTGTTCTACCTTTTTGAATAATCAGACCGACAAGAAATGCTGCAATACAGAATACAACCACACTAACAAGAAGTATCGTACTACGCTGCAGACTGTTCATACTGGCATTGACGATATCCGCCTGAACAAGTCCCAGAAATATCCAGTCCTGAATATCCGATTTTTCATAGACCAGATAATAGTTTCTTCCATCCAGATTTACCATCATCGCATCGGTACATCCTGCTTTAAACTTCTCCGAAAGTTCATTGATTTCTTTTTCGGACATATCTGAATGTTCTCTCAAAATACCAAAGAAATTATACACGTTCCCCCATGACTCAGAAGAATGATCGACCACAACACGACCATCCGGATGAACAATATAACTCTGGGCATTTCCATTGAAAGCAGAAATATCCAGCACATCTACGATATCAGAGTTTTCATAAGCAATGGCAATCGCATCATATTCAAATCCCTGATAGTTTCCATGAGCCTTGGGAGTGGCAAAAACAAGCAGCTGAGATTTTCCTGGGACTGCTGCATTTGTTATCACATCATTTCCCTGCCGGATGTCTTCTTCAATATCTTCCTGTAATCCAAGATACCCTGTTTCCCCTGTTACCATCTTGTAATTCCCACCTGTTGATAGAAAATAGAATTCTAAAAAACCTGCATCTTCCTGTGCTTTCTCTATATAATCACAAATTTCATCTTCACTGGAGGTATTCTGAAGATTCTCACCCCACATATGGAGATAGGTCAGATTTTTATTTATCAGTTCCCTCAACATATTATCAGACTGATGAAAGACCTCCGTCAGATGAGAAACACTTTCCTCATAAACAGTTGCGGACACAAACTTGAAATATTGGAAAACAGCCGAGATGATTCCTATAAAGAGAACAATAAAGACAGCTATCTTTAACCGTTTTTTTATAACACGTTTCTCTCTTTTTGTATTACGATTCTTAACTTTCATTTTTATATCCATTCCTTTTTATATCCATTCCTTTTTATATCCATTCCTTTCGCTTAGGCACAAAATGTTATAAAAATGTTTTCCTGAGCCTGATTTTTCTTTATAACTCTCTGAACTTCACGATTCTGAAGGGAGCCCCTTCTTATGAGAGCCACCATGAGATGGCTTGTGTGTTGTGCGTTTAAAGCAATGGATACCCTCTACTTTTCTTTTTCAATTTTCTCACTTCAGAGTCATATAGTCTTCAGACTCTGCAAGAATGGCATTACCCTCTGAAACATATTCTGTCCAAGTATCTTTCACAGAGGTATCTCCTCCATTAAATGTAATATTACCATCTGCCGGATAAGCTTCCATGTGTTGTGGTATTGCCAGACAGGTTACCGTGAAAGTATCATTGTCCTGAATTTTTTTTCCATCCTTTATAATTTTACTCAATGTATAACCATCAGCTGTTTCTTTGACTTCCACTGAAATGCCGCTGACCACAGGAAGGGAACCACGATTAAACGGAATAAATCCCCCCTGGTAGCCTTCTACAAAATTTCTAACTGTCTCTTTCAGCTCAGCTCCACTCATCTTACTATTGTAAGCCAACAGACCATTTGGCATGATCATATCACCTGCCATTTTTTCTGTATAGCCAGCTTTCAGCACGCTTCCCGTAAAGCTGTTTCCAGTTGCGATTAGCACATCCGTCCCATAAATGCCACGCAGCGTGTTTGCCATAACCGAATAGGCTGCATTGCCTCCACTGCTATGAAAGCGGTTGGAATAAGATTTCTGTGAATTCAATACTACATTTTCAGAAATGGCTTTTTCCTCAAGAAGCTGAGAATTAAATGACTGATAGGCCTGCTCTGCATCATATTCTCCTGAGAGCATCTTAGAAACTACATCCTTGGAAATCGAAAAAAAGTCATTTGACGCAATGCGGATATACATATGATTTTCTTCGATCACAGATTTCACATCTTTCAGATATTCCGTAAGCTGCATATCTACATCCTGACTGTAGCTTAACAGATCCTGTCCCTCACTAATGATCCGGTTCTGTGCATCCTCAGAAAGCATTGTGCTCAATACTTCCATTGCTTTCTTTCGGCGTGTTTCATCCTTTGTCAGGTCACGGTTTAAAGCCACCTGGAAATATGGGGTTGTCATCAGCCACTTTTCACCGTTTTCCTGAAAAAACGGAAGAAAGGTTGTATTAATGCCCTGATCCTGAAACATTTTTACTCCGGAAGAACTGCCAAAGTACATGGCAAGCTTGCCACTTTGGTACATCTCAACTATATCATCATAATTCATATCCAGGTCATCCTGACTTAACCCGGTATCCTGAATAAACTGCTCCATACGTTCAAAAGCCTCCGGCCAGACGGTACTGTCCAGACCTTCTCGCTTTGTACTATCCGGATCACTGTAGGTGGTACGCCATCTGCGTCCGTCTGCAGAAGATAACTCTGACGCTGACAAACCCTGCAGTGTTTCCATACAGGTGTAATCATAATAATAGTCTGCGGCAAAACCACGGATTCCCATCTCTTCAAATACCTGACAGGCAGAAACAAAGCTTTCATAATCAGTTGGCAGAGGAATATCATACTTTTCAAAAAGATCCTTATTGACTACAAAACCATGTGCATCCGCACACACCGGAAGCCAGTTTACACTTCCATCCTCATTCATAAAATTCCTGAGGTATGTATCATAGACAGCACCTGCCACATTGGTTGTGGAAAGATCCATCAGACTATCTTTCAGAGGACTTGCATCATGCAGTGAAAAACGACAGCAGGTTATAATATCTGGCAATCCACCATTTTCCTCAAGGAACTTGTAGAAATCCAGATCATTATTCCCTACTACAAATTCAACATTGATATCCGGAAGCTGCTCCTGGATGTATGGTGCATATTTTTCACACAGGCTTGTACTCCATAAATACACCGTTATTGTTTCTGCATCTTCTTTTTCTGCACTCTTTCCGCCACATCCTGACAAAAGTGATACTGCCGTCACCATTGCCAAAAACACAGCCAGTATTTTATTCCATTTTTTCTTTTTCATTACGAATCCCCATTCTGAACTTTCTTTGTATTTATAATAAAGACTCCGAGAGTCTATCAATTAAACGTATGCAGACAATCTGGTTTTATTATACGCTAATGCTATACTATACACAAGAAAAACCTCTCCGCTTTCACGCTTAAAAATAAAAAAAGAACAGCCGATACATATATTCGAACTGTTCTCCTACTTCCAAAATCCACGCAACATTGACATTACTGTTTCCTGCTCGTTGAAATTTTTACTCCTGATTTATATTTTTCATTCTACTTATCAAAGGTAATATTGCGAATCATATTCCGGTTAATCAGCTGTGTTCCTTTTTTCGGTGTTTCCACTTTTACCCACTGGGCATCGGCATCCAGCAGTTTTCCTTTAATCGCACCTACCTCATTAAATTCTCTCTGTACTCAGCCATTTCAAAAATTCCTGTTTTACTTTCTGCTTTAATTTTAGTTTCTTTTTTTGTGGCAGAAATGCCGCTTCTACGCTGTTTTCTGCAAGCTGAAGCAGCATTTCATCTGAAAGCTGAAATGTCTCTTTTAACAACCGATATTCTCTTTTTAACGAAGTATTCGAAACCGTCATATTATCAGTATTAATCGTCACTAAAATTCCTTTTTTTAAAAATTCTATAAGCGGATACTCACAGGAATTTTTTACAGCTTGTGTCTGAAGATTGCTGGAATAACATAATTCCAGATATATTTTTTCTGCTTTTAATCGCTTTAAAAGCTTTGGACTTTCTATTGAATGAATTCCATGACCAATTCTGACAGCCCCACACGCTAATGCTTCTTCTACACTTTCTGCACCGGCAGCCTCTCCTGCATGAATAATAATCGGCACATTTTGTTCTTTTGCCAGTAAAAATACATCTTCAAACATTTTTGTCGGATAAGCCGACTCATTTCCTGCCAAATCAACTGCACAGACACCCTTTTCTAAAAATTCTTTTGCGGTTTTAACTGTTTCTAAATTCTCAGCATGATTCGTCTCTCCACGCATACAACATAAAATCAGCTGTGCTTCTATCGGAAATTCTTTCATTGCTTTTTCGAGTCCTTTGACTGCCGACTCTACCACTTCTTTTTGTGTTAAGTTTCTTTGTTGGTGAAGTTGTGGCGCAAAGCGGATTTCTGCATAACAAAGTCCCTGCGCTTGTAATTCTTTTAGTAATTCATAGACTGCATACTCCAGACATTCTTTTGTCTGTAATACCTGAAGCGGTAAATCAAATTTTTCTAAATAATCTCCGAGATTTTTACAATCCGGCTCTACCATCATCTGTTTTTTTAATTCGTTTTCTTCTGTAAACGATAGTTTCACACCTGACATTTCTGCCATCCAAAACATGTTTTTCGGATTCAAAGAGCCATCTAAGTGTAAATGTAAATCAATCATCTTATCATCCTTTCTATTTCACCATTTCCAGTACAGCATACAAGAAATAACCACTATCTCGACTTATCTGATTCAGTTAAATCCTTTCTTCTAACCGAATTCAGATTTTCTGCTCTTTTTTACAGATTTCCTGATACACATCCGGTTCATTAATATTGGTAAAATACCATTCTTCTGCCTGTGTATCATAACAGTCATAACCAACCTGATTTAAAAAGCGAAAAACAGATGCCTGCCCCGTTTCCAGAAACTGCGCTATTTCCTGATATAAACTACTTTCATACACTGACATCAAGGATTCCTCTTTTTCGGCATGTCGAAGTAGAACCGCTCTGTTTTCACTTTCTTTTTGTGCCTTGTCAACTAAACTTTTTAATTCTTCTTTTGGAACAAGCGGAGTATCTACACCTAATACCAGACAATGCGAAAAGCCCTCTTCTGATGCTTTTCTAAAGCAGGCTTCCAATCCTCCTAGCGGACCTCGGTTTTTGATACGATCCATTACAATTTCTTCTGTACAGCGCACTCCCTTATAACCGGAAATATAAATTTTTTTGATTCCGAGCTGTTTTCCTTTTTCTATCTGTATCTCCAAAAAAGTATTTCCATTCAAAATCAAATCACTTTTTTCACGTCCCATGCGACTGCTCTTTCCACCGGCTAAAATCACCAAAGCAATTTTATTTTCTGGCACAGTTTGATGCCTCCCCGGTTAAAATCTGTAATCCATGCTCCAGAGCCGGAATAATATATTCCAGACTTTCTCTTACCGCTTTTGGACTTCCCGGAAGATTGACAATCAAAGTACCTTTTCGGATTCCTGCTGCGGCACGGCTTAACATGGCTCTTGGCGTAATTGTCATACTGTAAGCACGCATTGCTTCCGGAATTCCCGGTACTTCCCTTTCTATAATATCTTTTGTTGCCTCTGGCATACAATCTCTTTTTGAAAATCCGGTTCCACCTGTCGTTACAATCAATTCTGCAATCGCTTCGTCTGCAATTCTTTTCATCTCTTTTGCAAGCATTTCTCTTTCATCCGGAAGTAAAATGGCCTGAACGACTTCATATCCATTTGCCTCCAAAATTTCACGAATCACCGGACCGCTTTTATCTTCTCTTTCTTTTGCATATCCAGAATCACTGGATGTAATAATTGCTGCTCTCATTTTTACTCCTCTCCGACAAACACGCCTTTTTATTTCGCCTTCAGCCACCTATCTGTGACATCAGTTTCATCTCGTCTTCTTCAATGTTCCCTGAGGTAAAATGATGCCCAACCGGCTTTTCCCATATCACTTTTTTCATTGCTTGTGTTAATTCTTCATCCGTACATCCATTTCGGATTAAATCTTTTAAACTGATTCCTGTCTGGTACTGCAGACAGGCTTTTAAATATCCCTCTGCTGTCATTCTGACACGATTGCACTGGTCACAGAATTTATGGGTCATTGCACTGATAAATCCAATTTTTCCTAAAAATCCGGAAATTTCATAGTAATGGCAGGGTCCATTTCCATACCTCATTGAAATTGGAGTCATTCTGCCATAAGCTTTTTCTAAAATTTCACAGATTTCACTTTCTCCTCGAAATAAAAATTCTTTTCCATAACCAATCGGCATCATTTCTATAAACCGGACATGTATCGGATATTCTTTTGCAAGCTTGGCAACTGCCACCAGATTTTCAGGTTCTTCAACTACCGGAACACAATTAATTTTCAGACCTATATTGGGATATTTTAAAGCTTCTTCCAATCCTTCCAACACTTTAAAAAGTCCTTTTCTTCTGGTAATTTTCTCAAACTTTGCTTTATCCACAGTGTCCAGACTGATATTAATGTTATCAATCCCAGCCTCTGCCAATTCTTGTATCTGTTCTTTCAATAACATTCCATTCGTTGTTAAGGTTACTTTTTCGATCTCCGGAAGTTCTTTTAACATTCTTACCAGGGTCGAACAATTTTTTCTTGTGAGCGGTTCTCCGCCGGTCAGTTTTATTTTTTTTATTCCAAGCGTTGTAATACAGGAACAGATTCTTTGAATCTCATCATAAGTTAAAATTTCTTTGTGAGAAACCTGACAGATTCCATCTTCCGGCATACAATAAATACATCTCAAATTACATCGGTCTGTAATTGAAATTCTCAAGTAATCAATTTCTCGTCCATATTTATCTTTCATAATTTACTTTTCTGTTTCTCCATCCGTTTCTTCTATATGAATCTCATCCCCCTCTTCAATGATTCCTCCATGAAGCACTCTTGTAAAAATACCTTCTCTTGGCATAATACAATCTCCCATAATTTTGAAAATTTCACAGCCACTGTGACATTGTTTTCCAATCTGAGTAACTTCCAGCAACACCTCTCCACAGCGAAATCTTGTTCCAACCGGAAGACTTTTTAAATCATATCCGCTTACGATTAAGTTCTCTCCAAATGCACCATCATCAATCGGCGCACCTTTTGCTTTAAATTCCTCTATTTTTTCATAAGAAAGAAGGCTGACCTGACGATGCCATTTTCCCGCATGTGCGTCATTTTCAATTCCAAATTCTTCAATTAATTTTGCACGATGCACATTCTTTTTTTGTGTCCCTTTCTTCTCACTAATATTGACAGCTATTATTTTTCCCATCTAAAATAAATCCTCCTTTGTTCTCTGCTTTTTTTATATTTTCCCTCTTTTGAAGCAAAGACATTTCTGTTATACTATTATCATAACACATAGAAAACATGAATAAAAGAACTCTTTTTTGCATTGGAGAAATTATGTATATTAACGAACAATACCACGATTTACCATTATTAGAAACAAAAGAATACCGGTTTATCAGCCGTGATGGACAACTTATTTCAAAACAGGAACAAATTTTAAAAGAGCATCTGATTGACGTCTATTTAAATGACCATTTAACGATGAAACTCGTTTGTCTCCCGCAGTATCTGACAGAATTAGTTCTTGGTCGGCTTTTAACGGAACGAATTATTGATTCCATCTCCGATATCGAACAGATTTATATCTGCGAATATGGAAAACGGGCAAAGGTTTATTTAAACAGAACATCAGAAACACTTCCGCAAAATACCGAAAACAATCTTTTTATAGAAATCACTCCTACCTGCTGCACCGGAAACCATATTTTAAATGATTATTTTGTTTCCGGACAAACGCCAAAGACTGTACCTTCTATTAACTGGAAACCCGACTGGATTTTTCAGATGGCAGATGCCTTTGCTGACGGCATGCCGCTTCACAGCACAACTTTCGCCACTCACAGCTGTTTGCTTGCAAGAAACGGTCAGATTTTATTTTCCTGTGAAGATATCGGCCGGCATAATGCGCTTGATAAAGTGATCGGTTATGCACTTAGAAATCAGATTGATTTACGCGAATGCATCGTTTATTCAAGCGGCCGAATCCCAACCGACATGGCAATGAAAGCGATTTATGCACAAATTCCAATTCTTGCCAGTAAAGCTTCTCCTACTGTAGAAGCGATTGAACTTGCGAAAGAATATCATTTAACTTTAATTTGTGCTGCACGGCGAGACCGCATGAAAGTATTTTCTTAAGTCTTTGTCAAACAAAAATTTTTGAATCGAAGATTTTTCTTGATTCGGTTAAATAGACCGGGGGCTGTAAAGCGGACATTCGCAATCTGCTTCGCTACTTGCTCATGAACGCAGTCGCTTTGCGAGCTGTCAGTGGGAGCTTTCAACTCCCACTGACAGAAGCATTCCCCCGCTTCAAGTGCGCAGAGCACTAAGCAGCGGGGGAATGTTTATCTGCGTTCAAATAAAGAAAAGACACCCTGTCATTTTTACTGATAACTGTCAAAATATTTTTCAAATACATTCTGACTTATCTGTTTTACTTCTTCCAACATTTCCTCATATCGTTTTATAAATTCTCTACCCTCTTCTGTAAGGATCGAAGTTCCTCCATGTGGACCACCATTGTAACGATTTAAAAACTGAAATCCCATCTGCTCTTCCGCACGATTTAACAATTTCCAGCATTTTGAATAAGAAATTTTCATCTTTTTTGATGCCGCATGAATCGAACCAGTTTCATCAATAAACTGAAGAAGATGAAACAGTCCCGGTCCAAAAAAATCTTCTGTTTTTGTAATGACAAGCTTCGTTTTTACCCCAAGTTTTGTCTCTCTTTTATTTTCTGTCATACTGTTCTGCTCTTCCATTTGATTTACTGCTCCTTTTCACTTTTTTCAGATTATCTTTTCTGGATTTCTTCCCATAATTGATAAATCCATTCTGCCAAAGACCCTGCTTGATTTAAATCAAAAATCTTTATCTGTTTCTCCCATTTCTCTGTTTCTAATATTTTTTGTTCTTTTAATTCCTCTTTTTTAAAATCTGTCACAATTCCTAACAGCTTTTTACTGTCACACACAGATTTTGCCGAGTTGCCTTTTCGTATGAGTTCGATTTTTGAGTAATTTGAATATTTAAATCCCTCCAGCAAAATAATATCTGCTCTCGGGAAACTGGCAAGTAGATCTTCTTCTGGTAATACCGTATCATAATGAATCATCATATATTTCGTCTTTGAAAACACAAGAGTACCATCTGCACCTGCCTTTGCAAAATTCCAGCTGTCTGTTTCCGGAACATCTGCTTCAAAATCATGTCCATCATGCTTGATAACCGCCACATTCAAGCCTTTCGCTTTTAAAAAGGGCAATATTTTTGTAATTAACGTAGTCTTCCCTGAGTTTTTTACTCCGCTTACTGCCAGTATAAACTGTTTTCTCTGTGTTCTTTCTGCTTTCATTTTTCTTTTATCCGGTTTTTCTGTACTTTCATTTTAATGTCAAAATCCAAAAATCAAATTTTAAGTCAAATCGAATCTACAACAAAAGCACTTCTGTCTCTTCTCCTGCATGAATCCCTGGTCTTCCCTCCTGCATATCAATCAGACAGTTACATCCTGCCATTGTCGCAAGAACTCCATTGGAATGAAGTCCACATGGAATCATAACTCCGGTTTCGTCTACAAAAGCACGTACATATCGTCTCCCTTTGATTTTCTTACTGAATTCATTTTTTAATACACATTTTTTATGTACAATCGCAAGTGTTTCATCCTGTGTCATTTTATGTAACATTGGTCGAATCAGTACATCTACGCTGACCGCCACACCAAATGGATTTCCAGAAAGACTGACAATCGGAACATCATGATATACCGAAAACAAAGTTGGCATTCCCGGTTTCATTAATACCCTCCAGAAAATTCGCTCTGCCCCAATCAGACGAAGTGCCTCATGCATAATATCTTTCTTGCCTACCGATACAGCTCCTGTTGTTACGATTAAATCTACCTGTCCTGCGATTTCTTTGATTGCCTCTGCCATTTTCTGTGGTTCATCCTGAATCGTATCAATATGTACCAGTTCTACATCAAAATCCAACAGACGAGTCGCCAGCAGGCTCTGGTTTGAGTTATAAATCTTTCCCGGAAGCAAAGGTTGCCCCGGAGTCATAACTTCATCTCCGGTCGTTAAAACAGCAGCTTTTACTTTTCTTTTTACTAAAACTTTTGCTCTGCCCATACTCGCAAGGATTCCAGTTTCAACAAAACCGATTTTTGTACCTTTTTTTAATAATACGGTATCTTTCTTAAAATCCTCTCCTTGAAAGCAATAGTCTTGCCATTTCTTTTTACTTTTAAAAATCTTTACCGTATCTTCTCCATAATCAGTGTCTTCCTGTCTTACACAACAGTCACATCCTGTCGGAATGGCTGCTCCTGTCATAATACGAACAGCCTCTCCCAATTTTATTTCCCGATCAGAATATTGACCTGCATCTATTTCCTCTATTACTTTTAAACACACTGGTGTATCACTTTTTGCTTCACTTAAATCTTCAAAATGACAGGCATATCCGTCTACCGGAGAACGGTCAAATGGCGGATTATCAAACTCTGCTTTTTCATCTTTGGCAAGAATTCTTCCTCTTGCCAAAAGCAACGATACTTCTTCCGTTTCTTCTATTTCTTTTGTATGACATAATAACTGTTCAAGCGCCTCTTCTACCGTCAGATTTTCCATGTCATTTCCCCCTTTTTTCTTAATGTGCTCTCGAAATCTTTTTATACTTGATTATTTTAAACACCTTTTCCAAAACTGCAGTTTGGATAATGACATTCTTTACATCCTAAGCAAAATCCGCCATTTCCCATGTGTGCCAAATCTTTTTTTGTCACTTCAATTCCTGCTGCAATTCTTGGTAAAACCAAATCAAATACCGTTGCCTTTGCATACATTACACACCCCGGAAGTCCCATAACCGGTGTTCCATCTTCTAAGTAAGATAGTAAAAACATTGCACCTGGAAGCACCGGTGCTCCATAAGAAACAATCCTTGCTCCTGTTGCCTTGATTGCTCCTGGAGTTTTATCATCAGGATCTACACTCATTCCTCCGGTACAGACAATCATCTCTGCCCCTTTTTCCTTTAATTCTAAAATTGCTTTTGTGATTTTTTCCATATCATCATTACATACGATATGACCACATACTTCAATTTTGTACTCTTTCATTTTTTCAATGATAACCGGTGTAAATGTATCTTTAATTCTTCCATAGTAGACCTCATTTCCTGTTGTCACAATTCCAACGGTCTTTTTCTTGTATGGAGTTAAAGAAACCAGCGGAGTCTCCCCTGCTGTTTTTTTCACCTGTTCCATTTTCTCTTTTGCAATCACAAGCGGAATAACTCTTGTCCCCAGCAGACGGTCTCCTTTTTTTACCGGAAAGTTTGTATGTCTGGTTGCAATCATAATTTCATCAATCTCATTGATAGCATCCAGTCTCTTTACATCTACCTGAAATACTCCATCACAGTCTGCAATCAATTCAATTTTACCCTCTTTTACATCGGATGGATGCATATTGTCATTGATACATACGTCACAGAGAATCTGAGCTGCTTCATTTTCATGCAGAGTATTCTCATCTTTTTCCCATACATATAAATTATCTTTTCCAAGCGATAAAAGTACCGGAATATCCTTCTCTTCTACAATATGTCCTTTTCTGAATGCAGTATCTTTTACCACATCTTTTACAATCCGCGTAATATCATGGCAGAGTACATGACCTACTGCCTCTGTTGTCTTAATACATTTCATCGTCTTTTCCTCTTATCTTTTTATTTTCAAAATTTCTCTTATTTTGATTTTGAAATTATTGTAGCATAGTAACAAAAAAAGCTCAACCTTGACCACGTTTTTGTATAAAAATAATCATTTGATGCAAAAACGGGAGATATTCTCTTTACCGCTTATGAGAATATCCCCCATTTTTTTATATTTTATAACCAGTTCTACTACTGCTACAGCAGAAACTTAAGTTTGCTGTACTACGCTTTTTCAATGCGAATTGCACATACTTTATATTCCGGAATTCTTGCATACTTATCAAGCGCCGCATTTGTCAGCCAGTTTGCATTTCCATCCGGGAAGTGGAATGGCATCCAGGACTCTCCTTTTGATACTTTTGTACCAACACGAGCCGTAGATTCAATCTGACCACGTCTGGAAGTCAGACGAACTTTATCTCCATTCTTAATGCCAAGTGCTTCTGCATCTTCCACATTCATTTCAATAAAGGATTTTCCTTCAATCTCCATCAGTTCCGGAGTTTTTCCGGTCATCGCTCTTGTTGTATAGTGATATAAAATACGTCCAGTCATCAGAATAATCGGATATTCTTCATCTGGAAGTTCTGCTGACGGAACATATTCTGCCGGATAGAACCAGCCAAGACCTCTTGCAAATTTACCAACATGCATAATCGGAGTACCTGGATGGTCTTTTGTCAAACATGGCCACTGAAGTCCTTTTCCACCAACTTCTTCACTGTCAAGACGTGCATGACTGATTCCTCCAAAGGATGGTGTTACAGATGCTACTTCATCCATAATCTGTGCCGAGGTCAGATGCGGCTGAGGATAACCCATACGATTCATCAAATCAATGATAATATCGGTATCTAATCTTGCATTGCCAGGAATTGTTACTGCTTTACGCACACGCTGTACACGACGTTCCGTGTTGGTAAATGTTCCTTCTTTTTCTGCATAGCTGACACCTGGGAGAATAACATCTGCATAAGCCGCAGTCTCTGTCATAAATAATTCCTGAATAACAAAGAAGTCCAGACTTTCCAGTGCTTTAATAATATGATGCGTATCCGGGTCTGTTACAACAGGGTCTTCTCCATAAATATACAGTCCCTTAATTTCTCCTCTGATTGCTGCCGGGAATACATCTGTTGCATGAAGTCCCGGATTTGGATTCAACTTGGTATTCCATGCCTTTTCAAATTTTGCAACAACATCCGGATTTGCCACTTTCTGATATCCTGGGAAGTCAGTCGGCGAAGCACCCATATCACAGGCTCCCTGTACGTTATTCTGACCACGAAGCGGATTCACTCCACAACCTTCACGACCTAATTTACCAACTAAAAGAGCCATATTTGACATCGACATAACGCCTTCTGTACCGGTTGAATGTTCGGTTACACCAAGACAATAAATAATTGGTGCCATCTTTGCTTTTGCATACATAATTGCTGCTTTTCTTAAATCTTCTGCATCAATATGACAAATCTGAGCAACTCGTTCCGGTGTATAATCTTTTACGATTTCTTTGATTTTTTCATAGCCTTCGGTTCGCTCAGCGATAAATTTATCGTCTTGAAGTCCCTCAGAAATAATGACATTCATAATACCATTTGCAAATGCAACATTTGTACCAGGTTTTAATTTCAGATGAATATCTGCATGTTTTGCAAGACCGATATCACGCGGGTCTACTACAATCAATTTACATCCACGCTGAACTGCCTGACGAATCTGCATTCCAACAACAGGATGTGCTTCTTCCGGGTTCGAACCAACCAGCATAATCACATCCGGTTTCTTTGTGATATCTTCAATCGGATTGGTCATGGCGCCAGAACCAAGTGTCATAGCCAGACCTGCTACGGAAGCAGAGTGACATACACGGGCACAGTTATCGGTATTATTGTTTCCAAAACAGGTACGAACCATTTTCTGTACCATGTAAATATCTTCATTCGGTGAACGGGAACATGCAAAACCAGCTAAAGATTCTGTTCCATATTTCTTTTTGATTTCCATAAATTTGGATGCAACCAGATCAAGCGCTTCATCCCATGTTGCTTTTTCAAATTCACCGGTTTCTTTATTTTTAATTAATGGGTCAGTAATTCTTGATGGATGGTGTACAAAATCAAAGCTTCCGCTTCGTCCTTTTACGCAGAGCAGACCTTTATTGGATGGTCCATCATACGCTTCTGTATCCACAATTTTTCCATCTTTTACTAACAGATAATACTGGCATCCAGTTGCACAATGTGGACAAGTTGTCAACACTTTCTTTTCTACCTGATAAGCACGGTATTTCTTTCTGCGCTTCATAGTAAGAGCGCCTGTCGGACATGCCTGAACACAGTTACCACAGGATTCACAAGTACCATCAGCCCATTTGCCTTCTCCATTTCCAATAATAGACTGGAATCCTCTTTCCATTGTGGCAATTGCGCCTCTTCCTACGATTTCATTACAGGTGTTGACACATCTGTGGCATAAAATACAAAGACTCGGGTCATAAGTAAAAAACTTATTGGAATCATCAATTTCTCCACCGCTCTTTTCACCTTCATAACTGGAACAATCCAAACCATACTCATAAGCATAATCCTGAAGCTTACAATCTCCGTTTCCTTCACAGGAGAAACAGTGAATATTATGGTCTGATAAGAGTAAATCCAGAGTCTGTTTTCTTGACTGGATTACTTTTTCAGACATTGTAAAGACTTCATCGCCCTCTGATGCCTGTAAAGTACAAGCCGTATCAATTTTTGTTCTTCCGTTATTTTTTACTTCCACTACACATAAACGGCAGGAACCGTCCGGCAGTAAATTTTCTATGTAACATAATGTAGGAATCTTGACTCCTATCTTTTTCGCTGCATGAAGGATGGTTGTGCCTTTCTCCACTTCAACAGGATTTCCATCAATCATTAAATGAATCATGTCATCCTCCTCCTTTTCTTTTTTTCAATACACTGATTTTTTAGCTTACACTGATTGCATCAAATACACAGTTTTCCATACAAGTACCACATTTAATACATTTAATCTGATCAATGATATGCGGTTCTTTCTTTTCTCCCGTAATTGCGCTAACCGGACAATTACGTGCACATTTTGTACATCCCTTACATTTTTCAGGGTCAATCGTATAAACTTTCATTACCTCACAAACATGAGCACGGCATTTTCCTTCTACGATATGCTCTTCATATTCGTCACGGAAATTTTGCAGTGTACTGATAACCGGAAGCGGTGCACTCTTACCAAGTCCACAAAGGGAACGAGACTGAATAAATTTCGCCGTTTCCTCCAGTTTGTCCAGGTCTTTCATTTCACCTTTACCACCTGTAATTTTCTCAAGCAGTTCAAGCATACGTTTTGTTCCGATTCGACATGGACCGCATTTTCCACAGGATTCTCTCTGTGTAAATCCCATAAAGAATTTTGCCACATCTACCATGCAGGTATTTTCATCCATAACAACCAGACCACCAGAACCGATAATCGCATTAAACTTCTTAACAGAGTCAAAATCAAGCGGTTCATCCAAATGTTTTTCTACCAGACATCCACCAGATGGTCCACCAATCTGAACAGCCTTAAATGCGGCTCCTTTTTTAATACCGCCACCAATATCATAAATAATCTGACGAAGAGTTGTTCCCATCGGAACTTCAATCAGACCTGTATTTTCAATTGCTCCGGTTAAAGAAAATGTCTTTGTTCCTGAACTGCCTTCTGTTCCAATTGAACGATACCAGTCTGAACCATCTAGAATGATTCTAGCTACATTTGCATAAGTTTCAACATTATTTAAAACGGTTGGTTTTTCCCAAAGACCTTTTTCTACGGTACGAGGTGGTTTTACACGAGGCATTCCTCGTTTACCCTCAATTGATGCTGTCAGGGCAGAACCTTCACCACAAACAAATGCTCCTGCTCCACGGTTGATATGTAAATGGAAGTTCACACCTGAACCTAAGATGTTATCTCCTAAAAGACCATATTCTTCTGCCTGAGCAATTGCCAGTTTTAATCTTGCAACAGAAAGCGGATATTCCGCACGCACATAAATATAACCATCATGAGCGCCAACCGCATAAGCAGCAATAATCATGCCTTCCATTAATTTATAAGGGTCACCTTCCATAACGGAGCCATCCATAAATGCTCCAGGGTCACCTTCATCACCATTACAAACAACATATTTTACATCGGATTCAATTCGTGCCACCTGACTCCATTTTTTACCCATTGGGAAACCGGCACCGCCTCGACCACGGATTCCGGATTTTGTAATTTCATCAATGACTTCTTCCGGTGTCATCTCAAAAAATGCCTTTACAACCGCCTGAAAACCACCAGCGGCAATGTATTCATCAATAGATTCCGCATCAATATTCCCACAATGCTCTAGTACAATTCTGGTCTGCTGATTCAAAAACGGAATATCTTCCGGATGTTTACATGGTTTTTCCTCATGTTTATAAAACAGCCGTTCAATCGGCTCTCCTTTTAAAACAGTTTTTTCTACAATCTCTTTACAATCATCCATCTGGACATGCACATACTGTAAATGCTGTGGTTCAATACGAACTAACGGTCCTAATTCGCAAAGTCCCTGACAGCCTGTTTTTACTGTACCAATATGCGGTACGTCTTTCTGCATGCTGACTTCTACATTATCTAATCCTTCACAGAGTTTCACCATTTCATCATAAATTTTCTGTGAGCCGGAAGCCACACATCCGGTTCCTGAACAGACAAGAATACGACAGGTGTAAGAATCAATCTTTTCCTGAGCTTCTTTTTGCTTGTTCAACAGGTCTTCTTTGCTTGCAATACTCATTCCTGATTCCCCCCTCTTAATTCTCTGATTAATTTTACAGCCTTATCCGGTGTCATCTTTGGATGGACATCTTCATTTACCATCATAGTTGGTGCTAATCCGCATGCGCCAAGACAAGATACAGTCTCTACGGTAAACATCATGTCATCTGTTGTACATTTTTTCCCCTCTAATCCCAGTTCTTTTACAATTGCATCTTTTACCGGCTGAGATTTTCTAACATGACAGGCTGTACCATCACACACCTTAATGATATATTTTCCTTTTGCATCAAAAGAAAAGTTTTCATAAAAAGTCGCTACGCTGTACGCTCTTGAACGGGTGACTCCGATTTCATCTGCCACATAATTTAACAGCTCTCCCGGCAAATAACGGTATTCTGCCTGAATATCCTGCATAATCGGAATCAGTGAGGCAGGCTTACGACCATACTGTTCAATAATCGCATCCGCCTTTTCATAGTATGATTGGTCTAACATTCCGTTTCCTCCTTTATTAGGTTATATATCTTCACGATATTAATTTTTTTATTCCCCTATTTATATTCATTATACCGTATTGTTTTTTATAGAGCAAGAGTTTTTTGTGTATTTTGCTGATTTTTTTCTGTTTTTTGTCTGATTTTTTGTATCATTTTCAAAAACAAGTCGGTAAGTTCAAACTAATCGTGTGCGTGTATTCTAAAATACAGTATATCAGATTTGTTCCGGCCGATAACCTATAAACAAAATTTTTTTATTTTCTTATTCAACTGACAAAGTCTTTACTCTGCTATTATCTTTTTTGCTTAATAATAATACAGCTGTTAAAATTGCTATAAGCCCCACGATATCAATTCCTGTAAATTTTGTCTTTAACCATAATGCGGAAATAATGGTGGCTGATACTGGCTCTACACATGCAATCATACTTGCCTTTACCGAGCCAATATCGCTCACACCTTGTAAATACAGTGTAAATGCAAGTGCGGTCCCAATCAAAACAATTGCTCCTACACCTAAAACAAGTGGTAAATGAAAAGCAATTTTATAATTCCAATATCCAAATACAAAAAATAAGAAAATACCACCTATCATCATGCCAAAACCAACAATTACGGTACTTCCATAACGACTAATTAAATTTCCTGGCAGCATTGTATAAAGTACCAGTGCGACTGCGGAACTCAGTCCCCAGAATAATCCCTCTTTCGAAATTACAAGTGTTCCTGGATTTCCATGTGTTGCAAGCAGAAATGTTCCGGTAATCGCAAGCAAGATTGCACCCAGTTCTTTTTTCGAGGGAAGCCTCCTTCCCATCACGCAGGAGATAATCATAATCAAAGCCGGACCTAAATACTGCAATACAGTAGCCGTTCCCGCATTCGAATAAGCAATTGCAGTCAAATACATATATTGACAATTGGTAAGTCCCAAAATTGCAAATAAGACAAGTCTTATTGCATCTTTTTTGTTTTTCCATACTGCAGTCATTT
This sequence comes from Blautia stercoris, assembly GCF_054657695.1. NCBI lineage: Bacteria > Bacillati > Bacillota > Clostridia > Lachnospirales > Lachnospiraceae > Blautia > Blautia stercoris. Next base: position 501,959 of record NZ_BAAHYF010000001.1, read on the forward strand.
CTTCCCGATGACTGATGGCAGATACACCAAGCAAAATAATTCCGCTAAATAACATTCTTGTTACCGTCAGCCATTCCGAATTTAAATCTTCAAATGTAAACAGATACTGTCCACATGTTCCTGAAAATCCCCATAAAATCCCACCAGACAATGCAAATAAGAAACCTCTTATCTTTTGTTTTTCTGAACTTTTTCTTTTTTCAGTCTGCATAATTTATCCTCTTTTTATTCCCATTTTCAGTCAATTAAATCATTTTGAAATCTTGATAAATGCTCATAAGGAAGAATCAAGCGTCCTCTGTACAATCCACATCCATCATTAATCAGCCTATTATCAACTGCTGAGAACATATTCACATCAAGTTTTGATAAATCCAGTTCCAAAAGACGCATCCCTCGTTCATATGCCTCATCAAAATACAGACATTCGCCTTTCGGAATCTGGTTTCTTTTTCTTCGTTCTTTTTCCTGCTTTTTTTCATATACACGATGATTTGCTGCTCCAATTTCAGCCACATCATCCATCATCTTGGTCCGAAGCTGTACTTCCATATAACTTCGTGAACTATTATCATAAAATGTAATGTGAAGAGACTGATACTCATTTTCTTCATGATTAGATACATAATCCCTGTAATAAGGCTTCACTTCCGGATTTAATAAAGATGAACAGCTTTCCTGCACACCATTTGCAGGCTCTGCTGTAAATCCACGCTCCTCTAAAAATTCCGGCAGTACATTTGCAATCTCATACAAACAGTTTAATTCAGCATCTCTTCTTTCCTGTTCACTTTTAAAATGACATTTCGGCATAGAAATTACAATTCGATAGGCAATCAAATCTCGAAAACAGCTTAATTTCTTTTTTAATTCGGAGACTGGCGGATAAACCTGATGTTCGGAATAATATTCATAAATATATTCCATCACATAACTGTTGAATTTTTCCTCCGCCCGAATCAAAGATTTGATTCTTCCCTTAAAAGTAAAAGCAAGATATGGATATTCCTTTGCCATATATTTATAAAATTCACGGATTTTCTGAGACTGTGCCGTCAAGAAATCATTATGTTCAAGAAGTTCACGAATCTGAATCAGAAAATGACTGTGAATCCGGTCAATTTCATTTTGATTTTCTTTTGCACTTTTTTTTAAATCATTGATATATTTTTGCAAAATGCGAAAAATCGTATCTCCATCATATAGATAATCGTTTAGCGTAATCATTTTATACTCTCCATTTCCATAAAAACGGCCATTTAACTAACATAAATGACCGTTTTTTTAACATCTTCCACAATTTTGACATGGATTACATCTTTTCTTTTTTAGCTTTGGATACCACATACAAAATTCAGCTTTTATCTCTTTTTCTTTCAGATTATATTCTGCCTTATCATAACGAGTGACAAACGTTATCTTCTCTCCATCCTGTTCTACTTTAAGTGGATAAATCGTAACCTGTTCTGGATGCATACAGCTTTGATATAAAACAGGACTATAAACTTTGTCATTCACCTTCACAGACTGGCTGATTGTGCAGACACTCCAATGTGTGTCATTTGTTCTCGAAATTGTCTCTATGCCATAGCACTGATACTCTTTTGGAACTTTGTATGTATCAATCTCAAATGTACCCATTCTTGTTTTTAATTGTTTCATTTTTCTTTTTATGACAGCAGATTTTTTACCATTTCAGCGTCAAATACTACTTTAGATACATGATTTACCTCGATTTGATAAAGTGCATTTGCTGCAATATGTTCTGCTGCCTGCTCCAAGTCACGAATTCCACTTGTGTTTTCGTGCATTTTAATTACCATATCTAAAGCTTCTTCTGTCACAATACATTCATTTTCTTTCATACTCATTCTTCTAAGCACTTTTGGGAGTGCAAATTTAGAAAAGATAATCTTTTTCTCTTCTGGTGTATAATCCGGAATATCAATTACCGCAAAACGAGACATCAAAGGTGCACTAATCTGTGATTTATCATTTGCCGTTGCAATCGGATAAACTCCTACAGTAGGAATCAGACATTCGATATAGTTATCTGTAAATCCAAGATTATCAAGCAGGGTTAAAAGCACATCCGCCGGATTTCCATTTCCTTTTCCGGATGCTGCTTTATCTAACTCATTGATAATGAAAACCAGATTTGACTCTCCTGACATCGCAAAGGCTTCCATGATGATTCCAGGTTTTGCATTTGCATAAACACGAGAACTTCCTGTTAACTGTTCTGGGTCATTGATGGAACTCATATCAAGTGTTGTCCACGGTAATTTTAAGATACGGGCAACCGCATAAGCAATCTGTGATTTTCCTGTTCCTGCCGGACCAACTAATAACAGACCATAAGCCGGAAGTGTATGCGTACGATTAATCTGAATAATGGTTTCCATAATTCTCTGTTTGACACGTTCCATTCCATAAAGTTCTTCATCTAAAATCTTACGAGCTTCTTCCGGGTCAATGGATTCAAAATAATTACTCTTCCACTGAATATTCATCATAATAGAAAGCGCTCTTTGTGCATGGCGTCTTTCTTCCGGTGAAACTTCATGAGAACGTGCAACTGCAAGATTTCGTCTGGCCCAGAGACGGATATTATCCGGCATCGTCTTTCCTGCACAGTTCATAAAATCTGTAATACTCTGAATACTGGTCAGTTTCATATCATCGCCGACTTCTTCCTCTTCTTCATCACTGACTTCCTCTGCCGGTGCATCACTTGCCAACAGACGGTCAATCATAAACTGGAGAAATCCATCTTCTGCTGAAAGTTTTGTTCCACCTCCAAAAGCAGTTTCACGAATCTTATAGACTGCATAACCATTTTCCTGATTCTTTCCAGAAAGCCGGACGTTGATATGGTTTTCTCCCATCCAGCGTAAAAGACTTGTAAAACGAGCATCAATCTCTAAGATATCTGCTGTAAAAACTCCATCTTCTTCTTTAAACTCAAACGTCGTACGTTTACTTGGATTGGTAAAAATTCCGCCGGAATGATGTTTCCACTGACGGGCAGAATTATCTAAAATTAAAATTGGTTTCTCCGGTGTTGCTTCTGATTCATTTGAATAAAAAACCTCATAAGTACATTCCGGATCTTTTTTTTCATTTGGTGTATCACTAAAGTCAAATACTGGCATTTTCTTTCTCCTTTATCTATGCTCTTTCTTTTCTCTCAATTTTTTAGTGTATCATGAATTACCCCTCCCATGCGGTGCAGTAGCTCCTATGGAAGTGGTTTCTAACAGTCGTGACAGTTACCCATTTCTGACCAAAAAAATCTGGCTGTCCGTACCAATTAAGGCATATTCATTTATGCCACTATCCTTTTGACAGGAATACTTTTAGGGTTCAGTTCGTGGAATCCATACACTTTTGGGGATGAAAGGAATGTATAATCACTGGTATCCTTCCAGATATCAGGGATTGCTTTCCTCATAATGTTTGCGGCTGCATTACAGTCTGCATTCAAGAGCGTCCCATCCGCACAACGATAAAGCCCACGTGTAATACGTGCACCGGAAAAAGTTGCGTTATTGTCGTCTTTTCCGTAAGTAGGAAGATAATCATTCCTGGTGATATCCGCTTTTGATGTATAGCTTTCTTCCTGCTCGATGATGCGGATACCGGCGTTCAATGCCTTATAGGAGATCATGGTACGCAGGATGCTGATCGGCATAGCTACAAACTTCTGATTGCTTGCAGTACCCATGTTGGTGCGCTGCTTCCAAAGTGGATTTACTCCAAGGATTAAAGTCCCAGCCTGGTGCTCCAGGCAGAAGTCGATAATGTTTCGGCTGATCTTATGACACTGGTCTTTGGTAAAATTCGCATGATGAAAAGAAAGAGCTTTCAATCTTGCAGAAGTTGCATTCCTCTGACTATGACCTTTTGTAAGGATGGAAATGTACTTTGCCCGCTGTTTATGAAACCATTGGGTATTGGATAAGACAGCTCCGCCTTTGTAAATAGCTGATGAATGATCATCACATACGATGGCTGCGAAGTTATCCGTACCAAAATCAATGGCGCAGACATGGGGCATCGAAGGTGTTTCTGTTCTATCTGGTTCTTCCATAGTCAGACAAAGAAGGAAGCGCCCATAATACGGTTTGATTTTAATCTCCTTCAGTGTAGACCTGCCGGAAATGTTAGATAACAGAATCCGCTCCTTGATGAGCGGTAGTTTTAAGGAGACCCCGGACTCTTCCGGATATAAAACAGCATCCTGGTTTGTGACCGTGACAGTAGTAAGGCTGTCCTTTTTGTAATGTGGCATCTTCGGTCTGCCAAGAAAGTCCTCTGGATGTTTCGCATAAGCCTTCAATGCTTTCAGCCAGTTGTTGAAATCTGTGACTGCCTGTTTCACGATCGCCTGGGCTGTCTGCATAGGGAGTCCGGCAAAGAAATCAGGATTCTCTGTCACACGCATCAGCTTCTCCAGATGCTTGTAGCAGATTACTTTTTGGATATGGATGCCCGGATAAGATTCATGCAGCAATTTTACTTCCCCGAATACTTCGGCTTCGTTGGAAGTGAGATGTTCTTTTTCATATCCGGTAAAAATATTCCGGATACGGAAGAGGGAAGCGTTATACAGCAGCTTTGATTTTCTGCTGAGATCATCACAATAATCGTAAATGCTGTCTTTTTTTGAAATGACATGCTGTGCTACAGAATAAGCCATTGACTGTCTCCTTTCTAATGCATTGTATTTTATAATATAATTATACCAAACATATATTCGAATGTAAAGGAGAACCGTTATGAGGAAGAAAGAAAATACAGATTATTATGTGCACAGACACAGTTGCTTTTTGTTACAGTATCCCATTGTGCTTGTCACAAAATACAGGCATCCGGTACTTACCGGGGACGTAAAGGATACTGTTTATGAACGTATCCACTATATTGCCGAACAGCGCGGATTCCGTATCCTGGAGATTAATGGCGAGCCGGATCATATCCATGTCCTCATGGAAGTGGATGCGATAACTTCTCCAGCAGAATTGGCAAATGTTTTAAAGACGCAGACAGCACGACGGGCAAGGACACTTTATGGCGAAACACTTTTAAAGAAGTATTATTGGAAACCTTATTTCTGGTCAGACAGTTATTTTATCACGACCGTTAGCGAAAACAGCCTGAAAGTAGTAAAACAATATATTCAAAATCAAGGCAATCGGTAGGTTATAGGCATTCACCCACGCCCATGCGGTGCAGCAGCTCCTATGGACGTGGTACTCTGCCTATGAAGATAGATTTTCTTATTCAACAACCATCTGTTTTTGCCATTCCAAGCTGCCAAAACGCTACCGCACTTGCTGCCGCTACATTTAACGAATCCACACCATGCATCATTGGAATCTTTACCGTATAATCACAAGTTGCGATGGTATGTTTTGCCAACCCTTCTCCTTCTGTTCCAAGCACAATTGCAAGCTTTTCTTCTGCCATAAGATTTTTATCATCAATACTGACCGAATCATCCGTCAATGCCATTGCTGCTGTTTGAAATCCCATTTCTTTTAACAATTGAATTCCTCCATCCGGCCAGCTCACTTTCTTTTTATCAAAAAATGTCCACGGAACTTGAAATACTGTCCCCATACTGACGCGGGCAGCCCTTCTATAAAGAGGGTCACTGCAAGCTGGAGTTAATAATACCGCATCCATATTTAATGCCGCTGCCGAGCGAAAAATTGCGCCCACATTAGTTGGATTTACAACATTTTCTAAGACTGCAATTCTTCTTGCGTTTTTGCAGACCTCTTCTACACTTTTTAAAGACAAACGCTCCATTGCACACAACATTCCCCTTGTCAACCCAAAGCCTGTAAGCTGTTTGAGCACTTCAAATTCTGCTGTATAAACCGGAACAGATTCCCATCGTGAGAAAATTTCTTCTGCCTGTGCTCCTATCTCTTTCTTTTCTATTAAAAAAGAAATCGGATGGTATCCGGCATTTAATGCCCGTTCAATAACTTTTGGGCTTTCTGCAATAAAAATCCCAGGGTTTGGCTCATTAAAATGTAAAAGCTGGCTTTCATTCAGTCGTGCATAAACATCCAGTTCTGGAAATTCAAAATTTGTTATCTCAATTATTGGATTCATAATTATCCTCATTATTTTTCTTTTTATTTCTTTTATTTTCTGTTTTTTATCATACTATACCCACAAGAGAAACTCAATATTTCCTGTCAATTTCTCTGCTGTTTCATTGCTTTTTTCTCTCTAAAATGCTACTATGATTTTAAAAAGATGTAAAAAAGAAAGGAAGTTTCTTATGATTCAAATTCCTGAAAAAACAATACCTGCCTTTCATTCACAGACTATTTTGTCGCTGAATACCCAAAAAGTACGAACCGCAAAGTCCTCTCAGACAATTTTACAGTTAAACCAAAATTTGCACTCTCATTCACCTGCTCCCACTACTCCTTCTTACAGGCATCCGACTTTAAAAAACATCGTACAAAAAGGTCAGAAAATTGCACTGTTTACAAATTCTGTTTCTCCATCTGTCGACGTTCTACTAGGATGGAACGTAAAAAAAACCGCCTGCGATGTGGATGTCTCTGCATTTTTATTAGGAGCAAATCAAAAAGTCTTAGGAGATTCCTGGTTTGTTTTTTACGGTCAGCCACAAAGCCCTGATCAATCTGTTTCATTTGAAACACTTTCAGCCAATCAATGCGAAAAAATTCATATTCAGCTAAATCAGTTAAATTCCGTTGTGCAAAAAATCGTATTTGTATTAACTATAAACGAAGCACTTACAAGAAATTTAAATTTCAGTATGATTGAACATGCGTATATCCAGATTATAGATTCTAACCAACACGAATTAGTCAGCTTTCCAATGAGTGATTATTATGAATCTGTTACTTCTATGATGATTGGAGAAATCTATCTGCATAATGGTATCTGGAAATTTCATGCTGTTGGAAATGGGGTAAAAGAAGACCTTGCCGGGCTTTGCAGACGTTATGGTGTTAATGTATCATAAGCGTTCGATTTAACCTCAGCTCACGCTACACTCACTTATACTTAGGAGGAACTTTGCTATGCTTACATTTGAAACTGTAAATGAATTATCTTTAAAAGTAACTTGTTCTGGTTCTGATACACTTTTTGTAAAAGCCGGCGCTTTTATTGCCGGAGATAACCCAGGAAACAAAAATTATCGTTTTGAAAAAGTACTGCTCGGTCCACAACAAAGTCTTGCGCAAGCTGCCTTTGGCTCATTGATGAGAAGAGCGACCGGTGAAAACTTCCCACTTATGAAAGTTACCATGAATGGAGATTCTGTCACTTATTATGCAGATAAAGGTCAGCATGTCGTTATTTACCAGCTTGCCCCGGGAGAAGTTGTTTCTGTAGAATCTGAAAATATTCTTGCCTTTACACCGGACTGTAATTATCAGGTGCGCTTCATCGGCTGTGGAATTTTCTCTCAAAAAGGACTTGCCACATCAACATTAACAGGAACAGGACCAAATGCTTATGTCGCCCTGCTTTGCAATGGAAATCCAATCGTTTTAAGCAATGTAAACAGTAATTCCACTCTCTGTGTAGACCCTGATGCCGTAATCTGCTGGTTCTCCCAGCGTGGATACTGTGATCCGCAGATTAAAACGGATCTTTCATGGAAAAACTTTATCGGACAGGCTTCCGGTGAATCTTACTCTTATGAATGGAATTCCCACCAGCCAGTTACTGTTTTAGTTCAGCCAAATGAAAGAATCGGTGGAATCCGAGTTGGAATCGATTAATTTCAGGCTTAAAAAGCAGATACCGGAACTTTCTACGCTTCCATGTATCTGCTTTTTATTTTAATGTTTTTTATTTACAATTGCTTTTCGGATTAAATCTACCGGTATCATAGTAACCGCTAAAAGAATCGCTGCAATCCAGCCCTTAATTCCAAATGGAACACAACTGAACATTTCACCAATCCAATCAAATACGACAAATGGAATCAAACCTGCATTTACAATCACTGCCTGTACTAAAATAATTGCAAAGAACACTTTTAAGAATCCTGGATTTAAATCCAGTCCTTTGAAAATTTCAGCTCCGTCATCTCTTACATTAAATCCATTAAACAAAGCACTTACGATGAATAATACAAAATATCCTGTTAAATGCTGTTCTTCGTTTTCAAATAAATTTTTAAAGAACGGTGCTTTCAAATACACAAAACTGACAACCGTAAGCCAAAGACCCATTGTTAAAATCTGTCCCATCATCTGTTTACTGATGATGCTTTCATCTCTGCGTCTTGGTTTTTCATCCATATATTTCTCAAGTGCCGGTTCATTTCCAAGCATGATTGCGCCCAAACCATCCATAACAAGGTTTACAAACAGTAAATGAGTTACTTTTAACGGTTCTTCTACACCAAAGAACGGTGCAATCGCACTAACCACTACTGCCGTTACATTGATTACAAGCTGGAATTTACAGAATTTCAAAATATTATGATAAATCGTTCTTCCGTATAAAATTGCATCTTTAATGGATTTAAAGTTATCATCCAAAATAACAATCTCACCGGCTTCTTTTGCAGCTTCTGTTCCACTTCCCATTGCAAATCCGACATCTGCACGTTTCAGTGCCGGAGAGTCATTTACTCCATCTCCTGTCATACCCACAACAAGATTCATTTCCTGACACAGACGAACCATTCTGGATTTATCTGTAGGAAGTGCTCTTGCAATGACACGAATATGAGGAATGATTTTCTTTACTTCATCATCGCTCATCTCATTTAACTGTGCAGAAGAAAGTGCCTTATCATCTTTATTTTTTAACAGACCCGCATCCTTTGCAATTGCAACGGCTGTTTCCAGACGGTCACCAGTAATCATAACAACCTGAATTCCCGCACCCTGCACTTCTGCAATCGCTTCTTTTGCTTCCGGGCGAACATCATCACGGATTCCAACTAAACCAATAATTACAACATCATCATTGATTTTATTTTCCGTCATAGTTCTCTCTGAATATCCAAAAGCAAGGACACGCATTGCTTTTACTGCCAACTCATCAATCTTTTTATTTACTACATCCATATCCAGCGGTTTTACTGTTCCGTCTGCATCCAGATAATGCTTTGCGGCTCCCAATAAACGTTCCGGAGCTCCTTTATAAAATGTCTTTCCAAGACTTTCAATTCTAGCCTGACTAAATTTATTAGAAGAGTTAAATCCCTGCTGTTGTGTAATTACACACTCTTTATCACTTTCAAGTGCACGGAAAGTAGATTCTCCGATAAATTTCATCAATGCCTGGTCTGTCGCATTTCCACCAATTACTTTATGAGATGCATCAAACATAGACTGCGTATTCTTTCCAATTGCAAGATCCACAAGCCCTTTTACTTTTCCATGATTTTTTAACTCACTAAGAGCAACCGATTTTCCATCTCCAAAGAAGAACTCAACAACTTCCAGTCGTCCTTTTGTAATCGTTCCTGTTTTATCACTGAATAAAATATTTAAAGAACCTGCTGTTTCAATACCCTGGGCTTTACGGACAAGTACATTATGGTCAAGCATCTTACTTGTATTTTGCATCAAAACCAGCGAAATCATAAGAGGAAGTCCCTCAGGTACTGCACAGACAATAATTACTATTGCAAGAGAAACCGCCTGAATTAAATCTTTTAAAATATTTTCAAATCCCTCTGCAAAATAAGCGGACGGACCTCCGGCCAAAACAATAAAATAAGCAAAATAGAGCACTGCAATTACAATTGCACCAATATATCCAAAGGTAGAAATCTGTTTTGCAAGTTTCGCAAGTTTTACTTTTAATGGGGAATCCGGCTCATCTTCCTGCATCTCTTCTGCCATTTTTCCCATCATTGTTTTCAAGCCGACTTTTCTGACATCCAAAATTCCCTCTCCATCAAATACAATTGCACCACGGAAAAGAGAATGTTTATCTACGAAGGTATCTCCTGTGATTTCATCTGCAAGCTGGAATGATTCATCTGCCTGTGTTTTCTTGCATTCCTCTGCTTCTCCATTTAACGCAGAGTTATCGACACGAAGAGAACCATCAATTAAGATACCATCTGCCGGAATTTTATCACCAGACTGAAGAAGTACCTTGTCGCCTACTACAACATCGTCCACATCAATAATGGTAATTACACCGTTTCTGTGAACTTTACATTTATCTTTCTCTGTACTCTCTTTCAACTCACGATATTTTGTATCGCTGGCAACACCTGTCTTTGCTGACACAAACGCAACAATTAAAACTGCAACAATCGTTCCTAATGGTTCATAAATCTCAGCATACCCAAAGAAAAACATTGCAATCATAAGGGCTGCAATTGCTAACAGAACTTTAATCATCGGGTCACTAAAAGTTTCCTTGAATTCATCCCAAAATGTGGTTGGTTCTGAATCAGGAATCATATTCGAGCCATGTTGCTTTCTGGACTCTTCGACTTCCTTGTCTGATAAACCATTGTACTTCATTTTTCTGTCTCCTTTTTGAGTTTTTTATAGTATAAAAGAAAGAGAAACCGGACTTACAGCTTCTCTTCCTAAATACCCGATTGCTTTACGTTTTCAAGCAGACATTCGCAATCCACTTCACCACTTGATTCGGTTAAACAAATCGATTTGCAAGCTCTCCAAGACCTGGATCTTTGGTTGCCTGTCCAACTGCACTAAATTTCCATTCACCGTTATGACGATAAATTTCTCCAAAAATCATAGCTGTCATTCCATCATAATTCTCAGATAAATTATACTTACATAACTCTCTGTTTCCTCGTGCATCCACAATACGGATAAATGCATTTTCAATCATTCCAAAATGCTGGTTTCTCTGTACTGCTTTATAAATGTTTACAACAATTACAATTCTATCATATTCTTGTGGAATCCGCAATAAATCTACGATAATCTGTTCATCATCGCCATCTCCGGCGCCTGTAAGATTATCTCCCTGATGCATTACTGCATCACTTTTATGACGAAGATTTCCAAAATAGACCAGGTCCTCTTTTCCGCACAATTTTCCATTTTTTAATAAAATCGCAGAAGCATCACAATCAATTGCCTGTGGCTTTCTTGAGAACAAACCGCCTTTTCTTTTTACTTCATCCCATCCAAGCCCTACAATAACCTGTGCAAGCCCCTGATTATCTTTTGACAGACTTACTTTCTGTCCTTTTTGTAAGCTGACTGACATATCTTTGTCCTCCTGTTGACTCTATTTTTTTCTTTTTATTGTCTTTTCTTATTCTATATCCACTCCAAAGCTTCCACAAAGCGCAGCCAGTCCACCTTGATAGCCGCTTCCAATTGCATTAAATTTCCATTCTGCTCCATTTTTATAAAGCTCACCAAAAACAACAGCGGTTTCAATTGAGAAATCTTCACCTAAATCATAACGAAGCAGTTCTTCCCCTGTCTCTTCATTGTAAATTCGGATAAATGCGTTGGCAACCTGTCCAAAGTTCTGTCTTCTCGCTTCTGCCTCATAAATTGTAGCAGTAAACGCAATTTTAGAAATCTCAGCAGGAACTTTTGTTAAATCAATCTTAATCTGCTCATCATCGCCCTCGCCTGCACCGGTACGATTATCTCCCATATGCTGAACGCTCTGTGACGGATGAACGAGGTTTCCATAAAATACAAAATCTTCCGACTTTGTTACTTTTCCATTTTCACCTAACATAAAAGCAGCTGCATCCAAGTCAAATTCTCCGCCCGTATCAAACGCATTGATATCCCAGCCGAGTCCGACTACTACATTTTTTAATCCTGGATTATCTTTCGTAAGACTCACTTTCTGTCCTTTTTTTAAACTAACTGGCATAACTATTTCCTCCTGTATTTTCTAAATATATTCTTAAAACAATTGTCAAGTGGATATTCGCAATCCGCTTCGCTACTTGCTCATAACCAAATAGCTGCTACGCAGCTTATCAGAAGGGGCTTACCCCCCTCCTGATACAAGCAAGTCCCCACCCCTGCTTATTGCTTTTCGCAATTGAAGCAGGTGACTTACTTGATTTGGTTAAACTACTGCTTCTGTTTTACGCAACCTGAATTCCATAGTGACCACAAAGTGCAGCCAATCCACCCTGAAATCCACTTCCGATTGCATTAAATTTCCACTCGCCATTGTGACGATACAATTCACCAACCACAATTGCTGTTTCAATTGAGAAATCTTCGCCTAAATCATAACGAATTAACTCCTGATTGGTATCCTCATCTACAATTCGAATATACGCATTGGAAACTTGTCCAAAGTTTTGTCTTCTCTCCTGTGCTTCATAAATGGTAACAGTAAAGGCAATTTTATCAACACTTTCCGGAATCGCTTTTAAATCCACAAAAATCTGTTCATCATCGCCATCGCCTTCACCTGTTAAATTATCTCCCTGATGTTTTACTGCTCCACTTGGATGCTCCAAATTTCCATAAAATATAAATTCCTTTTCTGTCGGGCATTTTCCATTTGCACCACACATAAATGCAGAAGCATCTAAGTCAAAATCAGCACCTGAATCAAAAGCATTGACATCCCAGCCAAGTCCTACCATGATATGCTTTAAAGATGCATTTCCTTTTGTTAAATCTACTTTCTGTCCTTTTGATAAATTGATTGGCATCGTTTTTTCCTCCTTGCGCTTTTATTTTCAATCTTATTTATACGACTGATTCGGCATATGATATTTCTGGTTGAATTCCTGTTTGATTGTCTCCAATCGTGCCTGATCTTCAATCCTCTGCTTTCTTGCATTTTCCTGAATCTGTCTTGTCTCATCTATTCCATTTACAATTGTCTTCCAGGTATTTTCCAGTGTTTCTGTTTTTATAGAACTCCCTGAAGCTAATTGTGCCGTGAGCTTTGACTGCTCTACAGTATTTCTTGCATTACGCATTAATAACTCATTCGTTTTCTGGTCAAGCGCTGACATTGCTTCTGCCTGCACACGCTGACGCTTCAACATAATTGTCTGTGCAAGTGCCTGCTTGAATACCGGAAGTGTAATGATAAACGCTGAATTAATCTTTCGAACCAGATTCATATTACTAAATTCCATGGTCTTAATCATTGGAATGGACTGCATTGCCACATTTTCTGCTGTACGCAAATCTTGAGTTCTCTGCTCTAACATCATTAAGGACTGATTCAGACTGGTAATTTCAAACTGAATTGACTGATCACCGGTTGCTTCCATATCCGCCTGACGCTCGGCGATATAATTTTCAATTTCCTTACAGCCCTGCTCTCCTGCTAGAATATATTTTACCAGCTCATGATAATAATTGACATTCGCCTGAAACATTTCATCCAGTTTTCGGTTTGATTGCCGGATTTCCGCTTCGTATTTCTTTAACTGAACATAGATTTTATCAACTTCATCCCCCATGGTATGATATTTATCTATAATTTTATCCAGCTGTTTTCTTAAATTCCCAAACAATTTTCCAAACAGACCCGGATTCTCTTTCAACTCATCAATATCAAACTGATTCATAATTTTTGTGAGTGTATTCAACAGTTCACTGGAATCATCCAGTTGCGACATGTTTGTATTATTTAACACGACATCGGAGGCACGAGAAATTTCTTCTGCAACTTCAGAACCAAACGATACAATTGTATCTAAATTATAGACTTCAATTGTACTGACAATATCATCTACTTCTTTTGAGTTGGTGAGTGTCGTATTTAACTGCTGACGGTCTGCAACAATATCATATTGTTTTACCTCTTCTATCTCATTTTTTTCCGGAACAACAACAGAACCTGTCATTGCCTCTGGTTTTCCAAAATCAAGTCCCATACCTCATACTCCTTTTCCTAATAGTTTATCCCGCCATTTTCTTACCCATGTATTTCCCAGAAAATGATTAAAATCCGGAATTTGTAGATCATATTTATACTCTCCTATCTGATATTCATCAAATAGTTTACGATTAAAATATTTTTCAATACTCTGATAACCGGTTGGTACAAAAAACGCCACATCAAATCCTGCCAGATTTAAAAATGCGGTTAAAATGGTATCCTCCAGTGAAATCATTTTTTCTCCTGTGTGAATCAGAACCGCTTTCGGGTTTTCTTTTGTAAAATCAAATGCCTGTAACAGCCTTACTACTTCCTTTGGCAGATTTAAAACCGTCGATACAATCGTATACTCTGTCCCATTTTCAAATGTTCCACTAATAACCCTGCTTTTTATTAACTGCTCCAGCTTATCTAAAATATAATCCTGCATCTCCTCTCGAAGCATTGCATAAGGATAACTCGGATGATTCTTTATCTTGTTTTTATGAAGTCTCTCATTTTTCCAAAATTCTGTTGCATAAGGCTTCATTGGGTTTTCATCCGTTGCCTGCAAAAAAGGAAAATGCTTTACTACAAATGTATCTTCTGTAATTAATTCTTTTATTGAAGTCCAATATGCTGTTTCATCTCCGTTTTTTATGCCACACACTTTTGCAAAAATCACAGGAAGATTGACAATATCCTGTGTAGTACTGAAATTCGGACGATATTTTAATTCCTCTTTCCATAAAATTCCAATCTCTTCATACGTTGTTTTTAAATTAATCACACTAGCATTTTGATACTGTTGATTTCGATAAATTCCGGTATCCTGATATAAAATCGTATCCAGTTCTCGTTCCGCCTGATATGCAACGGTTCCCATTTGAACATCTACATTTTCCCTTGGAATTTTTTTGATATTCAAAGTTTCAGAATAATTTTCTTCATATAATAAAGGATCTTCCAGCTCTCCCTTTCCTGTTCTCTGTGGATTTAAAATCAATACATCTACCGGGAGTCTCGCCAACATCTGAAGAAAAAGAGCTTCATTCTCTGTAACCTGCGCGGTCATATAAAAAAAGCAGGAAATCTCAGGCATCTTCCAGTTTTTAAACAGTATCCTTTGATACCTCTTAGTCCAGCAAAGCAGATACACTGCTTGATTTAGCAAACGATTTAAATTCATTCCTGACTTTTTACTCTCCGAAAACATCACATCCATAAACGCTTTTATCAATAATCTCTGCAATTCTACATTTTCAGGAACTTTTAAATTAGAAGATAAATCCAATAACATCTGTTCTAAATTCATATAATTTTTTCTTCTGACAGATGAAATTTCCTCTGGCTGTGGAAGTGGAATTTTCTCATCTATTGCAACCAGATTTCGCTTACTTTCTGCTATGCTTTGGTAAAACAAAAATAATTGATTTACATACGTCAGTTTATCTTCCACTCCATTTATCAGACAATAACAATTATAAAAGAAGCTGTTATCTGCCCCTCTCGTTGAGACATCTTTTTGTATATCCTCTAAAGCCTTTCCCTCTATCCACGCATTTGTACAATTTTTATAAGAAGAAGCTCTTCCATATAAACGTTCTCGTTCAAACGCTTCCTGCATCTGTATTCTTAACTGTTTCAAACTAAAATCAGCTGGAAAATTTGTTAGATCTGGGGCTTTCCATTCCTCGGACAACTGACTGGTCAAATCCAATTTGAGATAACGGTTATCGCCATGATATTGAAGTAAAACCACATCACATCCAGCTTTTGCCAACACCACAATTAAAAGCAGTTCATACTGACTGATTTCACCCTCGTACAAAATTTTTGGTACTTTCTCTGTTCCAAGCAGATTCACAATCCTCTCAAACTTATAATAAAGCCAGCACATAAATTTAATATATGCATTTTTGAGCATATTTTCATTTTTGCCGGATTTTCTTAAACTATCTAATGTATCATAAATAGAATATGCAACATTCTTTCTCTGAAAACTATTCATTCTTGGAAGCCATTTTTTAAGTGCAGTTTCAATAAATGCCGGATTCATCTGAAAATCCATTCCCATGATTTCATTATAATATGCCAGGTTTTTTTCATCTGGATTTGGAATTTTTCCCTCAATTACAACTCCAGCTTTTCTTGCGGATTCGTAGTAATTTTGAATAAAAGTTTTAATTTCATTCGAATAGCCATTAAGTCGGTAAAAATAAATCCCTTCCTCTGGTCTTTTATGAAGTTCTATGAAAAAATCATTTAATGTATTTATCTTTTTGTGTTCAAACATCTTATTTTTTCACCTTCATTACTTGTTTTAAATAGTCTGTAATCTTAACAGAAATTATATCATAATTGAAGGGATTCGACAAGAAAATTAGTCTTAATAAATCTTAATTTTAAAAATTTTCTGAATATGTAATACAATTTTCACAATATTTTAATATTCCAGTTTGAGACACTTAAAAATATATAACAATATCAATGAAGCGAAGATTGCAATTGGACAATATATCCACACCTACTATTTTGAAAGGTGTCATTCTTCCCTTGATTATCATATACCGGCTAAATGCTATTACCATATGCTGCTTAGCATGTGTATGGATTTGAGGAGGGCCTTTTAACATTTCTCCAAGAAACAGGTAACTCATTAACCATATCAGTTCATTATAAAAATGTTAGATTTTGTCTTGACAACTGAACCACTATAATATGATAAGGTGTCAACCAAGAAGAACCTTGCTTCTATCTTTAAATTCCACTGTGATTCTATTAATATGCAGCACACTACCGCTCTGCCCAGTAATGTTCTTTCATTTAAATTCCACTGTGATTCTATTAATATTTTCTACAAGACATGTATTAGTAATTGGTGCTATATTTAAATTCCACTGTGATTCTATTAATATACATCCTTCAATAATCATACAAACCATCCATGCTTCATTTAAATTCCACTGTGATTCTATTAATATGAACGCACCTGAAGCAGATACATCTACAACAACAGAATTTAAATTCCACTGTGATTCTATTAATATCGTTGCACTCACTGTAATATAAGCAAGAATAGCATATTTAAATTCCACTGTGATTCTATTAATATTGCGTCAGAGTTGTCTTTAACAGTTCTTTTACTTGATTTAAATTCCACTGTGATTCTATTAATATAGTAACGCACTTTTTGGAATTAAGGCTACAAAGGACATTTAAATTCCACTGTGATTCTATTAATATGGGTAATGTTCGTCACTCCAACGGTCGTATACATATTTAAATTCCACTGTGATTCTATTAATATCCGGACAAATAGGTCTTTGCCCGATTGCTGCGCAAATTTAAATTCCACTGTGATTCTATTAATATCGTTATAGGCATTGATTGCCTGTACCAGTTCATCATATTTAAATTCCACTGTGATTCTATTAATATCTTTTATTCTCTTTTAAAACTTGATAGAAAAAGTCCTGATTTAAATTCCACTGTGATTCTATTAATATATCCCTCTGAAACTATAGCTTTGCATTTTATTGTATATTTAAATTCCACTGTGATTCTATTAATATACAAAGTGTAGAAGAGCCGTCATTGAACATGGAACTATTTAAATTCCACTGTGATTCTATTAATATACTCACACAATCTATATACAAAATTGGTGATGATGTAATTTAAATTCCACTGTGATTCTATTAATATTGCTTATACAGAGCAGTGATTGTGTTGTGTGTCTTAATTTAAATTCCACTGTGATTCTATTAATATAGCGCACGGAACATTAATCCCCTCTTTAAACGAATCAATTTAAATTCCACTGTGATTCTATTAATATTATTGTGCAATCATTAGAACCAATTAAGATATCAACATTTAAATTCCACTGTGATTCTATTAATATGCAGGGCAACATGAACAGCCTGTCAAGCATACTGACATTTAAATTCCACTGTGATTCTATTAATATTCCTGTCAACTCCCTTTTTATGACTAGTCATAAAAATTTAAATTCCACTGTGATTCTATTAATATTCAGACGGTGTGTCCAACCGCGGCTATAGAGATACCAATTTAAATTCCACTGTGATTCTATTAATATTGATTGTGTAAGCAAGTGCCGACACAAGATCGTCATTTAAATTCCACTGTGATTCTATTAATATAAAATGCCTGTCTCAATTTAGACTTCTAAAATAAGAATTTAAATTCCACTGTGATTCTATTAATATCTTGCGCACAACGCAATTCGTAATTACTGCCATGAGAATTTAAATTCCACTGTGATTCTATTAATATGCTACTAATCAAAATAGTATTATACAAAAAATCATCATTTAAATTCCACTGTGATTCTATTAATATGCGAATATACAACCAATGTTCCAATCTTTTACAGAATTTAAATTCCACTGTGATTCTATTAATATGGCAAGCTGGACAATTTTGATTCACTAGATGAGGTTATTTAAATTCCACTGTGATTCTATTAATATGTATATGCGGCATTTACCGCAACGATTAGACGATATAATTTAAATTCCACTGTGATTCTATTAATATTCTTCCAGGACGCCATCTCCCCATGAGCACAACTTCATTTAAATTCCACTGTGATTCTATTAATATCTATCTGCACATTCAGCTTCCGTTCCAGATTTTGCTTATTTAAATTCCACTGTGATTCTATTAATATTTTTAGAATAGATTCTTTTAATTCGTATTCTCCATAATTTAAATTCCACTGTGATTCTATTAATATATTGTACTTATGATAATCAATCTGTAGTTTTTTTCCATTTAAATTCCACTGTGATTCTATTAATATACAGTTGAGAGATACAGCGAATCAGCTTGACGCATACAATTTAAATTCCACTGTGATTCTATTAATATTCTCTTTTTCCCATTTCATTAAAGTTACTTCTGTTTATTTAAATTCCACTGTGATTCTATTAATATCAAGAGCAAAAAATGTAGATATAAAAGCTGTTTTAAATTTAAATTCCACTGTGATTCTATTAATATAGTAGATATTAAAAAGTTTAGCCCGAAGGGACTCGCATTTAAATTCCACTGTGATTCTATTAATATGAACGAGATCAGGGCAAGAAAACCAGCAAGAGCGCATTTAAATTCCACTGTGATTCTATTAATATCGAAACGGACCTAGGCAATATTTGCCCGAATCCACGATTTAAATTCCACTGTGATTCTATTAATATTGCTGCCAGTTCAACCGATCTTAAAGGGTGATCAATAATTTAAATTCCACTGTGATTCTATTAATATGGAGAGGGAAAAAGTATTAGGGAGATAGCCAAAATCACATTTAAATTCCACTGTGATTCTATTAATATCCGGAGTAACATTGTATCAGAATGATATCAATATAATTTAAATTCCACTGTGATTCTATTAATATCCGTGCCTATACACTACTACTTTTCTCTTAGTTTTTCAACCCTTTTTTGTCGACCTCTCACTTTTTCTCAAAAATTTTTGATTTTTCTCTTAATTCTTTTTCATCTTTTCCTGCATTTCCTACATTCTTTTAATTGTCGACCTCCCCATATTTTTACATTATCGGAGGTCGACAATTTTTTTACAGCAAAAATCCAGTTTTATCCTCCACCTTACCAAGAAATTCTTTGTCTAACCATTTTTCCTGACGGCTTTTAAAAATAATAACTGAATCAAGTTCATCATTTATGTAAGGTTCTAACTCATTTTTCATTTTCGCCAACTGTGCTTTTGATATTTCTCCTTCAAATACAGAATTCTGAATATGAGACAGATATTTCTTACATATTTTAAATACTCTTGACCATCTTCTTTGTCCTTTTTCGTCTTGACTGATATCATACACTAACACGATATACATCTATCTATCACCACCATATCCGAAAACCTTCATATTCCTTTTCGCCAATTAAGTGTTTAATTAATTTATATGCTTCTAGGCGTATCAAATATTGATAGGAAACCTGTCTTCCTAAATCTCTATGCATAATTGCTTGTTTCAAACGTGCTTCTAATTCTGTAACAATTAACTGTGATGCCTCCTTCTTCAAGTGAAGAAAATTAAATTCTTTTGTAAAGCTATTCTCCGTAATCTGTCTGCGATTAAGTAATGAAAAAATCAACCGATCTGCTATAAGAGGTTTAAAAATCTCTGATAAATCCAAGCATAAAGAAAAACGTCTTGCACCTGGCTGATGCAGATAACTAATCGTAGGATTCAATTGAGTATGATACACTTCACTTAATGTTTTTGCATAAATCAGAGAATTCACAAATGAAATTAAAGAATTAATCATATTATCTGGTGGATGCATCACTCTTTTTTCAAATTTAATTTCTTGATTTACAATTTCATTCCAGGCTGAATAATAGGTTTTCCGGATATTTCCCTCTATTCCCATTAATTCTTCTATTGTTTCTGCTTTTGATAGCTGTCGCCTTAAATAATCAATTTCCTGCATAGCACCTAAAACATCTTTTTCTCTTGCCTTATAATAACGCAGATTTCGATAAATATTATCTGCTGCTGCTTCAATAAATTTTTTAGCTAATGTCAATCTTTTTTCATAATCTTGATAATGCTCTACCTGCTTTATCAGCAACTGACCCGCCAAAAGGCTTTCCTTCGGATAATAACTTCCTACATAATAATTATAATAATTAAAGAAATGCATTGTAATTCCATACTGGGAAATATAGCTAATGAATGGCGTATTAAATGACATTTCAGACATCACATAAATGTCGGAGATTTTTTCAATCGGAATATCTCTTTTTTGTCCTTCATACGAAGTAAATCGCAGTGTATTATCTTTTCTTTTTAAATCTCCATTATTATATACATAAAAACTCTGCTTCATAAAAAATCAAATACCTCCTCCCCTAAATAAAGCACAAATCATGGTATGCACATTTCTTACAAATTTTTTGAGATGAAAATTCTGGTGGAATTTCTTTTTTACAAATCTTTATCATCTCTTCCAATATTATCTTCATTTTTTCTTCATCCTCTTTATTCAATGTCACATCTAAGTGCTGTTTCAACAGAGGATAATCAATCCGTGCTTTTAATCCTGTTACACCCCGTTGTTTCAAATAATACAAATAGTATTTTGTCTGCCAGACACCTGCTTCTTCAATTGCTTTGCTCTTTTTTACTTCGTGCAGTTCCTTATATTCACGAATAAAGTCAATATTAATTGTATCATCAATATTAATATGTTTTTCATCTCTCTTAAAACTGCCCTCATCTAATAGTTTTCCTAATATAACACTCTCATTTTCGCTTTCCATATTAATTTCATTACTAAAATACCAAAGCTTTCTTTTACAGACAAAATAATAATAAACCATAGTTCCTGTTACTTTTTCTTTCATAAATTCCCCCCTAACACATCATCATTTCATCTTCTATTGTCCTTTCTTTATAATTTAATGGATAATACCCTTTTTCATCATAATAACAATCCATAATCGGAATCTTTTCATATTTACTTATTACAACGTATCCAAATCTTTCCCAGATTTTTTCCATATAGTTTTGGTATTCATACTTTGGAATTGAAACTACAAATTCTTTTAAATTTTGTTGACAGTTTAATCGTTCCTTTAAATACTGTACTCTTTCTTCTCCTTTACTTTTTCTAAGCTGTTTTTCTATTTTTCTTAATCGGTCCTGCTGCTCTAAAATAAACTCCTTATTCTCATCAAATACCAATTTAGGAATAATATCCTGATTAAAAATACTCCTTAATTGTTCTCCTTCCTCAAAATCACCAATCCGCAATTCCATAAGTTGATTATAAACTTCTCGATACTTTTTCATAAATGAGCTGTCTCTTACCTGTTCCATAGTAAAATACCGATTAATTAAATCCATTTTCTTCTCTTCACTTAAAAGTCCATCTACTTCTTGTAACGCTTTTCTTGATTGTTCATAAAAGATCGGGTCTAAAAATCCTTTTTGTCCTCTTTTTACTTCTTCTCCTGCGCAATAAACAAAACAGTTATATTTATCCAGATTTTTTACACCTTTCCGATTACATCTTCCCATTCTTTGAAACAAACCGTTTAGTTCAGATAACTCTGTAAATAAATAGTCAAAATCAATATCCAAACTAACTTCCACAAGTGACGTAGAAATCCAGATTCCATTCTGACAATCTAATATTTTATGTTTTTCATCACAATATGTTTTTCCAAATCTGCGAATTTCTTTTTCCAGCTTTTTTCTATCCTGTCGTATATAACGACTATGGAATAAATTTAATTCTTCTATTTCTCCCAACTGAGTTTTTAATTCTTCATACAGTGCCTGCGCTTTTTTTATTGTGTTACAAACAATCAGAATCTTATTGCATTTTCCAGATTTCTTATTTTCCAAATATTGTGTAACAATATCTTCTACCTGTATTGCACCATCTTTCACACAAACATTATGACGTATTTTATCTAAAATGAAATCTTTTTCTTTAAATTCAATTTTAGCATCCTCTCTTAAAAGCTGTTTTATAAAAGGAGCCAGTGTTGCCGTAACAATTGCAATTTTTCCACCCAATCTATGTATCTGTCCTAATCCACGGATTAATACTGCTAGTAAATCTGGTTCATACATCTGAATTTCATCGATTACTATTTTGGAATATGATAAAGTTGCTAATTTTGTCTCATAGCCTTTATAACGAAGAACAAAATTAAATAATTGGTCTAATGTCGAAATACTTAAAGGCAAAGAAAGATGTTTTCCTCGGTCAAAATATTCCGTAATATCAAGTTCTTCAACATTATCATTATAATATTCCAATGCTTCTGAATGTAGCAACGCCACTCTTTCTTCAAGCTTTTCTTCCTGAAGAATTTCTTCTCTTACTCTGTCATAAATCGCATTAATCGCAGTTCGCACCGGCAGTATGAAAAATCCTTTTTGGTCTCCTATCCATAAAAGACCTGCTTCTGTCTTTCCCATTCCAGTGGACGCAACTGCAATTATATCCGTTTCCCTGTTTTCTATTGCAAACTTTTGTAACTCATTCCAATCAACATTTTCATTTTTTTCTTTCCAGCGCTGCATCATTCGTTCTAATTTTTCAAGCAAAAAATCATTTGGATACTCAATTTTATATTCTCCACTGGCACTATAATCACATCTTCGTAAAAGACCTTTTAATACGATAAGATTTTCGCCATAAAGTCCTTCATTCATCAAATATTCAATTTCATCTCCGCTTAAAGATTCACTGCTATAACCTTCTAAAAGATTTTCATCTATCAACATCCATTTCTCATTTATCACTCTATCTTCATCACAATAATCATGATGATATAAAATTGCACTCGCAATTTTTAAATAATCCATTTCTTCATACTGTGTTTTATCCAAATAATACACAGATAATACATTATGTGGTATTTCTTTTTCTGGATCAAACGGAATCCATCTTTTACTGGATACACGTCTTTGAAAGGAAAAATTCGCTTTTCCATCATCATGATGTTTACAACACTCCAATAAAAGATAAAACAAACGTTCTCCTTTTATATATCCTATTTCTTTCAAATAATATACACGCTTCTTCAAGTCATCTGAATGTTCTCGAATTGTCTTATCTGATTTTGCTAAAAAATCCTGTATTGCTTTCATATCGCTTTCTCCCTAAACAGAAAAGACATGAACAAAATTCCTTTCTGTCATGCCTTTTCTGTACTTCTTACTATATTAATTATTATAAAAAATTCACAATATCAAATGGTTTCTCTGTTTTGTCTATCCAAACATTTCCAGAAGCTTCATCAATATTAAAATTAGATGTATAAACAACCCTTTTTTTATCTAAAAATATCCTTTTACCTGTTGTAGTATCATATTTCTTTCCAAAATAATAGGCAGTACCTGCAATCTTCCGACCACTCATAGCTCCTGTTCTAATTCTTCCAGCAACAATATCATCATAACTTAAATATGCACTATTTAAAGTTCTTACTCTGCTCCTTCCTTGTTCCAACTGTACTTTCTGCACATCTAATACTTCCACAAAATCTTCACTACGACCAATCGCTTTTAAATCATAAGCATGTTCCAAAATATCATCTAAGATTTCTTCATCTGCTGTAACATGGATAATCAAATCTATCTGGTCTAAAATCTCATAGTATCGGATTGACTTTGTTACTGTTCGGAATTTTGCAACTGGTTTTTTATAATTCTCTTCTTCATATCTTGCAACTGTCTCTTGATATTTTTTCTCTTCTGCTTTTAGCGCTTTTTCTTCTTCTGCCACAGTTTCAAAGCCAGCATTTCCTTTTCCAATTGCTTTTTTCTTATCTGCCAGTTCCTTTTTTTTCTCTTTAAACTCTTTTATCTTCTCTTTATATTCTGTTTTTTTATAGTCTTGTATTTCTGTTCCAAGTTTCTTAAGTGCTCTATATTCTTCTAATAACTCCGAACTATGTACATCAATCGTAATCCCTTTTAAAAAACTGTTGCCTTGAGATTTCTTCGCACTTGCTACTTTGATAAAAGCGTTTGAAAGCATAGATGCATTTCTCATTTTTACTAAGATTCCCCTGTCATCCATGGTAGAATTTAAAAAACAATAATCTGTATATGGTTCTTTGTGCATAGAAGCAAATTTTCCCTGAATACTGACATCCATCTCTTTATATTCCGTATAACCACAGGCTGAATGAAGAGCCCCAATAACTGTTGAAATAGGTGGAAGAGGATAAGTCATTTTATTTTCTATTGTTTCTTCTCTACGATAATTCGCACTTGTCTGATGTAATTTTATCCGTACTGCAGTTTTTAAATTGCTCATCTTTACACCATCTTTCTTTTATTTTTCCAGATAGTAATCCAAAACCTGTTTTCTCAGATTTTCAAAAAATACAGGTACTGATACCGGTGTCAGTTCTTTCTCTATTTCTTCCTCATTTTGTAATAAATTTCCACGCAGAAGTCCTGCCTGAAATCCTCTTTCCAGTTTTATTTTTAAATCCTCTGATAAAACTAATTTTTCTTCTTCCACATGCACTACATTTTCAAAATAATGCGTTTTTCTTTCGGATAATCCTCCCACCACAAACACTGGCTCTGCATTATCCAGATTTCCTCTTACGACTAAAGATAAATTTTCCACTGCATCCAAAAGTGCGATTACGCGTTCTGCCTTTTCTTTTGCATCTGCCTCTTCATGGAAATTTTCATCTTTTCCTATCATTTCTAAATCAATTGTCATGCTGTAAATCTTCAGACTCTTATCGTATTCATACTGATATGGCATAAGTCCTGCACTTCCACCATTACTCTGTACGGAAATCCCCTGTTCTTTTGCATAATTCGTTGCTAAGTATAAATTATTATGAAAACGAGTTTCATTTACAAAATGCTCTGCTGCAACTGCATCTGTCAAATAAAAAGAGCTTTTTCTTACATAAGTTGTTCCCTGTGTATTCATGTAACCGCCTTCTAACGCACGACAATTAGAGGCATTTAATTCTTCACTTACTTTTTTCTGTGCTGCTCCATCCAGACTTGTTTCTAAATCATCATACATCCCGCTCTGAACCATAATTGCATTTTTTAAACTTTCTCTGCTTCTCATAGAATAGATTTTTCTGTTCTTAAATACTTTCTGAACACTTGCAATATTTCCCAGTGACTCCGAATAATTAGATGTCATATTTGCAACTACCGTTAATGTTAAAGAATTCTTTTTCATACTTTTGTCTCCTCTACATTTTTATTATCTCTTCTCAGCGCTGTTACAAATGTATACGCTAATTCTTTATTTTTCTCAAAATCTTCAAATAAATCATATGCAAAATCAAATGGTTCATCTGCATAATTTGATAAATTTAATAAAATATCACAAAATCGGTCATAATCTTCAAAGGTCAAGGCACTCGTCAATTTTTGGCGAAACGAAATCAGTTTGTTGTCCGGTACTTTATCTTTCTTCTTAGCAACTGCCTTTGCACATCCATAGGCTCTTTTATTTCCAGCTTCCATATCTGCATCCTCCTTTATCCATAAATTTACTTTTATTAATTGGTATAACACATAAGTGTAATTTCCGTTTGCATTATTTTTTAAAAGATAATTTATCCACTCATCTGTCAAAATAAGATTCACAATGCAGTTCATCGTTTCTTTAAATACATCCAGATAATAATTATCATTTATTTTTATTTTAAAACAAAATGCTTTATATGGTTTTTTGTCTGTTTTTTCTCCATTTAATTTCTGTAAAATATCCAGGCTCTTTTTACTTAAATATAATGTTTCAAAATGTGTCTTTTCAACGTTTTTATGTATAATCTCAATATCATGATACATAAAATCCTTTGATTCAATAATAGTCTGGAAAAAAATCTGTCTGGAATCAATTGTTTTTCCCTCTTGCCTTGCATTTTCTCTTGCTTTTTTTATTTTATCTTGCAGTATCTTATTGGTTTTAACTAACTCTCTTAAATCAACATTATCATTTATAAAATAAAAATCTCGTTCTCCACAAAATGCAAATGGAATAAAATCAAATATCGGAGTGTCCTCGTATACAAAATTTGCCATATCAAAATTATAAGAAATGGATTTTCCTTTTTTTGGTAAATCTACATAATACCCCAGTAGTCTGCAACAATTCTTACCTGGCTCAAATAATTGATTTGTATTACAATAGTTTCGGTACAGATTTACTTTATTTCGATAGGTCTCTTTTACAATTTCTTCACGATTTTCTTCTATTAATTTTTGTATCTGTTCCCGATTTGTTCCGTCGTATTTTATTTTTCCAAATATTTTTTTTAAAACTGTATTTGCAGTCAGCTTTTCATTTATCAGTTTTATCTGTTCTTCACTTGGTTCTTCTTCTAATAGTAATTCTTCAGCCAATACATGATGCATATCTTCTGAATATTTCTGTTCCACAAACTTCAAATAATCTGACTCTGTAATAGATTCCGGATTATATTCCAGATATTCATCTTGTAACTTCCAGTTCGATTCACCAATCCAAGTTAGATACTCTTTTAGTCCTACAATTGCTGCGGAATATCTCCAATCCAGAGGTTCTATTCTCTCCAGTCCCATAACTTCTCCTCCTTCCTGATTTATTTTAAAATGTTCAACTGGCCAAAACCCGCGCTGTGCTTTGAGCCAGCTCCTGACAAATAAAAATACTGTAATAATTCCGGTTCTCCCTCTAACTGCACAACCCCAGTCGTTACATCGACATATCGACCATAGAAGAAAACTAATACTTTTTTACACTGAATCGGAGTAAATTTTATCGTCTGAACCATAGATTCTGGATAACCAGCAAGTCTTGCCTGTATCTTCAGTATCTCTTCTGTTTTCTTTTTAAATTCTGGGTCTTCACAGGTAAAAAACTTATCTCTATTCGTTTCTCTGTCATGTTCTCGAATACACAACCCATTTCCCAGGCTGGTCCGAAAGATAACGGAAGATTCTGCAATCAATGCTTCATTTCTTCTTATTACATTTCGTAAAGTCATGGCATTTCCATCCGGTAATGGAAACTGCTTATTTTTCATAGCTAAAAACGCCGCAAAAAATATTAATCCACTCCGATTTTTATCATCTGCGGAAAATATTACCCGAATTCTTGGTTCTTTTAACAATATCTTTTCTTTTGTAAATTTCGGAGAATCCATTAGCACAGTAAAGCAATAATCTTTTCGGGGAGCATCTAACCGAAAATATCGTTCATAATATTTTCCCTGATTACACTCTGTAAGACTTCGCTTTAACCATGATAGAATCATTCTTCGATAGTCCAGACTTATCATTGGCTTTTTTAACACAAAAACAAGTTCTGTTCTCACCTGCATCACTCCTTTTTTCTTTTATTATACTCTTAAACTTTCTATTTTTCAATATATTCCTAATATATTTTAGTTCAAAAAATGCCTAATATATTTTGATTAAACATAATATAACTACTAGATTTTTTTCTAAAAATAATTTACAATATTTTTTGTAGTTCAATATTATCATACTGGAATTTGAAGAATATCTTTTACTTCAAAATTTTTTAACTTTTAATCGTTCAAACTGGAACTGTCTATGAGCAGAAAAACAGCCGGTCAGAGTTTTTATATATACTCTTCCGGCTGTTTCTCTTTTTGCTCTTATTCTTATTTTCTTCTCACCGCCCACACAAATCCATGTGCAGCCAGTTCCACATCTTTTAACTCAATCTTCTTTCCTGTAAACAAATCTTCAAATTCGCCTTCTTCCTGCATCCATGCAGTCCGTGGTTCATTTCCGAAATTAAACAGGGCAATAAATCTTGTATTCTCATCTTCTCTTAAGATTCCAAGGATTTTATTCTCTTTTACATCATAAGTATACACGTCTGCTTTTGCATCAAACACAGTCTCGTTTCTTCTTATCTTCTCTAATTTTGCCAGGGAATCAAATACGATTTCTTCCACCGAATATTTCTCTTTTCGTTTTTTTGCATTTTCCCACAAAAATGCTCCTCTATGAATATAGCGTGAGTCTTCTGCTTTTTGTGGATTTTCTTTATAGTGGTTATCATTTAACTGGGCAATTTCATCTCCGCTGTATAACATTGGAATTCCAGACTGTACCAGCATATATGCGTGAAGCATCACATCCATGCGGACTGCTTCTTCTAATTTTTCAGCATTATCTTCTCTTAATGCTGTCTCAATTCCACACATCGATGCAGTTGTTCCGCAGAAGCGTGCATCCATTGTGACAGGGTCATCGTTATAGAGTTCTCCACGGCTTACACTTCCTTGTGTTTTTCCGGTAAAGAAATCATTTAAAAAGCGTTTATGTGCAATTTCTTCCATTCCATAATCTTTGAGTGTTTCAAAATCAAGTCCCCAGCCAATATCATCATGGCATCTTAAATAATTTAAAAACAGATATTCTTTTGGAAGTTCATTTACAATATCCATCTGTTTTTTCAGCAGGCGGATATCCTGTGTGGCAACGGTATGCCAGGTTGTTGCCATTGTTGTTACATTATATAACAGATGACATTCCGGTTTTTCCACTGTTCCAAAATATGGTACTACTTTTTCCGGTTCCATGACAACTTCTCCAAGTAAGATAACACTTGGGCATACAATTTCACCAATCATACGCATCATTCGTACAATCGTATGTACCTGTGGAAGATTACGAGACGGTGTTCCTAATTCTTTCCAGATATACGGAACAGCGTCAATTCGGATTACATCAATTCCCTGATTCGCAAGAAACAGAAAATTATACATCATCTCATTAAATACTCTTGGATTTTTATAATTTAAATCCCACTGATATGGATAAAAGGTAGTCAATACATAATGATTCAAATCTGGAAGATACGTGAAGTTTCCTGGTGCTGTTGTCGGAAAGACCTGTGGTACGGTTTTTTCATATTGTTTTGGAATTTCATCATTATCATAGAAGAAGTAACGGCTCATGTACTCGCCTTCTCCATTTCTGGCTCTTTTCGCCCATTCATGGTCTTCTGATGTATGATTCATAACAAAATCCATACACACATTCATGTCTTTTGCATGACAGGCATCCGTTAATTTTGCTAAATCTTCCATTGTTCCAAGCTCTGGTTTTACTTTCCGAAAATCTGCAACTGCATAACCGCCATCAGAACGTCCTTCCGGTGAATCTAAAAACGGCATCAGATGAATACAATTTACGTTACATTCTTTTAAATAATCCAGTTTTGTCTGTACACCTTGTAAATTTCCAGCAAAATTATCAATATAAAGCATCATTCCAAGCATGTCTTTTTTCTTAAACCACTCTGCTTCTTTTATTCGTTTTGCATCACGATTATGCAGTTTTTGCTTTCTTGCTTTGTAATACTCATACATCTGGTCACATAATTCCGCAAACATTGCGTCATTTCCATAAAGTTCCATATACAGCCAGCGAAGTTCGTCGTGATGACGGTTTAATCGTTCCTGAAAAATCATATCTTTTTTATTCATTTTTTCCTCCCAGAATCTGATTTTTTAATTTCGTTTTGTAAAGTAACCGGTTTTTCTATACTGTATTCTATCACAAACCTATCTATATCTCAATAATAAAAGTATTTTTCAGCATTTTTATCAATTTTTATTCGGATTTTTGTCATTTTTGTAAAACCGGTTACTTTATAAAATTCCATTGTCTCTTTTTCTTTTTTTTGATATACTGATTTTTAGAAAGGCGGTATTTTACTATGGCAAATAAAAAAAACAACATCACATTCAGTGACATTGCAAAATATACAAACTTTTCAAAAACTACAATCTCCCGTTATTTTAATCATCCGGAGACCTTAACGGAACAAAATCGGAACATTATTGCAGAGGCACTTGAAAAATTAAATTATAAAGAAAATAAAGTTGCAAAAATTCTGGCGAACGGATGTACCGAATTTATCGGCATCATCATCCCAAACTTATATGTTCGTTATTATTCTGAGATTTTAAATCAGATTTTATCAACCTATGAAGCTTTTGGCTATAAATTTCTGGTTTTTATCAGCAATGGCTCAAAAGAAGATGAAAGAACTTACTTACAGGAACTTTTAGCTTATAAGATTGAAGGATTAATTATCTTAAGTCACACACTTCCCTCGATTGAACTGGCAAATCTTCATCTTCCATTAGTTGCTGTAGAGCGGGAAGATGTTTATATCTCAAGTGTCAATTCCGATAACTATCAAGGAACGATTCTCGCCTGTGAAAATCTCTCTTCCCATGACTGTGAAGTATTTTTGCATATCAGTGCTCCAACAACCCGAACAACTCCTGCTTATAAACGAGTGGAAGCATTTGATGATTATTGTGAAAAACACCAATTACTACATCATACTTTTATGGAAGAGATGGGAGCTTCCCACGAAGAAGTAAAAAGCCACCTAACTCATATTTTAGAACAAATTGAACTGAATTATTCCGGTATCCGAAAGGGAATTTTTATCTCCGGTGATACTTATGCAAATGTATTTTTAAATCTGTTAATCCGAAAGTATGGCTATCTGCCAAACGACTATTTTTTAATTGCATTTGACGATTCTCCGATTTCACGAGAAGCTATTATTCCAATCAGCAGCGTCAGTCAGCAGATTGACAAGATTGCATTTGAAGCCGTTGAGTTATTAATCTCACAAATTCAAGCGCAAAAAGAAAGACCGGCTTTTTGCGAGCCAGTCCATAAAATTATTTCTCCTGTCTTAATTCCAAGAGAAACCACAGAGAAAAATTAATTCTCTTCTCTCTCTTTTAAATCCAAGGCAATTCCCTCCAGAAACGGAACCAGGTAATTTCCGTTTCTGGTTAAAAACCATTTCGGATTCAATTCTTCATACTTAAAGTGTTTTCGTCCTCCATTTTGTCCACGATTCCAAAATTTTAGCATTTCCTCATATCTCATATAATAAATTTCGTCTCTATGACTGAAATACAGAATCAAAAATGCAATTCCATCCTGTTTTTCAAAATCTCCCATAAATCGCACCTGATGTTCGTGAATATTCTGTAAGGGAAAATTATCGGTATGACATTCTTTTGCATCAAAGCAGACCGGAATTCCCTGCACTACACCAATATAATCGACTGTACTTTTCTTGTCAAAATAAGCAAGTGTAATATGACGGCTTTCTTTTTCAATCCGAACCGGAGTAATCGGAGTCGGCACTTTTTGAATTAAAGCCAGATTTCTTTCACGATACTGTTCACAGGTTTGATTAATAAATTCTTCTAATGCAGAACCTCGCAGTCCCCTTGAGTTCCAAGTTGCCAATTTCCTGCCTCCACTCTTATCTTATATCCCCTCAAAGTTTTTTGTTTCCGACCGTACATTTTTTGTACTCTCAAAATCTTCTCACAAACTCAACACAGAAAATTATAAGAACACATTTATTTTATCAGCTTTGGAGACGGAAAATAACGCAAAACTGCTTTTCCAAGGATTTTATCTTTTTCTACAAAGGAGTTAATCCAGTATCTGGAATCTCGGGAATGATTTCGATTATCTCCAAGCATAAAATAGCTTCCTTCCGGCACCTTATACGGTCCAAAATCACCTACCGGTGTCTCCGCAACAAAACTGTCGTCTAATGGTTCTTCTGAATCATTAATGTAAACTTTACCATCCTTAATCGTTACTGTTTCTCCCGGAAGTCCAATAACTCGTTTGATAAAAAGCTGACTTTCATCATCCGGAAATTTAAAGATCACAATATCAAAACGTTCCGGGTCTTTTGTCATATAAGCCAGACGATTTCCAAAAACCCTGTCTCCGGTCATAATCGTTTTTTCCATAGATTCTGACGGAATTCTTGCGTTAATTAACAAAACATTATTGATAATAAAAACAATTACCACTACGAACACAATCATTTTTACATATTCCCACAGTTCTTCCATCATAGAAGGACCTTCATATTTTTTGCTCATCCAATCTCTCCTTCTGCTGTTTTCACTTCTTTTGTAATAATCTGTTTTAATACCTTTGGAACCGGCGCTGTAATTTCCATATCAGAAAGATTTGCCAGCTCACCCTCTAACTGTGGCAGTACTAATTTCCAGGAATGAAGAAGCTGGCTTTTTACTTTATACTGTGTATGATACTTTTTATTCACCTGCATATCTCCATACTTTGCATCACCTACAATCGGATGCCCGATACTTGCCAGATGCGCACGAATCTGATGAGAACGTCCGGTAAGCAGTTCCACCTTTAAAAGAGTCAGCCGGTTTTCTTTTGAACATCCAATCGGAGTGTATTTCGTTTCAATCAAAACTGTATCTTTCTGTGGCTGTCTGGTAATCGTTACTTTATTCGAAGTTTCATCTTTTTTTAAGTACCCTTTAATATGAGCTTCTTCTTTTACGATTCCTTTTACCAGTGCCAGATAATATTTATGAAGATTTCTGTCCCGAAACAACTGCGTCATTGTCTGAAGTCCTGCCATTGTTTTTCCTGCTGCTACAATTCCGCTCGTATTACGGTCCAAACGATTGCACACCGCCGGATGAAAGGTTCTGAAATCTTCTTTTGTCATCGCTCCGGAATCAAGCAGATAACCCGCCAGATATTCATTTAAAGAAACATCTTCTTTTTTTGCTTTCTGTGAAAGCATCCCTGCCGGTTTATTGATAAAAATCACGTTTTCATCTTCATAAAGAATTTCGAGAGAACCTTTTTTCACTTCTTTTTCTTCTCCCATAAATTTTTCTAATGTTTCATCTGAAAAAAACAACTGAACTTTATCATTCACTTCGAGTTTCTCATTTCCGTTTGCCTTTTTTCCATTTAACGTAATATTCTTCTTACGAAGCATCTTATAGAGAAAGCTTTTCGGTGCTTCTTTTAAATATCTGGAAAGATATTTATCAAACCGCTGTCCGCTTTCCTGCGCTTTTACTTCTAATTCTTTCATTTATTTCTCCTAAAGCGTAATTGCAAAAATAGTATGCATAATCAGCTCATTTCTGCTTAAATCCGGATTATTTTCATCCGGCACAAATCGAATGCCTTCTTCCAGTGACTCATGATGCTCCCACATAGAATCCAAACGATTTAAATATTCCGGAAGACGTCTGAATACCTTTATCGTTACATAATATCCATTTTGTCTTAAAATGGTTTGAATATGCTTTTCCACAAACGGAATATCGGATTTCTCACGGCTGGTGTATGCAACCACATTATTTCCGCAGACTGCAACGGAATCTAAAAAGGTCTGTTTTTCATAAGCAGAAACCGGCAGTTCATACGCACATACCAAACCTTCTTTATGCTGTTCAATCTGCTTATAATCGTCCTCTGACATTGGCTTTTGCAGATACATCATAATTGCGCTGACTGCAAATTTACATGCCGGCAGACACCCCACCGCTGCAAAAACAGTAAATACTGTATTCCTGTCTTTATTGATAATCCAGCCAACAAAGAAAACTGTCAGTGGTGGAATCAAAGCTAAAATCGTATAAATCGTACGCTTCTTTTTCTGTGACTGAATATATCCGAAATCACCTTTTTTTATTTTTTGTTTTTTATTCATGTAATTCCTCATTTTTATGTATCTTGTTCTTGTCTTGTTTTATGTAAATTTTAACAATACTTTATGCGGAACAATTTTACAAATCCGAAAAAAACACTTCATTGAAATTCCCGGAATCGACAGTTCCTTTCCTTTTGCCGCATCTTTGATTGCGACTGAAACTACCTTGTCCGTTTTCATAATAAATGGTCGTTTGATAACCGGAATGCTATCTTTCCCGCCGATTGTATCTAAAAACGGAGTATCTACCGGACCTGGGCATACAATTGTAACGGTCGTTCCTGTCTTTTTTAATTCTCTGCGCAGTGCTCTTGAAAAACTAAGCACATAAGACTTCGACGCCGCATAAACAGCAAATCCCGGCTGTGGCAAAAAAGCAGAAGCAGAAGCTAACATAACGATTCTGCTTCGTTTTCCACAGTACGGAAGTACAATTTTCGTAAGCAGGGTCAATGCATTGCAGTTTACTTCAAGCATACGGTTACAATCCATCAAATCTGTCTCTTTTATCTTTTTATTAATCCCACATCCGGCTGCATTTACAAAGTATTTCACATACGGTTTTACTTTTTCTAATTCTTCTTCCAGTCTCAGCAAATTTTCTGTCTGAGTAATATCCATAGCAAAAACACGGAGCGGCACTATACACTGTCGCTTCAGTGTCCCGAGTGCCGTTTCATTTCTGGCAATGACCCAGATTTCATCCAGCCATGAATACTTTTCTGCAAGCTGACAGACATAACTTGCACCAATTCCAGAAGACGCTCCTGTTACAATTGCTATTTTCATCTTATTTTCCTTTCCTTTTATGCACATTTCGAATCGTTTTCTTTTTTCGCTGTACGGTTGATTTCTTGAAATCTTTTCCTGCCTGTACCGTTTTTTTTCCTTCTTTTATCAGACATTTATGCTCCCATCCAATCAAATCCGTTCTTCCTGCTTTTATCAGAGCTTCTTTTACCAGTTCACGATTCTGTGGGTTTTTATATTGAATCAAAGCTCTCTGCATTGCTTTCTCATGTGGATTTGTCGGAATATAAACTTCTTTTTTCGTTCTTGGGTCAATCCCTGTATAATACATGCAGGTAGACATCGTAGATGGTGTTGGATAAAAATCCTGCACCTGTTCCGGCATAAATCCCATATCACGCACATACTCTGCCAGCTTTACCGCATCCTTTAAGGTGCAGCCCGGATGAGAGGACATAAAATATGGAACCACATATTGTTTCTTTCCGGTTTTTTTATTTGCCTTTTCAAAGTCTGCTAAAAATTTCTGATAAACCTGATGTTCCGGTTTTCCCATATAAGACAACACACGGTCTGAAACATGCTCCGGAGCAACACGAAGCTGTCCACTTACATGATACTTCGCCAGTTCTTCTAAAAAGCGCCTGTCTTTGTCTGCTTCCACATAATCAAACCGAATTCCGGAACGAATGAATACTTTTTTTACATTTGGAATCTTTCTGAGTTTTTCCAATAATTCCAGATAATCTTCATGGTCTGCATTTAAATTTTTACAAGGTTTTGGAAACAGGCACTGACGGTTCGTGCAGACTCCTTTTTTCAGCTGCTTTTCACAGGCTGGTTGTCTGAAATCTGCGGTTGGACCTCCTACATCATGAATATATCCCTTAAAATCAGATTCCTTTGTATATTCCACTGCTTCTTTTAAAATAGATTCATGACTTCTTGTCTGAACAATTCTTCCCTGATGAAATGCAAGTGCGCAGAAATTACAGCCCCCAAAACAGCCTCTGTTACTTGTAATACTGAATTTAATCTCTTCAATCGCCGGAATCTTCCCGAGTTTTTCATACATCGGATGATAGGTCCTCATATACGATAAATCGTAAACCTCATCCATTTCTTTTTGGGATAACGGCTTTGAGGGAGGATTCTGTACCACATACCCACGATTTCCGTAGGACTCTGCCAATACTTTTCCTGAAAACGCTTCCATATTTTCATACTGAACCTGAAAACTCTCTGCATATTTTCTCTTATCTGCACACATTTCTTCATAAGAAGGAAGGATGATTCCACCCGCAGGTGCTTCTTTTGTATGATATACCGTTCCTGCAATATGATGCAGAGTGGAAATATCTTCTCCACGATTGAGTGCCTCTGCAATTTCTAAGATACTGCGTTCTCCCATTCCATAAGAAATCAAATCTGCTCCTGAATCTAATAATACAGAACGTTTTAAAGAATCTGACCAGTAATCATAATGTGCCAGTCTTCTAAGAGAAGCCTCGATTCCACCGATAATAATCGGGGTATGCTTATAAGTCTGACGGATTAAATTCCCATACACAATTACTGCACGGTCCGGTCGAAGACCCATTTTCCCTCCTGGAGAATACGAGTCTTCCCTTCTGTGCTTTTTGGAAACGGTATAATGATTTACCATCGAATCCATATTTCCGGCAGAGACTAAAAATCCTAGCCTTGGTTCTCCAAATACGCAGACACTTTCTTTTTTCTTCCAGTCCGGCTGTGCAATAATTCCCACGCTGTATCCATAATGTTCTAAAAGTCTTGTAATAATTGCCATCCCAAAAGACGGATGATCCACATAGGCATCTCCACAGACATATACGAAATCTGGCTGACTAATTCCACGATTTTGCATTTCTTTCATCGTAACCGGTAAAAACTGCATCATTTTAACACCTCAAATGTCTGATTTAAAACCTCATCGTAATCTTTTATGTAATAGTCCGCAAGCTTTTTCTTTTGTTCCATTTGTTCTTTACTGTAACTGTCCTCAACGGCACATACCTTCATGCCTGCATTCTTTCCAGCTAAGATTCCCATTGGAACATCTTCAAATACCAGACAGTTTTCAGGACTTACATTTAAGGCTTTTGCTGCTGCAAGATAAACATCCGGTGCCGGTTTACTCGCTGACACATCACAGCAGGTTATCATTTTGGTAAAATAATTATCAATTTCATGTGCCTTTAACACCATTTTAATCAATTCAATACTGTTGCTTGAACAAATCGCAGACGGGATCTGCTGTTCTTTTAAATATTCTAAAAATTCTTTTACTCCATCCTTTAACGGAACTTCATTACAGTACTTTTCAGTTGCCATGGAAATCCAGGCTGCCTTTATTTCTTCCAGGGAATCTTCAATTCCAAATCGCTTTTTAAAAAACACTGCGGTTTCTGTAAATCCCATTCCCTCTAATTCCTGCTGGAATGAATCAATCTCATCTGAGGAAAGAACAAGCCCTTTTTTCTCAAAATACTCTTCATCTACGGATTTCCAAATCCACATGGAGTCAACCAACGTTCCATCTAAATCAAACAATACTGCTTTTATGTTTTTAAGCATTCGTTTTCAACCTCTCTATTTCTTCTTGTGTAAGCGGACGATACTGTCCTGTTTCTAATGCTTTATCTAATGTTAAACTTCCCATCGACATTCGTTTTAAAAATACCACTTCATTTTCTGCTGACTGAAACATCCGTTTTACCTGATGAAACTTTCCTTCATGAATTGTAAGCAGACAGTTTTTTCTATCTTCGGAACAAATTTCAAGTTTTGCCGGCAAAGTCAATGCTTCCTCTCCAATATCAATTCCGTTTTCAAGCGCCGCTTCATACTCCTGCTTTAACGGTTCTCTTAACTTCACAAAATAAGTCTTATCCACATGTTTCTTTGGAGAGAGCAAACGATGAGCCAGTTCTCCATCATTTGTAATCAGCAGTAATCCTTCTGTGTCTTTGTCCAGACGACCTACCGGAAATAAATCCTTTCGTTTTTTGGAATCGATACAATCCAAAACCGTTTTTTCCTTCTTATCTTTTGTCGCAGAAACCACTCCTCCAGCTTTATTAAGCATATAATACTCAAATTCCTGATAGACCACCGGTTTCTGATTTACTAAAACTTCGTCTGTTTCACTGTTAATTTTTTGTTCTGGTTTTTTGATTTTTTCTCCATTTAAAGTTACCTGACCGGACTTTAAGATTTTTTTTACCTCACTTCGAGTTCCAATTCCCATATCCGCCAGATATTTATCAATTCTTATTTGTGCCATCTACTGCCATCTCCATCCGGCATAGTATTTATTTTTTAAAATGCCATTGCTTAACTTTCCAAATCCGAGTGGATACCGTTCCACGCAGACTAACTGCCAGCCTTTTTTATTGTTGCAGGGAAGGTCTGAGACGTCTAAAGTCTCTCCTTTTAAGTATTTCACACAACGCACATCTGTACTGTCAATTGAAATACAAGATGCAAAATGTTCCGGTTTTAAAGCCATTGCCAATGCCTGCGAAGGCTCAAAGCGGTTCTTTTTTACTTCTCCTAACAACAATCCGGTCCGCAGGTAACGCAATTTTGGCATCTTCACTGCATTTGGCAGCAGATACAATCGTTCTTTTTCCAACTTCAGACAACTTCTGTCAATCGGAAACTTTAATAATGAAAAAAATTCTTCTACGCAATTTGGGAGTTTCAATTCTTTTCCCATTTGCAGTTTTTGTTTCTGTGTGTTGTCTTGTTCTGTAGATTTTTTTTCAAGCAATGCCAAAAAATGCCCTTCTCCAGACATTTTATGCGGAAAAATACGCACACATTCTGATAATCCAAATCCTTTTGAAAATCCCTCATAAGGAGCAATAGAAATCAGATGCATGTCTGTATTTTGTTCCAACAGCCATTGTATCACCTCTTCATCTTCTTTTTTAGAAAACGTACAGGTCGAATAAAGGAGTTTCCCTCCCGGCTTTAACATACGGCTTCCATACAGAATAAGCTGTTTCTGAATTGGAACGTATTCTTCCGGACCTCGTTTTTCCCAGTATTCTATCATTTTGGGTTCTCTATGGAACATTCCCTCTCCGGAACAAGGAGCATCAATTAAAACTTTATCAAAAAATTCCGGGAAATTTTGACAAAGTTTTGTCGGTTCTTCACTTGTTACATAAAGATTGGCTATTCCTGCCAGTTCCAGATTTTTTAAAAGTGCTTTCGCTCTGCTGTTGCTGATATCATTTGCAACTAACATGCCTTTTCCTTTTAAACGGCTTCCAAGCTCTGTTGCTTTTCCTCCAGGTGCAGCGCACAAATCCAGTACAAAATCTCCCGGTTCTACATTTAGCCTGTTTGCCGGTGTCATCGCACTCGGCTCTTGTAAATAATAAAGACCTGCAAAATAATAAGGATGTCTGGAAGCTCTGAAGTCATCTAAAAGAAAGTATCCATTTTCTATCCATGGAACCTCTTTCGCAGAAAAAGGAGCGATTTTTTCCCACTCCTCCTTGCTGATTTTTCCTGTATTAATTCGATATCCCTGCTGTATCGGAAGACCGAGGCTTTCTTTATAAGCCTCATATTCTTCCTGCAACAGGTCTTTCATTTCATTTTCATATTTCTCTGGTAGTCTCATAAGTTTTCCTTTGCTGTTACAAGATTTCCTCTGTTGCAACCGCCTGCGCACGGTATCCCTCTGCAATTACATCTAACTCTTGATGAAAACGCTCTAAGCGTGCTAAATCTTTTGATTCATAAATGCGGTAAAATTCATCCTGAATTTTTGCCACTTCTCTGTTATTTGAATAATGATACAGATTCTCAATATTATTTAAAATTTCTTTTACAATATTGGACTGGTGAACCATAGAGTTCTGTGCATCCATCACTTCATTACGAACGGATGACATCTCCTCGTCAAGAGTTAAAACTGACTGTGCCGCATTGTTTAACCGTGTTCTTACATGAGGCGGCATATTTCCTTTATATTTATACTGCAGCGAATGTTCAATCGTTGCCCAAAAATTCATTGCAAGCGTACGAATTTGAATTTCCGCTTTTATTTCTCTTGGTCCTTCTAAAGTCTCTACATGATAAGCAATAATCATGTGATAACTTCGATAACCGCTTTCTTTCATATGCGTAATATAGTCTTTTATCTCCAGTACCCTCATATCCTGACGTTCCTGAATAATATCCGCCACTTTTTCAATATCTTCAGAAAACTGGCAGATAATGCGGATTCCAGCGATATCTTCTACTTTTTCTTCAAGTTCTTCCCATGAAATATTTTTTCTCTGCATTTTCTCAAGAATACTATTGATTGATTTTACTCGTCCGCTGACCTGTTCAATCGGTGAATAAAGTTCCTTTTCCCTGTGTTCCTTTTTAAGATGTTTGAACTTGATTACCATTTCTTTCACGGCAAGCTCATAAGGAAGCAAAAGCTCATGCCATAAACGTATTTCCATAAATCATTACTCCTTGTCATTGCGCCTTGGAATCATCAACAGACTTTCTGCGCTTTTTTTCTAATCTGTTTTTTACGCATATGTGTTTTAAGTATATCATATTTCTTACATCCATACCAGAAAGAAATCATAAAATCCCTTATCCATTCAAGTTGACTTCGTATTGTTCACACTTATCATTCTATGAACGGAAAAGGGATTTTATTCCAGTTACTTTTTAATTCTCTTTAATACTTCTACTAAATATTCATATACTCTTTTAGTGGATGAAATAGAAAGGCGTTCTTCCGAAGTATGAATATCTTTCATATCCGGTCCGATAGAAACACAGTCCAGTCCCTTTATTTTTTCATAAAACAGACCACATTCCAATCCTGCATGAATCACTTCAACCACTGGTTCTTTTTGATACATTTCTTTATAAACTTTGGTCATCAGAGGACGAAGTACAGAATCTTTTTTATACTCCCATGCCGGATAGTTTCCGTCTTCATCATATTCTCCACCGAGAAATTCTGTCAGATAACGAATCTGATCTGCAAGTGCTCTCTTTTCTGAACCAACAGAACTTCTCACACTTGTCTCACAGATAAAGGTTGATGGCATCAAGCGCACAATTCCTACATTACAGGAGGTCTCTACCAGTCCTTCTATAAATCCACACATCTTGCGGATTCCATTTGGATAATGAATCAGGAAAAATAATACTTTCTCCTGACTCGCCGGATGAAGTACCTGTTTTGTACTCTCCTCCTGTACTTCAACATGAACTTGGATATTTTCATCACTGCCTGTGTATTCTTTTTGAAGGGTAGAAGTAAATACTTTTGCCATCTGTTCTAATCGACCGGCATCTTCTGCTGAAACTAATACTTCTGCATCTGCCTGTCGTGGAATTGCATTATTTTTCTGCCCGCCTTTCATATCATATAAAAGCAAGTCTAATTCACTTCCACACTCATGAAGAAATCTTGCCAGAAGAAGTATCGCATTGGAGCGGTTTTTATTAATTTCTGAACCGGAATGACCGCCAAGCAATCCATCCACAGTAATTTTACAAGAAAGCCCTGTAACTTCCACACGTTTTACCGGAAGTTCACTGTAACTCCTAAGTCCGCCAGCGCATCCACTCCATAAATATCCTTCTGCCTCAGAATCCAGATTAATCAGATATTTTCCCTTTAACACAGAGGTATCAAGTCCTTCTGCACCTAACAAACCAATCTCTTCATCTACCGTAAACACTGCCTCAATCGCAGGATGTGCAAGTGTCTCATCTTCTAAAACCGCCAGTTCATAAGCAACTGCAATTCCATCATCTCCTCCAAGCGTTGTATCTTTTGCATAGATTTCATCACCCTCAACGCACAGCTTTAAACCGTCTTTTTCAAAATCATGCTGACTCGTGGCTGTTTTTTCACACACCATGTCTACATGTCCCTGTAAAATTACCGTTGGTGACTCTTCATATCCTTTGGATGCCTCTTTAAAAATTACAACATTTCCCATTTCATCCTGAATAAAACGAAGTTCTTTTTTCTTTGCAAACTCAACAAGGTAATCACTGATTTGTTTTGTATTTCCTGAACCATGCGGAATATTACAGATTTCTTCAAAATAGTAAAACACTCTTTCTGGTTTTAAATTTTCTAATACTGCCATTTTCTGCCTCCATATCCAAGGTAATCTGCAGTGCAGACACACTTTTTATTCTTTCTTATTGTGTCACATCTTTTTCCAAATGGCAAGGACATATTCTTTTCACCCGTTCCATATATTATGATGTGAATTTGAATCAGAGATCGGAGAATCTATTTATGAAACGTCTGTTTTTTTCTTTTTTTTGTCTTTTTTGTTTTCTTTTTTCTTTGTTATTTCCACAGATTTGTATTTCTTCGGCTCTTTTGGGCATCCGGCTTTGGTTTTCTACACTTTTGCCCTCTTTATTTCCTGCAATGGTATTATCCTCCATTTTAGTTTCCTCCAGTCTGCTTGAACCGCTTCTCGTATCTTTCAAAAAGTTCTGGCATTCTGTTTTTTCTCTTACCCCCTTTGGTGCTTCTGCATTTTTATTTGGAATTTTATGCGGTTTTCCAATGGGTGCAAAAACTACAGCAGATTTATACCAATCTAATAAAATTTCCAAACAGGAAGCCTGCTATCTTTTGACATTTTCTGCTTTTCCAAGCCCTTCTTTTCTGACCGGATATTTATCATTTTCTATTTTAGAAAATCAGGTTCCCAATCATCTGCTTTTTTTCATCTTTTTTCTGTCTGCGTTTCTTACCAGTCTTTTTTTTCGCCGGATTTACTCTGTTTCTCAGCAATCTGTATTTACCCGAACGCAAAAAGAGACATCCTCTTCTCCTTTTGCGGAACTTCTGGATATCTCTATTATGAATAGCCTTTTTTCTATTACCAAGCTTGGTGGATATATTATTCTGTTTTCTGTTTTTCAAGGAATCCTTCAATTCCTGCTGTCTTCTTCGTCTTTCTTTTCAGTCATGCTTTGTGGTCTAACAGAATTTTCCACCGGACTTAATGCTTTAAAAGACACTGCTCTGCCATTTTCTTTAAAGTTTCCTTTGACAATGGGCTTTTCCAGCTTTGGAGGTCTTTGCGTACTTGCTCAGACTTCCTGCGTACTTTCAGGCACAGACCTCCCTCTCTTTCCTTATCTAATCGGAAGAATCGTTTGTACCCTCATTGCCTCAGGACTTACTTTTTTATTCGTCATCCTCTTCTAACTCGTCGTCTAAATCATCCATATCGAGATTTTCTTCCGGCTCTTCTTCTGTCTGTTTCGGAATCGGATTATTTAACTGAGGTGCAAGTTCACTTCTGTTTTCGCTCACCACATCTGCCGCACTCTGAAGAGACTGTGCAAATGCATTATAAGTCTGTGCAAGCTCATTATATCTTGCATTTGCATTTTCCATCGTTCCATGAATCAGCTGTTCTAAGTTTGCCATCATCTCATCGGTATAAGAAATTGCACTTAAACGTAAATTATTTGCATCTGCTGTTGCAGAGTCAATAATTGCCTGTGCCTGCTGATTTGCACTGTTTACAATTTCATTTGCCTGTGCATAAGCCTGCTGCATTACTTCAGACTCTTTTACCATATCCTGAACTTGTGTTTTTGTTTCTGCAATAACTGCATCTGCTTTTGCCTGTGCATCTGCTAAAATCGCATCTTTATTGCTGATGATTTTCTGATATCTCTTGATTTCATCTGGTGTCTTCATACGAAGTTCACGAAGCAGTTCTTCTAATTCTTCTTTATTTACAACAATTTTTGTTGTTGAAAGCGGCTGGTATTTACAACTTTCTACGTATTCTTCGATTTCTTCAATAATCTGCTCAATTCTGCTACTCATAATTACACTCCTTATTGTATTTTATTACCCTTTTGTGCAAATTTTTCTCTCACTTTTTCTACTACATATTCCGGAGCAAATTTTGATATATCAGCACCAAAATATGCTGCTTCTTTTACCGTAGTAGAACTTAAATACGCATACTCCAGACTTGTTGTCAAAAACATGGTATCCACATCTTTCGCCAACACACGGTTTGTCTGTGCCATCTGAAGCTCATATTCAAAATCTGTAATTGCCCGCAGTCCACGGATAATTACTTTTGCATCACAGTTTCGGGCAAAATTCACCGAAAGACCACTAAAGGTCTCAATTTTTACATTCGGGATATCTGCCGTCACTTCTTTTAATATATTAACACGTTCTTCCACAGAAAACAACGGACTTTTTTGAGAATTATGTAAAACTCCGACGATAACTTCGTCAAAAAGTTCCGATGCACGTCGAATGACATCTAAATGTCCAAAAGTTACCGGGTCAAAACTGCCCGGATAAATTGCTCTTACCATTTTTTATTTTTATTCCTTCCTTAAGAATACATGCCTGTTTGTTTTATATTTTTTATTTTTTACAATTTCAAACCCGTATTCTTCCACATAATCAAATGTTGTCTCTAACGATGCTTCCACTACAATTAACGTATCTTTTGTTACATAAGAAGCATTTCTTAGCACTGCAAGCACCTCTTTTTCCAGTTCTTTATTGTATGGCGGGTCCATAAAAATACAGTCAAACGGTTCTGTTCCTTCTAACATGGAAAGAGCAGTAAACACATCCTGGTTCATAACTTCCGCCTTATCTTTTAGACGGGTAAATTTCAGATTTTCCAGAATACAGTTTGCTGCTTTCTTATTTTTTTCTATTAAGACACAAGAAACTGCCCCTCTGCTTAAAGCTTCAATTCCAATGGCTCCACTTCCCGAAAATAAATCGAGAAACCGACAGTCACAGATATAGGACTGAAGCATATTAAATAATGTTTCTTTAATCCTGTCTGTGGTCGGTCTTGTCTCCATTCCTGAAACTGTCTTGAGGGGCATTCCCTTTGCACTTCCTGCAATTACTCTCATATTCAGCTTAAATCC
The DNA here is from genome assembly GCF_054657695.1 of Blautia stercoris. Taxonomy (NCBI): domain Bacteria; kingdom Bacillati; phylum Bacillota; class Clostridia; order Lachnospirales; family Lachnospiraceae; genus Blautia; species Blautia stercoris. The sequence goes on from NZ_BAAHYF010000001.1 coordinate 546,583, forward strand.
TCTTCTCTACTTGTTCAGGCGCCAGTCTAAATCCCCATGGTCTAACCCGAGAATTAAAGATTCCGCTGTTGCAATATTGGTTGCAATCGGAACATTATACTGGTCACAGCAACGGGAAATCTGATAGACATCCGGTTCTTTTGGATTAATCATAGAAGGATTGTAAAAAAAGATTACCATATCTATGTCTCCACGTTCTATCATCTCCGTAATCTGTTTATCACCGCCCATACTTCCTGGCAAAAACTTATGCACGCGAAGATTTGTTACCTCTTCAATTCTTCTTCCTGTTGTACCAGTTGCATAAACTTCATGCTTTGCCAAAATATTCTTATATGCAATACAGAAATCTTCAATAAGAGGCTTCTTACTGTTGTGTGCAATTATACCAACGTTCATATTCAACCATCCTCTTCTTTTTTTTATCAGATTTATTATAGCAAATACAACAACTATCCGCAATTATTTTTTTGCATTTTATGCATTTTTTACAATATCAGGTTGAAAACACATAGTTTTCTTAGCGTTTCTTTTGCTGAATAGATATTTTAATACAATTCTCATAATTTGTCAAAACCTGTAAACATTTCCAGAATAAAAAAAATAGAATTTCACATACTACCATTGTAACAAAAAAACAGACGACAAAAGGAGGAAGAAAACCATGTCTAACAGTAATTCTTCTAACAGTACAGCCGTACCAGAAGCCAAAAGTGCATTAAACCGATTCAAGTATGAGGTTGCAAGCGAATTAGGTGTCCCTCTGACAGATGGATACAACGGAAACCTTACCTCAAAACAGAACGGTTCTGTCGGAGGCTATATGGTGAAAAAAATGATTGAAAACCAGGAACGTCAGATGTCCAGCGGTTCTTCTAATCTCTAAAAAGAAAGAAAATCAAAAAGGGGGATGCTTCTTTACTTAAGAAGCTTCCCTCTTACTTTGCGTTTTATAGTCTTATAAATCGATTTTCTTTCCTTCTTCTACATATTCGCCGTTTACAACATAATAAGCAGCAGATTCTTCTGGTTTAATATAAATTTCAAGTTTTTCGATTTCTGTCTCTTTTTTACCGGTTTCATCCATCCAGGCTTTCTTTACAGCTGCTTCAATCTCTTCGATTTTAAGGTCTTTTCCGCCAAACTGAATATTCACTCTCTTTGTAACGGTTTTTACAGCTGTTTTCTTCGTTGTTGCTGTTCTTTTTCTGGTTGCTCTTTTTACCGGCTCTTTTTTAGCTGATGCAGCTTTTTTTGTTTCTTCTGCTTTAGTTTCTTCTGACTTTGTTTCTACATCTTTTACTTCTTCTGTTTTTACTGTTTCTTCTGTCTTAACTGGAGTAGTCTTTTCTGTTGCAGCTGCTTTTGTTGTTTTTGTAACTACAGCCTTTGTTGTTTTTGTTCTAGGCATACTAATCTCCTCCTTTATGTAGCCCTTACATGATTCTCGTTTATCATAAACCATTTTACCTTTTTTTTCAAGTTTTTTCTGATTCCCATCAGATTCCAGGCCGTTTCATCTGTTCTTTTGCATAAAATTCCAGTCTGTTTTTTAACCCTTTATATTCTTCCGATTCCAGATGCGGGTCTTTTTCTAAAATTTCATCTGCAACAATAGAAGCTTCCTTTAAAATAGCTGCATCCTGATAAATATCTGCCAGTTTAAATTCAAGAATCCCACTCTGTCTGATTCCAAATAAATCCCCCGGACCTCTTAAGCGTAAATCTTCTCCCGCAATAAAAAATCCATCGTTAGATTCTACTAAAATCTGAAGTCGTTCTTTGATTTCTTTTTTTGCTCCTCCCTGCATGAAAATACAGTAAGACTGATGTTCACCTCTTCCGACTCTTCCCCTTAACTGATGTAACTGCGCAAGTCCAAACCGTTCTGCATTTTCTACCATCATAACCGTTGCATTTGGCACATTCACTCCCACTTCAATTACGGTAGTGGAGACTAGTATCTGAATTTTATTTTCGGAAAATTCTTCCATAATTTTATTTTTTTCCGCCGGCTTCATTCTCCCATGCAAAAATCCAACGGAAATCTCTGGCGGCATTTCCTGTCTTAACTTTTTTGTGTAATCCAGTACGTTTTCTGCTTCTAGCCCTTCGCTTTCTTCTACCATCGGACAAATCACATAAACCTGACGTCCCTCTGCAATTTCTTTTTGCATAAAACGATACGCACTTTTTCGATAGCTGGTATCCACCACACAGTTTTTGATTGGGAGACGATTTGCAGGCAGTTCATCAATAACAGATAAGTCTAAATCTCCATACAGCATAATAGCAAGCGTTCTCGGAATCGGTGTTGCACTCATGACTAAAACATGTGGACGTTTGCCTTTTTTCGATAAATCCTCTCTTTGATGCACCCCAAACCGATGCTGTTCATCTGTAATGACAAGTGCCAGATTCTTATAATTTACATTCTCCTGAATCAGTGCATGTGTTCCGATAATCAGCTTTGCTTTCCCATTTTCAATTTTCTGATAAATTTCCCGCCGTTCTTTTGCCTTTATTGAACCGGTAAGCAATACCGCTTCAAAATCAAGCTGATGTTCCTCTAAAAGCTGTTTTAAACTTTCAAAATGCTGAACTGCCAATACTTCCGTTGGAACCATAAGTGCTGCCTGATATCCATTTTGTGCGGACAATAGCATTGCCAGAAACGCAAGAATTGTCTTTCCACTTCCCACATCTCCCTGCACCAGCCTTGCCATCAGTTTTTCTCCTGTCATATCTTTCTGAATTTCCTGCCATACTTTCTTCTGCGCATTCGTAAGCGAATACGGAAGGCTCTGAATCAAAGCCTCCGTTTCTGACACCGGTTTTATCCCAAATAAATTTTTCTCGTTTTTAACCGTTTCTTTCATTTGCCGGACTGATAAGAGAAAAATCAAAAACTCATCGAATACCAGTCGTTTTCTTGCCAGAATCATATTTTCCCTGTTTTTTGGAAAATGAATCTCTTGCACTGCGTAATTATACTCTGCTAACTGACAGGAAGTTCTTATCTTCTCTGACAAATACTCCTGTTCGATTTCTTTTTCTTCTAAAACCTGACGTACCATTTTTGCTATCATTTTGTTCGTCATTCCTTTTGTCAGGCTATAAATTGGCAGTAAACGGTTCTGCATTGTCTGATATTGCTCTTTGGTGAAAATCTCGGGCTGTTCCATTACCAGTCTGTTTTTCTTTTCAGATACCACACCTCGAAAAATATAAGTACCACCAAAAACTAACGTCTTTTTTAAAAATGCCATATTATACCATGTAAGCTGTAATTCCCGTCCTGCTTCTTTTAACGTTGCCGTCACAAGTGTCAGCCTTCCGGTATTTCTTAAGCTGATACTTTGCGTGATTTTTCCCAAAACTGCAATCTTTTCTCCTGCCCGCACCATAGAAACAGATACCGGAATCCGGTATTGTTCATATTCCCTCGGATAATAATCCAATAAATCCTGTATTGTATCAATTCCAAGTATATGAAACAGCTTTTCTGTTTTCTCGCCAATTCCTTTTAAATTACGAATGGATTCCTGTTTTTCCATCTTTCACCCGTACAAAAAAGATGTCCGCACAATTTTTGTACAAACATCTTTTTTCCTTTTCTTTCTTAATCATTCTTTATTCAACAGAGATTACATAATAATAAATCGGCTGTCCACCCTGATTTACATCAATATCAAAGTCCGGATATTTTTCTTCCAATGCTTCTTTGAGTACTTCAGCTTCTTCTTCACTTACTTCTGCACCAAAATAAATACTGATGATTTCTGAGTCTTCGTCCACCATTGCTTCTACTGTTTCCAGGGTTGTTTTTTCTACGTCCTGTCCCACTGCCAAAATCCCATGGTCTCCGATTCCCATGATATCTCCCTCATGGATTTCTTTTTCATCAATCTTTGTATTACGCACTGCATAGGTAATCTGTCCTGTTTTAACAGTTGTGATGCTTTCCAGCATTTCTTCTGTATTCTCTTCAATTGTTTTTTCCGGCACATAATTAATTAATGCGGTAATTCCCTGAGGAATTGTCTTAGTCGGAATGACAATAATATTTTTATCTTCTGTCAAATCTCTTGCCTGATTTGCGGCCAGAATAATATTTTTATTATTTGGAAATACAAAAATATTTTTCGCATTGACTTTTGCAATCGCTTCCAGTACATCTTCTGTACTCGGATTCATTGTCTGTCCACCTTCAATCAGATAATCTGCTCCTAAATCTTTAAAGATGGCGCTCATTCCATCTCCTACAGATACAGAAATAAATCCAACTTCTTTTTCCGGCATTTGTTCTTTTTGCATTGCAGCCATTTTTTCTGCTTCTTTTATTACTTTTTCATGATGTTCCAGGCGCATGTTATCAATTTTCATATTGGAGAGTTGTCCATAAGTCAGCGCTTTCTGAATGGCATTTCCAGGTTCATTGGTATGTACATGTACCTTGACAATCTCGTCATCTGCTACAACTACCAGTGAATCTCCAATTGACATCAAATATTCTTTAAATGCATGCTCCTCTTCAATCGGGAACGGTTTTTCCAGCATAATAATAAATTCTGTACAATAACCAAATTTAATATTACTTTCTTCTGCCGGAGCCGGTTTAGAAACAGTTACCGCTCCTTTTGGTGCCTCAAAATCCATATTGATTTCTTTTCCAAGATATCCATCATAAGCACCCTTTAATACTTCAAGCAGACCCTGTCCGCCAGAGTCTACTACACCAGCTTCTTTTAAAACAGGAAGCATCTCCGGAGTCTGAGAAAGCACTTCCTGTGCATAAGCAATTACTCCTTCAAAGAACGTGTTCAAATCTTCTGCTTCTTCTGCAAGTTCATCTGCCTTTGCTGCTGCTCCTTTTGCCACGGTAAGAATTGTACCTTCCTTTGGTTTCATAACTGCTTTATATGCAGTTTCGACACCTTTTTCAAACGCTTTTGCAAAAATTGGTGCATCCACCTCTTCATACTGCTCAATTACCTTCGCAAATCCTCTAAGAAGCTGAGAAAGAATAACACCTGAATTTCCTCTTGCCCCACGAAGAGACCCTGACGCAATCGCTTTTGCCAGTGTTTTCATAGATGGTTCAGAAAGTGCATTGACCTCTGAAGCAGCTGACAAAATTGTAAGTGTCATGTTCGTTCCGGTATCTCCATCCGGTACTGGAAATACATTCAGTTCATTAATCCATTCTTTTTTGGCCTCCAGATTCTTAGCGCCGGCTAAAAACATTCTGCCAAGCATCTTTGCATCAACGGTATTGGTATTCAAAACAAGTTTCCTCCTTAATTAATCAATTACTCTAACACCCTCTACAAGGATATTAATTTTTTCTATTGTCAGACCGGTAAATTCCTCTACCTTGTATTTCACATTGCTAATCAGATTGTCTGATACAGCGGAGATACTTACACCATATGCCACAATCACGTGAAATTCAAGGGTGATTTTATTATCGGTAATTCCAACATTAATTCCATGTTTCAGGCTGTCTCTTTTAAGAAGCTTTACAAGCCCGTCCTTCATACTTACCGCTGCCATGCCTACAATTCCAAAACATTCCACTGCTACGCTTCCTGCATAAGTGGCAATTACATCTGTATCAATTGCTATTTTTCCTAATCCTGTATCTACAAGTCCTTCCATGCACGGACACCTCCATACCTTTTTGATAGAACTATTCTAACATATCTTTCCCAAAAACGAAATAATAATTTAAAAAATTTATATTTTTACTTGCAAAAAACCAAATCATCTGTTAAAATAACTAGTGTTGTGAGTTTGTATACACGGACTTATTTTAGTTTAAGGAGGTGCTATCATGGCTAAGTGTGCAATTTGTGAAAAAGCTGCTCATTTTGGAAATAATGTGAGCCATTCTCATAGAAGATCAAACAAAATGTGGAAATCCAACATTAAATCCGTTAAAGTTAAAACAGAAAACGGAGCTGCTAAGAAGATGTACGTTTGTACTTCTTGCTTAAGAAGCAACAAAGTAGAAAGAGCGTAATTTCGCATCATCGAGTCCGGAATTGATTTCCGGACTCTTTTTCTTTCCGACATTTTTCATGTTCCATTTTATATCTATTATTACTCTTTCTCTCATTAAATCTTCTCTATTTTTTTCCACAAAAAAGATTATATCCTATCAGCATACACAGCCCTGCTGCCAGCACCATAAAAAAACATTTCGGAAAAACCAGAGCCAGAAACATCCCCGCTCCCAGCCAAAATAGCAAAAATCCAAGTAAGCAGCACACAACTCTCCGCTCCTTTATGGTTTACTTTACTATATGCAAAAAACCGTCATGAATGTACTTCACAACAGTTTTTTATCTATTCTACTCTTCCTTTGTACTCTCGTTTTCTTCTTTTTTATCTGCTGAAGAAACAATATCTTTTACCAAACTTTCTACGGAATCTTCTTTTTCATTTTCCTTTGATTCTTTTTTCTCTCCTGTAAAACGTTCAATTAAATCCGGAACCATATCAAGCAGTTTCGTAACGGTATCCTGATTTTTAATATTCACTAATTTCGTTGTTCCATTTGAGATAACCAACACTGCACTTGGAGAAATTTTTCCTCCCATTCCGCCACCGCCATTATTTTTTTTATCCTGTGAAAACGCTCCTGCTCCCACTCCAAAAGTAACATCAATCAGTGGCAGAATAATGGTATCGCCCACCGTGATTGCCTCTCCTACCACTGTTTTAGCTGTAATAAAGCTATCCATTCCTTTAAACAAAGAATCTACGGTTGCCTTAAAGTTATTTTCTGAAGCCATCCTGCTTCCTCCTTCACTGTTTTTATCCTTTAAAATTTTTCCAGATTTCTCGTACTTCTTGATTAAAGCCAACTTTTAACGCACTCTTTAAAAGTACAATTCCACGGATTCTTCCTTTCACTTTGAGTTCACCCTCCAAAATTTTCCTGTCAAAATAAGGGGTGACTTTAATATTATTTCCATAAAGCGGATAACAGATACCAGCAACTGCCAGTACACGCCCCGTTAAAGAAGGGTCATCAAATCCAAACTCAATCTCTCCTTGTACTTTTCTTGGAAGAATATGAAGCCCAAGTTTTTTTAACTCTCCAAGTAATAATGTTTTTGCATTTAAAAATACCTCGGACTCTAAAAATGTTCGGATTTCGCTTATTTTATCACAAATCCCATGAACTGTTAACCAAGTTTTTTTAACTTTTCGAAGAGTTATTCGGGGAATTTCTAATATTTTTTTTAATTTTTTGAAAAATATTGATATCGGCGAGTGTTTGCCCTCTTTTCTTTTCTGATTTTCCTCTGATTCTATTCTCTCCACTTTCTCTGGTTTCTGTTCAATATCTTTAACTTTTTTTCTTTTTTGTTCTGCCTCTGTTGCATTCTGATTCTGTTCCTGCTCTATGTTCTCTTGTAGTTTTTTTGCTTTTAATACGGTTTCTGTTTCTTTTCTTTCCGTCTTTTTTGTCTGCGTTTTCTTTCTCTTCGTATTTTGTCTTCTGCTTTTTCTCTTCTTTTTCCAAGCCGTTACTTTCTGTATGGAAATCCCAAAAATTCTTACAGACCACTTTATTTTCTTTCCACAACTGTCATAACTGACTTTACAAGAAATCAAACGCGCCAGCCAGAAGACTCTTATTATTCCTTTACTAATTTGATTATCACGATACCCATAAGCCTGATACCGAACCGGCACAAACAAAATTGAAAAAATTGCTAAAAGAAGTAAAGATACAACAACCAGAAGCAAGATTCCGATTATCTTAAGAAGTACCAAAATAATATGTATCCACATCATGTCCTACTCCTTTTCTTCTTCCTTCCATTTTTTTCTATTCGTGCCTCAAGCCATGTCCGAATTTCCGCTGTCCCAGTCTCCTGATAAACTTCATTTACAATCTGCTCTATAATCTCAAGTGCCTCTTCATACCCTTTTGCAAGCCCGATAATCGTCGGGCAATTTCGTCTAAGCGCACTCTGCATCAATAAATTTGCTGAAAAGATTTCCAATGAATTTTCAGGATTAACCGCAAGTGTAATGACATACACGTCAATTACACCTGCTCCCTGATTAATTTTGTGTATTAGTTTCTTTGATTTCTTTTTTGCATTATCGCCAATATACAGATTTTTATACCAGTTTAACATATACTTTTCCTAATCTGTCTTTTTTAATCTCTTTTCAATTTCATTTACTACAGTCTCCAATACTTTAATTCTTGCATAATACTTGCAGTTTCCCTCTACAATTGTCCACGGAGCATAAGAGGTCGATGTTTTAATAATCATTTCATTAACCGCTTCTTCATACTGTTCCCATTTTTCTCGGTTTCTCCAGTCTTCGTCTGTTATCTTCCACTGTTTTTCCGGATTTTCCATACGCTCTTTAAAACGTCTTTCCTGCTCATCTTTATCAATCTGCATCCAGAACTTCATTACAATTGCTCCGGAATTCGCAAGATGTGCTTCCATATCATTGATTTCCCGATAAGCTCTCTGCCATTCTTCTTTTGTACAGAAGCCTTCAATCCGTTCTACCATTACTCTGCCATACCAGGTACGGTCAAAAATCGCAATATGTCCTGCTTTTGGCATGTTCTGCCAGAATCTCCATAAATAATGATGGTTTTTTTCAACTTCAGTTGGTGCAGCTGTTGGATTTACGACATAGCCTCTTGGATCCATAAACTCGGTCAGACGTTTGATTACTCCTCCTTTTCCACCAGCATCCCAGCCTTCAAATCCTAAGACCACGGGAATTCTCCTTCTGTACAGTTCACTGTGCAAAACCGCAATTTTCTTCTGTAGTTTTTGTAGTCTTTCTTTATATTCTTCTTTTGTGTAAGAACAACTTAAATCTGCATTGCTTAAAACAGAAGCCTCAAACAGCTTTTGCTTCTTCTCCTGCTTTTCTGTCTGTTTTTCCTCTTTTTGCACTGTTCTCTTCTTCAGTGCTTCTTCTAACTGGTGAATTACAGTTGCATAAATTTTAGCAGTTGCATATTTTTTATCCGTTGCTTCCACAATCGTCCATGGTGCATATTCCGTCTCTGTCTGTTCCAGCATATTTTCTAAAATTGATTTATATCCATCATAATTTTTATTTCGTTCTAAATCATCCCTGCTGACACGCCACGCAGTCTCTTTCGACTCAAGCAGTTTTTCAAAACGTTTTTTCTGCTCTTTTTTGCTGATATGAAGAAATAATTTTATCAAAACCGCACCATCATCTGTTAAAGTCCGCTCAAATGTATTGATTTCCTGATATGCCAGATTTTGTTCTTCTTTTGACAGTTTCTTTTCAAAAAAATCAACGGATACATGACGATACCAGCTTGTATCAAAAATTGCAATTCTTCCTTTTTCTGGGGTTTTCGTCCAAAAGCGCCACAAAAACGGGTACATCTGCTCCGTCTTTGTCTCTTTTTTCATTGCATATACGTGGAATCCTCTTGGGTCTAACGGATGAATCAATTTGTTAATCTGGAGTCCCTTTCCTGCTGCATCAAACCCCTCAAATATGATAATAACAGGTATTTTCTGTTCTTTACATGCTCTTTGCATTCTTGCAAGAGTCAGTTCCATCTGTGCTATTTCTTCACGATAAGCCTCTTTTTCCATAGTTTTTGTCAAGTCAATCTGTTCTAACATAGTCTTTGCCTCCTTACTATTCCTATGTACTCTCGGATTCCCAAAGTATATTCCTGATAGCATAGAAGGGACTGATAATCCAGTCCCTTCTCCCCTAAAAATACTTTCTGTTTCCCCAAAGATTTGCTTTTTTTAAATCCAAGTATTCATTATAAGCCTTTTCCAAAATCTGTCTTTCATTTGAAAACCGCAACAGATGGTATGCTTCATGGAATTTATAAAATCCGGAATCCACAAAGTATTCTTCTCTCTGAGGTTTACTGTAATAACTTCCCGCAGACATCAGATACCAATGTACCTCTTTCTCTACCGTATCCTCCGGTATACAAAAACTATACTGACTTTTTCCCACATATTTAATAATATTTGCTGTCACTCCCGACTCTTCTTTTACCTCTCTAAGCGCCGTATCCTTATAGTCTTCGCCTTCTTCTACAGTCCCTTTTGGCAATACCCATCCTTCATATTTATGTTTGTAGGATTTGTATAAGGTCAGTATCTTTCCGCGATATATTACCACCCCGCCACAGCTCGTTGCTTCAACCATTTTGCAAGTCCTCCTGTAAAAACCGTTTCCCGGTCAGCGTTGTGTTTCATTGTGTTTAGTATACCTCTTTTTGAGAACCTGTGCAAGGATTTACGATTAAGAATTAATAATAATATTGATTAAAAATCTGATGGGCAATCGGCACTGCTACAGAACTTCCTGTTCCTGCTCCTTCTGCAATTACTGCAACGACAAGCTGTGATTCGTCATTTTCTGCCATTCCCACAAACCAGGAATGTGTATGAATACTTCCATCGCTTCCATAATATTCCGCAGAGCCCGTTTTTCCGGCTGCAGAATAACTTTCTCCGCTTAAAGCCGAAGCTGTTCCGCGATTTACAACTTCCTGCATCAACTGTTTTAATCTAGAAGCTTCCTCTTTTGTCATAAGTGTTTTATACTCCGACGTCTTTGTCTTGCTTACAACATCTCCATTTACATTTTGTACCTGCTGAATATAATATGGTTTCATCAGCACACCATCATTTGCAATTGCACTTACAATTAATGCCATATGCATCGGAGAAACCAGAGTATTTCCCTGACCGATTGAGGTCTGCATTAAAAGCGGATTTCCCGGGTGATCTCCTAAATCAAATTTACTGCTGTTATAACTGATAGAAATCGGAAGCTTTTTATTAAACAGCAGACTTTCTGCCGCACTCGTTAGTTTTTTAGCACCAAGCTCCATACCAAGATTTGCAAATGCACTGTTACAGGACTCTGCAAACGCTGTTTCAAAGTCTTCCGTTCCGTGTTCTTCTCCATCATAGCAACTGATAGTATGATCATCTACAGTAATACTTCCATCACAGGTATAAGTAAAATTATCCAGATTTCCATTTTCACTTCTAAGATAAGCAAGTGTTGTCACAATTTTAAAAACTGACCCTGGCGGATAAGCTCCCTGTGTTGCACGATTTAACAAACTGCTGTTTGAAGAATCACTGGTCAGATAATCCCAATCCTGTGAAACGGTGTTCGGATTGAAATCCGGCTTACTTACCATAGCCAGCACTGCTCCACTTTTCGGATCCATCACAACAACTGCTCCCTGATTGTCTCCCAGCGCATCATAAGCTGTCTGCTGAAGAGAAGTGTTTAAGGTTGTTACCACATTATCTCCCTGATTCTTTGTCTCCTGCATTTCATTTTTGACCTGCTTGACATAGCCGTCATGAGATGTCATCAGCTCAAAGTTTGCCAGAGATTCCAGTCCGTTTTTTCCATTTGAATCATATCCGACAATGTGTGCAAACAGATTATTAAACGGATAAATTCTTGTCTCTGTCTCATCTTCATTGACCTGTGTATACGCAAGCGTCTGTCCATCTGCCGATAAAATACTTCCCCGCACAACACGGTCTTCAAACTGATCCTGTCTTGTATTATACGGACTGTTGATAATACTGTCTTTTTTTTCCAATTCAAAATATACCATATAGACAACCAATGAAATAAAAATACAAACAAAAAAGTAACTTACTATCGTATATTCTCGATTTCGTATTTTCTTAGCCTCTCGTGCTCTTCTTTCTGTGAGCTTCGCCTGCTGTTCTCTGCGCTTCTCGTCTTGCCATCTGCGCTGCTCGTCTCTTCTGTCTCTCAAGTTCATCATCCTCATCTTCTCTTAAAATATACAATCCCTGAATAATTGCCAACATAATAATCGTACTAAGAACAGAGCTTCCACCATAGCTGACTAACGGAAGTGTAATTCCTGTCATTGGAATAAACTTTGTTACACCTCCAATTGTCAAAAACACCTGAAATGCATATTCTGTTCCAAGTCCAAGGGCAATCAATTTATAAAACGGTCGTTTAATCTGTAGTGAGATATTCACTACTAAAACAAACAGGCTCATACAGATTAAAATCAGACACATTGCAAACAATCCACCCAATTCTTCACAAATTGCCGCAAACATATAGTCCTGTTTTACAAACGGAATCATATTCGGTGAGCCCTGGCAAAGCCCCATTCCAAACCATCCTCCTGTTCCGATTGCAAATAACCCCTGAACAATCTGATAACCGGAACTTTGATAAACAGAAAACGGGTCTTTCCAGGCAATCACCCTTTGCCTTACATGGCTGAATAAAAAGTATGCTACTACTGCTGCAAGAGAACCAGATCCCAGTCCCGCAAACAGATAAAGCGGTTTTTTTGTCGCTACATAAAGCATTACCACATAAGTAATAAAAAATACAACCGCACTTCCCAAGTCTCTTGATAACACTAAAATCAACACATAAACCGCTGCGATTGCTGTTGTAATCACATGATCCCGAAACTCCATATTTTTCTTATACAATCTGCATGCTACAAAAAACACAAAGATAATCTTCACAAATTCAGATGGCTGAAACGCAAATCCCCCAAAGGAAATATTGATTTTTGCTCCATTTACATTTTTTCCAAGCACCAGCACAGTAAGCAAGAGCAAAAGTCCTACCACCGCATAAAACCAGGTCCATTTATTTAAGAACCGGAATTTATGAATCATAACCGGTATCACCATCGCAATGATTGTGGCAATAACTACAATCTCAAACTGACGCACTGCTGATTCCATATCCAGTCTCGCCAACATAATAAAACCAATTGACAGTAACATACAGGTATGATTCAGTAAAAGCAGAGATGAATTTTTATAAAAAATCCGATATAAAATCTGAACCGCAATAAAATACAATAACTGTACTATAAAAAAATAAATAATTTCCAATTCCTGCTTTTTCAAAAAAATTACAAGAAATGCCATAAAATCCATGAAAAAGATAAGCATCAGCTGTTTCTTCAAGATATATCTCTTATCTTCCTCATAACGATATCCAAAAACAATAAAACTCTCTAAAGTATAAAGTGCAATTAAAATCAAAAGTAAATATTTAGAAAGTGTAACAATCAAATTAATCAAATTTTCACCTACTCTACTCCACGCTTAAAATGTCCCTTTGTAAATTCTAAAACATTTTTCGGCACGTTTTTTTTATTTTTGTAAACTCCAAGAAACAACTCAAGCAGTTCTTTTGACTCCTGTTTTCTCTCTGTTGTCAGACTGATTCTCAGATTTTTTATTCCAAGTTTTTTTATCTTTTCTTCTTCCTGAAGAAAACCGGTAGGAATACTGTTATAAATCACATTATAACAAAAATCACAGACGGTTTTTGTCCGGAATCTGCTCTTGTATCGGTCTGTCAACGTTACAATATCTGTCTTCTTTTCACAACGTTCACAGGTCTTTTTTAAACACTGTGCCGAAATCATCATCGGATAATATCCATAAATAATCATTTCGCTGTCACTGTTCTCTCGCTTTTTGATTTCGCTCTCATTTAATTCAAGAGGAATCGTGGTTCTTTTGACTCCCTTTTTGTCAAAAAAGCATTTCGACTCATCATTCATCGTATAAAGACTAAAATCACAGACTGCCTGATTTAAAAGTCCCAGTTCTTCAAGCAGCCCCAGTTCTTCTACATTACGAATCAAAAATCCTTCCAGCTGTTTTGCACTATACTCAATTAATTTTCTTATCTGGGCTGTTTTCTCTTTTCTTAAGATATAAGGAAGCATCAGATAGGCTTCTTTTTTCTTTTTATGAATCCATTCGACTATCTGGTCTAATTTCTGCTCTGCTGAGTTTTCCCATACCAATGTACTGTCAAAATAAACTCCCGCTATTTCTGGACGCTCGAGTACCGCAGACAACTGTTCCCTGGTTTCAACTGATGCATAATAATAAATTTCTTCTGAAGTTTCTAACTCTGATAATTTTGATTCTGCATAATTGTTGTTCTGCTCTCCTGTTTTTTCAGGAAGCGTACGTCTAAAGCTGTTAAGATATTGCTCTTCTAGCAAAGAAAGCCCTTTTCTTCTCAGCTCATTCAAACTTTGCATCGGAAGAAATCCCTGTTCATCTGTCTGAATTTCCAGATTTTCAAAATAAAACGGTGTATTTCCGGTTTTCATCATTTGTTTTCTGATGCGTTCTTGTGTCAGTGCCTGATTTTGCGCTATCTCGAGTCTATCACCCTCGACCGACACCCGAATCTTATCATATTCCAAATCTAAAATTGCCGGTGCTCCCGTATACAGCATTAAGGTTCCATTTATTCTTTCCTGAAGTTTTTTTTCTGTGTATTCTTTCTTTAATATATGAAAAAGTGCTTCATCTCTTTGACATATTCCTTTTTCCTTCTTCTGCTGTTTTAAATTTTCAAGTGCCACCATATTTCTTCCATTGTGCTGTCTATAATATCCCTGACTAAATCCATCTCTTTGATACAGTTCCAGTAATTCTTCAAAATCACTTTTTTCTACATGATAGGATGCCGGATTTCTCTCATATAAATCCAGATATTTTCGATAAATTCGGGTCACTCCTGCTGCATACTCCGGTTTTTTCATACGCCCCTCTATCTTAAGAGAGTACACTCCCGCATTTAAAATTTCAGGAAGCAGTTCGATCGTACACATATCTTTCAGGCTTAACGGATATTCCTCTTTTTGGCTGCCTGTTTTTTTTCCATAACATTCCACCTTATAAGGCAGTCGGCAGGGCTGGGCACAGCGCCCACGATTTCCGCTTCTTCCCCCTAACATACTTGAAAACAGACACATTCCTGAATAGCTGTAACACAAAGCTCCATGAATAAAACTTTCAATTTCTACTCCTGTCTGCTCATAGATTTCTTTTATCTCCGAAAGTGAAAGTTCCCTTGCTGTTACGACTCTTGAAACTCCAAATTCTTTTAACAGTCTTGCTCCTTCTGCTCCGGTAACTGCCATCTGTGTACTTGCATGTAAAGGCAGTTTGGGAAATTCTTTTTTTAAAAAAGTAAGTACCCCAAAATCCTGAACAATCACTGCATCCAATCCCTGTTCATAAAAAGGTGCAATATAATCATAAAGCTGTGTTTTTAATTCTTTATTTTTTAACAACGTATTTACGGTCAGATACAGTTTCTTTTTGTGGAGATGCACATAATCAATGGCTTCTTTTAATCCTTCCTCCTCGGGATTATTTGCGTAAGCTCTTGCCCCAAATAACTCTCCTCCCATATAAACGGCATCCGCTCCGGCTGCTATTGCAGCTCTCATTCCTTCTATCGAACCGGCAGGTGCCAGTAACTCTGATTTCATAAAAATTTTCATTCCTTTCTTATTTTCCGATTCTTTCCTGTCATTCAACTTTTAATCATTTAACCAAATCAAGCCCAAAAATGAATTACAAGCCAAACATCCGCTTAACTGACTCAAATCAACTTTCCACTATAGATTTTATGACAGAAAAAGGGCGTGTCCCTCTTTCGAAGCGCGCCCTCTCAATTTCGGAATCTTTTGCAGCTGCTTATTTTTTAAGACGCCCGCCAAGTTCCTTTTCCAACTCTTCTATCTTCTTTTGTAATTTTTCCATTTGTTCCATTTTTAATGCAATTTCTTTTTCTGCATTTTCCAGCCGAACCTGAGACGTAATCAAATCATGTTTTAATTCATAGCTTTCTCTGTCTTTTGTTTCCAGTTCTTCTTCAAACAATTCTGCCTGACGTTTTGCCTTAAAATAATCATCTGCAACATTTAAATCCAACAGCGTATGTTTGGTTTCAAGAGACTGACGGCTGTAACCTGGAAGCTGACCCAGCTCGGTCATTTTATTATTTATGTAATATGCAACCTTCTGCAGGTATTCTTCGCTTTCATAACCACTTAAGGTCATTATCTTACCTCCGATCAAAACCTGCGTTGTATTTTTCACTGCCATATAGGGTCCTCCCGATTTTTCTTTTGCTTATTCTTTCACTGTCTATTATAATCGAAATACAGAGAAAAACAACCTTTTCTTTTGGCTCTTATTTAAGATTTTCTGTCAATCCCCAAATGTTCATAAGCAAAATCGCCTGCTACACGACCTCTCGGTGTTCGCACAAGAAAACCATTTTTAATCAGATATGGTTCATATACATCCTCAATTGTTCCGGAATCTTCTCCGATTGCCGCTGCAAGTGTATCAAGTCCGACCGGTCCTCCTGAAAACTGTACCATAATCGTACTTAAAATTCTACGGTCAATCTGGTCTAATCCATATCGGTCTACTTCTAATAAATTCAATGCAAAATCCGCAACTTCTTTTGTGATTTTTCCATCATAACGCACCTGTGCAAAATCTCTCACTCTCTTTAGCAGCCGATTTGCCAAACGTGGAGTTCCTCTTGATCGTCTTGCCATCTCCATAGCACCTTCTTCATCAATCTCTACTCCAAGCACTTTTGCAGAACGGATAATAATTGTTTTTAATTCATTTTCTGTATAGTATTCAAGATGATGTACCACTCCAAAACGGTCACGAAGCGGTGCAGTCAACATTCCGGCACGGGTTGTTGCTCCCACCAGCGTAAATTTTGGAAGTTCCAGACGAATCGACCTTGCAGAAGTTCCCTTTCCAATCATAATATCAATGGCATAATCTTCCATAGCAGGATATAAGACTTCTTCTACCTGCCGGTTTAACCGGTGAATTTCATCGACAAACAATACATCATGTTCCTGAAGATTATTCAAAATTGCTGCCATTTCTCCTGGTTTTTCAATCGCCGGACCACTTGTTACTTTTAAATGAACTCCCATTTCATTTGCAATAATCCCGGCAAGCGTTGTCTTTCCAAGTCCTGGAGGACCATAAAAAAGAACATGGTCCAATGCATCATTTCTCTGTTTTGCAGCCTCGATATAAACTTTCAGATTTTCTTTTGCTTTTTCCTGACCAATATAATCGACTAAGAGCTGTGGTCGAAGATTTCCCTCTGTCTTTAAGTCCTCTTCTATCACATCTGTTGTTATGATTCTTCTTTCCATCTTCTTTTCCCACTACAAATTCATATTTTTTAACGCTAATTTCAAAATTGTTTCCACATCCATATCCGGTGTCACCCCGGTCTGACGGACTGCACGCAGTGCTTCTGTACTCGAATATCCAAGCGCTGTCAATGCATCGACTGCATCTTTTTTTGCAGCATTCTCTTCTTTACTTTCCATCTTTCCTTCTGTTTCTCTGGCATGCTCCTGTTTTGTCTCAAATACCTCTTCCAAATCAATTTTATCTTTTAATTCTAAAATTAATTTCTGTGCCGTCTTCTTTCCAATTCCAGGTGCTTTTGAAATTGTTTTTACATCATCTGAAAGCACAGCAAAACGAAGTTCATCTGTCGTAAGGCCCGATAAAATCCCAAGTGCTGCTTTCGGACCGATTCCATTGACTCCTAACAGCAGACGAAAAGTTTTTAATTCATCTAAATTCAAAAATCCATACAACTGCATTGCATCTTCCCTTACATTCAAATGCGTATAAATCTTAACTTCTTTTCCCACTAAATCTTGTGTATCAAAAGAAGATGCCGGCATCATAATATTATATCCAATATTCCCAGACTCTAAAACGATTCGTTCTTCTTCTATCCAGGCAACTTCACCTTTTATATAAGCAATCATATTCTGTCCTTTCCCGTTCTGTCCTTTTTAAGCTGTATTCTATTTAATACTTCCGTTGCTAACGTTCCCATCAAAAATCCTGCTATAACACCAGATACCAATAGTACCGGAAGATACCAAAACAGATTTAAATTTCCTACAACAAAAGACGCTACAATAATCTGAGCAATATTATGTGAGACACCTCCGGCAACACTGACTCCAACTACAGAGAACCATTTTGTCTTTTTTAAAATCACCATAAGTCCAAGACTCACCACTGCGCCTGCAAGGCTAAATAATATAGAAAACAGATTTCCAAACAAAAAACCAATGACCAGAATACGCACAAAGGAAACCGCAACAGCTTCTTTTACCCCATATAAATAAAGCAAAAAAACAATTACAAGATTTGCAAGCCCCAGTTTCACTCCAGGGATTCCAAGAGGAAATAAAGATTCTACATAGCCAAATATAATTGCAATTGCAGAAAATATGCCTAAATATGCTGTCTTTTTTATTATTATCTCATTCATTCTCTCTAAATTCCAATATCTTATTTTTCTTAATAAGTAATACTATCTGGTTTTTCACTGCTCTCGATTTCCAATACCACTTTGTTTGGCAGACACACTATTGTTCCTCCCTTTGTAGAAATCGCTTTTTGATGAATACATAACTTGTCCGGACAGTCTGCTTCTGTCATTGTCACCTTTCCATCCTTTATTTCGCAGATATTTGTATCATTGATTTCTATTGTCCGGTTTTTTGAAAGTGAATATGTACCATACTGTTTTCCATCCACCGTAATTTTGAGCATCCCCTGCTGTTCTTCTTTTTGAAGAGAATCTTTCTTCTGATTTATAAAAGGAATCAACCAGAAAATCAAAGCGAGCAGTAATACTCCTCCAATTAATATCATATCTTTTTTATTTATTTTCATTTTTCCATTCTAACATAAAGAGAGCCAAAATGCAAATATATGTTCGCATTTTGGCTCTTTGGACTCATTTTATGCAATTACTTTTCTAGGACATACTTCTTTGCATTTACCGCAATTCGTACATTTTTCTTTATCAATATGAGCTACATTATCTGTAACTGTGATTGCTCCTGCCGGACATTCTTTTTCACATTTCTTACATCCGATACAGCCCACTTTACATGCTCCCATGACCTCTTTTCCTTTTTCCTTGGAACTGCATCCAACCTGATGCTGTCCATAAGGGATGATTTCAATCAGATGTTTCGGACACTCTGCAACACATTTTCCGCAGGATTTACATTTTTCCTGATCCACTTTTGCAATCCCATTTATGATATGAATTGCATCAAACGGACACACTTTCACACAGTTTCCATAACCAAGACAGCCAAATCCACAGGATTTTTTACCACCGCTCTGCATCAAAGCTGCCATTTTACAATCTTCTTCACCTGCATATTCATAAAGAGAAGTCGTTTTTTCACAATCTCCAAGACATTTTACAAACGCACTTGTACGAACGGTTTCTCCTACTTCTTCTCCCATTACAGCCGCTATTTTCGCTGCAACCGGTGCTCCGCCGACCGGACATGCATTGACCGGAGCTTCTCCTTTTGCAATTGCCGCTGCAAGACCATCACATCCTGGGTAACCACATCCGCCACAGTTATTTCCAGGAAGCTGTTCTCTTACCGCAACTTCTTTTTCATCTACTTCTACAGCAAATTTCTTTCCGGCCAGTCCAAGGAACACTCCGATAAAGAGGCCCACGCCACCTACTAAAACTGCTGCAATTACAATACCTGTAATCATACTCCGTGCCTCCTTAGATTACGCCAGAAAAGCCAAAGAATGCAATGGCCATTAAACCGGCTGTCAATAATACAATCGGGAATCCCTGGAAATATTTTGGTACATCGTTGTATTCCATTTTTTCTCGAAGTCCTGCCATCAGTACAATTGAAATTGTAAAACCAAGAGCAGTTGCAAAACCATTTACCGTTCCCTGAAGTACATTATACTCTTTCTGTACGTTGATAACTGCAACACCAAGTACCGCACAGTTTGTTGTAATTAATGGAAGATATACACCCAGACTCTGATAGAGTGCCGGCATAGATTTCTTAAGAAACATTTCTACAAACTGTACTAAAGCTGCAATTACAAGAATAAATACGATAGTCTGTAAAAACTGCATATTAACATGCGGATTTGCCAGTATGTATTTATAAATCAAACTTGTCACAAAAGATGATAAGGTAATAACGAAGATAACTGCTCCGCCCATACCTGCTGCTGTTTCTATTTTCTTGGATACGCCGAAGAAAGGGCACAGTCCAAGGAACTGGCTCAGCACGACATTATTTACAATCGCTGCGCTGATTCCGATAATAAGTAATTCTTTCATTGCGCCTTTCCTCCTTTACTGTTTATGACAGGATTTATTACCACAGGAAGCACAAGCACCTTCCATGCAATGGATTTCGTGTCTTTCTCCTTCGGGTTTCTTATCCTGTAATTTTGCACGAATCGCTGCCAAAAATGCAAGCACAAAGAATGCTCCCGGTGCTAAAATAAAAATGGTTGCCGGTTCGTAAGCCTTCGGCATTACCTGAACTCCAAATACGGTTCCAGCTCCGATTAATTCACGGAACGCTGCAAGAATTGTAATGGATAAGGTAAATCCAAGTCCCATTCCCATACCATCAAATAAAGATGGAATCGGAGGATTTTTAGAAGCATAAGCTTCTGCCCTTCCTAAGATAATACAGTTTACTACAATCAGAGGAATGTAAATTCCAAGTGCATCATACAAAGATGGAATAAAACCCTGAAGTAAAAGCTGAACCATTGTAACAAAAGATGCAACAATAACAATATAAGCCGGCATACGTACCTTATCCGGAATTACATTTCTAAGAAGTGATATAAATAAGTTCGACATCATAAGTACTACCGTAGTTGTAAGTCCCATGCCGATACCATTGATAGCTGCTGTTGTAACCGCAAGTGTCGGACACATACCAAGTACCAGGACAAAGGTAGGATTTTCCTTTATGATACCGTTATACAAACGCTCAACAGGTGTATTCTGTTTCATCCTATTCTCCCTCCTCTACATATCGAAATGCGCAAAGACCTGCGTTTACGCCTCCAACCATTGCTCTTGAAGTAATGGTCGCACCACTTAATGCATCAATTTCATCTTCGGACTGTGCACCGGTCTTTGTCACTTTAAATTCTTCCGCTTTTTTGTCTTTAAACTGGTTTTTAAAGTCATCTTTTGTTGCATTCATACCAAGACCGGCAGTTTCACTGATGCTTAAAATTTCAATTCCATTTAACGTTCCATCATTTTTAACACCCAGTGAAAAAGTGATATCTCCGCCATATCCTTCCGGAGTCGTAATATTAATTGCATAACCTAACACTTCTCCACTCGCATCTTTTGCTTCCATGATCTCATTAATACTCTGGGAAAAACCATTCTGTTCCAGATAAGCGGAAAGGTCAGCATCTTCTGCTTCCACAATTGGCTCAAAGGAATCTGCTTCTGCAAAAACGGCTTTATATGCTTCTGTTTTTGCACTTTCTTCCTGCTGTGCAATCGGCTCTTTTGTAATCTGGTAAACCAGTCCAAGAAGCAGACCTGCAATCAATGTGATTACGGTAAGAATCAACGTATCTCTTACAATCGAATCTTTTTTCATGATTTCTTACCTCCTTTTCCAAAAGCAACCGGCATAGTTACTCTTTCAATCAACGGTACTAACAGGTTACAGAAGATAATCGCATAAGAAACTCCTTCTGCTGAACCGCCAAAAATACGGAAAATTCCGGTAAAGATACCCAGACACACACCATAAACCAGCTGTCCGTTTTTCGTAATTGGGGTGGTAACATAATCTGTTGCCATAAACCATGCACCTAACATCAAGCCACCACCAAACAGCTCTGCTGCAAGATAGCTGATGCTAAATCCATGTCCGCCAAATAACAGTGCAAAAACTGCAAATGTTCCAATGTAAGTAAGCGGAACACGCAAATCAATTACTTTTGTTGCAAGCAGGATTGCTGCACCAATTAAAATTGCGAGTGCGGATGTCTCACCGATTGTACCTTTTGTATTACCGATAAACAGGCTCATCAGATTTACACTTTCACCGGCTTTTACCGCTGCCAGTGGAGTTGCACCAGATACCGTATCTACCACTTTTCCAAATGCGCCATCCGGTACCGTAAAATCTGTCATTCTTCCGGTAAAGGAAATTAACAGAAAACATCTTGCTGCAAGCGCCGGGTTCATAAAGTTCTGTCCCAGACCTCCAAAGAGCTGTTTTACAATTAAGATAGCAAAAATACCACCTACAACGGCAATCCACCACGGAGCTTTTGGTGGAAGATTCAGAGCCAGCAACAAACCGGTTACCAGTGCACTGCAATCCTTTATTGTACTTTTTTTATTTACAATTTTTTCATAAACGGCTTCTGTTGCCACGCAGGTCGCCATACAAACCAGAATTAAAAGCAGTGCATGCAAACCAAAATTATAAATTCCAAATAATGTGGTAGGCAGCAATGCAAGTAATACTGTTTTCATTATGCCGTCCGTGCTCACCTTCGACCTTACATGAGGCGAAGATGATACATGCAGAAAATCACTCATCTTTTTCTCCTCCTATTTTGCCTTTTTACGGTTTGCAAGAACCATCTTTCTCATAGAACGTACAGACTGAGTCAGATGACGTTTTGCCGGACAGACAAAACTACAACATCCACATTCTACACATTCCAGTCCATTATGTTTTACAAACTGTTCTTCCTGTCCATGTTCTGAATAAGTCGCCAGTCTTGACGGTACCAGTCTTGCCGGACACGCACTGACACAACGACCACAGTTAATGCACGCTGTTGCTTCTACTGCTGTTACTTCATCTTTCTTTAAACATAAAATAGCAGAAGAAGTTTTTACAATCGGAACATGGTAGTCATACATGGCAAATCCCATCATCGGACCACCAGAGATAACCTTTTCTACCGGCTCGTTTAATCCGCCTGCCGCTTCAATCAGATCCGCAAAACTGGTTCCGATTTTTACACGGAAATTCTGCGGATTTGCGATTCCATCACCGGTTACTGTTACGATTTTTTCAGTAACCGGACGTCCAAACATAACTGCACGATAAACAGCACATACCGTATCGACATTATCTACCACACATCCTGCGTCTGCCGGAAGCATAGAAGAGTTAATCTCTCTGTCTGTCACTGCATAAATCAGACAACGCTCTGCACCCTGCGGGTATTTTGTTTTTAATGTTTTTACTTCAATTCTCGGTTCATCTTTTACTAACTCTGTCATCTTTGCAATACAATCCGGCTTATTATCCTCGATACAGATACAGCCTTTTGCATTATCAAATAATTTCAACATGCATTTCAAGCCACCGATTACTTCATCTGGATAATCCATCATACGGCGGTAATCAGAAGTCAGATATGGTTCACATTCGGCTCCATTTACCAGTACATATTCAATTTTATCCGGCTCTTTTGGAGAAAGCTTTACATGAGTCGGAAAACCTGCTCCACCCATACCAACTACTCCGCCCTCGCGGATTTTATTTAAAACTTCTTCTTTTGAAAGTGAATCAAGAGACTCCGTCACCTGATCCGGTACACTTTCATATTGCTCATCATTTTCAATAATAATCGCATCTACTTTGCTTCCCATATTATTGAGAATTTTTTTAATTCCAGTCACTGTTCCTGAAACAGATGCATGAATCGGTGCAGATACAAATCCGCCCGCCTCCGCAATCATCTGTCCCGCCAAAACATGGTCTCCTTTCTTAACGACCGGTTTTGCCGGAGCACCAATGTGCTGGGATAATGGATAAACCAGCTCTTTTCCCGGAGCATAGTCCGTTATGGGTTTTTCTTTTGACAGTTCTTTTCCGTCATAAGGATGTACTCCACCCCTAAAGGTTAAAAACGCCATATATAGTTCCTCCTTTACTTTGAAATTCGTTTTTCATGTCTTTTTCCAGACTTTCTTTCTAAATGATGTCTGAATTCAGTCTTCAATCCGGGATACGCCTGTATCATACGTTTTCTAACAGGATTGGTCTCTTTACGAATCGTGATATATTTTTCTTTAAATTCATCCATGCGTTTTTCCAGTTCTGCACGCATTCCTTCATAAGTTTCCGGCAATTGCAGCTGTTTTTTCTCAAGCTGTGATGAAAATTCTGCTTTCTTCTCTGCAATGCGCTCTGCCAGTTCTGATGCATTTATCACACGTAATTCATCCAGTTTCTCACGAACTTCCTCTTTTGTCTCATATAATTTGGTTGTATGAAGATAACCACTTAAATCCTCCAGCATATCTTCCACTTTTCCAAAGGCTTTGCTTAAATTGAACGCTGTTACTGCAGAACTTCCAAAGTCAACTGCATATAACACACTTACAATGGAAATTCCAACTTTTCCCACAGACACAGGATAAAGTCCTGTAATCCATTCCACAAACGGCTGAAATACATAAAACAGTAACACCGTAAATGCACCCCAGGCAATGGATGACCCCAGACAGATATATCCCTGAAGATTAAATGGCTTTTTACTGTAATCCCACCATCGGGTATGAAAAATCGCTTCCATCAGCCAGCCTGTTATGTACTCTAACACCGTTGCAACAATCACTCCACCGAAATACAAAATCAGTATATTTTCGTCAAAATCTTTCAAGATTAAATATACACTGATTGCTCCGAACCCATAAATGGTACACAATGGACCATTTATAAAACCTCTGTTTATTATCTTTTTTGCTTTTGCGGACACGTAACAGGATTCCCACACCCATCCCAGAAAGCTGTAGATAAAAAACCAGTTTATGATATAATACAAAGAGACTCCCGCAATTTTAACTTCCATATTACCTCCTTTTTGCTCTCTTATAATAATATAACATTTTTTTTGTAATTTCTCTATAAAATTTAGTAAATTTTTCGTATTATTTTTAGTACATATCGAAAGGATGTTTGTTAATATGTTAACAATAGCTAGTTTTTATTCAAATTTTTATTATAATTGCATAGATCATTTTTTCCAAAAAAATTCCATTTCAAAAGAACGAACTCTATTTTTCGATATTGAAACGACTGGATTAAGCCATAAAACCAGTCATCTTTACCTAATTGGAGCTGCAGTCTTTGAAAAAACTTCGTTCAAACTTTATCAATTTCTGGCTGAACATGAAACTTCCGAAGAAGAGACAGCACTTTTACAGTCCTTTTATAAGCTTTGCTCAGACCGTGACTGTCTGATTCATTTTAATGGAACTACTTTTGATATCCCATATTTACTTCATAAGTCCACACAATATCAGGTTTCATCCCCTCTTCTTTCAATGAAATCTATCGATTTATATCGGACTCTGCGTCCAATTTCATTTTTACTTCCGGTTTCTGATTTTAAACAGAGAACACTGGAACCTCTCTGCCATTATCAAAGACTTGATACCATGGACGGAAAACAATTAATTCAGGTCTTTCATTCCTTTGCTTCTCTGCATAAAAAAGAGGATCAAAACCTGCTTCTCCTTCATAACCATGATGATATAGAAGGAATGTTCCATCTGCTCTCTCTTGATATTTTAAAAGCTGTCCTAAATGGTAAATTTGAATTCATTCAAAGTCATATTTTAAAAAGCACAACTTTAAATGGCGATATCCGCACAGATATTTTATTTCAATTTTCACTGCCATCTGTTCTTCCGACTGATTTTTCTTATCACTTAGAAATGTTCTCTCTCACTTTCTCCGGGCATACGGGAAAATTAAAACTGCCTCTTTTATCTGGAACATTAAGATACTTCTACAAAAATTATAAAAATTATTATTATCTTCCTCTTGAGGATGAAGCGGTTCATAAATCCATTGCTTCTTATGTCGATTCGTCCTGCCGTCAAAAGGCAAAAGCTTCCAACTGCTATAAAAAGATTTCCGGATTTTTTCTGCGTGCTTATGGTAATCCAAATCTTTCTCAATTTAAGACCGATTATGAGAGTAAAGAAATTTATATTCAGTGGACTTCAGAATTTTCTGCTTCACCCGAAATGCAGCAGGAATTTTTAAGAGAATTTTTAAAAAATCTTCCAAAGAAATAGAAAAATAAAAAACGACTGCCTCTAAGCAGCCGTTTTTTTCTCGTTGTTACATTTTTATTATTTTATTATTCTTCTGTTGTTTCTGCTGTCTCTTCTACTGCCGGTTCTAATACTTTCATGCTCAGGCTGATTTTCTTTTCTTCTCCGTTGAAGTCTACAACTTTTGCAGTTACAACCTGTCCTACAGAAAGTACATCAGATGGTTTTTCAACATGTGCTCTGGAAATCTGAGATACATGAAGCAATGCATCTACACCCGGTTCTAACTCGATAAATGCACCAAAATCTGTCATACGTGCAATTTTTCCTTCTACTACATTACCAGCTGCATATTTTTCAGCTGCATGTAACCAAGGATTCTGGTCTTCAAATTTAAGGCTGAGAGCAATTTTATCTCCGTTGATATCTTTGATTAATACTTTGATTGGATCTCCGGCTTTGAATACTTTCTTCGGATTTTCTACTCTGCCCCAGGACATTTCAGAAATATGAAGAAGACCATCTGCTCCACCTAAATCGATGAATGCACCAAAGTCTGTTACATTTTTGATTGTTCCTTCTACAACATCGCCCGGTTTGATTCTTGCAAACAGTTCTTTCTGCATTTCTGCTTTTTTAGCAACTAAAAGCTGTTTACGGTCACCAATAATACGACGACGTCTTGGATTAAATTCTGTGATTACAAATTCAATTTCCTGGTCCTGATATTTTGTTAAATCTTTTTCATAAGAATCAGATACGAGGCTTGCCGGAATAAATACTCTTGTATCTTCTACCAGTACGCTTAAACCGCCATCTAATACCTGAGTTACTTTTGCTGTTAATACTTCTTTATTTTCAAAAGCTTCTTCCAGTCTCTTATTTCCTTTTTCAGCAGCCAGTCTCTTGTAAGTAAGAAGAACCTGACCTTCTCCATCATTTACTTTGAGGACTTTTGCTTCCATTGTGTCACCTACAGATACAACTGTAGTAAGGTCAAGATTGGAATCGTTTGAATATTCATTTCTTGAAATAATACCATCTGCTTTGTATCCGATATTTAAGATGATTTCATCTTCTTTTACGCCGATGACAGTACCTTCCACTACCTCTCCGTTTCTGATTGTTTTAAATGATTCGTCTAACATCTGTTCAAAACTTAATTCTGACATGTTTTGAAACCTCCTCAATTATTTTATTTGGGGTTGACGCCCCGGCTGTAATACCAACACATTGAATGGATTGAAAACTATCAGAATCCAAGTCAGCAAGTGTCTGTATATAGTAGGTGTTTTTACATTCGCCACTGCATATCTCATACAGCTTTTGTGTGTTTGAGCTATGCCTGCCTCCAATGACAACCATGGCGTCTACTGTCTTTGCAATTTCTGCAGCTTCGGCCTGTCGCTCACTAGTTGCATTGCAAATTGTATTTAAAACAAGTTTATCATACCTCTTTTTGGCTAAAATTTCAACTAATTCTTGAAAATTCTTGTAATTAAATGTCGTCTGAGAGACGATACACACCTTTTCGGGTGGTGATTCCAGAAATTTTTCTGCCTGCTCTTTTGTTTTTATCACAGTAGATTCTCCTTCACACCAACCACGAATTCCCTCTACTTCAGGATGTGCCTCATTTCCAATAATTACAATATGCCGTCCGGCTTTACTTTCTCTTTCCACAATTCGATGTATTTTTAAGACAAACGGGCAGGTAACATCCACATACTCGATCTCTTTTTCTTCAAGCAGGGAATATATTCTTTTTGGAACTCCATGGGAACGGATAATTACAATACCATTTTGCAGTTTTTTTAAATCCTCTTCTGTTTCAATGACATGGACTCCTTTTTGGGCTAAATCATTTACTACCTCTTCATTATGAATAATCGGTCCGTAAGTATAAACATCTTTTTGTTCTTTCTCAGCGACCTCATAAGCTTTTTCTACTGCCCGCTTGACACCAAAACAAAACCCCGCCGTCTTTGCTACTTTTACTTCCACTTTTTAAACCTCTTTTTTATTTACTTTTTTCATAAACGGAAATCATTGTCTCTAATACTTCCTCAATTCCCATATCGGAAGAATCTAATAATACTGCGTCCTCTGCCTGTCTAAGCGGAGAAATAGCACGATTCATATCCTGATAATCTCTGTTTTCAATGTCCTTTTCCACTTCTTCTAATGTTATCTTCTCACCTTTTGCAAGATATTCCTGATAACGACGCACTGCTCTTGTATGCACACTGGCAGTCAGATAAATCTTTACATTCGCATTTGGCAAAACGCATGTTCCAATATCTCTTCCGTCCATTACAACATCAGCCTTAGCAGCCAGTTCTCTTTGAAGCTCTACCAGTTTTTCGCGGACTTTCCGGTTCTTTGCACCTGCCGAAGCCATATTTCCTACTTCTTCTTTTCGAATTTCTTCGCTTACATTTTCTCCGTTTAAAAAGACCTGCTGAACCCCATCTTCATAAGAAATGGATATCTGAATTTCTTTACATGCTTTTTCCACAGAGTTCTCATCTTTTGGTGAAATCTGATTTCTAAGCAGATACAATCCGATTGCACGGTACATTGCACCAGTATCTACATAAACAAATGAAAGGCGTTTTGCCAGTTCCTTTGCGATTGTACTTTTTCCAGCCCCTGCCGGTCCATCTATTGCAATACTAAATGCCATTTTCTCTCTCCTTTAGCTTAACTTCATCTTAACCAAATCTTGTTTTCATTCTTCCATACAGATTGCGCTTACTGCTGCATAAGCGGTTGACCAGGCAATCTGAAGATTAAATCCACCTGTTACTGCATCCAAATCAAGCACTTCTCCAATAAAATATAAATTTTTTACTTTTTTTGACTCCATTGTAGACGGATTTATTTCTTTTGTCTTTACTCCGCCCTGTGTGATAATTGCCTCATTAAAGTCCCGCATTCCTGTAATCGTAAATGGAAATGCTTTGATTAGATCAATAAATCTTCTTCTTTCTTCTTTTGTAATTTCATTGACCTTTTTTTCCGGCGAAATCTTAGAAATTTCTATCATAACCGGTTCTAATTTTGCCGGAAACAGACCTCCAATTGCGTTTTTAAACTGCTTATTCTTAACTGTTTCAAACTCTCTTAAAATTCTTGCATCGAGCTGTTCTTTTGAAACTGCCGGCTTTAAATCAATTTCAGCTAAAAGACTGCCTTTTTTTTCAAGCTGTTTTCCAATCTTTGAACTTGCTGTCAAAACAAGCGGACCCGACACTCCAAAATGAGTAAACAACAACTCTCCAAACTCTTCATACAATTTCTTTTTCTGGTCTTTGATGGTCAGCTGTACATTTTTTAAAGCCAGTCCCTGAAGTTTTGTGATATAATCTTCCTTTACCTCTAGTGGAACTAATGCCGGTCGGATTTTTGTCACACTATGTCCGGTATTTTCTGCAAAGCGATATCCATCTCCTGTCGAGCCAGTCGCCTGATAAGAATATCCGCCCGTTGCAACGATTACTTTATCAAAGGCTTCTTTTCCCTTTGCAGTCACCACATATTTGATACAGTTCTCTTCAGATAAAATATCGGTTACCTCTGTTCTTAGATGAACCTGAACCTTTGTCTCTCTCATTTTATGTTCTAATGCCCGAATAATATCTGAAGAATGGTCTGAAGCCGGAAATACCCGGTTTCCACGTTCTGTCTTTAGTTTTACCCCAATTGAGGTAAAGAAATCCATTACATTTTGACTTGTACATCCATAATAAGAACTATACAAAAATTTTGAATTGGTAATCACACTGGAAAAAAATGTTTCTTCATCACAGTCATTGGTTACATTGCACCGACCCTTTCCCGTAATAAATAATTTTTTTCCAAGTTTTTCATTCTTTTCAAATACATGTACTTCGTGTCCCTTTTCGGCAAGAAAAACAGAAGCATACATTCCGGCAGCACCGCCACCGATGATTGCTATTTTTGTCATGAAACACTCCTTTTAATCTTCTAACTCATCCGGATTACGAATTTCAATTTCTTTCCCATCCGCAAGATTAATTTCATCATTATTATACACCTGATATTCATCCCAAATTTTTTCCAAATCTTCTAACGTAGCAGTCACCTCTTTTTGTTTGCGCATACAAAGTGCGACTACTAACGCATTAATCACACTCAAAGGTGCAACAAGTGAATCTACAATTGACGCCATATCACTTCTCGCAATCAAGTTACAAGAAGAATATAAGTTCATTGGTGAATGAATGCTGTCTGTCAATGTAATTACTTTTGCATTTCTATTATTTGCAAACTCAAGCGCTTTTAATGTACGCATCGAATACCTTGGAAAACTAATTCCAATAATCACATCGTCCTTGCTGATGTGAATCATCTGTTCAAACAATTCACTTGAACTGTTTGTATGCATCAAATGTACATTATCAAATAATAAATTAAAATAAAATCCCAAAAAGCTTGCCAGTGGTGCACAACTGCGGATTCCTACAATATAAATACTCTTTGCCTCAAGAATGGTCTCCACTGCAAGTTCAAACGCATTATGGTCTATATTTTCCATTGTCAGCTTGATTTTTTCAATATCGGCTCGAAGTACCGTATCTAAAATTTCAGACTGTGGAACTCTTCCATAAGTCACTTCCATTCTCTGAATTGAATTTAACTTGTTCCGCACCAACTCTTCCAGTGCCTTTTGAAACTCCGGATATCCTTTATATCCTAAATGAATTGCGAAACGAACGACTGTTGACTCACTTACTCCAACCGTTTCTCCTAACTTTGCAGCCGTAAAAAAAGCAGCCTTATCATAATTGTCCGTAATATACGATACTAATTTTTTCTGACCTTTGCTAAATTTATGATACTGTGTATTCATCCTGCTAAGTAAGTTCTCTTCCGTCCCCATACTTTACCCCTTAACCTCTTTTCCTGTCTTAAAACATTCTATAGTAATGCTTTCATTAAGTTTATATTATAACACGAACTTAATTATTTTTCATCTGAATTTTACTAAACGCAAAAGAATTTTATGTCTAAAACAAAAAGACGAACCGTATTTCCATACGATTCGCCTTCGGAAAATTTAATCTTATTTATACAGGATAAGCTCCATTTTTTGTGTCTGCCATTTTCGGGTCTACTTTTGTTTCCTGAGCTTCTCTGTATTTAAAGAATTCTGTTGCAACCTGTGGGAATAATGCGTAAGTTAATACATCTTCTTCCTGCTCAGACCACTGTGCCATTTCTCCTCTAAGGGTGTCTAACTCAGCCGGAATTAAGTCAGCCGGACGACAGGTAATCGGTTTTGTATTACCGATGCATTTTTTCTGTACTTCTTTGTTGAACGGTTTTGCAGTTGCACCGTATTTTCCACTTAATACATCTTTTGTTTCTTTTGTAACCATCTTGTAACGTTCACCCAGAACAACATTGAATACAGCCTGTGTACCAACAATCTGAGAAGAAGGAGTAACAAGCGGGCATTCACCAAGGTCTTTACGTACTCTTGGAACTTCTTCCAATACATCGTAGAATTTATCTTCTGCACCCTGTTCTTTTAACTGAGAAGTCAGGTTAGAAAGCATACCGCCCGGTACCTGATATAACAGAGTCTTAATGTTAACACCAAGGTTCTTCGGATTGAGCAGTCCGCTGTCAAGTGCTTCGTCACGGATTGGACGGAAGTAATCAGCGATTTCAGATAACAGTTTCTGGTCAAATCCTGTATCATAAGGAGTTCCCTTAAATGTTTCTACCATAACTTCAGTTGCCGGCTGGGAAGTACCCAGAGCGAATGGAGACATTGCTGTATCAATCACATCCACACCTGCCTCTACTGCTTTTAAGTAAGTCATAGAAGCAACACCGGAAGTATAGTGTGTATGAAGCTGAATCGGAATATCTACTGTTTCTTTTAAAGCAGTTACCAGTTCAGTTGCTTTATAAGGAAGCAGAAGACCAGCCATATCTTTGATACAGATAGAATTTGCACCCATATCTTCAATTTTTTTAGCCATTTCTGTCCAGTACTCTAAAGTATAAGCATCACCTAAAGTATAAGACAGCGCAACCTGTGCATGACCTTTTTCTTTGTTTGCTGCAGAAACTGCTGTTTTTAAGTTTCTGATATCGTTCATACAGTCAAAAATACGGATAATATCAATGCCGTTTGCAATTGATTTCTGTACGAAGTATTCTACTACATCATCTGCGTAAGGACGGTATCCAAGGATATTCTGTCCACGGAATAACATCTGCAGTTTTGTATTTTTAAAACCATCACGGAATTTACGAAGTCTTTCCCATGGGTCTTCTTTTAAGAAACGAAGAGATGCATCAAATGTTGCACCACCCCAGCATTCTACGGAATGATAACCGACTTTATCCATTTTATCTACGATTGGCAGCATCTGCTCTGTTGTCATTCTTGTTGCAATCAGAGACTGATGCGCATCACGCAGAATTGTTTCTGTAATTTTAATTGGTTTTTTTACCACATCTGCCATCTTAATTTTCCTCCTTCAATTATACACCAAAGATTGCCATGAATGTACCAGCAGCTACGGCTGTACCGATAACACCGGCAACGTTTGGTCCCATTGCATGCATCAGCAGGAAGTTAGTCGGGTCTGCTTCTGCACCAACTTTCTGAGATACACGGGCTGCCATAGGAACTGCGGATACACCAGCAGAACCAATCAGCGGATTAATCTTTCCATGTGTCAGTTTACACATAACTTTACCAAGAAGAACACCACCGGCTGTACCAACTGCAAATGCTACCAGACCTAAAGCAACAATTTTTAAAGTATCCAGTTTCAGGAACGCTTCTGCACTTGTAGATGCACCTACGGATGTTCCGAGAAGGATAACTACGATGTACATTAAAGCATTAGATGCTGTTTCTGTTAACTGTTTTACAACGCCACATTCACGGAAAAGGTTACCAAGCATAAGCATACCAATTAACGGAGCTGTAGATGGTAAAATCAGACAAACAACAACTGTAATGATAATCGGGAACAGGATTTTTTCCAGTTTGGATACCGGACGAAGCTGTTCCATTTTAATTTTACGTTCTTTTTCTGTTGTGAATAACTTCATAATTGGAGGCTGGATAATTGGAACCAGTGACATATAAGAATACGCCGCCACCGCAATCGGTCCCATTAATGCTGTCTGTCCAAGCTTACCTGCAAGGAAGATAGAAGTCGGACCATCGGCACCACCGATGATAGAGATTGCTGCTGCTGCTTTTCCATTGAATCCCATAAAGATTGCAAGGAAATACGCCATATAGATACCAAGCTGTGCTGCTGCTCCCAAAAGGAAACTCTTCGGATTCGCAATCAGCGGACCAAAGTCTGTCATGGCACCTACACCCATGAAAATCAGTGACGGAAGAATACTCCATTCATCCATCAAATAGAAATAGTGAAGAAGTCCACCTGCATGTTCAATACCGGCTGCATCCGTATATGGCTGTGACATAATATCCGGATAGATATTAACTAACAGCATACCAAATGCGATTGGTACTAAAAGCAGCGGTTCAAATCCATGTCTGATTGCCAGAAATAAGAAAACAAAAGCAACCAGAATCATCAGATAGTTTCCCCATGTCAGATTCAAAAACGCTGTCTGACCAAGCAGATTGGACAATGTATCTGTTATGCTAGACATTTTATTACCTCCCATTGTCTGTATTTTTCGCAGATTTCTATCTACGACCGCAAACTTACAAATAAATCACTCTATTTGCAAATTTTTAGTTCATAGTTGCCAGTGTACTACCGTTTTCAACTGCATCACCAACTGCTACGTCAATACTTGCAATGGTTCCGTCCTGTGGAGCAACAACCGGAATTTCCATTTTCATAGCTTCCAGAACTACAATACTGTCTCCAGCTTTTACTGCCTGACCTACGCTTGCTTCGATTTTTACGATTTTACCTGCTGCAGATGCTGCAACTGTTACAGAACCAGCGGATGCCGGAGCTGCTGCTTTTGCAGGTGCTGCTTTTGGTGCTGCCTTTGGTGCTGCTTTCGGAGCAGATGCTGCTACAGCGTTTCCAGCGCCTTCTTCTACTGTTACATCATAAGCAACGCCATTTACTGTGATTGTATAAGATTTCATAATCATTTCCTCCTGTGATTAGGCTCTGTGCCAATTTCCTTTTTTTGACTTTCTGATTGAACGAACAACAAAGCTGTCCGTCGATGTATTCTCAGATGCCGCAATTGCTGCTGCGATAACTGCAATCAGTTCGCCATCATCAATTACTTCTTCCTCTTCTACTTCCGGAACAGCAACAACCGGTGCCGGTTTTGCCTGTTCTGGTGCTTTGTTTTTCTTTGATAAAGCTGCTTCCAGTTTCGGGATAAATCTCATAAGAGAAATCAGGAAACTTAAGAAGATAAGCATGATAAATACGATTCCGATACCCATAACGGTATTCTGACCTGCCTGTGCCATTTTTTCACCCATGCTGTAAACAGGGTCAATGCTGACACTGGTAGGAGTTCCATTTTTATCAAGTATAAACACACAATCTGCATCACGATTTTCAAACTTTGCATCAATAGTAACTACATAAGTGTCATCGTCGATTTCCATTTTACCATCTTTAACTTCTTCAAAACTTCCTAAAGAAGAACCGCTGGTATCCCAAGCAGAAGCTGCCGCTGCACTAAATGCATCATCGCCTTCCATATAGCTTTTAATGCTTGCTTCATCCAACTGAGAAATATTCTGGAGTACAGTTCCAAAACTCTCGATTAAGGACTGCTGAGATGCTTCATCCGGCATCGTAAGAGAGCTTGTTTCTTCACTACTGTTCTTTCCACAAGCGGTCATTGCCAAGATACATACGCTAATCAGAATCAGTCCAATGATTTTTTTCCATGTCTGCTTCATATTAATTCACCTCGCTTAAACCGTGCCGTGTTTTTTACTTGGACGATTTTCTCTTTTTGTGAATAACATTTCAAAAGCACCAATCACATATTTTCTTGTATCTTCCGGCTCGATGATTGTATCAACATAGCCTCTCTTTGCAGCAGAAAGTGCACTTGACTGAAGCTGTGCATATTCTGCAGCTTTTTCATTGATTGTTGCTGCATCACTGTCTGCGTACATAATTTTTGCAGCGAGCTTTGCATCCATCATACCAATCTGGGATTCCGGCCAAGCAAATACCATGTCTGCTCCTGTTGATTTGCTGTTCATCGTCAGGTAAGCACTTCCAAATGCTTCTCCAACTACAACATTTACTTTCGGTACAGTTGCGTTTGCAAATGCATAAGTTAAAGATGCTGCTGCTTTTGCAATATTCGCTTCGGAACATTTTGTCGCTTTATAGCCTTTTACATTTGTCAGAGTCAGTACCGGAAGTTCAAAAGCGTCACAGAATTTCACGAAATCAGCTGCTTTTTTGCATCCTCTTACTGATAATACATTATCAAATGTCTCTGCTTTTTCTCCTTCTGCATTGTAAACTTCACTGCGATTTGCAACACATCCTACAGTTGCTCCGTTTAAACGGATAAATCCAACAACCATATCTTTTGCATAATCTGCTTTTACCTCAAAGAATTCCTGGTTGTCTGCAAGAAGAGAAAGTGCGATAGAAGTATCACCTGCGCAGTTTACAAGTTCAGGGCATACACGATTTAAATCATCTGTGCACTCTACATAAGCAGAATTATCTTCGTAGTTTGATGGAAGCAGGGAAACTAATTCTCTCATTTTTGCAATGATTTCATCTTCGCTTCCTGTTACATCTGCAAGTCCGCTTTCTTCGCTCTGATATTTGGCACTTGATGTATCGCATTTGGAAATTTCATTTCCATCTAATGCATTTGGAGAGTTTACAAATAATTTTGCTTTCTTCTCTTCCATAAATGTAAAGTCTGTAAGACCTGGCATAACCGCAAGTCCGCCACCACATGTTCCAAAGATTCCTGTAATCTGAGGAATGACACCGGAAGCTGCAACCTGTTTTGCATAGATTTCACCAAATGCATTTAATGCATCTGTTGCTTCCTGAAGTCTGAAACCTGCACAGTCTACAAGACCGATAACCGGAGCACCTGTCTTCATAGCCAGTTCGTAGAGTCTTACGATTTTTTTTGCATGCATCTCACCGATTGTTCCGTTTAATACGGATGCATCCTGGCTGTATACATACACCAGGCTTCCGTCAATTACGCCATAACCGGTAATAACACCATCAGATGGTGTTTCCTTTTCAGATAAGTTGAAATCAGTGCTTCTAGCTGTTACACAACTGCCAATCTCAACAAAACTGTTCTCATCAAGCAAAGCTTCAATTCTTTTGCCTGCCAAGCTTTGTGCTGTATTACTCATTGATCAGCCCTCCATATATTTTTATTTGCGGATTTCTGCACCTATTTGACAGTGAATCCTGTTCGCGCAGAAACCACATTTTGGTTTTTCGCTCTAATGAGTTGAAGAACAAAACCAATTTCTGCCGATTTTAATTGTAACCTGTTTTTCAATTTTTTTCAACTAAAAAATTGTGAATTTCTTATTAATCTGCAAGCTGAAAAAACAGCCGGCTCTTTTTTAATAGAATCGGCTGTTTTAAACTTATTTTCTGGATTATTTACTTTCTTTATCCGCTTTTTCTACGGCTTCTTTCATGCTTTTAACGTACTCTCCTACGTAAGGAACGCTGTCTTTTCCATATTTTGCTATAATTTTAACGATTGCAGAACCCACAATTGCTCCATCCGAAACTTTTGCCATCTTGTAAGCCTGTTCCGGAGTCGCAATTCCAAATCCGACTGCGCACGGAACATCTGTTGTCTCTCTTACTGCTTTTACCATTGCCCCAATATCTGTCTTAATTTCATTTCTGACACCGGTTACACCTAAAGACGAAACACAGTAAATGTATCCCTGTGCTTTTTTTGCTATCATTTTAATTCTTTCATGAGAAGTCGGTGCAATCAGCGGAATAATGTCCACTCCGTATTTTTCACATGCCGGTGCAAGTTCTTCCCTTTCTTCATAAGGCATATCCGGTACAATCAGACCATCAATTCCACTTTCCACACATTGTTTCATAAAACGTTCTTTTCCATAAGTGAAAATCGGATTAACATAAGTTAAAAATACCATTGGAACCGTAATTTTTTCTTTTGCACGTTTCAACATATCAAAAATTTTATCCGTTGTGCATCCTTCAGCAAGCGCTCTTTCATTTGCCTCCTGAATGACTGGTCCTTCTGCTGTCGGGTCTGAAAACGGAATTCCAATTTCAATTAAGTCTGCTCCTGCTTTCTGCATTTCATATAATAACTGTTCTGTCACATCAAGTGTCGGGTCTCCCGCCGTTACAAACGGAATAAATGCTTTTTTGTTCTCAAATGCTTTTGCTATTTTACTCATAGATTTCCACTCCTCTATATCTTGCAATTGCTGCAACGTCTTTATCTCCACGACCGGATACGGTCACTACAATAATCTGGTCTTTTCCCATCGTCGGTGCCAGTTTTCTTGCATAAGCAACAGCATGAGCACTTTCGATTGCCGGAATGATCCCCTCTGTTTTTGAAAGATATTCAAAAGCATCTACTGCCTCATCATCTGTAATTGGAACATACTGAGCTCGTCCGGTTGCATTTAAATTTGCATGCTCCGGTCCGATTCCCGGATAATCCAGTCCTGCTGAAATCGAATATACCGGTGCAATTTGTCCATATTCATCCTGACAAAACAAGGATTTCATTCCATGGAATACTCCTTCGCTTCCTTTTGCAATAGTCGCTGCATGTTTATCGGTATTAATTCCATGTCCTGCTGCCTCACATCCAATTAATTTTACCTCTTTATCCGGAATAAATTCATAGAATGTTCCCATTGCATTACTTCCGCCACCGACACAGGCAATCACTGCATCTGGAAGTCTGCCTTCTTTTTCTCTTAACTGTTCTTTAATTTCCTTTCCGATAATTTTCTGGAAATCACGCACAATCATTGGAAATGGATGCGGTCCCATAACCGAACCAAGCACATAAAGAGTATCATCCATTCTCTTTGTCCATTCACGCATAGTTTCATTTACTGCATCCTTAAGAGTTGCTGTTCCGCTTGTCACCGCATGTACTTTTGCACCTAACAGTTCCATACGAAATACGTTTAATGCCTGTCTGTCCGTGTCTTCTTTTCCCATGAAGATTTCACATTCCATTCCCATAAGTGCTGCTGCGGTTGCAGTTGCCACCCCATGCTGTCCTGCTCCGGTTTCTGCAATAACACGAGTTTTTCCCATTTTTTTTGCAAGCAGTACCTGTCCAAGTACATTGTTGATTTTATGAGAACCGGTATGATTTAAATCTTCTCGTTTTAGATAAATCTTTGCACCGCCTAAATCTTTTGTCATTTTTTCTGCATAATATAATAAAGATGGGCGACCTGCATAATTTTTTAATAAATCATCTAATTCTTTATTAAATTCAGGGTCTTTACTATATTTTTCATATGCTTCCTCTAATTCTAAAACTGCATTCATCAATGTTTCCGGGATATACTGTCCTCCGTAATTTCCATATCTTCCTTTACTCATTTTTTTATCCTTTCCGTACTGCTTCTATAAACTGCTGTACCTTTTTTTCGTCTTTATACCCATCTGTCTCCACTGCACTGCTGACATCTGCTGCAAATGCATCACAGTTTTTCAATTTTTCTGCCACATTGCTTTCACTTAAACCGCCGGCGATAAAATATGGCTTTGAAACCACTCCTAGGAGTGAGATATCAAAGGGTTTTCCACTTCCCCCATACTGTCCTTTGATATAAGTATCAAACAGAAGATAATCACAGGAAAGAGATTCTACTTTTTGAATCTGTTCTCTGCTTCTCACCCGCACAGCTTTTATTATTGGTTTATTGGTAAATGCTTTTAATTTTTGTATGTATGCTTCGTCTTCCTCTCCGTGAAGCTGAATCAAGTCAATGATTCCGGCATTCGCAATTTGGGCGACTATCTCCGGTTCTTCATTTACAAAAACTCCCACCGGACAAATTTCTTTTTCTAACTGCTTTGAAAGTGCTTTTGCCTCTTCTTTTGTCACTTTTCTGGAGCTGTCTGCAAATACAAATCCAACATAGTCTGGTTTCAAACGATTTACTATTAAGATATCTTCTTTTCTTCTTAAACCACAAATCTTAACTTTCTTCATGGTGTTCTTCCCCTTTTAAGAAACGAAGCATTTTTGCTTTATCCGGACTGCGCATCATGGTTTCACCAATCAAAACCGCATCAACTTTATTTTCTCTTAAAGCTTTAATCTCTTCTGGTCCTTTGATTCCGCTTTCTGCCACAAATAAAATTTCCGGTGGTACAAAATTTCTTAAGTTTGTGCTGTTTCCTACATTCACAGAAAAATCCTTTAAATTTCGGTTATTCACTCCGATAATTTTCGCGCCTGCACGAACTGCCTGCTTGATTTCCTTTTCATCATGTGCCTCTACAAGCGCAGATAAACCAAGCTCTTTTGCAATTTGAAGATAAACTTTTAACTGTTCTTCTTCTAAAATCGCACAAATCAAAAGTACAGCACTTGCACCTAATATTTTCGCTTCATAAATTTGATATTCATCCACTACAAAGTCTTTTCTTAAAACCGGTATCTTTACTTCTTTTGCAATCTCTTTTAAATATTCATCTTTTCCAAGAAAATATTTCGGTTCGGTCAGGCAGGAAATTGCATCCGCTCCTGCTTCATTATACTCTTTTGAGATCTGAAGATAAGGAAATTCTTCGGCAATGATTCCCTTCGACGGAGACGCTTTTTTTACTTCACAGATAAAACTCAGGTCCGGTTTTCTCAACGCTATCTCAAACGGAAATCCTGTATTTTTTTCCATGCTCTGTGCGTCTCTTTTTACTTCTTCTAAAGAAATCTCTTTCTTCTTTGCCTCCACACGAAGCCTGGTATCTGCCGCTATTTGGTCTAAAATCATATCGGCGCTCCTCCTTATACTTCCTTTGTCACTTTCACAAACTCTTCTAATTTCGCAAGTGCTTTCTTACTGTCAATTAAATCGGCTGCCATCTTGACACCTTCTTCAAGCGTAATTCCATCAATTCCGAGATAAAGGCTCATTCCGGCATTTAACAACACTGCATTTCTTTTTGCTCCTCTTTCTTTTCCGGTTAAGATTTCTCTTGTAATCTGTGCATTTTCAACCGGTGTTCCACCTATCAGCTCTGATAATTCACAACGCTTTATTCCAAACTGTTCCGGTGAGATCGTATAGGTTTTTGTTTCTCCAAAACGAATTTCACAAACAGTAGTTTCTCCAGTTACGGTAATTTCATCAAGTCCATCTGAACCGCAAACTGCAACACCTCTTGTAACTCCAAGATTTCCAAGCACTTTTGCAAGTGGTTCTACCAGCTTTTTATCATAAACCCCAAGTAACTGCATGGTTGCCGCTGCCGGATTGGAAAGTGGGCCTAAAATATTAAATACTGTTCTTTCTCCCATCTCTTTTCGTACCGGTGCGGCATATTTCATAGAAGAATGATAAACCGGTGCAAACATAAAGCACATTCCTGTCTGATTTAAGATAGTTTCATTTTGTTTTGCATCTAATGCCACATTTGCACCCAGATTTTCCAATACATCAGCTGCACCACTTTTGCTTGAAACACTGCGGTTTCCATGTTTTGCTACCGGAACACCACCAGCTGCTACCACAAAAGCAGAAGTAGTCGAGATGTTAAATGTTCCAACTTCATCTCCGCCGGTTCCTACAATATCAATGACTTCTCTTTCCGGCTTGATTTTTACACCTTTTTCTCTCATCACCTGCGCAAATGCCGTAATTTCATCAATTGTCTCACCACGCATGCGAAGTGCAGTTAAGAAAGACCCCATCTGAGCCTGTGTTGCGGTTCCATCCATCATCTCTTCCATAACTTCTCTTGCCATCTCGTAAGACAAATCTTGTCCATTCATCAAAGTATGAATTGCTTCTTTAATCATAAGTCTGTCTCCTTTACCTGCCTTTATATTCAAAAAATTTTCCAGTATCGTTTTTCCCTTCGGGGTTAAAATAGATTCCGGATGGAATTGTAATCCATAAACCGGATATTCTTTATGTCCTACTGCCATAATTTCACCGTTTTCATCTGTTGAAAGCACCTGCAGACAGCCTGGAATCGTATCTTCATTTGCAATCAGAGAATGATATCTGGCTGCATCAATCTCTTCTTCCATTCCTGCAAAAATCGGACTTTCGGTTTCGATTTTTACACG
This sequence comes from Blautia stercoris, assembly GCF_054657695.1. Classification (NCBI taxonomy): domain Bacteria; kingdom Bacillati; phylum Bacillota; class Clostridia; order Lachnospirales; family Lachnospiraceae; genus Blautia; species Blautia stercoris. Next base: position 587,695 of record NZ_BAAHYF010000001.1, read on the forward strand.
ACTCTTCTTTCCATGCATCAACTTTCTTGCATGAGTAATCTTTGCACCATATACTTCACAGATTGCCTGATGTCCCAGGCAGACCCCTAAAATCGGGATTTTTCCCTGTAATTTTCTTACCACTTCTTCACATACACCGGCATCTTTTGGATATCCCGGTCCTGGAGATAAAATAATATGAGAAGGTTTTAATTTTTCAATCTCTTCTACACTCATTGCATCATTTCGGATGACTTTGATATCCGGATTAATTGTTCCGATTACCTGAACCAGGTTATAAGTAAAACTGTCATAGTTGTCAATTAAAAGAATCATACTTCGTCTACCTCCTCTGCATTTTGAATTGCCTGCATCACGGCTGCTGCCTTATTTGCAGATTCTTCATATTCTTTTTCCGGAACGCTGTCTGCTACAATACCGCCTCCGGCCTGCACATATACTTTATCGTCTTTCTTTACTGCCATTCGAATTGCAATGCAGGTATCCAGATTTCCTGCAAAATCGAGATATCCAAGTGCCCCACCGTAAATTCCTCTTTCTTCGCTTTCTAACTCTTCAATAATTTCACAGGCACGAATCTTCGGGGCTCCGGAAAGTGTTCCTGCCGGAAGTACTGCTTCAATTGCATCTAATCCGTCTTTCGATGATTCAATCTCACTTTCCACTTGAGAACAGATATGCATAATCTTGGAATATCTGTGAATCATCATGTATTTTGTCACGTCAACTGAACCGAATTTACTGATTCTTCCAAGGTCATTTCTTCCTAAGTCGACTAACATATTGTGTTCCGATAACTCTTTTTCATCGGATAATAAATCTCTTTCAAGTTCTTCATCTTCTTCTCGGTTCTTTCCTCTTGGTCTTGAACCGGCTACAGGAAACGTTGTCAATCTTCCATTTTGCAGACGAACCAGAGTTTCCGGAGAACTACTCATCAATTCTTCCTCATCAAAGTGCAGATATACCATATAAGGAGATGGATTGGTTGTTCTTAATACACGGTAAGCATTTAACAGGCTTCCTTTCATTGGACTTGTAAACTGTCTGGAAATAACTGCCTGGAAAATATCGCCGTCTTTAATGTACTCTTTTGTTTTTTCTACAACACTGCAATATTCCTCTTTGCTGACGTTACAGGTAAAATTAATATTTTCTATCTCCTTTGGAAATTCCGGAATCGATGCATTTTTAATCATAGCTGCAATTTTCGCAATTTCAGCAGTTGCCTCTCCATAATTTTCCATTACCCGATCTGTTTTCATATTTACGATAATACAGATTTTCTGTTTTAAATGGTCATAAGCAATGACTTTATCAAACAGCATTACATCATAATCCGGAAAGGTTCCTTTTTTAATTTTTAAAACCGGCTCTGCATATCCAATCATCGAATAAGCAAAATAACCTACAAACCCTCCTGTAAATGGCGGCATTCCCTCTAATTTCGGTGAACGGTAATCTTTCATAATCTCACGAATGATTTCCAGAGGTTTTTCGGTTTGATAAGTTTCCTGTTTTCCTTTTTTCTCAACTACCACTTCATTTGACCGGCAGGTCACACGCATAATCGGGTCATATCCGAGAAAGGAATATCTTCCCCAGGTTTCGCCACCTTCAATACTTTCTAACAAATAATATCTTTTTGAAATTGCAGAGATTTTTCTAAGTAAAGTAATCGGTGTTGTGATATCTGCATAAATTTCTTTGCAGACCGGAACAACCGAATATTCTTCTGCTAATTTTAATATTGTATTGCAATCTGGTGTTATTTTCATATCTGCCATCCTTTCTGAATATGTTTTCTATCCAAGAACAAAGAATGTACCAAGGCACATTCTTGCGGAGCGTTTTTTTAATTCATAAGACGAAATTTCTTATGAATTAAAAAAGGCTCTTGTCCCATTAGATTTTCTCTAATGGGACAAGAGCCTTTTTATTTCTCGCTCCTGCGGTACCACCCAAATTATCCAGGTTTTCCTGAACCACTCTTCCCATGTACTATCATACACGCCCCATTGATAACGGTTGGGATTTCCCGTCAGCGTCTACTTTTTTTCAAATTTCAAGCTGCCCTCACAAGTCCATTCAATAAAAATTCACATTGCTGTAATTCCACCATCTACAACTCTCTGTAACAGATCTCTCTGCTTTAACGGATTTCTTTATTTACTCCTCTTGTTCAACGGTTTAAAGTGCTATTCACTTAAATTTGTTATAAGTATAGTCCTCATTTTTTCATTTGTCAACTTCTTTTTTCCAGCTCCGCTATCTTTTTTAGTAAAATTTCCTCCCTGTCCTGCATTTCCATTCGTTTTGTTTCCCATACTGCCGGATTCTGAACTTTTAGATAATTCAGACATTTTGACACATATTGACTTAACAACACAATATAAAGAGAATAGACATATTCTTTTAAACTCTGCTCATTTTCAAATCCTCCAAGTTCCGTTAAAATCTCAAATGTCTGTTTATCAATTTTCTCTCCACAAATCACATTCCGGTCAATTCCTCCTAAATGGAACAAATTCTGCAGGTAATAATCAAACTCTTCTTCTTTTTTGTTTAAAAATCCGGTAATTGCCCGATATGGATACTTCATCTGTTTTCTTAAAATTCGTAAAAATTCCATACTTTTTTGTTCTGCTTTAGCATTTTGAAATGGATATTCCATAACCTCTGCTTTTGGACTGTTCCAAATAGTATTTCTATCTAACATACATTGAAACAACAGGGCAGAATTTGTGTCAGGAAGAATTTTCACCTGAAAGACTTCTGCCAACAGATATACAATACAAAGCTGACTTAAGCCCATTGCCGGCTGTTCCGTATACAGACCTGCCCATTCTTGAATTTTATGAAATTTTACACTTGGTCTTTCAAACAGTTCCTCTCTGACCTCACACCAGCCTGCCGTTATCATCTCAATCAAACTCTCATAACTCTTTTTTGCCTCTTTTTTCTCGCCCTCTCGAATTTCAAACAACATTCCAAGCACGACCTGGGCATAATAATATTCTTCATATCCAAGACAGGATAAAAAATACTCTCCATGATATTTGGATGCTTCGAATAACTTTTGATAATGTAAAATCTGAAGAACTGAAAATTGTTTCATCTTACCTTTGCATACCGGATTATGTACCACTGCAAACGTAAGAAAATAAGTCACATCAAGACAGACTTCTTTTTCTTTGACTTCATAAGCATTTTCTTCACGGATGGCATTTTTTTCTGGCTCTTCACATATTTGTCTTTGTTTTTGACGTACTTTAAGTCCATTAAAAATAATTCCTGTTTTTTTCATAGATGACCTCCTGTTTCAGGCGGATAGAAGCAGTATCTTTTTTTTGATAAAATTTCTATATTGTGGATAATCGATGAGATTTCATCTTTGATTTTGTAACTGAATAAAATGAATAGATTTCTGTTGATTTGCTGCGAATGTTTTTTGTTCAATCCGCCTTTTACTTTGTGATATCAGACTATCACACCATACAGTAAAAAGCAACCATTTTTGCCTTTCTTCTTTCTGAAAAAAAGACAAATATAGTTGCTTTTGTATCTTACTTTTATCTTACTTTAAAATTACTTTTGCAAATTTCTTCTTACCTCTTTTGATAACAATACCGTCGCCTTCCAAGTTTTCCTTTACAACCATAAATTTGATGTCCGTTACTTTTTCACCATCAATGGAAACCCCACCCTGTTCGATGGCACGTCTGCCGTCAGAACGGGTAGACGCAAGATTACTCTTCTGAAGCAACGTAATTAAGTCCACTTCTCCTTCTGTCAAATCTGCCTCTTCGATTTCTGTTGTCGGCATATCTGTTGCATTTCCTTTAGAGAATAATGCCCTTGCACCTTCCTGCGCTTTCTTTGCCTCTTCTTCTCCGTGTACAAGTCCGGTCAGTTCATAAGCTAAAATTTCTTTTGCCTGATTTAACTGGCTTCCTTCCCATTTATCCATTTCGTCAATCTGTTCTAACGGCAGGAATGTAAGCATACGCAGGCATTTTAATACATCAGCATCACTTACATTTCTCCAGTACTGATAGAAATCAAACGGAGAAGTCTTATTCGGATCAAGCCATACAGCTCCGGACTGCGTTTTTCCCATTTTCTTTCCTTCGGAGTTTAAGAGCAGATTAATGGTCATTGCATAGGCATTTTTATTTAATTTACGACGAATCAGTTCCGTACCGCCAAGCATATTGCTCCACTGGTCATTTCCGCCAAACTGCATGTTACATCCGTATTTCTGGTATAACATGTAAAAGTCGTAACTCTGCATAATCATGTAGTTAAATTCCAGAAAGCTTAATCCTTTCTCCATACGCTGTTTGTAGCATTCTGCACGCAGCATATTATTGACAGAAAAACAAGAACCAACTTCTCGTAATACTTCAACATAATTCAATTTCATCAGCCAATCTGCATTATTTACCATCATTGCTTTGTCATCTGAGAAGTCAATAAAACGACTCATCTGTTTCTTAAAACAATCACAGTTATGCTGAATCGTTTCTTCTGTCAGCATCTGACGCATATCCGTACGACCGGATGGATCTCCAACCATACCGGTACCGCCTCCGATTAAGGCAATCGGTTTGTTTCCTGCCATCTGCAGACGTTTCATCAGACACAATGCCATGAAATGTCCAACATGAAGACTGTCTGCGGTCGGGTCAAATCCAATGTAAAATGTTGCCTTTCCATTGTTTACCAGTTCTCTGATTTCTTCTTCATCTGTTACCTGAGCAATTAAACCTCTGGCAACTAATTCTTCATAGATTTTCATTGTTTTTTCTCCTTTTTTTGATATAAAAAAACTCTCATCCTTTCTAAAAAGGACGAGAGTCTATCACTTTCGTGTTACCACCTTTATTTACAGAAAACTCACATTTCCTGCCTCTATAAGTACAGCTTTTTTGCGATACTTGAGCACAATAACGAGTGCCACTCCGTTACAGCCTACTAAGCAACTCTGCCATTCGGTGCAAAGCTTAAGGATGTATTCATCTTCCAATGTTTTTCTGCGCCTCTCATCTTCCGGCTGCTTTCTGTAGATTCCTTCGGTGACTACTTGTTCCTCTCACTGCTTTTTTCTATCTGAAATTTCTGTCTTAAGACAAACAAAGTATACCCAGAAAATACGGACTTTGTCAACCCCTTTTTAAAAATTCCAGACATATTCTCCATTTTCTTTGATTCCATAGAAATCACTGAAATTCAGCGCAAAAATATCTTTTTTGATACCCGCTACCGAAATTTGATTTTTAATCAGGTACTGCCAGATTCCTGCATGGGAAATATCTCCCTGAAGCAGTACTCCTGCTACTTTTCCATCTCGAATGATAACTCTTTTATAGTTAGAAGCATCTTCTCTTGTAATCACCACATCTGTCTCTTTTGGTACAATTTCGCCAACGCAAAGTGAATTTAATCCAAAGAAATTAATCGTGTTTTTAGCGGCAAAGCGATCCGTATAAGGGACACGTCCGCCCATCATGTTAAGTGCTGCGGTTTCTCCCTGTTTCTGAGCATTTGGCCAGATTCCGGAAAGTCCGGTTACATCTCCCGCTGCATAGACATCTTTTGCTCCTGTCTGCATAAACTCATCTACTTTCATGCCTCTGTCGACTATGATTTCCTCTGTCTCAAAACCTGCTGTTGCACTTCTCACTCCGGCTGCCACAATAATCAAATCCGATTTTAATTCTTCTCCATTGTCCAAAATAACCGTCGTAATTTTTCCGTTCTCATCCATTTTTGTTTCTGCTGCTTTTCTTCCAAGATAAAACTTAGCTCCTGCAGATTCAAAACGTTTCTGATATTCTTTTGCTGCTGTCTTATCAAGCTGTACCGGAAGAATCCGGTCTGCCATTTCAACAATTGAAACATTCTTTCCTGTTTCCATCAGACCATAAGCTGCGTCAAGCCCAACCAGACCTGAACCGATAATAACAATATTCTCCGCTTCTTTGGCAGATTGGTCAATTGCCTGTGCATCACTTAAATGTCGAAGACCAAAGACATTTTTTGCCTCTCTTAAATTTCCAACCGGAGGAATAAAACTGTTTGCGCCTGTTGCGATTAAAAGTTTATCATACTCAACTCTTGTTCCGTCTAAAAGTTCGACCTGCTTTTCTTTTACATGAAGCTGTTTTACGCTCTGTGCTTTATTCCAGATAATCTGATTTTCTTCAAAAAAATTCTCCGAAATAAAACTTAACTGTTTTTCATTTCTTTCATGAGAAAGATATTTATGCAGCATACATCTTGAGTGAACCTGGGTATCAAGAGAAATCATAGTAAGAGAAGATTCTTTATCTGCTTTTCGTATTGTCTTTGCAGCCATGATCCCTGCTGCTCCAACACCAATAATTACATACTTCATCCGCTACACCTCCTCTACCCAGATTGCTTCTTTTGGACAGGCTTTTACACAACTTGGGTCTTCTCCTTTTCCAATGCAGAAGTCACATTTTATAATTTTCATTCCTGTCTTTTCATCCGGTTTTAACACTCCATATGGACAGTTCATTACACACATAAAACAAGAACCACATTTTGTCTCATCATACTGGACATGACCTGTCTTTTCATCTTTGGTAAGCGCCCCGCTCATACAAGACATAACACACTCCGGTTTATCACAATGTCGGCAGAAAAGCGGAGTATATCCGCCTTTCTGATTTTTATAAATAAAATTTCGGGATTCATTTGCGCAGTCTGTTACATCTAAGTCATAGATTGTTCCCGGTGTTTCTCGATGTGCTTGCATACATGCAAGAGAACAGCTTTTACAGCCATCGCATTTAGCTGAGTCAATCATAATTCGTCTCATTTTCTGTTCCCTCCTTTATCAGATGTTTAATGCGCTTCTTCTTTCCTCTATGATTTTTTCTAAAATATCCGCACTTTCTTTTGCGTCAGCATTGATAATCACCTGACCACCGGTCAGTTCCTTCATATCTTCCGTTAATACTTTGGTTACGGTTTTGCTTCCGGTTACAAATGGCGGAAGTCCAAGATGAAGCGGAAGTCCAAGTGCCAGTCCAAAACAGCCATCTGCCAGTGCCTGTTCCTCTAACCACTGTGCTGCAGAAAGCACCAGTGGAAGCTGTGGAATATCTACGCCGATTGCTTCTGCAAGTTCTGTTGCCACAATTTCCAGGCGTCCGATTGCAAGACATGGGCCAAAATTTAATACCGGAGGAATATTTAATTTTTCACAGACTGCACGCAGTTTTGGACCTGCAAGTTTTGCAGCTTCCGGTGTCATAAGACCACAGTTTTCAATTCCACCTGAAGAACATCCAGCAGTTAAGACAAGGATATCTTTTGCGATAAGTTCTTTGGTCAGCTCTACGGATAACACATCATGTCCGCCTGCTGTCAGATTGGAACAGCCGACTACCCCTGCAATTCCTTTGATTTCTCCGGCTACAATTAAATCAATTAATGGTTTCCAGTTTCCGCCAAGGAAATCTTTTAAAGACAGCTCGCTGACTCCGGTCAAGGTATGGTCATTTCCATGTTCCGGCATCAGATTAAATTCTACGTTTCCTCTTCTTTCTTTATAAGCTTCTATAATTTCATCAATGATTTCCATACTTTGTGTTTCACGTTCTTCAAATACAAACGGTTTTAATTCAGCATTTGCTTTCTTTGCCACATCATCCAGACAAATTTGTTTAATTTTTAAACTGTCACAAATCGGTTCAATTCCCGGAAGGGTACAGTTAAACTCAGAAATTACCGCATCAATTGCGCCGGTTGCAAGGACTGCTTCACTGGTATAGTTGTTTCCTGCATGTCCATCAAATACTTCTGTATAGTGAGAACCACGAAGCTGCAAATCCTGTCCCACACAAGTACATCCCACTAATTTAAAGCCTTTTGCACCAACTGCTTTTGCTTTTTCTACTGCTTCTTTTGAAATCAGTTTTTCCTGTAAATCAACAAAAATAGTGTGCTGATGTCCGGTAATCATAATATTAATATAATCTGGGTCAATTACACGCAGTCCAACCGGTGCCATGCGAAGTTCCGGTTCTCCAAGCAGAACATCATTTAAAAGATTAGTCAAGGTCAATCCATATAATCCTGTAGAAATACCAAGTTTTAAACAGTCTGTCAGCATATCAACAGGATCCGAGTTTAAGTTTGTAGAACATTTTACCACACCATGGAACACTTCACTTTTTGCCCCACCTGGCAGAATTCCAAGTTCCTGCCATCTTTTAAAACGAGGCGCATAAGCTAATTTTTCAACCAGCTCCATTTTTTCATATTCTGGTTTATATAAATCAGCAATTACTTTTTCGGCAACAATCTGTGCGGTTTCCCATTTATCTTTTCCCTGGACACCAAATGCATCTGCAAGTCTTTTAAGGGAACGTTCTCCTTTGATTTCTCCTTTTTCCATTGCTGTTTTCTTCACATTTAATGCAGTATTTTCAACGATATGAATATAGCAGCCGGAACCACTTGCAACCGCACGCAGGAAATTACGTGCTACAATGACATCCGCCGTTGCACCACAAATTCCTCTTGGCGCTTTCGGGGTAATTCTACAAGGTCCATTGGAACACAGCCGACAACAGACTCCCTGAAGTCCAAATCCACATTTTGTACTCTGTCCCTCTACTCTATGATGAGAAGTTTCCATTGGCAGGTTTCTGATAAATCCCTCCAGTGGTTTATCTGCACTTGCACATGTGTTACATCCAAAACATCCATTCATTCTTTTTTTCCTCCTGTAACTCAACTTTTTTATCCAGATTTAATTTTTGTTTTGATAATTTTTCTCGTTAAGTGTATTATAATAAATTAGATAAAAATAGTCAAGTTATTTTTGTAAGAAATTTGTCAAATTCTGGATTTCGTTTTGAAGTTCCTCTTCACGTTTTTCTGCTTGTATGCATGCTCCGGCTTTTTGATATGCACTACATCCATTTTTTTGAATAAATTTTAAAATACGTTCATCCATTGAGAGCCGCTCTACAAACATTGCACTTTCCTGCCCCTCTCCAAATGCACGCCCTGTAAAGTCAAAAGCTCGTTCTAAAATTTCCTGTATTTTTTCTTTTTCCTGTTTTTGTGCTTCTCTTTTCTGATTAAAACAGGCACGAATGAGCTCTTGTTCTGTTCCGCTCTTCGTTCCGGACTGTTTCCACGCATTTTTTAATTCTTCCAGCCATTCTCTTTTTTGTTCTTTTTCCCATTTCTCTTCCTTTGTCAGTAAGCCCTGCTCTTTTTTTACCAAAAAAGCATGTTTTTCCTGCTCAATTTTTCTCTCTAACAGTTCAGAAAAACGATCTGTCTCTTTTTTGTTTTCTAATTGCTCCAGAAGTGTTTTTGCTTCCTGATACTGAATCCGGACTTTCTGTTCTTTTTTATCATAACTTTCTATTTTTTGATGAATTCCATCACTCAAAAAAGTCAGAATTGCAACTCTTGCATCAAACTCTGTCTCTTTGAGTTTTAAAATTTCTTTCTCTAACTTTTCTTCACCTATCGTTCCCTCTAGTATCTGCATCAGCCCATATTCTTCTTTCATCCTTTTACAAAGCTGATAAAATCCTAAAAAACCTCTTGCAACTTCTTCGTGCTGAAGATATTCAAATAAAAATTCTACAGTAATCTCAAGTTCTGATTCTTCATACATCCATAAAATTCTGGATAAATCTTCCCAACCCCTTGCCGTTACAAATGCATAGCCATCTGCCGTGGCTTCAATTTTATAAAATTGTTCGGTTTTTAAGTCAAGATAAGCAATAATCGATGGATGTACTTTATTTTTGAGTGCATAGTTTCTCCATACAGAATAATCTTCTTTTACCTCAATCCGTTTTACACGGTCTAATGTTACAATATCAAACTCTCGAACTGATTTATTGTATTGTGGCGGATTTCCTGCTGCCACAATGACCCAGCCATCCGGAATCTTATGTGTACCAAATGTTTTACACTGAAGAAACTGAAGCATAGTTGGTGCAAGCGTCTCTGAGACACAGTTAATTTCATCGATAAATAAAATTCCTTCTTTATATCTCTGTTTTTCTATACACTGATAAACCGATGCAATAATCTCACTCATCGTATATTCGGTCACTGCGTATTCTTTTCCACCAAATACTTCGTTTTTAATTAATGGCAGTCCTACTGCACTTTGTCTCGTATGGTGTGTAATGGTATAGGCAACAAGACCTATCTCACATTCCTTTGCCACCTGTTCCATAATTGCTGTTTTTCCAATCCCCGGAGGTCCAATCAACAGCACCGGTCGCTGATGAACGGGAGCTATTTTATAACTTCCGTCTTCATTTTTTCTTGTGTAGATCCGTACAGTATTTTTAATTTCTTCTTTTGCCTGCGCAATGTTCATCTTTTTTCCTCTTTTCTTTTTTTCTGTATGTTTAGACCCTTTCTAGGTTTTGAAATTCTATCTTATTTTGTCCGGCTTAAACTTAAAGGAAGAACCCATTTTGGAATTTTTATGTTTTCTTTTGGTTCTCCTAAAAACACAAACGCAGTTTCATAATCCGGTTCCTGATTCGGAAAAATCCCATCTCCATCTGAAAAATAAATCAATCCTTTGAGATGCTTCAATTTTTTCTTTTGTTTTAACGTTTCTATGTATTCAAATACCGGTCGAAAATCCGTTCCGCCTCTTCCCTGAATTTTTATATTCCTGCTGTATCGTTTCCACTCTTCCATACTTGTAATTAATACTACATCCTGAATAAAACTGTCGCACTGGATTAGATAAACCGTAAATTTTTTAAAGAAATTCCCCTGATTTCCCAGCATCCCTGCTGTCTCCTCTAAAAAAAACTGCACCATTTCTCTTGGGCAGGAACTTGAGGTATCAATCGCAATGACAAGTTCTTCCAGCCGTTTTGTTTCTGTATACTCTAAAGGCTCAATAAACGGCATATTCCGGTACATGCAGAGTCCATAATGGTACGGAATATAATCAAAGCTGTCCAAATCCGCCTGTACTTCTTCGCGTTTGATTGAAAAGCGCTGTAAAAATCGATTATAATCCCGTCTTTTCTTCTTTTGCAGTTCATACCACTCTTTTGTTGTCCCCTTTTGCGTGCCCGCTTTATTTTTACTAAATCCACCTTCTGAACCAGTCTTTGCAATAATTTTTTCCCACTGTGTTTTTAATCCTTCTATTTCTTCTTCAGTCAGTTTGCGCCAAAGTTCATGAGAGTCGGATGCAAAAATCCGCTCCCAATTTTCTATCTCTGTCTCTGAATATCGGTTCAAACTTTCATAAATTTGTCCTGCTGTTTTTCCCTCTCCCTCTTTCCAAAAGTTCTGATAGATTTCTTTTCTTTGCTCCTGCATCTCTCCTGTCAGATACGGAAGTTTTAAATAGTCAATCGTATACTCTGCTACTAAATCACATGCCAGATTCCAGCGTGTTTCCTCCTTCTTTTTTTCTGCCAGATGCAGATACAAAAGATGAAACAGGCTGTGCAGAAGCATACGATTGATTTTTTTTCTTCCCTGCTCCTGGTAAATATTTAAAAGTTCAAACGGTTCATACCACATTCGAAACCCGTCCAGCCCATAATTTTTGCTTTCATTTTGCCCTAAAATTTCTATCTTTTCCAATAAAGGAGCAAAAAACGGGCAGGCACAAGAAATTTCCTGCTTTGCCAGTTTCCAGATATCCTTAGAAATTTCTTCTGCCTGCCTCATAATTCCATATCCCCTTTTTCAAACCCATAAAGAGCCTGTTTTTGTTCTAAAAGCCATAAGAATGCTTCTGTATTATGTGCTTTTGATGCCATCAAAAGTAACTCTTCTAAAAGCCCCTGACTCATCTCTTTTTGCAAAAATAGCTGTTTCATTTTTTTGTTTTCTTTTTGTTCTAATAAGGTTTCCATTGCCGGACGAAACCGCTTAAGCAGATAATTCTGATAAGTCTGTTCCATTTCTGATAGTAAATCCTTATTTTTATCTTTTGCCAGTTCAAAATACCGCATTAATGCAATTTCCAGTTTTACTTTTTCCTGACCACTTAGCAAAAATTTCTGGTCTAATTCTTCTTCTCTTTTCAACGATTCACTTCCTGTTCTTTCATCCACTGTCCGATTGTTTCTAACAGAATCAAATTTGTCTTGTTGTTTTTTTCAACTTCCGACGCTTCCCAGTTTCCCTCTTTTTTCGCATTTTCTCCACAGATATCTACACCTGCAATGGTTTGTTTTTCAAAACAGTTTTTTACAAGTGCCAGTAATTCTTCGAGACTTGTTTTTCCCTGATCCCAGTTTGCAGAGGCATCTTCTTCTCTTAAAATATCTTTATCAATCGAAAGATAAACCGGAATAGAATTTTCTTTTAAAAATCTGTCATAAGCTGTTTGTCTGCGCACTTCTAATTCTTCTTGCGAAACAAAACAGACTTTGTCTATCCAAGGTTCTTCTTTGCTGTTTTTAAAGACCTCTTCTATTGACTTTTGTGGAGGTCCAACCACACAGACTGCTTCTAACAGCTCATTTTGTTCAAGTGCTGCTCTTACCCAGCTTCCGCAGGAAAGGAGTCCGAAAAACGCTGCCTCCTGCATATCGGTATGCTGGTCAAACAAAACCAGTGCAAATGGTTTTGTTAGTTTTTCCATCCAAAATTTTGTCACGTAATGATAGTTTCCGGAGTCCAGAAAATGAATCCCTTTTGCCGGATAAGGTTCTATCAATTTTTTAATTTTTTCTTCTGCTTCTTCGGTACAGTAACAGTTTGTCTCTTCCACCTGTTCTGCTTCCACACGCTCCTTTATTTGCCTGTTCCGATAAAACTCCTGTTCCTTATAGACTCCGGAAAAATTCATTATGATTCCTGACATTCTTTCCTCCATTCTAAGAGTACATCCTTCTTAATTCTTCTTAAATTTTTCTCTTTCTTCTATTTTATCATGTTATCCGAAAAAGTAAATGTCCATTGCTTTGCAATCTTTTCCAGACACCATTTATAATCAATTGCCTTCACACTTTTTGCGGTATAAACCGGACGACTTAAATACACGCAGTCCCCTACAATGTACTTTAAACTTCCCACACAGCTTCCCTTTTTTACCGGTGCTGATAACTTCGTCCTTCCCTCATAAATGACTCGAACCGATTCTCCTTTTCGCATTAAAAGAGTTTTATCTTGTATGGTCTTTACTTTTAGAGGAACGCTTGCTGCTCCTCCAATTTTATCTGCCTGTCCATTTTCTACCACAAGTGTTTCGGGCAGAGAAAATGTTCCCTGTTCTAACAATGATTTTTGTTCATATTGATTCAGACCATACTCCATAAGCTTGACCGTATCTTTCCACTTATACGTTTTATTATTTGGCCAGCCACAGGCAAGCAGCGCAACAATCAAAGTTTTCTCTTCTCTTTTTAAAGCACCTACATAACAGTAGCCCGCCTTTGCCGTAAATCCGGTTTTTCCGCTTAATGCTCCTTCCATCATGCTAAGAAATGCATTATGATTGTTGCAGGAAAAACTCCGTTTTTTTTCTATATCCCAAAACGTATAGCTCTGTGTTCTTGTAATATTTAAAAATGCTTCTTTTTGGGGAGACTCCTTAATACAATAACGCATAATTCGTGCTAAATCTGCCGCTGTTGTAGAATGAACCCGCTCATTTTCTCCTGTTTTTTTTGTGGCATCTAATCCATTTGGAGTAATAAAAAAAGTATGTCTACATCCGATTTTTTTTGCTTTCTGATTCATTTTATCCGCAAATGTCTCTACATCACCTTCTAAATGTTCTGCAAGCATGACCGCCGTATCATTGTGACTTTCCAACATAAGAGAATAGAGCAGGTCGCCAAAGCGAAACTGCTCTCCTTTTCTTACCCCAAGATGAACTTTCGGTCTTGATGCAGCATACTCAGAAGCAGTGACGATATCCTCCTCTTTCCCGTTCTCTAATGCCAGAATACAGGTCATAATTTTGGTTGTGCTTGCCATCGGCCGTTGTTCATATCCGTTTTTCTCATATAAAATTCTTCCCGAATCTGCATCCATCAAAACTGCGGATTCCGAATAAAGTGTTCCAGGACTCTGATTGTCTGCTCCAAAGACAGGCAGGAGATTCTTTTGAATACTGCCCCAAAAGAATACTAAAATGAAAGCAATGCTTAAGATTTTTTTCATATTTTTCTCTGCATACTTTTTTATTAATATATGCCTGTCCCACTTTTATCAGAACTTTTTCACAAAACTTTCGTTTCATCTCAAAATCATACGTCAAATTTCAGATATCCTTAACCGTCAAGTGGATATTCGCAATCCGCTTCGCTACTTGCTCATAACCAAATAGCTGCTACGCAGCTTATCAGAAGGGGCTTGCCCCCTCCTGATACAAGCAAGTCCCCACCCCTGCTTATTGCTTTTCGCAATTGAAGCAGGGGACTTACTTGATTTGGTTAAATTTATACATCCAGTTTCAGCTGAATCTCTTCTTCTGCCTCTGCCTTAAAATCTTCTATCTGAACCGGGTCAAGTTCCGGCAGCTCTTCAATTCCATGTACTCCAAAACTTCTTAAAAATTCTTCCGTTGTTCCGAATAAAATCGGACGTCCCGGTGCATCTAACCTGCCTACTTCCTGAATCAGATTGTATTCAATTAACTTATTGATTGCATGGTCGCATTTTACTCCTCGGATTTTCTCAATTTCTAACTTTGTCACCGGCTGTTTATACGCAATAATTGACAGAGTTTCAAGCATGACATCTGACAGACTTGCTTTTTTTGGCTGTAATGCCAGTTTCACCAGATAATCATAATACTCTTCTTTGGTACACATCTGATAAGAATTTTCCAGTTCAATAATCTTAATGCCTCTTTTTGCCGTATTATAAGAAAGCATCATATTATCAATAATTTTGCGGGTCGTTTCTGTATCATGCCCAATTGCTTTTGCAATCGCAGAGAGGCTGACCGATTTTCCCATTGCAAAAAGCAGAGCCTCTATTGCGCCTTCATAATGTTCAATATCCATTTTTTTTCTCCCCATTTTTCTATGTATTCTCGACTTCTGAGAACACATTCCATTTATTTTTCCTGTCTTATATCAACGATGCAATTTGAATATCATCAAAAATATGTTCCTGATAAATTCTGATTTTTCCGGTTTTCATCAGTTCAAGAATTGCTAAAAATGTAACAACCACTTGAAATTTACTTGCCTGTTTTCCCAAAAGTTCACGAAAACTAAACTGCTTATGTGTCCTTGCATAAAGTTCCACATCACTCATTTTTTCCGGCAGGCTGACTTCTTCCTGCTCAATTTTTCCAAATTTGCTGCGGATCGGGTCTTTCTTATTTTCCTGACGCCTTAACACATCTTCAAAGATTTTATGCAGTTTTGCAAGCGTCATTCCTGCCAGTAATTCCTGTGGGTCTATCGGCTCTTTATAATCCTCTACTTCTTTTGGAAGAGATGGAAGCTTATAGATGCTTTTCGCTGCCTCTGCCATCTTATCACGCAGTTCATAGGACATATATTTATACATCTTATACTCTAAAAGCTGACGCACCAGTTCTTCTCTCGGGTCTTTTTCTTCTCCCTCTTCATCCACTTCTTTTGGAAGGAGCATTTTGCACTTAATCGAAATCAGAGTTGCCGCCATTACCATAAATTCACTCATAATATTTAAATCTTCCCGCTCCATCTGATGGATGTAATCCATATACTGGTCGGTAATTTCAACGATTGGAATATCGTAAATATTTACTTTATTTTTCTCAATCAGGTGTAATAACAGGTCAAGAGGACCTTCAAACACCGTAAGTTTTACGGGAATTCCCATTCTTTCTCACCTTTCTTGTCTATCTCGATGATTTTAATATTTTACATGCACTCTTAGGAGAGTCAAGTGGATATTCGCAATCCGCTTCGCTACTTGCTCATAACCAAATAGCTGCTACGCAGCTTATCAGAAGGGGCTTGCCCCCCTCCTGATACAAGCAAGTCCCCACCCCTGCTTATTGCTTTTCGCAATTGAAGCAGGGGACTTACTTAATTTGGTTAAAATCTTTTTACTGCAAAGCAACTCACACAATTTTACATGATTTTCCTTAAAAAGTCTACTTTCTCTTTGGCTTGCAGGAAATCACCACAAGTTCCCTCGGATTGGCGATTCGGATTGGAATCGTATGTTCCCCAAGTCCAGAACCCGTAATCAATTTTTGTTCTCCTTTTTTAAATAATCCATAACAGTATTTTGGAAACAGCACAAAATCCGGACTTAATGCACCTTTTCCGCCAAATGGAAGTCTTAAAACTCCGCCGTGATAATGTCCGGACAAGGTCAAATCTGCTCCCCAGTTAAAATATTCTTTTGCATATCTCGGTGTATGTGCCAATAAAATATGAAATTCGTTCTCATCCGGTTTTCCAAGCAGCGTCTTTAATTCTTCTTCCTTTGGACCTGTTTTTGCTTTTTTTGAGCCTTTTTTATAATACTCATAAGGCAGTTTCAGACCATGAATCTGGATTTTTTCGCCCTTAACCAAAAGAACCTCCTGTTCGTTTTCCAAATAATGAACCCCCAGCTTTTTTATCTGTGTCTCGTATTCCAAAAACGAAGCTTCATAATTTTGCGGATAACGTTTCATCCGCTGTTCATGATTTCCGGGTGCATAAAATACCGGTGCAGTCTTTATCAGTTCTTTTAAACTTTCTAATGCCGGCAAAAGCGGTGCTTCCTGTTTTCCAAGTACCAAATCTCCGGCAATTAAAATGGCATCCGGGTTTATTTTTTGAATTGCCTCAAATACCGGCTTGTTTCTCTCTCCAAATATAACATTATGCCAGTCACTAATCATCACAAATCTCAGTTCCTGGCTTATTTTCTCTGAAGTTATCTCATAGTTTGTAATCTTAAATTTTTTCAATTTTATTTTCCTGCTCTTTATTCTTTCTACTATTTTTTCTTTCTAATTTTGTCTGTTTTTTATTGTTTTCTTTTAACACTCACATCATTGTATCGCATTTACGCTCAAAAAAAAAGCATTAACCGATTCCTCAGCTAATACTTTTTTCTCTTAATTTCTCTTATGTACTCTCTTATTTTTTATGTACTCTCGCAAACTTTTTATTTCTGACCTCTTTTTGCAAAAATACGCTCCTGCTGTTTCATTACAATCACATACATCACTAAAAGCAGAACGGAAGCAAAAATCCATGCAACCGGACTTGCAAGACAAATTCCAAGATAACTTCTCTGTTTTCCTGCAATCACTGCCATAAGACCTCTTCCACTAAGTTCTGCAACACCAGCCATCATCGGCAAAAATCCATAACCGATTCCCTGAATTCCATTTCGATAGACGTTTACAATCGTAAGCGGGAACAAAAATGCAGATACACATTTCAAATAAATATCCACCTGATCCATGATTGCAGTTGCATCTCCTGATACAAACAAAATGGTACAATACTTGCCAACAAAAGCCAGAAGCAGACCTACTATGACAGAGTAAATCCATCCTCCAATCGTTGCTGCACGAAATCCCTGGCGGATTCTTTTTACTTTACCTGCACCAATGTTTTGGGCACAGTAAGTTGCCATGGTTGTTCCAAGAGCGACATAGGCCTGTGTTAAAACCTGTTCGATTTTATTTGCTGCCGTAAATGCTGCAACTGCACCTGAACCTAACACATTTAAAGAGGACTGTACCATCATGCTTCCGATTGCAGTAATAGAATACTGAAGTGCCATCGGGATTCCGATTCCAATCTGAACTTTTGCAATATGCCCATTTAACTGAAAATCGGATTTTTCTAATTTTAATTCCGGTATCTTTTTTATAATATAAATCAGACAAAGAACCCCTGACACACCCTGTGAAATTACAGTTGCATAAGCGGCACCCGCTGCTCCCATACGAAATACAATAATTAATAATAAATCTAATACTACATTTAACAGTGCAGATAAAATCAGAAAGTATAACGGAATCTGACTGTTTCCAATTGCACGCAAAATACTTGCCAAAAGATTATATAATACAGTTGCAAAAATACCCGCACAAATTACCATAATATAGTGATAAGCGTCCGCAAAAATATCTGATGGCGTATTCATAAATTTTAATAACGGCTTCATCCCAAGCATACTGATGGTCGTCATAATTACCGTCATAATTACCGACAATGTTGCCGCACTTCCGACGGTTTTTCTCATGCCTTTCATATCTCCCGCACCAAAACGCTGTGCGGTTAAAACTGTAAAGCCTGCAGTAAGACCAAGCATAAAACCAATAATTAAAAACATGATAGTTCCTACACTTCCGACCGCTGCAAGAGCTGTTGTTCCTACAAACTTACCTACAATAATTGTATCAACCATACTGTAAAACTGCTGAAATACATTTCCGACAAAAATCGGAACCGTAAACATTAAAATGGCCTTGGCCGGGCTTCCGGCTGTCATATCCTGTTGCATTTTTTCTTCCCCTTTTTCCGCATTTCGTTTTTACCATGAGCCATTATAATCCAATGGTTTTTAAACTTCAATCCCTATTTCTGAAAAATTTCTCAAGCACCATTTTTAAGTAATCGACGTAGCGTGCTTTTTTGATATTTTGACTAAAAACGAGGTCTATACTTCCAATTTTTTCATTTTCCAGATAATATTGTATTTCTCCGGCTTTCATCCCCTTTGTTACAGGTGCTTCAACACTTTCTTTTAATTGTATTTTTTTCTCTATTTTAGAAAGGGACTTCCCCTCCGTGTCCAGATAAGAAAACTTTTTTTTGTTTTCACAAATTCCTTCTCTTTGTACTGATTTTTTAACTGGAACTTTCTTTTTCACAGTGCTCTTATCTTCATAAAGACTGCAGGTAGCAAACCCAAGATTTAACAGTGTTGCGCCGTCCTGAAAACGTGCTTTATAATCCGGAGCTGTCATAATCACACTGATTAACGTCAATCCATTTCTCTTTGCTACTGCAGAAACACAGTATTTTGCCTTACTGGTACTTCCGGTTTTTAAGCCGACACAGCCATCGTATCCTCGAATCAGTTTATTGGTATTTGTCAGTCCAAACTCGCTGTCCCCACGATTGGTATGGTGTGTAATCGTTTCCATCCAAACTGAAGAATAGTCCAGAATTTTGGGATATTTTGTAATCAGTTCCTTTGACATCAGTGCCACATCATAAGCTGTCGTATAATGATTGTCAGAGTCGGTCAGTCCACAACAATCCTCAAAATTTGTATGCTCCATTCCAAGAGATTTTGCCCGCGCATTCATCCGTTTTACAAATTCTGTTTCACTTCCACAGATATGTTCTGCCATTGCCACACTCGCATCATTTCCTGATGCAATGACAATACATTTTATCATCGTTTCTACACTCTGTTTTTCTCCTTCTTCAAGATAAACCTGAGAACCTCCCATAGATTTTGCATAAGCACTGGTTGTCACCTCATCTTCAAAATCAAGATTTTGATTGGCTATTTCATCAAAAATCAAAAGGAGCGTCATAATTTTCGTAATGCTGGCCGGAGATACCTGTACATCTTTTTCTTTTTCATAAATAATTTTTCCGGTAGAGGCTTCCATTAAGACAGCATGTGGAGATGTAATCACGGTTTCATCTGCAAATACTACCTGTGGAACGGCACAGAAAAGGCAGATTACCATTATGTATGAGACAATCTTATTTATCATCTGCTCTCTCCAAAGAGCATCCTTGTTTTATGGTATGAAAAAAGAAAGTGATTTATGATAAATCACTTTCTTTAATTATGGAACTTACTCAATTTTTTTCTTTTAAAACCATTCTTTAATCTGCGTCCAAAATGCTTCCATTCCCTCTGGAAGGTCACTCTTTTTTGCCTGATAAAAACTGTAAGAAAAATCAACCATATACAGCATAATACTAAATATACTTACCACACAGCCAATTTCAAATGAATAACTGTCAACAAACCGCTCTACTGCATTTTGCAAAAATAAGAATAATCCTACTGTATAAAAGCCCCAGGCAATGGTGCTCTCCAGGCAGAGAATCCCTTTATAATTAAATGGTTTTTCGTTATAATCCCACCAGACTTCCCCAAATATAAACAACATCACCTGAGCTGTCAAATATTCAAGTAAAGTTGGCACAATGCAGCCCATAATATAAAGCAGAACCAGATTTCCTGCAAACGGACGCAGCAGGAAATAAACTGTCAGTGCCCCAAATCCATAGATCGGGCAAATCGGTCCATGTGTAAAACCACGATTGGTCAATTTCCGATTACAGATTGACATATAAACAGACTCTACAATCCATCCCAAAATTCCATAGACCAGAAACCATTGAATAATATGGTAAAAATCCGTACCCAAAACGGCACGGGTAAAAAAGTTCATCAGCATACTTTTCCCCCTGTATTCTTTTTGGCTTACTTTCACCCTTTGTATACCCTCGAAGTTTTTCTTAAATATACGCTCTATAAAAGCGGTGCAATCAGCCGCATAATGCTCTGTATTCCTCTTACAAAAATATTTCTCTTGTTACAAAAATCCAGACTGACTTCTTTGCATTTTGGAAGTGTTGCTTCCATATCTTCTTTTGCTTCTCTCACTGCCTGGCTTTGATACATCCATACCCCACATTCAAAATGCAGATACAGACTGCGGTAATCCAGATTTATCGTTCCAACTGTCGCAATCTCATCATCACATACAAAGGTCTTAGAATGAACAAATCCAGGTGTGTATTCATACACACGTACTCCGGCTTCTATTAACTGTTTATAATAAGACTGCGTCAAAAGAAAGACCATCTTTTTATCCGGAATCCCCGGTGTAATAATCCTCACGTCCACACCTTTTTTTGCTGCGAGACATAATGCCATCATCATTTCATTGTCAATAATCAAATACGGTGTGCAGATAAACACATACTTCTTTGCCTGACTAATGATGTTTAAATAGACATTTTCTCCTACCGTTTCATTATCCATCGGAGAGTCCCCATAAGGCTGTACAAAACCATCTGATTCAAATTCTTCTGTATGAAATACATAAGGGCTGTACGCCGGTATATGCGTACGAACCCCTGTGATAATCGACCACATCTGTAAAAACATGACAGTCAGGTTCCATACTCCTTCTCCATACAGGCGGATTCCTGTATCTTTCCAATGCCCAAATCGGATTTCTTCGTTAATATATTCATCTGCTAGATTAATACCTCCGGTATAACCGGTATGTCCGTCAATCACCAGAATTTTTCTATGGTCACGGTTATTTAATACAATATTTAAAATTGGACGAACCGGATTAAATGCCGCACATTTGATTCCCTTTGCCTGAAGCTTTTTATAATATCGGTGCGGTAATGTCGTAACACAGCCCATATCATCATAAATCAGACGGACATCCACGCCCTCTTTTACCTTTTGTTCTAAAATCTCCAGAATAGAGTTCCACATTTTACCTTCATGGATAATAAAATATTCCAGAAAAATAAAATGTTTTGCCCTTTTTAAATCTTCCAGCATATCCAAAAACATTGCCTCTCCCAGCGGATAATACCTGGTGGAAGTATGACTATGAAGCGGAAACTTTGCATAATCTCTGATATAAGCGGATTGATTGGAAATTCCTTCATTCAAAGCCTCTATTTTTTCTCTTACTTTATCATTTTCCCTGAAATAATTTTCAATTTCCTGTACAACCGCATCTGACTCTTCTGTCATCTTTTTTGCAACTCTTGACTCTCCAAATAACAAATATACGACCATTCCAAATACTGGAAGTACTAAAATCAAAATAGTCCAGGCCAACTTGTACGACGGATTAATTTCCTTATTTACAATCCATAATACCAATAATATACTCAAAATATCTGCTGTCATTGTAACCGGTGCAGAAAGACTGCTCATTCCCCACGAAATCAGTAACAACCATATCACCTGCAGTAACACTGCAAATACAAATACAAAAAAACGGCTGGAAATCAAATCAATCAGTTTCTTCATGCTTTTCTGCTTCCTTAATCGCTGTAGTAAAAAAGCCTCTGGGAATTACCAGAGGCTTTTACTGCACATTAATTATATTTACGTTTTCTAGCTGCTTCAGATTTTTTCTTACGACGAACACTTGGTTTTTCGTAATGCTCTCTTTTACGGATTTCCTGCTGAATGCCTGCTTTCGCACAGCTACGCTTGAAACGACGTAAAGCGCTATCTAAAGTCTCGTTCTCTTTTACGATTACATTTGACATAGTCTCACACCTAACCTCCCTCCAGTTGTAGATTGTGCATAATACAACTGTCTGGGTATTTTTATTGCACAAAAACATTATATCAGATTTTTCTCATACGTCAACTATTTTATGAAAATTTCTTAAAATTTTTCTTACTTAATCTGGTCTTCTAAGATTTCAGCTGCTTTTTCAAGTGCTTCCGGTACTTTTTCCGGATTCTTTCCGCCGGCCTGAGCCATATTTGGACGACCACCGCCGCCACCGCCAACAACAGCTGCCATTCCTTTTACAAGATTACCGGCATGTGCCCCTGCTTTTAACGCAGAGTCTGTTGCCATAGCAAGCAGGTTGACTTTTCCTCCATTTACACTTGCAAGCACAACAACACCTTCGCCGATTTTTTCTTTCATCTGGTCGCCTAAGTCACGCAGACCGTTCATATCAACATCTTCTACTGCTACAGCAAGGAATTTGACTCCCTTGATTTCTTTTACCTGTTCCATAACATCGCCAACAGCATCCTGTGCCATTTTTGCTTTTAAGGATTCATTTTCACTGTGCAGTGCTTTCATTTCTGCCTGCAGATGAGAAATTTTTTCAAGTACTTCAGCCGGTGTGGTTTTTAAAGCACCTGCTGCTTCATTTAATTTCTTTTCTACTTCTTTATAGTAATGGAATACACCATCACCAGTCAGCGCTTCAATACGTCGTACGCCTGCTGCAACACCAGCTTCTGATACAATCTTAAAGGTTGTAATCACACCAGTATTTGGTACATGAGTACCACCACAGAGTTCTCTTGAGAAATCTCCCATGGATACCACACGCACGCTGTCTCCATATTTTTCACCAAACAAGGCCATTGCTCCGGATTTTTTTGCATCCTCAATGCTCATAATCTGAGTTTCTACCGGCAGATTCTCTGCAATTTCTTCATTTACGATTGCTTCTACACGTTCCATTTCTTCCGCAGTCATTGCCTGGAAATGTGCAAAGTCAAAACGAAGTCTGTCCGGTGTTACCAAAGAACCCTTCTGCTCTACATGTGCACCAAGTACCGTCTTTAAGGCCTTCTGAAGCAGATGCGTTGCACTGTGGTTTTTACAGGTATTAGCACGTTCTTTTGCATTGACACTTAAGGTAACAACATCGCCTGTCTTAATCATACCTTTTGTCAGTTTTCCAACATGACCCACTTTACCGCCACGCAGTTTAATGGTATCTTCTACCACAAATTCTGCTCCATTACAGGTAATCACACCAGTATCGCCTTCCTGACCACCCATGGTTGCATAAAATGGTGTCTCTTCTACAAAAATCGTACCTTTCTGGTCTTCTGTCAAAGCATCTACCAGCTCCTCTTCAGTCGTAAGTACAGTTACTTTTGATTCATGTACCAGACGATCATAACCTACAAATTCAGTTGTAACCTCTGCATCAATCTGGTCATAAACCGTTGCATCTGCTCCCATGTAATTTGTCACTTCACGTGCTGTACGTGCTTTGTTTCTCTGTTCTTCCATTGCAGATTTAAATCCGTCTTCATCAATGGTATATCCCTTTTCTTCAAGGATTTCTTTTGTTAAATCCAGAGGGAACCCATAAGTATCATACAGTTTAAATGCATTTTCACCGGAAAGTTCGGTCTCGTTCTTTTCTTTCATTTCCGTTTCTAACTCTTCTAAGATACGAAGACCCTGGTCAATCGTTTTATTAAACTGTTCTTCTTCTTTGGTTAATACCTGGAAAATAAAGTCTTTCTTTTCCTCAAGTTCCGGATAGCCATCTTTTGAACCTTCAATTACTGTATTGCTTAAGATTGCAAGGAATTTTCCTTCGATTCCAAGAAGACGACCATGACGAGCTGCACGGCGAATCAAACGACGAAGGACATAACCTCTTCCTTCATTTGTCGGCATAATACCATCTGAAATCATAAAGGTAGCAGAACGGATATGGTCTGTAATCAGACGGATAGAAACATCTTTTGCATCATCTTTCTGATATTCTACGTGTGCCAGCTCGCAGACTTTATTTCTTAAAGTACAAAGGGTGTCCACGTCAAAGATAGAATCAACATCCTGAACAACGACTGCAAGACGTTCCAGTCCCATACCGGTATCAATATTTTTCTGAACCAGCTCGGTATAATGTCCTTCTCCATCATTTTCAAACTGAGTAAATACGTTGTTCCATACCTCCATGTAACGGTCACATTCACAGCCTACTGTACATCCTGGTTTTCCACAACCGTATTTTTCCCCTCTGTCATAATAGATTTCAGAACAAGGACCACAAGGACCTGCACCATGTTCCCAGAAATTATCTTCTTTTCCAAAACGGAAGATTCTTTCCGGTGCAATTCCGATTTCTTCATTCCAGATTTTAAATGCTTCATCATCTTCCTGATAAACAGACGGATATAATCTGTTCGGGTCAAGTCCAACAACTTCTGTTAAAAATTCCCAGGACCAGTGGATTGCTTCTCTTTTAAAATAATCTCCAAAAGAGAAGTTTCCAAGCATTTCAAAAAATGTACCATGACGAGCGGTCTTTCCTACATTTTCAATATCACCTGTACGGATACATTTCTGGCAGGTTGTCACTCTTCTTCTTGGCGGAACTTCTGCTCCTGTAAAATATGGCTTAAGTGGTGCCATACCACTATTGATTAATAATAAGCTCTTGTCATTATGAGGAACAAGAGAAAAACTCTTCATAGCCAAATGGCCTTTTCCTTCAAAGAACTCCAAAAACATTTTTCGAAGTTCGTTTACTCCGTATTTCTGCACGGTTCTACCTCCTGATGTTTCCAAATGTTTCCACTTTAAAAAATATATAAAAGTGTAACACGTTTGTTTTTTATAATAGCACAGGAAGTTTCAGGTTTCAAGAAATATTCTTTTCTCAAAATCCGAAACTTCCCTGATTTTTATCAGATTCCCTCATCCACACTTAAATCTGTTCCATCTGCAGCCGTGGTTGCGAGAAAATCACAAAGCTCATTCATTTCATGACCGTCATGACCTTTCACCCATATAAATGTTACTTTATGAGGCTCTTTTGCCTTTAACAGACGTTTCCATAAATCTGTATTCTTGACTGGTTCGTTTTTTCCACGCTTCCAGCCCTTTTTTAACCATCCATCAATCCAGTGCTGATTAAACGCATCCACTAAATATTTAGAATCTGAATAAAGTTCCACTTCACAGGGACATTTTAATGCTTCAAAACCTGCAATTGCAGCCATCAGTTCCATCCGGTTGTTTGTGGTCCGCACATATCCTTTTGATAACCGTTTTTCATGTAGTTCTCCCTTTGCATCGGTGTAATGCAGAACACATCCGTATCCGCCTGGTCCATCCGGATTTCCTCTTGCAGCACCATCCGTATATATCTTTACAAACATCTAATTTTCTCCTACTTTCTTCCAACTGCCCTCTTGTTCAAATCGGACAACTGCATTTTTTGAAGCTTCTACAATTGAATCGTCATATCCTGTCATTTTTAAAAGCCGAATTGCATTTCTTGTGGTCACTCTTCCTTTTTTTAGAAGATAATTAAATTTGACATCGTCTTCTTTTACTTCTTCTTCAAAATGATAATTTGTATAATACTCTTCCAACATGTAAGTCAGTTCTATATCATGTGTTGCTGCAAAAGAAAGGACATGCGGAAGACAAAGCGAGGCCAGAATTTCAGAAGAAGCTGCAAT
This sequence comes from Blautia stercoris, assembly GCF_054657695.1. Lineage (NCBI taxonomy): Bacteria > Bacillati > Bacillota > Clostridia > Lachnospirales > Lachnospiraceae > Blautia > Blautia stercoris. The sequence continues at coordinate 613,645 of NZ_BAAHYF010000001.1, forward strand.
TCTCTCAATGGTATTTGTTCCACGAAGTACTTCATCCACAATACAAAGCAGAGGTGTTTCTTCTTTTGCGGAATCTAAAATCCGTTTTAAAGACTTAATTTCGACAATATAATAACTTTCTTTGCTTTCCAAATCATCCCGGAGTGCCATAGACGTCATCACACGAAAATAAGACATTTTACATTCTGTAGCCATACAGGTATGAATGGTCTGCGCCAAAATTGCATTGATTGCAACCATCTTTAAAAAGGTTGACTTCCCAGAGGCATTTGAGCCTGTTACAAGCACCGCCTGCGTTGTCTTTATACTGTTTGCCACCGGTTCCAAAATCAACGGATGATACAGATTTTCTACGTCTAATACTGCCCTCTTTTTATCGGAATCAAATTTTGGACTGCAATAATACGGCAGAAGTTCCCGGAAAGATGCAATTGAAATACAGGCATCTAACAGTCCAAAAATTTCTATCATCTCTTCGATTTCTTTTTGATGCTCTCTCATTGCCATCATCATCGAATTAAATTTAATCAAATCAATATGCGTCATCATTCGAATATAATCAAGCATCACCGCTTCCGGACCGGTTTCCATTCCATCATGGTTGACTACTATAAACGAACCTTTTCTAAAACTGCCCAGTGCCTTTTTACAGTCTTTTAACCTCTTTGTATACTCTGAAAGCTCCGAAATTCCTGCCTTTTCCAGTGCGTCTGCACATCCGATTAACTGCATCACGCTGCGAAATCCACCCAAATACCGGTTAATCTCTTCTTTCCCTTTTAGATATGTGATAATATTGATTCCACTCACTGCTAAAAATGCAAACACTCCATAAGCAGGAACTATCATAAATGCGACAAGCGATGCCAAAAAGAGCACACACGAAAGAATTTCCCGTATCGGCGAGCCGACTTGGCAGTCTTTCTCAACATGAATCGACTGATATAAAGAAAATCCTCTCGGTTTACGAAGCGTTGTAAGAATCTGCTGACAACGAATTCTTGTCTTTTCTTCTTTTTTTAAAAAACAAAACAGCCGTTCCCGCTCCTTTAATCTCTCTTCTGAAAATTCCGGTCTGTGAAGCATTGCATAAAGATAGTCTTCTCCTGCCGACGATACGGTCTGATTCATCAACATGAAAATCCGGTTCATATCCAAATCATTCCAGGTAATCTCATCTATCACAAAGCTGTTTTTTGGCTGTGCTTTATGATAAGCCGATATCTGCTCTAACTCATCCCAGCTGTATTCCCGTGTTGGGACAGCTCCCCAGCTTTTCTTTATTTTTTCGAGAAATTTCTTTTTTCTTTTGTTATTTTCCCTTACCATTGACCAGACGAGTGCAAATACAAATAAGAGAAACGCTCCGCATGCAACTTGTGTTGATGTCATAGACTCCACCGTGTTTTAAAATACTGCTCAACCAGTTCCAAAGTCAAGTCCAGTTCTTCCTGTGTATGCGCATCAGAAAGGAACATTGCTTCAAATTGAGACGGTGCAAGATGCACTCCATGATTGAGCATATACTTAAAGTACTCAGCAAAGGCTTTTGTATCTGCTGTTTTTGCACTGGTATAATCTGTTACCTTTTCACTGGTAAAGAAGATACAACCAAGAGAAGCCGTATGGTTGACCTGATAAGGAACTTCATTTTCTTTTAAGATTTTCTGGATTCCTTCAAACAGATATTCTCCTTTTCGATAAATTCTGGTATAGATATCCTGATCTTCCCATAACAGTTTCAACTGTGCAAGCCCCGCTGCCATCGCAACCGGATTTCCACTTAAGGTTCCTGCCTGATAAACCGGACCTGCCGGGGAAACCATTTCCATAATTTCTTTTCTTCCGCCATAAGCACCAACCGGCATACCTGCACCGATAATTTTTCCATAAGTAACCAAATCCGGTGTCACTCCAAAGTATTCTGCTGCGCCTCCGAATTTTAAACGGAATCCGGTAATGACCTCATCAAAAATCAACAGTGCTTTATGTTCATCACAAAGCGTACGCAGTCCCTCTAAAAATCCATCTTTTGGCGGTACAACACCCATGTTTGCACCAACCGGCTCTACGATTACGGCAGCCACCTCATCGTTGCTTTCCTCTAAAAGCTGTTTTACGCTCTCTAAATCATTATAAACTGCAATCATGGTATCCTGTGTACAGCCCTTTGGGACACCTGCGCTGTCAGGCACTCCACTTGTCATAACTCCACTTCCTGCACTAACTAAGAGTGCATCGGAGTGTCCATGATAACAACCTGCAAATTTAATGATTTTTGATTTTCCGGTAAATCCTCTTGCTACACGAATTGCACTCATTACTGCTTCCGTACCGGAATTTACCATACGAATCATCTCTACATGCGGAATTCTCTCACAGATAAACTCTGCCATCTCTACTTCCCGTTCTGTCGCACAGCCAAAACTTAATCCATTTTCACAGGCACGAACTACCGCATCACGAATCACCGGATGATTATGTCCTAAAATCATCGGTCCCCAGGAGCAGATATAATCCAGGTATTTCTGTCCATCTACATCAAAAATACTGCTTCCTACTGCTCCCTGTATAAATCTTGGAGTCTCACCGATTGCCCCATAAGCACGAACCGGACTGTTTACTCCGCCTGGAATTCGATTTACTGCACGTTTAAATAATTCTTGTGATTTTGCCATTATCCAATTCTCCCTTCATCCATAAGTTTTGCGATTTCTTTTGCAAAATAAGTCAGATAGATATCTGTTCCGGCACGGAATGTACTGACTGCCATTTCACCGATAATTCGTTCTTCGTCAATATATCCCAATTTTGCTCCTGCTTTTACCATTGCATATTCCCCACTTACCGAATAGGCAGCAACCGGAAGGTCAATCGTATCTCTGACTTCACGAATGATATCAAGATAAGACAGCGCCGGTTTTACCATGATAATATCTGCGCCCTCTTCCACATCTAAGAGTGCTTCTTTGATTGCCTCTCTTCTGTTGTGGAAATCCATCTGATAACTTTTTCTGTCCCCAAAGGATGGAGCAGAACCTGCTGCATCACGGAATGGACCATAAAATGCAGAAGCATATTTTACCGCATAAGACATAATTGGGGTATCTTTATAATTATTTTCATCTAAAATATGGCGGATTGCCGCAACCCTTCCATCCATCATATCAGACGGTGCAACCATATCTGCACCTGCCTGCACATGAGAAAGCGCTGTTTTTGCAAGTAATTCAAGGGTTTTATCATTTTCCACATCATGTCCGCAAAGTACACCGCAATGACCATGAGAGGTATATTCACACATACATACATCGGTAATCAGATACATATCCGGAAACTGTTTTTTTGCTTCACAAATGGCTTTTTGTACAATTCCGTCTTCTGCATAGGCCTGGCTTCCTACTTCATCTTTTACATCCGGAATTCCAAAAAACATTACTTTATCAACTCCTGCTTTCTGCAGGCGTTCTAATTCATAAGGCAGGCGGTCAATACTATAACGATACTGTCCTTCCATAGATGGGATTTCTTCTTCTATGTTTTCTCCCTCTTTTACAAATAATGGGTAAATCAAAGAACTTTTATCCATTCTTGTCTCGCGTACCATCTTACGCAGCGTTTCACTTTTTCTTAATCTTCTTGGTCGGATTGTCATATCCATGAGGTCTTCACTCCTTTATTTTACTTATCGGGCACTCTCGAATTCTGAGAATATCCTATTTTTTATTTAAGTCTACAACCAAATCTGTCACGCTGTCAATGGTTGCCTCTTTTGCCATAAATGTCTGCATGCCATAGCTGTCGGCTTCTGCTTTGGTCTGTTTCCCAATGCAAGCAGCTCTTACTTTCTCAAAATCAAGCCCCGAAACTGCATTCACAAATCCTCTTACTGTTGAAGCACTTGTGAATACTGCGGTCTGAATTTCTCCATTTTCAAATAAATTCTTAATGTCAATGATTTCCTGTTCTTCATAAAAAGTATCATAAGTCGGTACATCATTTACAATAAGCCCCGGCTTCTTTGCTAACTGTGCTAAAATCTCTTTTCCACCAATTTTTGCTCTCGGAATCAGAATTTTTTCTGTTCCCTCACAGGCTTCACACAACGCTTTTCCAAGAGAATCTCCATCAAATACAGCCGGCATCAAATCTACAAATAATCCTCTTTCTTCTAAGGCTTTTCTTGTTCCTTTTCCAATGGAAGCAATTTTTACCTGCCCCAATTTACGGACATCCACACTATTCTGTTTCATTTCATCAAAAAATATTTTAACGCCAATTGGACTGGTAAACGCAATCCACTGATAAGAATCCAGTTCTTTCAATGCCTCTTTTAACAAACTCTGGTCTTCTAATGGCTCAGTACGAATTGCCGGAAGTTCCAGTACTTCTGCTCCTAATAAACGCAGTTTATGTGCCATGGAAGAAATCGTCTCTTTTGGTCTTGTCACAAGTACTTTACAGCCAAAGAGTGGAAGTTTTTCATACCACGCAAATTCATCTGCAAGGGCACATACTTTTCCGACCACAATAATTGCCGGTGTCTCAATTCCCTGTTTTTTCACTTCTTCTGCAAGGGTACTGACAGTTGCCACAATTCTTTTTTGACCTGCTGTTGTTCCTTTTTGCAAAATTGCAGCAGGCATCTCTTCATCCATTCCTGCCTGCAAAAGAGAATTACAGATATCTTCTAAAGCACTGACTCCCATTAAAAATACCAATGTCCCTTTGGTATTTACTAAGGCTTTAAAGTCAATATCATAAGTGTCGCCCTTTTTCTTATGTCCCGTAATAATATGCAAAGAAGAGCAAAAATCTCTGTGTGTTACAGGGATTCCGTTATATGCCGGAACTGCAATTGAAGAAGTCACACCCGGCACAACTTCATAAGGAATTCCCTCTTTATGAAGCAGTTCCAATTCTTCTCCGCCTCTTCCAAACAAAAATGGGTCTCCACCTTTTAAGCGCACCACACGCAGTCCTTTTTTTGCTTCTTCTGCAAGTACCTGATTAATCTGTTCCTGTGGCATGGTATGATGAGAAGCACGCTTTCCAACATTAATCAGACGTACTCCCTTTGGAATTTTAGAAAGCACCCCCTGTCCAACCAGACTATCGTATACCACTACTTCTGCATTTTTTAATACTTCCATTCCTTTTAAGGTAAACAGTCCAATATCTCCAGGACCGGCTCCTACCAGCCATACTTTCCCCGGATGTTTTAACTGCTTAGCCAGACGGATTCCAAGTTCTTCTGCTTCTTCCCTTTTTCCTCTAAGACTTGCTTTTCTCCATGCACCACTTTCTTCTTCATAATACAGACCGGTCAAAATTATTTTGTCTTTTTCTACTTTTGCATGTGCTGCGACCGGAGAAGAACAACCACCATCTAAGTAACGCACAAAGGCACGCTCTGCAAGTGCTGCACATTCACTATCCTCATCATTATAGCCATCCAGATAAGAGTAATCCTCATCCTTTCTTCCCTGAATTGCCAAAATCCCCTGCCCTGCTGCCGGAAGCACTTCTTCCGGTTCAAAATAACGGCTGATTCTATTTTCCAGCTTCAGACGTTTCAATCCTGCTGCTGCAAGTACAAGCGCACTATATTGTCCTTCATCTAATTTCTTAAGCCTGGTCTGTACATTTCCTCTGACACTCTTAAATTCCATATTCGGATACAGCTCTTTTAGCTGAAGAGTTCGTCTGAGACTTGAACAGCCAATCGGTTTTGATTCATCCAGTTCTTTGATCCCTTCCGGAAGTACCAGTACATCTCTTGGGTCTTCTCGTTTGGAAAATGCTAAAAGCGGAAGTTCTTCCGGTACTTCCATCGGCATATCCTTTAAGCTGTGTACCGAAAGCTGACTCTTTTTTTCTAACAACGCCTTGTCAAGTTCTTTGACAAACAGCCCTTTTCCTCCCACTTTATCTAACGTACGGTCTAATATCTTATCTCCTGTAGTTTTCATTGTGAGCAGTTCTACTTCACAGTCTTTATTATAAGAAAGGATATAATCTCTTACCATCTCACTTTGAATTACTGCAAGCCGGCTCTCACGGCTGCCAATTATCACTTTTTTACTCATGCTTTTCCCCTGCTTCTTCTATCCATTTTTGCATTTCTTTTCTCACATTTTTTGTTTTTGCAGGATTTCCTGCACTATTTAATCCAATCACTGTTTCTTCTTTCTGAAGAATTGATGGAAAATAAAAATCACATTTCATTCGGTTGCTTGCTGTATTGACTGAAATCCCAAGACATTTACATGCACTGTAAACATCATTGTTTACCTTTTCATTATTTGTCGCAGAGAGCACTAAATCTGCATCATATAAGTCTTCCCTGTCATACGCTTTTTCTTTCCAGACCAGTCTGCCCTCTTTTGCCAGTTCTTTTATCCTTTCACAGGCATCCGGTGCAATCACCTCAATTGTGCCGGCAAAGGAAAGCAAAGTTTCGATTCTTCGTTTTGCAATATTACCTGCGCCAATCACAGTTACTTTTTTCTGTGTTAAATCCACAAACATCGGAAAATATTTTTTTTCATCAGCTTTCATATATTTTTTCCAGTCCCTCCACACAGTCTAAAAATGCTTCTTGTTCCAGAGAATCACGAAGCCCGAAAATCATTTTATTTACCACTTTTCCGGCAGCCGTATCAATCGCTCTTAAAAGGCTTTCTCTGTCTTTTTGTTCCATTGGAGTCTTTTTTAAAATTTTGGTAATTCGTAAGTTTAAATCCTCTACGGCATCGGCTTTAATCTCTTCAATCCTCGGGAAAATATCTCTGCCATTAAACCAGTCATAAAATTCTTTCATCTGGTCATCTAAGATTTCTCCTGCTTTTTGCATACTCGCCTGAAGTTTTGGAGACGCTGCATCAATTCGGAAACTGTCAATATCATACAAGGAAACATTCTGTAATTTTCCTACTTCAGGGTCAATGTCTCTTGGAACAGCCAAATCAATCAAAACGACAGATGCTGCATCTAACTTAATTTCCTCAAAGTTTTCTTTTGTCAAGGTATAATTCGGACTGGCTGTTGCTGAAACAACCAGATCACAATCAGGAAGGAGTTCCATTCGTTCTCCATAATTAATGCGTTTGCATCCCTGTGGGATGTTTACAACACCACTTCGATACTGACGTACGGTTACGGTTACGTCCGCTCCGGCTTCTTTTAAGGCAAGTGCCGTCACTTTTCCCATTTCACCATTTCCAATTACCATACAGGTTTTTCCCTCAAACGAAAATCCCTGATTTTTTAAGCGTTCCATTGCCTGATGAATCACAGAAGTATTGGCTCTTGAAAACGTTACTTCTGTTTTTACTTTCTTCGCCGCTGTAACCGCCATACGAAACAGTACTTCAAGTACGTTATCTGTACAATAGGCATCTCTTGCTAAAGTCAGCGCATCTTTTACCTGTGTAATAATCTGATCCTCAGCAAGAATCTGTGATTTCAATCCACTGGTTAAATAAAACAAATGCCGAACTGCCTCTTCATTTTCACGTTTCATAAAATAATCCTGATACTCATCTTTTTCCACTTCTTTTTCTTTGCATAAAAAATCATACAGAGAAATTTCTTCGTCATCCTGCGTGCTGACCCAAACTTCCATCCGGTTACAGGTGGATAAAATAATGCATCCTAAGATACCATGTTCTTCTTTTAACTTTTTCATTGCCTCTATTGCTCTTTTCTTTGTAAAAGAAAACTTTGCACGGATATCTACAGATGCTTTGCTGTGATCGATTCCAATCATGGAAATACTCATTTTCTCTTCACTCCGCCTCTTATATTTTTAAGCTTTTTCTCGCTTATCCTTGGTTCATCTTAGCACAGAATGTACCTCGGTGCAACCTAAGGTTTTTTGTCAGTTTTTGCCTAAAAATGAATTGACAAATGCTTTGAGAAATAATACAATGGACAAAGAATTGAATGTACACAGGTGTCCGTTTTTTTCGGAATAATAGGAAAGCCGGGTGCAATTCCCGCACGGTCACGCCGCTGTAACTAGCAGAGCACATTTCATCATTGCCACTGGGGAACCGGGAAGGCGAAATGCTGCAATGACGCTTAAGTCAGAAGACCTGCCTGCTGCATACGATTTACACATGGTTACGAACGATGGCCTTGTGTAAGAATGAAAACACTCTACACAGTCGTAGTCTGTTTTTTATTCTCAACTTGGCCTGCCGGAATTCTTCCGCAGGTTTTTTTATTTTAAATCTTTATCACGTTAAAGGAGTCATGAAAATGAACAAACAACAAAAACACGTCATCGCATTTGCTACCGCATTTGCACTTATGTTTGGTATTGTTCCAAACGTAGCAGCTATGCATATCATGGAAGGCTATCTTCCTGCAGGATACTGCGTTGCCTGGGGAGTCCTTTGTCTGCCATTTCTTGCAGCCGGATTTTTCTCCATCAAGAAAACATTAAATGAACACCGCAACCTGATTACCTTATTGGCTATGTCCGGTGCTTTCGTATTCGTTATCTCTTCTTTGAAAATTCCTTCCGTTACCGGAAGTTGTTCTCATATGACAGGAACCGGTCTTGGCGCTATCTTATTTGGACCAAGTGCAGTTTCCATTCTTGGAATTATTGTTTTATTATTCCAGGCAATCTTACTTGCACACGGCGGTTTAACTACAATCGGAGCAAACACGTTCTCCATGGCAATTGCCGGACCATTTGTAACCTTTGCAATTTATAAAGTCTGTCAGAAATGCAAAGTAAATAAAATGGTTGCTATTTTCTTATCTGCAACTTTAGGAGATTTATTTACTTACTGTGTAACTGCAGTTCAGATGGCACTTGCTCATCACGCTGATACAACCATTTTAAATGCAATGGGTAAATTCTTACTTGTATTTGCACCAACTCAGGTACCGCTTGCAATTATCGAAGGTATCTTAACTGTATTAATCATTATGGCACTTGAAACTTATGCAAAACCGGAGCTTCGTGCAATCGGATTTATGAAGGAGGCAAAATAATATGAAAAAGAAAGTCATTACCTTATTGGTTATTATTTTATTAATTGCCTTTATTCCATTATTTGCTTTAAAGGATGCTGAATTCGGCGGATCTGATGATGCCGGAAGCCAGGTTGTTGAAGAAGTCGACTCTTCTTTCCAGCCAATTGCAGAACCAATTTTAGAAAAAATGCTTGGACATGAACTTCCGGGCGAGGTAGAAAGTTTACTGTTCTGTGTACAGTCTTCTATCGGTGTCGGCGTCCTTGCTTTCTTCATGGGACGTTTTGTAGAGCGTAAAAAGCTTGGAAAGGGTGAATGATTCTTTCGCCTGTCACAAGAAAGGAGTCTTGAATGATTACAATTGATAAACTTTGTTATACTTCCAGACTCAGATATGAAAATGCCGCAGAAAAATTCGCTTTTGCCGTGATTACATTAATTATCTGTGTAATGAGTCGTTCCATGGTAATTGCAGGAATTGTTTTAGCAGTAACGGGGATTCTCACTGTATGGAAAGGTGGAATCCCCCTTTTTCGCTATCTTCATTTCTTAAGTGTTCCACTGGCATTTTTATTTTTGAGTACACTGGCGATTCTTGTAAACGTGAAACAAAAACCACTCGATTTATTTGCTATAAAAATCGGAAACTGGTACTTAACCGGAAGCACGTATGGCGCACTTTATGCCCTGCAGTTAATCCTGACTGCACTTGCTGCTGTATCCTGCCTGTATTTCCTTTCTCTGAATACACCAATGCCTGATATTTTAATGGTACTTGATAAGCTTCACTGTCCAAAACTTTTAATTGAATTAATGCTTTTAATTTATCGCTTTATCTTCGTGCTTTTAGACACTGCTTATCATATTTCTACTGCTCAGGACTGCCGACTCGGAAACTGCAACTATAAAACTTCGCTAAAGTCTTTTGCAGCAATGTGTTCTACCCTTATGGTGCGGGCAGTAAAACGTTCCAATGCCCTTTATAACTCCATGGAAACCCGCTGCTATGATGGCACGATTCGCGTTTTAAATGAAAATCAACCACCGAAAAAACATGTAATTTTTTTGATTACACTTTTTGAACTGTTTCTTTTAATTCTTTTTATCTGGAGGAAATTTTTTGCATGAACAATAATGATATCATCTTAAAAGCAGATAATTTGTATTTTTCTTATGATGATGAAAAAACACACTCTTTAAATGGTCTTTCCCTGGAGATTCCAAGAGGCCAGAAAATTGCATTTATGGGTGCAAATGGTTCCGGGAAATCAACTTTTTTCCTCTGCTGTACCGGAATCCACAAACCAAGTTCGGGAACTCTTTATTATAACGGGGAACCTTATTCTTATGACCGTAAAGGGCTTCTAAAACTTCGAAGCAAAATCGGAATTGTTTTTCAGGACCCCGACAATCAGCTCTTTTCTGCGAGCGTATATCAGGAAATTTCCTTTGGAGTATTAAATCTCGGATACTCTGAGGAAGACGCCAAAAAAGCGGTTGAAGATGTAATCGCTGAGCTTGAAATTACACCATTTCGTCATAAACCTACTCATGCTTTAAGCGGGGGACAGAAAAAACAGGTTTCTATTGCTGATATTCTTGTGATGAAACCGGATATTATTATTTTAGATGAACCTGCTGCTGCTCTTGATCCGAAACATACTACTATGGTAAATCAAATTGTAAATCGCATGACGAAAGCCGGAATTACTGTTTTCATGGCTACCCATGATGTCAACTACGCTTATGAATGGGCAGACCAGGTTATTTTATTTCATCAGGGAAAAGTTTTAATGCAAGGTGCACCGGAAGAAGTTTTTTCAAATCCTCGTGTGCTTGAAAAAACAAATTTGGAACCGCCCGCTGTGTTAGAACTGTTTCACAGTCTTTGTCAAAAACAAATTTTAAAGACAACTCTTCCGCTTCCAAAAAATTTAAAAACACTGGAAAAATATATTTCCGATACAAATATCAATACTACACAATAGGGAGGAACTATGAAAACAAACGTAGAAAGAAAAACCGCAATTCTTGCTGTCAGCTTTGGTACAAGCCACAATGACACAAGAGAAGTCACCATTGACGCTATTGAAGAAGCTTTAAAAAATGCATGTCCGAATGCTTCTTTATATCGTGCATGGACCAGTAAAATGATCATCAAAAAAGTAAATGCCAGAGACAATGTACACATTATGACTGTATCTGAGGCAATGGAACAGATGAAGCAGGATGGAATCACCAATGTCCTGGTACAGCCAACTCACGTTATCAATGGAATTGAAAATGATTTAATGAAAGAAGATGCGCTTGCCTATAAAGATTCTTTTGATTCCATTTCATTTGGTGCGCCACTTCTTACATCTGAAGAAGATACCAATAAAGTCATTGAAATTTTAGCCGATGAATTCTCCTGGCTGAATAAAAAACAGGCACTCGTCTTTATGGGACACGGCACAACTCATTTTTCAAATTCTATTTATGCTGCTCTGGATTATGCATTTAAGGATAAGGGACATCCAAATATCTTCCTTGCTACCGTAGAAGCCTATCCATCAATTGACAGCTTAAAACGCCTTGTAGACGCTTATAAGCCAGAAGAAATCGTACTTGCTCCATTTATGATTGTAGCCGGTGACCACGCAAAGAATGATATGGCAGGAGATGACCCTGATTCCTGGTATAATAAATTCAAAGCAGCCGGTTATAAAGTAACACCGATTTTAAAAGGACTCGGCGAATACCGCGGAATCCAAGAGTTGTTTGTAGAACATTTAAAAACCATTGAACAATAACAAAAATGAGCGAGTAGAGGATAATCAATCCTTTCTCGCTCATTCTTTTATTCATAAAATTCCACTTCTGAAATACAGTTGTCATTCCACTTTGCACCGGCATAACCTGCCTGAATGTAAAGGGAAACAAAAGATGCCTCTACCGGCTCATCAAAAGAAAGACAAAATGCTTTCTTTTCATCGGAAAATTCTACATCTTTTGCCTGATTGTCTCCCAAATTGATACTTAGCTTAGCCGGTCTCGCATTTTTCTGCCACATCTCATCACTTCTCCAGTTTCCGAGATATAATACGATATAACGAATTTTATGTGTTCCATCTAAGCTGAGTTTGATTCCTGTTCCTTCGCCAAGTCCCTCTACACCTTCTTGCCAGGATGAAGTAATATCTCCATCTGCTGCACTCTTCGCACTGTAATCATAGTTGCCGGAACTTGCCATGGAACTCTGTTCCGCATTTGCAACTGTAAGTTTTGTATATTGACTAAAATCTATGCCCTCTTTGTCCACCATAACAAAATAGTCCTGTTTCTTTTGCTCTACTTCTTCTGGTTTCGCTTCCGGCTGTTGTTCCTGCTCTTCTGTTTTAGTCTCATTCTCTTTTTGCTTGGATTCTTCTGCCTCATCCGGTTTCGTTGTCTCTTCTGTCTTCGTATTATCGGTTGAAACCGATGCCTGATTTTCCTGTTCCTGACTATTATCTGTCGTTGTCTTTGTCGCCTGCTCCTTCTCCATCTGTCTGACCGTCATCATTCCCCAGAGCACCCCAATCAAAAGACATACCATCAGGATACAGGCACAAATCAATCCCACCGGACTTTTCTTACCGGACACTTCTTCGGTCTTTTTGCTTGTTGTTTTCTTTGTTTTTTTGTCTGCTTTTTTCGCTTCTGTCTTTCTTTTTGGCTTGGATTCTTCTTTTGGAATCTGCGGCATTTTCGCCGCCTCTTCCTGCTTATTTTCCTCTTTCGGACTTTCTTTGGTTTCTTCGACCTTTGACGCTTTCTCCGGTTGAATCTCTTTTGAAATTTCTAATTTTTCTTTCGATCCAACCTTTGGTTCTCTGTCATATTCATCCCAAATGTCATCATCGTCCATATACTCTTCAAATACTGCTTTTCCGCACTTTGGGCAAAATAAATCGGTATCATCGAGCTGATTTCCACATCGTTCGCACTTCAAGATTTATCACCTCCGTATCTATTGCATCTACTCACGTAAAGCGGACATTTGCAATCCGCTTATCTGCGTTCAAATTTTATTTCCAGTAATCTCTTTCATTGTCAATCATATAAAGCAATGCATTGCAGATGCAGGCTGCAATATTGCTTCCACCTTTTCTTCCCTTTGCTACAATACAAGGAACATCTGTTTCCATAATCATCTCTTTTGACTGTACAACATTTACAAATCCAACCGGTACACCAATAATCAAATACGGCTGAATCTGATTTTCCTGAATTAACTCATACAGACGCACCAGCGCAGTCGGTGCATTCCCAATTGCAAAAATTACCGGTTTTCCAAGTTTTGCCGCTTTCTCCATGCTTGCTGCTGCTCTTGTGCTTCCTGCCGATTTTGCATTTTTTGCGACATCCTCATCCGACATAAAACAATACACCTCACCGCCAAATTTGGCAAGTGCTTTTTTATTAATTCCGGCTTTTACCATCTGTGTATCAGTTACAATGCATGCCCCGTGTTTAATCGCCTCAATTGCCTTAGGAACCGCATCTTTGGAAAAATACAGATTATCCGCATAATCAAAATCCGCACTTGTATGAATACAACGTTTTACAATCAACTCTGTACCCGGCTGTAATTTTTTGTCCCCTAATTCTTCGGTAATAATTTCAAAACTTCTTGTTTCAATTTCTTTTGGTTTTACATTCTCCAGCTTTGTCTTCACAATTAAATCCCTTCTTTTAATATCTTGTAAATTTTTTCCATGTCGAGGTATTCTCTTAAACCATCCGCAAGCAGGTCATACTGTTTTTCTTTGTATTCGGCAAAATCTACCCCTGTCATTTCACTGACATCGAGTCCCTTTTTCTTTCCAATTGAAGTTACAACTGCTTCTGCCACTTCTTCTTTGTCAAAGATTCCATGCACGTAAGAGCCATACACATTGTCTTTATACGTTCCATCTGCTTTGGAATCCCCATTTACTTTATCTGTTATTGTGACAAGCGGTTTTGCATTCTCTTTTCTGGTACATTCTCCCATATGAATTTCATAACCTTCCAATTCAATCTGACTTAAAGCAGAAAGTGCACCGGTCACTTCCAAAAATCGACCTTCTACGCGAGTTCTGGTCTTTGCGCCTTTAAAGACGGTATCCATCGGCAGCAGTCCCATTCCCTTTATTTTTCCTCCGGCTTCGACACCATCCGGGTCAGAAAGGGTTTCTCCTAACATCTGATAGCCACCACAAACACCAAAAATAATCTTATCTTCCCCTGCTTTCTTTAAAATCGCAGCTTCTAATCCATTCTGGCGCATCCATAAAAGGTCTTCCATTGTATTTTTAGAACCCGGAAGAATAATCATATCTGGATTTTTGAGTTCTTTTACCGTTCTGACATAACGTACTGAAACTCCGGGAATCACTTCAAGTGCATTAAAATCCGTAAAGTTTGAAATCCTCGGAAGGCGGATAACTGCAATATCAATTAAATCCACTTCTCGATTTCCTTTTACGCGTTCTGCCAGACTATCCTCATCTTCAATATCTACATTTAAATACGGTGCAACTCCGACCACCGGAATTTTAGTCCGTTCTTCTAACATTTCCACTCCAGGGTCCAAAATACTTTTATCCCCTCTAAATTTATTGATAATCAGACCTTTTACCATATCCTGCTCATCTTCATCAAGCAGCATAACCGTACCGACAAGCTGTGCAAATACTCCGCCCCTGTCAATATCTCCAACCAAGAGCACCGGTGCTTTTGCCATCTTTGCCATTCCCATATTGACAAAATCTTCCTGTTTTAAATTGATTTCTGCCGGACTTCCTGCTCCTTCAATCACAATGATATCATATTCGGATGCCAGTTTTTCATAGGCCTCTAAAATTTTCGGACGAAGATTTTTCTTAAATGCATAATAATCTTTCGCACTCATATTTCCAAGCACTTCTCCGTTTACAATGACCTGACTTCCCATATTATTGGTTGGTTTTAATAAAATCGGATTCATCAGCGCAGACGGTTTGATTCCTGCCGCTTCTGCCTGTATGACCTGGGCACGTCCCATTTCGAGACCCTCTTCTGTAATAAAAGAATTCAATGCCATATTTTGAGATTTAAATGGAGCAACTTTATATCCATCCTGTTTAAAAATACGGCATAAACCCGCTGTCAAAAGGCTTTTTCCTGCATTTGACATTGTCCCCTGTATCATAATCGCTTTTGCCACTTTTCTCCATCCTTTCTGCATGCTTTTAAAACTTCCAACAGTTTTTCATTTTCTTCTTGAAGCTTTACCGCCACACGATAATATCCTTTTTTTAATCCATAATAGTTACTGCAGTCCCGGATTAAAATTCCTTTTTCCAGACATTTTTCATACAAGCCTTCTTCCCCTTGAAAGAAAATATAATTTGCCTTTGAATCAAAGGTTTTATAACCAAGAAGCGTTAAATTTTTTATCAGTTTCTTTCTCTGTGCATGCACATAAGCCATACTTCTCTTTACATACTCTTCTTCTTTTAATGCTGCAATCCCTGCTTTTTGTGCCACGGTAGAAACTGCCCACGGCTGCCCACAATGCTGTATTTTTTCCAACAACCTTTGATTACTGCTCAAACCATATCCCAGTCTGACTCCTGCCATTGCATAACGCTTTGTAAAGGCTTTTAAAAGAAACAAATTCGGATATTCTTTCAGCATATCTTTTATTGTATGATTTTCAGGTTCTTCCACAAAGTCAACAAAACACTCATCTAAAACAAACAGACTATTTTTTTCTTTACAGCGTTTTAAAACCTCTAAGATAAATTTTCTTTCTAAGAGTACTCCGGTTGGATTATTCGGATTACACAAAAATACGATATCTGTCTTTTCTGTAATCCAGTCCAAAAGGGTTTCTTCCACACAAAAACCGTTTTCTTCTTTTAATTCATAATGTTTCACTTCGCAATTCACGATTTCTAATGCCTGTTCGTATTCTGCAAAAGTCGGTGCAAATAGCACTGCCTGTTTTGGTTTTGTACCCAACACCAGACGATAAATTAAATCCGCTGCTCCATTTCCACAGATAATCCACTCCGGTCGAACCTCTTCATAAACTCCAATTGCTTCTCTTAATTCCTGACAATCCGTATCCGGATAATGAAAGACTTCTTCCATTGCCTGTACGGCTGCTTCTTTTACGGACTTTGGAGTTCCAAATGGATTACAGTTCGCAGAAAAGTCAATCACATTTTTATTTCGATAGACATCTCCCCCATGTGTATGATAACTCATTTTCTTTTCTCCATTCTACTACAATATATGTACGCTCAAAGCCTTTTTTATAGATCGCTTTCAATCAAACATTCCTGAAATTCCGGCATACATTTTTATATCAGCTGTAAAAGAATCCGAATGACAGCAAATAAAATCACACTGATTGTTGCTGCCACATAAAGCATGCGGTTTGCAAGTATTATATCATCCGGCTTAATTTTGCGAATCGCATCTCCAATCGTTTTCTTTTCATATAATTTTCCAAAATAATAAGCATTTCCCGCAAGTGCCACATCTAATGCCCCTGCCATTACTGCCTCAGTCTGTGCAGAATTTGGACTGGCATGATTATACCGGTCTCTTTTAAAAATACGCCATGCATTTTTCCAGTCTAATCTGCATACAAAAGCTGCTAAGATCATCAAAAAAGCAGAAATTCTTGCCGGAATAAAATTTGCGATATCATCTAATTTTGCCGCACACCAGCCAAAATGCAGATACTTGTCATTTTTATAAGCAACCATGGAATCCATCGTGTTGATTCCCTTATATAAATACATCAAAACCGGACCACCCACTGCCATATAAAAAATCGGCGCAATAATTCCATCAGAAGTATTTTCCGCAACAGTTTCTACGGTTGCCTTTGTGACTCCCTCTTTGTTCAGATTCTGTGTATCACGTCCAACAATCATTGAAACTGCCACTCTTGCTTCTTCGATTGTTCCATGTTCTAATTTTTCATAGACACGCATGCTCTCATCCTTTAAAGACTTTGTCGCAAGCATCTGATAACAGAAAAAAGAACCAAGCCCTATACCGACTGCGGTATGAATTTTAAATGCAAGAAATAACAAAACAAACGGAGCCAGACTGCTTTCCAGACAAATCAGAATCACTAAAACACATCCCGCCATTTTTTCTCCTGACGGGGTTTTTGGAAAACACTTACGCAGCCACTTTTCAAAAAAAGTGATACTGTTTCCAATAATTCTTACCGGGTGATACAGCCATCTCGGGTCTCCAATCAATAAATCCAGTAAAAATCCAATCACAAGCATTACCGCTGTCCACTTTATCATTTTCTTATTCCTTCCCGTTTATTTCTTTGATTACGGTTACTTTACGGGTATTTTCCCATTCTTCTTTGGTAACTTCAACTAAAAATCCCTCTGCATTTTTGACTTGCCAGCAAAAATAATCTTTTTCTTCTGTCGCAAGGGAACTTAAAACACTCATAATTGTGCCTCCATGCACAACAAATGCTGCTTCGTTTATTTCTTCTTTTAAGCATTGCTCAATACAACGCTTAAAGCCGGTTGTGCTTCGTTTTCTAAAACTTTCCTGACTCTCTCCATTCGGAAATGGAAGTGTTCCATTGCTGTCAATCCATGCCTGATACGCTTTACTTTGACTTAATTCCTGATAATTTTTGTTCTCAAACTCACCAAAGTCACATTCTCTTAAACTTTCCTCTATCTGTATTTGTGTATCCGGAAACAATAATTGTGCCGTTTCGATGCAGCGCTTCATCGGGCTTGCAATGACTTTTTCTACCTTCGGATAATGCTTTTCTTTGAGCAGTTCATATCCTGCCTTACAAAGTGGTTCATCTGTTTTTGCTCCAATATAGCGTTTTTCCAGATTTCCTTTTGTAATGGAATGGCGAATCAGATAAAATTTACTCATCTTTTAATACACACTCCATTCCACAGATAATCCGCACTACACTTTTACTCTTCTTTGCCAGTCTGGTACAGACTCTTCCGGTTGTTTCCCGATATTCTCTGTCAAATTTGTCAATCGGAACAACTCCATATCCCAGTTCGTTGGAAATCAGAATAATATCTGGATTTTTATCTATCAGCTCTTCTTCCAGATTCTCTAACTTTTTCCCTTCTTTTAACCTTTCTTTTACCCATTCATGAAAATGATACAGGCACGGAGTGTCAAAAATTTCTTCGTAAGACGCTGCACTTCCGTCTGTCATTTTTTCATTTGGAAGCTGATATTTTTCTGCCACATAAGCTTTCTTTCCCTGAAAAGCTCCGCCTATTACCAGTCTCATCTCTCATCCTCCTATGATTTGTCCAATTACTGCGGATAAGGCAATCACCAACTCACATATCTGTATATGAAACCCTGCCAGGTCTCCGGTAATTCCACCAAATTGTTTCATGGACATTTTATAATAATAAAGATACTCACAGCCTGCCCCAACCAATACGCAAAGCCCAATCAACGGTCTGACTGCAATCATGAAAAGGATTGAAAGTACTGCCACGATAACAGAAACCACTTTGACTGTATTTTTCTGTGCTCCGTCAGAAAATGTTGCTGCAAGTCCCGTATTCTTCGCCATTGGAAATGTTGCAATAGACAATGCTCCCAGCGCTCTTGATAAGACAAAGCCAATGCAGATAACCGGAAGGCTTCTTACTGTCATTTCACTGTAAACACCAAAATATAAAAGGAAATAGCAGATTCCCACAATAATTGCAAATGCTCCTGCATTGGAATCTTTTAAAATCTCTAATTTTTTTTCTCTTGGCTGATAAGAATTTAATGCATCTGATGTATCAAGCAGTCCATCTAAATGAATCCCTCCACTTACCAACACCGGAATCAAAACAAGGATGACTGTATAAAAATTATGGCTGTGTACAAACAGTCCTGCATATGTTCCCCAAATCCAGCTTAAAAATCCAATGACCGCTCCGATTAACGGAAGAAAACACATCACATAACGCATATTTTCTTTACTCCACTCACTTTGCGGCATTGGAATTTTAGAATACATAGAAAATGCAATTTTAAAACTGTTTGCAAGCTGACCTGCCGTTGTTGTTTTCTTTTCATTTTTCTGTGCCATTTTTCTTCTCCCGGATAACTCCTTTTTGATTCTTTCTCTCAACTGGTATTCCATAAACCACTTCTGCCACCGCTTTTGCACGCTTTGCCAGCTCCTGATTGATTTTTCCAAGATAACTCTGATATCGTTTCGTTTCTTCATCATAGTCAATTCCATCTGAAAAAATCTCATTTGTTACAATGACCAGTTCTTTTGCCTGTTTTTCGATTTCTGAAATTCCTTCTAAAATCTCTGGCACTGTGTCATCCTTTGCCCCATCTTCCTGAAACATTTCATTCGCTACCAGATTAGACATGCACTCAAGAAGCACACAGCAGCCTTCGGGAAGTTCTAAGTTCCGAAGACCGGTGTAACATTCTATTGTATTAAAATTTTTCTCTGCCCGCATCTTTCGGTGACGCTCAATTCTCTTTTTACTCTCTTCATCAAAGGGATACATTGTGGCAATATAAATTCGTGGAAAGTCTCCAAAACCGGTCAATACCTCTTCCGCATAAGCAGATTTTCCACTTCCACTGCCTCCGGTTACAAGTGTAATCATCTTTTTATCCTCTTTTCATTCCATCTCTCAATGGCTAATTTCCCACCTATTATTCATGTCTCTCTTATTATCTTTTTTATTACTGAAGCGGAACATAAGCTTCCATGCCAATTCCACTAAAATCACTCATTCCATAATAAACCGCTACCGCTGTATCTAATAATGGATATAAGTTAAGTGCTCCCGTTCCTTCTCCCAGACACATATCACAGTGAAGCGGCGCTTCTTTTCCAAGACGTTCCAGTAATAACTGTCCTGCCGGTTCTTTTGACACATGACTTGCCAGCATATAATCTTTACACTGCGGACAGATGGTGACAGCAACCAAAGCTCCTACTGCGGAAATTACTCCATCAATTACAATCGGAACTTTATATACTGCACCGCCAATAAAAAGACCTGCAATTCCTGCAATATCAAAACCACCTACTTTGGAAACCACATCAATTCCATCTTCTGGATCTGGCTTATGAAGGGCAACCGCTTTTTTGATTGCCGTAATTTTACGATTCAATCCCTCAGAAGAAAGCCCTGCTCCTCTTCCCGTCATTTCTTCTACCGGACGTTTTAAAATAACCGAAGCAACTGCGCTGCTCGTCGTTGTATTTCCAATTCCCATCTCTCCGGTTGCAATAATTCCATAGCCTTTTGCTTTTAACGTTTCCACCATTTCAATTCCGGTTTCGATTGCCTGAACTGCCTGTTCTTTTGTCATAGCAGGCTCTTTTACCATATTTTTTGTTCCATAAGCAATTTTACGGTTCAAAATACTGACGTTACTTGCCACTCCCACATCAACTGGAAAAATTTCCGCACCTACACTCTTACACATAATACTTGATACTGCTTTCGTCTGAAGAAAATTTTCACAGACAAGAGCCGTTATCTCCTGTCCGGTCTGTGTGACACCTTCTTCTACCACACCATTATCTGCACACATCGGAACGAGTGCCTTTTTTCTTACATCAATATCCGCACTGCCGGTAATCCCGGAAATCTGTACCAGCATATCTTCTAATTTTCCAAGACTGTGCAGTGGATGTGCAATCGCATCCCATCTTTTCTTGCATACATCCATCGCTGTTTCATCTAATGGTTCTATTTTTTTCAGCGCTTCTTCCAGTTTCATTTTCATACTCCTTTTCTTATGTAGTCTCAGAATCCTTTCATATCGTCTTATCTTTATACATCTGACAACTCTTTAAAATTCCCTTTGCCACAGCAGGATTTCCGTAATAATAAAAATGAGGAAATCCTGCCAGAAGATGGTTTTCTAAATGAATACACTCCCAGCTTCTGCTGCTAAATGGTTTCTTCGCCACAAAATCACTTCCGCACGAAGTGGAATCAAAATAGTGAAATTCATGTGCCGGAATCTCATCACAATTTTCTTCCAACACTCGATTTGTCTTTGATTTAAGCGAAATATAGCCAAATCTGCCAAGCTTTGAAGTCCGATAGGATTCTCCTTTTATAATGCCGACTCCTTTATGCGGTTTTGCCTCCATATCTTCCATCGTCTCATGCAGATACATAAAACCGCCACATTCTGCAATCACAGGCATTCCCTTTTCATAAGCCTTTTTAATCGCTTCCCGCATCGAATGATTTTCTTCTAACTGCTTTGCAAAGAGTTCCGGATAACCTCCATAAAAAATCAATCCATACAGGTTTTTTGGAAGTTTTTCATCATGAAGCGGTGAAAACTCTACCAGCTCTGCACCCATATTTCGTAATAACTGCAGATTATCCTCATAAATAAAACAAAACGCCTCATCTCTTGCAATGCCAATCCGAACCGGCTGTTCTAATTGAAACGCATACTCGCTGTCTTTGTCCCATGGAATTTCTTCTTCTAAATCCGGTGCATTCTCTGCAAGCAAAAGCAGTTTTTCCATGTCAATGGTTTCTTCTAACACCTTAGCAAGCTTTGCAAGCCGTTCCTTAAAATCTGCAATCTCATTTGGTAAAATTAGTCCTAAGTGCCTGCTTTCAATCACACAATCCTCTACTTTCGGCACATATCCAAGTACCTGAATTTCTAACTCTGATTCAATTAACTGCTTTACTCTCGGGTAGAGCATTGCAGGCATCTGATTTAATATTACGCCTTTTATCTGACTATTTTCTTTATATTCCAAAAATCCCTTAATATAAGGCACAATAGAAACACTCATTCCCTTACAGTTTACAATCAAAACCGCCGGTGTTTTTGTCATAGAGGCCACTTCATAAGCACTGGCTTTGGAAGTAATCCCTCCTGCACCATCATAATAGCCCATCACACCTTCCATCACTGCAATGTCCATACCTTTGCAGTTTTTGGAAAGCAGATAGTTTAAAACAGGCTCATTCACAAAAAAAGAATCCAGATTTCTCGAATGAGTTCCGATTACCTTGGTATGAAACATCGGGTCAATATAATCCGGTCCACACTTAAAAGAAGCTACTTTCTTATCTCTATTTATAAGTGCCTGAAGCAGTCCACAGGTAATCAAGGTTTTGCCACTTCCACTTGCCCCTGCACAAATCAAAAAACGAGGTATCTTCATTACGACTATTCCTCCTCTTTTTCTTCTTTCTTTCCTGTTGCAGAAAAAATCGTAATCGGATTTTCTCCCATCATCATCTGATAGCTTCCGATTTTTTTTGCACGGCTTACACTTAACTGTATCATTTCTACGTCTTCAAATGGCAGTACTTTCATGCAACGATTGGCTTCTGCTACACTTTCAAGTGCAATACAGTTAATTACAACTCGAATCTTCGGATTTTTTTCAAGCAGTAATCTTAAAATAGATTCCATATTTCCAGAAGAGCCTCCGATAAAAGCATGTGTTGGTACTTCAAGTGCTTCTAATGCTTCCGGTGCCACTCCTTCTATTACAGAGAGATTATCCGTCATAAATTTTTGTTTGTTCTTTTTTAACAGCTCCACTGCCGTTTCTTTCTTTTCAATTGCATAAACCCTGCCTTTTGGCGTACGAAGTGCCATTTCGACAGACACAGAACCTGTACCTGCTCCCACATCATAACAGACAGAATCTTCCCTTAAGCCAAGTTTCGCCAAAGAAACACAGCGCACTTCTTCTTTGGTCATTGGCACTTTATCTCTTAAAAACGCACTATCTTTTACGCCATGTGTGGATGGTAAGCCTTCCGCCTCTTTATTTTCTATATAAATCACACTTAAGGCATCGCCCTCATAATCACAGAAGGAATCTGCACTTCCCTGCACAATTGCTTCGTCTGGATAAGAAAGACGTTCTCCTACAAAAAAAATCACCTTTCCCATTCCATAATTTGTCAGCGACTTTGCAAGATTTGCCACCGCATCTTTTGTTCCTAGAATCGAAACCACTTTCTGATGTGTTTTTATCAGTTCCACCAGATTTTCTTTTTTCCCATGTGCACTGGTAATAATCGCATCATCCCAGGAGCGTCCGATTTTCGCCATAAAATAAATCGGTGACGAAAGTCCGCTTATCTGCCTTACCTCGCGCTCTTTTAATGTTTCCTGCAGTTTCTTTGCCCCACTGTAAAATCCGACATCTCCAGAAAGCAATACCGCGATTTTTTCGTATTCCGGATGCTTATCCAGATATACTTTTATTTTTTCACTGTTATATTCAATCAACACATCCTGTTCCGAGTGCAACACAGATTCGACCATCCGTTTTGCTCCAATTAAAAGTTCTGCCTCTTTGATTGCTTTGATTGCCTCTATTGTGCAGGTATCCGGATTTCCCATTCCAATTCCAACCAGAGAGACTTTCTGGTTTTGTTTTAATCCAAAACGCCGGCATAATAATGCTTTACATTCGATTAATCCAAGTCCTTCTTCTTTTAATGGCCGACCTACAATCACACAGATACAGCCTGCCCGCTTTGCCGCTTCCAGTTTTTCCTCATACCCGCCTGTCACTCCGGACTTTTTTGTTACCAGATAACGACAGTCAAACTGATGAAGCATTGCCTCATTTAATTCCATAGAAAACGGTCCCTGCATACAAATCAGATTTCGTCCTTCAAATCCAAGACTTTTACAGTGTTCGGCAACATTAGAAAGAGAAAGTACACGCGCAAAAATTCGTTCTTTATAATTTTCAATCTTTGTATACTTATGAATTTCCTTGCTTCCCGTGGTAACTAAAACATTTCCTGTTGTTGTACTTAAATATTCTACAGCCTCATCCACGGAATCTACATATACACTGGAATCATTCTTTGTATCCTTTGTACTTCCGGCACGTAAAAGACGTACATATTCCGTTTTTGTCTCCTCACATGCCTTGCGAATGTTTTTTGTTACTTCCGCAGCATAAGGATGGGTTGAATCGATGACAAGAGACGGATGCATATTTTGCATCGCCTCTTTCATTGCAGTTTCATCCAACCTCTCATGAGAGATACTTAGATAACTGCTCTTTGGCAGAAGTGTCTCTCCATACTCGGTTGCTACACAGACATGTGTCTGGATTTTTTGTTTTTCTAAAAATTCTGAAATTTTTCTGCCTTCTGTTGTCCCTGCAAATACAAGCACCTTACACATTTTTATAGCCCCTTGGTGTCACCATTTTTCCATTGATATTCTTTGTCTGAGAATTTCCAATAAATACCGTTGTAAACATATCGACCTGTGTATCACGCAGTTCTTTTAACGTCATAACCTTCTCACTTTCTCCATCTCTTCCAATGTTTCCAACAATTCCGCAGACTGTTTCTTCACTTTTATATTTTAACATTAAATCACAGGCTTTCTGCAGATAATCATGGCGTTTCTTACTGGACGGATTATACAGACAAATCACAAAATCTCCGTGCGCTGCATCTAAAAGTCTGGTCTCGATTTTCTCCCATGGGGTCAGCAGGTCACTTAAACTAATCAGGCAGAAGTCATGAATCAGTGGAGCTCCTAATACCGCTGCTCCGCCTGTTGCTGCGGTTACACCTGCAATAACAGAAAGTTCCACTTCCGGATAATTCATTCCTACTTCATACATTAAGCCTGCCATTCCATAAACACCGGCATCCCCGCTGCAAATCATGGATACCGTCTTTCCTTTCATGGCTTCTTCAAATGCCATCTTACAGCGCTCCACCTCTTTTTTCATCGGTGTTGTCAAAAATTCTTTTCCGGCAAAATGTTCTTTTACCAGGTCTACATATACGGTATATCCGATAATTACATCACTGTTTTTTAAAGCCTCTGCTGCCTCAATTGTCATTTTCTCATAAGCACCAGGTCCGATGCCAACTACATATAATTTTTTCAAAACTGTACGCTCCATTTCCGTCTGGCAAGTGCTGCTGTCACGCCATCCTCTGCATATTTTCTAAGAATCAGATTACTTTTTTCTCCATGTTTACTACTTCCAAGAATTGCACTTCGCTCGCAGACATTGTCTACACCCGTTGTCTCCTCTACGAATTTCGATTCTGCAAAACTTCCTTCTACTTCTTTTAACTGTTCTGCACTGTAAGTTTCAAACGGAAGATTTCTCTCTTTACAGTATTCTAAGATTCCCTGTTCTTCTTTCTTTAAATCAATACTGGTTACCAGTTCCATCGAAACAGATGGAATTAAGAGTTCATCGCACGCTTTTCTAACTACTTTTTCCACAGTCTCTGCCGGTGTATCTTTTTTACAGCCTACTCCAAGAGTAATAATCTTCGGAACCAAATAAAGGGTATGTACAAATGGATGTTTCAGATAACTATTTGTCACATAAATTCCCATCTCCGGTTTTTCTTTTGTCTCGTCCTCTTCATCCAACAGCTGTAACTCTTTCGGAATCTCTCCAACCCATGGAAAATCACTGGCAAATCCTACACTATTTCCATTTACAAGTGCTGCTGAAATTTCTTTTGCCATTGTCATATCAGAAATATAGCATCCGTTTGTCTTTGCAAATACATCCACTGCAAATTTATTGTTAATATCTGTTGCAGTTGTAATAACCGGTGTTGCATGCAGAAGGTTGCTGATTTCCTCTGTCAGTTCATTTGCCCCACCAATATGACCGGATAACAAAGAAATTGCAAATTTTCCCTGCTCATCAATAACCACTACTGCAGGGTCTGTCTTTTTACTGCTCACAAATGGAGCAATGCTTCGTACCGCAATCCCACAAGCTCCGATAAAGATAATCGCATCGCTTTGTGCAAAGCGGCGTCCTGTCCAGTCTCGAAGAGAAGAATCAATCGGTTTTGCAAATTCTTTTACATTACGAAATGCTTTGTCATCTGCCTCTACCTGTGACTCATCCAATATCTTTTTTGTGTATTTACTCTTTGTAAATGCCTCTACTTCATGCCCGCCTTCGCCTAAAAACCAACTGAGCATTTCTCCAATGCGATATCCGCTTCTGCTGAAACTTATAATTGATATCTTCATTCTGCATCCGTTCCTTTCCTGAACTCTGTTGTAAATCCCGGGTCATATAATTTTGACCGTTCATAATTTGAATGTGCAACTGCCTCTCCGATAATCATCAGAGCCGTTTTGGTAATCTGATTTTCTTTTGCAGTCTGTGCCAATGTACCAACCGTACAGACAAAAGATTTCTCATCTTCCCAGGTCGCTTTATATACAATTGCTGCCGGTGTATCCTTGGAATATCCACCCTCGATTAAACGTTTGGAAAGTTCCTCTAACAGACCCGTACTTAAGAATACAACCATTGTAGCCTGATGTGCTGCAAATGACTCAATACTTTCTTTTTCCGGTACCGGAGTTCTACCTGCCATCCTTGTAATAATCACACTCTGGGATACTTCAGGAAGTGTATACTCTAAATTAAGTGCTGATGCTGCCCCACAAAAAGAACTGACACCTGGACAATAATCATAAGAAACCCCTTCTTCATCAAGTACATCCATCTGCTCACGAATTGCTCCGTACAGACATGGGTCTCCTGTATGCAGACGTACCGTCATTTTTTCTGCTTTTTCTGCCTCTCTCATCACATCGAGTACTTCTTCTAAGGTCATCTTGGCACTGTTATAAATCTGACAACCTTCTTTTGCATAGTCTAAAAGCTGTGGATTAACCAATGAACCTGCATAGATAATCACATCCGCTTCCTCTAAAAACTTCTTTCCTCGGATTGTAATTAAATCCGGTGCTCCACTACCTGCTCCTACAAAATGTATCATCTTATTTTTTCTCCTTCACAATAATTAATGAATAATATCCGGACTGTTCCGGTATTTCTTCGGCACTTTTATAAATCTTTTCACTCGGCATGCCACAATCCTCAATCATAACTGCATCCTGACCACTTCTTAAAATACTCTCTCTGACTGCTTTCATTTTCCTTCCGGTTTTCATCAAAACTTTTGTCCCCGGAAGTTTTAATACCTCATCCATGGTATCCGCATTGTACGTTGCAGGAATCACATGAAGCGGTTCTGCCATTTCTACCAGTCCCATATTTAAAGTTGCTGCTACCGCACAAAAAGACGGAATTCCACTTACAATTTCTACTTCATAACCACGCTCTAAAATTCGTTTATGTACATACAAATAAGTAGAATACACAGTCGGGTCTCCCAAAGTTAAAAATGCAACCTGTTTTCCCTGCTTTAAAAGTTCTTCTATGGTATCTGCTGCTTTTTGGTGATTTTCTTCTAATACAGCCGGGTCTTTTGTCATTGGCATTGGGATTGGAATGAGATTTTTCTCATCTAATTCCTGATATACCCCTTTTACAATTTTATAGGCAACACTTTCCTCTGCAACTGCTCCCGGAACCGCTACTACATCACTTTCTTTTACCAATCGAAGTGCTTTTACTGTCAACAGTTCAGGGTCTCCCGGTCCAACTCCAAGTCCATATAATTTTCCTGTCATTTTTTCTCCTCTTTCTGTGTCTTTTTTCTAATTTCTCTCATCAACATATCTGCATGCTCTGTCTGTCCAAGATAGCCATGCTCATTGGAAAAGATTACAGCTCCACAAACCAGTCTTCCATAAGAACGATGGTTGAGACTTTCTTCAATCCGACCGGTAATTTCCTGCATCAGCCCCTTTAAAATTCCGGCTTCTTTCGCAATCTGCACAGCCTCATCTGTCGTGACAGTATCAAGAATCTGCTTTGCAGTCTCTAATGAAGCACCTGCACGAATTGCGTTTGCTGCCATCAGTTCTGCCCTTGCATTTGCCGAACGGGAATGGGTATTCATAATCCCTCCTGCAACCTTTACAAACTTTCCAAGATGTGCCACAAACAAAATTCCTTTTGCTCCCATATCGACTGCCATATCTACGGTTTCGCCAACATAATTACTGCATTTTAAAGATTCCGCAAGCGGTAATTTCAGTTCCTCTTTTAGATACGAACTTCCATAATTTCCCGGTGTAACTAACAGATACTCAGAACCATTTGCAATTCTCTGACGCATCTCGACTCCAATACTTCTAATCAAGGCAGCCTCACTCATCGGCTCTACAATTCCAGAAGTCCCTAAGATTGAAATTCCACCTACAATTCCAAGTTTTGGATTAAAGGTTTTCTTTGCAATCTCTTCTCCTTTCGGCACAAAAATCAAGACAGAAATCCCGCCTTCATATTCATACTGAGAACAGATTTCTTCCACTTCTTTTGTAATCATGCGTCTTGGAACCTGATTGATTGCTGCATTTCCTATCGGCTGTTCCAATCCGTTCTTAGTAATCCGACCAACGCCTTCTCCACCGTCAATAAAGACTCCCGGCCGCTTCGTTTTTTTGACTAATGCAAAGATTTCCAGACCATTTGTCATATCAGGGTCATCCCCGCCATCTTTTTTTACAGCACAAGAAACCTGGTTTTCTTCGATGTTGATATGAAGAATCTCCAGGTTTAATAAAATCCCTTTTGGCGTCATAAGTGATACAGTATTTACTGCTTCTTTTGACAACAGCATTTCAACTGCCGCTTTTGCTGCTGCCGTTGCACTAGAACCAGTTGTATAACCATAACGCATTTTTTTATTATTTTTAATAATATAATATTCTTCCAGACCTGTTTTATGTGCCATCTCTGTCCTTTTCTCTCGCTGTATTTTTCTCTTCTCTAAAGTTTCTGAAAGCAGGGTAGTTTTTGATTAGTCAAAACGAAGCTTGATAAGAATCAAAAAACCGCTGTCAGCTTTCCTGACAACGGCGCATTTTATTCTTTCAAAACATCCGGTTGCCGCAGATATTCTTTTTCTCCGGCACATGTGTATCTGGCTGTACAGTAACGGACTTGCACAGGAATTTCACCTGTTTCCACATCTGCACCGACTCTGCTTTTTCTACTTTCTTTCTCCCTGTAATTATATAATTTCATGACTCAAAAGTCAATCAATAATACAGACTCCTTAGATAATAATGCAGACCAGACCGCCCTTGCTGTCATTTACAATTTTCTGCATGGTATCCTGTAACTTCACCTGACTTTCATCACTAATCTGTATTAATTTCCGATGAATTCCATCTTCTACCAATTGTCCAATTGACTTGCCAAAAATATTGGTCTGCCAGATACTCTCTTCTCCGGAATTGTTGGATTTAATATAGGCAATCAAATCTTTTGCCTGTTCTTCACTTCCTACAATCGGCGCAATCTCTGTTTCTATATTGGCACGAATCAAATGAATGGAAGGACTGATAGATTTAATCTTTACTCCATATTTATTTCCCTGTTTTATGATAATTGGTTCTTCCAAACGAATTTCTGTCTTATCCGGAGTTACCACACCATATCCTTTCGCCTGAACGGACTCTATTGCATCTTTTACTTTTAAGTATTCCCCTCTCATCTTAGAAAGTTCCTGCATCATATGAATCAGTTCATATTCATCTGAAATATCAACCCCTGTCATTTCACTCAAAATAGCATAATACCAGCTGTCATCCATATCAATACGAATTTTTATTTTTCCACTTGATAAATCTAATGTTTCTAAGAATAATCCTTTTACATACTGGCTTTCAAACTCCAGCCGGTCTTTTGTCACATCTTTTATGTAATGCATTGTTTGCATCATCTGCTGTACACACGAAATCAGTTCTTCTTTTAAATAATGCTCCGAAGATAACATTTCTACCCATTTGGGAATATAAAATTCCATCTGAACAATCGGAAATTCATACAACACTCTCTCAAGGATTCTCGTCACATCATCATTTCTCAACTGCTCACAGTTTACACTAATCACACCAGCCTGATATTTCTTTTTTAATTCTTCCGCTAATTCCAGTGTTTCTTCTTTGTATGGCTTCTGAGAGTTTAAAAGAATCAAAAATGGCTTTCCAGCTCTTTTTAACTGAGCCACCGTTTTTTCTTCACTTTCTATGTAATTTTTTCTTGGAATTTCCCCAAATGAGCCGTCACAAGTCACCACCAGACCAATATTAGAATGTTCTTCTATGACTTTTTTTGTTCCAGTCTCTGCTGCCTGATGAAATGGAATTTCCTGTGCATACCAGGGAGTTTTTACCATCCGTTCTTTGCCTTCTTCTATATTTCCTGCCGCCTCAGGCACCATATATCCAACACAATCAATTAAACGAATCTTTGCTTCCAATCCCTCTGCTATTTGTATCTTTGCAGCTTCTTTTGGGATAAATTTGGGTTCTACGGTTGTAATTAACTTTCCAGAACCGCTAAGCGGAAGCTGGTCTCTTACCTCTTTTTGCTGGTTTTCCTCCATATTGGGAAGCGCTGCCAATTCCATAAATCTTCTTACAAAGGTAGATTTTCCTGTCCGTACCGGTCCTACCACACCAATATAAATTTCTCCCCTTGTGCGGGCTTGTATATCTTTATAGATATTATAGGTATCCATATAGATTCCCCCTTATTATACTGCTAAAGTATATGCCCGTTTTTTCATTATTAGAACAAAAAACAGACTGGAACTTGCAATTGAATTCCAGCCTGTCTATTCCTAAGAATAACAACTATGTAATTTAAGCAAATTTACGTTTTGCAGCTTCTACAACATGTCCAACTAAAACAGATGTTGTTACACTTCCAACACCGCCTGGTACCGGAGTAATTGCTTCTACGATTGGTTCTGCTTTTTCAAAATCAACGTCTCCACAAAGCTTTCCTTCTGCATTTACATTGATTCCTACATCGATTACAACCTGACCTGCTCTTAAATAAGTGTCATCTACAACACCCGCACGTCCTGCTGCTACGATTACGATGTCTGCTTCTCTTACTACAGATGGCATATCTACTGTTCTTGTGTGACACACTGTAACAGTTGCATTTTTCTTAATCAGCATCATTGCTGCCGGTTTACCAACAACAAGACTTCTTCCAACAACAACTGCCTTTTTACCTGTACAGTCAATTCCATAATGATCTAAGATTTCCATACATGCCTGTGGTGTACATGGAGGGAAACCAACGTTTTTGCCTGTGAATACGCCAGACATAGAACCATCTGTCATACAGTCCACGTCTTTTGCAGGGTCAAGTGCATTCTCAATTACAGACTGATCCAGATGTTTTGGAAGCGGACGGAATAATAAAACTCCGTGAATCTGGTCATTTTTATTTACTTTATCGATTGTTGCAAGCAGTTCTTCCTGACTTACATCTTCCGGAAGAAGGATTTTTTCACATGCTACTCCTAATGTTTCACAACGTTTTGTTGCTCCTCTTTCGTAAGAAATATCACTTTCATTTTCACCGACACGAATAATACACAGAGTTGGATTTACTCCTTTTGCTTTCAGTGCTTCCGCATCTGCTTTAATTCTTTCGTTTAATGCTGCTGTTACTTCTTTACCCAGTAATCTCTTTGCCATTTCTTAAACCTCCGCAATTGTTTTTCACTTATTTCAGTCTGGAAAGTACACTGTCAAATGTTTCATCTGCAATTTTTGTATATTTTTCCAGCATTGCATCCGCTTTTTTGTTCAGTTCTTCCGCATACTCTCTGTCTTTCATGGACTTAGTATTGATATAGACATTTAAACTTGCACCTTTTAACGCTGCTTTACAGAATGCAGCTCCTACACCTGCATCACTGATTGCCAGAGTAGAACCTTTTGCTGCAAATTCAACAATCACTTCGATTGCTTCACAGCATTTTTCCATAATTTCCATCGGTACAGAGCAGGCATCCTTTAATACGATTTCCATTACTCTTGCTTTTTCTGCTTTTTCTTCCTCTGTCTCTCTAGGCATACCATAAGCTTTGGAAAGCGGCTCAAACACTTCTGCATCTCTTTCGATTAAACGCAGGAAATCTTTCTGAAGTTCATCACATTTTTTCTTTAATTCCCACATTTCATCTTCTACTTCTGCATATTTTTTCTTGCCAACGGTAAGGCTTCCTACCATATTTCCAAGTGCAGTACCAACAGCACCAACCAATGCAGATGCTCCGCCACCGCCAGGTACAGGTGCTTTTGATGCCAGTACTTCCACAAATTCATTACATGGTACGGTTGAAAATCCCATAATGTTATTCCTCTCTTTTCTTTATATTTAAGCACAAAGTGCTTATTTTTATGTTCAATTTATTTATGATTCCCAAATTTAACATTCGAGAGATTATTTTCAATATTAAGACAGTTTTCTTTCGACTGCTTTCATCATGTTAATGCAGATATCTCCTGCCACCGCTAAATCTTCTGCGGCAAAGGTTACTGCAAAATTATCTGAGAATAAAATCTGTGAAGATGGTGGAAATTCATCGTCCCCTTCCCACAGAATCAGTCGAATGAAGAATCCTTCCATAAACTCAAGCTCAAAGGCACAGTCTCCCTGCTCTAACGGTTTTGCTCCCATTGCAGTCATTACCTTTTTAAATGCCTCAAGTTTATTTCCATAGCTAAATGCCAGACGCATCAGGCATCGTCCCTGAAATTGTCTAAAATAAACTTCTCCCCACGGTACCTCCCGATAAGTTAAAAACTTTCCGGAAGAAGGAGCTTTTGCTTTTTCAGACAGATAACGAACCATAAAAATCTTGGCATTCATCGCTTCTTCTAACGGATATACCCCTTTTTCATCTTCTTTATGAGAAATCTTATAATCCGGAAACGAAATTTCATAAGTGCTACCCATAAACACTACAGTAAACACTTTTTTCTCTTCGTCATAGAAAAATCCAGTTCTTTCACTGATTTCTTTTGGGTCTATTTCCTGATAGGTTTTCAGATAATATTCATAAGGACGCTGTTCCTTGCTGTCTTTTGCATAATCAAAGTCCATTTTTTCCTCCTAAGCTTCTGTCACCGATGGAAACAGAGTTCTATCCGTATGCGGAATGAAACAACATGCTACAAATTCATCCATGTAGCTTGGCACAGTCGATAATTCGAGATAGGTCATATTGGACGCTAACTCATAACATTTTCGCTCTGCGTCTCTTGATAACAACATCGTATATGCCCCGGATAAAGAAGAGTTTCCAATATAATGGAATTTTTCCAGAGGGATATCAGGGAACATACCAATATGCACCGCATTTTTCATATTGATACCACTACCGATTCCACCGGCTACATATACATCATCAATCATGGAAACATCGAAATCCAAAGATGCCAACATCGTACGAACAGCCGAGAAAATCGCACCTTTCGCACGAATAAAATTATCAATATCTACTTCGTTAATTTCCACGTCTTTTACTGAACCAGCTTCTTCTTCAAAAGCCAGCACATAACTTCCCATGCCAAAATGGTCATGACGGACACGTTTTCCCTCCCGCACAAATTTTCCTTTCGGATTAATAATACCTGTACGGAATAATTCGCTGATTACATCAATAATACCCGAGCCACAAAGACCAACCGGCTTCTGCCCTTCTTCTCCAATAATACTATAAGTAGGCTCCATGGTTTCTTTGTCGATTGTACATGCTTCAATTGCACCATCGGTTGCACGCATACCACAGCTGATATCTCCACCCTCAAAGGCAGGACCTGCGGAACATGCACAGCTCATCATAAAATCAGAATTACCAAATACCAATTCTCCATTTGTACCTAAGTCAATAAATAATGAAAATTCCGGACGATTCCACAGCATACTGACTAAAGTACCTGCTGTAATATCTCCACCTACATAGCTTCCGATATTCGGAGCCATAATAATATGGGCATCTGGATTTACCTGAATTCCAATATCTGAGGCAAATAAAGAATTTGTTTTATAAAAAGTAGGAATATACGGTTCCATACGAATCGGATCTCCGTTCATTCCTGTAAGCAGATGATTCATTGTTGTATTAGAAGCAATGCTTAAACGATAGATATGTTCCGGTTTAAATCCACTTGCACGGCACATCTGCTGAATCATTGGATTGATTGTCTCCTGAATTACCGCTTTTTGAAGTTTCTCACTTCCACCTGGTTTCATAGATTCAATAATACGATTGATAACATCTGCTCCATATCGAATCTGTCCATTTCCGGAAGAAGCCTTTCCAAGAATTTCTCCAGACTTCATATCAATTAATAAAGCAGAAACGGTTGTTGTTCCGATATCAATTACCAATCCTCCGATTACCACTTTTTCATCTTTTTTATAGACATCATAAATAAAAATATCATTTTCTGTGCTTCTAATGACACACTGTACTTCAAAATTGCTTTCTCTGAAAACATAAGAAATTTTACGCAGTACTGAATATGGCATCCGTACTTTTTTAATTCCTGTCTGTTTTTTGATTGCACGAACCAGACGTTCATTATCCGGCATCGTGTCATCCAGAGTCGGCACATTCATTTTAACATTAATAACATCCAGGCTGTTTGTCAAAGAAATTCCTGCTGATTCTACATCCGATTTTGCTTTTTCAAAAATTGCAACTTCTTCTTTAGAGCTTAAATCAGCAACTTTCATACGGCTTCTGTAGGCAGATGCAATATCCGGTACCTGTACTTCTACATCTCCGGTTACTTTGCTTACGCAGGCCAGTCTCCAGCCTTCTGCATATTCTTCATCTGTGATATGACGGGTTTTCGGAGACTCAATCTCTCCTCCGATTAATTTTACTCGACATTTTCCACAGGATGCATTTCCAGAACAAGGTGCATCAATTGCTACATTGCTCTTTCTTGCGATTTCGAGAAGGTTTTCTCCTTCCTGGGCATAAGTGATAACATCTTCCGCCCCTTCAAACTTAAAAGTCACTTTAAACATAGGAATTCGCCTTTCTGATTCTTTTTAATCGGAGAGAAGCAGACATAACATCTGCTTCTCTCGTTAATTACTGCCCAGATTTTCTTACCTATTTTAACTTCTGTAGATTACAGTTCCAGATAAGAATCTGCATATAATGTGTTGTTTTTAAATACATCACAAGATTTGATTGTTTCCATCAGACGAAGGTCATTCGGGTTAACAATTGCGGATGTCAGACCGTTCATCATACACATAGCTACTAAAGCAGAATCCATGATTGGACGAATGTGTTTTGGCATACCGTTTGAGTTATTGGACAGACCACCTGTAGAATTCAGTCCCATGTCAGAAATCATTTTGATGAATTCAAGAACTTCCATCTGTTTGTCCTGCATACCTTTTACAACCAGGAACAGCGGGTCAAACCACAGATCTGTTTCTTCCATTCCATGCTCTAAACCTCTTTCGAGCAGTGTCTGTAAATATCCCATACGTTCGTCATTGTCTCTTGCGATTCCTTCACCGTTGCAAAGTGCGATAACGATTGCATCGTTTGCTGCTGCAAGGTCAACGTATTCGATTCTTCCTGCTGCATCAGCGGAGTTTACGATTGGTTTTCCTTTTGCACGGTTGTATACAGAGATACCTGCTTCGATTGCTTCTTTGTTAGAAGTATCCAGAGCAAGCGGAACGTTGTCAAAGTTTTCCTGAAGGAGCTGAACAGCCCATTTCATCAGTTCCGGACCATATCCTTCTGCAGGTCCGATGTTAACATCAAGGTATACAGCACCTGCATCAAGCTGCTGTTTTGCTCTTTTTAAGATTGGTTCTGCATCTCTTTCTAAAAATGCTTTGTTTACTGCTGGAGCTGTGGTGGAAAGTCTTTCACCGATTGTAACAAATTTTGCCATAACTTTGTTCTCCTTTTTTTCATGTTATTCTTACAATTCCAGGGAGAACAGATCTCCCCGGAAAGGTGATTCTAAAAAATCATTATGCAGTCAGGTCTTTTAAGAATTTAACTAACTGTACAGCCTCAAGAGGTGCAACAATAATTTCCCATCCTGGTAATTTTGCTTCAAGGTCACCCTTTAATACAGCAACTTTACCCGGAATAACCAGTTTTCTGCATTTTACTTTATCTTCTACATTTTCCTGAATGTATTTTGCTACAGATGTAGAAGAAAGTTTTCCTGCTGCCCATGCTGTCAGAACGGAAAGTCCACCTGCATCACTGATAATCAGGTTGCAAGGTACACCAGAACGCTCTAACTCACCGGAAACAACGAAGTATGTAAGAGCGAAGTCTACAGTTGTAAGACATAAGGAGTTTTCGTCTGCTCCGTTGAGTGCGTAGATACCTGGTTCTACTTTCATTGGTTTCTGTGGGTCTGTAAATACGTTCTGTCTTAATCCAAATAATGGAAGAGCCTCTGCATAATCCAGAGTTTCTACTACTACGATAGAACCGTATTTCATTGTGAACATAGATAACAGTGCCTGCTGCATTACTCTGTCACCATGTGCAAGTGCTGCAACATTAACCAGAGTCGGATATCCGAATGTTCTATCCTGATCTTTTACTGCTGCACGACGAATCTGTACAGCATTGCCGTAAGCTTCTTTGATAGAAGCAGTTCCAACATCCAGAATCAGGTTTTTGTTTCCTGCTTTTTCCAGAGCTGCAACAGTATCATATAATTCATTTAAGTCTTTTCCAGTTACGCCAAGTACAACACCTGCTTCTGTAGCAACTGCGCTCATCTCAGCATAGTTTGATGCATCAGCACCGTTTAATACTGGTTTTGCTTCTTTACAAACTTCAAGAGCTGCTTTTGCAAGCTCTACATCTTTACATCCCAGAATCAGTGTTCTGTTTAAAGCTGCTGCTTTCTTTACGATTTCAACATATCTGTCTTTGTCTGTATCTGCTGCATAGTTTACATATACTAATTCAGCAAACATTCTTTCACCGATACGTTCATAATCCACTTTCGGAATTTCTGCCAGCTTTGCATCGATTGCGGCGTCGTCCATACATGAGCATAAAGATACTGCATATCTTGTTTTGCTTACATAAGTTTTTTCATGTCTGAACAGAACAGTTTCTCCACCTAAAGAGAATTCATTTTCACCGGCACCGATTTTAACTGTTTTCATTGGCGGTGCAGTAGCCTCTGATAACTGAGCCAGAGCATCTTCGGACATGTGTGGACACTGTGAAATATCCATAGCACCCTGAGCAACTTTCATTGAGAAAGCCATACAAGTAGGGCATCCGCACTCCTTACAGTTCTTTTTTGGTGTCATTTTAAAGATTTGAATACCTGATAATCCCATTTGTTTTTTATCCTCCTGTTTCTTACGATTACATTAATTCTTTAATCATTTTGGAAATAGTTGCAACAGACTTAGGATGTTTCAGGATGATAGCATCTGAACCAGAAGCCAGAACTGCTGCTGCTGTCTGTACTTCCATACTAATTCCTCTGTCTTCTGCTGGTCCCCATTCCGGCATATCTGCTTCTGAAGCCATTGCTTCTTTTACGTTCCAAGCCTCGTCAGCTACAGGAGTGATGATTGGCATCTGTAACTGTTTGTCATCCTGAGAAAGAGCTGCACCTTTGATACGGTCCATAGTAGATACTACATATTCGAAACCATAACCAACTGCTGCAGAACCTACGTTCATAACTACGTTTTCTGCCTGTACACCTAACTGTGTTAATACTACGTTTAACTGTTTTGCAAGGTTGATATCTACAGCGGATTCTGCTCCAACTTTCTGGTTATAAGCAAGTCCTGCTGCTGCTCCGACAGCTTTATAGTTTTCTTCTCTTGCAGAAAGGATTAAAACATTTTTACCCTGAAGAGCTTCTGCTACTTTCGGGAGTAATTCAGAATCTTTTTCGACATTTTTACATCCTTCAACAACTAAAGGACAGGTAACTGCTTCGCCAACTTCTTTTACAACAGCAATCAGTTCTTCGATGGATTTGTTTTCACCATTCGGGTCTCCACCTTCAAGACGTAAGCAAACAAAGTCCGCACCTTCCATTGCTTCTGCCTTTTTAGCGATTTCACCGATTGTTGTTGCACCGGCATAATATTCCTGGATTCCAGGTACGTCTGCAAGTCCAAGGTCGGAAATTTCCACACCAATTTTTGGTGCGTTTTCCATTGGCGCATCAAATGTATAGAAAGGATATGTACATTCTCCTCCTAATTTGATTGCTTTGTCCCCGCAGCCGATTTCAACTGTGTTAATATTTGCATTGAATTTCTGTGGTTTCTGATTAAACGGCATTTCTTATTAGCCTCCTTGTATATTTTTTATAAACGGCGGGTTAGGCCACAGCTTCCCCCACCGCTTATTATGATTATCGTCTAAGGAATGAACCTCTGATTACATCATTGGCTCCATAGAAAGAGCTGGATGTCCTTTTTCTGTTAAGAATCCTACCAGTTCTTCTGGGTCTGTTGCGATTGTTTCATCACCAATCATATCTGTAAAGTTTTCAATTCCGTATAATTCTTTTGCAGTTTCATTCAGTCTGTCTGCAACAAATTCTTTCAGTTCTTTTGGCATCCATACGATTCTTTCGATACCGCCTTCTGCTTTCATGAACTTCTTGGAACCGATAAAGTGTTTACCATGTCCCATGAAACCTGGTGTCTGAACACCACCACCTGTCATGGAAGCCATCTCTGGGAATGTCATACCAAGAGGAGTCATACCTGCATATTCACGGTTGGCAATTACAACACCGTTTGAGAATGGCTCGATACCACAAATACATTCGAAACATCCACAAGATGTCATCGGTTTTTCCATGATAGAGTACAGAGATACATCTTCAAGAGCACCCTGAGACAGTTTACGAACTGCTTCATTAACATCTTCGTATTCACCGATTCTCTCATCGATACATCTTTCTTTTGTGATTACCTGACAAGGTCCGTTCGGATCAAGTTCATTTGTTGCTTTTGCATCCAGCCATGAAACCGCACCACAAAGGCCAAGACGTTCCGGAGTAACAACACATACGTGAGATGGAGAGAATGCCTGACACAGAATACAGCTGTAGTATACGTCTACAGATTCATCCGTCAGGTTTTTCAGACGGTCATCACGTTTGTTGAATGTAGGAATAGCCACTTCATGACGAATTCTTGTACATTCAGCCGGGTCTGTGTAAATAACAACTTCACATTTATCAACAACTGCATCAAACTCATTTTTAACGGATGCGTATAAAACTTCACCGATGTGTTTGATACGGAATCCAGCTGCAAATGCATCTTTGCTGATACGGATACGCTGCATATCACGCTGTCCTGTATGATATACACCTTCGATACAGTTGATATAGTTATGGAATTTACGTTCGATAACCGGCTCAAAATCTGGCTGCATGCTTCTACCAGCAACTTTAACGACATAAGCAATGCTGTTTTTGCTTCCCAGTTCCATTTCATCAACTTCCGGTCCTACAACTGTAATCTTATGGTCTTCAATTTCAGAAGCTTCTACAGTATGTACTAACTCAGCACAGTCTACACGGGAACCATCAAATTCTACCTGCATATCGCCACGACGGATAATTTCACCTTCGAAAGCAGATGCATAAGCAACCGGAATATCAATGTTTGTAATTTTAATTTTAATATCACGTGCCTCTAAAGATGTTGCATTGAATTTTTCAACATCTGGCTGGCAGATTAAGCTCTTCGGTACTTCAGAAACGCCTTCCTGATTTGTGATAACCGGGAATCCAAGAGCGATTGCGCCTGCACCACATGCAACGATAACATCATCGAGAGGAGCAAATGCATTAACAAATGCCGGTACACGGTCTTTTGTATAAGTCATCAAAGAAGCGGCATCACCTGGTTTCACATTACCAAAGATAAGAGCTGCTCTTAATGCGATAGATACAACATGGATAACTGCTGTAACATCTTTTCCAAGCGGGATAACACGTACGTTTGCACCTGTTTTCATTCCAGCTTCTTCAACCTGGTCAATGATTCCGCCAACTAAGGTAACTAAGATACCCTGTGCCTGATAGCTTTTTACTAAAGCAACACCTTCTTCTGTTGTAGGAGCAGAACCAAGAATAACTGCAACACCTGGGATATCGCCTGTTACAAGCGGTACACCAAGTTCACGGATGATTGCATCCGGAACATGTCCTGCACATGGTGCTTCATAAGGAGTTGCACCGTCGATGTATTTTAACACTTCAATAAATTCTGCACATAATGCAGTAGCAACACCTGACATAAATACATCATGTGTTTTCATTTCTCTTGTCATAAGAGTTTTTACTACACCTAACGCTTCTTTTAATTCTCCTAAAGTAGCAACTTTAACACCTGTTACTGCATAGTAGCAAGGTAAGCTGTAAGCAGTATCTGGAAAGCTGATTGCTTTGTCTGCACCATGCTGCTCAATTGCTGCATTAATTGCATTTTCGGTTAATCCATAAACAGCATCATTTCCGCTAAATACGGTTTCAAATAATGTCAATGTTTCTTCCTCCTGATTTCTCATAATTCCTTGTCGATTATGTTTTTAATTTTTGCGATCTCTTCTTTTACAGTATTGCTGAAATCGTAAGGAGATTTCCCCTGGCGATCCGCATCTATCACTTCTGTGTTATAGTGAATGAAGCCTAACAGATCCTCTGCCGGGATATGAGCTTTTACAAACTCTTCATCTTCGACATTTCTTACTTTGTTTGCAACAACACGAACCTGTTTCACTCCGAGGTCATCTGCCAGACGTTTTACATTCTTATAAGTCTGTACACTTCTGGCTCCCGGTTCAATCACAACAATAAACTGGTCCATTGACTGGGTGGTTCCACGGCCTAAGTGTTCCAGACCGGCTTCCATATCCATAATTACGACATCATCTCGATGAATGACCAAATTGTTAATGATTCTGCGAAGCATTACATGCTCCGGGCAGACACATCCGCCACCGCCGGTTTCCACAGTCCCCAGTACCAGCAGTTTTACTCCATTTACCTCTTTTGAATAAGTATCCGGAATATCGTCCACTTTCGGATTGATTTTAAAAAACTTATTCACTTCATTTGCACCGGTTCTCTCTTCTACCAGCTTTCTCATTTTTGTAATGGGAACAATTGAATCTAAAGTTTCCTCGTCGAATCCTAAAGCCAGTCCAAGGTTTGCGTCCGGATCCACATCTGCTGCAAGGACTTTTCGCCCTTCGTCTGCGTACAGCCGGGCTAAAGTCGCTGCAAATGTGGTTTTACCCACACCGCCTTTTCCTGTCACTGCTATTTTCATTTCATTCACCTTTCTTATACCGGCTGTCTAATCCAGTTCTAAATCAGACAGCCGTTTTTTCTGCTCTTAAATTCCGAGCGCTGCACGTTTTTCTTCGATACGTGCGATCATGGCGTCTCCAAGTTTATCAATATCTTTTTCCACAGTAAATGCTGCTTCTACCCACTCTCTTGTACCATTTGTTAAGATTTCAGCAATTTCGCTGGAACCGGAAACATAAGGGTCAACACCAAGGAAAGTATCGATACCTGTACCAATTACATAGTTACCGATGGAAACTGCTTTTTCAGACATCCATTCCGGAGCACATCCAACAACTGGAAGCTGTGAAACATGTGTACCGGCACATTTAGCCAGTTCAGAAGCAAGAATCATCATACGGCTGATATCTACACAGGAACCCATGTGAAGGACTGGAGGGATATCTGCCAGTTCACAAACACGTTTTAATCCATCACCACAGATATCTTTTGCACGTTTATCCATAAGACCGGCTTTTGCAGCTGCCTGTGCAGAACATCCGGATGCAATAATTACGATATCATTTGCGATTAATTTTTTCATCAATTCGATATGTGCAAGGTCAGGACGGATTCTCGGGTTATTACATCCAACCATTGCAACTGCTCCACGAAGAACACCTGATGTTACACACTGTAACAGAGGTTTTACTGTTCCCATTTCATCAACCTGACTGTTTGCAACACCGTCTAAGCATTTGATGATTGCTTCTACAGAATATCCTACAGTTGCTTTCTGTTTTAACTGTGGAATATGTACCAGTTCCGGTTTTCTGTTTTTGAAGTTTTCAATTGCTGTTTTAACGATTAATTTTGCTTTTTCATCAGCT
Source organism: Blautia stercoris (assembly GCF_054657695.1). Classification (NCBI taxonomy): domain Bacteria; kingdom Bacillati; phylum Bacillota; class Clostridia; order Lachnospirales; family Lachnospiraceae; genus Blautia; species Blautia stercoris. Next base: position 655,593 of record NZ_BAAHYF010000001.1, read on the forward strand.
GTTTTTGCATCAAAGCGGATAAATTCAGAATCCGGCATCTGTGCAATCGGAGATGTTGTGATGAATTTTGTGTGGAAGCATTTACTTAAAGGTCCGAGTGCCGGGAAGATACACTGTACGTCTACTACGATTGCTTCACAAGCGCCTGTAAGTACAACGTTTTCCTGCTGTAAGAAGTTACCTGCCATCGGAATACCACGACGCATAGCTACTTCATTTGATGTACAACATACACCGGATACTGTGATTCCCTTTGCTCCCATTTCTTTTGCATAAGCAATCATTTCCGGAGAGTCTGCATATTCACAAACCATTTCAGAAAGACTCGGGTCATGTCCATGAACTACGATGTTTACGTTTTCTTCTACCATAACACCAAGGTTTGCTTCTGTATCGATTGGCTTTGGAGTTCCAAACAGTACGTCAGAGAATTCTGTTCCCATCATGGAACCGCCCCATCCATCAGATAAACCTGCACGGATAGACTGTTTGATTAATGCCTCCGGAAGAGAGGAACATCCCATGTGAGCCATATGTAAAGAACATGAAACTTCACGGTCGATTGCTCTTGGTGCAAGTTCGTTCTTTTCCCATAATTCCTGCTGTGACTGCGGAGCTCTCTTTAAGAATCTCTGTGTTCCAAACGGTTTACCATATTCCCACAGACCCATTTCTGCAACTTCATGTGCTAAGTCGTAGATATCTTTTCCTTCTGTCTCTACACCCCATTCTTTTGCAATGCGAATCAGTTTTTCCGGATCTTTTACCTGATAACATCCATCAGCTGATGATTCATATAAGGTATGACAGATTTCACGACCATGGTCGGAATGTGTTGCAGAACCACCTGCTGTAAATTTCAGATAGTTACGTCCAACGATACCGTGTACGTCACATCCACAAATTCCTCTCGGTGCTTTTTTTGTAATACGACATGGTCCCATAGAACAGATACGACAGCAGACACCTTCTTCACCAAACTTACAGTGCGGAGTCTGATTTTTTACACGGAACTGCCAAGCATCCGCGCCAACTTTTGCCCCTGTCTCCAGGAGTCTCTCAGTAGCAGCTTCGAATTCTTCTACTGTGGTTAATTTGAATTCACTCATGAATATCCTCCTTGAATTTCGCCTCTTTTTTTTCTTAGGGCCTCCCCTTTCCGGCAGGCCCAGTTTTTTTAGAGCCCCAGATTGTCAATAATTTCAACAATTGCTTTTCTTACCGGAGAGTCTTCCGGCAAATCTACAATCGGGGTTCCGTCACAATCAAATTCATATACCGTTTCGTCTTGCGGAACAACGCCAAGCAGGGTTAATCCCTGTTTTTCAATCTCAGCTTTTGTTCCTTCATTCAGTACCCCGTTCGGAGCTCGGTTGATAATTAAACCAACTTTCTTCGGGTGCATGTCACACTCTTTAATCAGCTGTGCAATTCTTCCAACTGCCTGTACGCCTCTTCTTGAACAGTCACTGACAAGAATGGCAACCTCCATATTCGGAAGAACTCCTCTGCTGATATGCTCCATGCCGGCTTCATTATCCACGATGATATAAGGATAGTTTTTTTCCAGCCTCTGAAGCTGCGCCTGCAGAAGTCCGTTAACAAAACAGTAACATCCTTTTCCCTGCGTACGTCCCATCACCAGCAAGTCATAATCATCATCTTCAATTAATGCATCGTCAAATTTAAATTCCATATAATCTGCTTTCGACACTCCTGGTGGAATCGGATTATCCTTTGACATTTCCGCTCTGGCCACTTCCTCACGGATATCACCAAGCGTTTCTTCCACTTCCACTCCAAGGACCTCGTTTAAATTTGAATTTGCATCTGCATCTACCGCAAGAATCGGACCTTTGCCTTTCTTGCCCAGATACTGAATAATCAATCCGGTAAGTGTTGTTTTACCAACACCGCCTTTACCGGCAATCGCAATTACATGTGCCATTTGCAGGGCACCTCCTATATTTCTTTAATGTTGTTTCCTACACTAATGTGCGAAGACCGGATCTGTCAATAATCTCAGAAACGTCTTTCCACTTATTCAGTGCATACAGATGGATGCCATTTACACCAAGTGCACGATATTCATCAATCTGTTTCATTGTGTATTCGATACCAACTTCTTTGAAGCGAGCTTTCTTGCCTTCTACATCAGCATCGAATGGTTCTTTGTCGAACGGATTTGGAAAAATCCAATTCTTAGAAATAATTTTGCAAAGTTCACGAGGCATTACACAGCCATTACGTGAAAGTGCCATGTTAATTGTAGCAGCCTGGTTAAGAATTGTCTGCTGTGTTTCCGATACAGGTAAAATGTGTTACCGGTGTGGTTCCGGCAGCCTGAATCATCTTGCACACATCCATGTTCTTACCAACATTTGTTCCACCAGCTCCATAAGTACAGGAAGTATATTCCGGTTTGTATTCGCACAAATGTTCAATTGTGCCCGGAAGATTTTCCATACCTTTGTCTGTTTTTGGTGGAAACAGTTCGAAGGATAAAAGCATTTTCTCTTTCATCACTTCTGATAACTTTATCGTTTACTTACCTCCACATTATAATTTATCTATTCAAGACTGTGCGTAGCAGTCTCAAAGATCTGTTTTTACTGACAATCCAGTTTTACAAGGCTGTTTGCTAAATCAACCATAAGAATTTTTCCTTCTATTACGCGCTCATCACCCATAATATCTCGAATGATTACCTTTTCTCCATCCACATCAATTCTGCTGACATTTCTGCATACTACAGTATCATCACTTTTTTGAACGGTTGCAAGACACATAGTTACGCCTCCTTAATTTCAGTCCTTCAAATGTTCTTTCACAAGTGTCAGTGCAAGACCTAATCGCATGTTTCCTTTCTGGAAATCCGCAACACCTTCTTTAATCGTTTTTGCCGCATCTTCCATTCCCAGTTTTGCAAGATTTTCTGCCATCTGGTCAAGTTCTTCTGCATGGTGTTCATTGTGGGAAAGCATATAATTTAAAAGTGCTACCACTTCTTCTGTACAGCTTCCCTGACACTCGTTATCACCACAATTGCTGCATCCATGTTCATGCGCATGTCCATGCGTATGTTCGTGGCTGTGATTATGCTCATGACCATGAGGAACGACATTGCCGTTTTCATCATTAATTAAATGCATTTTTTCTCCTTTCTCTGCAGCTTAATTTTAATTGGGCGCAGTAAATGACAATAATTTATCAATACCATTATTATACATGTTTTTTGCCGTTTTATCAAGCAATTCTTATGTTTTTTTAAAGGTTCAGACCACTGTTAAAATCTGACTTCCTTTCTGTCCTTTTTTTATCTCAATCCGATGAAAAATCTGCTCTTTTAATTCTTTTACATGCGAAATAATTCCAATCATACATCCCTGACCCGAAAGCTGACGCAAAGTATCAACAGCAAGTTCTAAAGACTGCTCATCAAGGCTCCCAAATCCCTCGTCAATGAACAAGGTTTCTATGCAAATTCCCCCCGCAAACTGACTTATGACTCCCGACACTCCAAGTGCCAGAGAAAGAGCTGCCTGAAAACTCTCTCCACCTGAAAGAGAACGGACACTTCTTACCTTTCCGGTATGATAGTCGTATACCTGCAAATCCAGACCACTCTGGCTTTTTTTGTTTGTTCCCGTCTCCTCTACCAACAACTCATATCTGCCATCTGTCATCTGTTCCAGTCTCTGGTTTGCTTCCACAACAATTTGTTTGAAATATGCAGACTGAACATAGCGTTCAAAGGATACTTTCGGTTTTCCTGCAAGTGTTCCGGATGCCGTATCCGAAAGTGACAAAAGTGCCAGTCTTTCCTTTCTGGTTTTTTCGCTTTCTTCCCACAGTTTTTTCAGCTGTTCTAAGGTCTTTTCATAAAAACTGATACGTTTATAAATTTCTCTTAATTCCATCCTGATTTTTTCCAGATTTTGTTCTGTCTGTTCAAGCTTTTTCTGTTTTTCTTCTTCCGACTGTTTTTTTTGCCCCAAAAGCGTTTTTTCCAAAATTTTTATCTGCCCTAAAAACTTGTGAAGCCTTTTTTTGTAATCTGCAATTTCCTGCTCTAATTTCAAAAGTTTTTCCTGTTTTTCACAAAATAATCTGGCTTCTTTTTCACTTTTAAACTTTTGTTCTTTTACCGCAGTTCTTAATTTCATCTGACATGCTTTTTTCTCTGCTTTTAACGCTTCTATCTGCTCTTTACATATTTCTTTTTCTTTTAAGATTCCCGCTTCTTTTTCCAGATTTTCAATCCACTCTTTTTGGATTGTCTCACTGTCTCTCACTTCTTTTTTTACATCTTGTTCAAGTTCTCTGATTTTTATTTCTTTCTGGTTTCTTTTTTGTCCTGTCTGTTCTAGTTTTGCATGAACTTCTTTCCAGAAAAAATCCGGGTTTACCGATATCTCTTTTGTACTTTTTTCTACTTCTTTCTCCAGCTGTAAAAATGTCTGCATGGTTCGCTGTCTTTTCTCTTCTAACTGTTTCTTCTTACGTTCTTTTTCTTTTAGTTCTTCCTGGGTAAGTACTTCTCCTAAAACAACGGCCGGACGCGGATGTAAAACAGAACCACAAACCGGACACGGCACTCCCTCTTTTAAACTCTTAGCCAGAATTCCTGCCTGCGCACAGAAAAATTTTTCTTTTTCTGTTTCATATTCAACCACTGCCTGTTTTGCTTCTTTGATTTCTGTCTTTAACTGTTCCTGTAACTTTTCCTTTTCCGTTTGGAGATTACAAAGTATATTCAGCTTTTTATATTCTGTCTCTATTTCCAGACATTCCGCTTTCAGACACTGTATTTTTTCGTATTTTCTTTTATTTTGTTCTGCCTCTTTTTGTTCTTGTCTTAGTTTTCCTGTATTCTGTTTTTGTGCTTTCTGCCTTCCGCAAATTTCCCGATACCTGATTTCTTCTGTCTCAAGTGCTGTTTTCTTTTCCTCATATCGCTCCAAAACCGGTTTGATATAAAGCGCCCCCCTCTTTCTCTTATCCAGCTCTTTTTCTTTTTGAGCAAACTCTCTCTTTCTCTCCTTTTCTCTTTTCAAAATTTCCTGCAAATCTTCCAGCTGTTGAAAATCCCGATTTATCGTTTTTATCTGCTCCAGGGCTTTTAAAATTTCTGCTTTATTCGTCTCCTCTTCTTTCTCTACCCCTTTCTGCCTCTTTTCTTCTTCTTTTAACTCTTCTATCTTTTTTTCTAAAATCTTTTCAATTTCTTCTGGGATCTGCCAGCTCTCATCTTCTTTTTTGAATTCTTTTTCTAATTCTTCTTCCAGACCTGACATCAGCTGATGTTCTCTTTCTTTTCGCAGCTTCTCCTCTTCTCTTAAATGAACTGCTTTACTTTTTAATACTTCTGCCAGCCTTTTATAAAGTCCGGTATCAAATACTCTTCTGAAAATCTCACTGCGCACTTCACTTTTTGCAAGCAGTAAATTCAAAAACTCTCCTTGCGCAATCATTGAAATCTGTTTAAATTGCTGATAGTCAAGTCCAAGTATTTCTCTTATTCTCTCGTTTACCGCTTTTCGTCCGGTTAATCCTTCTTTTTTCTCCTCTTCTAATACCGCTTCATTTTTTCGTTTTCCATTAAAACTGCGGATTACCTGATAACGCTCTCCTTTATGCGAAAATAATAATCTTACTTCACTGCACTTTTTTGCTTCTACATAATCACTGTGAAGTGTTTCCATCTTTCTTGTCTCTCCACTTGCCGTATCATAAAGGGCAAACGCAATTGCATCAAAAATTGTAGTTTTCCCAGAACCGGTATCTCCACAAATTAAAAACAATCCATTTTCCTGAAATTGTTCAAATGAAATCTGTGTGCGTTCTGCATAAGGTCCAAACGCTTCTAATTCCAACTCAATTGGTATCACCTTTCATCTCCTCCATTTCACCAAGTACCGTTCTTAGTATCTGCTTTTCGATTTCATTCATAGGTATCCCATTTTGCTTTTCATAAAATTCAGCAAAGAGAGACTCCGGTGTTTTTTTTATAGCAGACAAATCCGCCGTTTCCATAATTCCCTGAGCCAACGTTCTACGGTTTTCAATCCGACATTCCAACATTCCCGAAAAGACCTGCTGTAATCTCTGCACCGGATACTCCAGTATTTCTTCGTCTGTCACTCGAATTGATAAATAATAGCCTGTCCGGAATTCCTGATAGGCTTCAGAAAGTAAATTTTCCAGCTTATCTTTTAAAACTGCCAGTTTCGTTTTTGGATGCAGCAAAATCTTTCGCACAGAACAATTTCCTTTTTCTTTTAATTCCACTACTGTAATTCCTTTTTTATCATTTACTTCCGAAAAGGAATACGCAAGTGGAGAACCCGCATATCGTATCCATTCCGTTTTTATTTTCTGTGCCCGATGAATGTGACCAAGGGCAGTATAGTCAAATCTTTCAAAACAGGATACATCTACTGCTTCTATCCCTCCTATTAATTTTATTTCTGATTCTGAAGTTTCGGGAAACATTTGTCCGTCCACAACGAACTGATGAGTCAGTAAAAGATTGCGTTCTTTCTTATTATAAGGCAGATCTTTCAGCACTTGCTTTACTGCTTCATGATAAGTTTGGGGACAGTTCTTTTCATAAGCTCTCAACATATCCGGACGCAAAAACGGAAGCAGATACACCGTCAGCTTTCCATACTCGTCTTTTCGCTCCACACTTTCTATCTTCCCCTTATAAGTCCCACAGATATGGACTTTCTGTTTTTTTAATAATCCACTTGCAAATTCGAGCCGGCTTGCTCCGTCATGATTTCCACTGATAATAAACACTTCACAATTTTCTTTTACAAGAGCCTCTAAAAAAGAATCAAACAATGCCACTGCCTCCGAGGACGGAATATATTTATCATAAAGATCCCCACAGATAAAGATTCCGTCTGGCTTTTCCACACGGACATTTTTCATAATTTCTTCTAATATATAACTCTGTTCTTCTATCAAAGATTCCCCTAATAATTTTCTTCCTAAATGCAAATCTGCCAAATGAAAAAATTTCATAATTTTAAAACTCCTTTTTTTAATAATAACATGAATTTATTAAAAAATTAATAAATTTGGAGTAATTACTTCATATCTTTATGATAAGATAAGGCGTAATTTAAAGTAGGAAAAGAAATCTATGCTCGACACTTTTCAATAAACATAGAAAGACTCGAAGTGTAGATTTAAGAGTAAAGGAGGGCTGTTTCATGTCACTTGGTGAAAATACCATTTTACTAAATGATGGTCATAAAATGCCGCTTCTCGGACTTGGAGTATACAAAGCAGATGCCGGAACAGAAGTGGAACAAGCCATTCAAGACGCCGTCTGCTCTGGTTATCGTCTGATTGATACCGCTTCCGTTTATAAAAATGAAGACGGAGTCGGACGAGGTTTAAAAGCACTTGATGTACCACGGGAAGAATTATTTATCACAACAAAGATATGGAATAATGCACAGCGTCTTGGTGACGTAGAAGATAGTTTTAACAGAAGTCTGGAAAGACTTGGACTTGATTATGTTGATTTGTATTTAATTCACTGGCCGGTTCCCGGATGTTTCACAAACACCTGGAAAACGCTGGAAAAATTGCAATCTGCTGGAAAAATCAAATCCATCGGTGTTTCTAACTTCCGTATCCATGAATTAGAATTACTAAAATCGGTTTCCGATATCAAACCTGCTGTCAATCAGGTGGAGTTTCATCCTCTGTTCAATCAAAAAGAACTGCTTTCTTATTGCAAATCAGAGGGAATTGCCGTCCAGGCTTATGCTCCGCTTGCCAGAGGTGCTTATCTGCATAGCCAGCTTCTCTTAGAAATCGGCAGCAGATATCAGAAAACAACCGCTCAGATTGGACTTCGCTGGCTGGTACAGCAGGGAGTATCTGCAATTCCAAAATCCACTCATAAAGACCGCATTTTAGAAAATGCAGATATCTTTGATTTTTCTTTAACCGAAGAAGAAATGAATGCGATTAATGCAATGGACATCAAACAAAGAACTGCCGGCATTCCGGAAGACATGCTTCCTTATTATCAGGACTAAAAAAATGACAGGAATTTTTTTATATGATTCCTGTCATTTTTCTTTTCTCCGCTCTTATATTTTTCTAATTTCTTTTTTCTCAATATTTAGTTTCTTCTAAGCGCTTCTATCGGACTTAATTTTGCTGCTTTTCTTGCCGGATAAACTCCAAACACAATTCCAATTCCGGAAGAAAATACCGTTGCCAAAAGAATGGTAGATAATTTAATTCCCGGCGTAAAACCAAGTGTTGGAATCGAACACACCGCATAAGCAAGTGCCACACCAATTGTAATTCCAATTAAGCCCCCAATGCAGGCAATGATTGCCGACTCTGCCAAAAACTGCATCATAATCGAAGAAGTTTTTGCTCCTAATGATTTTCGGATACCAATCTCCCTCGTACGTTCTGTCACAGATACTAACATAATATTCATGACACCAATTCCACCAACCAAAAGAGAAATTCCGGCAACCAGCGAAATAAATCCGGTAATCATATTCAGCATATCATTGATAGATGACATCTGATCCGTAAAATTTTCCATATCATAATAGCTTTCTCCCGAACTGTAATGCAATTGATTTAAAAGTGCAATTGCCGCATTTGCAACCTTTCCAGTGTCCGCACTTTTGTCCGTTGTAATATAAAGATATGCAAATGAAGAAGTATCATATCCAAATACATCCATTGCCGTATACGGAATATCCATAGACACACTCTGTTCATCTCCATATTCCATCGTGACCATGTTTCCTAAATTTTCCTGTTCTACAATTCCGATAATCTGAAAATCACCGGTACTGTTATCCGATGCAATTTCGATATTCATTCCAACTACATCGTCTGTTCCAAACATGGAAATCGCATCTTTTTTGCTGACTACGCAGACACGGTTTGCCGTATCAATATCACTTTGATTAAAATACCGTCCTCTTACCACTTTCCATTTTGAGATTTCCTGCTGTGCCGTTCCTCCACCGGTAAGATTGACCGTAAATTCCCCTTTTAATGTCTTAGTTGAACCTGCTGCTCCAAAGACCGGAGAAGTCCCTGTCACCCCATCTATCTTTGATTCAATCTGAGCAAAATCATCTTCTGTCATATACTCTTCTCTTTTTTGCCCCTCATCGCTTAAATAAAGATAAATCTGTCCTCCTGCAATGGAGTCCAGCTGTTTATTCATTTCATTTTTAAAGCCCGCTCCAACCGACATAATTGTGATAACCGAAGAAATTCCAATAATGATGCCAAGCATGGTGAGCAGGGAACGTCCCTTATTTGCCCTGATATTTTGCAGAGCCATTTTTAGATACTCGAATGTCTGTCCCATCGCTATTCCTCTGTACTCCCACTTACCGCCTCTGCTTTCATTCCTGTTTCTACACCTTCCGGAAGCTCTGAAATCACTTCATCTCCTGCTTTTAGCCCTTTTTCTACTTCTATGTAATCACTCGCTGTAACACCTGTTGTAATATTCTGTTTCGTAATCACACCATTTTTTAACACATAACAAAACGTGCTGTCAGTCGCTGTATTCACAGCAGAGGCTGGAACACATACCACATCTTTTGCAGTATCCGTCTCAATCGAAACTTTTGCTTCTACCCCAAGGAAAATACTTTCGTCCGGATTGTCAATTTTTATTTTTGCCGAAATCACAGGTGCACCTTTTTCATTTGTCTGGGCAACCTTGCTGATAGATGAAACGGTTCCCGCATAAGTATGACTTGCAATACTGATAGAAGCTTTCTGACCTTCCTTTAATTTATCATAATCGTACTTTGATACACTGACGTTTACTGCAACTTCTTCATTACTTGAAACCGTTACCAGTTCCATTCCCTGCGTCGCTGTTGTTCCTTCTGAAATTTCTTCTTTTGAAATAATTCCTGCAAAATCTGCTTTAATTCCCTGACGGCCTTTTTCTAATAACTCCTGTGTACTTGCTGCCTCTAATTCTGCGAGATTGTCCGTTGCCTCCAACTGGTTCTTTGCTGCCTGAGTCAGTTCAGCATCAGAAGAACCTTCTGCTACCGTTTTCTTTTCGGAAAGTTCTGCCTGCAGTTCAGAAAGTTTTGTTGTCGCATCTTCTAATTCATTCTGCCATGCAACAATCTGTTCATCTGAATCTGCATCTTTTGCATTACTCTGTGCTTCAATCTGCTGTACATTTAACTGTGTAATCACATCATTTTGTTCATCAATATAATTCTGCTGTTCTTTTATCTGATTTTTTGTCTGCTTTAAGGCATCATTGAAATTATTTAATTGATGCTCCGCCTCCGAAGTATCTCCACCTTCTTTTTTAGTCTCTGAGATTTCCGCCGTAAGCTCTGTAATTTTTGCCTCCTGCTCCTGCTGCAATGCAGTAAGGCTCGACATATTCTCCTGCATTTTTGCCAGTTCTGCCTGTGCTTTTGTCAATGCCATACTAATATCAGAAGAAGCCTTTGAAGAATCTTCCGCAAGTGTACGGGTACGGTCCGCAATGGCTGTTTTTAAAGACGCCACATACTCTTGATAATTTTTAACATTCTGCTCCAATGTGGGAAGTTCTGCCTGTGCATCTTTTACCTTCTGAGCACTCTCCACCGCCTTTTGAGCCGTATCTTTTGAGCCACTTACAGTTGCCGTTTTATTTAACTGGCTTTTTTCATTATCCTGCTCTAAAGAATCTGTCTCAAAAACAACCAGTGTATCTCCTTTTTTTACTACATCACCTGTCTGATAGGCAAGACTGGAAATGGCTGCATTGACCGGTGAAAAGTAAGTTTTTACTTTCAGGCTTTCTACCGTTCCACTTGTCTCCACCCTTGAAGTGACATCCTGTTTTTTCGCCTGTTCTACTGTAACCTGTGGCAATGAATCTGTTTGCTTTCTGCCGGATACACTTATCGCACCGACTACTATGACTACTACTATTGCTCCAACAATAATCCACTTTTTCTTTTTTGAGGACATTCCCGCCAGTTGTTTTACGTTTCTTTTTTTCATTTTATTTCCTCTCTGCTTTCCAATATTTTATCATTCTTCCGGTCAGATTCTATTTTTCCATCCAAAATACGGATAATCCTGTATGCCTGTTCCGCAATTTTGTCATCGTGTGTAATTAGAATCACGGTTCTACCTCCGCTGTGAAGGTCTTTTAAAATCTGAAGAATTTCTTTACTTGAAGCAGAATCCAGATTTCCTGTCGGCTCATCCGCCAAAATCACCGGCGGTTTTGCTGCGATTGCTCTTGCAATTGCAACTCTCTGCTGTTGTCCTCCGGACATCTCCGATGGTTTATGGTCCATTCTGTGCCCAAGACCTACCATTTCGAGTGCTTCCTTTGCCAGTTTTCTTCTCTCCTGTTTTCCAATTCCACGATAAATTAATGGAAGTTCCACATTTTCAACTGCATTTAAATTTGCAATCAAATTAAATCCCTGAAAAATAAAACCAATTTCTTTATTGCGGATTGCAGAAAGTTCATTATCTTTTAAATGCGAAACATCCTGCCCATGAAGATAATAAGAACCACTTGTCGGCACATCCAGACACCCCAGCATATTCATCAACGTAGATTTGCCTGAACCGGACTGCCCAATAATTGCTACCAGTTCGCCCTCCATGATCTCAAGGTTGATATGGTCTAATGCTCGCACTTCATTTTCTCCAGGATTATAAACTTTACAAATATCCTTTAACTGTATCAGCGTCTTTTCCATCTAGACTTCCTTTCCTGTTTCATAAATATATGTATAAAGACTTTGAGAGCAGCTCTCAATTTTCTTACTCTTTTATCATACCAATTCTTTTTTACAATTTATTTGCACAAATCGAAAATTTTTCTAAAAGCCCCTTAATGTTTCTTAAGAAAAAAGGAGTGCACTTCCCTTTAAAGTACACTCCTTTGTAAATTACCATTCAAAATCCCAGTTTTCTATTTTCTTATCACGAACCATCAGCTCTTTTACTGCATCCGCCGGTGTTTTCCCTTCAAACAGTACTTCATTGACCTGTTCAATAATCGGCATTTCCACGTGATATTTCTTTGCAAGCTCCATCCCTGCTTTTGCTGAATAAACACCTTCTACAACCATATTTACTTCTTTCATGGCTTCTTCCATGGTTCTTCCCTGTCCCATTAAGAAACCGGCTTTTCGATTCCGGCTGTGAACACTTGCACAAGTAACAATCAAATCTCCAATACCCGATAAACCATAAAAGGTTTCCGCCTTTGCGCCCATTGCCACACCAAGACGTTCCATCTCGGTAATTCCACGGGTAATCAGAGCTGCCTTTGTATTGTCTCCATATCCTAATCCATCCGCAGTCCCTGCTGCCAGCGCAATCACATTTTTTAATGCCGCTCCAAGTTCAATTCCTAAAATATCCGGGCTGATATAAACCCGAAATACGGAACTCATAAAAATATTCTGCAGATATTCCGCAAGTGCTCTTGTCTTTGCCCCGACTACACAGGTTGTCGGAAGACCACGGCTTACCTCTTCTGCATGGCTTGGTCCTGAAAGCACACATGCCTGACAATTTGGAATTTCTTCTTCTATCATATCGGTCAGTGTCATCAGACTGCCCTCTTCAATTCCTTTTGCCACATTGACAATGACCTGCCCATACCGGATATGGGAAGACATTTTCTTAGCTGTCGTCCGAACTGCCACAGACGGCACAGCCATTACAATCACATCTTTATCAATCAAAGCTTCCGATAAATCAGAAGTTACATGGATTTCTTCCGGAATTTTAACCCCTGGCAGTTTTGCTTTATTTTCTCTTGCTGTTCTTAATTCCTCTGCCTGTTCTTCTCTGTGTGACCAAAGCATTGTATCATGTCCATTATTACATAATAACATTGCAAGCGCGGTTCCCCAGCTTCCCGCCCCAACTACACTCACTTTTGCCATACCCAAATACCTCCTATTTTTTACCAAATTCAATCTTGTTTTCGGTTCCGGTTGCCAGTCGTTTGATATTTGCACGATGTCTCCAAAATGCCAGAAGCATCAAAAGAAATGCAACAATATACATTTCATGAAGCACCGATGCAGGTACATCATAACGCCCCATCTGTCCAGAAGCAATCACTCCAACGACAAAAAAGAAATACGCCAGCAAAGATGCCAGAGAAACAAAATGACTTAAGAAAAATACGGTAAAAAATACAACCGCACATAAGAAAAATAACCGCCAGTCAAATGCAATTAACATTCCTACAGAAGCTGCTATTCCTTTTCCACCCTTAAAATTCATATAAAACGGGAAATTATGTCCCAATACACAACCCGCTCCGGCATACAATTTTAAAAGCATAATCTGTTCCGGAAATGCTCTTCCAAAAATCAGACTGACCAGTAAAATAGCCAGGATCGCTTTTAAACAGTCTCCTGCAAGAGTAATTGCTCCTGCTTTCTTTCCAAGCGTACGCAGTGCATTTGTTGTTCCTGCATTTCCACTTCCATATTTACGGATGTCAATTCCATTTCTCTTTCCATAAAAATAACCGGTCTGAAACAATCCGAATCCATATCCGATTACAAGACATACGATTTTCGCCCACATATTTTTGTTACTCCTTGTCCTTTCTCTCACGAATCAGGAATTTTAAAGAAGTTCCTTTAAATCCAAAGGCCTCTCTGATTTTATTTTCCAGATATCTTGTGTAAGAAAAATGCATTAACTCTTTATCATTTACAAAAATAACAAATGTTGGCGGTTTTACAGAAACCTGTGTCATGTAGAATAATTTCAGACGTTTTCCTTTATCCGAAGGTGGCTGCTGCATTGCCACGGCTTCTGTCATAATCTCATTGAGTACACCGGTCTGAATACGAAGGGTCTGATTTTCAAGCACCATATCAATGGTTTCAAATAATTTCGGAACTCTCTGTCCGGTTTTTGCAGAAATAAATAAAATTTCTGCATAAGGCATATAAGAAAGGATTTCACGCACTTTATTAGTAAACTTATAAATAGTCTTATCATTTTTCTCAATTGCATCCCATTTATTGACTGCAATAATGACACCTTTTCCTCTTTCATGTGCGATTCCGGCAATCTTTGCATCCTGCTCGGTTACCCCTTCCGTTGCATCAATCATCATAACGACGACATCCGCACGCTCCACTGCGGTTACGGTACGGATAATACTGTATCGTTCGAGTTCTTCTTTAATTTTATTTTTTCTTCTAAGACCTGCCGTATCAATGAAAACATATTCATTTCCATTCCATTCTACTTTTGTATCAATGGCATCTCTTGTAGTTCCGGCAATATCCGAAACAATAACACGGGATTCTCCAAGGACTTTATTAATCAGAGAAGATTTTCCCACATTTGGCTTTCCTACAACCGCAATCTTCGGAATTTCCTCTTCTTCTGCCTGACCTGCACCCTCTTCAAAGTGACTGACTACTTTCTCTAACATGTCACCAATTCCAAGTTTTCCACTTGCAGAAATCGGCACCGGTTCTCCAATTCCCAGATTATAAAATTCATAAGTATCCATCATGAATTTATCAAAACTGTCCACTTTATTGACAACCAGTACAACCGGTTTATTACTGCGGCGCAGCATATCTGCTACCTTTGCATCGGAATCCACCAGTCCCTGGCGTACATCGGTAATAAAAATAATAACATCGGCAGTATCAATGGCAATCTGTGCCTGTTCACGCATCTGTGACAAAATAATATCTTTGCTGTCCGGTTCAATACCACCGGTATCAATTAACGTAAAGTTTTTATCCAGCCAGCTTACATCTGCATAAATGCGGTCTCTTGTTACGCCTGGTGTATCTTTTACAATTGAAATTTTCTCACCGGCAAGTGCATTAAATAACGTAGATTTTCCTACATTAGGTCTCCCTACAATCGCTACAATCGGTTTGCTCATACATCTGTCTCCTTCTATGTGCTCTTCCTGCGTCTTTCTCTAAGACAGCGGAAACTAATGAAGCGCCGTCTTCTTCTACGATTTTTACAGGAATCTTTAATTCTTTTTCTACCTCTTCTACTGTCCTGTCATCAAGAAATACATTCTCTCCGCTTCGAAGCAGATTACAAGGTAATAATAGATATTCACCCAGTTCTTTATTTTTTAACTGTGCAATTACATCCTGTCCTGTCAAAAGACCGGATACCGTTATTTTTTCACCAAAGAAATCATTTACAATCTGATAACCGTGAACTTTGACATTTGGATACTTCTCCTGAATCCAGTCCATATATTTTCTGATAAATCCATATGCCAACCGCCCGGTTGCAAAAGAAAGTTCTAATTTTCGTTCATCTCCCTCTCTCTGCTCTAAGGCTTCTTCCACCTCTGTTTCCAAAAGCCTCAGCATACCGACTCCGTTTTCCAGCTGGAGATATCCATCATATCTTTCCTCCTCCGGCAGTTCTCTTCCTGCTAACAGGTACCACTCATCACTTGCATGAATAAAATGGAGTCCATAAGCTTCATAAAGTTTTTTCTGCCAGGATTCAATTAAGTCAATGACTTCCTCCGCATCTTGTTTTTCAAACGGTTCAAGCGGATATAGTCCATCCCGGAATTTACTTAATCCCACCGGAACAACCGAAACACTTCTTAAATGCGGAAGGTATTTTGATAAATCTTTAATACTTCGTTTAAGTTCTTCTTTATCATTTAACCCTTTACAAAGTACAATCTGTCCATTCATCTCAATTCCTGCTTCAAACAATCTCTGCACTTTTGGGAAAATGTCTCCCGCAAAACGATTATGCAGCATTTTGCAACGCAGTTGTGGGTTCGTTGTCTGAAAAGAAATATTAATCGGTGCAAGATGATAATGAATAATCCGTTCAATATCATGTTCACTCATATTGGTAAGTGTAACATAGTTTCCCTGTAAAAAAGAAAGTCGGGAATCATCGTCTTTAAAATACAAAGTTTCTCTCATTCCCGGCGGCATCTGGTCAATAAAACAAAATACGCATTTATTTCTACAAGAACGGTATTCATCCATCAAACTATTTTCAAACACAATTCCAAGGTCCTCATCATAGTCTTTTTCGACTTCAAGTTCCCATTCTTCTCCGCTTTGTTTTTTTACCAGAAGTTCTATATATTCATCATTTACCAGATAGTGATAGTCAAACACATCCTCAACCGGCTGTCCATTAATTGAAATCAGCTCGTCTCCAGCTTCTAATTCCAGTTCCTGTGCGATGCTTCCTTCTTGTATTTCTTTGATTTTATGTCTGCTTTGTTTCATATCTATCCTCATTTCCAAACGAAGCTTTTAAACCCCGTTATTATCTATAATACCAACAATACCGAAAAAAAGCAATATTTTTCCTTGACTGCCATGATATATAAATGTTATAACTTAATTGTATAATTATGTCGAAAAGTTGGGATAAACACTATTTTATCTACAACTGATATCAGAAATGTTTTTGTTTTAAATAATTTCTGGTATTTTAATAATCAAATTTAAAAAATATAATTTGGAGGTCATTATGGTTAATATCAGTTTGCTGGAGAAATCCATTCCAGTAGCACCGATTAAAATTGCAGCCTTAGACAGCTGCCATGAACTGGCACAGAAGGTGGATTCTCATCTTGTTCAATTCAGACAGGAGTTAGATTCCCACAATAAATCCGGATTAAGCTTTCGAGGTTATTCAGAAGATACTTTTTTAATTGAAAGTAAATGCCCGAGATTTGGCTCCGGAGAAGCAAAAGGTGTGATTAATGAATCTGTACGGGGTACCGACCTTTTCGTTATGGTAGATGTCTGCAACTATAGTCTTACTTATAAAGTCAACGGATATATCAATCATATGTCTCCTGATGACCATTATCAGGACTTAAAACGAATTATTGCAACAGCAACCGGAAAAGCACATCGAATCAATGTCATTATGCCATTTCTCTATGAAAGCCGTCAGCATAAGAGAACCAAAAGAGAATCTCTTGACTGTGCACTTGCGCTTCAGGAACTGGTAAACATGGGTGTTTCTAATATCATTACATTCGATGCTCATGACCCGCGTATGCAGAATGCCATTCCGCTTTCCGGATTTGACAATTTTATGCCGACCTATCAGTTTTTAAAAACATTATGTGCTTCTGTAGATGATTTTAAAATCGATAACGAGCACTTAATGATTATCAGCCCGGATGAGGGTGCAATGCAGCGTGCGGTATACTTCTCTAATATTCTTGGCGTTGACATGGGTATGTTCTACAAACGTCGTGACTATTCTACTGTTGTAAATGGTAAAAACCCGATTGTCGCTCACGAATTCTTAGGTGACTCTGTTGAAGGAAAAGATGTTATCGTAATCGATGATATGATTTCTTCCGGTGAAAGCATGCTCGATGTCGCAAAACAATTAAAAGACAGAAAAGCAAAACGCGTTATCGTCTGCACTACTTTTGGTCTTTTCACCGATGGTCTTGAAAAATTTGATGAATTTTACGAAAAAGAATACATCCATAAAGTAATCACAACAAACTTAAACTACAAAAATCCGGACATTCTCACCCGTCCTTATTATCTTGAGGCAGACATGAGCAAATATCTGGCAAGTATTATGGATATCTTAAACCATGACCTCTCTGTAGAAAAAGTTCGTTCTACAACAGAAAAGATTAACCAGTTGCTTCATCGTTATTCTTAATTCATACTTAATAGGCAGACAGAGTTTAATGCTCTGTCTGCTTTTTCTTTCAACAAAAAAGAAATCATAACCTTTCCTGGCTACGATTTCTCTTTTGTTTTTTTATGTATTTCTTCTTACTGTCTATATTCTTAGTTTAACTGGTAAACGTCTGCGTAATATCTTCCGTTTCCAAGTGCCTGACTATGTGTATCGTAATATACATCTACGTGTCCATAAGGAACACCACTGTCTTCTACGGTATAAACTACTCCATTGATTAACAATTTTGTTCCAAATGGAATACCATTCATTGCTACTGTTCTTCCGGCAGTCGGTACTGTTCCACTTGCTGTCAGACCCTGTCCTCCACACTGAGAACAGTTACAGTAACCTGTAATGGTAAATTTACCAAGGTAAGTTCCCTGAGAGCTGGAAGAAGAATCACCGGAGCTGCTTGAAGAATCATTTGTATCTTCTGTTGTAGAACTGCTTGTATCCTCTACGGTTTCTTCCTGACTTGGTGTTTCTGTTACCGTTGTATTTGTATTCGTAGAAGCAGAAGATTCTGTAGTCTGCTGAGTGGAGCTTGAAGCACTGCTCTGGCTTGCACTCTGCTGCGCCTCAGCTGCTTTTGCCTGTGCGGCTCTTTCGGCTTCTGCTGCCTGTTTCTTTGCTTCCTCAGCTGCTTTTGCCTGTGCGGCAGCTTTCTGTTTTGCAAGCTCGGCTGCTGCTTCTTCATCTTTCTGCTGTTTAATTAATTTATCAATTTCTGCTTCCTGTGCATTTACTTTTGCAAGTAAATCCTGAGCACTGTTTTCTTCATTTGAAATCTCAGAAGTATAAGCTTCAATCTGACTGTTTGTTCCTTTCATTAAGTCAGCGATTTCATTCTGTTTTTCCAGACTTTCCTGCTGAAGTGCTTCGATTGCACTCTGCTCTTTTTCCACACTGGCTTCTTTTTCTTCGATTTCCTGCTGTGTTTCTTTATATGCTGCTAACATGCCTCTGTCATACTTGGTAATCTGCATGATATTCTCTGCTGTACTTAAAAACTCTGTAAGATTTTTGGATTCCAGCAACATAGAAATGTAAGAATCATTTGATTTTTCGTACATATACTGAATTCTTAATTTCATGCTTTCATACTGTTCATTCTGACGGTCTTTCGCTGCCTCTAATTCGGTTTTTAATTCTTCTAATTCACTCTGCTTAGCATCTGATTTTTCCTGCAAATCTGAAAGATTATCGGCTAAATCTGAGAGCTGGCTGTCCAGTTCTGTTAAATAAGCTTGTAAATCATCTTTTTTTGCTTCCAGAGAAGAAATTCTGCTCTGCGCTTCTTTTAAATCATCCTGAGTCTGCTGTTTCTTACTCTGTGCATCAGAAATTTTACTTTGTGTCGTTGCTGCATAACAAGGTGTTACGGTAAGTCCTGCAATCAGTAAAGACAAAAATAAACTTCTACATGTTTTATTTCTCATAATCTAAGCTCCTTTTCAAATCACGAACTTGATTATAACACAGTTCTTAACAGATTCCTAGTCTTTTTTTCATATTTTGTAACAACTATGTAATATCCCTTAAAAAAGCAGCAAAATTTTTATGCATTTAGCCTATTGATTTTCGCGCAATCCAAGAAACGCCGCCAGATTCCCACGTTTTCCATGACTTGCACGATGTGAGAATAAAAAATTCGGATTACAGCAGGTACAAATTCCAGGCATTGTAATATGTTCCGGTTTGATTCCTGCTTCTAAAAAGACCAGTTCATTTGCCTTCCACAAATTCAGCTGATATTTTCCATTCTCTTTTTTGTAAAATAAATCTTTATGGTTTTCTTTTTTAAACTGTTCTTCAAACTGAACAATTACATCCTCACTCACTTCATAACAGTCCTGACAGATAGATGGCCCAACCGCTGTATAAATCTCTTCCGGATTAGAACCAAACTCTCTTTTCATAGCTTCAACCGTTACTTTTCCGATTTTTCCGACTGTTCCTCTCCATCCGGAATGAGAAAGCCCAATCGCCCGATTCTTTGGGTCAACAAAAAATAATGGCACACAGTCTGCATAAAAAGTTGCAAGCACAATTCCCGGGGCGTTCGTGATTAAACCATCTACGTCCGTATAATCCCGTGCTTTTACAATTCCCTTTCCCCTGTCTGCCCTTCCAACTCTTCGTACATTCGTTGTATGGGTCTGGTCCGAACACACAATATCTTCCGGCAAAAATCCAATCGCTTCTGAAATTCGTCTATAATTTTCAAAAACAGCTTCTTCCTCATCGCCTCTTGTAAAACTTAAGTTCATGGATTCATAAATCCCCTTGCTGACACCACCAAGACGAGTGGAAAATCCATGAATGATGGTTTTCTCAAATGGCTCAAACGACCAATATTTTAAATAGGTTACACCGTTTTTTTCTACCGTTTTCATGTATTCATCCGTTTTCCATCGTATTTTTTTACTTTTCTCTATCATTCCATTATCCATAACTCCACTCCCCATGAATCAACTCTTTATTTTACAATTCGAACGCATTTTCAATATGACAAATCTTTTCTTGCGGTTCAATGGCAATCACATCAAAGCGATAAGCAAATTCTTTTGAACCACAGTACCAATTACAAAAATATCGGGCAGATTTGATAATTCTCTGCTGTTTTTTTACCGTTACGGCTTCAAGTCCCGTTCCATATCGGTCACTGCTTCGAAATTTCACTTCACAAAACACCAGTAAATCCGGTTTTTTTGCAATTAAATCAATCTCGCCATAAGGTGTCTTATAATTTCGTTTGATTATCGTATATCCCTTACTTTGAAGATACTGTGCTGCCTGTTCTTCATAATAAGCACCGATTCTCCGCGTATTTTTTTCTTCTCTCTGCATCTACAAACAATTTCATCCTATATAAAGTTCTTAATAAACGTTGCACGGTGAATTGGAGAAGGCCCGTATTTCTTTAATGCCGAAATATGTGCCGACGAACCATATCCTTTATTAGAAGCAAAGTCATATTCCGGCATCAGTTTTGCATACTCTTTCATTAAACGGTCTCTCGTCACTTTTGCGATAATACTCGCTGCTCCAATCGAAATGCTCTTTGCATCTCCTTTGATAATCGGAACTTGTGGAATAATAACATCCGGAATTGTGACAGCATCATTTAATAAAATCTGAGGTGTCACCTCAAGTTTCGAAATTGCTTCCCGCATTGCCTCATAAGTTGCCTGTAAAATATTGATTTCATCAATCCTTGCAGGGCTCGCATATCCGACCGCAACTGCGACTGCCTCTTCCATAATCTTATCGTACAATTCCTCTCTCTTTTTCTCTGAGAGCTGTTTGGAATCATTTAAATACAATAACTTACAGTCCTTTGGCAGAATTACAGCTCCTGCGACCACCGGACCGGCAAGCGGACCTCTTCCAACTTCATCAATTCCGCAGATATATCCTAAATGTTCATATTCCCGTTCATAGACCTTTAATGACTCAATTCGTTCTCGTTCTGCATGCAGTTTTTTGAAATCTTTTTTTGCCTTTTCACAAAGAGAAACCACACCTTTTCTGGTATCCTCTGAATAACTTGTGAGAAACTCGTTCAGTGGACTTTTGATACTTTCCTTCCAGTCTTTACTTGCTTCTTCCTCTGTCCATGCAGACTGAAGCTTCTCTTTTATCTCGCGAATGCTTTCCATTTTTATTCTCCCTTAAGCCTGTTCCAGCGTAATCCGGCCAATTTTACCGTTTCGGAACTCTTCGAGTAGAATATTAGAAGCCTTCGCATAATCTAATTCATTTCCCTTTTTTAAGCAGTTTCTGTTTTTAGCAACCGCACTTAACATAGCAAGACGATCTTCACTTTCTTCTAACTCATAACGCTGTGCCAAGATTCCCTCGTAGCATTTATGAAGATAGCCTAATAATTCCAGTGAAAGTTCTTCCAAATTTAAAATCTGGTCATTCATAGAACCAATCATTGCCAGCTTTGCACCTACACTCTGGTCTTCAAATTTCGGCCATAAAATTCCGGGTGTATCTAATAATTCCACGTTTTTGTTAATGCGAATCCACTGTTTTCCCTTTGTCACACCTGGTTTATTTCCGGTTTTTGCACAGGCTTTTCCGGCAAATGCATTGATAAATGTCGATTTTCCAACATTTGGAATTCCCACTACCATTGCACGAATCGGACGATTTTTAATGCCTCTTCGCTTATCACGCTCAATTTTTTCTTTGCAGGCTTCCATGATAACCGGCAGTACATTCTTCACACCCGCCCCACTTTTTGCATTCATTTTAACCACATGAAATCCTTTTTGGGTAAAATATTCCTGCCATTTTTCATTTTCACGTTCATCTGCCAAATCAGATTTATTTAACAAAATCATACGTGCTTTATTTTTCCCAAGCTCATCAATGTCCGGATTTCTGCTTGAAAGCGGAATTCTCGCATCGACAACTTCTATAATCAAATCAATAAGTTTAATGTTTTCCTGCATCATACGTCTTGCCTTTGTCATGTGACCAGGATACCATTGATAATTCATATCTGCCTCTCTTTCTGCTGATTCTGCTGCTTACGCTATTTAATCAAAGCCGGTTTCTTTGACGGAGAAATCTGAAGCCAGATTTTTCCCTCAATATATTTTGCATTCACATTTTGTACTTCTGTAAAACGGCTGTCCTCACTGTTATTTCGGTTATCCCCAAGTACAAAATATTCATTTTTTCCAAGTGTAATCTGCTGTTCGGCAAGCCCCGGATTTATAATATTTGGAAAATTTTTTTCTTTATAGAGTTTCCCATTGATATAGACTTTTCCATCTTTAATCTGAATTTTTTCTCCGGGGAGTCCAATAATTCTCTTTACATGAATACTGGAATGTTCTTTGCCATCTTTTTTAAATGCAATCACATCCCCACGCTGTGGTTCTTTTAACTTATACGTTACCTTATTCATCAGCAGATGCTGTCCGGTTTCGATACTCGGCTCCATACTGCTCTCCTGCATAATCACACTCTGACAAAAGAAAATAGACATCATCGCTGCAAGTGCCAAAACAACTGCAATCTGAAATATCCATGGAAGGATTGCTTTCCAGTTATATTTTCCCAAAAAAGCCGGCTTTCTTATTGTTTTCTTACTCATATTTTTTTTCCTCAAGATGGAAGAAAAGGGACATATACATAAGTATGTGTCCCTGTCCTCTAACTTTTATTATTTTACTAATTCTTTTACCTTTGCAGCTTTACCTACGCGGTCTCTTAAGTAGTTCAGTTTTGCACGTCTTACTTTACCACGTCTGATTACTTCTACCTTTTCAACATTCGGGGAGTGAAGTGGCCATGTTTTTTCAACACCGATTCCGTTGGAGTTCTTTCTTACTGTGAAAGTAGCACGGTTGCTTCCGCCCTGTTTCTTTAATACAACACCTTCAAAAATCTGGATTCTTTCACGGTTTCCTTCTTTGATTTTTCCGTGTACTCTTACTGTGTCACCTACGTTGAACTGAGGTACTTCTGCTTTTAACTGAGCAGCTTCAATGTTTTTGATAATTTCGTTCATGATTTTTCTCCTTATTCTTCCGGATGTTCTTAATGTAATCAACAACAGAGGACCATCTCTTTTTTTACAACATATTTGATTATACTATGAAGTACGACAAAATGCAAGTGTTTTTTGACTCATAGAAGAAAATCCCCTGTAAATTTAAAAAAGTCCGGGAAGCACCATACCCGGACTTTTTATTTCTTAATTATAGCTGCTATAACTATATGATGTAGTTAATTAAGCGCGTTTTCTTCTTGTAACAGCCATTCCTGCTACTGCTGCTACAGCTACAATTCCAGCATACATCATAACATTTGTTTCACCTGTTTTCGGTGATGTTGTAGAAGAAGCTGTTTTGGAACCTGTAGTAGAGGTTGAAGAAGTGGTTCCCTTATTTGTAGTAGTTGTTGTTCCTTTGTTTGTAGTTGTAGTAGAAGCAGCTGTTGCTTTGTCAACTACGAACGCTACTGGTGAAAGGGAAGTAAAGGTAGCTGTGACTGTACCATCACCGGCTTTGCTTTCTACTTTTTCCCAAGCTTTTGTTGTTGTGTTGTAGTGAAGAACTGCAACTTTTGTAGAAGCTGTTACACCTGTTACTTTGAATGTGATAGTTACAGGGAATACTGTACCATCCGGAACTGTTACATTTTTCACATCAACAACCTGCATTGTAGATGTATAGTCAGAACCAATCAGTTCTTTTAATTTTTCTGCTGTTTTTACTTCAGCAACTGCACTGGCATACTCTGCCGGTACTTCACCAAATGTTGCATTTACAGCTTTTCCATCTTTATCTGTGGCAGTTGTTACAGCTGTTACTACACCAGATACACTTACACTTGGCTGAGCAAACGCTGTCACTGCAGATGCTACGGTTAATACTGCTGCACATGCAAGAGCGATAAATTTTTTCATAATCATTTTCCTCCTAATTTATTCTATTTGTGCTTTGCGCTCATTATAGCATTATTCAACTGATTTGTAAAACATATTTATCAACAAATCACGCAATTGTTCTTCATTTACATGAAATTCTTCATTGATTTCCCCTGGCACGACTTCACCTGGGACATATTCTGTCTCTTCCTCCAATTCATAAGAAGAGAGCCGGTCAATCTGGGATGCTCCCAGGTCGGTTACCATATAAGGGGCAAGTACATCTTTATAAAGACTGTAATAACTTACAACCCCACTTGTGTTTTGCCGGATTGTAGAAATCAATGCCGGAATATACTGAGTCTGACGTCTCATACGTTCATTATTGCTTCCTTCTTGATTAATATCACGATATCTTACATAAAGTTCCGCTAAATCTCCTGTCAATGTAATTTCAGCCCCTTTTTGGAACACAGAATTAATGTAAGTATAATCTTCGGGAACCGTAATCGTAACACCGCCAACCGCATCATTAATTGCATGAATCCCTGCAATGTCAAGTGAAACATACCCTGCAATCGGCAAATCATATAGCAACTCCGAAACCGTCTTTTCCATTGCGAGACAACTGCTCTGTTTTCCATCTCCATAGGCATACTGTGTCGCAATCTGAGCTCTCACTGACGTATAATAATTTCCGTTTGCATCGTAAATATCAACATCTGTCATAGAGTCTCTGGATACCTGAAGCACTTTAACTTTCTTTGTTTGTTTATTTGCCGAAAGAATCATAACACAGTCTGCCTGACCTGCTGTTCCAGGTGTATCTTGAAGGGTTACTTCTTCCTTTTTATCTACACCGATAAACAGATAGTTTTCCAAATCCGTATTATATTCATACTTATGTCCGTTATATTCAATTGTATTATCCGAAGCCTGTGAAACCTCTGCCTGCGATGTCTGCTTATTTTGGGATACCTTTTTTGCCTCTGATGTTTTTTTAAGGTATCCTGCTGTCAGCAGTGCAATGCATAAGATTCCGGCAATCCCAAGCACTGCCACCGCTACTATTTTTCCACTCTTATTCTTCATTTACAAGCACTGCCTCCACCAGAAATCTCTGATCACTGTTTCCATTACAGGTTGACAATGTAATAATTTTATCCTCTGTTGTGACTTCAACATCAGAGTCAATATAAGATGACATATTTCTCACTTCTTTTAATGAATCCAGATATTCCTGAAATCCTTCCTCTGATTCAAAATCGAATGAATTTAAAATATGACGGTTATCATAAGTAACCGCAGCAAATACCTGATAGGTCAAAATATGTTCCGGTGTATAAATAAGAATCTGCGAATGAGCTTTCATATAAGATTCATCCATATAAGATTTCAGACCTCCAAACATGGTCTCGTCTCTCATATTATGACCATAAATCACCGTATTTTTATCTGAAAAATCCTGGGCATTTAAACTCTGGGTGTAGATAGAACCCGGAAGTCCCTCGGCTCCATCAATGGTATGATCCAGATAATATAAGTCATCCGATGCTCTTTGTAAAATCGGATAATCTACCTGTGTATCCGGTATCCGAATCCATGCATAAACCTCTGAATTTTTCTCTTTTAAAGAAGAAAAATCGATTGGTATTTCTACTGTTTTTTCTTCTTCTGCCGGTTCATCTGTTGTCTGTTCTTCCTGTTTCGTTTCTTCCTGCGGTTTTTTATTTTTCTCAGCCAGGTCTTCATAAACCTGTTCACGGTCTTTTTGCCCGAAATAATATCCTGCTCCAACTCCAACCGCAATTACAAAAATGACAAAAAACACCCAGAACCATTTATTTCTTTGTTTCATGAGAACCCTCTTTTAACTGTCTGACTTCCTGTTTCTTTCTACTCTTTCCTTTTTCTTTTGGAATTGCTACCAAAGTAGAAAGACCAAGATATTTTTCAATGTCATCCTCTGTCTTAATATTATCGTTTAATAAGAACTGGATGACAAGGATTGCACAGACTAATACTGCTCCTGCCAAAAATCCTAAAATGGTATTCTTTTTCAAGCTTGGACTGATTGAATCTTGCGGTGTTTCTGCATTTTCCACAGTAGTCGGCGGATCAGATTTCATAATCTCACCCATTTTAGTCGCTGTATTTTTTGCTACCGCATTTGCCACAATACTGGCATCCTGAGGATTTTCACTGGTTGCTGTAATCACCAGAATACGGGTATCCTCTTTATTGGTAATAGAAAGCATTTTTGAAATCTGCTCTCTTGTAAATGTTTTACCTTCTTCTTTTTTTAACGTTTCAATTGCTCCGTCAATTACCGGCTTACTTGTTGCAATCACTTCAAAGTCTGCGGTCAGTGCACTACCAATCTGAATATCGGCAAGAGAAGTTACACTGGTTGTTTTATTCAAAATATAAAGCATGGCACTGGACTGATACTTTGGTGTAATCAGTAAAATGGTACTTCCAAGAGCAAGTCCGGCTCCAATCAGTGCACAGATTACAATCAGCCACCATTTTTTTAGAAGACATTGAAATAACGCACCTAAATCAATCTCGATTTCGTCATCGTATTCTTTATTCATTTCGTACCTCTTTTCCTGTTTCTATTGTGCTGGCACAATGTATTTATTATTTGTAATATTTTCCATAGTAGCTTCCATATTTTTTACCATAATAGCTGCCTTTATGGGTATCTACTTTATTCAATACCACACCTACGATATTCGGATTTGCCGCCTGAAGCTGTTCTTTTACACTTTTTGCCATTGATTTTGGTGTGCGGTCTGCTTCTAACACCAATACAGAACCGTCACAACGTTTTGCAACAACTGCTGCGTCAATGACACTTCCAAGAGGAGGAGTATCAATAATAATATAGTCAAATGTTTTCTTTAAACCTTCTAATAGTTTGTCCAGTCTTCCATTTCCTAAAAGTTCGGTTGGATTAACCGGAAACAGACCACAAGGAAGCATAAAGAAATTCTTTTTATTGGTTGAGTATACAACTTCTGTCATATCAGCCTGACCGGAAAGATAATGGCTTAACCCCTTTTCAATCCCCTGAATCTGATGTCGGTTTGCCAAAATTGACTTTCTCATATCCGCATCAATATATAACGTTGTCTTTCCGGCGGAAGCCAAAGTGCGTCCAAGATTGTAAGACACCGTACTTTTTCCTTCATCCGGTCCACAGCTCGTAACCGCAATTACACGGTTTTCTACTCCTGTAAATTCCAGATTTGTCCGTAACGTACGATACACTTCTTTTTCCTGATTTGTCAGTTCTTTTGCATCTGTTAATTCTAACTTATCCACAAATCCTCTCTCCTCTAATTATTTTTTCCGGATTTTCTTCTGTTATTTTCTTACAGTAGTCTGCTCCGGCTTTTTTCTTGATATATCCTGCTGCTTCCTGTATCATAGGGCGTCTCTTCTTCGAACCATGCGCATCTGTTGCTACGACATGAACCAAGTCATGCCGCATTAATTTTTTTAGATACCACTGCACTCGGATTCCCAGACGTCCCGTCAGGCTCGAAGCATTTACCTGAATATAAGCTCCCATATCTACAAGATTTTGTACTTCCGATTCTTTTTTCAGGCACTCATATCGCTCAATATGAGCCAATATCGGAAAATAACCTGCCATCTGAAGTTCCTGCACTGCCTTTTTTATCGTCAGAAGTTCCACATAGGGTGCAAATTCAACCAGTACATACTTCGTATGATTTAATGTTAATGCTTCTCCTCTTTTCAATGCCTCTAAAACTCCTGAACTGTAAAAAATCTCATTTCCCAAATGAAGCTGTATTCCCAAATTCTTTTCTTGAATCATTTGACAAACTTCTTCGTATACATTCTGACATCTTTTATAAAATTCAGGTTCTCTTTCACAGCTATAATGAGGCGTTGCAAGAATCGTTCCTATTCTTTCTTTTCTGGCCATCCGAAACATTTTTTCTGTTTCTTTCATTGATTTTGAGCCATCGTCAATTGCCGGTAAAATATGACAATGTATATCAAATAACATTCTCATCCTCCTGCTCTTTCTAGACATTCCCGAACTCTCATTATGCAAATACAGTGAATTCTTCGAGAATCCATTTCGTTATTCATGAACCGTTACAGTTAATTTTTCTATATTAGACTGATTCTTATCACTATCTGTAACATAATAAGAAATCTCATAATTCCCTGCCTGACTTGTATTTACCTCACCAGTCAGATAAATTTTACGATATAACTCATTTGTTTCATCTTTATCATCTGAAATACTTTCTATGTAGTCCATATATTGAAAAGATGCACCCACCTGCAAATCTACCTGATGTGTCGACAGACGAAGCTGTGGACTTCCCTCCGGAAGTGCTGCGATTGCTGCATCTGTATCAGAATCGCTATCATCAACTTCTTCCTGATTTGCTTCTTCTTGACTTTGTGCCTCTTTATCTTCCTCATCCTGCTGTGTATTCTCTTGATTTTCTTCCTGATTCTCTTCAGAAGCTTCCGTATTTTCTTCTTTCGCATCTTCATCTGAATTTTCCTGATTCAGAGTTTCCACCTTACAGGTAAGTTTTGTTACATTATTGGAATCATCCACTGCCGAATACGTCACCTCTAATGAACCATCTTCATTGTTTCGCACAGACTCGACTCTCAGTGAATCCGAAACATCTCCATCTTTTTCATCGATTGCCGTCACACCGTCAAGCAATACTGTTTTATCACTATCTGTACTGTAGGCTATCTTCCGGTCCTCTGAAACTATAATTTTAGGACCTGTCTTATCGCGTGTTATAAATAATGCACCTGAACCACCAACAACAGCGATACAAATCAATCCAAGTAAAATAAATAAGCCTTTTTTTTTCATATTGCCTCACTCTTTCTTTGTAATCGGGCATTCCTTTTGTTGCTTCGTTTCTTAAATTTATTTCTTAATTTTTACCACAGCATTTTTTGTATTTTTTACCACTTCCGCAAGGGCATACATCATTCGGATAAATCTTCTGATTTTTCTTTGGCTGTGCGGTGTGGAAATTCGGGAAATTATTTTTTGGTCTCTTTACTGTGATTTCATTTGGAGTATGACCTCTGTAAATAATCATTCTGGTACTGTTTACCACTCCCTGAAGCAGTGTAGAGAATGTTCTTACACCTTCCTTACTCTGGAAATGATATTTTTCGATTACTTCCTGAAGTTTTCCGTAAACATCACCATGTCCTGTTGACAAATGATTCCAGATATCTGCTGTTACGGCTACTGCCTCCTCATATCCAAGCTCCAATTCTTTCTGGAAAAATGCAAACAATTTCTTATAAGAAGCTTCATCTAACAGACATCCCTTTGTAGCAAGTTCTTCCACCTGCTGCCAGGATGGAACATAGAATTTTTTTCCCTGCTGTTCATTTAATAATGCTTCATAGGCATCTCCTGCGATTAATTTTCTGTCCATAATGACATCTTCAGAAATAACACATGGATTGATCTCATAAGGGATTTCATCAAATAATGCCATAAACGTTTCTTTATCTGCATGATAATGTGGACGGCTTTCATAGACTGTGCGGACCGTATCAACCGGTGCTACCCCATACATGGCTGCTGAAAAAGAAAGACATTTCGCTAACCAGGATACTTCTTTTCTCTTTTTCTCAAATGTCTCTTGGTCCATTTTTTCATAAGCTTCCGCTACATCTTCTGTAACCTCAAGCATTCCCTCTTCAGATACCTGCATGTAGTCGAGTGCACAGGCTTCATAAGCTGTATCCATCTCTGCTTCTGTTGCCATAAAAGCACCCTTTGCTGCTTTTTCAAACAATGCAATCTGCGCATCATCAAGAATTGCCAGACGTTTTGCCATTACTTCCGGATTTAATAATTCGTCTGCTACTTTTTCTGCAATTTCTGCTTTTTTTAAAGAAGAAATTCTTTTAATCCCTAATGTCTTTGCATAAGATTCCAGTTCTGTTTTCTTGTAGGATAATAAGCTTGTTTTTAATGTTGTCATTGTAAATCTCCTGCTATTTCTTTATT
The DNA here is from genome assembly GCF_054657695.1 of Blautia stercoris. NCBI lineage: Bacteria > Bacillati > Bacillota > Clostridia > Lachnospirales > Lachnospiraceae > Blautia > Blautia stercoris. Next base: position 685,766 of record NZ_BAAHYF010000001.1, read on the forward strand.
GTATTCGTGCTTTTTCTACTTTTCTGTTTTCATTTTTATAGCCAATACCACATTATACAGATAAGTTTCCAATTTTGCAACCTTTCTTCTCGTCTATTCTCGATTATTCAATAAAATCTTTTCTTTTTCTCCCTGTATAGACAAAACCTGTCACTCCACAATCCATCCTAATTCCATAAAAATCGGATATAAATAACTCGCCCCAAATGTTCCAAGCTTTTTCGGACCACTGATGATGCCTCCTTGCTTAACCAAATTTTGAAACGCAAGTAAGACCGAAGACTTCGTAATCGACTTTTCCTTCCTGTCAATAAACATTTCGTTGCCTTTTATTACATAAGTAAACGCAAGTCCTTTCACCGTCTGAAATTCTACCTGTTCATACTTCTTTAAAACCTGCCATAAAAGCAGGGCAAGTTCCTCTGGATTTTCCTGTTCCAGATTTTGTTCTTCCACTATTTTTTTAAGTTTTTCTTCCATTTTCTTCATTTTTTCTTTCGTATTTTCATCCATTATACACCCGTATGCCAAAAATCCAAATAATTTTTTCTAAGTTTATCTGGACGTTTTTCCCATAAATTGATAGAATATCAAAAACACGAAAAAATTGGAGGAAATAGAAAAAATGAATTTAATCCAAAGATTTCTCATTTTCTTATTCGGGCTTTTGATTCTTGTTCTGATTCTTCGATGTATGCGCCAATCCGTCACTTTTACCGCTGAAAAATTTTCTGAAAGTAACGAAGTCTTAGAAAATCCTTATCAAGGTTATTATCACATCATCGGGTATACTTTAAATGACACAGATGAAGCGATTGCCTCACACGCTGACACGTATTCCGATTCTTTGGTTCTTCTAGAAATCAATTTAAAAAATTATAAAAATACCGATATCAGTGAACATGCCCTTTCACAATTAGAACAGATTTTCAAAGACTGGTCCAATACCGACACTCAGATTCTTCTTCGTTTTCTCTATGACTTGGATGGTATCGCAAAGGCGACAGAACCAGACTCACTTTCTACCATCCTTACCCACATAGACCAAGTCAGTGAAATCGTAAACCGGTACTCTGATTCTGTTTATCTGATGCAGGGAATCTTTATCGGAAACTGGGGTGAAATGCATGGGTCTGAATTTATGAATGATACTTCCGTTCATACCCTAATCAATCACTTAAATGAATCCATTGATTCTTCGATTTATTTATCTGTCCGGACTCCTGCCCACTGGCGTATGATTACAAATTTATACGATGTTCCGAAAAAATTTCCGGCTTTTCAGGCAAATGGGAATCTTATAGCAAGATTGGGGCTTTACAATGATGGAATGTTAGGATCTGCGTCTGACCTTGGCACTTATGGAGATACAAACAGAAAAGATGCCACTTCTCCGTCTTATAAAGGTACAAGAGAAGACGAATTAGAATTTCAAAACACGTTATGCCAATATGTTCCAAATGGCGGAGAAGTGGTTTCTGACAACGCTTATAACGATTTACCTTCTGCAGTTGAGTCTTTAACCACCATGCATGTTTCCTATTTAAATGCAGACTATGACAACACCGTACTCGATAAGTGGAAAAATACAACCTGGAATCAAAACGATGCCTTTTATGGATGTGATGGCTATACCTATATTCAGGCACACCTTGGCTACCGGTATCTGGTTACAAAATGCACAATGAAATCTTCCGGATTTTTAAACTCTCAGCTAAATCTCTCCATTGGACTTCAAAATACCGGATTTGGAAACGCCTTAAAAGAATTTCATGCTACACTGAAGTTTAAAAATACAGAAACAGGAGAAATCTCTTCTGTTCCAATTGACTACGACCTTCGTAAACTAAAAAGTACACAAAAAAAGACTCTTTCGGTCTCTCTACCACGAAAAAGTCTTAAGTCCGGTTCTTATCAGGTTTTTCTTTCTATTACGGATGCACAAAGTGAAAAACAAATTTCACTTGCAAATACGCAGGGCATGCAAGAAGAAGGACTGTTGCTGGGAAGAATGGAGTATTAATCCATTCTTCCATTTTCTTCTTTCATCAATCTTCCTTTCAATTTCAGCATCGTAAATCTGCATTTAAAATTTATTTATTAATCCTAAAACCATTTTTCTTTCTTCTTCATTACAACTCATCTTCCAAATAGATATACTGTAAACAACTACATATACTCCACCAACTACTAAATATTCCATAATACTGCTAAATTTTATGTATTTCATAATCAGTATTCCTGATATCACTGGAACTGCAAATCCTTTTAATGTACTCATAATCTCTTTCCAAAATAATTTAATATTGATTTTCAGAATTTTATGATAGAATACATTCATAATTATCCCATCTGATATTACTAAACTAATCATTGTTCCCATCGCTGCACCGACAGCTCCAAATTTATTTGCCAACGGAATACTAATAGCTCCATTTATGATTGCCATTACAAAATAAATGATTGAACAAAACTGATGTTTATTTAACGCTCGTTGCATTTCAACCCCAACATTTTGAATTAATTGTATGAGTGCCGGTACCACCAGACATAATGAAGTGATATATGATTTCTCATATCCTTTACCGGCATAAATATGTACAATAAAGTATTTTCCAAATACAATAAATCCTGTTGTAAGCAGTCCCAATAACAACCATTGGATTCTGCCTATCTTAACCATTAATTTTGTAAATTTCTTTTGATAATTTTCCCTTTCTTCTGCCACAATCCGATTAATTTTAGGCGAAAACACAGATGAAATAGTCGTGGAAAAGTTAATAAATAACCCATTAATCTGTGATGCCACACCGTAAACCGCAACTTCTTTTGTTCCGCTTGTATGACTTAAAATTAATTTATCCACATTCCAATTAACTTGTTCAATCAACATGTTTAACAATAAAAAAAAGCTAAATGCACTAATTTCCTTTAGCAATTTAAATTCAAAGTTGTGAAAAGAGATCGGAATCTTCAGTTTAAACACACAAAACCAAACATTAGCAACCAGCCGCCCTATACTAATCACTGCTCCAACAAGCACAATCATAACACTTCTATATCCCATTAAAAGTAAAGGCAAACATAAAAACGGATTAACTACTACTACCATTAAATAAACAGCCTGCTGGAATATATATTGCTCATATGCTCTTGTGATTGCTTCAAAAATACTACTAACAAGTACTATTGCCATGCTAAAAACCAATATCACCATCAATATTCTTGCTTTTATCAGCTCAGCATCTGATAATTTAGAGCCAAAAATCTGACGAGGAAAAAAGCTAAGAATAATTCCAGAAACAAGTGCAATGAATGCCAAAACACAAAAAAGTATAATAAACATTCCATTTAAAGAAGCAAGCTTCTTTTTATCATCCTGGTATTTAAATCTTGAAAAAAACCTTAAATATGCCCCTGAAAATCCAAGACTGAACAAACTCAGATAACTAACTACCCCTGATACCACGGAATAAAGACCATATTCACTTTGTCCTAATATCCGAATCATAATCGGTAAGTAAATTAATTGTATGAGTACTGTAATTCCTGTTGATATATAAGAAAAAATAACTCCCGCCTTTAATTGATTTTTCACCTGTGTTTTCTCCTCTTAACTCCTAATGCATGTTCCAGATATTCCAAAGATTCTTCTCGTCTTTTTTCCCAATGCTGATGAGCATATTTAAAATCAACTTCTGGAATCTTATTTACCTCTGCCAAACTCTCTTCTGATACTAACTGATACTCTTTTAAGAAATCATAAATTCGTCGATTGGTACTGTTTTTTGCATCTGCCTTATCTCGTTTAAAAACATAAAACAGTGTTTCAAATATCATCGAAAAAACTGATGCATGAAAAGAATCTGTAACTATAAGCTCGGCATTTTGAATTAACCCGATAAACTCACGAGGACCGGAAGTATAATCATGAATGTCACCAAAAAACAAATCGCATTTTCGAACTACATTACACAAAATGTGTGGAAATGTTAATATTTTTAACTTTAATCGCTTTGCTAATTTTTCCACTGCTTTTCTTTGTGCTATATTATCTTCCAATAAATAGCATACTAAGTATAGTTGTTTTATTTGCGGAACTCGTGCAACTTGCTCCCATTCTTTTTTTGTAATAACAGTACAGGGTCTACTACTACCTGTATTGGCTTATTGGTCATTTCTTGTAAAATAGGAATTGAACTTTTTTCACGCACAGAAATTGCATTTAATCCGAACTGGCAGAACTCCGCCCATAATAACACAAATTTTCTTCATTTGAATAATCTCCTTCAATTTCAATAATCCTATATTTCTGTTCTATTATTATTAACTTTATGCCCTGCGCACTACTTTCATAAATATCGGACCTGCTAAAACTAATAATATTTCCATTTTGTTACAAATCATCTTGGTTTTTATTTTTTCAGAAAACGACAAACCTTTCATTTCTACATAAGGAATAAATTCATTTAGATTTAACTGCTTCTTCATTTTTTTTAATTGTCTCATTTTCTCTTTTACTGAAATTTTACATTCTGGAAAACAAAATGTATAAATTGCATAAGAATAAGCGCTTAAAGTTATCTGCGCCATCAACTTTTTTTTCCTTTGTTCAGAAATACTAAAGGATTCCATAAACTCATGACAAGTTTCTATCATCTTTATTTGACAAAACAATCCTGTATCATTCCATCTATTTGCAGAAGAACCCATTCTCATACAGTAATGATAAGAAAAATCATTTAAAAAAGAAATTTTATCACATTTTTTTAATACATTTAATATAAATATATGGTCCTCTGAAATCTTTACATTTGGAAAACGCTCCTCTTTAATTATTTTTCTGGTAAAAAAATAACTCCATACATAACTGCTACAATATGGCCAAAGTTGCTCCATTTTTTCAGACATTTCACTATGTGTTAAGGTATCAAAAGAATTCAAAATATTTTTTTCTTCCATACTTACTACAGCTTTGCTTTTCCATAATTCCTGTTTGTAACCATGAAAAATCACATCAGCTTCTGTATCTAAAATTCTATTAATACAATTTTCGATCATAAATTTTTCAATCCAATCATCTCCATCTATAAAACAGACATATTTCCCTTTTGAAAGTTTAATCCCTTCATTTCTTGCCGATGCTACTCCCTCATTTTTCTTATGAATTACTTTTATCCTATTGTCTTTCTTTGCATATTCATCACAAATACTTCCAGACGCATCCTTAGAACCATCGTCAACCAAAATCAATTCAAAATCAGAAAATGTCTGTGACTGTATACTTTCAATACACTTTCGGATATATTTTTCTATCTGATATACCGGTACAATAATACTTACCTGTGCCATTTTCTTTTCCTCTATTTTTCTAATCTTTCAAATATATTTTTCCATTTTTTAATAATATTTTCCATTTCAAAACGTTCAAAATTATCTCTTGTATTCTTAGACATACTTTGAAGTCTACATTTATTTTTTAAAAGAGCATTAATTTCTTTTATCATTTTTTCAATTTCAAAACTTGAAATCAAAATTCCATTTACATTGTTTTCTATAATATCCGAAGGTCCTGTTTTAACATCAAAACTCACACAAGGAACATTCATCTGCATTGCTTCAATCAAACATAATGGAAGTCCTTCATATCTTGATGTCAAAACAAATAATTTTGCACGATTTAAATACCATTCTACATTTTCTACTCTACCTTTTAAAAACAATTGTTTTTCTAAATCATTCTCTTTAGTTATGGTTTCAAGTTTTTTTCTTTCTTCCCCATCTCCCAAAACAATCCATTTCCAGTCTTTATTTTGTTTTAATACCTCTTTTGCTACTTCTGCCAAATAATCTGTTCCTTTTTGATAGGTTAATCTTCCTACTGTCACAATCCAGTTTTCCCGTCTTATATTTTCATTTAATTCCACCTGAGAAAAAGGATTATAGACAGTTTCAATATCTGAAGTTCTTTTTAGAAGTTTTCCATAACTCTGTTTATCCTGTTCTGTAAGCGTTACAATATAATCTGCTTTCTTTGCCGACAATCTTGAAATCCATTTTCGATACAGCACACTCTGTTCAAATTCGCAGTTAAAATGTTCCCATGAAATCACTTTTGTCTTCAATCTTTTTGCAGCAGGAATCGACAGTACATCCAACACAATATCAATATCTATTATAATATCTATTTCCTGTGCTTTTAAAAATCTTTTTAACTTTCCAATCAAAGGCAGATATCCAGGTCCCGGATTAATCCAGTGTGTTCCAAGAGAATATCTTTTTATATCATTCGTTATTTCATAAAAAGGCTTGTCTGCCTGTTCTACCAGGCTTAAAAAACAGATTTCATATTCTTTTTCTTTCGCCAGTTCATTTGCAAGCTGTACCGATACCCTTTCCGTTCCACCACTTCTTGTAATGTCTCCTGAAAAAAAGCAAATCTTTTTTTTATGAATTTTCCTCTCCATTTGCTCTCTTCTCCTCACCTTCTAATGTCCGATAAATTGCAATGTCCTGTATCAGCTCACTGTTTTTGATGGTAAGCTGAGAAACTTTAATTGATAAAAAGAACTGGTGACATCCTAATGTAAAAATAATAAGCATAAAAACACAGTTTGCCGGTGACTGTACTCCGGTTAAATAAGAAGCCCATATCGCAAGCCTTGGAAAAATTGAAAATATAATTAATATAACACTAAATAAAATCCAAAAAATTCCATCTTTCACTTGAATTCTCTGTTTTCTTACGAAACGGGCAATCAATAAAAACACAACAACGCTTCCCAAAAACAATACAATTCGAAACTTCCAGCTTAAAATTCCCATCTTATAATACCGCCTTTCTATCCCGAAACCACTGAAAGATGCAAATTGACATCAGCATCTGCATCATATATTTCGATGCATTAACCGGTGTTAAATAACTTTTTCCTTCTGTTCGTTCTGCCATTTTTACTCTCACTTCTCTGACATCTGCACCAAGCCGGATTAAGTAAGAAAGCGTATCCGGTTCCGGAGAGTTATTTGCATCTTTTACAAACTGTTCAATTATGGTTCTATTATACAGTCTCATTCCGCTTGTCGGGTCGGAAATATATTTTTTTGTTGTCAGGCGAATGGCAGCTGTAATCAATCTTGCACCGGCTGTTCTCATTCGAAGCGGCATTTTTCCTCCATAGAACCTCGATGCAATCACAACATCGCAGTTTGTTTTCTCCATGCAGTCCACCATTTTTTGTATGTATTCCGGCAAATGCTGTCCATCCGCATCAAACTGAATTGCCATATCATAGTTCTTTTCTTTTGCATACTTCATCCCTGTCTGCATTGCTCCGGTCAATCCTAAATTTACAGGAAGGCTGATATAATGATACTGTTTTTTCCTGCATAATTTTTCGGTATGGTCTGTGGACCCATCATTTATTATGATATAATCAAACTGCGGAGCTTTTTTCTTTAAATTTTCTATCACTCGTTCTAAATTTTTTTCCTCATTGTATGCTGGTATTAACACTAATGTCCTCATCTTTTTCCCTCATTCGTAAATAACCAAAACTACTTCATCCAATTTAAAAATTCATCTAATCCTCTATTACTCTGTAATACTTTTTTCTCTGCCTTCTCTCCATAACTTTGACATTCCTTTGGATGTTCTATCATCCATAAAATTTCATTACTAATACTTTCCGGAGTAAGTATACATAATCTTCCATCTATTCCCTGCTCAATCTGCTCCCGATTTCCGCTACAGTCCGTTGCCAAAATTGGTTTTTTTAGAATCTGTGCTTCCTGAATTGCAATACTTTTGCCCTCATATCCGGTTGCATGAACATAAATATCACACTGCTTATAATAGGGAAACGGATTTTCTTTTACTCCTAAAAGAATCACATCTTCCGTTAAATGATTCTCCGAAATCTGCTGTTCCAGTCTTGTACGAAGTTCTCCCTCCCCCATGATATACCACCGAATGGGTTTCTTACTTTTTTGTTTCAAGAGTATCATCGTTTGAATCACCATATCATATCTTTTTTGTGCTACAAGCCTTCCCACTGTCAAAAGACGGATTCCCTTAAAATCATCTTGAAATCCTCCTGGCTTTTCTGCCATTATTCTTACATTATCCATATCTAACAGATTGTGAAAAACCGACACCTTGTTTTGATACTTGGGATAAACCTCTAAAAAATGTTCTTTCACTTCATCTGATACCGTAAAAATACGGTCTATCTTTTCATAACAGCCCAAATCCAGATTTTCGCCATATCCGGCTTTCTTATAATCAATATGTATAAACGCTGCTTTCTTCTTTGCTTTCACTCTGTCTGCCACATAGTACGTCGCTCCGCCTTCTAAATATGCAACTGCTAAATCATATTCTTTTGGCATCGTCGGTGCTCCGTCCGCTAATATTCTCCACAAAAGTTTATCTGGTAAAAAACGCCCCTGCTGTTTCATGTTTACACTATTTTTTATCAGATAAGAAAACCTGCGAAAAAATGCTCCTTTTAAGATTCCAGCTCTTAAAATCGTTTTCATTAATTCCATACGACCTTTCGAGGTCAAAACAGAGACATCTTTATAATTTTTGTTTAAGAGTGTCACTGAATCCGGTATCTGATGAATCAGTTCTCCCTGACCTGTAAGCACAAACAATGAAACTTCATAAGTCTGTTTTTCCAGTACGGACATCAGATTTAATAATGCCCTCTCTGCACCTCCATAGCCCATCGTGTTAATCACAAATAATATTTTTTTCATCTCATTCTTCGTCCTCCGGCTCTTTTTTTAATTCTCGTATATCAAACACTTTTGCAGATGGTTTGATTCCTTTTCCTCTTTTTATCAGATTTCCCCTGCAAAACATGTGCTCGTCAATATGTGTTTCCATCCAGCGCAGTCTCATATAGGCAACGGTAAATCCTACTACTGAACCTGTCCAGATTCCAACTCCAAAAAAAACTGCCGGAAGATGAACTGCAATTAAACTTGCAAGAAACGTTACTCCGCAAAAACTAAGTGCCGTAACCAATGCGCCCTGTAAATCTTCAAAATAATATAAGAAAATAATTTCTGAATACATTAAAAATAAAATAAAATATCCTGCTGCTACCATCGGATAAATTCGCATAACCAATCCTGCATATCCCATTCTCGGAAGAAAGATTACAAAAATCAGATAAATAACAACTGAAATAATAAACTGCAGTCGAATCAAGGTCATCAGTTCACTGCCAAGCTGACGAAACATTCGCTTTCTTGTATTTTGAATATCAAGACCACGCCCTCCGAACACTGCATCAGCATACGCTTTATAACGCTCATGGAAATACATCTCTACCCTTGATATAAAGATAACACTCGCCGATAAATTCGTGAACATTGCAAGACAGGTTGCCATATCATAAGGCTGATTGCACACAAATGTTTTTACCAGATGCATTGCCATATCGGTTCTCCAAAATACAAAATTATGAATAAACAATCCCAGGGTATATAAAAAATTGATTAAAATCAAATGCCAGTACCTCTTAAAATAGACAAATACCCGCCTGTATTCTTCACTGTTATCCGGAAAAAACTGATGAACTTTTGCCCATTCAAACACTGCGGTCACAAAAAATCCAATTGCAAGTGACAAAAGCATACTATAAGGAATACTCATTTTACAGATATATCGAAAGAATAAAGATAACAAAAAAGAAACAATCATTCCAAGTGCAAAATGCAAAGAAATCAATCGATACTCCTTACAAATAGACAAATATAACATATTATACAAGACAAGCACCAGAGAAACAAAACAGCAATATCCTGTAAACACATAATACACCGGCACTTTTCCAACGAAATGTTCCCACAAACAAAACGGAATTGCAAACAGACAGCTAAAACAGATATTGATCAACAGACCGATTCGATGGCATGGAAGCACATCTTCATACCGTTCTTCAAAGATTGCATCTGACATATATCTGGATAATACCGCATTAAATGGCGAAGTTGTAAGCAGAGAGAAAATAAAAACATAAAGCACCGTACAGGAAAACAATTCACGATCAATATAACGAACAGTATTAAATTTTAATACTTTCTGCATCAGCATCAGGTTAATAATTACAACTAATACCGGTGCAATTGTCATAGTCATACTATAGAAAAATCCCACAATATTTGTTGTAATCGTATTTTTTTGATAAATACGGTTTAACTTTACTCCTATTCCTGCCATTGTTTTCTCCTTTTTTCTGTATGTACTCTCAAATCTTAAAAGTTATTCTTCCCATTCTAAGTTCCGGCGTTCGGCACACTCTTTATAAATTTCTTCATATTTTTGTTTCATATCTTCGATTTTATATCGTTTCATCAGCCGTTTATAACCAGCTTCTCCCATTGCCTTTCTTTCTTCCGAATTTCTTGCCATATACACCATGGCTTCCGCAATTTCTCCTACATTCATGATATGGGTAATGATTCCTGCCCTTCCAAAATCATCCTCTTCTCCCTCAATTAATCCCCTGCAGTTTCCGACGTCTGTGGCAATCACCGGAACATGGGCTGCATAACTTTCTAATATCGTAAGCGGCTGTCCTTCACTGATACTGGTAAGAATAGTAACATCCATCCAGCCTAAGTAATCTGTAACCTGTATCCTTCCCGTAAACTCTACGTCCTGTATCTTCATTGTCTCTACCATCCGAAAACACTCTGCCGCATAATCAGGGTCTTCATTATATGGTCCCATAATCCATAGTTTTAGTTTTGGCTCTCTCTTTTTTGCATATCCAAATGCCTGAATCATCGTTTTTACATCTTTAATCGGAGTCACTCGAAGTACCGCTCCAATATGAATATACTCTTTTTGTTCCGGCGGACACTGTGATAATTCTTTAAACCGCTCATAATTAATTCCATTTGGCGTCACAATTGTTTTTTCCTTTGGACAGCCAAGTTCAATCTGCAATTCCTGTGCATGCTGATAAAGACTTGTCACAATATCCGCTCTCTCATAGGAAACTTTTGACATCTTACGAAACTGCTGAATCCAGATTTTTTTATAAACTTTCTGTACCCACTCTGCTTTTATCAGTTCTTCTTCTCGTTCTCTGGTATAGATTCCATGTTCTGAAATAATAAGCTGACCTGAACGAAAATATTTTCCCATACTTCCAAGAACCCCTGCATATCCGGTTGCCACCGCATGATACACATCCGCTTTGGGGATTTCTGTCATCAGGCAAAAGAATAACGGAAGATACATGGAACGCATCGTCCATAAAAAATCTGAAAATACAATCTCCGGATACTGAAGATTGTACGCATCTAACACTGCATGATAAAAGTCTTCCCCCATAAGAAGCTGATTCAAGGAAATATTCTTTTTATGGAAAAATTCAAAAACATTGTCCCATTCTACTTCATGATTCAAAATCAAACTTCTAAGTGCTTGATATTCCTTTTTATTTAATCTTGTCTTATTATGTCTATTGACACTTCCCCAATCCACATCTTCCAAATAAACTTCATGAACCTCCGTTACATTCTCCGGCAGTTCATAAGCAAACTTTCCGCTTGCATCCCGATTTGCTACAATCGTGAGCAGGATAAACTCCTGATTTGGAAAATTTTTTATCATACTGTGTACCCAGCTGGATACCCCGCCTACCACATAAGGGTAACATCCTTCTGCAATAAAACAGATTCGCATTGTTTATCTCCTTTATTTTTCACTGTAATAAAGTTCTGTATCCGATTTCAGTGTTACCGTTGCCTGACTTGAAGTAAGATGCAGTAAATAGGCATCGTCTTCTATCTTTTCCCAGCTTCCATTCTTCATGGATTCTATTTTTTCTCCATGTGTCCGCAGCATCATCCAGGCATCCTCATTAAAATTTTCTACTTTTATAGAAATCTTATCTGCCTTTCTGCTGCTTGTCACACTTTCATTTAAGAATCTGCGGACTCTGGTGTCACTCTCTGTAATCGCTGTTTTTTCAAATACAGAAAATGGATTCCAGTACGTGCTAATATTAGAAGCCAGTTTTTCAGAAACTACTTCCCACTCATCTTCTCTCTCTTGGGGCCAGATTAACTGATACAGATCCACCTGTACATTAGAATAACCCAGTGTGGTCTGAATGCTTTTTAAACGAAAGTCATCTTTATATGTATATTGATATCCATTCATTGTAATTGCCTGTGTTGTAATCCAGTCTGTCAGCCAGGAAAAAACCGGCTGTTCTTCATCGTACTCTTTACAAATCGTACGAACATCTGAAAATATTTTTAATTTTTCATTTTTTACTAACTTTGATAACTGTTCTTCATTTTCACTTCGAATGTAAGCACCCGAAAATGGATACGTAATATCCTGTTTTTCTATTTCCTGTTTATCTGCTTCCAGTGATTTTTGAATATCTGTATCATTCATCCTTCCAAGCGATATTCCCGCTTCTGCCGATTCTTCGTTGAAATATTTCAAATAATCAACCAGGGATTTTACATCCGCATCCTCTTTGGAATCATTATCCTGTTTAGTTGCCAAATAAGCGGTTATCTTCCAATCTCCATCTTGAGCTACAGATATCAAAGCAGGCCAGACAATATTCTGACAAAACTGTTTTGAATCAAATCCATATACTTCTGTAAATTTTTTTTCATTTTCTTTAGTCAAATCCGGAAAGCCGGTAAGCGAAAGATTTTGCGCATTGACCACATTATAAAGTGCATAATTCTGTGATTCATAAACCATGGCATCTAATATTCCCAGTGTCGATTTTCCCTCCATATAATCGCCATTTACTGCAAAGACCGAACCTTCTCCTGTATTACATCTCCAGATAATTGCTGGCATGTCTTCATTATGAAGCTCCTGCTTTGTCTGCTCTTCTGCTTTGATAAAGCCCACCATATATGTTTTCGTCCGGGAAGAAATATCATACCATGGAATCTCTCGTTCCATATCAATTTTGTCTGGGTCTTGAAGTTCATCAAAGGAATAACAGGTTTCTCCGCCAAGCAAAAATCCACCATACAACCAGATTTCCTGAAGCGTTACCATTTTTGCTCTTAACTGCTGAATCCCTAAAAGATTTTTTAACGTTTCTGATTTTGCAATCACCAAATAATCCGGAAGAGAACAAAAAATTATTTTTCCACCTGCTTCCACATAAGAAGTCAAACTATCGGAAACTGTTTCTGTATCTTTCTCGAGAACACTGCCACTAATTAAAAGATACGTATTTTTTTTTTCATAAGCCTCTGCTTTTTTTAATGCTTTTTTTGTTTCAGAATATTCTTCAAATTCTGCTTTTCGATACGTACACCACTCCTGAATGGACTCATAATATCCTGTATCCTGTTTTCCGATATAAATGATATGCCAGTTTTTTTCGCTGTTTTTGCTGTCCTTGGTTTCTTTGGTTTCTTCTGACCGTTTTACCCATTCAGAATCTGCCGAATGATTCTCATTATAATCATTAAAATACTCTCTTAATACCGCCGATGAGAGGAAAAGGATTAATATTACCAGGATAATCGTCATCATCATTCCAAAATTTCGTTTTGAAAGCATTTCTTTTCCTCCTTATCTTTGTACAATACGAATTAATTCCAGTGTCTGATTATCAATAACAATCGAAGAAGCCCGTAATTTATCTAATACTTCAAAGAATTTTTCTTTTTGTTCCGTTTCAAAATATAATTTCATACACAGCGTATACGGTTTCAATTCATCCGGATACTGTGTCATAAACCGTTCTGCCCACTTCTCAGCTTCTTCATAAAATTTCTGTTCGATTAATCTTTGAAGCAGAAAACTATAATCAGTTACTTCTAACTTTTCCCTTGCATTTTCATAGAGCTGTTCACATAATGCTTCCATCTGATGCACATAATCTTCCTGTTCTATGCTCGTCAAAATATTCTGCTTCAGCGTATGATTCATGTATCCAACCAAGATTTTTATTTCTTCCTGACATTCCTCGTCTTTTATGTCCTTTGATGAAATACTTAATTTTGCCTGTCTTACATGCTCTCTGAATTCATCCATTTTACTTTGCAGGAAAGATGCCGCATAATGCGCCACCTCAGAGTCATCACTGTCTAAAGCAACTGAAATAGAGGCCAGAGAATTATCTGTTTCCCCTAATAAAACATTCAACATATTTTCTCGTTTTTTCTCCTGATCTGAAATGGAAATAGCCTCTTCAATCGGCACAATATTTCGCTCTCTTTCCTCATCTGCTTTTACACGGGAAACATGTCTTTTTTTTGCAAACTCTACATCTGATAAATCTCTTTCTCCCAATTTCATAAAATGATACTTTAAAAATCCAAGCAGAAAATACAACGGACCTACTAAAGGACACATTATCATCACTATCGTATGCATGATATACTGGATTCGGTTATCTTTATCCTGTTTAAAAAACAGATACCAGATTAAATAAAGCAATGCAGTTAACGTATTTAAAATCAACAAAATTAGAAACCAATAGCTAGCGTGCATCATAATCCTCCCTCCTCGCTAATGCTGGAGGCAACCCCATTTTGTTTTAATTTATTTTGTACAAAACTACAGCCATTCAAATCGGTATTTGTTAATAACAAGTACAACTTTCCGTCCGAAAGATTTCCAATATAATCCGATTCCCGAAGCAGCAAAGTACATTTATCCACGGTTTCTTTTTCATTTTTGCCCTCCACTTCAATCTGAAGCAGTACATATTCTGTCAGTTTTTCTTTACTGGCCTTTCGATATGCTCCTACTAATTCCTCAAAAGCTGAAGCTTTCAAGATCTGACTTTCGCTATGATAACGTTCTTCTGACAATGCTTCCAGATAACGGTCCGCTCTTCTGACAGAAGTCTGAATCAGTTTTCCGATTACAATCAGCCTGTTTGCTTCATTGATGGTCATTCGTTCAAAAGGAATACTCCATAACATAATCAGAATCTCCATCTGTTCTTCTGATTCCACATTATATGCCATCATTGGATACTCTTTTTCCATGGAACGGTTAATATAAACCCTGTTCTCATTACATGCCTCATCCAGAGGTTTCTTATCCGGCAGATAAACGGTACTTCCCATAGAAGCTGCTTTTGCAGAACTATAAGCAAAGAGTCTCGCATACTTTTCTTTGTTAACACGATAAATTGCAACATCCGGACAATCCATCAGCTTCTGAATCATATTTAACGCACAAAAGAAAATTTCAACCGACTGTTCCTGTTCCAGCTGTTCCGTTGCATCATATACCGTACCCAGACTGTTATCATAATTAATCACCTGATCAATTAATCCCTCTTTTACCCTGAGATTACTGTCATTAATGTCACCGATATCCGTGACCTGCTCCGATAAAAAACCAACTTCCTGTTCTTTTTCTTCTTTTAAAAACAGCAGGCTGTCTTTCATATATCCAACTACAAGACCAACAATAAAGATTTCCGCAATCCATATATAAGTATTATAATCCGTTACAACCGCAAGTCCGGAGCGGGTATACATCTGTCGAAACAGATAACCTGCGATTGCCAAAAGTCCGGAAAAGGTTGCCTGACGCTGTCCATATACAACCGCAAATAACAATACATATAACAAATAAAAATCAATCTTTGAAAAATACTGACTGTCCGTTGCACGATTATTTAACATAAAAAACGGAATAAATAGGATTAGATTTTCAAGATACGGAACTAATGCTCCCAGTGTACTTGTCATGGCATAATACAATTTATGCCAGATATCCATTCCGGGATGGTCTGCATCTAAGAATTTATTGCCGTGCTGTTTCATATACCGAAGCGTTTTTTCTATTGTCTCTTCCGGTCTGCACCAGACCTTAAATCCAAACTCAGTCTTAAAACGTTCATTGGATAAAATAAGCTGATGCTGCTCTCCCACGGTATTATCAATCTGTTCTATCTTCTCTCCAAGCACTTCTCCGACTTTTTTTACAATATCATGTTCGGAATATGCCTCCGATGAAGAAATATGATATAACGATTCCTGATGTTCTTTGCATGCCACAACTTTATAAATACTCTCTACTGCATCTCCCATATAAGTCAGCGCATAGGCATAATTTCTTCGATAAGAAACAGAACCATCTCGAAAGGCATCCAGACATTTTCTTCCACAGATACTGCTTAATGCCTCTTTCATACTACAGGAAACGTCATGCAGCCAGTCCAGTCTCAGAATCACAACATCCATTGACAGTTCTTCCTGATAAAAACGACAGCTTTCTTCTCCCTGATAGAGCATACGCGGTCGAACGCCTCTCGGTCTTGGCTTATCCTGTTCGGAAACGGCACTCGGATATCTCCCTCCATAAACTTCTACGGAAGAAAGATAAATCAATCTGCTTTTTTTTAAGGCAGACCACGAAAGCAAAAGATTCTGAAGTCCTGCCGAATACGCTACAGCTTCTCTTCTAAAATCCCTTCCCGGATAATTTGAGTCATAAGCTCCCATCAAAATTGTCACATCCGGATTTACACTGCGAAACACCTCTTCTACGGATGCTCTGTCATAAGAAAAATCATAACGCTCAAATACATGTTCATAATGATTCTGCGGGTCTCGGCTTCCCGATAAAACAAAAATCCGATGTCCCTCTTTATGTAATTTTAAAGAAAGTTTTTTCATCAGTGGTGAAGCTCCACCAACAAGCATAATATCCATTCTTTACTCCATTTTCTTTTGTTTTTTTATTTTTACCCCTTTATCTCCGGATTCTTTTAATTATATCCATAATCAATTGCAAAATTATACAAGCGATAGACATTCTGTTCAATATAGTAACAAACAAAATTTTCATCTTCAAAATAAACTTTGAATTCATTTGGATAGAGTTTCTGAAATTCCTGTGCCCAGTAGTACATTCTGGACATCGTAATCGAACGATTTGTACCACTATAAGCATTCATTCCTGTACTTTCCGGAAGTGCTTTCTTAGCCTGTTTTTCTGAGATTTCCGGAATTTTTCCTTCATACTCATCTGCATAATTTAATGGCTTTTTCTCTATATAAAAATAAACCCTTTCTGTAGGTATCAGAATTTCCTTTGTCTGATTCCAGTGTTCCATCTGTTCTAAAAAAGTAATGATTTCTGCATGACGACCATAAAGCTCTACCATTTGCAATTCATCATTTTCTGAAACAATAGTCCAAGTATCATTTTTCCCTTTATTCTCTTTTAAAATATTCGTGGTACAAAGAATCGCTTCATTCATTTCCAAATCTCCACCACCAAAAGATTCTTTCACCCATCCCTCTTTTGCACCATATCCTAATAAAATAATCACCATACCAAATGCTATTACTTTTTGAATTTTCATCAAACGGTTGAAACACAAACTTCCTATCAAATTGTCCAATGCCAAAATAAATACAGCTGGAATTAAATAAGAAAAATAAACACAAACTCTATAATTTTCCATTAAAACCGGCAATCCTAACTTATCACTTACCAGAATTATTCCCAGCATTACTTCCGCTGATAACAGAGATAAGAGAGCAGCGCCCTCCATATTTTTCATAAGATAACTCTGTACAATTCCAACTATCACTGCAATTCCAACTGCATATATCATCCAATTAAAATCTGTTAAATCAAATACATACTGGCTGAATCCCCAAAAAACAATTTCTTTTTCTCTCCATCCAAGAAACAACAGAACTGCTAAAAGCAATACTCCAAATAATTTAAAAATAATTAAAAGCACTTTTGCCTCTGTATGGATTGGTCTGTTTTCCGTAAAAGAAATTGTCTTTTTTTTAATTCCCCTAATTAAAAAAACGATACCCACAATTGTTGTTGCAACTACAGCAAAACAAAGAATTCTAAACACAAGTACCGTATATTTCTTTAACCCTATAATGCTCATTGCCCAGTACATTGAACCCTGAAGTTCTTTCCCTGTCAAAAATGCAACTGCCATCGGAAGCAGTGCCATTAACACTCCAAGTACTCCGGAAACTATAATTCGGAACAAATATCCTTTTCTCCAAATCCATGCACTATATCCAATTGCAATTCCCACGCAGATAATTCCGGCAATAATCGAATCATAAAAGTGCGACGATAACGTCAGAGAAAAATTCATTGAAAAACCAAGCAGATTCCAGGAGGAACGGCATCGGATTCTATTTTCTCCATTCTCCAATTCCGCTTTTCTGGTTTTAAAATATTCCAGTAAAAAATAAATCGCAGGAAGAATATATAACATTCCAAATTCCTGTGGAAGTGTTGCCTCAAATCGGGAGTAAGAAATTTCCATGAAATATTTTAATCCCACAAAGCCAATCGCTCCCAAATACGGGAGAAATTTTGTTTTACAGCATCCTTTTAAAAACAATAACAACATAAATACAATCATGCTGTACTGAACCAGCCAGAACAGACGCAGCGTCACATAAACAGGAATATTTAAAACGGTTGCCAGATAATACAACATACAGTGCATCCCCATTGGGTAAATTCCGGCAATATATAATTTATTTTCAACTAATCCATTAATCCAGTAGTTATGCACCGTAACATCAGAAGCGCCATACCCCCAGTTATTTAAGATTCCGTCTCCACAGATTTTCCAGATAAGATAAATCAAAATACATAAAAACGGAAGATCCAGCCATAGCTCTTTTAATAAACGTACCGCCTGATGAAGCAAAAATTTGAAAGCTTTACACACTTCTTTCAGTCTGCGTCTTAAAAAACTACGAAAGCCTAATTCCCGCAAAATATAATGATGAAGCTCGCTTCCTATTTTTTTTATATAAGACCAGACTGGAATTTTGTAAATTTTTATAACTGCAATTATAACCGGAAGTATTGTAAACAATATTAATGTAATTCGATACGAAACATATACGAGTTCCAACACCTGAACTAAATTGATAATATAAAAATTTCCTATAACAAAATAAATCAAAAAACGAACCGACGCCTGAAAATGCTTCACTTTTTTATAAAAAACAAGAGCAGGTAATCCAACTGTAAATCCAAGAAATCCTATTAAAAGTTCTATAAACTGGATAACATTCAGAGTCTCCATGGACATGGGCTGTCACCTCCTTTTATCTTTCCGTTTCTCTTTTTAACTCCAGGAAAAAATCTCTAACTCTCAAATTCTTTCATAAAATCAAAAAAAGGGAATAAATAAATATCTCCTATTTACTCATCCCCTCTGCTTATTCTTTTGTTACTACTTTAAATAGTGTGATTTTGACCGATAGTCAACCGCTGAAATATCTCCTTCCCACACCATTATCATCTGTAATTTTGTACCATCTGTTCTTTTTACGGTAATGGTTACTATTGCACTAAGGGCATAATTCATCCTGTTCTACATACCAATTCTATATCAATTAATCATGATAGCACACTGCTTTTTAAAAAACAATAAAATCTGAACAATTTAAAAAAACATTAGTTTATTTATAAAATATTGTTTTTTAACGTTTTTTTTAATATTTTTTAAATCAGGACAGGAATTCTTAAACTTCCTTATTTTTTTCATATTGTCCCAATCGTGGCAATTTAAAAATACACCACAATATCTTCAAAAACTTGATATCATGGTGTATTTTTTTCTCACCCTATTTATTTTTCGCTCCTACTGTACCGCTTTCTATCAACCAGTTCTTCACAAGTCCAACATCAAGTTTGGCTGCTTCTGCAATCTTCTCAATCGGCACTCCCATCTGAAAAAGTGAAAAAGCCATTTCTTTTGCTTTATTCAACTCTCCCTCTGTCCTTCCTTCGACTCTTTTTTCATCGCCATATCTTTCAACAGCATATTCCTGCTCAAATAATGTCATCATAATATCTACGACCTCCTTTTCTCGGTCTTTTAGATACTCTGCTAATACATCCTCGTCTTTGCAAATGTGAATTGTTTCCAGTACTGCTTTTCTGGTTCTTCCGTATAATTTCACTTGTTCATTATAAACTTACCTATTGATTTAGAATATCATCTTTTTACCATCATACAACATTTTACCTTAACATTCCAAAAGACTGCTATCCTTATATTTCCAGTATCGACAATAATTTGATGTCAAAGCCTCTTTACAAAAGTTTAAAACTCTCGCTCTATATCTACAAGATATCGTGTATACTCGCCATAGGCTACTGGTTTATTGATTGTTACAAGCCCATTATTCAATTGTTTGTCAAACAAAGTATTTTTCTTTTCATCATATCAACAATTCAGAACTGAGAGTACTTCTCTTCCAAGTGTCTGTTCATAACTGTCGCTAAAAGTTCAATATCCTCTATCATCATTAAATACTTTTTTTTCTCTGCTATAACTTCCCTAAAGCTAAAAGTATTAAACACACAATTCCCATTATACTTACTATTACAAACTGTGCACCCAACCATTTAGAATATGTAAAACATCTTCTTATTCCATCTTCTGTTTTACGTTCGCTCTGACTTATCACTAATAAATCTTCACCAAATTTTTGTATATACTGTTGTTCCAATTTTCTCATACAATCTTCACACCAATGGATTAAACTCTTTGTTCTATAATCTAATCCCCAAAATACAATTGATATAAAAGTAATTCCTCCTGACGCAGTCCACTCAGCAAATGGAATACGTGTTTTCTTACTTACCAATGTAAATAATGCTCCAAACAAAACTATTTCTACAGTAATATAAAAATTAATCATCTGCATTCTTTGATTACTATGAAGTTCAAAATACTTCCAATAAAAATCCAATAACTTTTTTTATCTATTGAATTTTCTTCTTGAACTTGTATTTCATTCCTATTTTGCATATTCAAATAATCACCTCATATTTTTTATGTATCTTAAATCTATTGCAAATATTAAGCTTGTATATTATAATGATTTTTATATGATATATTATTTTTTGAATATTTTATCTTTTTCTCTTTTTTGTCAGAATATATTTTAAAAAGGAGTATTTAATTATGGATTTTACTAATTTTAATGAGCAAACACCACTAAATACCATATATTTAGAACTTTATAAAGTTGCAAATGATATTTTAGATAAAAGATTACAGTACTTTTCCCAATCTCAGTATCCAGTTGATATCTATAAACTTGCTTCCACATATAATATAAAGATATATGAAAAATATATCCCCTTATCATTAGATACACATAGAGAAATTCTCGGATATTTAAATACCTATTCTGGAAAAGCAATTTATTTAAATACCACTATTGGGCAACTTACCAGACGTTATACCATTGCCTATAACCTTGCTTATTATTTATTTCAGGGAGATAACAATACCAATTTTGTACATTACTTTACTAATTCAATTTTACCTACTGATTTCAAAGAACAATTCTGCCATATTCTTGCATCATTTCTACTTATGCCAATAAGCAGTGTTATTAAACTTATGTCACAATACACCGCAGAGCACGATTCCCAACCAACTTTTAATTCTTGGTTAAACTATTTAGGAAATGCTATGGGGCTTCCTACATGTTATGTTGCCACATCTTTTGAAAATATAAGAACTTTACACGCTTTTTTGGCTAAAGAGCATATAGAATTCTCACAGAGCAAATAATATATTAACACTTCAACGCAATGTCTTATTTATGATAAACATATAACTTTCAAAAGTTCACATCATTGCGTTGAAGTTTTTTAATAATCTTATCCAATCAGAACTCAATATCAATACAATCAGACATCTATAATATCGCAGCTAAATTAAACAGATATAACACTATCGCATACTTATTAAACACCTAAATTCTTTTTATATTCTTCCAAAATCAGATTCCATATATTTTCAATTTTTATAAGTTCTTCTCCCTTATCTTCAATTGCTTTTTTTACTTGTCCTTTAATTTTTTTCTGATAAAAATTATAAACTATTATTTGCGCTAATTCATACATATAACGTTCATATAATAAATCAATTGTTTCATGAGTCGGTTGAAGTTTACCATGTACATGAATATAATCCCTGATATTTTCATATTGTTTCTTTTGCTCTAGTTTCTTACAATATTTTTGATATAATTCTTCACCTAAAGAATTTTCTTCTTTTATTTGATTCATCTCTCCTTTTATTACATCCATTTCTTCTTTTATTGCTTTCACACAATCTACCAATCTATCCATTTCTTCTTCTTTAATTTTTTCTACATTGACGCCATCAAATATAATTTCCTTTTTAATATTACATTTATTATCTAATGTATCTTTCAAAATTTCTCCTATATTTTGTACGGCTTTCTCAAGTTCACTTATCGATTTATCTTTTTTGTCTGCTTCTAAGTTTTGTAATATCTTTGCAACCTCAATAAGATTGTCTATTCCTTTATATTCTTTTTTTAATTCATATTCCTTTATTTCTTGCTTAAGTTCTTCACTTGTTAATGGAAAAATCATTTTTCCATATCCCGCTTTAGACAACTTTCCTCTTTTAACAAATTCAATACTATCTCTTGATTCCTCTAGACTCAATCCACTAAATCCAGTCCAAACCAAGGAACTACATCTTTGAACTTTCTCTGCTTTTTCCTGAATACGTTCCAATACTAATTCTTTCATTTCCAAATCGAAATATACTGAGTCACAAATATCCACATCCAGAATATTAATTCTATAATCTTTCGATTCATCATCTGTCCATCCAAAAATTGCCATCGTAGGAATATTATCAACAATCCATTTTAATATCACTTCCTCTTTATGTTTGTCTAAATAAGAACATTCTTTTTTATTTTCGTCTGAGGAATCCTTAGTTTTATATTTATATTCGCTCATTAATTTTTCAAGATTCCTTATCAATTTCCTACGCTCTAATAACGAGTTTTCATTCCTTAATTTTCTAATGTTTTCTTTTATTTCGTCATAATTATTGGTATTCACTTTCAACAATTTCTGCTTCCAACGATGAGTATTCTTTCCACCTTCTCGTTCAGAAAGAACCATATATTTATTATCACTTTGAATAAGTTCAAATATAGTAATTGTTCCATTTTCTTGAAATTCTTGTTGATTTTCCACTTTTTTCATTATTGGAATATTATATAGAGTAGACTTTATTTTTATTTTCTCTTTATACTTCTCATTAATTTTGTCTAATAGTTTTGCCCAAAGACCTTTTTTATCTTTATCTCTTTCATTTGAATATACTTCACTTTTTTCTTTAATCATAGCAAAATAAATTAATGCTGTTGAAGATAGACATAATTTTTCTAATAATTTCTTATTTTTTTGTAATTCTTCTACTGATTTTTTATTTTCTTGTGATTCGTATACTAATTTATCAATTTTTCTACTGATTCTTCCTATACTTGTATTTTCATCTAATTCGCTTTCACCATCTACTTTCTCATTATCAAACTCTGCAAGTGCTTTCCGTGCTGTTTTTACAATTTCATGATATACTTTTTCCAGATAAGCATATCCTTTTTGCGAGAATCCTTTTCTACTTAATTTCAAATATTCTCTGGAAAGAGTATCTTTTATATCCATATACTCAATTAAATCAGCGTCTTCTTTGAATTCTGCAAGTGCGGTTATAATCCCTTTATAATAGATTTTAATTCCCTTTTTTTCTTTCATTGAGCCATCATCGGGAGCATTTATTGCATCTCTCATTGCAAGAATCCTGTCGATGCCAATTCTAGCATAGGTATTATACTTCTGGTTCCAGATATGCAATTTTGCATTTTCACTGTCTAATTTATAAATATTATTATCTGTATCTGGTCCTTTTGTATCTTTACTCTTGTCAAGATTATATGCCCAAGTAATATTTCCTTTTTCTGAATCATCTTCATTTGTTTTACAAATTTTTTCTTCATTTCCTACATACACATTCAAATTTTTCATCTTCTTGATGAATCTGTCATCGAAAAATTTTTCGCACTCGTTTGCATTATCACAGTCTTTTAAATATAAACGAATTGGAAATAAAGGTTCTCCCACTATTTCTCCAATATACAGTGCCATCTGTTTCAGAAGTTCTCTGGAATGGCGAACATCTCTACTCTCCTCATATCCCTTTTCAAATGGATCTTTTCCATTCCAGGTTTCTGGATTGTCTTTATGTAACTTTTTCTTATTATGCGGAACAAATAATTCAAAACAACTACCAAATGGGTCTGAATTATTATCTGTTTTTCTCGGCATTACATTAATATATCCTCTTTTTCCATCCTGTCTTGGATAGAATGTAATATCAAATGGTGCTGATTCTGTTGAATGTGTATAAGCTTTTAAATATTTTGCTGCTAAGAAAACTGACTGCAATCCAATTCCAAACGTACCAGTTGGCTGCAACCATTTTGGCATACTCTCGATTTCTTCCTTTTTTGCCTCATAACTAGTTCCAACATTTGATATCTGTTTAATATCTTCTTGGCTAATTCCCGTACCGCAGTCTCTGATTTTAACTAATACTCCATATTCACATTCTGGAGAATTATCTTTAGAAGTCTTTGAATCTTCTTCTGTAACATTTTCAAAAACTTCCTCATCATTATCATCTCGCAACTTTTTCTTAATTGACAGTTCAATTACAATCGGATAATTCAGCGGAGAAACTTTGCTACTAATTACAAGCGGATTTACTTCTTGCATTGCCTCTTTTGTTTCTTCATTTTTTTGTTCTAATTCAACATATCTTTCTCCACGACATCTTCTCTTATATTCACGATAGTACTGAATTTTTGTTGCATCAACTGCATTCTGTAATAATTCTCTTAGAAATACAAAATGTTGATCTGTATAAATATTATTGCCTATCAATAATTCAAATGCCTTTTCCTGCGCAATCTCAAACTGAGATTCCACAAGTTCTGGCGAAATACTATTTCCATTTAATAATAAATTTGTCTGGTCTATTGTCGGAAGGCATGCTTTTGAATTTTTTGGTTTAATTACTGACCAATAAAAGGTGGCATTTTTTAAGATATCTTGAATCGTATCACATTCCATACGAACTAAACGTAATTCTTCTTGATTTTTACAATCTGCACTAATTGATACTTTTTCATTTGTAATCCTTAATCGTCTAATCGCTTTATGTTTTTTCCAATGAGCATAAGATTCCTTTGGCATTTTACCCAGAAATTCTTCTGTAAGCGGATGAAAACGATTATTATCCATATCCAGTGCATCTCCTAATTGAAGAAGTACTGCAATAAATCTAGGATGAATATAGTCTAAAGCAAATCCAGAATCTTCCTGTTTTAATTTTAAAACTTCATCAAAACCCCATTTTGTATGCGTAGAAGCACAGCTTCCAATCACATAAAAAATACGATTTGGGATGTCTATTGTAGAAAATCCAATGCCTAGTTTCTCCGGATTATCCACCCAGTCTAACAAACGAGCCTCTGATACCGTTCCATGTTCTTTTCTACGAAATTCTGCAAGCAGATAAGTAATCGCATAATATACCTTTAACTTACTTTCCAAAATATAATGAAGCTGTTCAACATCTGTACCTTTCTTTTTAAAACATTCTTGAAGCAAAATCTGTGCATAAGAACTCAGATCTGAATTAGAACTTTCACATAAATTTTTTAAATACTCACAAAATCTTTTATTCTTTAAAATCGCTTCCCTGTCTGCGTGTGTAATACACATTCCAATATCATGAATATAGACCGTATGAAGAATTGCAAAACAATCCGTCGCTGATAATTCATTAATATTTTCTTCACCTAAAAGCATTTCAATATTGTGAATAATCGCTTCTGAATGACTTGAATCATGACGGCTATATGACGGAAAAGACGGCAAAATCAACTCCTGTACCTGAGTCAGCCATCTCTTATTATGATTCCACTCATGCCATAAAATCTCATGACGTTCAATATGATTCGAGCTTTCAGAATATGCTTTTAATTTTCGTTCAATCGTAAGCGGTATATAACACTTTATACTCTCTTGCATACAACAATTTTCTCCCATCAGTATCTTTTCCTCCCATTCTTCTTGTCTAATGATAAATTTTTCTTCTGGATTATTCACCCCTTCCTGTTTCTTCTTCGTTTTTTTGCTCTTTTTGCTCCTTCATACAAGAATTCCATTTACGTGCTTCATCATCTATAATACTTTCCACCATTTCTACAAAAAAGGAAAAACTATTCTCCTTTTCTTGGTAAATCCCCTCTTTTACAACAAACTGTCTAATTTCCCTCATTAAAGCATTTTGAGCATTCCGATATAATATCCATTTTTCCTGCCAACGAAACAATGCGTTTACTCCCTCTAATACCAAACACATAGTAGTAATTATTGCTGCACTTGTAGAAAAATCAACTTTATCTGCATTCTCTCCTATTATCTTTGCAAGTGTAACTCCTGATAAACCCAATATTTTTACTAAATTGGTTCCGTAAAAACTCATCTTACATCGAAGAGCCCGCCGATTATAATATTCTATGTAATTCGATACTACTTCTAAATAATCTTTCTGCTCAGCATCTAGTTTTTGAATATAATATTGATGAACTTCCTTTCGTAACCATTCTTTTATTTTTCTCAAATTTAACTTTCCTTTTCTTCTTATGGCATTTTTGTATATTTTTTCTTGCTTATATTCATTATTATACTGCAATTTGCACAATATGTATAGCGGAATTTTTCGACAAAATTCGACAATTCGTTCACATTACAAAACTCCATATCTATCACATTAATATTTTCTTCTGTTTTCATCATTTACAATTTAATCATATTAATCTAACCCAAAAAAGAATTCACCACGATATCTTTAGCAACTTAATATCCGATATCGCAGTGAACTCTTTCCTCATCTTAATCTTATTATTTATTTTTTGCTCCTACTATCTCACTTTCTGTCAACCAATTCTTCACAAGTCCAACATCAAGTTTAGCTGCTTCTGCAATCTTCTCAATCGGAACTCCCATCTGAAAAAGTGAAAGAGCCATCTCTTTTCTACCCTCAGCTCTACGCTCAGCTCTTTTTTCATCTCCATATCTTTCAACAGCATATTCCTGTTCAAATAATGTCATCATAATATCCACAACCTCCTTCTCGCGGTCTTTTAGATACTCTGCTAATACATCCTGGTCTTTGCAAATGTGAATTGTTTCCAATACTACTTTTCTGGTTCTTCCGTATAATTTCACCTGTTCATTATATACTTTTGTGAACCTTACATACTGATTCAGAATGTCGCCTTTTTCCCCATCGTACAGCACTTTTACCTTCACATCTACAAAAGCTTCCTGTCCGGAAAAGAATTCTTCTGTTAAAGTAATCCACTCCGGTCTTGTTTTTCTCTCTCCGGTATAAACTACATACAATTCCGGTCTTGGCAGTTCAATCTTCTTACACTTTTCATATTATGCCCATAAATCACTGTGTTGGGGTCTGAAAAATCTTTTGCATTGCTCATTTCTGTATAAATTGCACCGGCATATAAATATTGTTTATCAATTCCTTTATGTACATAAAATGTATCATCGGTACTGCTCTGTACAATCGGATAGTCCACGGACGTCCCCGGCACTTTTATCCATGCGTAAATTTCGTCATTTTCTTTTTGTAAAGAAGCGAAATCAATTGGTATCTCTACCTGTTTTGTTTCACCGGAATCTTCTGATTTTTCTGCATTGTCTGATTCATCCGTCTGTTCTTCTGCATTTTTTCTGGCTTCTTCGTATTCTTTTTCTGCCCTTTGCTGATTTTTCATATAATAAATGATATATCCCCCTGATAACATACAGCCAATCAAAAGCAGGATACAGATAATCAGCCATTTTTTCTTTTTCATAAATCAAATCCTTTCCTTTTTTTCCTGCTTTTTCAGCATATCACAAATCGTTTTTACGGTAAAGCACATTCTATTTACTTCTATCTTCTAAACCAAATCGGTTAAAAATTGCCTTGATATAAAGATTTTCTGTTCCTTCTTTTAAGCCTTTACGGATTTCTCTCCATTCCAGTACCCACTCATGCTCTCCGTTTTTGAAAAACAGTTTCTTCGGATTTTTACCTACTTCAGATACCTGATAGCGGAACAACTCATTTGTCTCTCTTCGAAATGGATAATCTTCAAAGATCACTAACGTTTCCCATAATCTTTTTGGAATTGGATTTAACTGCAGATTTCTTACACGTTCCATCCGTTCGCGATACATCCGACAGCGCTTTGCATCCAGACTTAATTCTTCTGTATTATAAATTCCCCTGACATAAGGCAGATAAGAATGAACAGAAGCTCTTGAAAGCCCTGTAATTTTCATAATCTCCGGAATCGTCTTTCCCTGTTCATGCAGTTGATTCACCTCCATACAGATATCCGAAGTAAAAATGCCTGCTGTAATCAGTAATTTCCGAAGCTTTAACAATGTCATATTTAATTCTGATGCCAGAGAACGCAGGGAATCTGCATTCTCATAAGCACCTTTTACGTCCTCCAGCATTTTTTGAAACTGTTCTTCCGGATTGTACTCCGGATTTTTTCTTGGTCTTCCCATTATTTTTCCTCTATTTCTTAAGCAGATATTCGCAATCCATTTTACTACCTGATTCGGGTCAGGCGGATATTCGCAATCCGCTGCTTATTACTTTTCGTAATTGAAGCAGGGGACTTACTTGACTTGGTTAAATTCTTTTTCACACCGATCAAGCGCCGCCAGAATCACCTGGTCCATATCATAATATTTATATTCTCCGAGTCGTCCGCCAAAAATTACCTTATTTTCTTTTTCTGCCATCTCTTTATATCTGGCATAGAGTGCTGCATTTTTTTCATTATTTACCGGATAGTAAGGTTCCTCTCCCGGTTTCCATTCAGAAGAATATTCTCGGCTGATAATGGTTTTCGGAAGCTCTTCCCCATTTTCATCTTTTCCAAATTCAAACCATTTATGCTCGATAATACGGGTCCATGGTGTCTCTTTATCGGTGTAATTTACTGCCGCATTTCCCTGAAAATTCGGTTTATCCAGCGTTTCCGTTTCAAAGCGTACACTGCGGTATTCCAGATATCCCAGTTCATAATCAAAATAGGCATCAATCGGACCGGTATAAACCACTTTTTTGGCAAGCGCATCCAGTTCTTTTTTGTTTTCAAGATAATCTGTATTTAAGCGTACTTCAATGCCCTCTAATAAATTTTCTACCATTTTTGTGTATCCTCCCATTGGGATTCCCTGATAGAGTGCATTAAAATAATTATTATCAAAGGTCAGGCGCACCGGCAGACGCTTAATAATAAATGCCGGCAGGTCTTTGCAGTCTCGTCCCCATTGTTTTTCAGTATAGCCTTTAATCAATTTTTCATAGATGTCACGTCCGACTAAAGAAATCGCCTGTTCTTCGAGATTTTTTGGTTCTCCAATGATTTCTTTTCGCTGTTCTTCAATTTTTGCCTGCGCTTCTTCCGGGGTTACCACTCCCCACATCTTATTAAATGTATACATATTAAATGGAAGAGAATACAATTCTCCCTTATAATTTGCCACCGGACTGTTCGTAAAGCGGTTAAATTCGGCAAATCCGGTTATGTAGTCCCAGACTTTTTTATTATTGGTATGGAAAATATGTGCACCATACCGGTGAACCTGAATCCCTTCCCTTTTTTCTGTATAAACATTCCCTGCAATATTCGGGCGTTTTTCCACCACAAGCACGGATTTTCCTGATGCCTTTGCCTCATGAGCAAAAATTGCTCCGTATAAACCTGAACCTACTACCAGATAATCGTACATTTTCGTCTCCTTTTTTCCGTCTTTTTTTATTTAAGCCTTTTAATTCAAGTCTTTTAATTTAAATCTTTTAATTTAAGTCTTTTAATATTAAGTCTTTTAATTTAAATCTTTTCTACTTTAATTTCTTTACAATCTCCTGAACTTCTGTAAGATAAGTTTCATTTACTGTACCTGCCTGATACGCTGTTTTTACACGCTTTTCATGATAGGTAAGCAGATTGTTCAGATAGTTTTGGGAAATCTTATGACCTTTTACACTTCCATTATACATTTTCTCTGCCAGTGTATAATTTCCCCGGCACACATAGCGATAAACTTTCGTTGAAGCCGTCTGATAAATCATCGTTTCCGATACACAGAATAACAGTAAAAGTCCCATTAGTGCAAGCTTTACTTTTCGTTTTCCTTTTGATTCTTTTGCATGTTTTTCAAAGAATAACGGCTGTATCTCAACCGGACTGCCACATTCTCCGCAGAATTTCATTTCTTTTGTAATTTTCTTACCACAGTATTTACAGTATCGATTTGCTTTTGCCCGTTTCAGTACCGCACGAGCTTTTAAAATCATCCATAAAAGTACAACAATTCCTATTGCTACCAGCACTTTTTTCTGATTTTCTTTTGAAACTTCTACTGCTGTCGAGTTTTTCTTTGCACTGTAAACTTTTTCAAAACGTCCATCGCCGTTTTCATCGACTTGAAGAGTCGTCTTTTTGCCTTCTTTGGTATCGGTCACTGCCAGCATTTCTTTTGTAACCGGAATCTTTTCAAAATTTCGCATATCCGAATACGTGCCATCTTCATCGACAAATCCAATACTGTAGTCCATTTCGCCTTCTCCGGTTCCATTGATACAGACTTCATAGTTTTGGTCTTTTTTCAATCTCAGAATCTTAATCTCATCTTTTTCTCCATCAAAGGACAGTGTTCCAAAGCCTGTTCGGATATTCTGATTTTCTTTTTCTGACCGTAACACTTCACCGTCTTTTTGCACTGTTACATCCACCGGACACGCAATCTTGATATAAACATATTCTCCACCGCCAACCTGTTGTGCAATATCATCAAAGACAAACTGAATCGAATCAGCACTGCTGACTTCATAGTGATAACCTTCCGACGCAATATCTGCCATCAACTGTCTGCATTCTCTCAGATTTTCTCCCCCTAAATTATGGAAAAATCCAAGTGTATACACCATGAGGTTATCCTGTTTCATTTTGTTGGCCATACTGAGAATCGGTTCCCGATAACTTCCGTCTTTCTGTTTTCCTTCTGTCGGCTCTCCATCACTCATCAAAACAACAATCTTTTTTAAAGATTCTTCGTCTTTTATCAGATTATAAGCATTTTTAAGACCCGCTTCTATATTGGTTCCGCCACCACTGTAAATTCCGGAAACCGCATTTTTTAATTTTGCCTTATCATTTGTAAAATCGACTACCTTTTGTGCATCACTGCTGTAAGTAATGATGCTGATTCTGGTCTGTGGACTTTTTTCATATACGGTATCAATGAATTTCTGCGCTGCTTCTTTTGTCTCTTCTATCGGAGTTCCACCCATACTGCCTGATACATCCAGTGTGAGCACAACATCCCTGACATTTGCGCCAAACTGAGTCATGACCTTCGCCTGTTTTTGATAAATATTCTGTCCTTTTTTTGCATCATTTACAATTAAAGTAAATTCTTTGGTTAAATCTTCGTTATTTAAATCCGTCAAAAGCACGTTATAGATTCCGGCATCCAGTTTCAGATTTAATTTCTTGCTTTTTACTTCTTCGTTTAATACCTCTTCTCCGAATCTTCGGCTTACCTGAATCCGGTAATTATCATAAGCCTTATTATTTTCCCCATAGACAATCACTTCGGAATCATCGGTCAGACAATAATCATACATCGGTTCAATTGCAACTTCGTCAAAGGCATCGATAACCCCCTCTACCTGATCATTCGTCAGATGACCCATTGATACAAGTCCAAGCGCATGGGTTTCCATTAATTGCCGGATTTCTTTAAAACCGGTTGCACTTGAAGTCTGAGAAATCACAGTATACCACATACTCGCAAGCTGTTTGGTATCGCTGATGGCTTTTTTGCTGTCTCCATCTACTCCGGTTGCCATCAAATAAGTAGGATAGGAAATTAAACTTGCTCCCTGATGACAATCGGTTGTTCCATCCTGAAAGTCTTTTGCCTGCAAAATTCCATTATGATTTAAAATATCCGTTCGATTGTTCATGCTCCTGACAGAATTTGTCCAACTGCAAGAGCCATTATATTTCCCATCATCGCTGTAATCTTCTACAAATTCTCCAAAGATATCTGCAAGCCCTTCTCCCATCGCAAGCTGAGAAGATTTTTGTCTTGCATCACTACTTGTATAGACACCCTGTAAAAGGGTTGAAGAAGCATTTACTACACCATGGTTCGTTTCATGTCCCATAATATCAAGCTCAGCTGCATAAGTAGCACTTCCATCTGTCTTTTCTCCAACTATCATCCAATCTGTGCCAAACATTGCTGCATTATTCCTATAATTCTTAATACTGGTTCCCGATTGTATGTCCTGAATTCCAACCATCACATAAAGTTTATCATTTTCATTATTAGTGATTCCTTTTCTTCCAAATGTATCCTGATAATAAGCATATATTTTCTGTAGGTTTGCCAGTGCATCAACTGCACCTGCATCTGGTGTTTCTCCTGTCTTCCACTGAACTTCCTCACTATCCTTACCAAAATCACGAAGGAGTGGAGTTGTCGCACGATAAACCTGAATATTGCGTTCTTCATCCCAAAGTTTAAATTCGTCACCCTGTTTGTCATAATCCAGTGTCTGTGAGAACTTCTGTCCCTGAAGTGTTCCACTTACTTTCTCGGTCAGAATCAGACTGTTATCTGCTAAAATTTCTCCGGTTTTTCCGCTGACAAAAATCTGCTGAGTCGGAGTATTTTGCGGTCCCATTACGACAAAGAACAAGTATCCCGCTTCGGCTGCATTATTTTCATTAAAGCAGATTACATATCCCTGACTTTGCAGAGAATAAGAACTTTCTGAACTGTCAGAATCTTCCGAGCTGTCCGTATCTTTATTTTCTTTTAAATAGGCTTCGACTTCTTCCTGTGCATCGTATTCCTGAATTTCCGGTTCCACCGCCACATTAGATGGCTGTTCATACGTTCCATTTACGCTTTGAAGGTTTCCACTTTCATCTACGCTTACCATCAGACTTCGTCCATAGACTTCAATTCCTTCATAGTATTGCTGCATCTCGTAAACGGTTACATCTTCTAATTCTTTCACTTCTGAAACCCGATATTCTTCTTGGACATCCGCAATTCCAAGTTCTCCCTGCAGTGCCTTTAATGCATTTAGTGCGTCAGATTCATCTGAAATTTTTCCGACAGATTCGTCTTTCTCCTGACTTCCATCTGCAATATAGTCAATCGAAGTCTTATTTTCCTGCTCTTGTTTTTCTAATTCTTCTCTTTCATTTTTTATTTCCTTTTGTTCTTTTGTCAGTCCCTTATCTTCATTTTTTACTTCCTGATGAACCGGAATAAAAAACAACTGATAACTGTAATAAAACCCCATGCCAACTGCCACAAAAAGCAGTAATAAAATCAGTTTTGTCAGGAAACGCAGGTGATGATTTCGATGTTTCTTTTGTTTTGGCTGTCTAAATTTTTCTTTTTTCTTTTTCATCGTATTGTCCCCTCATCTTAAATGTTAATCTAATCATATTTAAGCAAGCCAAAAGTGTTTTGCTCAAACAGGATTAAGATAACTCTGGCAGTGCTTTTTACACTGCCAGATGATTTGTTTTCTATTTTTACTCTACCGTTACACTCTTTGCAAGATTTCTCGGCTTATCGACATCCAGACCTTTTGCTACAGAGACATAGTATCCCATCAGCTGTAATGGAATCACTGCTAAAGAAGTTGCAAAATGTTCATCTGTTTTTGGAATATAAGTTGCAAAATTTACGGTATCTTCGATATTGTAGTTTCCGTAAGTTGTCAGTCCCATCAGATAAGCGCCACGGCTCTTACATTCTACCATGTTGCTGATAGTTTTTTCATACAGTTCAGACTGGGTCAGTACACCGATTACTAATGTGCCATCTTCAATCAGAGAAATGGTTCCATGTTTTAATTCTCCTGCTGCATAGGCTTCTGAATGAATGTAGCTGATTTCTTTCATTTTCAGACTGCCTTCCATACAGATTGCATAATCAATTCCTCTTCCGACAAAGAAAATATCTTTTGCATTTGCCTGCTTTGCGGCAAACCACTGAATCCGTTCTTTATCTTCAATAATTTTCTTAATCTTCTCCGGAAGGGTTTTTAATTCTTCAACATAAGCACTATACTGTTCTTCATCAATCTGTCCCTTTACTTTTGCAAGCTGAATTGCCAGTACATAAGAAGCAATTAACTGTGTGCTGTATGCCTTTGTGGTTGCAACAGAAATTTCCGGTCCTGCAAGGGTATAGAACACATTGTCTGCTTCTCTTGCAATCGAAGAACCAACAACATTGACAATTCCAAGAGTACGGATTCCTTTTTCTTTTGCTTCACGAAGGGCTGCCAGACTGTCTGCGGTCTCACCGGACTGGCTGACTACAATGACAAGCCCATTCTTATCAAGCAATGGTTTACGATAACGGAATTCAGATGCCAGTTCCACACGAACCGGAATCTTTGCCAAATCTTCAATCACGTACTGGGCAACCATACCTACATGATAGGCAGAACCACAGGCTACAATATAAATCTGGCTGATTTTTTCCATATCCTCATCACTAAGACCGACTTCAGATAAATCAAATGCTCCGTTTTTCAGTACAGAATTCAAGGTATCAGAAACTGCTTTTGGCTGTTCATGGATTTCCTTCATCATGAAATGTTCAAAACCGGCTTTTTCTGCGGCTTCCGCATCCCATTCAATGGTTTTCATCTCTTTTTGAATCTCTTCCCCGTCTAAGTTATAGAAGGTGATTTCCCCCTTTCTTACACGGGCCATTTCCAGATTTCCAATATAGTATACATTTCTTGTGTACTTAAGAATAGCCGGAACATCAGATGCAATGTAAGATTCCCCGTTTTCCACACCGAGAATCATCGGGCTGTCTTTTCTTGCCACATAGATTTCTTCCGGATAATCCCGAAACATAATTGCAAGTGCATAAGAACCACGGATACGAATCAACGCATGATTAATCGCATCCACCGGAGTTCCTTCATATTTTTTATAGTAATAATCCACTAATTTGACTGCAACTTCAGTATCCGTTGCAGAATAAAAGGTATACCCTTTTCTTGTTAATTTATCTTTTAATTCCTGATAATTTTCAATAATTCCGTTATGAACTGCTACTACGTTTCCATCATCGCTGATATGCGGATGTGCATTGTTTTCGGATGGTTCGCCATGAGTTGCCCATCTGGTATGACCGATTCCACAGGTACCCGGCACAGAAGCCCCACCATTGGTTTTTTCCGCCAAAACTTTTAATCGACCTTTTGCTTTAATAACTTCTGTCTCTTTTTCTCCATCACGAACTGCAATTCCGGCTGAATCATAGCCACGGTATTCCAGTTTTGAAAGACCATCAAGTAAAATCGGAGCTGCCTGATTTTCTCCGGTAAATCCTACTATTCCGCACATAAATAAATTCTCCTTTATGAGTTTATATTCATAATCATTTCGCCATGAATTTCGCCATGTCTTGTTTAGTATATCATAGTTTCGCATGAAATGCCAGAATTAGTATTTTCGGATGTTTTTTCAGCTAAATTGTCTCAATTTTTATCTCTGTTTTATCCATTTCATAAAATTTTCTGCAATTTTTTGTCCTTCTTAAAGGTTAATCTTAATTTTTGTAAAGCGGACATTCGCAATCCGCTTCGTCATATTCTAAATCTTCCCCTTCGTTGTAGTCTTCTTCATACTCTCCTTCGTCATATTCTTCCTCATCGTACTCCTCTTCTTCCTCTTCCAGGTTCAAATCAAGAATATCTATTCTGACGATACATTTTCGATTAATCAGAGAATGTGCTTCCACTGTTTTTTCTTCCTCTATCACTTTTTCTGAAAACAGTCCCTTTTTGGTTGTCTGAACATTCTCACGATAAGAATAGGAAATTAAAATCATATCCTTATAGACGCCGTTCACCACACCTTTTAAAATTTCATATTCACTTGGATTCTCTGCATCTTCTGCTTTTTCTGTTTTTGTCAAATGACGGTCATAATAAACCTTCACTTCATGTCCAAGTAATAAGCCTTTTAATCCCATGTTGTATTCCTTCCCCAGATAATAATTTTAATTGCTTTGCAATTATAGCATAGAAAACCGTTCTTATTTTTTTAACCAGTAAATAATTTTCTTAATCACTGTGCTTACTGTTGCCGGTGCCAAACTTGCTATTAAAAGCATCAAAATAAGTAAAATATAAAATCCTGTCGATTCTGTACCAGCCAGTAAAGGATAACCTGTTACCCAACTGAAAATACACATTTCCAAAAATGCAGAAACTGCATGTTCAATTAAAACCACACCAAATGAATGGTTAAATGCACACTGAAGTCCTGTAACAAGTGCAAAAAATCCTGCTGGAATTCCATAAATTAATAAATCAACTAATTTTGACTGACCGGCATACTGTCTATAAGTAGATCCAAGCAGTCCTCCATGTAAAAATATCTGAGTTGTTGCATACAAAATCGATACCGCAAGACAAATAGCAACTAAAAAAACTGCAATTTCAACTCCTGACATATCTGGAATTCCTGTTTCTGTTGTAACAGGCGGTTTTGGAGTTTGATATGTTTTATTTTCACTCGTTCCTTTTGATTTAGAAGCTGTATTACCTGAACTTTTTGAATTTGTAGGTCTTCCAACTCCAGTTGCTACTCTTCTTCCATTTACCCACAATTCCTTATTTGGCGTCAGGCATCCCACTTTTTCATTTGCAAGCCAGATTTCTCCGTCTGCATAGATTTTTCCCATTCTCTTTCTTGCAATCCAGATATCTCCATCTGCATATACTTTTCCTAAAGGTTTATAATCCACATAAATTTCTCCATCTTCGTAGATTTTAAAATAATGATTCACGTATCTAAATTCACCAATTACTGTCATATCTTTTTCCTCACTTTCCCTCTCTATTGCTTTTGTGAGTTTATTGTAACTTAACTTTTATGAATTTGGAGTGAATTTCTTCTTAGATTTCACCTGACACCTGGCTCTCTTTTATTTTTCTGATTCCAACTTATTATACTTTCATATTTTCACACTTTACTCTTTTCCTACTTACAGCTATCTGTATCTGCCATCTCTCCCAGACTCGGATTTCCATCCAAATGCTGCGTATTTAAAGTCTTTCTCTTCAGCCTTTCCTGCTCTGACTGTCTTAATATATAATCCTTGATTTCTTTTGCATGTTTAATATGAATTAATTTCAAATCCGGGTCTGTTACATCACCCGTAAAACAATGGACCGTTCCAAGTCCAAAAATTCTTTCCATTAAAGTACATTCCAAGCGGACA
The DNA here is from genome assembly GCF_054657695.1 of Blautia stercoris. Classification (NCBI taxonomy): domain Bacteria; kingdom Bacillati; phylum Bacillota; class Clostridia; order Lachnospirales; family Lachnospiraceae; genus Blautia; species Blautia stercoris. The sequence continues at coordinate 723,051 of NZ_BAAHYF010000001.1, forward strand.
TCAATTACCTTATACAGATAGCAATCATTTTCTTCTTTCCGAAGCAGACCTGAATCCACTGTTATAATCTCATCTGTTATCGTATACGAAGTAAAAGTCCATGGCAATCCTAAAAACATAGAACGTTTTTTCTCTTTATAATTCATAAGCAAACCTCTCTTTCTCTGCACTCATTTTTCTTTTATTATAATTGATTTCTATTTCTTGTACAAGCTTTCTTTTTTGCAATCAATGTTAATCTAATCATTTTCCATTTTCACCACGACACTCCTGCCGTGGTGATTTTCAAAATTTTTCCATCAATCTCTTTTAATTTTCATCCAGTCTGGTAAAGGATTTCTTCAATCGTTCCACCTACTTCAGGTCTTCAAACAGCTTTTCTTGATATACGCCATCTTCAATCAGTTTCGCAAAAGATTTTACAACGTACTCTTTATCTTCTTTGTAGGTTACTCCAAACCATTTATCATTAGAATCTAACACCTTAACCGATACTTTTCCTGCCTGAAGCAGTTCATCTATGTAAATCGGAAGAAGATATTCTGCTTTTAAGATATTTTTGTCTCCCATATTCGCAAAGAACTCTTTAAATCCATCTTCCAATGTCTGCATAAACTCAGGTGTTAAGCCCCACATATTCATGGATACATAAGATTCTGCATCGATTGGTGTGAGTGTCCCCTCATTATCTACTCCTGCGCCCTCAGAAGTCTTTACGATATTTGAAGTTTCATCTACCCCTGTCAGATACCCTTCTTCGTTTACCTCGCATACCCCTCTGGTTACTGCACCATTTTCACTTAAGGTATTTTTCAAAATAAATCCTGCCATGCAGAACTCATTTGCTTTCTCTGGTGTATATTTCTCCAGGAAGCCATGTAATTTCACAAATGCTTCTTTTCCATAGTAATCATCTGCATTGATAACTGCAAACGGCTCATGGAGCACATCCTTGCAGGCAAGTACCGCCTGACCGGTTCCCCAAGGTTTGGTACGGTCTGCCGGAAGTTCTACTCCCTCCGGAAGTGCATTTAATTCCTGATATGCATAAGCAATTTCTACATTTAAATTTTTGCAGATTTCCTCGATACGGTCACCGATTGCTTCTTTGAAGGCATCCTCGATATCCTTACGAATGATAAATACGATTTTATTGAAACCGGCTTCAATTGCATCATGGATGGAATAATCCATAATGATTTCTCCATTTAATCCTACCGGAGCAAGCTGTTTGATTCCACCACCGAAGCGGGAACCGATACCGGCTGCCATGATTACTAATGTTGTTTTCATTTTTTGATACTCTCCTCGTTCGTTTTTTTATGGTTATTATTTTACCAAATCCCTTCCAAATTGTCCAGCCAATTAATGTTCCTGCTGTATTTGTAACAACATCATCTAATTGGCAGTACCCTCGCTGGGTGATAAGCTGACTTATCTCAATTCCACACGAAAGCAGGAAACCTGTTAATACACAAAGGCGTATTTTTCTCATTTGCTTCAATACAGAAGAGCTACGAGCAGGAGCAGCAGATTGAGAAAGAATAAAATTTATAAATTTCTTGTTTTCATCCTTTCCAAAAAGAGGTATTATTATAGAAAAACGCAGGAGGTATTCAAATGAAAGCACATAAATATTGGTCACTTGGTGCATTGACAACGATGATTGGAACCTTTTATACCGGCTATAAAAACATGAAAAAGGCTCACAAATATTTTGCTTGCAGCTCTCTTCTCTGTATGATTATGGCTATCTACTCCGGTCATAAAATGATTTCTGGTAAATCCAGAAAAAAGAAAGATTCTATTTCTGAAGAAGCTGCTACACAATCTGAAAAATAACGAAATTTTTCTTCTATGCTTATGTAATCGGAATGCATACATAAAAATGACTCCCCATGAAATATGCTTAATATAAATAATCATGTGGGAGTCTTGTTATTATACCAATCTTAATATCCAGTTTTAAAATCTTACTTTCGTTACTTCCTGGACTCACCATTTCCTTTAACTCCTCGTAAAGCATTTTTGCTTTTTCATAATCCTCCTCATCCATTGCTGCTGAAAATTCTTCTAAATACTGATTGAAAATAGTGGTTTTAGGTTCTACACCCATCTTATGCTCCTGAATAGCTTCTATGCTCCATCCTCTGTAATTGCCTTCTTCTGCATACTGCATTATTTTAATATCAAATAATTCGTCAGCATCCAATGATTGAACGATAAATGGAGAATGTGTAGAAACAATAAACTGACTATTAGGAAATGTTCTTTTTAAATCAGCAACGATTTCTTTCTGCCACTTTGGATGTAAGTGCAAATCAAGCTCATCAATCAAAATCACAGCTTCTTCTTCCAATGGATTCAATGAGTCTGGATTTGCCATTGATAATCTCTTTGCAATATCCGCAATAACCGATAAAACTGCTTTATATCCTCCACTTAACTGATCAATCTGGAGATCTACCCCTTCTGAATTTGTCATTACCATTCTTGACGGTGCTAATTCAATCCTTAAATTGGAATATCCCTTTATCATTCTTTCCAAAGCAGTTCTTACACAATTCAATTTTGGATTCTTATAATCTGGATTTTCACGGATTCCTCGAAGTTCAATATCCTCTTCTGTCTTGAACCAATCATAAAAGTCTCTAAAATAATTGACATTATCAAAACAGTTTCTTAAAGCATCTGTTACCTGAAAGTTTTTTATATGTCCCCTCTGTGGTACTTCTCGTATAATTCTGTCTGTTCCATAATAAAGAATCAATGGCAGCTTTCTCTCTTCCACACATTGTGAATACCTGGACTTCAATTCTTTTAAAGATTTTGCATTTTCCGCTTTTACATCTCCTGCATTTTCAAACGGCTGCTGCGATGATAATCTACGTCTATTTGTCCAGACATATTTTTCGCCATCTAACGTTATCCCTAAAGTAACTGCTGCTCCATTAGCTCCATTCCTTATATCATTATTTGCCAAATCACACTCTTTCATTGCTTCTGCATTAACTGTTCTTAATATGGGTACAAATCCCTTTGTAATTGCCTCGAGTATGGTTGTCTTTCCACTACCATTGTCTCCTATCAACGCAACAAAATTTTTATTTTCAAATGTGATTCTTTGTTTTTGAATACCTCTAAAGTTTGTTAATTCTATAAAATCGACTTTCACTGCGTCACCTTCTTCGTCTAAATATATACTGATTATATCTTACCATTCATCTGCCTGCAAGGTTTACCATTCCTTAATAAAAATTTTTATTTAGCAAATAAACTGCAACTTTTATTCTTATCGACGTTACATTTTGTTATTTTTTATAAAAAGCTGTTTGCGACATTCCGATAAATAAATCTTTGCACAAAAAAGACAGATGTAGGAGTATTTCATTACCTGCATCTGTCTCTTTCTATTCTATGCTATTTTCTACTCATGAATTTCCAATGGAAGTCCATCCGGATCATGGAAAAATGTCATTTTCTTTCCGGTATAATCATCCAGTCGTACCGGCTCTGTTTCAATTCCTTTCCCATTCAATTCTTTTACTGTATCAGCTACACTCTCCACTTTAAATGCCAGATGACGTAATCCCAATGCTTCCGGATAATTTACACGAGCTGGAGCATTTTTTATGATGAAAAGTTCTATTTCCTGCGGTCCACATGCCAGATCAATCTTGTAATCATCACGTTCTTTTCGATAATTTTCTCTGATTACCTTAAATCCAAGCAGATCCACATAAAAATGTTTTGATTTTTCATAATCGCTTCCAATAATTGCAATATGATGAATGATATCGAACATAACTCTCTTTCCTCCGTTTTTCATATGAGACCACCTGTTCCAAAATCTCTATCAGCTGTTTGATTTGATAGGCTTTTAATTCTTTTTGTGGATGTGGCTTATGGAGCAATATGCTTCCATGTTCATCGCTTACGAACATGATATCTTTTATGCAGTCTTTTTTGAAGTGCAATAATCATAAAGACTCAGCAGATAATCAGAGCCTTCTTTCCAAATCTCTGTGTCAAAATCAAAGAGGGCTTCATACACACGAGAACTTGTGAAACGAAGAAGAGCTTCCTCGTAAGAAATCTTTTCTCGTGCAGCAAAAGTTTCTACAGCTTCGCGCATCGCAATTACTGCGCAGCATTCCTTTTGAGAATCTGTAGATTTATAGTTTATAGCATTATCACAATTTGATGTCGCCATAGCGGTCACTCCTTATAAATTCAAGATGCTCGACGGCATCCTGAGTTCTGAAACAAAATTGATCCTCGAGACGGTTTGGTAAAAGTTTTTTAATCGTTTCTTTGTCTGCTTTTGAAGTTCCAGGCTCACCGGCGCCTTCACCGCTGATATAAATCTGAAGGGTACGGGCTGTCTGATCGTCAGCAATCTTTCCACCGATGATATCAATTACGCTGTATTTTTTCAGGAGCTGAGGAAAGAGGTCTTTCTTTCGATTGGCCGTTACAAAATGTAGCCATTCAATACTGGGTTCTTGAAAAAAGTAAGCGAGAATGTTTGGAGCATAGTGAAATTTGTAGACGGATATTTGTCCGTCAGCTGGATCAAAGTTTTTTGGAACAGCACCGATGTGTTTTGCCTTGCGAACAAAAAGCTGGACATAGTTGTATGCCTGTTCATAAGATGAGGTTAAATAAAAACCACGACCAAAATCAAGACCACCCATACAGCGACTTAAGTCGATGTTAGGAATACTGACATAACTTCCGTGGTAGAGAAGCATTCCATCTTCAAGTCCTATCATACGGTAACACCTCGATTCTTGAGCAGGGTTTCAACATCATGCAAAGCACATTCGTAGCTATTCAAATGAAGAATGTCATAGCAGTCGGCGATAAATCCGAGAATGTCGTATTTCTTAAACAGCTCTGCGCAGTCGCTGGGAGACATTTTCCACTTGGATTGAGCCATCCGAAAGACCCAGCACTGCATATCGGCAATATCGATATTATATTCACTCATAGAGCATACCTCCTTTGAGTATAATTTCCCAATTTAAGTATAGCTCTTTTTCTACCGCTTAGCAACGACAGAATTGTAAATTTCAGATTATTTTCTGCCTTGTGAACTTCCGAAAATAAATCCCCTAAATGCAGAATTTCACCCAAACAATTAGGCTAAATTCTCCTGTCCTGCCTGTTTGGGTAATGTAATATTTACCTGGTATATACTGCATTTGTAATACCGTCATAGGCTGTTATTTTTCATCGGCATTTGTCATTTCAAAATTCAGGTATTAAGGATTACTGTTTGCCATGTTAAAATAATGATATAGAAATTCATATTTACTATATTCCATTCTAAAGGAAAACAGGTGGTGTTTTTACAATGAATAATACAGAAGAAACACTGAATTTTGAACAAAAGCATAAAGAGGATCTACAACGCCTTAGAGGGTTCCGTCTTTTAGATGATGATTTTATGAGTAAAGTTTTTGAAGATAAGGCATGTGCGGAATTTCTGCTTCAAATTATTTTGCAAAGACATGACCTTAAAGTACAATCTGCACAGGGACAATACGATATAAAAAATTTACAAGGACGTTCTATTCGCTTGGATATATTAGCTGTCGATACCAATAACCGCTCTTATAATATAGAAATTCAAAGAAGTGATCGTGGTGCCGGTGCAAAACGTGCAAGCTATAATAGCAGTCTTATAGATACCAATATAACTGAAGCTGGCGATAAATATGATGCCCTCACTGAAACCTATGTGATTTTTATTACTGAAAATGATGTATTAAAAGCTGGGCTTCCAATTTATCATATTGACCGCATCATCCAGGAAACCGGTGAACCATTTGGCGATGAAGCTCATATTATTTATGTAAATTCCCAAATCAAAGATGAAACAGAACTCGGAAAACTAATGTACGATTTTTCCTGTACCGTTCCAAAAGATATGTATTATAAAATGCTTGCTGACAGGGTACGTTATTTTAAAGAAGATGAGGAAGGAGTTTTGACTATGTGCAGAGAAATGGAAAATATGCGAAAAGCTGAACGCATTGAAATTGCTAAACGTATGCTGGTCTCCGTCAAACTCACTTATGAAGATATTGCCGCTTTTACAGACCTAACCTTAGAAGAAATCAAGGCTCTGGCTGTACAGAAAACCGCATAACAAAAAAACGAGGAACCATCTCTCTATTTCAGATGTGTTCCTCGTTTCTTTAAATAAAAACTGTTTAACTGTAAACGGTGAAACCTGAGATTGAACGTCGTACAACCGAATCAAATCAACCATATATGAATTGTCACGGTGCTCCGGCTACTAAAAAGTAGTCGGGGATTTTTTTCTATCATACCTAAAATCTAAGCGCTTACGTTCTTTTGGTATTCTCTCACGAATCAACTATTACACTTTATGCTAATCTTTGATATATCAGAATCTTCCAATGCGAGTTTCTGTAAAGTATGCTATTGGACAATCTGACTGCTTTATTTACCACAGCAATACTTATACTTTTTTCCACTGTTACACGGACAAGGATCATTTGGATAAATCTTCTTTTTCTTTTTTGTTGCTTTTCCTTCTTTTTTTACGTTTTTCGCTGCATTTGCAATTGGATCATCCGTGAGCACATATTCTTCCAAAAAAATGCCATAATCTTTTTCATCCATGACCGGAAGAGGAATCCATTCCTTTTTTAACGTATTTGTAAACGGAGAAATTGAGACCGGATTCATCAAATATTCCTTAAATTCATTTGCTTTTGGTTTTCCATATTTCCACAACGTTTTCACGTTTTTGATTTCTACTTTACCTTGCTGCGTTATCAAAATATCAACATAAGGATTCGTAAAATATTTCAAATAAGAAGAATCATCTGTAATAAACACATCCTCTTTTTTAAGTGGTGTATAATCATAGCTATCTGTACATGCAACCAAAATAATATGTTCCTCATCATATGGTTCATCCGGAACTTCAATTGATAGCGCATTCTTAAATTTATCCCAGTCATATTTTACAGACTCTTTTCTACGCTGAAGCTGTTCCACTGCCTTCTTAATATTTTTCTTACGCTCTTCCAAATCATTTAGATCATAAGAAGTCATAATTGCTTTCAACTCTGTTAAAACCAGATGATCGCCTAAAACAGAAACAACATCAAACTCTATTTCTTTTCCATCAAACGCTTCATATTTCACTTTATTCGTATTTACTTGAAAATTAGGAACTTCTTTTAATTTAAGATCTGCAATTCCTTGTTGATATCCCTGTGTTAAGCGCCGCAGAAACTTTTCTTCAAACGCAACTCCTACCGCCGATACATCCTGTTTATATCGAATAAATTGACGTTCTATCACTCGATCTAAATTTACTTGATCCATCAATGCTTGACTAATTACAACCTGTGTCCTGCTTACCTTTAATAATGGCTGTGCAAAAATATCATCTTCCCTGTTATTTTTTTCATGAAAAATAAATCTATCAATTAATTTTTTCGCATAATCTAAATCAAAGTCATGTATTCTTGCCAACTCTTTTGAAAAATATTCAATCTCTACCAGACTAATTTCCTGCAATAAAGTCTCTTGGTTTTCTTCATCTATACACTTTTTTGATGCAACATACAAAATTTCTGAAATTGTTCTTAAAAACTTGTATGTCAAAATCATGTCTCGTACTTCTATTTCTTTTACTTTACAGTCAAGATAATACTCTTTCGTAAGACTTTCTACAATGCGTTCTTTTATATTTGCTATTTTTTCTGCTTCTAAAAATACAGCTTTGTCTGGACAAAAATCAGAGAAGTCCAATAATACGCTTCCTTTTTTCTGCACCTTGAGGAACTCTTCAGAAAGAACAGCAACTTTTTTATTACCTGCAACGTTATCTTTCTGGTTTCTCAAATCCATTAAGACCTGCTGCCTTACCTGGCATTCTCTTCTAAGTACTCCCATCCTTCTGGCTTTATACTTCTCATCATTCTCAATTCCGAATGCAAACGTCAAAATTCCTTCTTCTGTTTTTTTCATCTCCCTAAGCTCATAATACCCATAACGGATTCCTTCTTCGAGCCTGCACAGCATAGCTCTCTGTAACGCAATATATAAATACTGTTCAAACTTTTCATTTTCATAAGGATGAATTTGTTCCACTTGCAAATCTGCAATTTCAATCCTTTCAGGAAAGGATCTTCCAAATTGATAATACAAATAATTTACAATCTGGTTTATATCTTCCAAAAATGTTTCAAAATGATCGAATATCGAATTTTTTACATTTTTATAATGAGTCACTGGTTTCCTAGGAACGGATAGCTCCATCCCTGTACGATAATCCGTATTCATATACTCTCTACAATTTTCTCTGACCAGGCGATTTTGATCTTGGTGAAATAAAATCAGGCTTAGTAATTGCTCTGCAAATGGAACCTTACCAGCTTCACATGAGTCCATTCTCTCAGTGTTTACAGCATTCATTTTATAAAAACACTCTGTATAAACAACTATATCAAGTAAGTCCGCTATAATCTGATTCTCTATTTTAATTCCCTTTTGAATCAAATTACTTATATTAGATTGAGGATTATTCACATTCCTTGCAAGTTCTATCGTGCCCAGTAGAATCTTCATTATTTTCTCATAATCCTTTTTTGAATATTTCATTCCGATTGGATTATGGATGCAGTTTGATTTAAATAAAATATGTTTTAAATCGTGGTCATATGATTTTCCTTCTCTAATCTCCGAATTGCAGCTTAACATCAAAAAAATAACGCTGTATTACATTTTTCTATCTTATCCTCGGAATATGCAAGCTTAAATCTGTTTATTTCTTCTGCTCTGGACATCATTCTAATTTATCCTCCAAACCTAAAAAGTAAAATAACCATTCTATATCCAATTTATTACCGGCAAAATAAGTACTTTTGCTATACTCATTCAAAGCAACTGGATTACCAGTATTAATATAAGTGATGACTTTCAGTAATCACCGCAATATCTCCGCCCTTATCTTTAACATATTCCCAAAGAGGATGTGTCTCGTCTATCTCTTTCTTTATCAAGTTCATCATTTCTTTTTCAACCTGAACTCCATCTTCTCCAGAAGCTATTCTTCACATCTCAGCCAATCTTTAGATTGTTGCCTGCTGCTCACCGTATAGAGGTGTGCGATTATTAGAGCAGCGAGAGCCACGGTCTCCCGTGCCTCCAGTATATCATAGATCCGAGAACAATTCAGCCTCGTAAAGATCTTTTTCTAACATTTTCTTGAAGCTGTCCTTTACAGAAGCTCTACCACTTTTTCAAAATCCGTGATATCACTTCTTCCACTTACCTGCCACATTCCTGTAATTCCCGGTTTTATCGCAAGTCGTGCCCAATGGTGAGCTCATACTCGGAAACTTCTCCAATCAACGGAGGACGTGTTCCTAAGTATGTCAAGTAAGGAACAGCTTTTTTTCAATATTACTCACTCAACACAGAACTATTCAATTACCCTCAAAATAAGCATAAAAAAAGAACCTCCGATTTCTCAGAAGTTCTCGTCCAGTCAATAATTTATAATTTATTACTCTTCATCATCATAAATCAATGCCATTCCACCATCTTTTTTTGCTATCCAACTCATTTTAGGTTGAATATCAACCCCTTCTATTTTGAATATACTTGACGGTTTTAATAATACATATGTGTTATCATCTATCAATATAGACAGCAAATAAGTATCCGCTGTAAAGATTACATCAATACCATCCATTTCTTTAAAATGCTGTTTATAATCAGCTACTATTTTTAATAATCCTTTGTTGCCGCAGTGCTTACAGGTTTGTAAAATATATTTTTTATCATCCATAATAATCTCTTGTTTTCCTCTATATTCGAGTTACTGTCAACCACTCAATGCTCAACAGCGAAATCCTCGTTGTTAAAATTCATAAGCTGTTTTGATTCAATTATTATTTTAACATATACTTCATAATCCAACAATATTTATCCAGTTTTCCGCATCAATGCTTTTGGTTTTTCAATTATCCCTGTCAATAATCTACTGTTAATGTAATATTCAATTCTTGTGCCAATCCTCTCATGGAATCTGCTTCTTCATAAGCTGCACTTAATTCTTGCAAAAAAGCATCGAACTGTTTTTCTGCATCATATTCTGGTTTCTTTTTTGGTCTGCCTGACATATTTTACTCCCCATATTTTCATGTTAATCTAATCATTTTGTCGGAAAATTCAGGGGATTAGCTCCCCTGCTTTGCCCAAAATTTGTCTCAAAATATCAACAAATCTACACCCTATCATTTTTTAATTTCTTCTACTCTTCTGTGTCTAACTTTCCAAATGCAGTAATATATCATTCCACCAACAGCACCTCCCAATGTATTATAGGTCAGATCTGATATTTGAAATGTTCCAAGATGGAATAATAACTGAGTAAATTCTATCATAAAAGAAAATACTGCTACAACTTTTGTGGCTTCCCAAACGGTTTTTCCAAATCTAATATTCTTAGATTCTCCAAGTAATTCTTTTTGAAATGCCCACAATAGTAAAATAGAAAATGGAACAAATAACATGAAATTCTCTATAGATTCTGTTGTAAACTGTCCATCTTCATATAATCCCCATCCTCCAAAAAGCTTTCCAAGCGGATCAAACCATATCTCACGATTTAAAACTGTTCGGAGTAATATCATTGCTGTATAAAAAGCTAATAAGAATGTCCGGCGAAAATTTGAAGAACTTTTAAATGCTCTCCACCATGTTGCAAACATATTTCGGATAAAATTATTCTTTTTCCACCCATGCTCCTTACCATATAAATATAAGAACATTGTTAAAAAGGCAAGGAGAACGGCAGCCCAAAAGGGCTGATAAAGTGCTGATAATACGCTATATGCTATTTTATTAAATATTTCGATTATCTTACTTCCCATTGTTCTCCTTCACTATTTATTTTAAATCCTCAAATAAATTTTTTTGATATACACCATCTTCTATCAGTCTGGCAAATGATTTCACTACATAATCTTTGTCTTCTTTATAAGTTACTCCAAACCACTTATCATTTGTATCTAAGACCTTTACAGAAACTCTGCCTGCCTGAAGAAGTTCGTCTATGTAGATTGGCAATAAATATTCTGCTTTCAGAATATCTTTGTTTCCCATATTTGCAAAGAACTCTTTAAATCCCTCTTCTAAAGTCTGCATGAATTCCGGTGTAAGTCCCCACATATTCATGGATGCGTAGGATTCAGCATTAATTGAAGTGAACTGTCCATCGTTGTCTACTGCTGCACCCTCTGGAGTCTTAACAATATTGGAGGTTTCATGTACTGCTGTGAGATAGCCTTCCTCATTTGTCTCGCAGATACCTCTGGTAACGGCACCATTCTCACTTAACGTATTCTTCAAAATGAAACCTGCCATACAGAACTGATTGGCTTTTTCTGGTGTATAGCCTACAAGGAAATTATGAAGCTTAACAAATGCTTCCTTTCCATAGTAGTCATCTGCATTGATAACTGCAAATGGCTCATACAGAACTTCTTTACAAGCAAGAACAGCCTGTCCTGTTCCCCAAGGTTTAGTACGTCCTACTGGAAGTTCCACACCTTCTGGAAGTTCATTTAATTCCTGATATGCGTAGGCAATCTCCGCTCCAAGATTATTACAAATCTTTTCAATACGATCACCGATTGCTTCTTTAAATGCATCCTTAATATCTTTACGGATAATAAAAACTATTTTGTTGAAGCCTGCTTCTATTGCATCATGGATAGAATAATCCATGATGATTTCTCCATTTAAACCAACCGGAGCAAGTTGTTTGATTCCGCCGCCGAATCGGGAACCGATACCGGCAGCCATGATTACTAATGTTGTTTTCATAACTGCTTTTCTCCTTGTATGTATATTTTTTTATATATTTTGTCAAATAAAACTGATAATATATAGCTTATTATAATCAAAAATACAGTTATCAGTATTTTATTATTTTGTCTAGATGGCATGCAACCTATAATAAATGCTTCATTCAAATACATAAAATATGAATTTTTTCCTAAATACAATTGGTCGTATATACTTTATTATTTCTTCTACAATTTCTCTAATTATTTATATCCATTAGGATTATTCTTTTGCTGTCTCTAAGAATCTTTACACATTTCTGAAAATTTTTAATTTTTATGAATAACTTTTTTTATAATGCTCTTAATTTTTCCCCATAGAACTTCTCTATTAAAGAACTTTTCAATTGAACTATATCCATTATCTTTAAATTTTTTTAAAAGTTTCTGCCTCTTCTCACTATGCTTTGCAGGTTCTTTTAATTGTGTATTTCTTATCAAAACCTTACTGATTGGTACTGGATAAACAACTAATTGTGTTCCAAATTCACTAAGCATTTTTTCTCCTGTATTATTATTAGTCAGCAAACAGGAGACACCTTTTTTTTCTGATATTTTCCCTTTATCAAGTAGTTCCGGACTACATTGTTCAATGCCCCAATAATCTCCAATTGTTATATCTCCAACACGATTACTGTTAGCATAAGGACATTTATAGCAATTCTCTCTATAAATCTCACCATCTAAAAAATATCTATAATAAGATGATTTTTCTGGAGTAACTGTTTCTTCATCTCCATTTTCAAATTTAGCTATACCCGTTAAACCCCATCCATACTTCTTATTTCTAAAATCAATATAACTTAATTCCTGCTTCTTTCTTTTTTGATATTCTTTTAAGTACCCATTAAAAAAACTTTGACTAGGCACTCCATGACATATTATGTCAATAGTAAATAGTAATGTGCCTAAATATCTTTCATATAATGATTTTACAGCATCAACTTGGCAAGGTGTTCCTGAAAATAGAACCTTAGATCCATTTTTCATTAATTCCCCAATCTTTCTAAAACAATCCACAGTATCACTTTGAACATACTTAGATCCCTGTAATTTATAAAGATTTTCTAAGTTATTAATAATTATGTGTTCTACCCTCACTTCACCATTTTCAAAAAAAGATGCTGAACCACACACATATCCTCCCTCTTCGATAAATCTATATGCAATCGCTGAAAATATCCCACCACTAGCTGATTTCATTAGCAGATTGTCATTTTGATTTCCGCCCGCATAACATTTATATTTATTAATTTTCTTTTCACTATTAAATGAACATACCTTTTTGCAAGCTTTACAGTCGATGCAACGATTAGAATCTATAAATGGATATGTAAATCCGAATTCATTAGTTTTAATGGAAATCGCACCTTTAGCACACTTTACAACACAAGCTCCACAGCCACAACAAGCATCTTCCGTATATAATTCTTTTGTGTTCATTAGCTGATCACCTCTTTTTTAATACCTTATCTAATTTCAAAAGTTTAAATAACAATTCTTTTGCATTATTATATTGCTCATCTTGCCTAAAGCAAATCATTAAAATAAACACTGCCAGAAAAACCGTACTAATTCCTTTAAGTATTAAGCCATAGACATTTTCAATATGAATGAAAGAAACTATTACATAAACTACTGTCGTTGAAAACAAAACTTTCAATGTATTTATTATAATAATTTTAAAATATTCTCTGGGATTTCGATTAAAAATCAATGCAGTAACATTTTTTACTATCCAAGGTAAACTTATAAAAAGCTGACTTGTAATTGTTGATAGAATAATCCCATATAATCCCATAAAATTCACTAATAATAAATTTATAATCAAATTGGTAACTCCAGCAATTAAAGGTCTGAATCTATCTTCATGCCATATTCCTCCAGCATCTTTATAAACACTAATCATCATTACCAATTCATAAAACCAAAAGTAAAAGCACAGCAAAACAACTACTAATTGTGAGAGCAACATATTTTTTCCCATCCAAATTGTCATAAATGGCTGGTATAATGTCATAAAACATGCACAACATAAACCACTTACAAAGGAAACTAATAACGTAAAGGTTTTAAACTCTTCATAGTTCTGCTCTTTTGTTTTTGTCAGCATACTATTACCTACGCCAGCTGTAATAGATGCATATATAATAGACATAAATCCAATGATAGAACTCATAATATAATAATAATTCTGATACTGTGCTAAAATCGTAAGACCTAAAAATGCAGAAATAACAATTGTATCTGCAGAACTTACAATTGTATAACCTAGATGAGATGTGAATAAATCTTTAATCTTTCCATTAATTTTTTTAATTTCTTCTTTAGGAAGTTTTCCTTTAGGTTTAAAATCTGGAAACATTCTATTTGATATAATAGCTGTTAATACATTGTTCAATATTTGAGAAATAAGTAATGCTATTACAAATGCATAATAATTATGTAGAACACACAATGCTCCTACCTGAAATATATATTTGACAGTATCAGTGATAATAGTAACTTTGCTAACAACATCAGTTCGCTGATGAGCCTGTAAAATACTATTTTTATATGCAAATAACCAATATGTCAAAACTGTTGCTAATAAATTGAGTAAATATAAAATATAAATATTCATATCAGCTGGAACTGTACCAGAAATCAATTTAGGGATAAATGGTGTCAAAATCAGTCCGCCTACTAAAATCACACCTCCAATAATGCGATAATACAATCTATACAAAGCCATTAATGCACAAATTGTCACAGAATCATCTTCTGCAATTGGTTTATACATACTAAAAACCATTGCACTACCAACACCCAGTTCAGCTAAATTTAAGACTTGAAGAACAGATATAAATAAACTGTTTAACCCTAGATATTCTACACCAATTGTATACATCATAATAGTACGTATAGCAAAAGGTAACAAAATCTGATATAGTTTTAATAATATACCAAAGATAATATTTCTTGATGCATTCTTAGTTTTCTCTATTTTCATATCTATCAATATCTCCATTAATGCTTTTAATTAAATAACTTACTGAAGGTTCTCGTAAAGTATTCAATTTAAGCATGACTTCATCATAATTTATACCGCTTTCTATCATAAACTCTTTATCATAGATTCTATTTTCTAATCCAAGTGTATTTAAAAGTCCTACCATTCTTGAATAACTTTTCTCTGTTTTAAATGTACAAAATTTCTTTTGAAAAATAATTGAAAAAACTGTGGCATGAAATGAATTTGAAACTACATATTCTGCATTCCTTATATACCATAAAAATTCTCCAACCTTGCATCCGTAAACATTATGTACATGCTTTCCACTAAATAAGTTATTTAAATGAAGATATACAATGTCTAATGCTTGTTCTTGGCTAATCTTAGATACATATTCGATTAAACATGGATCATCTTTTTCTAACATATATACAAAAATATATCGTTTATTAAATGCCGACTTTATTTCCAATTTTTTATAATCTTTTTCTTCAAGTAACATAGTTGGATCTAATACAACTTCTATATTCTTGCTTATATTATTTTTTAAAATTTCTTTACCACTCTCTTCTCTAACTGAAATTGCATCAAATTTCTCTATATATCTACACATTTCTTTTAAAATTTTATCTTCGAAACTAGTATGCGCCAAACTCGGTGCATAAGCAATTCTTTTATTTACTCTACCATCTACAAAATCTAAAAAGAAATTGGAATCAACACCTCCTGTACAAACTGGATTCCAAATTTGATCACTTCCGGCAATAAATATATTGAATTCATTATTTAATACAGTTAAATCATCATTACACAAATATTTTTTATTAGTTAAATGCATACTCTCATTTATAAAATGAAGAAAATTATGTTTTCGTCTGATTAATCTATTTATATGCCTATTTTCTGCTATCAATTTTATAGGATGTTTTAACATCCATAATTTTAACAAATGATACATATCATAATTTTTAGATCGATAATCTATAATTTTCACATTATATCCACTATTTATAAGATATTTTTGCAATGCATATGCTTGCAAAACTGAGCCATAATTGTAAGAACAATGAAATGTAATAATACCTATATTTTTCATAATAATTTCATCCATCTCCTCTCCTATTTATCTTCCAAAAAATATATGAGTTACTATTCAAATATTTTTTTATATTCATATTAATAAATATAAAAAAATAAGTATTCTCTTAAAATTCAAATATTTATATCCTTTTTTTCTAACAATTTTATATATAATCTTTTTTCTATCACTACTCGTAAGTTGTCCGGACTTCTTTCCTACAATTCCCCAATCAATTATTAACCTAAAATATTCTTTTTTCAACAACTCAATACTTTTAGGAAAAGAAATTTCTTTTATTAAATGCTCATCAACCCACACCTTATGTTTTAGTTTACTATAGTTCATTACGCTTACCGCACTATTTCCATGTTGCCTATAATTATATAAAATTTGATCTACAATCCTTACTTTCTTACAGAATGTCAAATATTTTAACACAAAATATTTATCTTCCCAAATACTAATACTCTCTGGAAAAACAAGCTGCATTTCATCTATAAGTGCTTTTTTAAATATTTTATTCCATAAATATCCTCCAATTTCAATATTATTAAGAACTTCTGTACCAAACTCAGAAGCATTCATACACAGAATTTTATCTTCAATAACAGAATCTGTATCTGACGGAAAAATTTTATATCCACAACATACTAAATCTACATCATTATTTTCAATTGTTTGACTTAGAATTTCCAGGTAATTATATTCAAGAACATCATCAGCATCAATAAATACAACTAATTCTCCTTTTGCATTTTTTAATCCGATATTTCTTGCAATACTTACACCATTATTATCTGTATGAATTACTTTTACTTTATCCTTATTAAGGCTATATGTTTCACAAATTTCTAAAGAACTATCGCTTGAACCATCATCTACTAATATTGTTTCAAAATCAGATATACTCTGATTAGATAAAGATTGAAGACATTCTGGTAGATATTTTTGACAGTTATATATCGGTATTATTACACTTATTTTTATATTTTTTTTCATATAATCTTTCTCTTCTATTCTATTACTTAATTATACTGGGGCACTTAGAATCGCCAAATCAGATTTTACTTATCAGAACTATGGCTCGACTTTATTAGACTGACGGCTCTGCAACACCATAATAACCATTATTTGTTATACAATTATCATTTATATTACAAAAAGCTATTAGAGCAATTATAATAATAAAATTTGTACGAAATACAATTTCAACTGATGATATAACAATATATGTATATAACAAATATGAAAAAGCGTTTAATTTTCCATTTTTCTGAGCAAATTTTAAGCAACTCCATATCCAGATTGCTAATAAAGCTGTTCCAATAATTCCAAATGATACCACATTATCCAATACTCCATTTTGAACGTTGGACGCTAATACCGTTTGTGAGGCTACATAGGTATTATTTTCATAACCATATCCAAATAAAATGTTTTTTGAGACTAAATATCCAATTCTAGTATAAATATCCATTCTTCCAGTTAAACCAATTTCTTTACCAAGAACATTCTCAATAATAAATTTTATAAATGGTGTAGATAAAAATGCTGCATTTACAAAAAGTATGGTATCAAATATTCCAATGCTAATAAAAGTTGTCACTGGATTGAAAAAATATTTTTCAAATTTTTCAAAACATAATAAACAAAAAACAAAAATAGCTATAATACCTGTCGAACATTTAACATATATTGAAACAAATATCACCAAAGCAATAATTAATATTGTACACATTCTTTTATTTTTTTTAATTAATTGCTGATAGAGAAGATAAAATGCCCAAAAAAACAAATGTAAATAAACAACATTAAATTTATTTCCCAAAAAGAAGCAATTAAATTTATCTCCCGTTCCAAGCTCATCCGATGCTCTGAAAATACCTGGCAGTACTAACATAAGCAAATCATTTACTATCACATAAAATAACGATAGATATGTAAATACTTTTATGACTATCTTCCACATAATATTGCCATAGAAATTGACACATTCAAAAAAAAGAACAGCTACTACTATCGTCATTACATATTTAAATGTAGTCAAATATGAATGAGACGCATAACTCCTTCCACAATACGATGAAATAAATGCAGAAATACAAAAAAGAGTAAGAAACAAATTGATCTTTTGATATTTCTGTATAGAAAATTTTCTCACATTCATAAACAAATATGGAATCATAAAAATTATCAAAGCAATTTTTACAAGATCATATTTCGGTGCATGAACATAGCTTATATTCAAAAAACACAAATGAAACACTATTACACTTATCATTATTATTTCAAGATGTTTTTTTGATACGTACCGTATATTTCTCATTTTAATCTTACCTCGTATAATATAGTTGCCATTTTCATATCTATTTCCTTCTTTATCTCGATTTTAGATTATATAATATCTTTGCTGCTCTGAACTTAATTAATTGTTTCAGAATAAAGCTTTTCAAATCAGTTGTTTTTAAATAGTGAATACTTTCCTGTAACTCTTTTTTATTTAAAATATTTTTAACTTTATTTACTTTATTTTTGCTATTTCCTGGTGCAAACTCGTTACATTCATTCCATATGCAAAGATACATAAGACAATTATAAAAATGCTGATACTCATTAAAGTATTTATCTAAAACCTTCCTACTATCCATGTACATATATAAGTATTCACACAATTTACTATATTGTAAATATAAATTTTTGCGATATTGCTTTGTTAAACTACCAACCCTTTGAACATAATGATAGAAACATTTATCAACAACTTGAATTTTTTTTGCACAAATCAATGCCTCTATATTAAATAGAAAATCTTCGCTTCCGACCTCTCTCTCTGAAATAAACTCTAACTCATTAATTTTCAAAAAATCTAAATTATATATATTAGAAGTTGCAGATAAATTAATTTTTGATATTGTAGAATCAGCCAATTTATCTCCACCAAATGCCAATGGTAACACTCTTTTTTCTATTTGTTCCTTATCATATAAACCTTCTGATAAAATATTATGTACTTCAGTAATTTCACCATCACAATCTATAACATAAGAAAATTTCAAAATATCAACATCTTCATTCTTTATCTTCTTTAGTAAGATATCATATGTTCCTTTTTCAACCCAATCATCTGAATCTACAAAAGCTACATATTTTCCTCTCGCTACACGTAATCCGCAATTTCTTGCACTAGATAATCCACCATTTTTTTTATGTACTACTTTAATATTCCCATTTTTTTCTTCAATTTTTTTACATATCTCTAAAGAAGAATCTGTTGAGCCATCATCTACTAAAATAATTTCATATGAAATCGTATTTGGCACAACTGATTCGACACATTTTTCTAGATATTGTTCTACATTATATACCGGAATAATAATAGTTAATAACGGTTTTTCTTGGTGTTTATTCATCTTTTTTCCTTCCTAAAATTTATATAACTATTTTTAATCATTTACGGACTAAATTTAATCCATATCCAACGGGATATAAAAATCCAACTAGGATCTTAATTCTGATTTTTTTTATATCTTTTAAAATAATATGTAATGCTCGTCCTGTTGCTATACCATCAAAGCTCATTCCAACGGATGCTTTTAAAAAATAAATAGGATCATATTTAAAATAATCTAATATATCATTTAATACATGTTTCCATAAATAATAATTTGAATTACTTCTTGAATTTGACCTTGCAGTTATAGCATTATCTTGATCATGATAATAACCTCTTAATGGTTCATTAATAAATCTCTCATAATATTTTCTTGAAATTTTATCTAATACTATTGCTTCTGGAATAAAGTGTAATGATTCTCCATTATAACCTTTCAAGTCCGGATACGGAAATTCTTTAAAAACACAAGTTCTATCTAATGACCATTTTTCTCCTTTGTTCTTTTCCTTTATCCTAGCATCTAAAGTCCTTGCATCATGATATCCACAAGATTCTTTAATCTCTGTACCTTCTGCATCACCTGTAGTAGGATCATAAGCTCTACATGTAATACTTTTAAATAACGACTTATCCTCAATATTATTCCAGTATGACATAAATACTTCAAATGCATTTGAAACAAATTCATCATCAGAATCTATAACAGTAATATACTCACTATCAACTAGCTTCATTGCTGTATTTAAAGCAATATGCTTTCCTCTATTTTCTTGGTAATAGTATCTTATAGCTATTTTACCTTCTTCAATATAGCTTTGTATTAATTCTTTTGTATTATCTGTTGATCCATCATCTATCACAAGCCATTCGAAATCTGTATAAGTCTGTGAAAGAAGGCTATTATAAACTCTATATAGTGTATTACATCTATTATATGTTGGTGTTATTACAGTTATTGTTTTCATTATATATACCTGGATTCTTCTTTCTGATCTAATTAATACCCTATAAATATTAATTTTCAAATATCATATAGTATTTTTTTATTTCTTCTTCATTTCCATAACTATGTTGTTCTAAATAACATTGTATTTTTTTATGCAATACCCAATCATGCATTAATAATTTTATCCCCTCTGCAATAGCGTTAGGAGTCATATCTACAATTAATCCTTCCATTTTATCCGTTAATTGATCTTTAATGGTTGAATAATTCGTTGCTAATATAGGCGTTGCCAAAATTTTAGCTTCATCCAAAACTACTGACTTTCCTTCCCACCTAGAAGATTGTACCAACAAATCACAATTTTTAATATACGGATATGGATTTGCTTTTAAACCTAAAAATGTAATGTATTTTTCCAGTTCATTATCTTTTACCTGTTTCTTGAGTTGATCTTCTAATTCTCCAGCACCTATAATCCACCAATGAACATCTGAACACTCTTCTTTCAAAATTTTTAGCGCATTAATTGCAATATCATATCCCTTTTGTTTTGTCAAACGTCCTATTGATAAAATATTAAACTTATTTTTATCAAATTCTGTCACTTCATACTCTTCTGCCATTTTTTCTACCAAATTGCTCGAAGTTAAATTTGGTAAACATAAAAATTTATCTTGCATATGAGGGTAATTTTGTTTTAAAATCTGTACACATTTATCAGAAATACTAACAACATTGTTGGCTTTTTGAAAATATTTCTCATAAATACCCGCATCTTCATTTTTCTTTATTTCATTAAAATCATTATGAATCCAAAGTATTTTTTTTAATGCATTTACTTTATCTATGACATAATACGATGCATCTCCTTCTAAGAATCCAATAGCAACATCATATTTTCCTTCTAAATTTGGTAAATGCTGTTTATAATATTTAATCCATCTCTGCTGCCTTGCATTTTTCTTATAAAATAATTTACATACAAACGTACTCATTACTCTTAGCATTCCTAACTTCATACCTGAAAATGAATTAAACATACTTTTATTGATCTTATAAGCATATTGTAATGAGTCTGTAAGAGGTAAGAGATTAACCTCCTTTGGAATTTGATTCAAAAACAATCCTTCCTGTTTCAACAATAATAAATCTATATCATATTTTTTATAATCTATAATGTTCAATAAATTTACTAAACTTTTTTCTGCCCCACCACTATCTAATGATGGCATTACAAACAATATTTTCTTCATAACTTTCCTCTTTATAGCTTTTAAGAGATACTACTCTAAATACTTATTCTGAATGTACCTACTTGGATTATTATAGTTCAATACTTTTGCATAATTTCCTGCACATGTTGAATTATCAGGTAAATCTTTGGTTACTACACTTCCTGCCCCGATCGTCACATTATTCCCTATCACAACATCTTCTACAATACAACAGCTAGGACCAATATATACATTATCTCCTATTATCGCTGCCTTTCCTTCGTTAGAACCTATTGTTACAAATTGAGAAAGATTACAATTATTTCCTATTATTGTACTTGGATTTATTACAACCGGCCCTCCATGGCTAATATACAATCCATATCCAATTTGAGTAGTACGGGCAATTTGTATCAATTGCTTGTTTCTAAAAATCCATAGAATAATACCCAAAAATTTTATCCAACCCTCTGAATTTATAAGTCTAAAAGCAACTGAAAATCTAAATCCTGCTTCCTTTCTATAACAATGAAAAAAAGAACGTAGACTTACAGTACCAGCATAACGATACAAATCACTTTTTATAAATTTATTCATATATAACCTCTTTAATTTAATTTATTATCAACCAACATCCCATAAAATGTAGGAATTCCATCTTTTTCTTTTGGATATTGATACTTCCAACTCAACTTAAATAAACATGTATTTTTCTTTAGCTCATTCCATTTATTTTCATTAAATTTCTCACCCATTATCTTATATAACTCATCACATTCTGGATTATTAGATTTAATATTCTTAAATTCTTCAGCTATTTGTGAATCATATTTTTGTACTAAAACTATTAAATAATCTAAAAAAAGATAATCTGTCATAATATCATTTTCTTTCCAATATTCTAAAAGAAAATCTAAAATAACCTTAAAAATCCACCTATGTTCTTGATCACATGCAAATGAATAATTTGCAAAATATCCGGCTGCTATTGAAGCATGAAAATAGTCCGGACGTTTAATTGACCATAGAGATGCCTTAAAATATTCTTGTAACCCTATTCCCGTACAGAAAAAGGTAGAATCAATCCACATACCTCCATGTTGAGCTAAAAGAGAGAGTCTTAAAATATCTGAATAATGCGTTCTAGAAATAATTCCTTTATTTTTTTTTTCTTCCACCCACTTTGGAATATCCACATATTGCTTGTAATTATCATCCGTCAAAATAATTACTCTATGATTTCCCGCATTCCTTTTTATAGAGTCCACACAAACCTTTACAAGCTCTGGTGCCTGTTCAAGTCCCTGCCACCAACAAACCCATATGCAATCCGCATACTCTGATTTAGGTAGCTTTTTATTTTTATGATCATAATCATATGTCTTTAAAAAATCGCCAAAAGTCTTTTCATAATAACGAATCATAATATCATGCTTACGTAATAAATGATTTTTTCTAGTTTCATTTTCATAATATCCATTACGATTCATAATCTGAATATCAATTTTTGCCCTAAAAGTTTCTAAACCTTCTTTAAAAGAAGTAACCTTAGAGATCCTTCTTGTTGCATCTATTTCTTCAGCACAACGATGTATAATTCGCTTAATACTTTTATGTCCTGCCATATTACAATCCTTTCTTATTAACTATATCCAAATAATAATTTTCCAATATCGAATGTGCCACTTTAATATCATATTGACTATTCTGTAAATCTTTTGCTTTTGAATTTCTCTCGATATTCTTTGCTCTTTCAATAGATTTAACCCACTCATCTAAAGCAGCTTCTAATTTAACAAATTGTGTTTTAGAATTAAATTTCACTTCTTTTGGAACTCTATCCGAGAAAATACAAGGTAAATCTGAAAATTGAGCTTCTATACCAACTACGGGAACACCTTCAAAAAAAGATGGCATAACAAACACATCCATTGCCTGATACAATTCATTTACATCACTTCTATTTCCTAAAAATTTCACTTTAGAATCTAGCCCAAGTTCATGTATCTGTTTTTTTATTTCCTCTTCTTTTTCTCCAACGCCTACCAATATTAGCAATGCATTTCTCTCTAATTTCAAAAGTGAATTAAAAATTTCAATTAACAATTTATGATTTTTCTGATAAGAGAGTCTCCCGACATGTCCCACCACAAATTCATCTTTTATACCTAATTCTGCCCGTTTTTTATTTCTTAAATCTTTATCATATAAAAATTTATCAACTTCAATCGCATTAGGAATAAAAGTAAAGTCTTTGTTTCCAAATAAAAATTTCCCCGCTTCTTGTCCACAAGTACAATAATCAGTTGCAACAGTTGTTATTCTGGAACGAAAATATTGTTTTAATAAATACTTGAAATCTTTATCAATAGAAGTATTATGACTATGTGCAATACGTACCGGTATATTCGCTTTCTTTGCAGCTTTTAATGGCAAATAACTCATTGCATCAATGTGTGAATGTATAATTTTATATTCTGGATGTTCACTAAAAAACTGTTTCATCCATTTATAGTATTTAGGATAATTTTGTGGATACAAGCGAGGAGCATAATAAATTTTTCCTCCCAAGCTCTCGATTTCATCATCATAATCTCTTCTCTGTGGACGATGTGTCAAAAAATCAAATTGAATTTTTTCCCTGTCTATATTTCTATAATAATTCATAAGCATCGTCTCAAGTCCTGCTCGATGCATATCATTTACACATTGCAATATTCGAATCATTCTTCTATCCTCTATATAAATTTAATGTTTTTTCTACTACATCATCCCAATTATATTTTTGACAAATATAATCTGCAGCTTCATCTTTATATTTTTGTACTTGTTCTTTATCATCACAAGCTTTCTGCAATTTACTTTGCAAATCTGCCACATCACTTTTCTTAAAAATAAATGCTTTATCTTCTACAACAGATGCACATTCATCTATGTCAGTCACCAAACAGCAATTTCCGTAACTCATTGCCTCTAATAAGCTAAGTGGCATCCCTTCCAAATCACTTGGTAAGGTATACACATAAGCATTGCTGTAAAGTTCATCTAATTCTTTGCCCTGAACAAATCCCGTAAACAAAATTCTTCCATCGTCTTTTGCCATCTCTTTTAATTCATTTGCAAATTCATCTGTATCAGAACTTCCACCAGCAATAACCAGTTTTTTATCTGTCTTAACCTGTTTAAAAGCTTCTATTAAATAACGCAGTCCTTTTTCCGGAACTAATCTTCCTAAAAACAAAATATAACTATTCTTTTCTAAACCAAATTTTTCTTTTATAATTTCTGCTTCACAAACAACAGGTCTGTTTACACCGTTTGGAATAAATCTGGTTTTTCTTCCATAAGTATCCAGAAAATACTGCTGTACCCCTGCACTTAATACAATAATCTCATCAGCAAATTTAACCGCACATTTTTCTCCCAACATAATATATGTACTGGCAAATTTACCCCATTTTGCTCTTTGATGGTCTAATCCATGTACTGTTGCCACACAACGTTTGCCAAATAATTTCGGAAGCCACAGCATTGCACATGGTCCTTCAGCATGAAAATGAACCACATCATATTTTCCAAATGCTGCTGCAACTGCCGCGAAAAAAGAAGCACTCATTGCTGCCAGCCCTTTTTTATCTATCGTCGGCACATATTTCATTCTTGTTCCTTTATATTCTTTCAATTTATGTGCATCAAATTCTTTCCCACTGACATGATGTCCACTTCTATTATAAATAGTTACCTGATGTCCTAATTTTGCCATTCGTACAGACAATTCTTCTACAACAATTTCAATTCCTCCTTCACGTGAAGGAATCCTTTTATGTCCTAAAACTGCAATTCGCAACTTCTTATTTTTCACGTTCTGTTTCCTTTCCTTTTGCATATCCTCCACTCAAAAAACATTCTTTATTTTCTCAGTACAAGATATCTTTATACATAAATTGTGATCCTGCCTAACATTTTTCAACCTTAAACAGAATCACAAATTTTCCATCGTTATACCGACCCTTCCTTTTTAAACACCACCATCACGGTCTTTAACAGTATCTTAATATCCAGTCCAATATTCCAATTTTCAATATACTCTTTATCGAGCTCTACCACTTCTTCAAAATCCGTGATATCGCTTCTTCCGCTTACCTGCCACATACCGGTAATCCCCGGTTTTATCGCAAGTCGTGCCCGATGGTGCAGCTCATACTCGGAAACTTCTCCAATCAGCGGAGGACGTGTTCCCACGATACTCATATCGCCTTTTAACACATTCCAAAACTGCGGAAATTCATCCAGACTGGTGGATCTTATAAAATTCCCAATTCCGGTCTTATGTGTTCCATCCGGCAGAATCTTATTTCCAATGACACGTGGGTCAAAGTCGAGCTTGAACATCTTTGCATCACCGAGTTTGTTATCTTTCATCAGTTCTGCTTTCCGTTCTTCTGCATCTAAATACATGCTTCTGAATTTATACAGTTTGAATCGTTTTCCGTTTTTTCCGACTCTTTCCTGAGAAAAGAAAATCGGTCCCGGCGATTTTATGTAGATTGCAGGTCCAACAAACAGAGTGATAAGCCCTGTTAAAATACATCCGACCAAACCGCCTGCAATATCCATCGCCCGTTTGAAAAACAGCTGTCTTGCTGTTGCATAATTCATTGTTGTTGTCAGAACCGTATAAGTTCCGATTTGTTCAACAAATTGTTTTTTCCCTCTCGTATTCGATACTTTCGCAAGATTTAAATGTACCGTTACACCTGTTTCCATCATTTTCTTCATCAAATCTTCCGGATATTCTGCATCTTCCGACGGTACAACCAGCACTTCGTCAATCCATTGCTGGCAGATATAATCCGGTGTGTTTTCTCGATTTGAAACCACCGGAATTCCACTGATTACTTTTCCCGTCATATCCTTGTCAATAATTACAATTCCGGAAAGTGTAAATCTCGCATAATTGTGGTCTTTCATATCACGAATTACCGTTCCTGCAACATCCGAAGTCGTCACAATCAGCAGGGAACGGTCTCTTCCATCTTCCATCTGCTTTTGTAATACTGATTTTCTGACTTCTCTTACTGTATAAGTCAGGATAAAATAGAAGCACATTGTCGTAATCAGAATAAATCTCGAATACTTTTCTGCTTCTTTAATCAAAAACAGATAACTCATCGACACCGCACATACAATCAACACGTGTTTGAGTGTCTCTATAAATTCTACATAGTGTCCTCTCTTTAAAACATTTTTTAATGTCTCAAAGAAGAAAATTACGACAATGTCTGCCGCTTCCACAAAAATTGCCATATTCCGATAAAGCAGATGTGAATATGGATTCCAGCCCACTCCACGAATCACATAAGCCAGAAAAAAGGCTATCTGCAGACAGATTAAATCCAGCAGAATAAAATCATAGTGCTTAAACCACCCTTTTGACTCTCTTTGGTACATATTCTTTTTTCTTTCCCCTTTATCTCTGTATTGCCAGATTTCATCAGATTCTCCTATCTCTTCTTTATCTGACTCATTTTCTCATTAATGATATCATCTATTTTTTGTCAAGACAAGAGTCAATCCGCCATTTTCTACCACATTGTTGTAAATTTCTTCGTCATTTTTCCATCTAATAGCATTTTATTTCTTTAGGGAGACAGAAATTGTCCTCCAGATATTTTTTAACACTTTCATAGTCACTGCTTCTTGCCCCACTTGGACATACCCTTTCACAGCGCAGACATCCAACACAGAGTTCTTCCTTTATTTGATATGTGTCTTTATCAATCGCTGAGGTCGGGCATTTTTGGACACATGTCTGGCAACCCTTACATTTCGTTTCATCAAAGTAATGAACCACCGGCTTCATGGTCTTTGGTTCTGGCTTTGGATTTCCCGGAATCATGAGGGATTCTTCCAATCCATTTTCCAATCTCTGTTTCACTGTGACTGCAAACCGGCGGAAGACTTTCTCATCTTCTGCATTTGGTCGGTCTGCCCCCAGTTTTTCGGAATAAATGTGTGGAATAATCGGTGCGATTGCGCCGATGCAGTAAAATCCTCTCTCCTCTAAAATGTCTTTCATCTGTGCAAGGGTATCATCAAAGTCACGATTTCCGTAAGCAGACATCAAAATACAAGGAGTATGATCCCCTTTCAAGTTTGTAAAAAGAGCTTCTTTTAACTGTGGAAGCTGACCTCCGTATACCGGTGCAGCTGCAAGCAGTAAATCTTTTTTTCCAAAGTATTGTTTTTGTTTCCGGAATTTTCTTCTCGTCAAATCAATGTATTCCGGATTCTGGGAGAGCATCGTTGCTAACATCTCCGCTGCTTTCTTTGTGCCTCCGGTCGGGCTGAAATAAGCCACTTTTAAGCTTTTATTTTTTTCGAGTAAATCCGGTCGTCTCTCTTTAGTTCGTATCAGAGACTGTTCCCATCTCCATGCTTCAATTTTATTATGGTCTCCGGTTAGGAGTACTTTCGGCACCTCTTTTTCATGCCAGCTTTCCGGTCTGGTATAATGCGGATATTCTAAGAGGTTATCCTGCATGGATTCAAACTGGGCAGATTCTTCATTATTTAAAACACCCGGCACAAATCTTGAGATAGCGTCAATCATGACCATAGAAGCAAGTTCTCCCCCTGTCAGCACATAATCTCCAATGGAGACATAGTCTGTGACCACTTCTTCTAAAACACGTTCGTCAATCCCCTCATAATGTCCGCATAAAAAAATCAGTTCTTCTTCCTGGGCAAATTCTTCTACCATCGTCTGATGAAAGACTTTTCCCTGTGGGGTCAGATAAATGCATCTTGGTTTTTTGCCTTGTTTTATGGCTTTACTGTTTTTTGCCACAGATTCCCAGGCGCGGTAAACCGGTTCTGCCTGAATTACCATTCCGGCTCCGCCCCCATAAGGATAATCATCCACGCGATTATGTTTATTGATAGAAAAATCACGGATATTGACTGTATTTAATGTGATATGTCCGTCTTTTATTGCTCTTCCGATGATACTGGTATTTAATCCCTGTCTGACCATATCCGGAAACAGGGTGAGTACATGAAAATCCATTTGTTTTTCTCCTTTTTTACACTAATCCGTCCAACAGGTGAATTTCCATCTTTCCTGCTTCTACATCGACATCTAAAATACATTCGTAGATGGCCGGAATCAGCACTTCTTTTCCTTCTTCCGTCTTAATAATATAAACATCATTTGCACCGGTTTCCATAACATCTTTTAACGTTCCAAAATGACTTCCATCCTCTAAGTAAACTTCCATGCCGATTAAATCCGCAATATAATATTCATCTTCTCCAAGTGGCTGTGCATTTTCTCTTGTGACAAAGAGGCTTTTACCTTTATATTTTTCAATGTCATTGATATTATCAATGCCTTCGAATTTTAAGATGGCATATTGTTTGAAATATTTCACACTCTTAATTTTTAATTCTCTGTATTCTTTTCCTGTATCCAATAATACGCTTTCTAATTCTTCAAAGCGGTGTACATCGTCGGTGGTCGGATAGACTTTTACTTCCCCGCGGATTCCGTGTGTGGTTGTGATGACACCTACCTGTAATAAATCTTCCATGCTTATAACTCCTTAATTTACTTTTTCGCTAAAAAAAGGACTGCACATCAACGTGTACAGCCCTCTCATTTACTTTTACTGTAAAATATCTACGATAACTTTTTTATCATTTTTGGAAGATGCAGCTTTCACTACGGTACGGATTGCTTTTGCAATTCTTCCCTGATGTCCGATTACTTTGCCCATATCTGCAGATGCTACTTTGAGTTCTACAAATACCGCATTGTTTTCTTCCCGCTCTGTTACCGCAACTTCGTCCGGATAATCTACAAGAGACTTTGCAATTACTTCAACTAATTCTTTCATTACAAGCCACCTCCTGGACCTATATTATTTTTCGATACCAGCTGCTTTGAAGATTTTGGATACAACTTCTGTTGGCTGAGCACCGTTAGCAAGCCATTTTTTAGCTGCTTCTTCGTCTACTTTGTATACACTTGGGTCCTGATTTGGATCATAAGTTCCGATTTCGTCGATGAATTTACCATCTCTTGGGGATCTGGAATCTGCAACAACGATTCTATAGAAAGGAGCTTTTTTCTGTCCCATTCTTCTTAATCTGATTTTTACTGCCATTATTTTTTCCTCCTGAAATTTAACTATTTTCTTTTCTTATCTTCTTGATTTATATGTTAAAAGGGAAGTTTGAATTTTCCCCTCTTAGCACCCTTGCCATTCATAAGACCAGGCATCTGTTTCATCATTTTCTTTGCCTGTTCAAATTGTTTTACTAAGCGGTTGACTTCCGCCACATCCACTCCTGCACCTTTTGCAATTCTTGCTTTTCTCTGTGGAGTCAGGATTTCCGGATGAGAACGTTCTCTTGGTGTCATGGAAAGAATCATTGCTTCTTTTCTCGCCATATCCTTTTCGTCTACCATATTTTCAATATCTTTTACCTGTCCGCCAATTCCAGGAATCATATTTAAGACACTGGAAATTCCTCCCATGTTTTTCATCTGATTCATGCTTTCAAGGTAATCATCAAAGCCGAATGAGTTCTTACGGAATTTCTGTTCCATCTCTTTGGCTTTTTCTTCATCAATGTTTGCCTGCGCTTTTTCAATCAGGCTCATCACATCGCCCATTCCAAGGATACGGGATGCCATACGATCCGGATAAAATTGTTCCAAATCCGATAATTTTTCTCCCATACCGACAAACAGAATCGGTTTTCCTGTGATTGCTTTAATTGATAATGCTGCACCGCCTCGGGCATCACCATCCATCTTTGTAAGAATGACTCCGTCGATTCCGACTTTCTCACCGAAGGTCTCTGCTACATTCACCGCATCCTGTCCGGTCATTGCATCGACTACCAGTACTGTCTGGTCTACAGAAATCGCTTCTTTTATGTTTGCAAGCTCCTGCATCATGTCCTCATCAATATGAAGACGACCTGCGGTATCTAAGATAACCACGTTGTATTTTTCTTTTTTCGCATGCTCGTACGCTGCTTTTGCAATATCAACCGGACTTTGTTTGTCCCCCATTGCAAAGACTTCCACGCCCTGTTTTTCACCATTGACCTGCAACTGTGTAATTGCGGCCGGACGGTATACGTCACATGCTACCAGAAGAGGTTTTCTTCCTTTTGATTTCAGCTTGCCTGCCAGTTTTGCCGTGGTTGTTGTCTTACCTGCACCCTGAAGACCTACCATCATAAGTACGGTAATCTCTCCTGCCGGCTTTAAAGTGAGTTCGGTTGTCTCACTTCCCATCAGGTTTACGAGTTCTTCATTTACAATCTTAATTACCATCTGTCCCGGATTTAAGCCGGACATTACATCCTGTCCAACTGCACGCTCCTGAACGGATTTCATAAATTGTTTTACCACTTTAAAACTTACATCGGCTTCGAGAAGCGCCATTTTGACCTCTTTCAAAGCGGATTTTACATCGGCTTCCGTCAGACGACCTTTTTTTCTCAAGTTTTTAAATACATTTTGTAGTTTATCCGTTAAGCTTTCAAATGCCATCTGCTACAACTCCTCCAAAATTTCCTGGGAAATGTGTTCCACCTCGGAAACCAGTTCTTCTTTGCTGATGCTTTCGCAATTTTTTGCAAGACCGTGAATCCTGTGGATTTTTTCCTTAATATTTACAAACTTCTCTACGAGATGCAATTTTTCTTCATAGTCTGAAAGAATCTTATTACAGCGTTTGACGTTGTCATGCACGCCCTGTCTGCTGATTCCCAAATCTGCTGCCACTTCACTAAGTGAGTAGTCATTGAGCACGACATCCTCATAGATTCTGCGCTGGTGCTCTGTTAAGAGTTCCCCATAAAAATCGTATAATAAAGTCTGCTGTACAAATTGTTCCACTTGTCATCACCTTGCTTATCATACTACATGATTTTTGAAGTGTCAAGTATTTTTTCTTGACACTTATACAGCGCATAGTGAAGCGGATATTTGCAATCCGCTTCACTACTTGCCTGATTTTCCATCTGCTGCGTGGTCGTCAATCGTCGTGGGCATCGACATCCATGCTTCCACTTCGAAATCCTTCCATATCAAGTGTCACATAAACAAATCCAAGTTCTTTTAATTTTGCAAGCACTGCTTCTCTTTGTTCCATAAATTTTCCAAACTCAGCTACCGGAACCTCAATTCTTGTTACATTTCCGTGCAGACGGATACGCACAATCTCAAATCCCAGACTTTTCATATATTGTTCGCCCTCATCAATCTTTTTCAGCACTTCAAAGTTAAGTTCTGAACCATACGGCAGACGCGTTGCAAGACAGGGAGCTGCCGGACGATTTGCAACGGAAATTCCCTCTTTTCTTGCAAGGGCACGTACTTCCGGTTTTGTTAAATGCGCTTCAGCAAGCGGACTTTTTACTCCAAGTTCCCGGACTGCTGCAAGTCCCGGACGATACACATGTAAATCATCCTCATTTGTTCCTTCTAAGATGGTTTCTGCCCCTGCTTCATCTGCATAAGCCAACAGCTTTTCAAACAAACTTTTTTTGCACAAATAACAGCGGTTCTTCGGATTCTTTTTAATTCTTTCATCTTCAAATTCATCTAAGAAAATGATTTTATGAATTGCTCCGGTTTCTTTTGCAACCTGTTTTGCAATATCCAAATCACAGGATGGATGCAGTACGGTTTCAAAAGTAACTGCATGTACCCTTACCCCAGGTGCTGCACATTTTACAGCAAGTTTTAATAACAAGCTGCTGTCTGCTCCACCTGAAAATGCAATACAGATATCCTTCTTTGCATACCCCTTCATAATCTCATATAATCGCTCTTCTTTTTGCGTCAATTCCACCTCTTATCACTCCTCACTTTTCTTGGCCAAACTTCTTGCCTCTTCATAGACCATACGAAATGCTTCACCACGCATTTCACAGGTTTTCCTGACATCCTCATATTCCGGATAATAATAAATCACATCATGATGCATACACTTCTTAATCCGAATGGTATTTCCATCCAAAAGTGTGACACTTATCATTTCACGGTCTAACTTTTGTCGTTCTTCCTCATATCTGCGAAATCCAATGCTGGTTGTCTCTCGAAATAAAATTGTTTTTAATGCCTCTTCATCTGCCGGTCTGCAGATAATCTGAAACAAATATGCCGGACGCCCCTTTTTCATGTAAAGCGGCATACAACACACATCCAGCGCACCAGCCTTTAACAATACCTCTCTGGCATAACCCAGCTGTTCTCCCGAACAGTCATCCACGTTTGTTTCCATGACACATACCGTTTCTGTCTGGACATCGTGAAATCCCTTCTGCTCATCTTTTTTTTTCATTTCTTCTTTTGTCTCATTTACAGCTGTCTTTTTTTTTTCGATTTCCTGCTCCTCATGGCAATGTGTATGACTGTGTTCCTGCTCATGACTATATTTATGCTTATGTTCATGCACCGCCTTTTTCTCTTTCTCAGTATTTAAAATCATCGCACGAAGCACATTCGCATGAGGGAAATTTTTCTTTCCGGCTCCAATCCCGATTTTTTCAATTACAAAAGAATCCGGAAGCTGATTCTCACCCGAAAGCGCTGCCACAATTCCCGCCCCTGTCGGTGTCACCATCTCTCCCTGCACTCCTGAAAGATGAAGTCTTGTCTGGCTCTTTGAGAAAATCGCAAGTACTGCCGGTGCCGGAACCGGAATTCTTCCATGCTGACACCATACATGCCCTTTTCCCTCCCAGATTTCAGACGTCACAATCGAATCAAATCCCAGATAATCCAGACAGATTGCTGCTGCCGAAATATCTACAATCGAATCAACCGCACCAACCTCATGAAAATGCACTTCATCCACAGCCGTACCATGAACCTGCGCTTCTGCCTCTGCAATCACCTGAAAAATCTTTAAAATCATTTCCTTCACTCTGTCCGAGAGCTCTGAAGCCAAAATAAATTCCTTAATCTCACGATAACTATTATGAACATGCTTATGTTCATGACTGTGTTCCTGCTCATGACATTCCTTCACATCTTCATCATTTACGTGGGTATGAGCATGTTCATGACCATGCTCCTCTTTATGCTCACCTTTCAAAATCACATCAAAATCTGTCGCTGTAATCTGATTCTTCTTTGTTCTAGAAATCTTTATCTCATATCCATCTAAGTGCAGCTTCTCCAACTCTTTCATCAGATACTCCCCCGGAACACCAAGGTCCAATAAAGCTGCAACTGTCATATCTCCACTGATTCCAGAATAACACTCTAAATATAACTCTCTCATAACAAACCTCCTGCCCTGCCAGATATTCCAAAATACATCCGACGTCCTAATTCTAACACATCTCTCTTTATTTCACTACTATTTCAGTAGGAATAAGCATTATTTTCTTCTCGCACAATTTCAGATATAAGAAAACCCCTGAATCTCTTCTATGTTACATACAGAAACTCAGGGATTTCTCCTAACTATCTAATTTTCTAACAAAGAGCAATTTTTTTCCTATACCTCTGCCCTCTCATTTTTATTTAGCAGCAAATTTCTGCAGGCACTTTGGAGCGGCCGGTACTTAGCGACTTTGTCGCTTATGTACCGCTGCCAGCGACAAGTAGCGAGAGCGTGCCTGCACGAAATTGCTGCGTCTTTGCGTTCTATAAGTTTGCAGTAATCTGTCTCGGACGATATCCTTCTTCTTCCAGCGCTTCAATAATTTCATTCTTATGTTCCGTACCAAATGCCTCAATGGTAATCTTCAGTTCCACTGCTGCAGAACGGTTTGTACTTACAAACTGGTTATGGTCAAGTTTGATCACATTACCTTTCTTATCTGCAATTACACTTGCCACACGTACCAGTTCACCCGGCTTGTCCGGAAGCAGCACAGATACAGTAAAGATACGATTTCTTGCAATCAGACCCAACTGAACTACAGATGACATTGTGATAACATCCATGTTTCCACCACTTAAGATAGAAACTACTTTTTTATCTTTAAACTGCAGATGTTTCAAAGCTGCTACAGTCAGCAGACCTGAGTTCTCTACAATCATTTTATGATTTTCTACCATATCAAGGAAAGCAACAACTAATTCATCATCGCTGACGGTAATGATTTCATCCACATTTTTCTGGATATATGGGAAGATTTTTTCTCCCGGTGTTTTTACAGCAGTACCATCTGCGATTGTATTTACACTGTCAAGTGTTGTAACTTCTCCGCGACGTACAGATTCCTGCATACAATTTGCACCTGCCGGTTCTACACCGATCACTTTGATATTCGGATTTAAGAGCTTGACTAAAGTGGAAACACCTGTTGCCAGTCCGCCGCCACCGATTGGGACTAAGATATAATCTACTAACGGAAGCTCTTTGATGATTTCCATTGCGATTGTTCCTTGTCCGGTTGCAACAGCCGGGTCATCAAATGGATGAATGAATGTATATCCATTTTCTTCGGCTAATTTATAAGCATGCTCGCAGGCTTCATCATATACGTTTCCGTAAAGGACTACTTCTGCACCATAACTTTTTGTTCTTTCTACTTTAATTAATGGAGTGGTAGTCGGCATAACGATAACCGCTTTTACTCCAAATGCTTTTGCTGCATAAGCAACACCCTGTGCATGGTTTCCGGCAGAAGCTGTAATTAAACCTTTTGCTCTCTCTTCCGGTGAAAGAGTGCTGATTTTATAATAAGCACCTCTTAATTTGTAAGCACCTGTTTTCTGCATGTTCTCTGGTTTTAAATATACTTTATTTCCTGTCTGTGCGCTGAAATAATCGCTGTAAACCAGTTTGGTATCCTGGGTTACTTTCTTTACGATTTCCGACGCTTCTTCAAATTTTTCTAATGTCAGCATAATCCTAATATCCTCCTTTGATGTTCATCTAACTGTTTTTTTCGGCGATTCTGAAATTTTTCAGCATGTACTATATGTACTGAGTGAACTACACACGAAGCGAAAGCTTCAATGCTTCCTGGTTAAAATCGCCTGCCAGGTTTCACGAATGTTCCACTTAAACTTTATTCTTCTTTGAAATCGAAAAGCGCATTTACAAATTCATCCGAATTAAATTTCTGTAAATCGTCAATGCTTTCACCGACTCCGATATATTTTACCGGAATATCCAGCTCTGACTCGATTGCAACAGCGATGCCTCCCTTTGCAGTTCCGTCAAGTTTTGTAAGGATAATTCCTGTTACATCTGCGACTTCATTAAATTGTCTTGCCTGAAGCAGTGCATTTTGTCCGGTCGTTCCATCAAGAACGACTAACGTTTCCAAATAAGCTTCCGGATATTCCCGTTCGATAATACGGTAAATCTTATGAAGCTCATCCATCAGATTTTTCTTATTGTGAAGACGTCCTGCGGTATCACAAAGCAGTACGTCGGCATTTCTTGCTTTTGCGGCTGCAATCGCATCATACACAACAGATGCCGGGTCGGCGCCTGCCTGTCCGCCAATCAGTTCCACCCCTGCACGGTTCGCCCACTGGGTCAGCTGTTCTCCTGCTGCCGCACGGAACGTATCTGCTGCTGCAAGCACAACTTTTTTCCCCTGGTCTTTTAATTTTCCTGCCAGTTTTCCGACAGAAGTAGTCTTTCCAACTCCATTTACACCAATCACCAGCACTACAGATTTGCGGTTCTCAAATTCATAAGCCGCTTCCCCGACTGCCATCTGTGCTTTGATGCTGTCCATCAGCAGTTTTTTACACTCCTGCGGGTCTTTTATTTTCTTCTCTGCTACCTGTCGCTTTAAATCTTCGATAATATTATTGGTTGCATTGATTCCCAAATCTCCCATCACAAGAATTTCTTCGATTTCTTCATAGAAATCATCGTCAATGCTGGAATATCCACTGAAAATAGAATCAATACTCGATACAATATTTTCTCTGGTTTTTGTAAGACCGGATACCAGTCGTTTAAAAAAACCTTTCTTTTCCTCTGCCATAAACTCTCTCCTACTCTTCTCTGTATTTTCTCATCTGCTTCTCTTACTTATCCAAATCATTTTCTATTAGGTTGACAGAAACAAGGGTAGATACACCTTTTTCCTGCATTGTGATACCATAAAGGCGGTCTGCCGCAGTCATCGTACCACGTCTATGTGTAATAATAATAAATTGTGTATTTTTTGTCAACTTATGAAGATACTTGGCATATCTTGTTACATTAGAATCATCGAGTGCCGCCTCAATTTCATCGAGCAGACAAAACGGGGATGGCTTCAAATTCTGAATCGCAAATAACAGTGCAATTGCGGTGAGTGCCTTTTCTCCACCGGAAAGCTGCATCATATTTTGCAGCTTCTTTCCCGGCGGCTGAGAGATGATACGGATTCCCGCCTCTAAGATATCTTCCTCCTCATCTAACTCAATCGTTCCTTTTCCGCCACCAAAAAGTTCTTTAAATGCCTTATCAAATTCTTCACGAATCTGTGCAAATTTTTCTTCAAACTGGTGTCTCATTCCGATATCGAGTTCATCAATAATCTTAAGCAGGGTCTTCTCTGCTTCCACCAAATCTTCATGCTGGGCATTTAAGAACGTATGACGCTCGGAAAGTTCTTTGTACTCCTCAATCGCATTGACATTGACATTTCCAAGCTTTTTAATTTCATTTCGCACTTCTGCCTGTGCCTTTTTGATTTCACTGCGCTCAAGCGGTTCCTCAAAAGTCTGTTCTTTTGCCGCACTGTAGGTCATCTCATATTCTTCCCACATATAACCTATCTGATTCTCCTGATTCTCCTCAAGCTTTTCTTTTTGATTTTCCAGGCGGTATAGGTCTTTATCCAAGAGATTCATGCGACCGGAAAGCTCATCTCTCTTTTCAAAGAAGCCCTTATGACTTTGATTCATGCTCTCTTTTTTTGCAAGGTATTCCTGCAGCTTCGCTTCATCTTCCGCTTCCTGTGTCTTTGCAGCTTCAACTGCCTCCTGCATTTTTTCTATCTCGGCTTCTTTTTTCTCTATCTCATCTTTTGCATCACTGACATTTGCTGCCAGTTCCATTAACTGTCTTTGTAAATTCTTCTTTTCACTTAAGATACGTTCCAGGTTTTCTTTTGCAAATCCCTGTTTGGAACTGAGTTCTGCATTTTCTAAATGCAGTTCTTCTAATCCCTTTGAATGAGCGTTTTCCTGCTTTTTCTTCTCATCCAGTTTTTCCTGATTTTGATTAATCTGATCTTCTAACTGAGCCTCTCGTTTATCACTCGTCTCTAATTCCACACGAATAGATTCCCGATTTTCTTCAATCTCCTGCGTCTGTTTTTCAAGTGCTGCAAGATCCCGTTTTAAATCTGTATACTCTTTTGCAATCTCTTTTGCCTTCTGTTCCATTGCTTTCTGATTCATACGCAGGGTATTATCTTTTAAGGACTGCTCCTGAAGTGCAGCATTTAATCGTCCTGCTTCTTCACGATGGAAATTTCGTTTTTCCCGATAAGTATCAATCTCTTTTTGTTTTGCTTCCAGCTGATTTTTCAAACTCTCAACTTTAGTCTCAAGCTCTTCTATCTCTCGTCTTCTTCCAAGCAGATTGCTGTTATTTTTGAATGCACCACCGGTCATGGAACCACCCGGATTTAAAGACTCTCCTTCAATCGTTACCATACGCAGACTGTATTTGTATTTTCTTGCAATTGCAATTGCAAAATCAATATTTTCCACGACAAGCGTACGCCCAAGCAGATATTCAATTAAACTCTCATATTCAACTTCCGTAGAAACCAGCTCACTTGCCACGCCAACAACTCCCGGCTCTTTTAAGGCAGATGGAGTCGAAAATCCACGTCCTGCACCCATACTGGTCAAAGGCAGAAATGTTGCCCGTCCGTATTTATTCTGCTTCAAAAACGAAATCATCTGTTTTGCAGTCGTTTCGTTATCCGTAACAATATTTTGGATGCTTCCTCCAAGAGCGGTTTCAATCGCAGTTTCATAATTTTTTTCTACTTTAATTAAATCTGCCACAACTCCATGAATCCCCGGAACACGTTTCTTCTGCTCCATTACACGGCGGATACTGTTTCCGTAACCGTCGTAACGCTCTGTAATATTTCTTAAAGATTCTAACCTCGAAGCCTCTTTATGATAATCATTCTGTAAAACCTGCTGTTCCTTGATACTCTTTCCAAGCAGACTCTGATATCTGGTAATCTCATCCTCGTTTTTATTACTCTTCTTTGTGAGACTTAAAATCTCAGCATCAATTTCCTGCTGTTCTTTCTCAAAGCGCTCCTTTTCTTCTTCCTGCTTTGCAGTCTCACTCTTTAAACGCAGATATTTCTGATTAAACTCTGTCTTTCTAAGCGAAATCTGTTCCATCATCGCATCATAACGCTGCATTTTTCCCTTCGTCGAACCACGATGATTTAAAATTTCAATAATTTCGCTCTTATCTTCCTCTAACTGTTCTTCTAATTCATGAATTTCAAAAGCAAAATCCCTGAATAAATTCTTCGCTGTCTCCTCTTTTTGCCGAATCTCATCGATTTTTGCATCAAGCTCTGCCTTTTCTTCAGTATAAAGTTTTTCACTCTCTTCCCTCTGTTTTAACTCTGCCTCTAAAGCCTCCACACGCTCACGATACTGCAAATCACTTTGCTTTGCCGAAGAAATCTGTTCCTTTGCTACATTAATCTGGCCCTCTAACTGCTGCTTCTCCAGTGCTTTTTTTGTTGACTCTTCACGAAACACTTCAATTTTTACATTAAAAGCCTCCAGCTCTTTCTCTAACGCTTCATATTCAGTCTTCGTTGTCTCAAAATCATTACCTGTTTTTTCCAGGTCCTGACGGACAATCTCCGATTTTTCTTCGATCTCTTTTAACTGAGCATTGATGCGTTCCATTTCTGCAAGAAACATCCGGACATCAAGCGCTTTTAATTCTTCCCGCTTCTTTAAATATATCTTCGCTGTCTCAGACTGTTTCTCAAGCGGTGCAAGCTGTCTGGTCAACTCCGATAAAATGTCATTGACACGGGTCAGATTCTGCTGTTCTTCCTCTAATTTTTTTAAAGATGCCGCTTTTCTTCGTTTGAATTTCACGATTCCTGCTGCTTCGTCAAACAGTTCTCTTCGCTCTTCCGGCTTACCACTTAAGATTTTATCAATCTGTCCCTGTCCGATAATGGAATACCCTTCTTTTCCGATACCCGTATCATAAAATAATTCATTGACATCTTTTAATCGGCAGGAAACCCCATTCATCAGGTATTCACTCTCGCCGGAACGATAAAGCCGTCTTGCAATCGTCACTTCTTCATAATCAATCGGAAGATTATGGTCACTGTTATCTAAAGTAATTGCAACATAAGCAAATCCAAGAGGCTTTCTCGTTTCTGTTCCCGAGAAAATAACATCCTGCATGTTTCCGCCTCGAAGCTGTTTTGCACTCTGCTCTCCCAGCACCCAGCGTACAGCATCTGCTACGTTACTCTTTCCACTTCCGTTTGGGCCTACAATTCCGGTAATTCCGTTGTGAAATTCAAATGTTATCTTATTTGCAAAGGACTTAAATCCCTGCACTTCAATGCTTTTTAAATACATAGGCCACCCTTACTCTTAAGTTTTTTAATCGCACAGTATGCAGCCTGCTGTTCTGCTGCCTTTTTGGTATGGCCTGTTCCTTCTCCCAATACCGTACTTCCAAGCAGAGCATGAACATAAAAGCTCTTATTGTGATCCGGACCTTCTTCTTTTACCAGTTCATAACGTACATCATCATCATAACTTCCCTGTACGATTTCCTGAAGCGTAGTCTTGCTATCATAAAAGAGCTGTTTGTTTTCAATATCGTTTAAAATAAACCGGTCAATAAACTCTTTTGCATTAGCAAAACCACCGTCCAGATAAATTGCACCGATTAATGCCTCCATAGCATCTGAAACAATGGAATCTCTTTTTCTTCCGCCTGTTGCATCCTCGCCTTTTCCAAGTAATAAATAATCTCCCAGTGGAATTTCTCTTGCACATAATGCTAAAGTCGGCTCACATACCATACTTGCACGTTTCTTTGTCAGTACACCCTCCGGAGTTTCCGGATACTTTGCAAATAAATAATCACTGGAAATCAGTTCTAAAACCGCATCTCCCAAAAATTCCAGACGCTCATTATTTTCTTTCTTTTCATATCTGTGTTCATTTGCATAAGAACTATGCGTCATTGCTTTTACGAGCAAATCAAAATTTTCAAATTTATAGCCAATTCTCTGCTCAAGCTCTAATAACTTCTTCATCGATTAACAAACTTCCCTTCTACTTTTTTCTATTTATCTAAAGTCTCTCTTGCGTTCGACCTGAATTTTCTTCTTCTCAATCTGAAAATCAGATGTCTTCATCCGAATTTTTCCCTTTTGAAGACATCTGACTCTTTTAGTTATCCTACAATTTTTTTAATTTCTTCTACTGCATCTCCTACAGTCACAATATGTTCTACATCTTCGTTTGGCATTTCAATATCAAATTCTTCTTCAATTCCCATGATAATCTGGAATATATCCAAAGAATCTGCTCCCAAATCCTCTACGAATGTAGTATCCATTGTCACTTCCTGTGCATCTACATTTAATACCTCTGCGATAATCTTCTGTAATTTTTCTAACTCCATTTTTTATTGCTCCTCCTCTGTCTTTTTCACCGCTACTGTAATATTTTCCCGAATCTTTTCACTAATGTCCTGTTCTTTAAAGGAAATACACTGAATAATCGAGTTTTTCACTTCGTTTGCTTTGGAACTTCCGTGACATTTCACTACAAGCCCTCTTAATCCGAGAAGCGGTGCTCCACCGTACTGGCTGCTGTCAAAACTTTTTAATGTACTTTTTAATGCCGGTTTTACAAGCAAAGCTCCAATCTTACTGCGAAGAGTGGTCATCATACCTTCTTTTACTTTAGAAATCAAAGTCGCTCCGACTCCCTCATATAATTTTAAAATTACATTGCCTACAAAGGCTTCGGTTACAATTACATCTGCAACACCGGATGGAATCTCTCTTGCTTCGATGCTTCCGATAAAGTTAATGTCTTTACATTCTTTTAAAAGTGGATATGTCTCCTTTACTAGGGCATTGCCTTTTTCCTCTTCCACACCAATATTCACAATTCCGACTCTTGGATTTTTAACCCCTACAACATGTTCCATGTAAATAGAACCCATACGTGCAAACTGCACAAGATGAGACGACCTTGCATCCACATTTGCTCCGCAGTCAATCAAAAGTGATGCGCCATTTTTCGTTGGAATCATCGGTGCAAGCGGTGCACGCTCAATTCCTTTGATTCGACCTACAATTGTAGTTCCGCCAACCAAAATCGCACCGGAACTTCCGGCAGAAACGAAAGCATCTGCCTCACCCTTTCTGACCAGTTTCATTCCGACTACAATCGAAGAATCTTTCTTTCCCTTGATTGCAGCAACCGGCGGTTCTCCAGTCTCAATCACTTCTGATGCATGTATAACTTCTATTCTCTCCTTCGGATAATCATAAGCG
Organism: Blautia stercoris; assembly: GCF_054657695.1. Classification (NCBI taxonomy): domain Bacteria; kingdom Bacillati; phylum Bacillota; class Clostridia; order Lachnospirales; family Lachnospiraceae; genus Blautia; species Blautia stercoris. Next base: position 765,128 of record NZ_BAAHYF010000001.1, read on the forward strand.
CTTAATTCCTTTTCCACCACTTCTTTTTGTCCGACAAGAAGTACCTTTAAGTTTTGTTTTTCTTTTACGGCCTCGACTGCCCCTTTGATAATCTCATGCGGAGCATTATCCCCGCCCATGGCGTCGACTACCACTGTAATCAGATTTCCCATTTCATTGCCTCCTGTACGCTATGCCCTTAATTTTACCAGACATCTAAAAAAAGGGCAAGAGAAACGGTCGTAAAAGATAATCTCTTTTACGACCGCCCAAAATCACTTTATCCCTGCCACTTTTTGTTTTCAACAGATTCATACTACAGCACATCGGAACAAATGATGCCAACTGCCATTTGCATCTCGTTCATCCCTACCACTCTTTGCTTTCAACAGATTTATACTACAGCACATCGGAACAAATGATGCCAACTGCCATTTGCATCTCGTTCATCCCTGCCACTCTTTGCTTTCAACAGATTCATAAGCAGGTGCTTTGGAGCGGCTGGTACTTAGCGACGGTATTTTCGTCGCTTACGTACCACTGCCAGCGACAAGCAGCGAGAGCGTGCCTGCGATGAACTGTTGTTTATTCCTTTATTCCATTTTGCCATTTGAACCAATATGATATCCCTCAATATCCGTATCTTTCGCCATCTCTCCGCTGTCTAACAGATAATACCAGGAGTCTCCATCTTTAAACCATCCGATTCTCATATAACCTTTTTCATCAAATGCATACCATTTTCCATCAATCTGTTTCCATGCATTTCTCGGATAAGTTCCATCCCCGTTATCATACCACCAGCCATCATTATTCTGTACCCATTTGCCAAGTACCTTACTTGCACCTGCCTGGTCTTCGCTTTCAGACGGAATGGTTCCATCCGCTGACACAATAACTTCTGCGGTATCACTGGTTGCTCCATTTGTAGAAGAACCAATGGTACTGGTTGCTACAACATAATAATAAAGTGTCCCTTCGGTATCGGTTGGCGGAGTGTAACTTGCTTCTGTCGCCCCGTCAATTAAAGTTCCACCGCCATTTGTATCGGTCTGGCTCTTATACCACTGATAAGTAATACTTCCATCATCCGTCGTAGTTGCTTCTACTGTCAGTGCAGAAGCTTTGGCATTTACCGCATAAGTCACCGCTCCACTTAAGTTTGTGGTAAATTCCGGTTTTGCCACTTCTACTTCTTTTTCACCTGCACTGTCTTTTTTATCACTGCTGTCCTCTTTCGTTGCCTCTGTCTTTTTATCCGGCTTTGGATCAGTCACTGACAATAATTTATCTAATACAGAATCTGCACTGCATCCGGTCATAGAAACAGTCATGCATCCTACCGTAAGAAGCAGTAATAATTTTTTATACCATCTATTATTCATACTAAACTCCTCCTTTAACAAGTTCTCTCTTATATTAACTTGTTTTCTGGAAAATCGCAAGAAAAACTTGCAATTTTATTACAAATTTATTACAAAATTCATTTATAAATTTATAAAATGAAAAAAGGCTGCCGTGCCTAAACACGACAGCCCCTCATACTATGAATTATTCAGCATCCATAGCAATAACTTCTTTTTTGTTGTAGCTTCCGCAAGCTTTGCACACTCTGTGCGGCATCATTAAAGCACCACATTTGCTGCATTTTACTAAGTTCGGAGCAGTCATTTTCCAGTTTGCTCTTCTTTTATCTCTTCTTGCTTTAGAAGTTTTATTTTTTGGACAGATGGACATAATTACACCTCCTTAAATTTGCTAAATATATCACGGATTGCCGCCATTCGTGGATCCGGGCTCTCCTGCTCACATGAGCATGGCCCTTCATTCAAGTCTTTTCCGCAATGGCTGCAGATTCCCTTGCAGTCCTCTTTACACAGGACCCTCATAGGCCAATGGATTAAAATCTCATTATGCACTAACTGCTCAATATCCAGGCTACAACCTGTGATATAATTAATTTCATCTAAGTCTTTTATCCTGTCTTCCTCTGAAGTTTTCATATCAACCTCTTTTTCAAGGTCAATTTCAAATTCCGTTGCCACATCTTTAAGACAACGGTCGCAGGGCAGAGCAAGACTCACTTTGCCTTTTACTTCAATTCGAAGCACTTTTTTTCCTGTATTCGTAATTACAACATCTAACGGCTGTTTTTCTACTACCGGAAAACTGCCAAGTTTTGATTCAAAGGAATCCATGGAAACCGGCATTTTTAATTCTTTCGTCTTTCCATCCACGGATAAAATATCTGATAAATCAATTAGCATAATAGTCTCCTAATCACACCTTGTCAATTATACATAGGTAATTCGTTTTTGTCAACTATTATTTCTGATTCTTTACCAGTTCTGCTGTTTCCTGACAGATTGCAAGTTCTTCGTTTGTCGGAACGATTGCAACTTTTACTTTAGAATCTGCTGTGGAGATTACTTTATTTTCTCCTCTTGTCTGGTTTGCTTCTTCATCTAATTTGATTCCAAGATATCCCAGACTCTTTACAACAGTTTCACGAACCGGAATTGCATTTTCACCGATACCACCTGTAAATGCGATTGCATCTACACCGTTCATAGCAGCTACATAAGAACCGATGTATTTGATAATGCTGTAACATAAGCAGTCTACTGCACGTTTTGCATCTTCGTTTCCGCCTTCAGCAGCTTCGTTTAAGTCACGGAAGTCACTGGAAAGTCCGTTAGAAAGTCCTAATAAACCGGATTCTTTATTTAAGATACGAACCATTTCTTTTACATCAATGTTTTCTTTTGCACAGATGAATTCAAGAACAGCCGGGTCAAGGTCACCGGAACGTGTTCCCATTACAAGACCCTGAAGAGGTGTCAGACCCATGCTGGTGTCAACACATTTTCCATTTACAACTGCACTGATAGAAGAACCGTTTCCAAGATGAGCAACGATTACTTTAGAATTTTCCGGGTCAAGACCAAGGAATTTGATTGTTTCTTTCGATACGAAACGATGAGAAGTTCCGTGGAAACCATATTTACGTACTTTATATTCATCATAGTATTTTTTCGGAATTGCATACATATATGCTTTTTCCGGCATTGTCTGATGGAATGCAGTATCAAATACAGCTACGTTTGGTTTACCTGGCATCAGTTCCATACATGCACGGATACCCATCAGGTTTGCAGGGTTATGCAGAGGACCAAGGTCACAGCACTCTTCGATAACAGAGATTACTTCATCGTTGATAATACAGGAATCAGAGATTTTAGCTCCACCATGCAGTACACGATGTCCGATTGCTTCTACTTCGTCAAGGCTCTTTAATACACCTGTTTTTTCATTAACCAGAGCGTCTAATACCATTTTGATTGCTTCTGTATGAGTTGGCATTGATGCTTCTATTACTTCTTTTTCTCCGTTTGTTGGCTGATATACCAGTCTTCCATCGAGACCGATACGTTCACACAGCCCTTTTGCTGCTACTTCCTCTGTTTCAGAGTTGATGAGCTGGAATTTCAATGATGAACTTCCGCAATTTACTACTAATACGTTCATAATTTTTCCTCCGTTATGCTAATTCATTACGACCTAGAGATGGTCGTGCCTGTTTTCATTATACATCGTTTCCAAAAACGGTACAAGTGTGCATTTGAAAATTATGCACAAAAATTGTATTATTTTCCAAACATTCCTTGTTTATCTTAGAATAATCGGCGAATGTTGAAGTTCATTTGTCAATCCTCTTTTTTGTTTTCTTCCGGTCACTGCCTCATAAAGATCAGACGCAAAGATATCTTTTTCAAACAGACCTTTTTGAATGTTTGCCAACTCTTTTTGATAATTCGAAATCTTCGTAAGTACCGGAATTTCTTTTGCTTTTTTCATTTTTCCTAACACTTCTTTGCTGTCCTGCCTGAATCCTAAAATTCGAGTATAAGGATTGTGTAGAAACATTCGAGTCTCTTCCTGAGTTATCTCTAATAAAATGTGAAGCAAAGCCCTCGAAATTCGGGTATACGTCAGTTCTTTCGTCTTTAATTTCTGAACAAAACTACTATAAGACTCAAATTGATTTAAATTTTTAGAAATCCGCATTGCAAGGTCTTTTGAAACATCGCTGTAAGCAGTCAGCTGTAATCTGTTTTTCTGCTTAAGCAGATTGTATTGTAACAGCAGAGAAAAATCATCCTCCCATACCATCTGATTCTGTTTTCCTGCCTCTATAAAAATTTCTGTAATTTTCTTTGGCATTACATGGAAAAGCTGAGAAATTTTCTCATCCTGTTCCCAGTCTCCCACGTCTTTTAAGGCGCTGCGAATCCCCGAAGCACTTGCAAATCCATGGGAAAGTTCCTGTCCATGATACCCCTGCCCTTCCCTTTTTACAATCACCGGCTCTATCGAAGAGTTCTTTGCTTTTAATGCCTTTAAATATTCAATTCCAAGAATATTATTGGGCTTATCTAAGATACTGCTCTCTTCTTCTGTTAAGAAACCGCTTAGCGCTTGTTTTCTTGCAGCCGGAAAAGAAAGACCTGTTTTTAGCGCATCCCGAAGTTGTTTCTGAAATTCTGTATTTTCATCTGCAAGCAGCTTCACTGCTTTCTGCATCTTTGAAAGCTTCTCATCTTCCGCTCCAAAACACAAAAAATCCGTACAGCCGATTCCCTCTAAAACAGAAACCGCTCCTGCCGCAAAAAATTCAGCGCTGGCGCTGGAAGCCCAGACCGGTAATTCCAGTACCAGGTCTGCGCCCCCCAAAAGTGCCATCTTTGTTCTGGTATACTTATCGAAAAGTGCCGGTGCGCCACGCTGTACAAAATCTCCGCTCATCACAACCACCACAAAATCACAGCCGGTTAGCTCCCGCGCTTTTTGAATCTGATAAGCATGCCCATTATGAAAAGGATTGTATTCTGCAATAATTCCTGTCACTAAAGCCATATTGATTTCCTTTCTACTCCACACTCTTAAGGGATTCAATCATGTCAATTTTTCTCAGTCGGTAAAACATCATTCCATTTACAAACAACGCAAATGCCAGGGTAATGAGTCCGCTGTAAAAATAACTTCTGAAAAATACATTTCGTCCAAACATCATCATATCCACTTCCACTGTCTGAATCACATAATGGTGCAAAAAGTTTCCGATTCCCATTCCGGCAATGATTCCAAACAAAGTCAGCACAATGTTTTCCCGATACACATAGGATGCCACCTCTCCATCATAAAATCCCAATACTTTCAATGTTGCCAGCTCTCTCTGCCGTTCTGTGATATTAATATTATTTAAATTATACAATACCACAAAGGCAAGCAGCCCTGCTGACACAATCAGCACCACAATTACAATATCAAGAGAGCGCAGCATGTCATCAATCTGGCCGATTAAATCCGAGGTAAAAGAAATTGCTGCCACACTGTCGTATTTCATAATTTTTTCTCCGAGTGCATCCTCATAATCTTTTGAAGTATCCTGATATCTTAACAACAGCTGATTATAATCCGGAGTCTCATGAAACAGACTTTCATAAGTCTCTGTTGTCAAATACAGATAATGTCGGACATAGTTTTCCACAATAACAGAAATCTTGACTTTGACTATCGTATCTCCTTTTTTTAATTCTACCGTATCTCCCACTTTTACCCCAAGCATATCTGCTGTTTTTTCGCTTATAGCTGCTCCTTCTTTTGGAAAGGCATAATGTTTACCGCTTACACGGTCACGAAATTCAAAAAAATCTTCAAATCCATCTAACGTTTTTGGTACCTCAAGCACAGTATCTACCGTCTTTTTCTCACTTTGCAGCTCTACATTCTGACAATAGAGTTCCAGCATCTCATCGATTCCCTGATAAGCTTTTAAATCTTTCTGCTGATCTTCTTTTTCAGCCTCCGAAACGTTGGAATCTAAAATTACATTTGCTTCATAAGTAAATAAATTAACAAACTGATTCTTGGCAATGGCAGTAATGGAATCCTGAAGCCCGAATCCAACCAATATCAGCCCCATACAGCCTCCGATTCCAATTACAGTCATAAAAAATCGTTTTTTATAGCGCACTAAGTTTCGTACTGTAGATTTCTGTGTAAAGTTCAAGTGTTTCCATAAGATATCAATCCGTTCTAAAAAGATACGTTTTCCATTTTTTGGAGCTTGCGGACGCATCAGTTCAGCTGGCTTTGACATCAGCTCTTTCTGGCATGCGGCAAGGGTCGCAACTCCGGTACAGCCTGCACTTGCCAAAACAGCAAGTCCTCCCTGATGCCAGTTTAATGGTGTCAGGTAATAAGGAAGTCCCGTATACAACATTCCATACGCATTCATAATGACCCAGGGCAGGATTTTTTCTCCGACTACCACGCCTGCAAGTGCACCCGAGACGGTAGAAACCATTGCATAAGCAAAGTATTTTAATGCAATTTTTCCATCTGAATAACCAAGTGCCTTTAATGTTCCTATCTGCTGGCGCTGTTCTTCAATCATACGGGTCATGGTTGTCAAGCTGACCAGTGCCGCAACTAAAAAGAAGATAACCGGGAAAAATTCTCCGATATTTGAAATTCTCTCAGCATCCTGTCCAAAACTTTCTGTTGAAGTAATCTTATCTCGTCCCCAGACATACCAGGTTGGAACTTCCAATTTCGCCAGTTCTTCTTCTCCATCTAAAATTTTTTGTTTTGCATCGGCGATTTCCGGTTCAGCATCTTTTTTTGCAGTTTCATACTCTGCTTTTCCGTCCTCTAATTCCTGTGCCTTTGCTTCTAATTCACTCTTTGCTTCTTCAAGGGAAGTCCGTCCTTTGGCAAGCGTCTGCTTGGCATCGGTAAGCTGTTTTTCTCCATCAGCAAGCGTTTTTTGTGCTTCCAAAATCTGGCTTTCTCCCTCTTTTATCTGATTCTGTGCCTGTACAAGCTGTGCCTCTCCATCCGAAATTGTGGTTTCATTCTGTTTTATCTTTTCTTCTGCTTCCTGTAACTGCTTTTTCGCAGAATCTATCTGAGCCTGCCCTGCATTTAATTCCTCTTCTTTTTGGGACAGCGTTGCCTTTGCCTGTTCAATCTGCGTGCCTGCTTCTTCGATTTGTATTCTTGCCTCTTCTAACCGGGCTTCTGCCTCTGGTTTTGCTGATTCAAATGCCGAAATTCCTGCTTCTAACGCTTCTTTTTGAGCAATAAGTGTTGAAAGTGCTTCGCTTTGGGCTGTTATCTGGGATTCCAGTTCGGTCTTCTGTGCCAAAAGTGTCTCATAAGTTTCATCTGAACTCTCGCTTTTGGCTAACTGCTCTTCCAAAATTTCCAGCTGATTCTTCATTTCAGTAAGCGCATTTTCTATCTGAGTAATTCCTGCACTCACAGTTTCCAGCTGTGTTTTTGCTGTTTCTATCTGACTTTTTTGCGCTTCATAAGCAGATTTTTTCTCCTCATACTGGCTCTTTCCTGTTTCAAACTCCTTTATCTTTGTCTGAAGCTGTATTTTTGCTTCTTCAAGCTGTGTCTTTCCGGCATTTAATTCCTGCTCTTTTTGTGCAAGCTGTATTTTATTTGCTTCAAGTTCTTTTTTCCCGGATTCTAAAGCCTGTTTTCCACTTTCTAACTCTTTGGTCTTTTCCGTTATCTGTGTCTTTGCACTTTCTAATTCTTTTGTTTTTTGAACTAAGGTCTGCTTGCCGGATTCCAGTTCTGCTTCTTTTGATTTTAACTCGCTCTCTCCATCGTTTAGTTCCTGCTCTTTTTTGGAAATCGTGGTTCTTGCATCGGAAAGCTGAACTTCTCCATCATCCAGTTTTTGTTTTGCATCCGCAAGTTTCTCTTCTGCGTCCTGAATCTGCTCTTTGGCATCCGCAATTTCCTGTTGTCCTTCTTTCTGGATGGTCTGATATCGTCTGTCACAGGCTGAGTCTTCTAACGCTTCTATTTTCTTTTGTACTTTCTTAACTGTTTTATCATATTCGTCACTATAGCTGGCTGACTCTTTCGCTCCATCTATCTGTACATAAAGTTCTGTGTAAACATCTGAAGTAAATACTTCCGGCTCTAAGAGTGCAAAACTGTTAATACTTCCTGTTCCAATTGAACCTGTTCCCCTGTTTAAATCCATATAATACGGCAGTGTCGCAGTTCCGACAATTGTAAAGGTATCTCCTGTCAGAGAATCCGTAACTGCCTCGTCTGTTCCGGATTCAAATGTCACTTTATCTCCGATTTTACAGTCTGAATAACTCAAAAAACTCTCGTCCACTAAAATTTCGTCTGAATTTTCCGGCATCCTTCCTTCTTTGATTTGTGGCTCATTTACTTTGTCCGTCAGCGCAATTAATTTGACAACCTGTTCTTTTTCTCCTACTTTATGTAAGACTTCTAAGGTATGTCCTCCGGTTACATTTTTTACTCTCTCTGTATTTTGGATATCCTTTAAATCCTCATCCGTCAGACCCATTGTTCCAAGTATTTTCAAATCCATATAATCGACATCGTCATAATATCGATCTGCTGATACTTTCATATCACCTTCTGCCGAGCGGATTCCGGAAAAAAATGCTGAACCTAACAAAACGATGAAAAATACGGATAGAAAACGACCTTTATTTTTACTGATTTCCCGAAAGAAATCCTTCCAAAATGCTTTCATCTTTTTCCTTTCTTCCTACCATTCAATCTCTTCTACCGGCATCGGTTTCTCATTTAATACGGTTTCTGCCACTTTTCCATTCCGAATCTTAATCACACGGTCTGCCATCGGTGCAAGAGCCGAGTTATGGGTAATGACAATTACCGTCATTTCTTTTTCCCGACAGGTATCCTGCAATAATTTCAAAATTGCTTTTCCTGTTACATAATCAAGAGCGCCTGTCGGCTCATCACACAGCAGTAATTTTGGATTTTTCGCAAGTGCACGTGCAATCGCCACCCTTTGTTGCTCTCCTCCGGAAAGCTGTGCGGGAAAATTGTTCATTCGTTCTTTTAAGCCTACTTCTTCTAATACTTTTTTGGCATCAAGCGGATATTTACAAATCTGCATTGCAAGTTCCACATTTTCAAGTGCTGTCAGATTCTGCATTAAATTATAAAACTGAAAGACAAATCCAATCTCTTCTCTTCGATACTGAATCAGTTTTTTCCCCCGATATTTTGTAATCTCCGCTCCGTCTACAAATACTTTTCCGGAAGTTGCAACATCCATGCCTCCAAGAATATTTAAAACGGTTGTCTTTCCCGCACCACTTGGTCCGACTACAATGACAAACTCGCCTTTTTGTACATCAAAACTGATTCCATCTGCTGCCTTTATTGTAATCTCACCCATGCGGTAGGTTTTTGTTACATCTTGTAAACTTACATAATCCGTCATGCTTCGCTTCCTTTCTTTTTTACCTTAGGGTTTTCTTCTGCCTCACTTAAGTTTATGCTTTATTCTACCATATCCCCAATTTTGATGAAACAAAAAAATACGATGAACCATTATTTATAATGATTCATCGTATTTCTATCTTTATTGTTTTTTATTTTTTCTTTGATGGTGCCGGATGGCATCCGCTGCATCCACCACAACTGCCTCCGCAACTACTGCAGCTCTTTCCGGATTTTTTATCTTTCCAGACCTTTCGTGCTGCCAGACCAACAATGCATGCTACAATAACTAAAACAACAAATGTACCTATATTCATATCAACATCTTCTTTCTTTTTCAGCTGTCTTTGTTTCTGTTTCTACTCCAAAGTTAGCATAATCTAACTCTTTTGTCAAGCCAAAATCTATGGTACATTTTTTTCTTCCTGCTTTGTCTGCCATCTGCAATTTTGGCTTTTTTAGTTTTTAAAGCTGTGAATTGGAGCTGGAATTCTTCCGCCACGATTTACAAATGCATCACAAGAATATGGATTCACCGGCATAATCGGTGCATATCCCAACAGACCACCAAATTCTACTGTTTCGCCTACGCCTTTTCCGATGACCGGAATCACACGAACGGCTGTTGTTTTCTGGTTTACCATACCGATTGCACATTCATCTGCAATGATACCGGAAATGGTAGTTGCCTTTGTATCTCCTGGAATTGCAATCATGTCAAGACCTACAGAGCAGACACAGGTCATTGCCTCTAATTTTTCAATGGTCAGTGCATTTGCTTTTACCGCATCAATCATTCCCTGGTCTTCACTGACTGGAATAAATGCACCACTTAAGCCACCAACGTAAGAAGATGCCATAACTCCGCCTTTTTTGACCTGATCATTTAAGAGTGCAAGTGCTGCCGTTGTTCCAGGTGCACCTGCATATTCCAGACCGATTTCTTCTAAGATTCCTGCTACACTATCACCAATAGCCGGTGTCGGAGCAAGCGATAAGTCTACGATACCAAACGGAATACCAAGACGTTTGGAAGCTTCTTTTGCAACCAGCTGTCCAACACGTGTTACTTTAAATGCTGTTTTCTTAATGGTTTCGCATAATACTTCAAAATCTTTTCCACGTACTTTTTCAAGAGCAGTTTTTACAACTCCCGGGCCGGAAACTCCGACATTGATAATTGCATCGGCTTCTGTTACTCCATGGAACGCACCTGCCATAAATGGATTATCATCCGGTGCATTACAAAATACAACCAGCTTTGCGCAGCCAAGAGAATCCTGTTCTTTTGTTGCATTTGCAGTGGCAAGCACAATTTCACCCATTAATTTTACAGCATCCATATTGATACCTGTTTTTGTAGAGCCAAGATTAACAGAACTGCAGACTCTCTCTGTTGTAGCCAGTGCTTCCGGAATGGAACGAATCAGCATTTCATCTGCTTTCGTCATTCCTTTTGAAACGGTTGCGGAATAACCACCGATAAAGTTTACCCCAACTTTTTTTGCGGCTTTATCCAATGTCTGAGCCAGAGTCACAAAATCTTCCGGTGCTTTACATGCCGCACCGCCAATCAGTGCAATCGGGGTCACGGAAATTCGTTTATTTACAACAGGAATTCCATATTCCTTTGAAATCTCTTCTCCGGTTTCTACCAGATTTTTTGCCAGTGTTGTAATTTTTTCATAAACCTTGCGGTTTACCTGCTGTAAATCAGAATCGATACAGTCTAAGAGGCTGATTCCCATTGTAATGGTACGCACATCCAGGTTTTCCTGCTCAATCATTTTATTCGTTTCATTTACTTCAAATATGTTAATCATGTGTATTTTTATCCTTTCAGAAATTAGAACTAAACTCAGAACTACCAGTCCCGCAAATATTCAGCATCAATATAGCAGCTACTTAATTTACGCTGTACTAGATACGATGCATTTTGTTAAAAATGTCTTCATGCTGTGCATGGATTGCAACACCGATTTGTTCGCCTAATTCTGTCAGATCTGTAGAAATCTTATCCAGTTTCTTCTCAGACTTTGAAGTATCTGTAATCATCATCATATTAAAATAGCCATCGATGATTGTCTGTGAAATATCAAGAATGTTAATTTTATTTTCTGCAAGATAGGTACATACCTTTGCAATAATTCCCACTGTGTCCTGTCCTACTACGGTGATAATCGTTTTTTTCATTTTAAATGTTCTCCTTTTTCACTCTCAAAAATTCCAAGCGTATTTTTTATGTTTTATCTTACTGCATTTTGCTGCATTTTACAACCTGTTTTCTATCTAAAATTTTTCTATACGGTTATCAGTTCAGATGCACGGTCTCTGTGCGCAACAGATATTTTGAAATCCGAAGATTTCCATGGATTTTCTCCCATCGTCACTTCTGCACACACCGTCTCATAAGCAAGCATCTCATAATTATTTTCCCGGCTTAAATGTCCAAGCATAATCTGTTTCATTTTATCATGAAGCAGACGGCAGAGCAGCCTTCCCGCCGATTCATTGGATAAATGTCCTTTTTCCCCTAAAATTCTCTGCTTTAAAGAATACGGATAAGCGCCGACCTGAAGCATCCTCACATCATGGTTTGCCTCTAAAAGCAGAGCATCGAGTCCCTGAAGGTTTTCAACGATTTTTTCGTCATAGACTCCCATATCCGTTGCAATCCCTACCGATTTTTCTCCATGAGAAACCCGATAGCCTACCGGTTCTGCCGCATCATGTGAAATTTCAAATGGCAGAATGGATAAATCTCCAATTGAAAATGCTTCTTCTGCCAGAATCGGACGATAGAGTCCCTCCGGCATCTTTCCAAGCATTGACATTTGTTTTAATTCTTCCATTGTACCTTTGGTGCAATAAATTGGAATGTGGTATTTTCTTGCAAGCACTCCAAGTCCTTTGACATGGTCAGAATGTTCATGAGTGATTAAAATTGCATCGCAGTCTTTTGTGGTACGCTCAATACTGTTTAATCCCTGCTCAATTCGTTTTCCGCTGATTCCTGCGTCTACAAGAACACTGGTTTTATCACTGCCTACATAGATGCAGTTTCCACTGCTTCCACTGGCAATGCTACATAGATTCATAATAAGTCCTCATTTTCCTTTCAATCTGAAGATAGGTATGTGCCACATCTTCACTATTATAAAGCTGGAAGTCGCATTTAGACTCAAACTCCTCATCTGAGAGCTGGTTCTTTAACATCTGCTCAATCTTTTTATCGGAATACCCACGATTATGGCGCAGACGTTCCATGCGGACTTCTTTTTCGCAATAAATATACCACAATTCATCACAGATTTCATCATATTTTTCTTCAATTAAAAGAGCTGCTTCGATAAAGAAAAATTCGGTTTTTTCTTTTTTGGAACGTTCAATCTCTCTTAAAATATATTTTTTTACCGCCGGATGAATGATTGCATTTAACTTTTCAAGAATTTCTTTTTTCTCAAATACAATCTTTGAAATCGTTTCACGATCTAATGAACCATCCTCTTTGACAATCCACTCACCAAACAGTTGAATGACCGGTTCATAGCAGACTTGCCCCGGCATCATCAACAGATGCCCGACATCATCTGCCTTTATAATTCTTGCATCAAAATGTGCTTCAATATAATTTAAAACCGCACTTTTTCCGGAACCAACTCCACCGGTTACCCCTATTACTCTCATACCACTTTCCCCTTTCGTACGTTATGATTCATCTTGTATTTTTTCCAGGTTTTTATTTTGCCTCATACCAGTTTGTTCCGGTATGCATATCAATTTCAAGCGGAACCGCCAGGTTTGCCGCACCTTTCATTTCCCGCTCTAAAATTGCCTTTACTGCCTCGACCTCGTCTTCTTTGGCTTCGATCAACAGTTCATCGTGTACCTGTAAAATCAGACGTGACTCCAGATTCTGCTCTTTTAATGCCTGTTCCACACGAATCATTGCAATCTTGATGATATCCGCTGCCGTTCCCTGAATCGGAGAATTCATCGCTACACGTTCCCCAAAAGATCTCTGCATAAAGTTTCCGGAACGAATTTCCGGCACCGGACGACGTCTTTGAAACATTGTTTCCACATATCCCTGTTCTTTTGCCTCTGTTACGAGTCCATCTAAGAAGCCTTTAATCTTTGGATAAGTAGCAAAATAATTTTCAATATATTCCGCTGCTTCTTTTCTTGTAATACTTAAATCCTGTGACAATCCAAACGAACTGATTCCATATACAATTCCAAAGTTCACCGCTTTTGCATTTCTTCTCTGTAAATCCGTCACCTCTTCAAACGGAACATGAAAGACCTGAGAAGCCGTCATTCGGTGAATATCCTGCGCTTCTTTATAGGCTTCAATCAGATTTTCATCCCCTGATAAATGCGCAAGCACACGAAGTTCAATCTGGGAATAATCCGCATCCACAAATACAAATCCATCTTCTGGAATAAAGACTTTACGAATCAGGCGTCCCAGTTCCATACGGATCGGAATATTCTGAAGATTCGGCTCTGTACTGCTGATTCTTCCGGTTGCCGTAATCGTCTGATTAAACGTAGAATGAATTCTGCCGTCTTCCCCGATAAATCCGGCAAGTCCGTCCGCATAAGTGGATTTTAATTTTGCAAGCTGACGATATTCCAGGATATCTGCTACCAGTTTATGTTCCGGTGCAAGTTTCTCCAGAACATCTGCTGCGGTTGAGTATCCGGTCTTCGTCTTTTTCCCACCCGGAAGCTGTAATTTTTCAAATAAAATTACACCAAGCTGTTTTGGCGAGTTGATGTTAAACTCTTCTCCTGCTTCTTCATAAATCTGGCTTTCTAATGCTTTGATTTTTACCTCAAGCTGACTTCCATATTCTTTTAAGGCTTCTGCATTGACGCGGATTCCCTCTTTTTCCATATTAGAAAGTGTAAATAACAGCGGCAGTTCTACGTCCTCAAAAAGCGCTTTCATATTATTGTTTTCAAGTGCTTCCATCAGCGCCTTCCGGCTTCTTAATGCTGTATATGCCATATAACAGATACTTTTTGCGACTTCTTTCTCTTTTGCTTCTTTTTCACTCATTGCCTTTGTATAGGAAAGTTTTCCAATCAAGTCTTCTTTTGCCGGAAGCATTTCTCCTAAGTACTCTTTTGCAATATCATCATAAGTGTAAGAAGATTTCAGTGGATTTAACAGATACGCAGCAATTCCGGCATCAAACACCTTCTTATGCGAAACTTTTGAAATTTCTGAAATTGTCTCTTTTACATCAAGAGCATCTATCATTTCTACTTTTTCACAAAGCTTCTGCACCTGGTCCATCAGATAACTTTCTGTTAAAAATCCCTGTGGAAAAATGCAGACTGTTTCCACTTCTTCTTTTTCTTTATTATTCCATGCAAGTCCAAGACCCAAAAACTGATGTGCTTCTCTTAAAACTTCAATTCCAAGTTCCGGTTCTTTCACCAGTTTTTCAAACAGCGCATCTGCCTCTGTAAAATCGGTTACGTTTTGAAAAGAAACTGCAATTTTTGCCGGTTCTGCCCCTTCTTCAAAACGGGATAAGAAATTTTTAAATTCCAGTTCTTTAAAATATTCATAAGCTTCTTTTGTGTAAAATTCTCCGATTCTCGCACTTTCCCAGTCATATTCAATCGGACTGTCAATATTGATAGTCGCAAGTTTTTTACTTAAAATTGCCATATCATAATGTTCTAAGAACGCATTTTTCGCTTTATTCGGCTTTAATTCTTCGACATGTTTCCATGCATTTTCCACCGTGCCATATTCCAGCAAAATCTTTGTCGCAGTCTTTTCTCCCACGCCCGGAAGCCCCGGAATATTATCGGAAGAATCACCCATCAGCGCCTTTAATTCAATAATCTGTGCCGGTGTCAGCTGATATTTTTCTTTGACATTTTCTTCAAAATAATCCTCAATCGTAGTTTTTCCAAATCTGGTCTTTGGAATTCGGATACAGATATGCTTACTTGCAAGCTGAAGCAAATCACGGTCTCCGGAAAGCACCGTTACATCCATTCCCTTTGCTTCGCTCTTTTTTGCCAATGTTCCAAGCAGGTCATCTGCCTCGTAGCCTTCCTTTGCGACAATCGTAATCCCCATCGCCATTAAGACATCTTTCATAACCGGAACCTGCTCTCTTAGCTCCTGAGGCATGCCCTTTCTGGTTCCCTTATAATCTGCATACATCTTATGGCGAAAGGTCGGTGCATGCAAATCAAATGCCACCGTTAAATAATCCGGTTTTTCTTCTTCTACAATCCGAAATAAAATATTTAAAAAGCCATAAATAGCATTTGTATGAAGTCCTTCTGCATTTGTAAGCTCCGGAAGTCCGTAAAACGCCCGATTTAAAATACTGTGCCCGTCTATCAGCAGGATTTTTTCGCTCATCTAATAGCCCTCTCTTCTTCTTTCTTTTCTGAGTGCGTAGCGTTTTTCGCCGCCTTCCCACTCTGCTTTTTCCGATTCTGATTCTACAACCAGACCCGGAACCGGAATCGGATGGTGATGCTCATCCACCGCGACCATAACCACGTAAGCACGGTTGATAACCTTGCGGATTCCATGACGACTTTCCACATAAGTATCAACCCGCACTTCCATGGAAGTTCTTCCTACATAAGTAATCTTTCCGCGAAGCACAATGACATCATTTACGGTTGCACCCTCTTTAAAATTCAAATTATCAATGCAGGCGGTCGTAATGTCTGCCTCACTGTGGCGCATTGCTACAATACTGGCGATCTCATCGATCCATTCCATCAGCTGACCACCAAAAAGATTTCCATATTCATTTAAATAAATGGGACGCATCAGATACGTCTGCTCGGTCTGTGAATCTTCTACTCTTTTTTTCATTTTGTATTTTATCGACCTTTCCTTTTCTTTTCTTTTCTTTTCACCCATTATAGCACACTTAAAAGAAAACAAACAAGGTAAGAACGGATATTCAAATCGAAGATTGAGATAAAAAAGAGAACTGCCATTTTTAACATGACAATTCCCTTTTTGTTCTACTCATTCTATTCTGCTTTTATAATACGGAAATAAAACGTTTAAAGGCGTCTCTTCCCTCTTTCGTACATTTATAAACACCTGCGTCCTCTAAGACTTTTACAAATACCTGTCCGACTTCTTCTTCCAGGATTCCCATTACATTTTCTTTGGTAATCTCTTCGTATTTCGGTAAAAATTCCTTTACCCAGTCTGCATGTTTTTTCAGGCTTTCATTTTCAGCCGGGTCTTTTTTCTCAACCAGATACTCAGCAAGCAGCTCTAATTCGTCTTTCAATCTTGCCGGAAGTACTGCAAGTCCCATAACCTCAATCAGACCGATATTTTCTTTTTTAATGTGATGATACTGAGCATGTGGATGATAGACACCAAGCGGATGCTCTTTGGTCGTGATATTATTTCTTAAAGTTAAATCAAGCTCATATACATCGCCTTTTTTTCTTGCAATCGGAGTAATCGTATTATGCGGTTCTCCCTCTGTTTCTGCAAAGATAAAAGCTGACTCATCTGTATATCCTCTCCACACTTCTAATACATGGGTCGCCAAATCAATCAGGCGTTTCTCATCCTTGTGACGAATTCTCAAAACAGAAAGCGGCCATTTTACGATTCCGGCTTCCACATCTTCATATCCCGGAATGGTAACGTGCTCTTCGATTGGCGCTTTTGCCATTGCAAAGGTGTAATGACCACCCTGAAAATGGTCATGGCTTAAAATTGAACCACCTACGATTGGTAAATCTGCATTAGAACCAAGGAAATAATGTGGGAACTGTTTTACAAAATCAAATAATTTTACAAATGCAGCCCTCTCAATCTTCATCGGCACATGCTGTCCATTAAATACGATACAGTGTTCATTATAGTAAACATAAGGAGAATACTGGAATCCCCACTTGCTGTCATTGATTGTAATCGGAATAATTCTGTGATTTTCTCTCGCCGGATGATTTAAACGACCTGCATAACCTTCGTTTTCCATACAAAGCTGACATTTTGGATAACTGCTCTGTTTTGCATTTTTAGCTGCCGCAATTGCTTTCGGGTCTTTTTCCGGTTTCGAAAGGTTAATGGTAATATCAATTGTGCCATAAGGACTTTCTGCCGTCCATTTTCTATCTTTTTTAATACGGTAACGACGAATGTAATCACTGTCCTGACTTAATTTATAAAAATAAGCAGTCGCACATTCCGGTGATTTGGCATACTCTTCTTTGAATTTCTGCTGTACCTGTGCCGGACGTGGCATCAGACAATTCATAATCTTGGTATCAAATAAATCGCGGTAACCGATGCTGTCCTCAATAATACCTCTTGTAACCGCTTCATCAAGCAATTCTTTTAAGGTTGATTCCAAATCTACATTTGTATATTCTTCCTGCGGCTCTTCATAATCATCCTGATGAAATAAATCCAGCAACAGATTAATTGTGTAGTTTCTTTCACATTCCGGTACGAGTCCGGTTTCCATCCCATAAGTAACCAGTTTTTTGATACTTTCGTTTAACATGTCGTTCCCCTTCCCAAATTTTCAAAAATATAATTTCTGTTTTAAAACAATATTATTGTTTTTATTATACCACAAAACTTGATTTTTTCAAGTTTTATTTACTCATATAGAATCCGCATCACAATGTCCTGTGGATAATCTCCAAATGAATTTCCAAACAAATTCACACCGCCCTGATGCTTTGCATCCTCTTTTACTCCAATTCGCACAGAGATAAACGGACCATCTGCCAGACAATAGTCTGTTACTGAAACATCATTTACTTTTTTTCCGTCGAGATATGTTCCGTCCTCCTCCAATGTCCAGACTTTCAACTTTCCATACTGGGTATTCTTGTCTTCCCACCAGTCTGGATTTAATTTTCCTCTGCGTCCTCCAAAATCACTTGGACACGTCCACGTTCCTGCTTCTCTCTGATTAATCCAAAGAGTAATATCGGATGGCCATTCCATATTATAATCCGGTGCTTCTGAGCAAAGCTCCGCAGATAATTCCAGTCGTCTGACTTGCCCATTCTGGATTCCGGCATTTGGAAAACGGTATTCCAGATACCCCTTTGCAAACCAGACCAGCTTTGCCGTTGTACGCAGTGGATTATAAAAGCATCTTGGTTCATCCTCCCCGTCAATATAGTCCTCTGTATTGACAATTCCACAGGTCGGTGCAACTTTATAATCCACATAATTTCCAACCGGCATGGAAATGACTTCCTCTTTCTTTTTCTTTTCTCCTTTTCTTAGAAGTAAAAGCAGTTCATCATTTTGTCTTAAGCACAACTTCATAGAACCTCTGACCCCGGGTTTTAACTCCGTCCGTATCAGCTGTGCCTCCTCTAATACTTTTACATTTAAGGCTGCTGAAGATGCCGGAATCTTTAAAAGCTCTGCGATTTCATTGACACAGTAAGGTTTGGTGTCAAGCAGTTTTAAGATTTTTATTCTGATTTCAGAAGAAAGTGCTTTGCCAAGCAAAACCAAATCCTTTTCATCATCAAAGGATAACTTTCGTCTCATGTGTTCCTCCTTGTTCCTGATCATGTACTCCCGGAAGCTTTCTGTACTTAACTTTGGTGCAGCCGGCAAAAAATCAGCCACAAAAGCACGTATCATAAAGTCCCCGAACGTACATTGTTATCATTTCTTTTTATGATGCCCTTATTTTACTCTGCTTTTTATCCGATTGTCAATGAACGAAAAACACCCATGCCAAAGCTCATTAATTGGCACAGGTGTTATTATTTATTCTTCTAATGCTTTTGTTACAAATTCCGGTACTTCATCGGTGCGGAAATAACAGCTGCAAAAACCATCCGTATTGTTAAAGACCTCCGATTTCCAGTCAATCTTAACTTCAATCTGATAGTTTATCGTACTTATATCAAATATTTCACTGTTATCTGTTATATAAAGAGCCTCAAGTATTTCCCGAATCTGATTTTCATCGGTGACATTCAAGATAGCTCCACGGTCTCCTGTTTTATCATCATATTGACTTATCTCAATTCCTCTTACCTTATCATAATCTTCAAATGTCATCATTTTACAGCCATTTTGCTCTAAAAGTTTTCTCGTCTGCTGAAAACCTGAGTAAACCGGAACACTTACATATCTGGATCCATTATAATAATCACCGTCTTCTCTGTCATACTCCAGATAAAACCGTAAAAGTCCAAGTACTTTATCGTTACTCAACTGCTCATAGGTTGCAGACTCCCATTCATTTTTACAGGTTTTAAACAGACTTTTTATTGTCTCTTTAGAGAGTTCGGAAACATGAGATGACTGGAGATCCGCAATTTCAAGAGAAGAAATCTTTTCTTCTTTTACATATTCTACCGGAAGAACCTGTCGTTTAAACTCCCAATTATCATAAATATCTGCAATTAATTTCAGATTTTCTTCATCCTTCGGAATGCAGTATCCGCGGTAAACCTCTTTTCCATTTTTCATTTCATAGCAAACAGAAAAATAAAGTTCTTCGGAATCTGTTATTTCAGAATCTGCAGTTACCTTATCTGCTTTTTGAATTGCAACTGCTTTTTTCGCAAGCTGATAAATGGCATCAAACTCTTCTATCTTGGTATTCTGTAAAAAAGGAACTGTTCCGTACATCTCTCCGGCGCCTTCCGGATAATCATAACAGCTGTTTAATCCATCAATATAAATGGACATGTTTTTTACTCTTGATTCTTTTGGTAAATAGGTATCAAATCCTATTAAATCCAACTTTAATGTCACCGCCATTATCACCAGCATTCCCAGAATTAATCCGGTAGAAATTTTTGGACGAATACATTCTCTGATATCTAAATAATATAAAAATTCCATTGCAAAGGATAAGAGCACAGCAGTAACAAGCAAACCTCCCACATACCAGATAAAATTTCGTCCGACAATTTCACTTGATAAAATGCCTACACATGCTGAAACCGGAATGACAACTGCAACCTTTATAATTGGCTGTAACTTCTTAAAAGCAATTGATTTATGATAAGCTTCTGTCGGACGAATTTTATAAACAAACATGCAGATTACCAAAAACAGCACTGAGATTCCAAAGACTACACTGACATCCTTCATCGAAATCTTATTATTTGACAGAATCATATCAAACACATAAAGTGGACTTAACTTTCCAAGTTTCCCTTCAAAAACCTGACTCAATCTTGAGTTATCTATATAAGTTGTAAAAAAAGCTACTTTTGTTAGACCAATTGTACTCTCTAACAAAACTCCGTAACTTAAAAATGCCCCATACGCCAAAACTCCGGTAAATAAATTTCCGGTAAGCAGAACGCCTAAAACTGCAAGATTATAAAAAAGCAAAAACAACACAACATTTGTGACAAACCCTTTTGCACATAAACTTAAAATTCCAGAAGTCTCTGCTCCTTTCATGATTCCGGCACCATATCCAAGTATCAGACTAATGAAATACGGAACTATAAAAATCAAAATTCCAGTAACATAGCGTTCTAAAAACAATTTTTCTCTTTTTATCGGAAGACTGTGATAAAAATCTGTTTTTACTCCCGAATATACGTACCAGAATCCTGACATTGCCAGTAAAAACGCCATGATTACGATTGCAACATACATGATCCCATTTCCAAAACTAATCAGACTTGAAAACTGTTCTGTAATTCTGCTTTGAAATTCTTCTTCCCCTTTCATATAAGAAGCAATTGCATCCAGACTCATTAAAATCTGAACCGGATAAATCAGGAGAAATAAAATAATGGAACTAATCAGCCAGACGCCTCTCTCTTTTAAATCTCGTACTAGCATTTTAGAAAAACAGTTTTTTGATGTCATATCCTGCCACCTCCGTTTCGCTGATAAAGATTTCTTCCAGTGTAAGCGGTATCATCTCTGCAA
Organism: Blautia stercoris; assembly: GCF_054657695.1. NCBI lineage: Bacteria > Bacillati > Bacillota > Clostridia > Lachnospirales > Lachnospiraceae > Blautia > Blautia stercoris. The sequence continues at coordinate 786,342 of NZ_BAAHYF010000001.1, forward strand.
ACAGCGGAAATTTACTTTCTACCGTTTCCATTATCTTGTCTTTTTCACCTCTTACAATTAAGGTCAATAAAGATAAACGCTTTTCAGACTGTACAACATCAAGTTCCCGAAGCAACTCTTCTTCCAAAAGCGGATTTTGAATCACGCACTGCACTTTATGGATATGCATTTTCATATCCTCCAGTTCTCTTGAAAGCAAAACTCCGCCTTTATGTAATAATCCTACATGGTCGCAGATATCTTCTAATTCCCTTAAATTATGAGATGCAATAATTGGTGTAAAAGGACGTTCCGTCACCTCGTATGCAAGAATACTTTTTGCTGCCTGACGCATCACAGGGTCTAACCCATCAAATGTTTCATCACAAAACAAGTATTTTGTTCCTGCACAGATTCCAAGCAGCATCGACACCTGACGCTTCATTCCTTTTGAAAATGTATTGATTTTTCGTTTGGTATCTAACTCTAATTTATCGCATAACTCCTGAAACCGTTTTTTATTAAATTTACTGTAATAAATACTATAGTAACCTGCCATCTGCTGTGGTGTCACATTTGGCGGAAAATAAGCATTATCCGGCAAAAAGAAAATTTCACCTTTTATCTTTTCATTTTCCCAGACTGCTTCTCCATCGATTTCAATCTCTCCTTCATCCTGCTTTAACACCCCTGCAAGCATACGAAGGAAGGTACTTTTTCCAGCTCCGTTTGTTCCCGCAAGTCCGAAAATACTGTTATCCACAATTTGGAGACTAATTTTATCTACGGCTTTTAAATCTCCAAACTGTTTTGAAAGCTGTGTTGTATTAATCATGTTCTCCCTCCTTGAATACGGAATTCACACATTCCAGACATTGTGCACCGGTCACTCCGATTTCCTTTCCTTCTTTTAATATCCCATGCAGTTTTAAAAGAAAATCTTCTTTTTTTTGTTTGACTAATGCCTGATTTCCCGAAACAAAATTTCCCCTTCCTTTTATCGGATAGATATACCCCTCCTGTTCCAGTACGGCATAAGCTTTCTGTATCGTATTTGGATTAATCGAAAGTTCTGTCGCAAGCGCACGTACCGATGGCATCTGCGAGTCCGGCTCTAAAATTCCTTTTACAATCAGCATCTGAAATCGTTCTACAATCTGTTCATAAATCGGTTTTCGATTTTGATAATCAATTACGACCATTTGAAGTTTCACTTCCTTTCTATGCTGTCCGTGTGTATTTAGTGTACTATCTGTCTTAGTACACTTGTAGTATACGTGATATTTTAGATTTTGTCAACAAAAAAAGTACATCCAAAAAATCGAATGTACTTTTTCCTTCTCATTATGCTTATTATGATTACAGCTGAGTTGTTACAAAAATATCGTAAATTGCTTTTACAGCGACCTCAAAATCTTCATTTCTTACACCGATGATGACATTTAATTCACTGGAACCCTGATCAATCATTTTTACGTTTACATTGGCATGAGCCAGTGCCGCAAAGATTCTTGCTGCTGTTCCTCTGTTTGAACGCATACCGCGTCCTACAACTGCGATTAATGCCAGGTCAGATTCTAATTCCATAAAGTCCGGATTGACTGCACGATGAATTCCGGAAATTACCTGCTGTTCTTTTTCTGCAAACTCATCCTGATGAATAAACAGGGTCATTGTATCAATACCGGATGGCAGATGTTCAAAAGAAATTCCTTCTTTCTCCAGAACCTGAAGTACTTTTCTGCCAAATCCAATTTCAGAGTTCATCATGGATTTTTCAATAAATAAAGAACAGAATCCTTTTTTACCGGCAATACCTGTGATGGTATAAGCCGGTTTTTTACAGGTATCTTCTACAATCATAGTACCTGCATCTTCCGGTCTGTTTGTATTTCGGATATTAATCGGAATCCCTGCTTTTCTTACAGGAAAGATTGCATCTTCATGCAGTACAGTCGCACCCATGTAAGACAATTCGCGCAGTTCACGATAGGTAATGGTATCAATAGATTTTGGATTTTCAATAATTCTCGGGTCTGTTACAAGGAAACCGGATACATCTGTCCAGTTTTCATATAAATCTGCATCAAGTGCACCTGCTACGATAGAACCGGTAATATCGGAACCACCTCTTGAAAATGTTTTTACTGTTCCATCTTCCATTGCTCCATAGAATCCCGGAATTACTGCATTTTCTTTATCCTTTAAATATTCTCTGGTCAGACGGTTTGTCATTTCCATATCAAACTGACCTTCTCCGTCAAAACGGATAATTTTTGCAGAGTCTACAAATTCATAGCCTAAATAATCTGCCATGATTTTTCCGTTTAAGTATTCTCCTCTTGATGCTGCATACTCTTCACCTGCATGATTTTTAAATTTTTCTTCGATGATATTAAAATCTTCTTCTAAAGAAAGACCTAAGCCAAGTCCATCGATAATTTCCTGATAACGTGCTTTAATTTCCGTTAATACTTTATCAAAATCAGTGTGACCTTTTTCTGCTGCACGGTAACATTTATAAAGTAAATCGGTTACTTTTGTATCATTTGAATTTCTTTTTCCCGGTGCAGACGGTACAACAAATCTTCTTGTTTCGTCAGCACGGATGATATCACCCACTTTTTTAAACTGTTCTGCGCTTGCTAAAGAGCTTCCGCCGAATTTTACTACTTTCTTCATTTTCGTTTGTATCCTCCTCAACGCTATTTATTGCTGTAAAATTATAATTAATAATAGCTTTTACGCACTAAAATGTCCAGCCTTTTTTCTTTTTTTATCGTATTTTTTCGATGAATTTCTCAATTCTTTCAAATGCTGCCTTTAATTCTTCAATCGAATACGCATACGAAATACGGACAAATCCCTCTCCACATGCTCCGAATGCACTGCCCGGAACAACCGCTACTTTTTCTTCCCGTAAGAGTTTTGTTGCAAATTCTTCCGATGTCATACCAAATTTTGAGATATCCGGGAAGATATAAAATGCACCGTAAGGCTCAAAACACGGAATTTCAAGCCGTTTTAAGGTATGCATTAAGAAACGTCGTCTCTGGTCATAAGCCATTCTCATCTCAATCACATCCGGATTGCCATTTTTTAATGCACTGATGGCCGCATATTGACTAGTCGTCGGTGCAGACATAATCGCAAACTGATGCAGCTTTATCATCTGCTTCATAACAGGCGCAGGTGCAAGCGCATAGCCAAGACGCCATCCAGTCATGGCAAATGCTTTTGAAAATCCATTAATCACGATGGTTCTCTCTCTCATTCCCGGAAGTGATGCAATGCTTACGTGTGCAGATTTATAACTTAACTCACTGTAAATTTCATCCGATACGACTAATAAGTCATACTTTTCAATAATCGGACACAGGGCTTCTAAATCTGCCTTTTCCATGATTGCCCCTGTCGGATTATTCGGATAAGATAACAGTAAAATCTTTGATTTTGGAGTAATTGCGGATTCCAATTCTTCCGGTGTCAGACGAAATTCATTCTCTGCTTTTAATGGAATTGTAACCGGAACAGCCCCTGCAAGCCGGGCACACGGCACATAAGAAACAAAAGCCGGTTCCGGAATAATCACTTCATCTCCGATATCAAGTGTCGCACGAAATGCAATATCAATTGCCTCACTTCCGCCCACGCTGATAAACACTTCCGATTTCGGGTCATAAGAAACATGCATTTTTTCTTCGGTATAACGGCAGATTTCTTCTCGAAGCTCCATCAGTCCTGCATTTGAAGTATAAAAAGTTTTTCCTGCTTTTAATGACTTGATTCCTGCATCCCGAATGTGCCATGGAGTATCAAAATCCGGCTCGCCCACTCCAAGAGAAATTGCATCCGGCATTTCACTGACTACATCGAAAAATTTTCGAATTCCGGATGGCTTAATCTGCTTTACTTTTTCTGTTACAAATTCTCTCATAAGGTAATCACCATTCTTCCATCCTGTTTTTTTCTTGTCAGATTTACACCCTGTTCTTTATATTTTGTCAAAGTAAAGTAAGTTGCTGTGCTTTGTACTTCTTCGATAGAAGCCAGATTTTCAGACACGAACAGCGAAATATCTTTGATACTTTTCCCTCTTACCATAACAAGGAAATCATATGCTCCTGACATTAAATACAGCGTTTCTACCTGCGGATACTGATAAATCTGTTCGGCGATTTTATTAAAACCGTCTCCGCCCTGCGGTGTTACTTTTAATTCGATTAACGCAGTTACGGTATCATCATCTACTTTATCCCAGTTTACCAGGGCATGATACCCGCATAAAATCCCCTCTTTTTCAAGTTCTTTTATTGCCAGTTCCACTTCTTTTGTCTCTTTTCCAAGCATCACTGCTATTTCTTCTGCACTTAAACGGCAGTCTTTTTCAAGTATTCCGACAATTTGTTTTTTGATATCCTGTTCCATGTTCTTTTCCTCCTGTTTTTAATTTCACTTACCAATCTTTCTACCCTTGATTTTACAGACGTTCAAACATAACTTTTACCTGCCCTCCGCAAACCATTCCAAGGGTAGCTGCTTTTGCATTCGACAAGTCATAGTCTTTGATTAAAAATCCATTTTCGGCATCAAAATTTTTTGCCTCTTCAATTGCCTCATGTTCCACTGCACCGCCTCCGATTGTACCATAAATTTTCCCATCTTCCCGCACAATCATTTTTGTTCCCTCTCCTCTTGGAGAAGAACCTTTCTTTTCGATTACCGTAACTAAAACCTTTGATTTTTCATCTTCTAAGCCCTTCAAAATTTCTTCTTCAAGCGTATTGATAATCTCTGGTGATTCATTTTTCTTTTGAATAATTTCAGCTACAATACTGACTGCAATCTCTGCCGGAGTCTGCGCCCCGATTGCAAGCCCGATTGGTGCATGCACCTGTGCAATCTCTTCTTCTAAATATCCTTCTGCTCTTAATTTATCAAAAGAAATTGCAACTTTTTTCCTGCTGCCAATCATTCCGATATACGTCTTTTCTCTTCTAAGCAGACCACTTAAGCAGGTATAATCATCTTTGTGACCTCTCGTCACAATAATATAATAGGCATGTTCTCCAAAATCTTTTATATCAAGGAATTCCTGAAATCCCATACAGTACACTTCATCTGCACAGCAAAAGCGTTCCTTATTTGCAAATTCTTCTCTCTCATCTACCACAATTACACGAAACTCTACCATCTTTAATAATTGTGCAATCGCAAGCGAAACGTGTCCTCCACCTAAAAGCACCGCTTTTGGTTTTGCAAACAGAGTCTCCCTATGCCATCCATCTTTTGGAGCTTTCTTTGCCTCTTCTGATGTCAGGATCTTCTTTTCTCCCGCCCTTTCTCCATCCAAACGGGTTTCTATCACTACTTCATCATTTTCTAAAAATTTCCGTACAATCTCTTTATAGGTTTTTCTCTCTGCCATACTTTGTTCTCTCTTTATTACTCTATAACTAAAAAAGGCAGTCCTAATTTCAAAAAAATCAGGACTGTCTTTTTATGACCTCTTGTCTTATCTCCTATTTACGACGGTATTTTTCTTCGCAGTACTGACAACGATAAACTTCTTTTTCAGGGTCTGCAAGAATAAAGACATGGTCTAATTCCTGCTCAACAGAAGTGATACACCGTGGATTTTTACATTTAATTACATTTCGAATTTCTTTTGGAAGCGTTAACTCTTTTTTCTCTACAATGCTTCCGTCTTTTACAATATTGACAGTAATCGTATGGTCAATAAATCCAAGAATATCAAGGTCAATGCTGTCGATCGGACACTCGATTTTAATAATGTCTTTGCGTCCCATTTTTTCACTTCTTGCATTCTTGATAATTGCAACACAGCAATCCATTTTATCTAATTTTAAATCATGATAAATCATCATGCTCTTTCCTGCTTTAATATGGTCTAATACCACACCTTCATTTAAGCGCCCAACATTTAACATACTTCTACCTCCAATAATGTAAGAATCAATGCCATTCTGACATACACACCGTACTGCGCCTGTTTAAAATACGCAGCTCTTGGGTCTTTATCTACTTCAGTTGCAATTTCATTGACTCTTGGAAGAGGATGAAGAACAAGCATATCCGGACTCGCCAGTTTCATTTTTGTCTTATCAAGTACATAAAAATCTTTCATTCGCACATAATCTTCTTCATTGAAGAAACGTTCTTTCTGTACACGGGTCATGTACAGTAAATCTAATTTCGGGAGGGCTTCTTCGAGACGTTCTACTTCTTCAAATTCATGACCACTTGCCTTTAACACATCGTCACGAATGTAATCCGGCACTTTTAATTCTTCTGGAGAAATCAAAACAAATTTAACTCCCTCATAGCGCACCAGCGCTTCAATTAAAGAATGAACCGTACGACCAAATTTCAGGTCACCACATAATCCAATAGTAATATTATCCAAACGACCTTTCATGGAACGAATGGTAAGCAGGTCTGTCAGTGTCTGGGTTGGATGCTGATGTCCACCATCTCCGGCATTGATAACCGGAATCTGGGATGCCATGGATGCAACAAGCGGGGCACCTTCTTTTGGATGACGCATCGCACAGATGTCAGCATAACAGGAAACCACACGAATTGTATCTGCTACACTCTCTCCTTTTGACGCTGAACTGGAATCTGCACTGGAAAATCCTAATACCTTTCCACCCAGGCGAAGCATTGCGGATTCAAAACTTAATCTTGTACGTGTACTCGGTTCATAAAATAAGGTTGCCATTATCTTTCCATCACACGCATGTGCATACTTTGCCGGATTTTTCTCAATGTCATTTGCCAAATCTAAGACCTTGTCTAATTCATCCAGGTCAAAATCCAAAGGACTCATTAAATGTCTCATACATTACCTCCTGTGTACTATACTAATCTTCCATTTTTATTCTCTATTATAATATACCAGAACATTGGTAATATCAAGAATTATCTGACAGTATTTTTTCAAAAAGCAGGCCGGTTAAAAACCATAAAGGAGCATAATCTGCCCGAATTAAACCTTTATATTGAATTTGTGAACTGCTGTAATCCCAGGGACAGATTTTGAAATACTTGAGCACACTTCCACTTGCCAATTCCACACCGAAAATTCCAGTCATATAAAAACATCCCCTCAAAAAAATCGGGACATGCCGAATTTTTTTCGATACCGGTCCGATACAGGCAGCCATTCCATAAATTGGAAACATCCATAAAGAAGAAGTTCCTTTTAAACTGAAATCTTTTCGTACCGCACTTAATATTCCGGTAAAAATCAGTTCCAGACACCAGCCTGTTATCCCACACACAATAAATGGTTGTCTTTTCTCCATTCTTATCTCTTCTCCCTTCTTTTTTCGTTTCTATCCATTTTATAATAGGTTTCCCTTTCCTTTTTTCTCTATTCTGTAAATAAAAAACTTGCGTGGTTTAAAGTGTCGGTGTATGATAAAAAGCGATACATCTTTAAAAGACAGATTTTTTAACATACGAAAAGCGAAACTACAAAACTAAATAGAGAGGATTCAAGTACCATGTTAGATTTAGGAAAAATGCGTGATGAAATTGACGTGATTGACAGCGAAATAGTCCGTCTTTTTGAAAAACGAATGAAGATTTGTGAAAACGTGGCGCAGTTTAAAATTGAAACAGGAAAGCCTGTTTTCGATAAAAGCCGTGAACAGGATAAATTAAAGACTCTCGGCGCTAAAGCAGGAAGCGATTTTAACCGCTGTGGAGTGGAAGAACTATTCCAGCAGATTATGTCCATCAGCCGAAAACGTCAGTATCAGCTTTTACAGGAAAACGGAATCGAAGAACCAAGCGATTTTACAAAAATTGATTTTATTAACAAAGAAAATGTAACCGTTGTCTATCAGGGAGTAGAAGGTGCGTACAGCTATGGAGCAATGAAAACCTTCTTTGGTGAAGATGTAAAAAACTATCACGTTGCCACCTGGAAAGACGCAATGGAAGAAATCAAATTCGGACGCGCAGATTATGCGGTTCTCCCAATCGAAAATTCGACTGCCGGAATTGTACAGGATAATTATGATTTACTGACCAAATATGACCATGTAATCGTAGGGGAACAGATTATCCGCTGCCAGCATGTTTTAACTGCACTTCCCGGTGCGACTCTTTCGGACATCCGCACTGTTTATTCCCATCCACAGGCATTGATGCAGTGCCGTGAATTTTTAGATGCCCACAAAGAATGGCATCAGAAGGAATGGAGCAATACCGCTGCGGCGGCTAAAAAAGTATCTGAAGAACATGATTTGTCACAGGCAGCCATCTCAAGCAGTTATGCTGCCGAGTATTTTGGACTGAATATCTTAAGTGAAAACATTTTTACAAACTCTGATAATTCTACTCGTTTTATTATTGTTGCAAAGAAAAAAGTTTACGCAAAAGATGCTCATAAAATCAGTGTCAGCTATGAACTTCCTCATGAAAGCGGAAGCCTTTATAACAGCCTGTCTCACTTTATCTACAATGGCTTAAATATGACAAAGATTGAATCCCGTCCAATTCTGAAACGCAACTGGGAGTACCGCTTCTTTGTTGATTTTGAGGGAAATTTAAGTGACAGCGCCGTTAAAAATGCATTAAGAGGATTAAGAAGCGAAGTTCAGAACTTACGTGTTCATGGAAACTACTAATATCAGTGAGTGACAAAATTTACTTTTGACGCTCACAGCACAATGTTATTACTTAGAAGATTTGCAAAGCGTTATTAGTGATTTAGAAAGAAGGAAACACAAAATGATAAATTTAAACGAATGTATTTTATATCGTAATTTTGAGCATGGAGAACTCTTAGACCAGATGGTTTCTATTATCCACGCTTATGAATCAAAAGAGCTGTCCGATGCCGCTCTTTTAGAAGAAAAACGCACGCTTTATTACAACTGCATGAATCAGCTTGTTGAAATGGCAGGTGCCTACGGTTTTTCTGATAATCTGTGGCATGATTATCTTACATTTTTACTTGTCAATCATGAAAATGCTTTTAGTACTGCAAGCGAAATTCGTGGTACGGTGGATGGAACCATCAATGAACTGGCAAAACATGATTTTGAAATTTTTAAACAGCTCTATGACTTTGATTTAGAAGTACTCGACTCTGTTTTCTCTACCGGCTGTGCTGCGCTTCTTTGTCATTACAAAAACATCGACGGAAACAGTAAAATGTTTAACAAACGAATCCGTGACCGAATCTGCACCTTAAGTGACCGTTTAAGCGAATCTGTTTCTACAGAAGAATTTATGGACGACATGGTTCAGTTCTATAAAGATTTCGGTGTCGGAAAACTCGGACTTCATAAAGCCTTCCGCCTTGAACACAGAACCAGTGATGATACAGTACGCATTGTCCCAATCACCAGAATTGCACATGTTCAGTTAGATGACCTGGTTGGATATGAAATCCCAAAGAAAAAACTGATTGACAATACAGAAGCTTTTATTAACGGAAAACGTGCAAATAACTGTCTGCTCTTTGGGGATGCCGGAACCGGTAAATCCTCCAGTATCAAAGCTATCTTAAATCAGTATTACGACCAGGGTCTGCGTATCATCGAAGTTTATAAACATCAGTTTAAAGACTTAAACGATGTCATTGCACAGATTAAAAACCGTAATTACAAATTTATTATCTACATGGATGACTTATCCTTTGAAGAATTTGAAATCGAATACAAATATTTAAAAGCCGTTATCGAAGGCGGTCTTGAAAAGAAACCAAATAACATTTTAATTTATGCAACTTCAAACCGCCGTCATCTGATTCGTGAAACCTTTAAAGATAAGAGTGACCGTGATGAAGAACTGCATACCAATGATACCGTACAGGAAAAACTTTCTCTGGTTTCCCGTTTTGGTGTCACTATCTATTTTGGTTCTCCGGAAAAGAAAGAATTCCAGAATATCGTCCTTGCCCTTGCAAAGAAAAACAATATCGAAATGGATGAAAACGAACTGCTCTTAAAAGCGAATGCCTGGGAATTACAGCATGGTGGTTTATCCGGAAGAACTGCTCAGCAGTTTATCGACTATCTGCTTGGACAGCAGTAAAAAACAAGTCAAAAATTAAGATAAAAACAAAAAAAGAAAGCATAAGGTTACGAGCTGTAATCTCATGCTTTCTTTTTTGTATCCAGCAAAACTGTAAGCCGGGTTATGTCGTGAATAATCATCTATCTAGTTCTGCTGTTGCCAACAGACTCAAGCGACCAACCTAAAAGCGTGACGGGCAGCCACATTGCTTTTTATTCGGTCTTGCTTCGGATGGGGTTTACATATGCCCTCTCTGTTACCAGAAAGGCGGTAGTCTCTTACACTGCCCTTCCACCCTTACCGGCATAAGCCGGCGGTATATTTCTGTTGCACTGTCCTTAGAGTCGCCTCCACCGGATGTTATCCGGCATCCTGCCCTATGAAGCCCGGACTTTCCTCACCTGACCCCTTTCGGTCCTGCCAGCCGCGATTATTCATCTTACTGGACACAAACGCCATTTTAACACACTGTTTTTATTTTGTAAACTCTTTTTTCAGGTATTTTTTAGACGTCAAAGCATCCTCCACCAATAAATTCCCGAAGCAGAGAGTTCGTCGGAACTGCCTCACCCGGCATTCCCACAAAATAATCAAAGAATTTCAGCAGACGTTTTGCTTCATGATACTCTGGCTCTTCCGGTGAAATTCCAAATAAAAGCGGCTCCGCATAAATCTTTAACACTGCAAGTTCATAAATCAAAGCAGAGTTAAACATCACATCGGCACTTTCCTGATATGGAAAGATATTTGCCTCTTCTCCTCTTCGTACCGAGTTCCACATGGCAATGGTATCTTTTGCGGAAGTCCCTCTGGTTCGTGCATCTCTTACTATTCTGCGGATTAAACGACCGTCGGTTGTCGGAATCCGGTTGTGTTCATCTACATTTAACTGGGTCAGCGCACTGACATAGATTTTAAATTTATTTTCTTTTGGAAGTGTCTCACTTAACTTATCGTTTAAGCAGTGGATTCCTTCGATGACCAGAATATCCGACTCTTCTAATTTCAGGGAATTTCCCTTGTATTCCCGTTTTCCGGTTTTAAAATTATAAGTTGGAATTTCTACTTCTTCTCCACGAAGCAGCGCATTCATGTCATCATTAAACTGTTTGACATCAATTGCCTCTAAACATTCAAAATTATAATTTCCCTCTTCATCAAGCGGGGTATGTTCCCGATTAACAAAATAATTATCTACGGCAATCGGATGAGGCTTTAGTCCATGTGCCGATAACTGAATCGACAAACGATGAGAAAAGGTTGTTTTTCCGGAAGAAGATGGACCGGCTATCATAATAAATTTTTTATGACCTGCCTCTACAATCTGGTCTGCAATTTTCGCAATCTTTCCTTCCTGCAAAGCTTCTGCAATCAGAATCAATTCATTTGCCCCCTGATGAGTAATCTGATTATTTAAATCACCAACGGTCTCTGTGCGCATCATTTTGCCCCAGATATTTGCTTCTTTCTGCACCTGGAAAATCTTCTGGTGAGGTTCAAACGCCGGTACGATTTCAGGGTCTTTTCTTTCCGGAAGCTGAAGCACAAATCCATCATCATAAGGATATAAATCAAAATATTTGATATAACCGGTATGATGAACCATAAATCCATAGAAATAATCTTCAAATTCCTCAATACTGTAAATATTTACTCTTGAAACCCTGCGGTAACGGAACAGATTTTCTTTATCATACATTTTATGTTTATGAAACAGGGAAATCGCCTCGTCAGTTCCAACACTGCGTTTCATTACCGGAATTTTCTTTTCTACCAGTTCCAGCATATACTCTTTTACTTTCAAAAGAAAGTCTTCAGTAATTGCAACATCGCCATCCACAGTCACATAATATCCCGAACTGACTGCATAATGGATAACTGCTTTTTTAATCTTATCATGCCCTGCTACATTATACAGTGCCTTTAATAACAGTAAAATTGCACTGCGCTTATAGGTCTTATGACCAATCTCATCTGCTGTTGTGATAAATTCCAGCGTTCCATCCTGTTTGAGCCTCTTATGCAGTTCCCGTAACTTTCCATCTTTCATCACAAGCACAATCGGATATTTTGTCGCACCTTCATACTCTTTTACAATCTCTGCATAAGTAATCCCCATCGGATACTCTCTTGTCTTTCCAAGAATCTTTACTGTAACGGTCTTTTTCTCCATAATGTCCGCCTCCTGTTAAGTCCTATCAGAACGCTTTTTCTAACTATAACTACAGCACCTTAAAAGGATGAACCACCTGCATTTTCTTTATTTCCAGTTCTCCTTCAAGTGCCTGAAGCTCTTTTTCCATATAGTCCATAAAAATATACTCTGTACCATAATGTCCGGCATCAATAATACATACATCCTGCGCTACTGCATCAATTGCAAAATGATAATCCGCATCTCCGGTTACATAGACATCTGCCTGATGTTTCAGCACTTCTTTTATCAGGCTCTTTCCTGAACCGGTACAGACTGCCACTTTCTGTACTTCTTTTTCCAAATCTCCATAAACTGTCACAGACGGCAATTTTAACTGTGTTTTTACAAAATCTGCACACTCTTTCAGACTCATTTTCTGTGCCAGATTTCCCACTCTGCCAAGACCTTCTGTCCTATTTGCATCACTATAGGTCACTTCAAGGATTTCCCTGTCTTTTAAGTTCAGAAAATCTGCTGATAAGTCTGCCATTCCGATGATATCAAAATTTGTATGCATCGCATAATAACTTATGTCATGCTGAATCATTTTTATGATTCTTCTGCCGATAAAATTATCTGTTGTTACTTTTTTCATCGCCGAAAAAATCAGCGGATGATGCGTAATTATCATGTCTGCCTGTTCTTTTATAGCCATCTCTAATGATTCATCTGTCACATCTAACGCAAGAAAAATTTTATGCACTTCTTTCTCTTTGTCTCCGACTAAAAGCCCTACATTATCCCAGCTTTCAGCAAAATCCGGTGCATATTTTTGTTCCAATGACTCGATTATCTCTTTACACTTCATATTCTTTTAATGCCTCTTTTGCATAATTTAAATCTATTTCGATTTCTTTTTGGCGTGCCTTTGCGGTCTTTGTATTTGCTGACTCTAAGCGTGCTTTTACCGTTTCCAAAGACTTTTGTTCTTTCAATAAAAACTGATAGAGCACTTGATTTTTTTCTTCTAAGAGTCCCTTTCCAAAACGGTAATCTATCTCCCGCACATAAGACTCTCTGCCTTTTCTCGCCTTCATCATTGGATAATATTTGCCATCTTCCAAGACCATTTTTTCCTGCTCGATACAATATCCTTTTTGGTGAAGAAACCGGCGGAAATGTGCCAGTTCAGACTGTGGCTGCAAAATGAGATAGGAGACACTTTTTAATGTCTCCTCTCCCTCTTCTATGATTTTTTCCATTAATGCCCCACCCATTCCGGCAATGACCACGGCATCTGCTTCATTCGGTTTTAATGCACGGACGCCATCGGAAAGACGGGTCGTTATGTATTCCCCCAGCCCGTATTCACGAATATGAATCTCGGCCCGCTCAAGCGGTCCTTTATTCACATCCATGGCAATGGCTTTGGGTATCATGCCTTTCTGATACAGATAAATCGGAATATATCCATGGTCACAGCCTACGTCAGCAATCACACTGCCCTGTTCTACAAAAGAAGCAACTGCTTCTAATCTTTTTGAAATCTGCATCTTTACGCTCTCTTTCTTACTACCCGTTCTTAATCCAGATAATCTTTTAACTTACGGCTTCTGCTTGGATGGCGCAGTTTTCTAAGTGCTTTTGCTTCAATCTGACGGATACGCTCTCTGGTTACGCTGAACTCTTTTCCAACTTCTTCAAGCGTTCTTGCTCTTCCATCATCCAGACCAAAACGCAGGCGCAGAACTTTCTGTTCTCTATCTGTCAATGTGCTTAAAACCTCTACTAACTGCTCTTTTAACAGTGTAAACGCAGCAGCATCGGCCGGTACCGGAACATTATCATCCTGAATAAAATCTCCAAGGTGACTGTCTTCCTCCTCACCGATTGGTGTTTCAAGAGATACCGGCTCCTGAGAAATTTTTAAAATTTCACGGACACGGTCAACGGACATATCCATTCTTTCTGCAATTTCTTCTGGCTGTGGTTCTCTTCCCAGTTCCTGAAGAAGCTGACGTGAAACACGAATCAGCTTATTGATGGTTTCAACCATATGAACCGGAATACGGATGGTACGTGCCTGGTCTGCAATTGCTCTTGTAATTGCCTGACGAATCCACCAGGTTGCATAAGTAGAGAATTTATAGCCCTTACGATAATCAAACTTTTCAACCGCTTTAATCAGACCTAAGTTTCCTTCCTGAATCAAATCAAGAAACAGCATGCCTCGTCCTACATAACGTTTTGCAATGCTGACTACCAGTCTTAAGTTTGCCTCTGCAAGACGTTTCTTTGCAGCTTCATCTCCCTCTTCCATTCTTTTTGCCAATTCAATTTCCTCTTCTGCACTTAAAAGCGGAACTTTACCGATTTCTTTTAAATACATACGAACAGGGTCTTCAATGCTGACACCTTCCGGAACAGACAAGTCGATATTTTCCATATCCACTTCGTCTTCTTCACTTAAGTTTACTTCATCATCATCGCTCAAAAGAAATGTATCATCGGAATCTCCTTCCGGAATACGCAGCACATCAATTCCATAAGCTTCAAGATATTCGTAGAGTTTATCCATTGCATCGGAATCTAATTCCATATCTTTTAACACTTCATTAATTTCTTTGTATTCCAGCACATTTTTCTTCTTTTTGCCCATCTCTACAAGCTCGTGCAGTTTCTCGCTAAATTTTGCCATATTCATTTCCATAATCGTTCCATCCTCTCATAACTTATTTATATCTTTACCTCAATCAAAAGAAATATGCAGTGTGATTTTTCCACTTTCTATTTCTTCCAGACGTTTTCTGGCTTCTAAAAGTTTTTGCAGTCCAATCATATCTGTCGGTGCCAGATTTGATGTCTGATAGGCTATGCTGTCCCGTTTCAATCTGCATACGGTTTCACGAATCGCCTGTTTGCGTTCTTCATCTCCCTCCAAATGCAAAGTTGCGTGAAATAAGGATGTCACTTCCTTTTGTTCTTCACTGTCCGTAAAGCGGTTTAAAAGCTTTGCCGGATTGACTGCGTGTTCTTCTTCATACTGCGCAAACAGCAGCTTTGCAACTTCCTGATACAACGGTGTTGTAAAATCATCCGGCGTAATATAGCCACTTATTGTCTCAAACATTTTTGGATAAGAAGTCAGCCAGGTCAACATCAGTTTTTGGGAAGCTTCTTTTCCACTTTCTTTTTTTCTTGCTTTTCTTCTGTCTGTCAGATTTTCGGCTTTTGGCTGTGTCACTCTCCGACCCGAAAGTGCCATATTGTTTACCATTCTCCGTAAATCTTCCGGCAGAATCTGATATTTTTTTGAAATGCTTTCAATGTAGTTATTTCTTTCAAGTTCCTCTGAAAATTCTAATAACTTTTCTGCAATTGCGCGATAGAACTCGGTTTTGCTTTCCGGGTCATTAAAATCATACTCTTTTTCCAAAACCTGTACCTCAAACAGAAAATAATTCATTGCATTTTCAAGTCGTTTTTCAAACGCTTCCATACCCTCTGCCTTGATAAATTCATCAGGGTCTTTATAAGGTGCCAGATTTACGACTTTCGGTCGAAGTCCCGCTCCTCTTAAAATCGGAATCCCTCTAAGTGCAGCTTTCTGACCGGCTTCATCACTGTCATAAGTTAATAATACTTCTTTTGTATATCTTCTCATCAGACTGGCATGCCCCGAAGTTAATGCTGTACCGAGTGATGCAACTGCATTGGTAAATCCCGCCTGATGCATGGAAATCACATCCATGTAGCCTTCACAGATAATTAAATAATTTTTTCTGGTTCGCCTTGCAATATTCAGTCCATATAAATTACGACTCTTATCGAAAATTTTTGTTTCCGGTGAATTCATGTATTTCGGCTGTGCATCTCCCATCACACGCCCACCAAAACCTATCACACGGTTATTG
Organism: Blautia stercoris; assembly: GCF_054657695.1. Lineage (NCBI taxonomy): Bacteria > Bacillati > Bacillota > Clostridia > Lachnospirales > Lachnospiraceae > Blautia > Blautia stercoris. Next base: position 802,431 of record NZ_BAAHYF010000001.1, read on the forward strand.
ACATCCATAATCGGAAACATCACACGATTCCAGAATTTATCCTTCATTCCCTGTCTTTCGTCAAAGAAGAAAAGCCCTGCCTCTTTTAAAATCTGGTCAGAATACCCCTTTGATTTTAAATACCGATACAGACCATCTGAATAATTCCCGGTATATCCAAGCCCAAACGCTTTTATCGTTTCTTCTGATAATTCTCGTTTCTGCAGATATTCCAGTGCTTTTTTCCCTGTTTCCTGTCTCAGCTGATAGTAATAATAAGCAGCTGCTTTTTTGTTTACCTCAAGCAGAATGGTCTTTAAATCTGCCGCTGCCCTTGCTTCTTTTGAATACTCCTGTTCCGGAAGCTTGACTCCAGCTCTGTCTGCAAGATATTTTACTGCCTCAATAAAGGTAAAATTTTCATATTCCATAATGAAATTAAACACATTTCCTCCGGCTCCGCATCCAAAGCAGTAATACATCTGTTTGGATGGGCTGACCGAAAAGGAAGGGGATTTTTCATTATGAAACGGACATAATCCAAAATAGGAACTTCCTTTTCTCTGAAGTCTGACATATCCTGAGATCACATCCACAATATCATTTTTCATACGGACTTCTTCAATCACATCATCCGAATAATACATAATTAATAAACGCTCCATCCTTTGGGAATAAAAATTTCCCTGAATTTTTCCATCGAGTACTGGTCTGTCATTCCTGAAATATAATCGCAGGCTACCCGCTCCTGCACTTCTCCTTCTTTCAGAAGCTTTCGATACTCTGCCGACATTTTTTCAGGATTTCTTACATAATATTTATACAGAGTCTCCACTAACTGCTCTGCTTTCTCCTCTTCTTCTTTTGCCACAGGACTTAGATAAACCTCTTCAAACATAAACTCTCGAAGTGCTTTCATTCCTGCTTCAATTTCCGGTGACAGCAGGACCTCATCCCTGCCTTTGCTGTTTTTTACAATATCATGAATCAACGTATTGAGCCGTTCCTTTGTCGTCTCTCCAAGAAGTTCCCTCAAATACTTTGGTACTGCCTCTTCGGTGATAACTCCGGCACGCTTGGCATCATCCATATCATGATGAATATAGGAAATCTTATCACTAATCCGAACGACCTGTCCTTCTAACGTATGCGGTGTTCCGCTTGTCCTGTGATTCATCATTCCATCTCTGACTTCAAAGGTAAGATTTAATCCCTTCCCACCTCGTTCCAGACGCTCTGCAATCCGCACACTTTGTTTATAATGCGCAAATCCAAGGGGACACACCTGGTCTAAGGCTCGCTCTCCCGCATGACCAAATGGAGTATGCCCCAAATCATGTCCGAGTGCAATGGCTTCCACTAAATCTTCATTTAAACGAAGTGCTTTCGCAATGGTTCTTGCAATCTGAGATACTTCAATTGTATGTGTCAGCCGATTCCGGTAATGATCCCCTTGCGGTGCTAAAAACACCTGAGTTTTATCTTTCAGTCTGCGAAATGCTTTAGAATGAATTATCCGGTCCCTGTCACGTTGATACATGGTCCGGATATCACATTCTTCCTCATAAGTTTCCCGTCCTCTGCTTTTTGCACTTTTTGCTGCATAAGGACTTAAAATTCTTTCCTCTTCCAGTTGCGCTTCTTCTCGTATTGTCACGATCTATCACCCTCTCTGTGGAAAAAAAGTTGTCTCATATTAATTATTACAGGCAAATCTGTAAAATCCTTTTGTTTTTCGATATTTTTTTCTTAATTCTCACTTTCTTCTTTTATCGAAAAACTGTCTTCCTGATTATACGAAAAAACGGAAAAGCTTTTATCTCTAATAGCTTTTCCGTTTCTGTTATGCGGGAGATGGGACTTGAACCCACACGACCTTTCGACCACTAGATCCTTAGTCTAGCCTGTCTGCCAATTCCAGCACTCCCGCTTCTCATTTATCGCCCTTATCAAGCGACAATCAGAAGTATATCAGTAATTTCGTGTTTTGTCAACATATTTTTGAAAAAAACTTTATTTTTTTCTGATAACATCATTTATTATCGTTTTTTGCAATAAATTCACGAATCAATGTATTTTTCATAAAAAGAAAGATGCACTTTTTCTTACATCACAATATTATTTATATAAAACGAAAAGCGGAAAACCTTTATCTCTAAAAGTTTTCCGCCTCTGTTATGCGGGAGATGGGACTTGAACCCACACGACCTTTCGACCACTAGATCCTTAGTCTAGCCTGTCTGCCAATTCCAGCACTCCCGCTTCTCATTTGCCGCCCTCATCAAGCGACAAACAGAAGTATATCACCAAAGTTTTATTTCGTCAATAACTTTTTTCGATTTTTTTGAATTTTTTTCTAATTTCTGCTTCTCCAGCTTTCAGCCTTGCTTTTAACTCACAAACCGACAGGAATTCTTGTTCATTTTCCTGACTCTCTTCTTGAATTTCTTTTCTGCATTCCAGAAATCTTGCATATTCATCTAAAATTCCCTGACCATGGAACACCAGATATGCACCGGCATCACTGCCAAGTGCCATCTTTACTCCATACTGAAGTCCTTTTTTGATATTCGTTTTTTCTTTTTCATAAATTTTATGCAGAAGCTCATCCGAAAACCGCCCGCATCCAAACATATTTGGAACAACTGTAACTGTCGGTACCCAGACCAGATCGGAATCAGCCAGACTCTTTATTGTCTGCTCCTCCATATAATTTCCATGTTCCACACTGTCTGCTCCGGCTTCTATGAGTGCCTCCACTGCTTTTGTACCGTTTGTATGGCACATCACTGCAAATCCCTCTTCGTGAGCAATATGAACCATCTCTTTGACTTCCTGTGTGCTTAAGGCTTCTCCGGTAATTCCTCCATCGGTATCAAAATCCATAATTCCGGTTGTCATGATTTTAATAAAATCTCCGCCCTGTGTTTTTACTTCCTTAACCAAAGCCGTATATTCTTTTAAGGTATCAAATCCTTTTCCGACAATTTTCCCATAATGACCATTTTTATGAATCGCAAAAATCGGTGTCCGATAATCAATTCCGTATTCCGGTGCCAACTCTTTTGCTCGTCTTGAAACGCCAAGAGCGTCACCTCCGTCTCTCACAAAATGAATTCCCTGTGTTTGATAACATGCAAAATGACTGCGGATTACCGATTCATCTACTCCGTTTTTATGACGTTCCACTGCCTTTTTATAATTTTTCCCATCCATAAAAATATGGGCATGACATTCGCCAAATTCAAACGGTACTTCCAGATTTTCTTCACTCATTTTCATCATCCTCTTTTGCCCAACCGTAAGAACAGGTCACTGCACGCTCCCAGCCTTTCATCTTCTTATCCCGCTCTTCTTTTTCTAAAACCGGTTCAAAGCTTTGTTCCACTTCCCAGTTTTTAATAATCTCTTCTCTGTTTTTCCAGTATCCGACTGCAAGTCCTGCAAGATAGGCAGCTCCCATTGCAGTTGTCTCAACACAGCTTGGACGTTTTACCGGAACCTGAACGATATCTGCCTGTGTCTGCATCAAAAAATCATTGGCGCTCGCTCCACCATCTACTTTTAAAGAAGAAAGCGAAATTCCTGAATCTGCTTCCATTGCTTTTACGACATCGCACACCTGATAAGCGATGGATTCCAATGTAGCACGAATAATATGATATTTATTTACACCCCTTGTCAGCCCCACAATCGTACCTCTCGCATACTGGTCCCAGTATGGCGCACCCAGACCAGTAAATGCCGGAACAACATAACAGCCGTTGGTATCTTCCACTTTTTTTGCCATGTATTCCGAATCTTCTGAACTGTCAATAATCTTTAATTCATCCCGAAGCCACTGAATTGCTGCTCCTGCGACAAACACCGAACCCTCAAGCGCATAATTTACTTTTCCATCCAGTCCCCAGGCAATGGTTGTAACCAGTCCATTTTTAGAAAAGACTGGTTTTTCTCCGGTATTCATCAATAAAAAACATCCTGTTCCATAAGTGTTTTTTGCTTCTCCTTTATTAAAACAAGTCTGTCCAAACAGTGCCGACTGCTGGTCACCTGCTGCCCCGGCGATTGGAATTTCTCCCCCAAGAAAACTTGCATCTGTCTTTCCGTAAATATAGCTTGATGGCTTTACTTCCGGAAGCATACTGCGCGGAATCTGGAGTTCTTCTAAAATCTCCTCATCCCATTTTAATTCATTGATATTATAAAGCAGGGTTCTTGAAGCATTGGAATAATCCGTAACATGCACTGCCCCCTTTGTCAGTTTCCAAATCAGCCAGGTCTCCACTGTTCCAAAAAGCAGTTCTCCCTTTTCTGCTTTCTCTCTTGCTCCCTCTACATGGTCCAGAATCCATTTAATTTTCGTTCCTGAAAAATACGCATCCACAATCAAACCGGTTTTTTGGCGAAATGTTTCTGTGAGTCCTTTCTTTTTTAAGGAATCACAATACTGAGAAGTTCGTCTGCACTGCCATACAATTGCATGATAAACCGGTTCTCCACTCTTTTTATCCCATACAATCGCCGTCTCTCTTTGATTGGTAATTCCAATTCCCGCAATATCTGAAGCCGTCGCCCCGATTTTCTGCATTGCTTCTACCGCAACTCCAAGCTGGCTTGACCAGATTTCATTTGCATCATGTTCCACCCAGCCTGGTTTTGGAAAATACTGGGTAAATTCTTTCTGTGCCAGACTGACTTTTTCCCCCTTTTCATTAAAAAGAATACAGCGGTTGCTGGTTGTTCCAGCATCCAGCGCCATCATATACTTTGCCATACATGCATCCTCCATCTGCCTAAAAAAAAGAAGCTGTCCTGCCAAAAGAGTTCTTTTAGCCTGACAGCCTTTTTCCCTGTTCTTTTTTATTTTCATCTGGTCTTATTCTATCGCTTTTTCATCAGTTTGTAAAGTAGACATTCCTGTTCTGCTCTGATTCATATAGAATTTTTCCAAATGCAGATAAGCAGATTGCGAATGCCCACTTTACTGACTCATATCATATCACCATTATTTAAATCTCTTCAAACAAATTAGAAACTTTAATTCCCAGTACATCCGCAATCTTAAATAATGTATCCACCGAAATCTGAGTCGGCATATTCAATGCCTCAATGTTACTCATATGTGTCCGGCTAATACCAATCTCTACTGCTAACTGTGCCTGTGTCATCTTTTTCTGTTTCCGATAAATTGAAATCTGTACCCCTAAATCCTGTAATCTTTTATCCTGTTCTTTCATAAATTTATCTTCTCCTTTTTCCAATCCATTTACCGTATCCTTTCTCCCCTTCATTATGCAACATATTTTATGGCTTATCCATACTGTATTTGTGAATAATTTATCTTTCTTTTTGAAATATTTTTATCTTTTAATGGAATCTTTAAATAATTTCTTTTTATATATTGGCAATTCAAATAATTCAATCAATTATACTAATTCTGCAATCCTTGTCACTCCAACATAAATATCCTGAATCCGATACCAGGTTGGATAGTCAATGATTCCTGTCACCGGAAGCCCAAAGATTCTCTGAAATTCCCGAACAGCTCTTTGTGTTCCTTCTCCATAAATTCCATCTACCCGAACCTTCGGCAGTGCCGGATACCCCTCACGGATTGCATTTAACTGTTCCTGAATCTGTGACACCTTATCTCCGGAAGCCCCGATATCCAAATCATATCCCGGCCAGGAAAGCGGAATCCCTGAGATTTCCTCTGCTGTATTAATGTACAGATTACTTCCATAGAAATTTCTAAGAATCTGAATGGCCGAATACCCTCCATCCCCAAGATATTTACTGCCCCACTGGGTCATCCAGCCAGGACACGAAACCCGTTCCCCATCACAGTACTGAGTCAGAATCGGCTGACGTACTCCCGGCCGTGACAGGTAAGACGAAAAGATTTCATCTACCACTTCTGAAATCGTATCAAAAATATTTCTTCCAAAAATCCATTTATGATCAAACGCTGTAGAGGAAGTAATCGTAAAATCATATCCCCTGTTTCGATACCATTCTGTATACACCCGATTTAAAGTAAATGACATAATTGCCAGTACATTTGCCTTAATCGTTTCTCTCGGCCAGGTCGCATAAATTTCACTCGAAGCTACATTTTTAATATAATCCCGATATCGCACATAGTAATCATTTGCCGTAGAGTCTTCCGGTGAACCATCATGTACCACAATAAATTCCGGTATTACGACCCTGCTTAAAACAATTTCTCCACTTTCATCCACCGGTTTAATCTCATCTTCCGGAATCTTCGGTGGATAATTTCCATACAGGGTATGGTCTGGAATTGTAATAACCTCAAATGGTTCTCTTATACTTCTCTCATTGAGTTTTATCGTTTGAAGTGCAGTAATCTCAGGCAGAATTTCTGCACCTGAAATTGTAATTGGTTCAAACTCATCCGCCGTAATCCGAAAATCATACTCGGAATACGGCTGATACTCAGACGGCGTCATACTGTACTCAATCGGCGGTGCTGACAATTCAATTTCAGGAATCTGACCATTTTCATCTGTTATCAGACGCTCTACAATCCTCTCCGGTTCTCCTGTATAAGTGATTTCAATCCTCGCATTTGCAATTGGACGATTTCTGTTCGACGAGACAACTGAAATCTTAAGACCGCCTTTATCAATCTGGTCATTTTGCATTGCTCTTAGTCCGTTTCTTCGCATAAAACACCTCAAAAGGCTCATCGCTTTAAGATATGCCTCTCTTTCCCAAAACGTGAAAAAATGGTTCAAGGTCAAAACCTCAAACCATTTTTCTTTCCCTTATAAACGTTTTATATCATTCATAAATACAAAAACCATCAAAGCCATTAAAAGTACAAATCCGGCAAAATGAATCATTCCCTCGATATTCGGATTGACTTTCTTTTTCGTTACCGCCTCAATCAGTAAAAATACCAGTCGTCCCCCATCAAGTGCCGGAAGCGGAAGAAGATTCATGACACCTAAGTTTGCAGATAACAGAATTGCCCAGTAGAACATCTGCATCCACATCACAACGGTTCCCTCTGATTTTGCCTCTTCTACGGAACTTCCGATTGCATCTACAATTCCGACCGGACCTGACAGGTCGTTGACACGAAACGTCCCCTTGATTAGTAGTCCCAAACTGTCAATCGTACTTGAAATCCAATATCGGACTTCCACTGCACTGTATTTTAACACACCAAAGAAATTTGTCTTTTCCCGATACAGATTATAGACAAATCCAGTGCTGACCTGTGTCCGTACCGTTGGTTGAACCGTAAATTCTTTCTCTTTTCCATCTCTCGAAACCGTAATCGTCACAGCATTCTCTCCAAGCGGATGCTCTCCCAGATACGTCTGAAGTTCTTCTCCTGTCGAAACTTTCGTTCCATCTACTGCGGTAATCACATCTCCTGCAAGCACTCCGGCTTTCATCATCGCTCCATCGACAAAGACTTCCGTAATTTCCGGTTCTCCATCCGGAACATAAGAAAAGCCTAACATATATTTCTTTTCACTTGCAGCTTTAAAATTTAAATCAATCTTTTTTCCGTCTCTTTTTACAGTCATCTTAATCTGATCCTGCTGCATTCCATAAAGAGATTCATACAAACTGATATCCCTGCCGATGGAAATATGTTTCCCCTGAAAACTCGTAATGATATCTCCCACTTGTAATCCTGCCTCTTCGGCCGGAGAATTTTCTTCCACCGAAAGTACCTTTGGCGGGTCATATCCCATCACACTCGTAATGACCAATGCAAACACAAATGCAAGAATAAAATTAAATATTGGTCCGGCTGCAACTACACTGATTCGTCCCCAGACAGATGCATGCCCAAAAGAACCTGGTCCATCTTCTTCTCCGTCTTCTCCTACCATCATGCAGGAACCGCCAATTGGAAATAGTTTTAGAGAATAGCGTGTATTTCCTTTTACCGTCGATAAAAGACGTGGACCCATTCCAAGAGAAAATTCAGTTACCTCAATTCCATTTTTCTTAGCCAGAAGAAAATGTCCTAATTCGTGGAACACTACAATCACAGAAAAGATAATAATCGCGACGAGTATATTTAATAGCTTCGACAACTTACCATCTGCCTCCAATCTGTCTATATACATCCTGCTCTAATTCCGTAATTGTCTCTACATCCGGTCGCTCAATTACAGTATGTGTCTGCATGGTTTCTTCAATAATTGAATAAATGTCAAGAAAACGAATCTGCTTTTTCAAAAACATTCCAACCGCTTTTTCATTTGCCGCATTAAACACTGTCGGCATAGAACCGCCAATTTTCGATGCTTTGATTGCAAGTGGAAGCCCACGGAAGGTTTTCATATCAGGTTCTTCAAATGTAATTGATCTTAATGCTGCAAAATCCAGACGTTCTCCATCTAAAAAGCGACGTTCTCCGCCATATAAGGCATACTGGATTGGCAGACGCATATCTGCGGTTCCAAGCTGTGCCATAACTGCACCATCTTCAAATTCCACCATTGAATGAATCACGCTTTGTGGCTGAACGACAACCTGAATCTGTTCAACCGGAACTCCAAACAGCCATTTTGCTTCCATTACTTCTAACCCTTTATTGACCAGTGTTGCTGAATCAATCGTAATTTTCTGTCCCATTGACCAGTTTGGATGCTTTAAGGCATCTTCTACCTGTACATTTTCCAATTCTTCCCGTTTTTTTCCACGAAACGGACCGCCCGAAGCAGTCACTAATAATTTATGAATCCGTCTGCTTTCTTCTCCGTTTAATGCCTGAAAAATCGCACTGTGTTCACTGTCCACCGGAAGAATCCGCACTTTACATTTTTTTGCAAGCGGTATAATCAAATGCCCTGCCGTTACCAAAGTCTCTTTATTTGCCAGAGCAATGTCTTTTCCGGCTTCAATTCCGGCAATTGTCGGACGGATTCCAATCATTCCCACAATCGCAGTCACTAAAATATCAGACTCTTCCATCTGAGCAAGTTCCAAAAGTCCATCCATTCCACCGACTACCCTGCAGTTTGTATCTGCCACTTTGATTTTTAATTCTTGTGCTTTTTTTTCATCACCAACAGCTGCTAAAAGAGGATGAAACCGACGAATCTGTGCTTCAAGCATCTCAATATTGCTTCCAGCAGAAATCCCGACCACTTCCAAATCTTCTTTTTTGCTGATGACATCAAGCGTCTGCGTTCCTATTGAACCTGTCGAACCTAATATCGCAATTTTCTTCATGTAAGTTCAATCCTTTCTACAAAAGTATTATGGACAGAAAATAAATAAACGGTGCGGTAAAGATTACACTGTCAAACCGATCTAAAATTCCGCCATGTCCAGGAATTAATGTTCCATAATCTTTAATTTCTTTATTTCTCTTAATCGCCGATGCAGCCAAATCTCCTACCATGGAAATCAGTGCGCCCACTGCACAGATTAAGGCATACATAAGAGGCGTATGAGTGGACGTACCATTCCAATTTGAGATAACCAGTGCATAAATTGCACCAAGCAGGGCTGCGCCGATTACTCCACCAACTCCGCCTTCTACTGATTTTTTCGGACTTAAAACAGGAGCCATCTTGTGTTTTCCAATCAACATTCCCACGCAGTATGCACAGGTATCACTTCCCCAGGAGCTTAAAAAGATCAGACCAACCAGCCAGCCACCGCCTTCTAAGCATCGGGTCTTATAGATGTAAGAAAGCATAACTGCCACATAGAGAATTCCAAACATTGCCGACATAATCTGGTCTGCATGATAGGTTGGATACGTGAATACATACACAGCCATTAAGAGCACAAGTGCAAACATCAATGCCATCTGCGGGAGTTCTCCACCTTTTAATAAAGAAAGGTAATAACAAACTGCACCGGCATAACCCGCAAGTTCCAGAAAATTAAAATTTTTCTCACGCACTTTCATCGCACGGTATAATTCCTGCATGCCAATCAAAGAAATTGCAAGCAAAGTCACATAAAGCACCGGACCTCCCGGAATAATCGTTGCAAGTGCAATGATGACCAGAATAATTCCGCTAATCAGTCTCGTCTTAAACATTTGCCGGCTCCTCCTTTACCCCACCAAAACGACGGTCTCTCTGATTGTATTTTACAATTGCCTTTTCAAACTCTGCTTTATTAAAATCCGGCCATGCCACATCGGTAAAATAAAATTCTGTATAGGCAAGCTGCCACATTAAAAAGTTTGAAAGACGCTCTTCTCCACTGGTGCGGATTAACAAATCCGGGTCAGGAAGTCCTTTCGTGTCAAGATAATCAGAAATCGTCTGTTCCGAAATTTCTTCCGGATTTAACTTTTCTGCTTTTACATCCTCTGCCATCTTCTGTACCGCTCTTTTAATTTCATCACGGCTTCCATAGTTTAAAGCAATCTGAAAATATAATTCATCGTACTGACTGGAATATTCTTCTAACTCTTTAATTTTTTCCTGTAAATCAGGGTCAAATGCTGTCGGATCTCCAATGACACGTACCTGCATCTTATTATCCCTTGAAATTTTAATGCACTTTTTCATATAATTACGGAATAATTTCATCAGCGCATCCACCTCTTCTTTGGATCGTTTCCAGTTCTCCGTAGAAAATGCATATACGGTCAGATATTTTACTCCCAGTTCTTTTGCAACAGAACAGATTTTTTCCAGATTTTCACAGCCTTTGACATGCCCATACGTTCTTGGCATCCCTTTCTTTTTTGCCCAGCGTCCGTTTCCATCCAGAATAATTGCCACATGATTCGGTATTACCATTTTTTCCTCCTACGCATAAAAGGGGCACAATACGTAATATGTATGTGCCCCCTCTGTTTTATACAGCTTATACAGTTAAAATCTCTTTTGATTTTTCTTCTACTGCTTTGTCAATATTTTTCACAAACTTGTCTGTGAGTTTCTGGATTTTGTCTTCCAGTTCTTTGATTTCATCCTCAGACACATCCTGTTTTGCCAGTTTCTTATACGCATCGTTGGCATCTCTTCTGATATTGCGGACTGCAACTTTTGCAGCTTCCCCTTTTTTCTTTACATCTTTTACCAGTTCTTTTCTTCGTTCCTCTGTCAGCTCCGGTAATACCAGACGAATTATTTTTCCATCTGTATTTGGATTTAAGCCTAAATCAGAAGAAAGGATCGCTTTCTGAATTTCCTTGATTAAAGATGCTTCCCAAGGCTGAATCTGTATCATTCTTGCTTCCGGTACTGTAACATTTGCTACCTGCTGAAGTGGAGTTGGTGCTCCATAATAGTCTACTGTGATTTTATCTAAGATATGCGGATTTGCACGTCCTGCACGAACTGTGGACAGTTCTTTTTCCAGACTCTCAAGAGTCTTTGTCATCTTGCTTTCATATTTTTCAATTCTTTCGTCTGCCATATTAAAAAATCCCTCCTGCTTTTATACCAATACTTTTGTTCCTGTAAAGATTCCATGAGCAGTATTTACAATACTGTCTTTTTCATTTAAACCAAATACCAGCATCGGCATTTTATTGTCTCTGCATAAAATAGAAGCGGTCATATCTACAACCTGTAAATTCTTTGCGATGACTTCATCAATGCTGACTTCGTCATATTTCTTTGCTTCCGGATTTGTTTTCGGGTCACTGTCATAAACACCATCAATTGCTTTTGCAAGGAAGATAGTCTCTGCTTCAATTTCAATTGCACGAAGTACAGTTGCTGTATCCGTTGAAAAATACGGATGTCCGGTACCGCCAGCCATAAAAACAACCATATTTTTTTCAAAATATTTGTTTGCACGGTCTTTTGAGAATAATTTTGTAAAAGAACCACATTCAAACGGAGTCAGTACATTTGTCTTCATTCCTGCTGCACGGAAAATTTCTGACACATAAATACAATTCATAACAGTTGCCAGCATACCAATCTGGTCTGCTTTTGTACGGTCGATATTTTCGCTGGTACGGCCTCTCCAGAAATTACCGCCTCCAATTACGATTCCAACCTGAATTCCCTCGTCCACCAAAGTCTTTACCTGACGTGCCACTTCCATAACTGTTGCTTCGTCAAATCCTGTTTTTTTTGGACCTGCAAGTGCTTCTCCGCTTAATTTTAATAAAATTCTCTTCATGGTTTTTCCTCTTGTATTTCCTAATTTTTTATTCCGACAGTCTTAAGGATTTCTTCCATTCTTAAATCTGCCTTTTTGCATATCCTGACCTAAGTATACCTGTAAACTTAAGCGATTTCAAGGAATTTTTCTATAAACTCTGAAACAGACTCCAGTATCCCTGGAAAAAGATATACAGTACAATCAACGGCAGAATATAGTTCAGATAAAAACGAATTTTTTTCGGGAAAGAAATTCCTGCTCCTGTATTTGCTTCTTTTAAGAAGTTGTCCCATCCCCATCCATAACGAGAGACACAAAACATCAGATAAACTAAAGAACCAAGTGGTAATAAATTATTACTTACCAGGAAATCTTCAAATCCCATAATATCTTTTCCAAGAATCGTAAAGTCACTCCAGATGGTCATTCCAAAGATACATGGCAGGGATAAAACAAATACTGCAATCATATTGACAAAACTTGCCTTTTTAAGCCCCCATCCCCATAAATCTTGTGCAAATGCAATGATATTCTGGAATACTGCAATGATTGTAGATAACGCTGCAAATGTCATAAATAAGAAGAAGAATGTTCCCCAGACTCTTCCACCTGCCATTGCGTTAAATACGTTTGGCAGAGTTACAAATACCAGTCCCGGTCCTTCTCCAGGGTCTACGCCAAAAGCAAAACAGGCCGGGAAAATAATCAATCCCGCAACAATTGCAACAAAGGTATCCAAAATTGTAATACTGATAGCTTCTCCGGTCAGTTTTCTTTCTTTTCCAATATAGCTTCCAAAAATTGCAAGTGCACCGATTCCAAGGCTTAAAGTAAAGAACGCCTGCCCCATCGCTGCAAATACAACTTCTGTGACATTATATTCTGTCAGCTTCTTAAAATCCGGAAGCAAGTAGAACTTTAATCCCTCTGATGCACCATCTAACGTACAGGAGCGGACTGCCAGCACCAACATCAATGCCAGAAGCACTACCATCATGACTTTAGTAATCTTCTCTACACCATTTTGCAGTCCAAGAGAGCAGACTAAAAATCCAAGTACAACAATCACAAACATCCAGAAAATCATGCTGTTTTTGCTTGTGGAAACCTCTCCAAATACCCTGCTGATTTGTTCTGCATTTAATCCGACAAAATCACCTTTTGCCATCTTAAAGAAATACTGAAGCATCCAGCCTCCGATGGTTGTATAAAACATCATTAACAGATAATTTCCCGCCATACCAAAATAACGGTAAACATGCCACTTACTTCCCTTTTTCTCAAGTACATTAAAGGAAGTTGCAATACTTTTCTGACTTGCACGTCCGACTGCAAATTCCATAACCATGATCGGCAGTCCTAAAATTGCAAGAAAGAATAAGTAAATCAGTACGAATGCCGCTCCGCCATATTTTCCCGAAATATATGGAAAACGCCATACGTTTCCAAGCCCGATTGCACATCCTGCCGAAATCAGAATAAATCCGAGTCTGGAAGAAAACTTTTCTCGTTTCATATTCAGTAAAACCTCCTACTTTTCTTTTTTGACTGAAAACAATATATTATATCATGTTTTCTACTTACTTTCAATGCAGCCGATATTTTTAATTAACACGGAAATCGTCCCATCCGAATTGGTAATAAACTCTATTCTGTCTTTATTGTTATATTCTTCCATGGGAATTTTCAATTCAATACCCGTGTCCGTCATCAGATGCTGTTTGGTAAATTTTTTCGTCGTTGTCGGATTTTGCGGCTCTACAGTTGTATTTGCAAGATTGTATTTCTCTAATTTTTCTTCAACTTCTTTTCTCATATTAGGATGTTCTTTAAAAATTTTATCCATTACAACCGGTACATCAAGTACTCCATCTTTAGAAAACTCTTCATTGATAATACTCTTTGTCTCCATCTGGACTTCAAACTGTTCGGATTCATGATAAAATTTTTTCTGAACCTCGGATACTGCTTTGCTGACAAGATTTAACCGGCTTTTTGCGGAAAGCGATGCCTTGCATTTTAAGAATAACTTTGAAAAATAATAGGATTTGACACCATTTATCTCATACTTCTTTTCGGTCAAACGCACATATTGAGGGGCTTCAAAATCGAGGAGAGCTGCCTCTGAAAGTTTCTGGTTTTCCCCTGGCAAAATCGCTTTTTGTCTGATAATCTCATTATTATTTCCCCACGGATCCGAATTGGTCAAATGAGTGTAAAAACTCTTATAATCCATTTTTAAAATTGCAAGATATTTTCGTTTTTCCAATTCATATTCTGCTATTATTAAATCGGCCTGTGGAATTTCAATATTCTGATTCATAATCGTAAATAATTCTTCCGCTATTTTTTTTGAGAGATCTACAAAATTTTCACTGTTCCATTCTTGAAGATAACTATAAATTGCAGACTCTTCTTCAAATACGCATCTTCTGATATCATCACTGTTATCTGTCTTAAAGATATGTGCTTTGATAAAATCAGCAAAGTCTGAACCATAATCTAATACTGTGTCAGAAAGCACAGGCATCCCAACGGTAGAATCTAAGATGTGTACAATAACCTGCCCAACTCTAATCTCTTCTTTATTTGCTATCATTTCTTTTTTCTCCTCTATTTTCTCTATCTTTTATTCTGTAATTGCAGTTTACTTTTTTGAATGCTATAATCTATACAAACTATACAAATATGAAGGAGTTTTTCTATTATGAAAACTAAATCTTTCAAAAGCTCTCTGCTTTTATTTCTCGCCGCTTTTATCTGGGGCGTTGCTTTTGTCGCCCAAAGTGTTGGAATGGACTACGTCGGTCCTTTTACTTTTAATGCTGTTCGTTGTTTTGTTGGCAGTCTCGTTTTGATTCCTGTTATCTTCTGGAACCAAAAACGTACTGCAAAAAAAGTTGACAAAGATACTTTGCATGACCGGCCAAAAGAGAGCATTCTTGGAGGTATCTCCTGTGGTATTCTGTTTTTTATTGCGACTTCTTTGCAACAAATCGGAATTTTATATACTTCAGTCGGAAAAGCCGGATTTATTACCGCACTTTATATCGTGATCGTTCCGATTCTGGGTATCTTTTTGAAACGAAAAGTAAATTTAAAAATCTGGATTAGTGTATTGATTGCCCTTGTTGGTCTTTATCTGTTATGTATGAGTGGAAGTCTTACACTTACCAAAGGAGATGCCCTGATACTTCTTGGTGCCTTATTTTTCTCTTTTCACATTTTAGTAGTTGATTACTTTTCCTCTAAAGTAAGCGGAGTCAAACTCTCCTGTATCCAGCTTTTTATTGCCTCAATGTTATCTGCGATTCCAATGTTCGTGCTGGAAAATCCAAAGCTTTCCAGTATCTGTGCAGCCTGGGCACCGATTTTATACGCCGGAATCCTTTCCTGCGGTGTTGCTTATACCCTACAGATTATCGGCCAGAGAAATTTAAATCCAACCATTGCCTCTTTAATTTTAAGTCTGGAATCTGTCATCTCTGTCCTTGCCGGATGGGTGATTTTACATCAGACTTTAAGCACACGGGAGTTGATTGGCTGTGTCCTTATGTTCGCTGCGATTTTATTAGCTGAACTTTAAACCTTAACATACAAACCGGACAGGAAAACCCGTCCGGTTATTTTTTTACCTATCAGAGATAGCTCTTTTTTCTTCTTAATACTCAATCAATACCGGTCTGACCGGAGAGCCATCAAGCCCTTCCATTTTCATCGGCAGAGCACTTAAAAAATACGTTCCTTGTGTCACTTCTCCTAACACTAACCCTTCTAAAATTACAATTTCAGCTGAAAGTAAAGTCTGATGCACCGCTTTTTGCGTTCCTTTTCCTCCAACGGTCTGACTTTCTACTCCAATCAAATCCAGTCCGGCCTCTACGCATACTTTTGCACTTTCCGGTGTCAGAAGAATTTCTCCTTTGATTAAAAGCTTCTTTGTACCATCTGCTAATAAAGCTTCCATCTCTTCTTTTCCGATTACACCCTCAGCTTTTATCACTTTACATTCACCCAGACATTTTTCAAGTGGAATCTGGTCAACTCCATGTTTGCCTTCACAGAAATGTTTCGGTGCATCTAAGTGTGTTCCATTATGACTTCCAAAAGAAAGAATGGTAAGATTACAGTCATCTCCCTTTTTAATTTCATAGAATGGAGTTTTTGACGGTGCCGGGTCTCCCGGATAAACCGGTGTGGAAAATAACTCTTTTCCAATATCATGGAATCTGGCTTTTTTACTGACTCCCAAAAATTCTCCGAGTTCTTCTACCGTCTGTACTACCTTTATCGCACCTGCTGATTCTAATTCTTCTGTTCCGCCATATCCATAAGCGACTCCAATACAATCAAGCCGAGACGCCGTCGCACCAGCCACATCATATTTTCTGTCACCAATCATGACAACACCTTTTCGTTTTTCTGCTTCAAAAAATCCTAGTTTTTTTAATGCAATTTCAATCACATCTGATTTTGTCATTCTTGGAAAATTGACATCACTACCCTCGATGACATCAAAATATTCATTGAGTTCAAAGTGTTCAAGCACTGCATCTACCATTCCCTGTGGTTTGGAAGAAGCAACTGCCAGTTTGTAGCCTTTTTTCTTTAATTTTGGCAGAAGCTTGCGAATCCCCTTATAAGGTTTATTCTCATAATATCCAACCACATTGTAACGTTCTCTATAGTAGGCAACGCCCTGTTCTGCTTCCGGTTCCTCAATCTGACAGTATTCCATTAACTGTTCTAAAAGCGGTGGTCCAACAAAAACTTCTAATTTTTTCAAATCTTCCGCAAGAGATTCATACCCCATTTTTCTTAATGCATACTGAATGGATTTTGTAATTCCCTCTCCTGATGCTGTCAATGTTCCATCTAAATCAAAAAGTAATGCCTGATACATCTTTGCCCTCCCATTTTCTTTCATACATCTTATTTTTTACTGTCTCTGTTTCTTCTTGAGAGACAGTTTTTTACATTTTTCTGTTGTCCTATTATACCTTGATATACGAAATTTTGGAAGTCCAAACCATCTTATTTCTTCGATCAATCATTTTGCAATTATTTTGGTTTTTGTAACCTGTTTTTCTTATTTTTCTTCTTTTAAATCCGCATTCTGCTTTACAATTTCCATAATTTCCTGATATTTTCCGGTTATATATCCATAATTATCCGGATTATGCGGAAGCGCACAGTTACTGCAGTCTTTGATTCCATCTCTCGTAAACTGGAAATTTCCTCCACATTTATCTCCTAATGCGTACAGGGGACAATAACAGAACAGACAATTGAATTTTTCCGGATGTTTCGTCTGATGACATGGAAAAAATTCACATTCTTTATTACAGAAAAATGCATAATGCTTTCCCTCCCAATAGTTTGCCACTCTCATTTTTGCCTTCTTTCTCTGCCTTTTTTATGCAGTTTTATTTTATTTTCATCATACCATTTTTATTTTCCAAACTCAACTATGTTACCATTTTCATTGTTTAAATTTTCTGGATTCAATTTTTTTTGAAATAGATCTGGATTTTTTTATCTTTTTATGAGACAATAATGAAGAATAGGACGTTAAATTTCTAACGCACTTGAATTATATATTCTTGAAAGGAGTTTTAAAATGATTTATTCACACGAAGTAGAAACAATGTGTCCGGTACATCAGGGTGTAAACCACGGCGCAGCTCCAATCCCAGAAGAAGCAAAATGGGTAAAAGCAAAAGAAATCAAAGACATCTCAGGTTTTACTCATGGTATAGGCTGGTGTGCTCCTCAGCAGGGTACATGTAAATTAACCTTAAATGTAAAAGATGGTATTATTCAGGAAGCTTTAGTTGAAACAATCGGATGTTCCGGTATGACTCATTCTGCAGCTATGGCATCTGAAATTTTACCAGGAAGAACAATTCTTGAAGCTCTTAACACAGACCTTGTATGTGATGCAATTAACACAGCTATGAGAGAACTGTTCTTACAGATTGTATACGGAAGAAGCCAGAGTGCTTTCTCTGAAAATGGTCTGACAATCGGTGCCGGTCTTGAAGATTTAGGTAAAGGTCTTCGTTCTCAGGTTGGTACTATGTACGGAACTCTTGCAAAAGGACCTCGTTATCTGGAAATGACAGACGGTTATGTAACAGGTGTTGCTCTTGACGAAGATGATGAAATCATTGGATACAAATTCATCAACTTCGGTAAAATGATGGACTTCATCAAAGCTGGTGATGATGCAAATACTGCATTTGAAAAAGCTCAGGGACAGTATGGCCGTGTTGACGATGCAGTGAGAATCATCGACCCAAGAAAAGAATAATTTCTGACGACTGATTACATAATTTATTTTTATCACTGCGACTGTCATAGAAAGAATAGGAGGATAAATTAATGGCTTTATTTGAATCATATGAAAGAAGAGAGAAGCAAGTTCTTGCTGCTCTGAACAAATACGGTATCAATACCATTGAAGAAGCTGCAGAAGTAACAAAAGCTGCAGGTCTTGATGTTTACAAAATGGTAGAAGGCATTCAGCCTATCTGCTTCGAAAATGCTAAATGGGCTTACACAGTAGGCGCTGCTATCGCAATCAAAAAAGGCTGCAGAAAAGCTGCTGACGCTGCTGCTGCAATCGGCGAAGGTCTTCAGTCTTTCTGTATTCCTGGTTCTGTTGCTGACCAGCGTAAAGTAGGTCTTGGACATGGTAACTTAGGAAAAATGCTTCTTGAAGAAGATACAAAATGTTTCGCATTCTTAGCTGGTCACGAATCTTTCGCTGCTGCTGAAGGTGCTATCGGTATCGCTGAAAAAGCAAACAAAGTTCGTAAAGAGCCTCTGCGTGTTATCTTAAACGGTCTTGGAAAAGATGCTGCTCAGATTATTGCACGTATCAACGGATTTACTTATGTTGAAACAGAATATGATTACTATACAGGCGAATTAAAAGAAGTATTCAGAAAACCTTATTCTACAGGACTTCGTGCAAAAGTTAACTGCTACGGTGCAAATGATGTTCGTGAAGGTGTTGCTATCATGTGGAAAGAAGACGTTGATGTTTCTATCACAGGTAACTCCACTAACCCGACAAGATTCCAGCATCCAGTTGCAGGTACTTACAAAAAAGAACGTATCGAAGCTGGTAAAAAATACTTCTCCGTTGCTTCTGGCGGTGGTACAGGACGTACTCTTCACCCAGACAACATGGCAGCAGGTCCTGCTTCTTACGGTATGACTGATACACTTGGACGTATGCATTCTGATGCTCAGTTTGCTGGTTCTTCTTCTGTACCGGCTCACGTAGAAATGATGGGATTAATCGGTGCCGGTAACAACCCAATGGTTGGTATGACTGTAGCCGTAGCTGTAGCCGTAGAAGAAGCTGCTAAAGCTGGTAAATTCTAATAACTCCTTTAAAATTAAGGATTTTTATCTAACAAAAAAGGTTACCACCGTACTTCTGCGGTGATAACCTTTTTTTATTTCTGTTCTCTGCTTATTGATTTTTACTTATCATTTACTTTCTCTTCTAACTGAACATAAGCATTCCATAATTTTGAAATTGTCTGTTCCTGAACTTTACAGGCTTCTCTTAAATTTTCTATCTCTTTTTTTAAACGGTCATTTTCTTCTTCTAATAATTCCATCTTTTTCTCTATCATATCTCTATCTCCTCCAAATAATCAAAATACATTCCTTATTATATCTCCTGCATTACACTTTGTAAAGTATTTCTTTTTTCATTTTTTTATGTAATGTTTTTCATTTATGCAAACGCATGCCCATTTCAACTATTCGGAACCATATAAGTTCTAAGTCCTTTCATCAAATCCATCGCTTTTCCATCGATAACCAAATCTGCCTTTCCATCTGCAAAATGGTCCTGATCATTCATCAGAATAATCTTTTCCCCCTTAAAGTACTTCGTAAACATACTTCCCAGCTCAGAACGCATCGAGCAGCCCAGCATCAGCAGAACATCTGCACTTGAAACCTCATCTACTGCTTTTGTAAGCAGACGATTATCTATCATCTCCCCTTTCAGGTAAATTTCCGGACGGATAATCGAACCGCACTTTTCGCAATATGGAAGCCCGCTTCTTTCTCTTTCCTGCAAAGCTTTCAACGGATATTTTTTCCTACATCTTGGACAAATATTTCGATAAATACTTCCATGGATTTCCAGTACATTTTTACATCCTGCACGTTTCGGCAGAGAGTAGATGTCTCTTGTTACAATTGATTTTAAAATTCCCATCTCTTCCAGCTGACCAAGCAGTTTTAAACCCTCATTTATTCTACCTCTTTTGCTGAGAACTTCATTTTTATAAAATTCATAAAACTGAGATGGTCTGGTGTTGTAAAACGCTGCACTAAACAATTCTTCTGGAGAATACCCATATCGACTCTCGATATCATAAGCATCCTCCGGCTCCCCTATGTTCGTACATCCACTTTGATAACTCACCCTCATTCCAAGAAGACACACCAGATATTTACTTTCTTTGATGATTTGAGACGCACGTTGTAATTTTTCTTCTCGTGTCATTTTGCCCACCCCTTTCTATATGGGCTATTATACTATATTTTCAGCAAGATTGGTGCACAAACTTAATCTTTAAAACACTTTTTTTCTGCTATATTTTTCAATTTTTTTATTAATTTTTCAATTTTTTATTAATTTCTGTTGATTATCTATGCAATTAAAATTTTATTGTCCTTCTTTTTCCCAAAATCCTAATTCTGGTTTCTATAGAATGACAAAACTTTTTTCTGATAAACCAGAAAAGTATCTGCAGGGACTTTTTTGATTTTTTGTCCTATACAGATACTTTTCTTTTTTACCAGATATTCATACGGACTTTTTTTCCTGCCCGCTCCAAATGTTCTTTTAATTTATAAGTCAGCCGAAGCTTTTCACTCGAATCAATATTCAGCTCTTTATAAGCTGGATTTCTTGCATTTCCAAAGAAAATATTGATTTCGGAAGAACGTTCAAATAATTCCACTGCCAGTTTTGCAGCGGCATCTTTTTGTTTTGAGATACTTATCACAGCCATACTGTCAGACAGCCATCGGTTTGAATAGGCGACAAGCTGTTTTAAGGTCAAATAACCTTCTGTTACCATATCAACCCCTTTTAAGGTAGACATCGCCGGAACTGCATCTGTTTCTGACCCCTTAATTGTTACGACTTCTTCTCCCAGATAGTTTGCCACAAATTTTGCAGTTGTTCCGCCACACACAATATGTTGCCCTTCTTCTTCAAAAAAGACCCTTAAAAAATCCTCGTCTTTTTCCATTTTACTTGGAGGGCCAATCATCAGATTCGTAACTAACGGTTCGCAAAGACGGATTGTAAGCACCGTAATATCGTCATCTGTTTCATTTAAATTCAAATCCACACAGGCTTCTGCAATATCAACCGCCATACGCTGAGCGCTCAGATTCGGTCTATACTTCTGTTCACAAAACTTTTCAACTTCTTCATAGCCCCATCCTCCATTGGTTGTCTTCCCCATTCCGGCATTTGTTACTCCATCTGACATCAAGATCAGCATGTCGTCTTTTTGTAAATCAAACTCTGCTTCACGGATTTCTTTCTCATTAATCAAATGAATCTGCTCTTCGTAATGAAATACTTTTCCTTTGCGAAGCAAAATCAATCCCGGATTATCATAAGTTGCAAGATAAACATGCCTTCCTGTAATCTTCATAGCAAGAAATGTAGCATAAGCAAGCTGTCTTTCGTGACACACAGGAAGTGCCTCTGCAATCGTTTTTACCGCTTCTTCCAGATGAATTTTCTTTATCATCATAGTACAAAGCATTTTTGCCGTCAATGTTGCTAAGATATTTGCTTTTACACCGCTTCCGAGTCCGTCAGAGAGTACTAAAACGGTATCAGACCCTCTTTCTTCCATGATATAAAAATCTCCACACAATGATTCTTTTTTCTTATTTAGGCTGACATGAGCAAAATCCGCAAACAGATTGTCAAAATACACTCTCATAACCAAACCTCCGGTTTTTCACGTTTCTCTTCTTTTTTCTCTGCAAGAATTGTCTCTTTTAAGTTTTCTACGGCAACCTTGGTATCTGCCGCTGTTTCTCCCAACAATTCTGCAATCTTATGTACAATCCGAAGCTGTTCATCTGCCAGTTTATCTGCCATCCTTGCTGCCACAATACGGGTTCTTTGAATTTCCTGCTGCTGTGCAATTTCTTTTGTTACATTTTTCATAATACAGATAATCAGACCATTGCTTTTATCATAAGTCAGCACACGGTCTAAATAAACCTTAAATTCTTCTACAAAAATCTGATCCTGTGAGAATGTTTTTCCATAAGACAGCATATTTACAAAAGCATAGTCATCCATCAATTCACTGACAGGCTGTCCAATAATAGATTTCTTTCTTCGGATATCAAATAAGTCCATTGCTGCTTTATTTAATTGGATGACGTTTAATTCTGTATTTACTGTCACAAGCATACCAGGCATCGCATTGATAATCTTATTCGCATAACTGGCTTCGCGCTCTCTCATATAAGGCATACACATCGAAACCTCTGCCTTATTCTGGAAAATCGCAATCGCTTTTTCACGACAGGTATTGTAACCACACGCTCCGCAGTTTAATTCCTTTAACGGACTTGTCTTGCCCATTTTTACCAGAATTTCATGCAGTTCTTCTTCCGTTGGATACGATTCCTCCACAACTCGTCCAATAATCCCACGGCTCATATTAATTTCTTCGGAAATATCAAAATCTTTGCCGTTTTCTATATTTGAGGCATCGGAAATCGAAGCTTTTTCCAGTTCAAGCTGACTCTGAAGCCGGCAGACTTTACTTGTCTGGAAAGACGGACCACCGATACAGCCCCCATCGCAGGCATTTAATTCCAAAAAGCAATGATGGATATTCCCTTCTTTTAATTCATTTAAAACCCGAATACAGTTATCGATTCCTTCTATGTTCATATAGCTGTATTTCGGATTTTTTTTCATAATCCGGCTCATACCTCCCCCAAGCGCACGCATACGGGACAATCGCGGTTCTACATTCTCTTTCTCATCTTCAATACACATCTGATTTTCTGCAAGCCAGTCATCTAATTCATCAAATGAAATAACATAAGACACGTCATTAATCTGTTCATTTAATTCTGCAATCGGAGAAATACATGGACTGATATAGACAAGCGTACATTCTCGATTCTGCTCTTTTAAATATTTTCCATGTGCCTGCATTGGCGATAATACGGAAAGCAGGGAATCCATCAATTCTGGGTAATGAATCTTAACCAAACGGACAACCGACGGACAGATAGAGCTAATCATAACATCCTTCTCTCCCTCTTCAAGCAACCTTTCATATTCTCGTTTCACCAGATAAGCTCCCTCTGCACCTTCACGTACATCTGAAAATCCCAGCTCTAACAGAGCTTTTCTAAGAGAAGGAAAACTTCCGGCTCCATACTTTGCAATATAAGCAGAGTTTACACTTGCTACAAGCTCTCTTCCCTCCACAATCATTCTCTTTAAACTTGGAACATCATTTTTCTCAGCCTTGGCGTGCTGGGGACAGACAATGGTGCATTTTTCACATAAAATACAGGCATCCTGCATAATCTGAGCCTGATGATTTTTTACCCGAATTGCTTTTACCGGACAATTTCTGACACATTTATAACAGTTTTTACAATCCACAGGTTTGAATCTTAAAATCCACATGGCGCTCTCTCCTTTGGTGATTTCTACTAATTTTTATGTATTTATTATACACGTCTCAGCAATACTACACAAGGAAATATTCTGGATTTCTCATAGCCATTGAAGTTTTTACATACCTGCCGATTTCTCTTAGACTTTATCAGATTCCAAACAGCCCATACCGGATTCCAACTAAAACCAAAATATGAACCGGATAAAACCAGTAGAAAAAGTATTTGAAAGAGTGTCCTCTCCCTCTTTGATGGTTATATAAATTAATTGACAAAAAGGCAAAACAAGCGGGTGCTTCCCATAAAAGTGCCAGACAGCCTGCAATCGTTTTTTCCACGGACTGATAATAAAATAAATAAAAAATCAGAATTAAAATAATTCCCTTCCAGCCATAATCACTCCTTGCCAGATATCCGGTCAACACTCCAAGTCCTGCTGCAACAGCCATCCATGCCGGATTTTTCCGGCGCAGTACCTCCATCGCCCAAATTGTCAAAAATCCGATGAACAACGTCACCATTACATTTTGATAGGTAAACTCCAAAATCGAACTGCGAAACGCTAAATCAAAGGGAACCTCTGACACAAGTGCAAAGATTCCCAGACGAAGTGCATATTTTTTTCGATTCGATGTATGGAAAAAACCTTCTACTAATAAAAAGCAAAAAATTGGAAATGCAACTCTCCCAATTCGTCTCATCCAAATGTCTGCATACCAGACTGCATGAGTGACAGAATAAGAAAATGCACCCGAAAGCTGTTGATTATAGGCTTTGATAAATCCGTTTTCAAATAAAACGGCTCCAATATGGTCAATCAGCATCGTTACAATCGCAATCCATTTTAACGTACTCCCTGATAAAACCGGAGGCAGCAGCTGTTTTTTAGAAAATTTCCATTCCATAAAACCCTCTTTTCGTTTTTAATTCATCCTCGGAAAATTCCAAGAGTACATCTTACTGTTTTTCAACTATTTCATTTTTGTTTTTATAAATACTGTCTGCCGGAACAACACCTCGTACAGAAGAAAGTGGATAAATGTTAGAATGACTTCCCACTACTGTTCCTGGATTTAAGACAGAGCCACAGCCAACTTCCACTTCATCACCAAGCATTGCACCGAACTTTTTCAGCCCGGTTTCAATCTGCGTATCTTTTGCTTTTACAATAACCAGCTTCTTGTCAGATTTCACATTAGAGGTAATCGAACCTGCGCCCATATGAGATTTATATCCTAAAATAGAATCTCCTACATAATTATAATGTGGAACTTGTACCTTATTAAATAAAATTACATTTTTTAACTCTGTAGAATTTCCAACCACTGCTCCCTCTCCCACTAATGCATTTCCGCGGATAAAAGCGCAGTGACGAACTTCTGCCTCTTTTCCGATAATCGCCGGTCCATTGATAAATGCAGTCGGTGCTACTTTTGCAGATTTTGCCACCCAGACATTTTCTCCACGTTTTTCATATTCTTCCTCACTTAAGGTACTGCCAAGTTTTACAATAAATTCGCTAATCAGAGGCAGTACTTCCCATGGATACGTCTTGCTTTCTAATAATTCTTTTGCGAGTGTCTGATTTAAATCCTGATACAATTCACTGATTTTTAACTGTTCCATTTGTTTTCTCCTTTTTCTGGCTTTTCTTTTTTCCTGACTGATAATAAACCGATGCCTCATCAAAAAATCTTCTGAGGGCGAACTGATTTCTAAGTCCAAGTACCGCATTGGTTCTCACTGTAATAAATTGTTCAAGTTTCTGCATGTATTCATCCGGTGTAATCTGTCCCTCTGCCACAAACGTCAGCCCTTTTTCCCAGCTTGCAGTCAACTCTGGATTTAACAGCGGTCGAATTGAGACATTGACGACATCAAAAATCATTTCCCCAAGCTGAGTCGGCGTAATCACCTGCGTCTTTTTATTTAAAGAAAGATAAGAAATCATCATTAATTTCTTTAAAATCTCTGCTCTTGTGGCACTTGTTCCAATTCCGCTTCCCTTTATCTGGGCACGCAGTTCTTCATCTTCAATTAACTGACCTGCGTTTTCCATTGCCAGTATCATCGAACCGGAAGTATAACGTTTCGGAGGAGATGTTTCCCCCTCTTTAATCTGATAGCCTTTTACCTGCAAAATGCTTCCTTTTTTCAGACTCTGAAGAACACTTAAAAATGTCTTATCTTCCATCTGCTCGCCTTCTTTTGCATCCGTTTCCACTTTTTCTGCCTTCTTTTTGGCAAAGGAATTTTGTGTTACTTTCAAGTAACCTTCCTCTATCAGAATCCGAAATGAAGAAAACAGCCGTTCTTCTTTTGTAACGGATATCAGACTGACTTTTTGGTAAACTGCGGGTGGATAGAAAACACTTAAAAATCTGCGTACAATCGTTTCATAAACGTTTTCTGAAGCCAGAGAAAGACTTCTTAGCGCATTCATTCCCTGTCCGGTCGGTATAATTGCATAATGGTCGGTAATCTGTTTGTCATTGACATATCTTGTCTTTGCAATTCCTTTATAACTGCCCTGATTTAAAATTTCTGTTGCAAATTCTCCAGCCTTGGTATAACTTTGAAGTCCTCGAAGATTTTTATAAATTTCTTTTGCAACTGCTGTAGACAGCACACGGGCATCTGTTCTCGGATAAGTGACCAGTTTTTTCTCATACAATTCCTGCACGATTTTAAGCGTTTCATCCGGACTGATTTTAAACAATCTGGAACACTCATTTTGAAGTTCTGCAAGGTTAAATAAAAACGGCGGATTTTTATTTTCTTTTTTACGTTCAATTTTTTCAATCACAGCCTGACAAGGTGATTCCGTCGATAAAATCCCTACCAGCTCTTCGGCATCTTTTTTCTCTTTGAAACCATTTTCTTTATAAAGTTTTGGAGATTCAAAATACCGGCTGCCTTTTACCGCACGCCATTCTCCATCAAATTTTCCGACTCCATCTTCTGTCTCCAATGAAGCCACAACCCGATAAAATGGTGTCTTTACAAAACTACGGATTTCCCGTTCTCTTCTGACAACCATTCCCAACACACAGGTCATCACTCGTCCAACCGATATTGCCTGATACCGTGTCCCAAGATAAGAAGACACCGCATTTCCATATTTTAGGGATAACAGTCTGGAGAAATTAATTCCCATCAGATAATCTTCTTTTGCGCGCAGATATGCCGATTCCGATAAATTATCGTACTCTGAAATATCTTTCGCCTCAGAAATTCCTCTTAAAATCTCTTCTTCGGTCTGAGAATCAATCCAGACTCTCTTTTGTGTTTTCTCTTTTACACCTGCCATCATTGCAACCAGACGATAGATATATTCTCCTTCACGTCCAGAGTCGGTACAGACATAAATCGTCTCAACATCCTCTCGATTTAAAAGCCCGCTTACAATCTCAAACTGTTTTTTTACTGCAGGGATTACTTCATACTTAAATTCTTCTGGCAAAAATGGCAGGGTTTCCAGCGTCCATCTTTTGTATTTGATATCATATTTTTCCGGATAACTCATTGTCACAAGATGTCCCACACACCAGGTAACCACGGCATGTTCTGACTCAAGATATCCATCTTTTCTTGTCATTGATTCTTTCAGCGCCTTTGCAAACTCTTGTGCCACACTGGGTTTTTCTGCTATAAATAATGATTTGCCCATAAACTCCTCTTTCACGCAATCAGACCGGAGGGAGTTCTCCGGCCTGATGTATTTTTTTGCTCTCGTTATTTATCTCTTATTATTTCTTTGTGATAAATCCTTTTGCTTTTAAGGTTTCTGCACACAGAACAGCTCCACCTGCTGCTCCACGTACTGTGTTATGAGAAAGACCAACAAATTTATAATCATAAACCGTATCTTCTCTTAAACGTCCAACGCTTACGCCCATTCCGTTTTCATAGTTTACATCTAAAGTAACCTGTGGACGATTATCCTCTTCCATGTAACGGATAAACTGCTTTGGAGCACTTGGAAGGTCTAATTCCTGTGGAACACCTTTGAAGTTTACTAATTTTTCAATCAGCTGTTCTTTCGTTGGTTTCTTTCTGAATTTTACAAATACAGCTGCTGTATGTCCGTTTAATACCGGAACACGGATACACTGTGTTGTGATAACCGGTTCAGATGCTTTTACAATCACACCATCTTTGATTTCGCCCCACAGACGAAGTGGTTCCTGTTCACTCTTTTCTTCTTCTCCACCGATGTATGGAATGATGTTTTCTACCATTTCCGGCCAGTCTTTAAATGTTTTTCCTGCTCCGGAAATTGCCTGATAAGTAGTTGCAACCACTTCATAAGGTTCAAATTCTTTCCATGCTGTCAGTACCGGTGCATAACTCTGGATAGAGCAGTTTGGTTTTACTGCTACGAAACCTCTTGTTGTTCCAAGACGTTTTTTCTGGAATTCGATGACATCAAAGTGCTGTGGATTGATTTCCGGAACTACCATAGGAACATCTGGTGTCCATCTGTGTGCACTGTTGTTGGAAACAACCGGTGTTTCTGTTTTTGCATATTCTTCTTCGATTGCTTTGATTTCTTCTTTGCTCATGTCTACAGCAGAAAATACAAAGTCAACAGTTGAAGCTACTTTTTCTACTTCTGCAACATTCATAACAACTAATTTTTTTACAGCTTCCGGCATTGGAGTATCCATTTTCCAACGCCCGCCAACTGCTTCTTCATAAGTTTTTCCTGCACTTCTTGCACTTGCAGCTAATGTTACCACTTCAAACCATGGATGGTTCTCTAACAGAGAGATAAATCTCTGTCCTACCATACCTGTTGCACCTAAAATACCAACTCTTAATTTTTCACTCATTATAAATTCTCCTTGCTTATCCAATTCTCTATTTTTTATGTATCGTGTTTTCCTTTCACGTACATTTGTATTTCCTAAACAATACTATACCAAAACTTAGTAAAAAGCAAGTGTTTTTTAATTTTCTTCCAGATATTTTTTATGAAGTGCCAATACTTTTGTCATTACCTCTGCTCCCGGGGCTCCGATTGTATTTCGTTTTTCCACACAATTTTTCATACTGATTGCTTCATAGATGTCTTCTTTAAATACCGAACTGATTTCCTGATACTCTTCTAAAGACATTTCATCTAAAGAAATTCCTTTATCAATGCAATGCAGAACCAGACGACCTACGATTCCGTGCGCATCTCTGAACGGTACACCATTGTTTACCAGATAATCTGCTGCATCGGTCGCATTAGTAAATCCGTTTTTGGCACTCTTCTCCATATTGTCTTTGTTAAACACCATAGTAGAAATCATCCCATTAAACAGCGCAATACAGCCTTTTACCGTATCAATTGCATCGAACGTAAATTCTTTATCTTCCTGCATATCTTTATTATAAGCCAGTGGAATTCCCTTCATAGTTGTAAGAATGGACATTAATGCACCATAGACACGTCCGGTCTTTCCTCTTACTAACTCGGCGATATCCGGATTTTTCTTCTGTGGCATGATACTGCTTCCTGTGCTGTATCCGTCATCAATTTCTACAAAACGGTATTCGTTGGAATTCCACATAATGATTTCTTCACAGAAACGACTTAAATGCATCATAACAGTAGATAACGCAGATAAAGTTTCGATTAAATAATCTCTGTCTGCCACAGAATCCATACTGTTTAATGTCGGACCGTCAAAACCAAGTACTTCTGCTGTATAGGCTCTGTCAAGCGGATAAGTTGTTCCTGCAAGCGCACCACTTCCAAGTGGGCAGAGATTTAATCTCTTTTTCGCATCTGCAAGACGGCTTCTGTCACGTTTGAACATTTCAAAATATGCTCCAAAATGATGTGCCAGCGTAACCGGCTGTGCTTTCTGCAAATGTGTAAATCCAGGCATATAAGTATGTACATTTTCAGACATAATCTTATAAATAGACGTCAACAGTTCTTTTAAGAGAAGGTCAATTTCTCCAATTTCATCTCTGACATACATTTTCATGTCCAGTGCTACCTGGTCATTACGGCTTCTTCCGGTATGCAGTTTCTTTCCGACATCTCCACAACGGTCAATCAGATTTGCTTCCACAAAGCTGTGAATATCTTCATATTCTTCTGTAAATTCCAGTTTTTTATTTTCAATATCTTCTAAAATACTTTTTAAGCCTTTTAAAATTTCTTCTTTTTCCTGTTCTTCTATAATTCCCTGCTTTGCAAGCATAGATGCATGAGCCATGCTTCCTGTAATATCCTGTTTGTAAAGCTTGGAATCAAAACTTAAGGACGCATTAAAATTATATACCAGTTTATCGGTTTCTTTGGTAAAACGTCCTCCCCATAATTGAGCCATTCTTTTGTCCCTCATTTCTTTATTTTTTATAAGCTTTGTATACCAGTTTATCATTATCTGTTTTGAGGTGCAAGCGATTTTTCCTGCTCCCGTCTGTCACGCTCTCTTTTGGAAAAGACACAGCCACAAAAATCCTGACGATATAAATCGTATTCTTTTGACAATTCAATTGAACGCTTATAACCGTTTTTCTTTTTAAAGTCCGACGGAAGGTGTCGAACTCCATATTTCTTTTCTAATTCTTCTCCGATTTCATTTAATTTCTGCGCATTTTTTAAAGGACTGATCGTGAGTGTTGTCGCAAAGTAATCACAGTTTTTCTCAACTGCCATCTTTGCCGCCTCTTCCAGGCGCATCCGGTAACATAAAAAACAACGTTCCCCACCCTCTGGCACATCTTCTAATCCTTTTGCCATTTGATAAAACTCTTCCGGATGATATTCTCCTGCCAGAAATACAGGTTTATTTTTCATCGGCATCTCATCAATCAGTCGTTTTAGTTCTTCTTCTCTTTTTTGATACTCTTCTTTCGGCGAAATATTCGGATTATAAAAAAAATCCGTAATTGCAAAAAAAGGAGACAGATACTCCAGCACATAGCTGCTGCATGGAGCGCAGCAGCTATGCAGTAACAATTTCGGAGTTCTGCCTTCTTTTTGTTCCTTTTGTATCACAGTTTCAAGTTCTTTTTGATAATTTCTTTTCTGATTCATTCTTACCCCTGTTTTACCACTTCATTTCCTGTGCTTTCTCCTTTTTCAAAAGCAACCGCATTCTGAAGTGTTGTCTCAGAGATTGCTGCAAGAGCTTCTTCTGTAAAGAATCCCTGATGAGAAGTAATCATTACATTCGGGAAAGATAACAGTCTTGCGGTTGTGGAGTGCTCCAGGATTTCATCGGAACGGTCCTCAAACACATTCTTTGTCTCTTCTTCATATACATCAAGACCAACACCAAAGAATTTTCTTGCACGGATTCCTTCAATTAAATCATCTGTCTTGACAAGACCACCTCTTGATGTGTTGACAAGTACCACTCCATCTTTCATTTTAGCAATGGTTTCTTTATTAATCAAGTGGTATGTGTTATCCATCAGCGGGCAGTGCAGGGAAATCAAATCACTTCTCTCTAATAACTCATCTAAAGAAACATATTCTACAAAATCAAGATCCGGATTTTTATAAACATCATAAGCAATAACATTCATACCAAATCCACGGCATATTCTCGCCATAGCTGCACCGATTTTTCCGGTTCCCACAATTCCTGCTGTTTTCTGATAAAAATTAAATCCCATCAGACCACTTAAACTAAAATCATTTTCTCTTACTTTTACATAAGCCTTATGCAGTCTTCTTGTTACTCCAAGTGCCAGTGCCATCGCATGTTCTGCAACTGCTTCCGGAGAGTAACCCGGAACACGCATCACTTTGATTCCATACTCTTCTGCTTTTTCTAAATCTACATTGTTAAATCCAGCACAACGAAGCAAAATCAGTTTTACCCCTGCTTCATGCAGTTTTTCTACAGTCTCTGTACCGATATCAGAGCTTACAAATGCACAAACCGCATCAAATCCTTTTGCCAGTGGTGCAGTCTTTGGAGCAAGGTCGGTTTTCATAAAATCAATTTCCACTTCCGGAAAGTTTGCAAGCTGTTTTTCAAAAGATTCTTTATCGTAACTCTTTGTATCATAAAATAAAATTTTCATCGTCATTTCCTCCTGCATCATTGAGCATTTTTTCGTAGTCTCTTAATCTCTTATTAGGATATCCAAAACGGATTTCTTAATTCGTACTTATTCTATCAAGATTAAATTTAAAAAGCAATAGTTTGTTAAAAAATAAACATTTTTCTACTTTTTACACAATAGTTAGGTATAGCTAATCTTATTTTTATTCATTTTTTTGGCTTGTATTTCTTTTTATACAAGAATTTTATTTATTTCTTTTGTGTTCTGCCTAATTTTTCAGACTATTTCGCTTGCATTTTTTGTTATATTTTTAACATTTATTCATAAAAAATTTCCCTGTTTCGTAAATGTCAAGCGGTTAACTCAATACAAAACAGGGATTTTCTTAAATTATTGTATACTGAAGCATTTCATACGCCAGATGACTGCCTTCCATAATTTCCGGCGGAAGCAGAGCGCGCGCAACACATTTTAACTCATCTTCCTGTCCTTCCGGCTTTTCTAATCTTTCTAAATAAGCATAATCTCCATCAATCTGCTTTACGATATAATCGATTCTCTCAAACATTCTATTCTTCTCCTCTTGTTCTCTTTAGTCATCTCTTCTGCGAAATGCTCCTGATAAAATTAAAAGTCTTAAAAGCTGTAACAAAGAGCCAATGACTGCTGCAACATAAGTCATCGCTGCTGCTCTTAATACTTTCTTTGTTCCCCGAATTTCCTGTCTGCCCATAATTCCAGTCTCATCCAGCATCCGAAGTGCACGCGCAGAAGCATTAAACTCAACCGGCAGTGTCACAATCTGAAACAAAAGTGCTGCACAAAACAGCAAGATTCCAATCATTAAAAGTGGACGAAAGGAAAAAATTAATCCAGCTAAAAATAACGGCCAGGATAACTGTGAACCAAAATTCGCAACTGGTACAATTGCCGAACGAACAGACAACGGAACATAATTTCTTGCGTGTTGTACTGCATGACCACACTCATGAGCTGCAACCCCGATTGCCGCAATGGAAGTATTTCCATAGACTGCATCAGACAGACGTAACACCTTATTTGAAGGGTCGTAATGGTCTGTTAATTTTCCGCTTACATGTTCAATTCTGACATCATAAATCCCTGCACTGCTTAAAATGCGCTGTGCTGCCTGTGCTCCTGTCATTCCACAGTAAGAACGCACTTTACTGTACTTTGAAAATGTGGCATTCATCTTTGCAGAAACCAGTGCTGAAATTAAAAAAGCCAATATAATCAGCACATAAGTTCCATCAAATCCCCAGCCCATTCCTCTGTTTGCATAATAAAAATCTGTCTGCGCTAATAACATCATATTTTATCCTCTTTTCTGTTTACTCTGCTGTCCGTTTTGTTTTTGCCTGCCCTTTTGGGATTCTTATTCTGCCGTCATAATATCAATTGTATTAAGGCGGTCACTTTCTTCTTCTTTGTGTCCAACCGTACCCGCTACAATATAATATCCAAATCTTGCATCATGGAAGAATTTTTTTACCATCGAGAAATTTTCAATTTGTCCGGTACTTTCCACATGCATCAGAGGACCGGTACATGCAAGAATTTCGTCTCCGATTTTGATATGTTCCTCATCATAATAGCGAATCGGTAAATCCTTTGCAATCAGACTCTTTATCTTATCTTCAATATATTCCAAATCAAAGTTAATCGGTTTTTCTACGTAATCCAGCACAAAACCATGACGAATATCGGAACGAACATAATCCGGACGCTCCATGTTGCGGACTACATAACCGTATAAATCCTCTGCGCTGTGTGCCATTTTACGATAAATCAAAGATTTATATACAATATCGGCAATATTTTGAGGCAGTGGTCCAAACAAAGACGGACGTGTTACAATGACTTCCTCACCAATTCCAATCATCAAATCTGCATTTCTGTTTAATACAGGATACAACATCTCAAAGTATTCTACAATGACTCTTTTCTGCTGTTTTGTCACATCTAAAATTGCCTGTGCAATTTTTTCAAGCGGAATAAATTTTGACGCGGCTCTTACATCTACATGAAAGGTTCTTGGTGTATAAAATCCAACATCTTCTGCATTCATTAGCGGCATATTCTGAAAATCAAATTCGTCGTCACCTTCTACAATCTGAATTCCCGGAAACATTCCCTTAATCAGCATACTTTTTCCGCAGTCTTTTGCCCCTATAATTCCGATGATCTTATCAAACGGATTTAAATACATCTGCGCAATTTTTCGCCCAAGCTCCATCATTCTACGATTTCCCCTTGGTGCAAAAAAGAAATTGTAAAGATTACATTCGTGTCGTACATTGTTATAAACCATAGTCCTTCTCCTTTTTCCTATGTATTCCAAACCTGCATTTTAAACCAGCTTTTGAATACTTTTTTATTTTCCCCAACCTGTCTTTATTATAATACGTTTCTTTCAGAAATTCCATTGCTTTCTACTTCTTATTGTTTTAAAATAGAGAGAAGAAATACTTAGGAAATTGGAGAAAAAATATGAACCTTAAAAACTCAGAATTTACACTGGATGAATTAAAAATCCTTGCTGAAAACGGCCAGAAAGATTTGCAGTATGCTGTTGGCTATTACTATGAAAATGGAATTAACACAGAAGTAGATTTTAAGCAGGCGGCTGAATGGTATGAAAAAGCAGCTTCCAAAAATCATGTGGAAGCACTGATGCATCTTGGAATGTTTTACGCACAGGGAAAAGGTGTAGAAAAAAATGGAAAGAAAGCTCTGGAGTATATTCAAAAAGCGGCTAAAACCGGAGATAAAAATGCCCAATATAATCTGGCACGCTGTTACGAAGAAGGAATCGGAACCGTTGTTGACTACAGCCGTGCATTTGACTGGTATAAAAAAGCAGCAGAACAAAATGACTACCGTGCAATGTGCTGTATGGGCAGTTATTTCCTGATGGGTCAGGCCGTTCCATGTATGCCGGAACGTGCTTTCCAGCTCTTTGAAAAAGCTGCAAACGCAAATATCCCTGCTGCCCAGTACAATCTTTCTATCTTATATCGCTATGGAGAAGGCGTTGAAAAAGACATTGATTTAGCGGACACCTGGCGTATGAAAGCTGCACAAAATGGATTTAAACTTGCAATTGAAGAAATTCATAAAGAAGTCGGCATCGAATAATACCCCAAAAAACTCCTGCATACATTTACATTTCTTTTATGTATGCAGGAGTCGTTTTTACATCTCTTCTTCTATCTGATTCAGTTCTTTTAAAATCTCGCCCTGTTCTTCCTCAAACAATAATTTTTTATTATACTTATAATAACTGTCACAACCATTTTCACTGATAAAGGAAACACTGTACGGATTGGTATTTAATTCTGTCACAAAAAGAACCAATTCCTGTCCTTCTCCAAAGACTAATTCCAGAAAATCAAATGCATACTGCAATTTTTGGGATGTTTGTTCTATCTGTTCTTCCCGCTTCTCTGTCTCTTTTTTAAATAGTCCGGCTAATACTTCAAAGATTTCTTCTTTTTGTGTTCCTTTTTCTTCTTCCTCTTTGACCACATTACGCACAGTTTTTAAAAATGCAAACATCCGAACCAGTGCAGTTCTTTGTGGAACGGTTAACTGCTTTGCAGCTTCTTTTTTCTCAAACCGTTCCTGTTCTTTTGTAATTCTGTTTTCGAGAATTGCACCTGCGGTTTCCTCTGAATCATTTTCCAATTCCTGTTTTAATTTTTTTAACCGTTCAAACAGTTCTGTGACAAACAAATCATTCTCATAATAGGTATAGAATTCTTTTCCAAGGTGACCGATTAATAATCCTACTACACTGAGTTTTTCATCAAAAGAAGCAATTTTTAATTTATCAATTGCAAATTTTTCAAATCTGCCTTCTAACACTGCTTCAATTTGATAGTCTGTTTTATATTTTTCAAAGAGTTCCAGATAGTTTGCAAAGTCTTTTGCAATCTTCCAGTACTGCAGGTATTGTCCAATTACTTCACGGTCTGCCCGTTTTTCCAGACGTTCATAAGCATATAAAAACTGAGATAAATCCTCCCAGCCCCTTGCTGTCACAAATAAACGTCCATCTACACTCGTTTCCATCCGGTAAAAATTCTGTTTATGAATCTCAAGATAAGCCAGAATTGCCGGATGAATCCCTGCCTGATAAGCATATTCTTTCCAAACCTGAAAGTCTTCCTCTACATCAATTCTTCGGATTCTATCTAATGTAACCACATCAAATTCACGTACCGATTTGTTGTATTCCGGTGGATTTCCTGCCGCCACAATCACCCAGCCTTTTGGAACCGCCTGATTTCCAAAGGTCTTACACTGTAAAAACTGAAGCATCGTCGGTGCAAGCGTCTCAGATACACAGTTAATTTCATCAATAAACAAGATTCCTTCTTTTATCCCTGTCTTTTCTATCTGTTCATAGACAGACGCAATAATCTCACTCATCGTATATTCTGTAACGGAATACGCTTTGTTATCATACACTTTTTCTTTGATAAACGGAAGCCCGACCGCACTTTGTCTGGTATGATGCGTAATCGTATAAGAAACCAGATTAATCTTAACCTCTCTTGCAATCTGTTCCATAATCTGTGTTTTTCCGATTCCCGGAGGTCCCATAAGAAGAAGCGGTCTTTGCCGGATTTCCGGAATCAGATAATTTCCATATTCATCCTTTAAAAGATAAGCTTCAATTGCATCTTTAATCTCATTTTTTGCTCGTTTAATGTTCATCCTTTTTTTCTCCTAATCCATATCCATCTTCTTCTGTCTGATAAATCCGAATTGCCCATGGCGGTACTTCAACTTCTTCAAACTCTTTTTGTACCAGCACAAATGCAGTCTGATAAGGCGGCATTTTCTTTGGAAACCTTCCTTTTCCATCTGTAAAATACAACAATCCCCGAAGATTGGAAAATTCTTTTCTTCGAAGCAGCTCCTGTACATAAGTAAATACCGGCACAAAATCCGTTCCGCCCTTCCCCTCTATTTCAAGGTTCTTCATATATTCTTCTAATTCTTCTTTTGAAGTAATTTTATCATCTCTTCGAACTGCTTCATCACACTGAATGATATGAATATTTACAGTATGAAAGAAACTGTCCGTTTCTCTTAAAATTGACCAGGTTTCCTCCAAAAAACGCTTGACCAGCTCTCCAGAGCAGGACATCGACGTATCAATCGCAATAATAAACTCTTCTACTTTTTTGACTTCTTTTGTCTCAAGTGGTTCAATCAGCGGCATATTTCCATATAGGGATAATCCATACGCATAAAAGCCATAATCAAATGCATCCGCATCAATCTGCTGTTCTTCTTTTAACACCGCAAATTTTTTTAAAAACTGCCGATAATCATGCCGTTCTCTGTTTTCTGCCTTGATTTTTTCAAGCATACTCTGCCCTGCGCCGTTATCTTTCTCATCCCCAAAGCTTTCCATCTCTGTCTGCATTTTTTCACGGATATCATCCCAATCCTCTTTTGGATTCTGTCTCTGATTTTGGCGATTTCGCTCCCTCCAGATACGATGCTCATCCACTTCAAATTCCTGTTTTAACCGCCCTGCAAGAGCTTCATCCGTCTTTCGATGTACCAGTGCCGAAAAAATACTTTCCGCATTTAACACACTTTTTTCTTTTTTCAGCCACTCATAGGTTTCTTTGCGAAACGGCGATAACGGTTTTCGGATACAATGCAGATACAGATCATCTATCATTCGTTCCACTGCAATATCGCAGGAAATGTCCCACAATAAATCGGTTAAATCTTCCTGTCCGGATTCTCTTTTGATTCCAAGCTCATAACCTGCCCTTTTTTTACGAATTCTGGTATCTTTCCATGGATGCGCAAAAATACAGTGAAACACAATATGTAAATAAGCACGATTTACCATCACTCTTCCCTGTCGGTAAATCCCACCTAAATAGGCAGGATTATAATAAATGATTCTTCCGTCACTTCCGATTGTCTCCAAATTCGGTTCTAATGCATAAGAAAACATCGATAAAGCTACGTCAAGAAAACGCAGATGCAGATATAATTCACTTCTCGCTGAAAAAAGCATGCGCTCACATACCTCTTCGATTCTCTTTTCTATTTTTTCTGCCATGTCTGTTCCATCACTCTTCTTTTAAAATTCAAATGTTTTTTTCACTCTTCCAAAACGTTTCTTTTTTGCTTCCATCAAAAAGCTGACTGCTTCTGTATGCTCGGCTTTTGATGCAAGGGTAATCAACTGCTCCGCTTCTTCGCTTTTTGAGACTCCCTTTTGTATCAGATAAGCCAGTCCCTCATGCCAGTTTTCCCGTTTTAAATAATAGATTCCGGTCTCTTCCAGCTTTTCTGTTATGTACTGCCGATAATCTGCTTCGTGTTCTTCCGCCAGCTCATAAGGATGCATCAGCCTTCCCAGCGCCATCGGAATTAAAATATCCTGTTTTTCATAGACCTTCGCTACTTTAAAAAGGGAATCATATTGATGATAGTCTACTTTCTTATCTGTAAAGCACTGGCGATAACGATACCCGCAGCCATGAAAGTGTGTCTCTAAAATTCTCGCCGGTGTATTTTCCACACCTTCTTCATAATACTCCGGAAAGATTAATTTTGCAAACTCTCCTGTTTCCCGAAATTCAATTGTCACATAGACTTCATGAAAGGTTTCTGCAACAACATCTTTGATACAGCTTGGCATGTTTTTATTCATTTTTACATAAAGTTTTCTAAATGCTGAACACCCCGTAAATGAACCACCACCAATCTGTTTCAAAGAATCGGTAAACTTTAAGCTTTTTAGATTTCTACATCCATAAAATGTATAATTTCCAATCGCTTCGACTCCATCTTCAATCTCTAGTTCCTCTGCCTGTAGCAGATATTGTTTCTCTTCCTGTGTTCTCCCCTCTTTCCAGGGAGAAAAAGCATAGTTTTCCATCCTGTATTTCGTCCCCTTTCTCTATTGTTCTGATTTTTACCAGTTCTCTGTCCTGCGCTGTGTCTTTTGCTTCACACCCAGATATACTGAAACAGATTATCACTGCAACTATTATAATTCTTATTTTCAATCTTCTTCTCCTTTACCCGAGAACATACAAATACTCTTTCCAGTTCCCTTAAGTTTTATTCAGGAAAAGAACAAGGAATAAATTAAAAAAGCTACCTGCCAGTTTGACAGATAGCTTGAATTTGGAAAAGCTGAAAATGGGACTCGAACCCACGACCCCTTCATTACGAGTGAAGTGCTCTACCAACTGAGCTATTTCAGCTTATCACTGCAAAGATGATTGTACTAGATTTTCTACAAAAAATCAAGTTATTTTTTAACTATTTTTGATAAATTCTTCTCCACATTTCGGACATCGGATACTGATTTTACCTTTTCCCCTCGGGATTCTGATTTTCTGTTTACAGCCTGGACATTTATAAATATGATATTCCTTTCTCTGCTGCATCAGATATCTTTTCTGTCCAAAAAAACGACGCAGACGGTTTTCCAATGCCAGATATTTCTGATTTTCTGCATAACGTTTTGAAATATTTCTGGAAAACATCCGAATATAAACCAGCAAAATCAATAAACATTCCCATGAATTTAAAACCGTCGAAACATAAGCATTCCGAACAAACAGATTTAATACTGCGCATCCTAAAAATACTGCCATCATAAACTGATTTAATTTGTCATTTCCATATCTTCCCGCCATAAATCTTCCAATTTTTTCTTTCATTTCTTCTCACATCCTGTTCTATAATCTACTGTATATTCTATGCACAAATCTCTGGGCATTTTCCATATCCTTCCAGTCGGGATGAAGCAGTGCCTTATCAAAATTCTGCAGCATTTTCTGAATTTGTCCCTCATTTCCAGGATGCCTCATTTTCAGGTATTTCTCCCGCACCTGCATCGGCATCTTTCCCTGACATAAAAAACACCCCAGATACTGATTTCCATCTTCAATAAATACTTTGATACGTTCTTCTATTTTTCTATAATATTCAATGCTTTCTCCCATTCCACAAGTTCCAAAAAGGGCAATTTTTTTTCCCTGTAAAGAACCAAGGTAATCCAAAACTTCTACACTTGCACTTCCTCTGTCTGTCCAAAATCCAATAAAATAAATATCTCCCATATCATAATCGGTTTGTCCTGCAAACCTTGCAATATCTTTGTTTTTTCCTGGAATTGCTGAAAAAATCGCCTGTGCAATCTTTTCGGTATTTCCAGTTCTGCTCATATACAACACCTGTGTTTTCATTCTCTGATCAACTCCATATCCTCTTCATCTCTTCTTGTGTTTAATGATACCACGAAAATTTCCAAAATAATATGTATTGTCAATTAAAAATTATAAATTGTCTATAAACAAAGGGGACATGGCATCCAAAATACCATGTCCCCAAAAATCATTTTAAATTTCAAAACAGTTCTCACTCTATCTTAACTTATGCATTATTGACTTTCATTCGAATCGAAATGATTTAACACACCTTCAAATGACGTATGACCTGTTTCAATCACATTTCCACCAGCTGTTATCTCAATTCCATCTGCCTGATAAGTATCAAGAAAACTATTTACCACAGCTCCCATTGTAAGATATTCGCCGGCCGTTCCCATATTGAGAAGTCCTTCTACAAAATTAGAAGATAAATCCAGTTTCAAAATCAAACCATTTTCTCCCTGATCTTCTCCAAAACTTACTACTGTCACGCTGTCCGGAATTGCACCTGCCCCTACAAGCTGTCCAATGATGATATCTGGTGTAACCTGCTCTATCTGGTTTTTTGTAACATTCCAGCCATCCGCATTTTCATTTGGCAAATATAAGGTCAACTGTTCTTCCTGCGATTTTTCTGATTCTGTTTCTTTTGTAATATCTTCTTTTTTCTCTGCTTCAGAATCTTTTCCGTCTTTTTCTTCTGTTGTATCTTTTGTTTCTGTTGATTCTGAATCCGTTTCTTTGGATGTTTCAGGCTGTTTCGTCTCTTCCTCTTTCGTTTCTTCTTTTTTTGTCTCTTCTTTTGCTGGTTGTTGTGTGGTACTTTCACAGCCTGTGATTCCCATCATCAAGACTGTACTTACCGCAATTACCGGCAGTAATCTAAATTTCCTCATAAGACTGCTCCTTTCTGCACGTTTTGTTCGCTTATGTTCAGCAGACTTTTCATGACAGCGTATTCATTTTCTATCAACACTGCATAGCAAAATAGATACAGATTTGTGTCCTGTTACTTAATATGCACATCTAACTGTGGGTATGGAATTTCTATTTTTTCTTCATCAAATGCAAGTTTGATTGCCTCATTTAAACGCCATTTTGTCGGCCAGTAATCTTCTGTTTTTACCCATACACGAAATCCGATAATCACACCGTCATCCGCCAGTTCATCGACAAATACTTTCATTTCTTTATCTGACATCGTAGTCGGATCTTCTCTTAAAAGCCTATCTAAAATAGATTTCGCCTTAATTAAATCCGCCTGATAGGAAATCATAATCTTAATCTCAAGATTTCGTCTGTCCTGTGCAGTTACATTTACAATGCTTGCACCTGTCAGAGTACCATTTGGAACAATAATTCTTTTATTATCCACACTGGTCAAAGTAGTATAAAACAAATCGATTTTCACAACCGTTCCTTCTTGTTTATTTGTACTTTCAATAATATAATCTCCAACGGTAAACGGCTGAAGTACAAGAATGATTACCCCTCCTGCAAGGTTGGAAAGACCTCCCTGCAGTGCCAGTACCAGAGCTGCACCGGCAGATGCCAATACTGCAACAAGCGATGATTCCTTAATTCCAAGCTGTACTCCAATTATCATCAAAAGTACCACATACATTGCAGCTTTTGCAAATGAAGAGATAAACTGGGTTGCCCCAACTTCCACTCCTGCTGTTTGTAATGCCGTCTTCAGGAAATTACAGACTTTCTTAATTAACTTTCCGACCACAAAATATGCAATCACGGAAAGTAAAACCCGAAAGACCCATTTTTCAATGGTAGGAAGTCCCTCTAACAGACGGCTCGCTATTTTTTGCAACTCTGTTGTCTGGGCTAAATATAAATCCAATTTCATACGTTATTTCCTTATTTTTTCCTTCCTGTTCTTCCCCTCTTTTTTGGTTTTCTCTCCAGTTTTTTCGGTTTCGGTTTTGCTTCCAGTTTTTGTGGCTCTGGTTTTGCCTCAAGTTTTTCCGGTTCCGGTTTTGCTTCCAGTTTTTGTGGCTCTGGTTTTGCCTCAAGTTTTTCCGGTTCCGGCTTTGCTTCCAGTTTTTGTGGCTCTGGTTTTGCCTCAAGCTTTTTCGGTTCCGGCTTTACTTTCGATTTTTCCGGCATTGATTTTACTTCTTCTTTTGGAAGTTTAATTTCCTGCTGTTTTAATTCTTTTTCCCGTTCTTTTTCTATTTTCTTTTCAAGTGCTTTCCGAACTGTTTTCTTCGGTGCTTTTTTCTCTCCTTCCGCTTCCTTAAACGCAAAAATCTGAATTGCAAGTGGTGCAACCGTAATTGTAAGCGAATTTTTACGCTCATCCGCTTCTGTTTTTTTCGATGATTTTAATCTTGGATTTCCTGCTCCTGTACCACCAAATTGTTTTCCATCACTGTTAAATACTTCTTTGTATTTGCCGGCATAAGGAACACCCATTTGATATTTTTCATATTTCAGTGCTGAGAAGTTACAGACAATTACCAAAGTCTCTTCTTTTTTCTTTGATTTTCGGATTAAAGTCAGCATATTTTTTTCAGATTCCATATGATTAATCCATTCAAAACCATCCGGATCATCATCCAGCTCATAAAGTGCAGGAGCCTCTCTGTAAAATTTCCACAATGCCTTTACATATTCCTGAAACTGTGCATGTTCCGGTGTCTCTAACAGTTCCCAGTCAAGACCTCTTTCTTCCGACCATTCTCTTTCTTGTGCAAATTCCTGTCCCATAAACAGTAATTTCTTTCCAGGATGTACGGTCATAAATCCATAAGCAACTCTTAAATTTGCAAATTTTTCCTCCATTGTTCCTGGCATTTTCATCAAAAGAGAAGCCTTTCCATGTACAACCTCGTCATGAGACAAACACAGCATAAATTTTTCGCTATAAGCATATACCATACTGAATGTCAATTCATCATGTGCACCACCTCGAAACAGCGGGTCTTTTTTCATATAATCGATAAAATCATTCATCCAGCCCATGTTCCATTTATAGTCAAATCCAAGTCCTTCATCATTGAGTTCACCTGTAATTTTCGGCCATGCTGTGGATTCTTCTGCGATTAACAATGCATCCGGATATTTTTTCTTAAACATAGAATTTAAATGTTTTAAAAATTCAATTGCTTCCAGATTTTCATTTCCACCGTAAATATTTGGAATCCATTCTCCGTCATTTTTTCCGTAATCCAGATATAACATAGAAGCAACTGCATCCATACGAATTCCATCTACATGATATTTATCCGCCCAGAACATTGCATTTGCAATCAGAAAATTGGAAACCTGCGGACGTCCATAATTAAAAATCAAAGTTCCCCAGTGTGGATGCACGCCCTGTCTCGGATCCGCATGCTCATACAGACAAGTTCCATCAAAATTAGACAGTCCAAAATTATCTTTTGGAAAATGTGCCGGCACCCAGTCTAAAATCACACCAATTCCCTGTTTATGAAGATAATCCACAAAATACATAAAATCTTCACTTGTTCCATAACGGCTGGTCGGTGCATAATATCCGGTCACCTGATAACCCCAGGAACCATCAAACGGATGTTCCATCACCGGCATCAGTTCCACGTGAGTATATCCCATCTCTTTTACATACTCGGCAACCTGTGGTGCAAGTTCACGGTAAGTATAAAACAGCCGATCCTCCGGTTTTCTCCAAGAGCCTAAATGCATTTCATAGACGAGAATCGGTTTTT
Source organism: Blautia stercoris (assembly GCF_054657695.1). Taxonomy (NCBI): domain Bacteria; kingdom Bacillati; phylum Bacillota; class Clostridia; order Lachnospirales; family Lachnospiraceae; genus Blautia; species Blautia stercoris. Next base: position 846,172 of record NZ_BAAHYF010000001.1, read on the forward strand.
CTTCATTATTGACGTCTTTTCGATTCTTCATCCAGCTTTCATCTTCCCATTTATAGCTCTTTAAATCTGCCACTATGGATGCATTTTTCGGTCTTAATTCTGCTTCATTTGCATAAGGATCCGCTTTTAAATAAACCAGAGAACCTTTGGCCTTTACTTCGTATTTATATAATGCACCTGGCTTTACTCCCGGAATAAATAATTCAAAAATGCCGGACACTGCAAGACGGTTCATCTGATGAGCTCTCCCATCCCAGTGGTTGAAATCTCCCACGACAGACACACGCATGGCATTTGGCGCCCATACTGCAAAGTAAACACCTTTGATTCCATTTATTGTCATTACATGTGCCCCTAATTTGTTATAAATTTCATAACTGATTCCGGCACAAAACTGCTGTTCTTCATTGACTGAAATCTGTTTTGGAAATGCATAAGGGTCATAAAAACTACTCTTTTTTCCTTCTTCATCTTCTATTTCGATTTTATATTTTGGAATCTCTTTTTCCGGAATTAAAACTGCAAAATAACCAGCTTCATCTTCCCTAACCATTTCATACGTTTCTTTTGTTTTTGTTACAATAATATTTGCTTTTACCGCATTTGGCAAAAAACTCTGTATTAAAATTCCATCTTCTGTCACGCGAGGTCCTAAAATCTTACGTGGCTCGCTCTCCTCAGAATAAACAACTGCCTCTATCTCAGGCCAATCCATGTATTCATATAATTTATCAGACATAACACACTCTCCTTTTTGTTTATTTTAACATTAAAGTGTGAAATTGTAAACTAACACTACAAATTACAAAAACAAACTTACAGCGGAATATTTTTTCAATTCTGACTAACCGTTACCCAATTTTATGAAGGAATAAACCACTTCTTAATTTGGGCTCAAACCAGGTTGACTTTGGTGGCATCAATCTGCCTGCATCGGCAACAGAAAAAAGTTCCTGCATAGAAGTCGGATACATTGAAAATGCCACCTGAAAACCATTTTCCACACAATGCTCCAACTCTTTTAATCCGCGGATTCCTCCAACAAAGATAATTCTGTTGTCTTTTCCTGGTTCCTTGATTCCAAGAATCGGTTTTAACAATTTATTTTGTAAAATAGACACATCCAGGCTTTCGACTACATCATCTGAAACCTGCTCTTTTTTAATCTGAAGCTTATACCATTTCTTTCCAAGATACATCCCAAATTCTTTTTTCTGTTTTGGCGCATAAGGACTTTCCTCTGCTTCTTCCACTTCAAAACTTTCTTTGATTTTTTCTAAAAATTCTATTTCGCTAAGACCATTTAAATCCTTTACCACACGGTTATAATCTAAGATTTCCAGTTCTTCCTCTGCAAATAAAGTACATAAAAAATAATTAAATTCTTCCTCTCCTGTATAACCTGGATGTTCTTTTCTTCTTTTACACCCAACTTTGATTGCAGAAGCCGCCCTGTGATGTCCATCTGCAATATAAATTTTGTTTATCTTTACAAAACATTGTTGTATTCTTTCCATCATTTCTGATTCATCAATCACCCATACCCTGTGTGTAATTTTGTCCTCTGAAATAAAATCATAAACCGGAGTTTTTCTCTTTGTTTCCTCGATAATTTCTTTTAAAACAGCATCCAAACGATAGGCAAGAAAAATCGGTCCCGTCTGGGTATCCAGTGTATCCACATGACGGATTCGATCCTGTTCTTTTTCTTCTCTTGTATTTTCATGTTTTTTTATTGTTCCATTGAAATAATCATCAATCGAAGCACAGGCTACGATTCCGGTTTGTCTGTGACCATTTCTGGTCAGCTCATAAAGATAATAACAAGGCGTTTCATCTTGAATGAATTCTCCTTTTTCTATCATCTCTTCTAATACCTTACGAGCCTTTTGATAGACTTTTGGTGCATACATATCCATCTCATCCGGAAACATCGTTTCTGGACGGTCAATCTTTAAAAAAGACAATGGATTTTTTTCTACTTCTTTTTTCGCTTCTTTTCTTGTGTATACATCATAAGGCAGCGCTGCAATTTTAGATGCAAATGTTTCGTTTGGACGCACTGCACAAAACGGTCTGATATCTGACATTTTTCCTCTCTCCTTAAATTTGGATAAAGTAAAAAAGACAGAGCCATGCAGAAAAAAACTGCCAGCCCTGCCTTTCTTAATTATCTTTTATTTAATCACTCTGACACGATAAACACCCTGAATATTTTTTAATGCCTTTGTCACTTCTGAAGAAATCGGAGTGGATACATCAATCATGGTATAGGCAAAATCACCTTTACTCTTATTTGTCATATTTGAAATATTGACTCCTGCATCACCTAATGCTTTTGTAAACTGACTAATCATATTTGGAATGTTTTTATGATTAATCGTCACTCTTCCAACATCCACACAAGTTCCTGCACTGCAATCCGGATAGTTTACAGAATGTTTAATATTTCCATTTTCTACAAAGTCCATTAATTCTTTGACAGCCATCACTGCACAGTTATCCTCGGATTCTTCTGTAGAAGCTCCAAGATGCGGTGTTACTAAAGTATTTGGTGTACTTGCCACTAATGGATTTGCAAAGTCGGTTACATATTTCTTTACTTTTCCTGCTTTTAATGCTTCGGCAAGTGCTTCTTCATCTACCAGCAAGTCTCTTGCAAAGTTTAACAATACCACACCGTCTTTCATCTGTGCGATTTCATCTGCACCAATCATCTTCTTAGTTGAATCCAGAAGCGGTACATGAATGGTAATATAGTCACATTCTTTATAAATCACATTTAAATCATTAATGTGATGAATACTTCTTGAAAGATTCCATGCCGCATCAACAGAAATAAATGGGTCATATCCGTAAACATCCATTCCGAGATGCACCGCAGCATTTGCAACTTTAACACCGATTGCTCCAAGACCGATAATTCCAAGTTTCTTTCCACTGATTTCACAGCCTGCAAACTGTTTCTTTTTCTTTTCTGCAAGTTTTGCGATATCGTCGGTTGCTTCCTGTTTTTCCAACCATTCAATTCCACCTACGATATCTCTGGATGCAAGTAACATACCTGCAATTACCATCTCTTTTACACCATTTGCATTCGCACCAGGAGTATTAAATACGACAACACCTTCTTTTGCATAGTCTTCTAACGGAATATTGTTAACTCCGGCACCGGCTCTTGCAACTGCAACAACATTTTTCGGAAGCTGCATCTCATGCATATTTGCACTTCTTACCAGTACCACATCGCTGTCTTCAAGAGATTCACTGTTTTCATATTTTCCCGGAAAATATTCCAGTCCTACGTTTGAAATTGGATTCAAGCAATGATATTTATACATGTCTATGCGTTCTCCTTCTCAAATTTTTTCATAAATTCAACCAGTGCTTCCACACCCTCAATTGGCATTGCATTATAAATACTTGCACGCATACCGCCAACCGTACGATGACCTTTTAAATTTACAAGTCCTGCTGCTTCTGCTTCTTTTACAAATTTTGCATCAAGTTCTTTATCTCCTGTTACAAACGGTACATTCATTAAAGAACGGGAAGCCGGCTCAACTGTTCCTTTAAATAATTTACTGCTGTCCAGATAATCATATAACACTTTTGCTTTCTTTTCATTACGTTCTTTCATTGCTTCAAGACCGCCCTGTTTTTTCAGCCATTTAAATACTTTTCCGCAAATGTAAATACCATAGCAGTTTGGTGTATTGTATAAGGAATTTGCATCTGCATGTGTCTTATAAGTCAACATGGTCGGAGTTCCCGGAAGTACATCTTCTGTAATCAAATCCTCACGGATAATTGCAATCACAAGACCTGCCGGTCCGACGTTTTTCTGAACACCACCATAAACAATACCATATTTTTCTATATCCATAGGCTCAGAAAGGAAACAGGAGGACACATCTGATACAAGGATTTTTCCTTTTGTATTTGGTAATGTTTTATATTTTGTTCCATAAATTGTGTTATTTTCGCAGATATATACATAGTCTGCATCCGGACTTATCGGAAGATCTGAACAGTCTGGTATGTAAGAAAATGTTTTATCTTCTGAAGATGCAATCTTATTTGCTGTTCCATATTTCTGGGCTTCCTGCCATGCTTTTTTTGCCCACTGTCCGGTCACAATATAGTCTGCAACTCTGTTTTTCATCAGATTCATTGGAATCATAGCAAACTGCTGACTTGCACCGCCCTGTAAAAACAGTACTTTATAATTATCCGGAATCTTTAAGAGGTCTCTTAAATCCGCTTCTGCAGTCTGAATAATTTCATCAAATACTTTTGAACGGTGACTCATCTCCATTACGGACATACCGCTTCCATTGTAGTCTAACATTTCTTCTGCTGCTTCTTTTAACACTTCTTCCGGTAAAACTGCTGGTCCTGCCGAAAAATTATACACTCTGCTCACTTCTTTGTTCCTCCCGTATAGAATAATAGAATACTCTTTATTTGTATAAAGAGTATTCTACATCTTTGACATATTTTTGTCAATATAAACATTTGTCTTTATTACAAAGACATCCATCTGTCCAGCCAAACTCTTTTTCGACTAAAACAGCTATTTTTTATTTTTTCTTTGCTCTTAAATCATCCTCATCAAATGCATCCTCAATATTTGCACCGGCCGGTACCATTGGGAATACTTTATCATCAGAATCAATAATGCAGTCTAATACAACTGTTGTATTTAATTCAATTGCCTTTTTAATTGCATCGGCAAGTTCTTCTTTTTTTGTGACACGGATTCCTACCGCTCCCATCGCTTCTGCCAGTTTTACAAAATCTACTTTGTCATTTAATACTGTATTTGAGTATCTGTGATCATAGAATAAAGTCTGCCACTGACGTACCATTCCTAATACATGGTTATTGATGACAACCTGAATTAACGGCATATTGTTTCTTGTCGCAGTTGCAATTTCATTCATATTCATTCGGAAACATCCGTCTCCGGCTACATTGATGACAACTTTATCCGGATTTGCAGTTTTTGCACCGATTGCTGCTCCAAGTCCATATCCCATTGTTCCAAGTCCACCGGAAGATAAAAATCTTCTCGGCATTTTATATTTATAATACTGTGCAGCCCACATCTGATGCTGACCAACTTCTGTTACAATAATAGCGTCTCCCTTCGTCTGACGATATAATTCTTCAATGACTGCCGGGCCGGTCAGACCTTCCTGATTATAGCGAAGCGGATATTTTTCTTTTAATTCTTCTATGGTTTCTATCCATTCTTTATGCTCTTTTTCAGATATTTTTTCATTTAATTTCTGAAGAATTACTTTTGCGTCTCCTAAAACACTACAGTCTACTAAAATATTTTTATTGATTTCGGTTGCATCTACATCAATCTGAAGTACCTTTGCGTTTCTTGCAAAGTTTCTTGTATTTCCGGTTACACGGTCGCTGAATCTTGCACCAATCGTAATCAACAAATCACATTTGGTCACACCAAGATTGGATGCCTTTGTTCCATGCATACCCAGCATACCAGTATAAAGTTCATCTTCGCCGTCAAAGACACCTTTTCCCATTAAAGAATCTGTAACCGGTGCCTGAATCTTATGTGCCAGTTCACGAACTTCTTTCCATGCATTGGCAGCCACTGCACCTCCACCTACAAAGATAAATGGACGTTTTGCTTCCTGAATCATCTCAACCGCTTTTTCTAAATCTTCTTCTTTAATTTCAGAGACAAACGGTTTGATTTCTTTTGGCTCAACCTGTGTATATTCAGTTTTTGCAGCTGTTACATCTTTTGTAATGTCGACCAGGACCGGTCCTGGTCTGCCACTTTTTGCAATCGCAAACGCACGTCTGAGTGTTTTTGCAAGTTTTGTAACATCTTTTACGATAAAGCTGTGTTTTGTAATCGGCATTACCACACCTGCAATATCTACTTCCTGGAAACTGTCTTTTCCAAGAAGCGGAACACCTACATTACAAGTTACTGCAACAACCGGAACAGAATCCATAAATGCGGTCGCAATACCTGTTACCAGATTGGTTGCTCCTGGTCCACTGGTTGCAAAACAGACGCCTACTTTTCCGGTTGAACGTGCATATCCATCCGCTGCATGCGCAGCACCCTGCTCATGGGATGTTAAAATATGATGGATTTCATCACTGTGTTTATACAATTCATCATAAATATTTAAAATGGTTCCGCCTGGATATCCAAATACGGTATCCACACCCTGCTCTTTTAAACATTCGATTACAATCTCTGATCCTGTCAACTGCATCTCGAAGCCCTCCCAACGTTTTTTTATTTCTTTATTTCCAGAACCGCACCACGGTTTCCGCTTGTAACCATAGAAGCATAACGAGCCAGATATCCAGTTGTTACTTTTGGCTCTCTCGGCTGCCAGTTTGCTCTTCTTCTCTCCAGCTCTTCATCTGATACCACTAATTCCAGTTTTGTTTCCGGAATATTGATACGGATTAAATCACCTTCTTCTACCAGTGCAATTGGTCCGCCTACTGCTGCTTCCGGAGAAATATGCCCAATGGATGCACCCCTTGAGGCACCTGAGAAACGTCCATCTGTAATTAAAGCAACGCTTGAACCAAGACCCATACCTGCAATTGCAGAAGTTGGATTTAACATTTCTCTCATACCCGGACCGCCTTTTGGTCCTTCATAACGGATAACTACAACATCTCCTGCTACAATCTTTCCGCCTTTAATTGCTGCGATAGCATCTTCTTCACAGTCAAATACTCTTGCCGGTCCTTCATGAACCATCATTTCTTCACAAACTGCAGAACGTTTTACAACACCACCATCCGGAGCAAGGTTTCCTGTCAGAACAGCAAGTCCACCTGTCTGGCTGTATGGATTGTCGATTGGACGGATGACTTCCGGATTTAAGTTAACACAGTTTTTGATATTTTCTCCTACTGTCTTTCCGGTTACTGTCATACAATCCAGATTTAATAAATCTTTCTTAGCCAGCTCGTTCATAACAGCGTAAACACCGCCTGCTTCGTTTAAGTCTTCCATATAAGTAGAACCTGCCGGTGCCAAATGACAGAGGTTTGGTGTTTTCGCACTGACACCATTTGCAAATGTAATATCAAAATCAAATCCGATTTCGTGTGCAATTGCCGGAAGATGCAACATACTATTCGTAGAACATCCAAGCGCCATATCAACTGTTAACGCATTCATGATTGCATCTTTTGTCATAATATCACGTGGGCGGATATTTCTGCGGTACATTTCCATTACCTGCATACCTGCATGTTTTGCAAGTTTAATTCTTTCAGAATAAACAGCCGGAATCGTTCCGTTTCCTTTTAATCCCATACCCAATACTTCTGTCAGGCAGTTCATACTGTTTGCAGTATACATGCCAGAACAGGAACCACAGGTCGGGCATACTTTATTTTCAAATTCTTCTACATCTTCTGCAGTCATTGTACCTGCGCTGTAAGAACCAACTGCCTCGAACATGGAAGAAAGACTTCTTTTTTGTCCTTTTACATGACCAGCTAACATTGGACCGCCACTTACAAAAACAGTCGGTACATTGATTCTTGCTGCTGCCATTAAAAGACCCGGTACGTTTTTATCACAGTTTGGCACCATAACAAGGGCATCAAACTGATGAGCCAGAGCCATCGCTTCTGTAGAATCTGCAATCAAATCTCTTGTTACAAGAGAGTATTTCATACCGATATGTCCCATTGCAATTCCATCACAGACTGCAATTGCCGGAAATACAACCGGAGTACCGCCTGCCATGGCAACTCCAAGTTTTACTGCGTTTACAATTTTATCCAGATTCATATGACCTGGTACAATTTCATTATAAGAGCTTACAATACCTACTAACGGTTTTGACATCTCTTCTTTTGTCATTCCAAGAGCATTAAACAGGGAACGATGAGGTGCCTGCTGCATGCCTGTTCTTACTGCATCACTTTTCATTTTCTTAACATCCTTTCTTGATACGATACTTTTATGCGATATGTCCTGCAATTAAATCGCCCATCTCTGCCGTCCCTACCTGTTTCATTCCATCCTGCATGATATCTACAGTACGGTATCCTTCTGTTAAAACGCTCTGAACAGCGGATTCAATTGCATCGGCTTCTTTGTCTAAGTCCAGAGAGAAACGAAGCATCATTGCTGCGGATAAAATGGTAGCCAGCGGATTTGCAATTCCTTTTCCCGCAATATCCGGTGCAGAACCGTGGCTTGGTTCATATAAACCAAATTTGGTTTCATTTAAACTTGCAGAAGAAAGCATACCGATAGAACCTGTTACCATACTTGCTTCATCAGATAAGATATCTCCAAACATGTTTTCTGTCAAAATCACATCAAACTGAGCTGGATTATGTACTAACTGCATTGCGCAGTTATCAACCAGCATGTGCTCCAATGTAACTTCCGGATAATCTTTTGCCACTTCTTCTACTACTTTTCTCCAAAGTCTGGAAGAATCCAGCACATTTGCTTTATCCACACTTGTCACTTTTTTCTTTCTCTTCATTGCAATATCAAACGCCTTGACTGCAATTCTGCGGATTTCATTTTCATTATAAGAAAGGGTATCTACTGCTGTCTGTACACCATTTTCTTCATAAGTCTTTCTGTCTCCAAAATACAGACCGCCTGTCAGTTCACGAACGATAATCATATCAAATCCATCACCGATTACTTCTTCTTTTAACGGGCAGGCTCCCTTCAATTCATTGTACAGATAAGCCGGTCTTAAGTTTGCAAATAAATTCAGGGCTTTTCTGATTGCTAAAAGACCTGCCTCCGGACGTTTGGATGGCTCTAATTTGTACCATGGGGAAGTTTTTGCATCTCCTCCGATAGAACCCATCAAAACTGCATCCGAAGCCTTTGCATCGGCAATTGCTTCTTCTGTAAGCGGTACACCATGAGCATCAATGGATGCTCCTCCTAATAAAACCTCTTTATATGAAAAAGTATGTCCGTATACTTCACACACTTTATCGAGTACTTTTTTTGCTTCTGCTACGATCTCAGGACCAATGCCATCTCCTGAAATAAGTGCAATATTATAATTCATGAGTTCTCTCTCCCTTCCAGAAATTTTGTCACTTTTTATCTAAATATGATAATCCTTTTTGGGCTTTATTTCAAGGCATAATAAAGTGTTTGGCTATTCTTTTTCGTTATATAAGCTATAACACTTCTTTTTTTTATGCATTTTTATTCATTTTTCCGGAAGATTTCACAGGTTTTCTGACATCCCGTCTTTGTTCCCGCACACCCACCAAGTGCACTTTCCCGCAGTTCAAATGGCAGGCTTCTTCCTACATGATACATCGCTTCTACCATTTCATCAAATGGAATCAGGGCTTTCATTCCTGCTAATGCCTGCTGTGCACAGATTAATGCATTCGTCGCTCCAATACTGTTTCGGTTCTGGCAGGGTGCTTCCACAAGTCCTGCAATCGGGTCACAGACCAGACCTAACAGATTAGAAAGTGCCAGAGAGCCTGCGTCCAGACACTGCTTTGGTGTTCCGCCAAACATTTCTACTACACCTGCTGCCGCCATTGCACTTGCAGCACCGACTTCTGCCTGACAGCCTGCCTCCGCACCTGCTACGGATGCATTTCTCATAAGCAGATATCCCACTGCACCTGCAGTATACAGACCTTTTAATAAGATTTCATCTGACAATGCTTTTTCTTCTTTTAAGGCAAGAAATACCCCTGGAATGACTCCTGCTGAACCTGCCGTCGGTGCTGCAACAATCACACCCATTGAGGCATTTACTTCTAAAACTGCCATCGCATAAGTAATTGCTTTTAACACGACATCTCCACAGATATCTTTCTCTTTTCCTTTTTGTGAAAATAATAATTTCGCTTCTCCTCCGATGAGTCCTCCCATCGACGGTTTTTCATTTTCCAAAGGCTCTTTTGCCGCCGTCTTCATAATTTCCAGCGACTTTCTCATCTTTTCTTCAACTTCCTGTGCTGTCATAGAAGAAAAATCCATTTCACGCCGTTTCATCACCTCGGATATCGGAAGTTTTGTTTCCTCACATAATTTTAACAACTCTCCTGCATAATTAAAATCCATCATTCTCTCCTGCCTCTTCTTAAATCTGTACCAGCATAACATCCGAAACCAGAGGATTTTCCCGTATCCGTTCCACAACCTCATCCGGAATTCTCTCATCTGACTCTACAACTGTAAATGCTTTTGCACCTTTTTCTTCCCGAAACAGACGCATAAATGCAATATTTACTTCTCTTTCGCTAAGCACTTTTGTAATATGCGCTACAACTCCCGGACGGTCTGTCTGACTAATAATTAAGGTACTGTATTCTCCTGTAAAGTCCACATCAATCTGATTTAAACGTACAATTTTTACTTTTCCCCCTCCAATGGATACGCCTCTTACAAAAAGCCGTTCTCCATTTACCCCTGTCATATCAATATCTGCTGTATTTGGGTGTTCTTCTCCTGTATCCTGTCCAATTGAAAAATGATAGTCCAGATTTCGTTCTTTTGCGATTGAAAGAGAATCCCGAATTCTCAAATCATCTGTCTCAAATCCCATAATTCCCCCAAGCAGTGCACGGTCTGTTCCATGTCCCCGATATGTTTTTGCAAAAGAACCATACAACGTAAACTCAACTTTTTTGATTTCCGCCGGAAATAATTTCCTTGCAAGCAGTGCCATAGAAACCGCCCCCGCTGTATGTGAACTCGACGGACCTACCATGTTTGGTCCGATTACTTCGAATAAACTGATAAATGCCATAACCTCTTCTCCTTTTTAAGACAGAATGAATTTTTAATGTTTTTTTGAATTCACAGGACGAAATTTCCTATGAATTTAAAAAAACAGATGCCACCTGCTAAAAGCCCGTAACATCTGTTTCTGTTTTTTTGTTTCTATTTTTGTTTTTCCGTTTTATTTTTCTACGATTCCATCGCTTGCTTTTTCTACTTCCGCGATTGCCGCTTTTCTCATCGGAATTCTGCAGTTTTTGTTGTTTCCGAATTCTACGATTACATCTTCCTCTGTAATATCAATCAGAGTTCCGTAAAAACCGCTGGTTGTTACCACGCTGTCTCCTACTTCCATAGAAGATAACATAGAACTGACTCTCTGCTGTTCTTTCTTCTGAGGTCTCATAATCATGAAATACATCAAAACAAAAAATATAACAAGCGGTATTAACATGGATGCCATTGCTCCTGTTCCACTTGCACTTGCCTGTGCTAAAAACATTTTAGTTCCTCCTGCCTATTTGAACGTTATTACCATAATACACAATTTTATGCGTGACTTCAAGCCTTTTTGTTCTTTTTCATAGATTTTTTATTTTTCGTTTTTCTATCAAAGACTGGTTTCAAGCTTCTCTACCAAAAATCAATCTTTTGGTCCTGCTGCCATACGCTCTAATTTTTCCTGTTTATATTCTTCGTAACGTCCTTCTTCGATTGCTCCGCGAATTTCTTCCATCATTGTATTATAGAAGTACAGATTGTGAAGCACACAAAGTCTCATTCCAAGCATTTCTTTTGCTTTTAAAAGATGACGGATATAGGCTCTGCTGTAGCTTCTGCAGGCCGGACACTGGCATCCTTCTTCAATCGGACGGCTGTCCAGTTCATATTTTGCATTGAATAAATTCAGTTTTCCAAAGTTGGTATACACGTGTCCGTGTCGTCCGTTTCTGCTTGGATAAACACAGTCAAAGAAATCCACACCTCTTGAAACTGCCTCTAAAATATTTGCCGGGGTTCCTACTCCCATCAGATAAGTTGGTTTATTCTCCGGAAGATATGGTACTACACTGTCTAAAATTCGGTACATCTCTTCATGGCTTTCTCCTACCGCAAGACCACCAACTGCATAACCGTCCAAATCCATTTTAGAAATTTCTTTTGCGTGTGCGATACGGATATCATCATAGATTGCTCCCTGATTGATACCAAACAACAACTGATGCGGATTCACCGTATCTTCTAAAGAATTTAAGCGGTTCATCTCAGCTTTACATCTTGCAAGCCATCTTGTTGTACGTTCTACGGAATTCTGAACATACTCTCTGTCTGCCACACTTGACGGACATTCATCAAATGCCATTGCGATCGTAGAGCCTAAATTCGACTGAATCTGCATACTCTCTTCCGGTCCCATAAAGATTTTTCTTCCATCAACATGAGAATTAAAATAAACGCCTTCTTCTTTAATTTTTCTTAATTTTGCCAGCGAAAACACCTGAAATCCACCTGAATCTGTAAGAATCGGACGATCCCAGTTCATAAACTTATGAAGTCCGCCTAATTTTTTAATAACCTGATCTCCCGGACGGACATGAAGATGATACGTATTCGACAACTCCACCTGTGTTTTTATTTCATGCAAATCGGTTGTTGAAACTGCACCTTTAATTGCAGCTACCGTACCTACATTCATAAACACCGGTGTTTCAATGCTTCCATGCACCGTTTCCATGTGAGCACGTTTTGCCATCCCATCTTTTTTTAAAATTTTATACATAAAAACTTCCTCTCTCTAATTGAAAAATTTCCTGTATTTTTGGTCTTGTACTCTATTATTTTCTTCAAACCTGTCTCTAAATACAACAATAGATACGGAGATATTTTATCATAAGTCAGACAAATTTCCAATTGTTTTTTTATCTATCTTGTCGTATAATGTACTTTGATTTGTAACCGGTCTGAATTTTTTTGGATTTGTTACGATATTTTTTTTCTTTTTTTATAATAAATAGGAAATAACTCATTAACGGCGGCTTTTTGCCGTCCCATTTTTTTACATTGGTATTTACTCAAATTAAGGAGGTTTCTTTATGCCAACATTACAAGATACCAAACCGTTCGTCTATCCACTTGGAATCGACATCGGTTCTACAACTGTAAAAATTGCCATTTTGGGTCAGGAAAATGAACTGCTCTTCTCTGATTATGAACGTCATTTTGCAGATATTCAAAATACACTGGCCTCTCTTTTAAATAAAGCCTATCAGAAACTGGGTGCAATTTCTGTCCATCCGGTTATTACCGGTTCCGGAGGACTTACCCTTGCCAATCACTTAGAAGTTCCATTTGTACAGGAAGTTATCGCAGTTTCTACTTCTCTTCAGGAACGTGCTCCGCTTACCGACGTTGCAATCGAACTTGGTGGGGAAGATGCAAAAATTATTTATTTTGAAGGCGGAAATGTAGAACAGCGTATGAACGGAATCTGTGCCGGTGGTACCGGTTCTTTCATCGACCAGATGGCATCTCTTCTTCAAACGGATGCTCCTGGCTTAAATGAATATGCAAAACATTACAAAGCACTTTATCCGATTGCAGCCCGTTGCGGTGTATTTGCCAAGACTGATATTCAGCCGTTAATCAATGAAGGAGCCACAAAAGAAGACCTGTCCGCTTCTATCTTTCAGGCAGTTGTCAATCAGACCATCAGTGGTCTTGCCTGTGGAAAACCAATTCGTGGACATGTTGCCTTCCTTGGAGGTCCGCTTCACTTTCTTTCTGAATTAAAAGAAGCCTTTATCCGTACCTTAAAACTTGATGAAGAACATACCATTGTTCCGGAAAATTCCCACTTATTTGCCGCTATCGGTTCTGCTTTAAACGCCAAAGAAGATGCATCCGATGTTTCTATTACCGAGATGAGAGACCGTCTTTCTGCCAACATTAAAATGGAATTTGAAGTCAATCGTATGGAACCGCTTTTTGCTTCAAAAGAAGACTATGATGCATTTAACATGCGTCAGAGTCAGTATACCGTAAAAACAGGAGACTTAGCCTCTTATAAAGGAAACTGTTTCCTTGGAATTGATGCCGGTTCTACTACAACCAAAGCAGCCCTTGTCGGTGAAGATGGTTCTTTACTGTTCTCTTTTTACAGCAATAACAACGGAAATCCGCTTGCTACAAGTATCCGCGCCATTCAGCAGATTTATAAAGAACTGCCACAGGGTGCAAAAATTGCTTATTCCTGTTCTACCGGATATGGTGAAGCTTTAATCAAAGCTGCCTTAATGTTAGATGAAGGTGAAGTGGAAACCGTTTCTCATTACTATGCAGCTGCCTTCTTTGACCCGGAAGTAGACTGTATCTTAGACATCGGCGGTCAGGATATGAAATGTATCAAAATCAAGAATCAGACCGTTGACAGTGTACAGCTTAATGAAGCCTGCTCCTCCGGCTGTGGTTCTTTCATCGAAACTTTTGCAAATTCCTTAAATTACAGTGTACAGGATTTCGCCAAAGCTGCATTATTTGCGAAAAACCCGATTGACCTCGGTACAAGATGTACCGTATTTATGAACTCAAAAGTAAAACAGGCTCAAAAAGAAGGTGCAGAAGTTTCCGATATCTCTGCCGGTCTTGCCTATTCCGTTATCAAAAACGCCCTGTACAAAGTAATCAAAGTTTCCGATGCTTCTGAACTTGGACGTCACATCGTCGTACAGGGTGGTACTTTTTATAATGACGCAGTCCTTAGAAGTTTTGAAAAAATTGCCAACTGTGAAGCCATCCGTCCGGACATTGCCGGTATCATGGGAGCGTTCGGTGCTGCCTTGATTGCAAGAGAACGTTATAGTGCCGGTACTGAAACGACCATGTTATCCATTGATAAAATCAATGAATTAAAATACACAACCACAATGGCAAACTGTAAAGGCTGTACCAATAACTGCCGTCTGACTATCAATAAATTCTCAGGAGGTCGTCAGTTTATCTCAGGAAACCGTTGTGAACGTGGGATTGGAAAAGAGAAAAATAAAGAAAGAATCCCAAATCTTTATGAATACAAATACAAAAAGCTCTTTTCTTATGAACCGCTTACCGAAGATAAGGCAGTCAGAGGAAAAGTCGGAATTCCTCGTGTTTTAAATATGTTTGAAAACTATCCATTCTGGTATACCTTCTTTACACAATTAAAGTATCAGGTTGTCCTTTCTCCAACCTCTACCAGAAAGATTTACGAGCTTGGAATTGAATCCATCCCAAGTGAATCGGAATGTTATCCTGCAAAGCTGGCACATGGACATGTTTCCTGGCTGATTAAACAAAACGTCAATTACATCTTCTATCCTTGCGTTCCTTATGAACGTACGGAATTTGAAGATTCCATTAATCATTATAACTGTCCAATTGTCACTTCTTACGCCGAAAATATTAAAAATAATATTGATGAACTGGACAATCCAAATATTCGTTTTCATAATCCATTTCTTGCCCTAACCAACGAGGAAACCGTAACGAAACGCCTTATCGAAGAATTTTCGGATATTCCGGCTTCAGAAGTGCAAAATGCAGCTCACCTTGCATGGGTTGAAATGGCACACTGTCGGGAAGACATCCGCAGAAAAGGGGAAGAAACTTTAGATTATCTGGAAAAAACCGGTCGTCGTGGAATTGTACTCGCCGGACGTCCGTACCATATTGACCCTGAAATCCATCATGGTATTCCGGATTTGATTAACACTTACGGAATTGCAGTTTTGACAGAAGATTCGATTTCTCATTTAGCACCGATTGAACGTCCGCTTCGTGTCAATGACCAGTGGATGTATCACACCCGTCTTTATGCTGCTGCAAACTTTGTAAAAGAAAAAGACAATCTGGATTTAATTCAGCTGAACTCTTTTGGATGTGGACTCGACGCAGTTACAACCGATGAAGTCAATGAAATTCTTTCAAACAGTGGAAAAACTTATACCTGCTTAAAAATTGATGAGGTCAATAACTTAGGTGCTGCCAGAATCCGTATTCGTTCCTTAATCGCAGCCCTGCGCATTAAAGAAAAACAAAACGCTACCCGCAAAATTGTACCATCCTCCATCAAGAAAGTTCCGTTTACTCAGGAAATGAGAAAAGATTATACGATTCTGTGTCCTCAGATGTCACCGATTCATTTTTCTATCCTGGAATCTGCTTTTAACTCCTGTGGCTATCATTTAGAGGTACTTCCAAATGATAACAAAGAAGCGGTTGATGTTGGCTTAAAATATGTAAATAACGATGCCTGCTATCCATCCTTAATGGTAGTCGGTCAGATTATGCAGGCTCTGCTTTCCGGAAAATATGATGTACATAAAGTGGCAATTATCATGTCACAGACCGGTGGCGGATGTCGTGCTTCCAACTATATTGGATTTATCCGCCGTGCTTTAAAGAAAGCAGATTTAGGATTTATTCCGGTTATCTCTATTAACTTAAGCGGACTCGAAGCCAATCCCGGATTTAAGATTACACCAAAACTTGCAACCCGTCTCGCTTACGGTGCAGTATTTGGTGATGTCCTCATGAAATGTCTTTACCGGATGCGTCCTTATGAATCCGTAAAGGGTTCTGCAAATGCCCTGCACCGCAAATGGGAACGCCGTTGTATGGAATTTGTTTCCGGAAAACATGCAAGTTTCGCACAATTTAACCGTATCTGCCGCCAGATGATACGAGAATTTGACACCCTGCCAATCACAAACGAAAAGAAACCACGTGTTGGCATCGTCGGAGAAATCCTTGTCAAATTCCTTCCGGCTGCAAACAACTATCTGGCAGAACTGCTTGAAAAAGAAGGTGCAGAGGCCGTATGTCCGGATTTACTGGACTTCATGAACTACTGCTTCTATAACCAGAATTTTAAAGCAGAAAAACTTGGATTTAAAAAATCCACTGCAAATGCAGCAAACCTTGGAATCAAAGCTCTTGAATTTATCCGAGGTACTGCCAATAAAGAATTTGAAAAGAGCCGTCACTTTACACCATCTGCCAAAATCGAAGATTTGGCAAAAATGGCTGCACCAATTGTTTCTATGGGAAATCAAACCGGTGAAGGCTGGTTCTTAACCGGAGAAATGATGGAGCTGATTCACTCCGATGCTCCAAACATTGTCTGCATCCAGCCATTTGCCTGCCTGCCAAACCATATCGTAGGAAAAGGTGTTATTAAAGCCATCCGAAAAGAATATCCAAAGGCAAACATCGTGGCAATCGACTATGATCCAGGTGCAAGTGAAGTAAACCAATTAAATCGAATTAAATTAATGCTTTCTACTGCATTTAAACGACTTGATGAAACAAATAGCTAATTCTTAGCTGAACTAAAAAAGACCGTCTCATCCGAAATTGAATGGATGAAATGGTCTTTTTGGTTTATTTTAAAATCTTTAATTTCTGTGCAACCTGTGCCAGTCTTGTTCCTCCCGGAAGTGCTGCCAAATCTTCTTTTTTCGGTTTTGCAACCACTAAATATCCCACAAAATAAACAACCATTGCAAGTGCAATCGATGGAATCAGGGAAATAAAATTCGAACCAATCACTACGTACACCAGTTTATATACAACAACTGCAACGATTCCCATTGGAATCGATGCTAAGATTGGAACAAAATAGGCAGATCTCCATGGATTTTTATATCCTAAGTATTTCTTTAATGCACGATCATTTAAGACACACATAACCA
Source organism: Blautia stercoris (assembly GCF_054657695.1). Taxonomy (NCBI): domain Bacteria; kingdom Bacillati; phylum Bacillota; class Clostridia; order Lachnospirales; family Lachnospiraceae; genus Blautia; species Blautia stercoris. Next base: position 863,662 of record NZ_BAAHYF010000001.1, read on the forward strand.
GTGCATATACCACCATCGCAAGTACGACTGCATAGATTCCCATATTGGTAAATACTAACACCAGAGCAAGGAAAACAATATCGACTCCCAGCGAAATTGCTGCATTAATCATAGGAATATTGGCTTTTCCGATTGCCTGAAGCACACCATTTGAAATATTTGAAGTACTGTTTAAGATAACCGTAATAACGCCAATCACCATCAGCTGTCCTGCAACTCCCTCTGTGGATGGGAAAATCAGGCGTGTAACCGGCTGTGCAAGCACGGCAAGTCCCACAGACGCCGGAATCGAAATCAGCATCGCAATCCATGTTGCCTGGTCAATCTTTCTTTTTGTTTCTTCTAAATCACCAATCGCATACTGTGCAGATACTTCAGGCATCATGGAAGTCGGTGCGGTACTTGCAAGAGTCAGCGGAATATTAATCAATGTCATAAAGAAGCCATACTCTGCATAATTCTGTTTTACCAGACTGTTTGGAACACCTTTCCAGCCAAGAATCGAAGTATACATCACTCCATTAATATAACCGTTTACGTTATAAATAAATGCGCTTAAGATAATCGGAGCTGCAATCAGCAAAATTATTTTCATAATGGAGCGATAGCTTTCATTTACCGATACTCTGTCATTTTTTATTTTCTTTGCAATCATCTTATGATTCACTCTATAGACAAAAAGCATAAATAAAAAGGCGGTGCAGACGCCGGCTCCTGTTCCCATTGTAGCACCTGCTGCACTCCATCTTTGCAGAGTATCTTCTCCTGCATTAGCAAAGTGGCGCACCATAAATCCAGAAGCTAAAAGAGCTACTGTCGCCACTGCAATCTGCTCTAAAATCTGTGAAATCGAAGTTGGAAGCATATTTCGATATGCCTGGAAATATCCACGAAACACACCTAAGATACCAGATACAAAAATCGTTGGTGCTAACATCTGAAGCGCCAGTCTCGCATTTGCCATATTATCCGGTACTAAAATAGACGCACCGAAAATACAAACAAGTGCTGCAATTCCACCTGCTATTACAGCATATAAGAGTGCTCCTTTAAAAACTCTCTGAGCATCCCTGTAACGTTTAAATGCAATTCTCTCTGACATGATTTTTGATACTGCCTGCGGAATACTAAAGGAAGCAATCATCAACAAAATAAAATACGCATTCTGTGCAAACTGAAAACAGGCAAAACTTTCTCGTCCAATTAACGTAGTCAGCGGACTCTTATAAAGCATACCTATAATTTTGGAAATCAAAGCAGCAACCATCAGAAACGTTGCATTTTTTACCAGGGTATTATTATTTTCTTTTTTACTCATCTTTCTTGTGTCCTCTATCTGTTTTCTATCTGTTTTCTATCTATTTTCTATCTGCCAGTCAATCGGTTCAATTCCATGCTGAATTAAAAATTCATTTGTCTGACTGAAATGATGACATCCAAAAAATCCTCTGTATGCAGATAATGGACTTGGATGAGGAGCTTCTAAAATCAAGTGTTTTGGATTATTCAACATACTTTTTTTCATCTGCGCCGGACGTCCCCAAAGTAAAAACACCATCGGGCGGTCTATCTTATTTAAAATACGAATTGCTGCATCCGTAAATTCTTCCCAGCCGATTCCCTTATGAGAATTTGCCTGATGCGCACGAACCGTAAGCACGGTATTGAGCATTAACACTCCCTGCTTCGCCCATTTCTCCAGATATCCATTATTCGGAATATAACATCCACAATCATCATGCAGCTCCTGATAGATATTTACCAATGATGGTGGAACTTCTACCTCCGGTTTTACGGAAAAACATAATCCATGTGCCTGTCCGTCATTATGATATGGATCCTGCCCTAAAATAACAACTTTTACTCTATCAAGCGGAGTAAAATGAAATGCATTAAAAATATCATCCGGTGCGGGAAAAACCTTATATGTTTTATATTCCTGTCCTATTGTTGTAAATAACTTTCGATAGTATTCTTTTCCAAATTCCGGCTTTAAAGCCTCATACCACTGCCCCTGTAATGGCGGCATAGTCATTCCTCCTTTGCATATTTTCTTATATTTATTACCAAAGCCAAACATCTTATTGTATCTAAAATATATTGAAGTACAAATAGCGTTTGCTCTTTTTATTCTGGCATCATTCAGTTTAGCAGAATCAGTATTAAAAAGCAAGAAGCGGACAGATTGTTGTTCTGCCCGATTCTTAATTCTCATCCAACCACACTTTTACATTGTCTGATTTCCTTTTTTAATTTTCTCTATTCTGTGACTGCAAGTAAAGCAGACATTTGCGCACTTAAAGCGGATGAATGCTTATCTGCAGTAAAGCGGACATTCGCAATCCGCTTCGCTACTTGCTCATGAACGCAGTCGCTTCGCGATCTGTCAGTGGGAGCTTTCAACTCTCACTGACAGAAGCATCCCCCCTCACCCGCCGCTTAGTGCCCCGCGCACTTGAAGCGGGGGAATGCTTATCTGCATTCAAGTTCAAACCAGAATTCTACCCCATTTTCATAATTTTTCACACCAAATTTCTGGTTCATACTTTCCATAATTGCTTTTACAATAGATAAGCCAATTCCACTGCCACCATATTCTCTTGTTCTCGCCTTATCAACTTTATAGAACTTAATCCAGATTTTATCAATGTCTTCCTCCGGAATTGGTTTTCCGGTATTAAATACAGACAGTCGGATATGTCCTTCTCTCCTTTGCATTTTAATCTCAATTTTCCGCTCTCCATCGATATGATTAATTGCATTGGAGACATAATTTGTCACAACTTCTTCGATTTTAAATTCATCTCCCCATACATAAACCGAAGTATCCTGAACAAACAAAATCTGTGCATCTTTCTGGTCTGCAAGAAGCTGTGCGGAATTTACCACACCACGTACCAATTCGGTCAAATCAAAACATTCCATTGAAATCTGGTCGTTTCCAAACTCTAATTGATTTAAAGTAAGAAGTTTCTTTACCATATTGTTCATTTTTGCAGCTTCATCAATAATGACTTCACAATAAAAATCCCTGCTTTCTGCTTCATCATTGATACATTCTTTTAAGCCTTCTGCATATCCCTGAATTAAAGCAATCGGCGTCTTTAACTCATGCGATACATTTGAAAGAAATTCTTTTCTCATATCATCAATCCGCTCTTTTTTTTCAATGTCTTTTTGCAGTTCATTATTTGCAGTTTTCAGTTCTGAAATCGTCTGTTCCAGTTCTTTTGACATTTTATTAAAATTCTGTCCCAAAACACCGATTTCGTCTTCTCCACCACTTTCATATTTTGCATTGAAATCAAGATTACTCATCCGAATGGAAATATCTGTCAGCTCTTCAAGCGGTTTTGTCAGACGTTGGCTTAAAAACCAGATAGCAAGAATACTAATTGCCACAACAATCATACCTGTATAAAGATAAAACATATTGGAAATCTGGATACTGTCACTAATTCCTGCCATCGGCAGGCGAATCAAGAACACATTATTATTGTCAAGCATTCCCCACATATCAAGATAATCCATATCCATGTCACGATTCACTTCCAGCGTGTAATTATCTGTTTCTTCTAAAGTCGAACTTTTTGCAGGTGCAACTCCCGTAATGTATCCAAATAAACTCGCATATAAACGGTTTGCATTTCTGCTGTCGTAATCCAGAATTTCCGAATGATTCGTATCTAAGATAACCCATGAGATATTTTTTTCAATGCAGATACTTTTTAAGCTCTGCACTTTATCACTGGTCAGACTGTCATATTGATTCAACTTTTCATAGACATCCTGAATGGCATCCGTCTTTTTTGCTACATAATACCGTTCTAAAAGAAAGCTGTTTGAGAGAGCTATCAGCACAAATGCAATTACAACAATCCCTACAAATGTAACAATCAGACGGGCTTTAATTGATTTTTTAATTCCTAAACCTCGAACTTGTATCCCATTCCCCATATTGTTTTAATATACTCTCCTTTCTCTCCCATTTTACTACGCAGTTTTTTTACATGCGTATCGATGGTTCTTGCATCTCCAAAATAATCATAATTCCATACCGAATTTAAAATTTTTTCTCTGGAAAGTGCAATTCCCTGATTTTCCAAAAAATAAGTCAAAAGTTCAAACTCTTTATAACTCAATTCCATTGGTTTTCCATCAATCGTCGCAATATGAGCCGATTTATTGACTTCAATTCCACCTGCTTCCAATACATCGGTCGCTCCGACATTGGTTCTTCTTAAAATTGCCTCCACACGTGCTACCAGAATCTTCGGGCTAAACGGTTTTGAAATGTATTCGTCTACTCCAAGCTCAAATCCAAGCAGTTCATCCCTTTCATCCCCTCTTGCAGTCAACATGATAATCGGAACTTTGGATTCTTTACGAATCTCTCTGCAGACCCCCCATCCATCCAGCTTTGGCATCATCACATCTAATATCAATAAAGAAATATCTTTTGTTTTATAAAAAATATCCAGGGCTTCCTCTCCATCTCCAGCCTCTAATACTTCAAAATTCTGTTTTACCAAAAAGTCACGAACCAGCTTTCTCATTCTGCTTTCATCATCTACTACTAAAATTTTGCCTTTATCCATAATTACTCCTCTTTCCTGCCGTTTTTGTGCAAGCACAAACGCAATTATACTTTTAACACTTACTTCATTATAACAGCTATCTATGATATTTTTGTGAATTTTTTCTTTCTTATTTAAAAACTTAGGAACCATTTTGTTCTATAGACTGAGAAACAAAAAAGGAATGAAAAAGCATCTTTGACACTTCTTCATTCCTTTTTAAATTCGACTTCTTCTAGTCAGATGGACCTGGCGGGAATCGAACCCGCGTCCGAAAGTCTATCCCTTGCGGCATCTCCCATCACAGTTGTTCTTTTGACATTCCCTCCTGCAACCGCCGAGCAACAGGCTGCTGCATTTAGTAGCTTCATAAATTCTTCTACTTTCTCAAAGCTTTGAAAGCAAAGTGCCCTGCAAGTTCGATGCCAGATTCTTAAGCAGCAGGTGACTTAAGGCTGACAAGCTGCACTTAGGCAGCTAACGCTAAATTATTATCTGCGTTTATATTTAGTTTCCAGGTTGGTACGCAGTCCCGGAGTCTGCGGATGGCTTCCTCAACTTCAAAACCCCCGTCGAAACCAGTACAAGCCCGTTACTGGTCTTTCTATCCGAAAGTATTGATACAAAGTATACAATACCTGTTTTTACAGCCTTTGTCAAGTTTTTTTTCATTTTCTATTTTTATTTTAATTTTTTAGATTATTTACAGTTTTTTCAAATTTTAACCACAGTTTCTTCACATCTTTGGTTTATATTAGAATCAACAAAGAAAAACAAAACCACCTTAACAACGACTGTTACTATTAACTTTTTTAGTTTTTTTCATAAACGCAGGGTGAACCGAAACAGCTCACCCTGCCCTCCTTTCTGAATTTATCGAAGAATCCCTCAAACGAGATTCTTTTTTATTCTTTATTTTGTCTTTTTTCTAATTAATTTTCTTTTTGAGTTTATCTACAATCTCCTTCATGCACCCCTCTTCAAACGGAGAGCGGATTCCTGCTGCTTTTAACAGATTTTCAAAATAATCAGATGCAGACAGACGACATAATTTTAAATAGCTCTGCCATGCTTCTTTATAATCTTCATCCATTTTATTTTTATATTCAAATGCGCAAAGCTGTGCAATCACATAATCGATGTAGTAAAATGGATAACTGTAAATATGATGCTGTCTCTGCCAATAGCATCCTTTTGCATAAAATGCAAGCGCTCCATAATCCTGATGTGGCTTATAAATCTGTTCTAATTCTTTCCACACTGCTTTTCGTTCATCTGGAGTTAATTCCGGATTGTCATAAATACGATGCTGAAATTCATCTACCATACAGCCATAAGGGATAAATAATGCTGCATCTTCTAAGTGCATTTCTTTGTAGTCATCCGCAGTTTTCCCTTCAAAAAACAGCCCATACCAAGGCTCAGTAAAAAATTCCATCGACATCGAATGGATCTCTGCGGTTTCCATTCCGATATCTGCATGCTCCCGAATTGGGTCTTTTGCAGAAAGATATCCCTGAAAGGCATGTCCACATTCATGTGTGATAACATCCACATCTCCACTTGTTCCGTTAAAGTTTGCAAACACAAACGGGGCATGATAATCTGGCAGATAAGTCATATAGCCACCAACTGCCTTCGATTTTCTTCCAAAAACATCCAACAGCTGATTTTCCATCATAAAATCAAAAAATTCTTTTGTTTCCTCTGAAAGTTCACAATACATTTTTTGTCCCTGTGCCAGTATCTCCTCCGGACTGCCTGACGGCTGTGGATTTCCTTCCGGTCCATAAACCTGTTCATCTGAAAAATACAAGTGCTCCAAATTCAGACGTCTTTTTCTTTTTTCATACAGGCTTTCTGAAAATGGAACCCAGTATTCTTTCACCTGTCTGCGCAGAGCTTCTACCTGCTCCTGTCCATAACTGTTTCTTTGCATCCGTCGATAAGCCAGCTCCGTATAGGTATCAAATCCAAGAAGTTTTGCCTGCTCGGTACGATTTTTTACCAGCTTATCATAGATTTCATCCAATTTATCTGCAATACTTAAGTAAAACTCGTTCTGTTTTTCGCATGCCTCTCTTCGCACTTTCGGGTCTTTGCTTTTTAAGTACGGACCCAGCAGAGAAAGATTTAAAATTTCTCCATTCCATTCAATTTTGGCACTCGCAAGCAGTTTCTCATATTCAGTTGTCAGTGCGTTTTCTTCCTGCATCAGGGGAATAACTGTTTCATTGACCGATTCAAATGCCAGTTCCATATTTTTAAATGCAACCGGACCAATCTTTTTTTCCAGTTCCTTACGATAAGGAGAATGATACAGCTGTTTTTGATATTCGATTAAAAGATTGCTGTACTCCGGAACTTTTTCATCATAATATGCCTGTTCTTTTTCATAAAATTCGTCTGTTGTATCTAAGGTATGACGGATTGATGCCAGCGTAATCTGCGTTGATACCTTATCGGTTAGTTTATAATACTTTTTATGAACTTCAAACTGTGCTTCTGCATCTTCTGCCTGTTTAAACTCTTCCATCAAAGCATTTAATTCTTTTTTTGCCTCAGCAAAATCAATTCTCTGATATGGCATGTCACAAAACTTCATGTTCGTCCTCCATTTCATGTACTCTCAGAACTTTTTAGATAAATTCTTTAGTATAAATTCTTTACTTTAAATTCTCTTTCCGCTTCTCTTCTCTGGTCATTCTTTGCAATGGTCTGACGTTTATCATATAACTTTTTACCTTTTGCAATTCCAATCTCTACTTTTACCAGACTTCCTTTAAAATAAACTTTTAATGGAACTAAGGTAAATCCTTTTTCTGCAATTTTTGCTGCAATTTTTCTTATTTCATACTGATGAAGCAAAAGCTTTCTTGTACGAAGCGGGTCTTTATTAAATATGTTTCCCTTCTCATAAGGGCTGATATGCATCCCATATACAAATACTTCACCATGTTCAATCTGAACAAAAGATTCTTTGATACTGCATTTTCCCATACGCATGGATTTTACCTCTGTTCCTGCAAGCTCAATTCCTGCTTCATAGGTATCTTCAATAAAATAATCGTGATACGCCTTTTTATTATTTGCAATCAGACGACTCCCTGATTCTTTTGCCATTTTTCTTTCCTTCTTTCTACTCTTTTTATTCTTCGTCCAGATAAGAGAAAACTGCTGTTTTCTCTTTTGCAGGGAGAAAATCTACCGTTCTTGTTGCAAGGTCTGCTCTTAACACCTTAACCCGGATTTTCTGTCCCATTTTATAGACCTTTCCTGTATCCTCTCCTGTCAAAGTATAATGTTCTCTGTCATATTCATAATAATCATCCGTAAGCAGATTGACATGCACCAGTCCTTCTATCGTATTTGACAGTTCCACATAAAAGCCCCATTCTGTCACACCGGAAATAATTCCTTCAAATTCTTCTCCAATATGTGCCATCATATATTCCGCTTTCTTCATTTTGACAGTTTCACGTTCTACTTCTTCTGCTCTTCTCTCAAGCATACTGGAACGACTTGCCACGTCCGGAAGAATTTCCTTATAATGCTGTTTTTTCTCCTTTGTAATCCGGCTTCTTAAATTTTCTTTAATAATTCTATGAATCTGTAAATCCGGATATCTTCGGATTGGAGAAGTAAAGTGGCAGTAATATCTTGCTGCAAGTCCAAAGTGCCCAATACAGTCCGTCGTGTATTTCGCCTGTTTCATTGAACGCAGTAACAATCTCGCAAAAAATGGTTCACATTCGAGTCCTTCTATTTCTTTTAATACCTGCTGAATTTCTTTTGGGCTTACATTCTCTTTTGCCTTCTTTACTTTAATTTTTCCGGCACGAATCATGGAAAATACACTCTCAATTTTTTCTGAATCCGGTTCTTCATGCGTACGATAAACAAACGGAATTTCATTAAAATAATATTCCTCTGCCACTGTTTCATTCGCAAGCAACATAAAATCCTCAATCAAATCCGTTGCTGAATTATGTTCATACTCATAAATATCGACAGGTTTTCCATTTTCATCCAAAATCACTTTACTTTCCGGAAAGTCGAAATCAATTGCACCTCTTTTTTTGCGGTTTTTACGAACAATTTCGGATAACTCTTTCATTAAAAAGAACATTGGAACTAATTCCTGATACTTCTTTGTTACTGCTTCGTCTGCATGCGTCAGAATTTTATTGACATTTGTATAGGTCATTCTCTCGGTTACATGAATGACCGTCTCTGCAATTTTATGTCCTACCACATTTCCCTTTTTGTCAATATCCATCAGACAGCTTAAAGCCAGTCTGTCTTCACCGGCATTTAAAGAACAAATTCCATTGGAAAGTTTCTTTGGAAGCATTGGAATTACACGGTCTACCAGATACACACTCGTTCCTCTTTTTAAAGCTTCACGGTCAAGTGCGCTATTATACTGCACATAATTACTGACATCCGCAATATGAACACCAAGACGATAGAATTCTCCTTCTTTTGTCAAAGATACCGCATCGTCCAGATCCTTTGCATCTTCTCCGTCGATTGTCACCATGGTCCAGTCACGTAAATCCATTCTTCCAAAAAAGTCACCTTCATTTAATTCCGTTTTAATTTTTTCTGCCTGGTTCATAACTTTTTCCGGAAATTCCATCGGAAGTTCATAACTTTTTGCAACAGATAGGACATCTACCCCTTTTTCACCTTCATGTCCCAAAATTTCGATGATTTTTCCCTCTGGATTTCGTTTGCTGCTTCCATATTTTTTTATCTGCGCAATTGCTTTGTCACCAGTTACCGCATTTTTCATACATTCAATCGGAATAAAAATATCTTTTGTAATTTTACGGTTGTCCGGAATTAAAAATCCAAAGCTGTCACTTTTTTCGACTGTTCCAACTACACTTGTCACAGTATGCTCCAGAATTTTTACAACTTTTCCCTCTCGTCTGTGACCTTCCCGTTCTTCTTTTACAATCTGTATCTGAACGAGGTCTTTATAAAATGCACCACAGGTATTTTCTTCCGGAATATAGATATCCGTTTCCTCATCTTCTATCTCAACAAAACCAAACCCTTTGGGATTACTGATAAATGTTCCTGTCAGATACGCTTCTTCTCGTTTATTTTTTCCCCGCTTTTCTTTTTTCTCTCTCTTTTCTCCTATTCGCTCTTTTTTACCCGATTTCTTTGCATCTTTTCTCTTTTCTTCTCTTACAGCTTCATAACGCCCCCGTTTATTAACCGTAATTTTTCCTTCTTCTAATAAAGCATCCAGCGTTTTATGAAGTTCTTCCCGCTTTCCTGCCGGTATCTGAAGTAAAACTGCCATATCTTTTGCCCTCATCGGGGTATATTCTTTACAGCACATTACATCATAAAGCATTTTTTTTCTTTTCTTCAAATTATAATTTTTCTTCAAAATTCGCTCCTCTCTTGCTTCTCCGCCTGCATCGGTTTACTAAGCAACACTTTTCCCATTCACCGCAGTACGAACCCCGCAGAACTTTTTTTATTTCATAGGACACAATTTCTTATAATATAAAAATATGACACCCCTGCATGACTGCAAGAGTGTCATTTTTAAAAGTTCAGATTCAAAACTAAAGCTAATACAAAAAACAGAATTCCCATAATTTTGGTTGCTTTTACAAGAGCGCCTTCCATAGAACGTCCCTTATTTCTTCCCCAATAGGTATCTGCCATGCCTGCAATTGTTCCAAGGCCCTGAGATTTGCCTTCCTGCATCAGAATAATCACAGTCAATCCTATACAATCAATAACGAATAAAACCGTTAAAACTATTCTCAAAATCTCCATGCGTACACCTCCTAATCGCTAAACATATTCAGTTTAACATAGTATTTCGGAGATTTCAACTCTTTTTTAGGGATTCCCCCGCAAATGGATTTCGGTATCTGGCTTCTTGTTTCAATTCATCTTCGATTTGCAGTAATCGGTTATATTTTGCTGTTCGTTCTGCTCTGCAGGGTGCTCCGGCTTTAATCTGTCCTGCACTGCAGGCAACTGCCAAATCTGCAATAAATGTATCTTCACTTTCACCAGAACGATGAGAAATCACGGCACGATACCCAGCTTTTTGCGCAGTCTGAACTGCATCCATTGCTTCAGTTAACGTTCCTATCTGATTTACTTTAATCAAGATTGCATTTGCAGAATTTAATTCAATTCCCTTTTTTAAACGTTCCGAATTTGTTACAAATAAATCATCACCGACAAGCTGAATATTCTTTCCAAGTTCATCCGTTAACATCTTCCAGCCCTGCCAGTCCTCTTCATCCAAAGCATCTTCAATTGATACAATTGGAAATTCTTTCGTTAATTCTTTATAATAAGCGGTCATCTCATCTGTTGTCCGATAGATTTCTTTTTGCATCGCCTTAGATTCTCCGGGAAAATAATACTGTTTTCGCTTCGAATCATACAATTCACTCGCTGCTGCATCCATTGCATAACAGATGTCTTTCCCAATCTGATACCCACTTTGTTCAACAGACTCGTTTAAAATCAAAAAGATATCCTTTGCATTCGCCAGATTCGGTGCAAATCCTCCTTCATCTCCAACTCCGGTTGATAATCCTCTTACTTTTAGTTGTTGTTTTAACTTCTGATACACTTCTGCACACATACGAAGTCCCTCTTTGAAAGTTTCAGCTCCGGTCGGCATAATCATAAATTCCTGAAAGTCTACCGTATTATCCGCATGTCTTCCTCCATTTAATACATTCATCATCGGTACTGGCATCTGTGTCGTATAAGTTCCGCCAAGATACTGATAAAGCGGCAGCTTCATTGCTTTTGCTGCTGCTTTCGCCACAGCAAGGGAAATTCCTAAAAGTGCATTTGCACCCATATTGGATTTATTTTCTGTTGCATCTGCTTCTTTTAGAATCCTATCGATTCTGCATTGATTCAATGCATTCTCCCCTAAGATTTCTTCTGCCAGCACCCTATTGATATGATTAACCGCTTTTTGTACCCCAAGACCCCAATAACGATTTTCTTTATCACGCAGTTCAACCGCTTCAAATTTTCCCGTCGATGCTCCGGACGGAACAATCGCTCTGCCTGTGATACCATCTCTTCCTATGATTCCTTCTCCCACCGTGATTTCCGTCTCAACGGTCGGATTTCCTCTGGAGTCCAAAACTTCTCGTGCATATACTCTTCGTATTGGCAAGTATCGATTCATTTGAATACCTCCTGTGTCTTTACATTCCTTCACAATTAGTATTCTCTTGATTTCCTGAAACTATGCTAATTTAAGTCAAAGTCAAATTTCCAGTGCAGTATAAGTCAAGCGGATATTCGCAATCCGCTTTCGCTACTTGCTCATAACCAAATAGCTGCTACGCAGCTTATCAGAAGAGGCTTGCCCCTCCTGATACAAGCAAGTCCCCACCTCTGCTTATTGCTTTTTGCAATTGAAGCAGGGGACTTCCTTGATTTGGTTAAATAATTTTCTTATATGCAAGCTTGAAGCGAGGGAATGCTTATCTACGTTCCATGTATGAATTAAGACAGCTGATTCTGATTTGCCAGTACCTGCCATACTGCGGAAGGTGTTGTCACATCATTTGAAGTTAAGTCAGTTGTCTGAATTGCATATGCCTGCACATTGATTTCAGTTTCCGATTCTTCCAATCCTGTTCCATCTGCAAATTGTTGTCCCTCAATTACATTTAAAAATGTAATTTTATCAAAAAGAGCAGATGTGGATGCGTTCTTTGCAAGTGCACTACAGGATGCATTACTTCCATAAGCATAAATATATTCAAATGCAGTTGTCTTTCCATTTTCTGTTACTGCTTTTGCATCCCCTAACTGAATCCATCCTTTGTTAATCTCCCAGGAATATAACTGCTTTAATGCTTTTTCATTTTTTGTTCCATCTTCATTTGCAGTAACTAATTCCGCTGCCGGCACAGTCACTTTCATAAATACAAACGCATCATTAATCCCAGTATTTGTAATGGTTGGGTCTTTTACCAATTCTTTTCCCGGAACAATATTTTCTTTCTCTTTATCTGGAACTTTATCCCAGTTTGGCTCTGTCAGCGAAATGTCTACTTTACCGATTGTAATATGATTTTTTGCCTGCTCGCTGTCTGTAAAGTACGCCATTGCACTTCCTGTTACCATAACCAGTGTTAATGCACCTAAAATTCCTGCTGTCATTTTTTTACTTTTTCTCATAATCTGTTCTCCTTTTTAGATATTATAAATTTTTTAATTTGTAATTTTAGTGATTTTAAAATTTGACTTGTATTTCTTTGAATTTCTTTTGATTTGTTTTTTGGATTTGTTTTTCAAATTCGTCTTTTGAATTGATTTTGAATTACAAATAGACTAAACAGTATCAAACTGCCGATGAGAAGTGAAACCGCCATCTGTTTTTCTGTTCTTAGAAATAAAAAACCAATATATGGCAGTCCAAAGAGTTGTTTTCCTTTAATTTGATCCCATCTGACCACTCCTATGTCTTGTGTTTCATTTGCATCTCCTTTCGTAATGAATCCTTTTTTGGTGCATCGAACGATTCGATGTAATACCAGTTGTCCGTCTCCCCGTTCAAATGCAACTATATCTCCTGTTCCAAGTTTTGATTTATCCGCCTTAAAATTTACCCAGCAGATACTGCCGGTTTTGACTGCCGGTTCCATAGAACCACTTTTTACAGCCACCGGTTTAATCCCTGCGACACAGCCTGCCAGATTGATAACAAGACCTATCAAAAGAATTTGGAATAGAATACTACCTGATAAATAAAGCATTTTTTCAAATCTTTGTCTCATTGTTTTTGTCCTTTTTTAAAGAGAAATAGATAAGTATGACTCCTGCTGCCGAAGCTGTTGCGAAAAAAAATGGCATCTTTTTTGTCTCATCCGAGGTTTTTGGGGCATTCACAGAACTTACAACTGTTTTTTCTCCCTGCCATTTCTCTTCCTGTTCTTGCTGTTCTTCTCCAATTGCTTCTACGGTTACTACCACATCTACTGTGTTTTCCGTATAATATTTTTTAATTGCTTTATTTTCTGTATACCTTGTATCCCATACTGGTGGAATTCTGAATCCTTGAAATATATCCACAGATTCTCCTTTTTTCAGTTTTTTTCTATAATAATAATATCCATCTGTCTTATCATAACTCCAATCTTTGGACATTCCTTCAAGCAAATCAACTGTAATCGGAATTTCTACTTCTTCTCCCATTACCATTTCTATTTTTACCCGAATTTCACACTCCGACGCCACATTGGTTACTCTTGGGATTTTTACAATTTTCTGCCCCGGAAGTGTATCTGACAGATTTTTCCACGCTGTTTCTTTTCCTTTTTCATCCAACGTATACTCTTTTAATTCAATATCTACTTCACCATCTGCTTTAGAAAGCTTCGATACTGCTTTTTGTTCTGTATTCTGAATTCTCTTATCTGAAGCAGACGCAGCTACTGTTTGATTGTCCATCTTTAAAACCTTTGCATGCTGATTTCTTTCAAAATGTTCCCAGGCTTCTTTCCATTGATTTTTTTCAAAATTGCCCTGCTGATAGGACTCTGCATAAACTAAAACAGAAAATCCTTTCTCTGTCACTTCTGATGGAGCATTTTCTTTTATCTGAATCTCTTCCAGCAGATTTGTGGTCTGTTTTTTCACTTCTACTGCTTCCCGATAATAATAATATCCATCTTCCTCAAGACTCCACTTTGCTTTATCTATATCAAATTCAAGGTACGGAAGAATCTCTTCTGAACTTAATTCCAGACGGCATCGGATAAAACAGTCCGATTTTCCCAGATTTTTCATACAGACTTTTTTTGTAAAATGACTTCCTGGTTCGATTTTTTCAGGAGGGTCAAATTCTTCAACAATTTCAATATTACTGTCTCCTACCGTTATTCGATTCCTCTTTTCTTCCCTGTCACTAAAATAAGCCGAAACAGAAGCAACACTGATATCCAATACAACTAAAGCAATTACACTAATCCACAAAAGGCTGTATTTCTTGTATATTTTCTCTTTTCTACCTGTTCTTTTTTTCATTTTGATTTTCATTTTGCATCACCTGCTTTCCCCGGAATCACATTTTCACAATAACTGTCATCAGACCAGTCCTGCCATTCCTTTTTCTCGTTTACAAATACGGCACTTCCTTTTTCATTTTGCTTTAAATCAAATACGACCGTCTCTCCTTTTCTGACACCACCTGAAATTTCTTTGATGTCTTTTAAGACATACCGCATCACTTTTATCTCTTTTGCCGTATAAATTCCTTCCATTAGATGTTCAAACGTCACTTTTGCACGAATTGTCCCATCAGAGTTTTTATTCTTTTCTACATACTCTCTGGTAAACGAAACCGCTTTATGATAAACACATTCTGTGCCATCCACTTTCGTCCCTCTTACTTCAAATAAAAACACCGGTTCTCCATTTGCAAAATTAATCTCTTTTTCTAAGATTTCTTTTTCCAGTTCAATGGAAACTTCTTTTGGAACATGGACAGGTTCTTGTGATTTCACCTCAGCACGGTAAATTGTCTGATTTACATCTGTATTGGAAAATGTTACTGTGTAAGTCTGTGTATCCAGTTCATACCCTGATGAAGCCTCAATTTCTTTTACGGTATAAGTCCCTATCTCCAGTGCCTTACTCGTTGCCTTTCCATTTTCATCTGTTACCATTTTGTCTGCTACAATATTTTTTGCGTTTCGGACTTCATATACCGCACCTTTCAGACTCGCATTTTTCTGTGGTTTATCCAGTCCGGTTTCTTTATCCAGTTTTTGAAGATCAATGTAACATTTTACATCTTTTTTTGGAACTGTTGCTGTAACTTTTGCTGAATGTCCTACATTTCTTCCTCCACCTTCTAACAGTGTTACTTTTTGAAAATCATCCGGGTTACTGACACTTAAATAATTCCATCCCGAAAGAAATGCGGAATGCGTTCCATTTACAGAAGCTGTTATCGTTCCTCCTTCTGCCTGTAATTCCAAGTAAACAGACAACGGAATCCAAAGTCGAAAATCAGAAGAATCTCCACTGTCTTTCCAAATGACTGTCGCATTATGGTCTACTGTAATTTTTCGTGACTGAATATATTCATTGCAGTTTACCTGTCCATCATTTAATTTCTGAGAAATCCATTTTGTCATATATCCTGCTTTTCCGTTATAACTCTGCGCACTCCATGTCACAGAAGTATCGGATAACGAATATTTAAAATTCTGCCATCCATCTTCAAACGGATTATAATAGACAGGATTTATTGCATCTTCTGTCATTTTTTTTACTATTTTATAAAAGGATTCTTTTTTCGAACTATTTAAGAGATGACTATAAAATGTATTTAAAGAATATTCGTTGTTTACGATATGAATTGCATACTGAGTTGCCATATAATCATATTTCCAGCCATATCCGGTCTGATAACCACTCCAGACACTCTGTTCTCCAATATAACGACATCCCCAATATAGAAGATATGCAAGACTTGGCGCAATTCTGCCAGAACCATTCCAGCTCACATCGCCAAGTGGGCCATCTTTATTATACTGCAGGCAGTATACCGCACGTTGTTTTCCCTTTAAATCCGGATTATTTTTATCCGTAGCTGCCACATACTTAATCGAACTGTTCATCTTATCATTGGCGCTCATCAGACCAGAATCAAAACTGGCAAAGGATTCATTCCATTTCACCTCTAATTTACTGCTTGTCGCACTAAATAAATGAAATGCTTGATTTTTTTCATAAAGACCTGAGTCAACCAGTTCCGGTTCTAATTCTTCTAACAATTTGTCCTGTTCAAATTTTTCTTTTAATTTTTCTTTTTCTACTTCTTCTTTTTCTAATCCGGCTTTTTCTACTTCCTCTTTTTGCTTTAATTTTGATTCTTGTGTCTCTTTTGAAGTTTCCGTTTCTAATATTTCTGATTCCGATATCTTCGATTCCGGCATTTTTGTTCCTGACTCATCTGTGTCTTGTGACCCTGATTCTTGTATTTCTGATTTTTCTTGTAACTCTCCCTCCATTACATTTTCCTGCTCCTGCACGGTTGTATTTTGCATTTCCAAGTCAGAAGCCCAGACAGCTCCTGAGAAGGTATTTCCCCACATCAAGGCAGAAAGACCTAAGGCAAACAGTTTGTTTCTACATTTTCTCCAGGACATAATTACCCCTTTCCGCATAGCTACACAGAAAAAAGCGTAAAAAATCCTCGAACTTTCCTTTTTCTGTATATTCATGCACTATTGTATTTTTGAAAAGTTGAAATTTTTGACCGAATGGTCAGGATTAAACATACAGACTTGATTTTTTCTGTATCTGAAGTGTAATGAAATAATAACATATCTGTTTTAAAAAAACAACTCGGAATATTTACTAAATACTTTCCAGGCAATTTCACTTATTTTCAGTAAAAACGCAGATACTCTCCTAAATTAGAAGATTCTCTAAAAAAGTTTTATATCTGTCAGGAATCTTTTTTTCACAAGCAATAAATAAAGACTTGAAAAAGACCTCAAGAGATAGAAGGACTTTCCTCCATCTCCTGAGGTCTTATAATTGAATTAACAATCAAAATCTAAAATTTTATTTTTTAATTAACAGAGATTTTCCTGTCATTTCTTTCGGCTGTTCCATACCCATCAGTTCAATCAGAGTCGGAGCGATATCTGCCAGACAGCCACCTTCTCTTAATCCATAAGCCGGGTCTGCATTTACCAGAATAAATGGAACCGGATTTGTTGTATGAGCAGTAAATACTTCACCTGTCTCATAATCCCTTAACTGTTCTGCATTTCCGTGGTCTGCACAGATAAACATCTGTCCGTCTACTTCTTTTAATGCATCTACCGCTTTTCCAACACACTCATCTACTGCTTCTACAGCTTTGATTGCAGCTGCTTCCACACCTGTATGACCAACCATATCCGGATTCGCAAAGTTGATGATAATGACATCGTATTCTTTAGAACGAATTGCAGAAGTCAGTTTATCGCATACTTCATAAGCGCTCATTTCCGGTTTTAAGTCATAAGTTGCTACTTTTGGAGATTTTACCAAAATACGATCTTCTCCTTCATTCGGTTCTTCTACGCCACCGTTAAAGAAGAATGTTACATGCGCATATTTTTCAGTTTCCGCAATACGCGCCTGTTTCATATTGTGTGCTGCAAGGAATTCTCCAAATGTATTTTCGATAGAAACTTTGTGGAATGCAACTTCTTTATTTGGAATTGTTACATCATACTCTGTAAAGCATACATAAGTTAAATCCAGTCTCTTTTCTCTTGCAAATCCTTCAAAGTTATCATCACAAAATGCTCTTGTAATTTCACGTGCACGGTCCGGACGGAAGTTAAAGAAGATAACAGAATCTTTATCCTGAACCGTTCCAACTGGTTTTCCATCTTTTACAATAACCGTCGGCTCTACAAATTCATCTGTTTTTTCTGCTTCATAAGAAGCTTTTACTGCGCATACAGGGCACTCTGCCAAAATTCCTTCGCCTTTTGTCATTGCATTGTAAGCTTTTTCTACACGATCCCAACGGTTATCACGATCCATTGCATAGTAACGACCTACTACTGTCGCAACCTGACCGACACCAAGCTCTTTCATCTTGTCATTTAATTCTTTGATATATTCTTTTCCACCTGTTGTCGGTGTGTCACGTCCGTCTAAGAAGCAATGTACAAATACTTTTTCCAGTCCTTCTCTTTTTGCCAGCTCTAACAGTCCATATAAATGTGTGTTATGGCTGTGTACACCACCATCAGATAATAATCCGAATAAATGCAGGGCAGAATTATTTTCTTTTGCATTTTTTACTGCTTTTAACAGTGCTTCATTTTTGAAGAAATCTCCATCCTGAATTTCTTTTGTAATTCTTGTCAGTTCCTGATACACAATACGACCAGCGCCCATATTTAAATGTCCAACTTCTGAGTTTCCCATCTGACCTTCCGGAAGTCCTACTGCCATACCACTGGCATTTCCTTTTACAAACGGGCACTGAGCCATTAACTGATCCATAATCGGAGTTTTGGCTTCACATACTGCATTTGCCTCACATCTATCATTGAGTCCATATCCATCAAGAATCATTAATACGGTTGGTTTTTTACTCATAATTTCTCCCTTCTGTTTCTATCACTTTTTCTGCTTTGTCTGTCTTAATTTCTCACAGTAACTTATTATAGCACGAATCAGATTTTGGGTAAATCCATTTTTTCTGAATTCTTTTATGCCAGTACTTTTGAAAGAAATTCTTTTGCCCGGTCACTCTTTGGATGTTCAAAAAACTCTTTCGGAGAACCACTCTCTAAAATATATCCCTCATCCATAAACAGAATACGGTTTGCCACTTCTTTTGCAAATCCCATTTCATGAGTAACAATAATCATGGTCATGCCTTCTTTTGCAAGTGCCTTCATCAGGTCTAATACTTCTCCAACCATTTCAGGGTCAAGTGCACTGGTCGGCTCATCAAATAAAATCACATCCGGATTCATTGCAAGAGAACGAACAATTGCAACTCTCTGTTTCTGACCGCCTGATAAAGTAGACGGATACACATCTGCTTTGTCCTCCAGACCAATTCTCTTTAACAGATTCATTGCCTGCTCTTTTGCTTCTTTTTGAATTTCTGCTTTGGATGTCGTAATCGGAATTAATTCTTCTTTTTGTTTGGAAAATAAATTTTTGATTCGGATTTTGATATTTTTTCTTTTATTTTTACGAAGCTCCTGACATTTTACATAGACCGGAGCAAGCATAATATTCTGAATTACTGTTTTATTATTAAACAGATTAAAATGCTGGAATACCATTCCCATATGACGGCGGTGAATATTAATATCCACTTTTATATCAGCAATATCTACACCATTAAAGATAATGCTTCCGCCTGTCGGGTCTTCCATACAGTTTAAACAACGTAAAAAAGTACTTTTTCCAGAACCTGAAGGTCCTAAGACAACCACGATATCACCTTTATTAATCGTTACGCTGATATCTTTTAATACTTCGGTTTCACCAAAGCTTTTTTTCAGATTAATTACGTCTATCACTTCTATTCAGGCTCCTTTCTAACAGTTTAATCAACAGTGAAATAATTAATACCAATACAATGTAAATCATAGCCATTACAAGATAAGGTACCATAAATTCATAACTATTGCTTCCAATGTAACTAAATGCCACATATAAATCTGCCGCACCGACAAAACTTACAACAGAAGTCTCTTTAATCAAAGAAATAAATTCATTTCCCAGCGTTGGCAAAATATTTTTAACCGCCTGAGGAATGACTATTTTCACCATTGTAACACCGAAACTTAATCCGACTGCGCGTCCGGCTTCTAACTGTCCGGAGTCAACAGACTGAATACCACTTCTCATAATTTCAGAAATATAAGCGCCACTGTTTAATCCAAATACAACCATTGCCACCTGAACACCGGTAATATGCACCCCAATAATCGGCAGAAGCACATAATAAAATACCAGCAGCTGTACTACCATAGGTGTTCCTCGAAAAAGACTAACATATACACTGCAAATTGCATTTAATACTTTCGGCAGACGTTTATATTTTGGCAGCACACGCACAGTCGCAATCAAAGTACCGATTACAATACCAATAATCAAACCGGTAATTGCAATCAGGAGTGTATTTTGAAGTCCCTGTACTACCTTTACATATCCGTTCTGCTGCAGAAAAATTTCAATAAATTTATCAATCTTCTGTCCAAAATTTCCCATCTTATCACCTTTTGTAAAGAAAAAAGCGGACGAAATTCTGCCCGCTTTTTTAGTTTATCTGTTTCGCTTCCTGTTTCTTTTTTATTATCTACAGGAATTTTTTTTACTGCATTGCATTAATTGCTTCTGTAATGCAGGCAGCCGGTGCCGCATCAATAATTACATATTTGAGGTTTCCATTTACTAAGTCCTGTACCGCAAGAGAACCATTTTTGTACTGTACACATTCAGCCGGAAGCCCTGCAAAATCCCAGTCATCGCTTCCCTCAATATAGTACTGTGCGGTTGTTCCTGCCTGTACACCAATCTTGTCAGATGAAGTAGTTTTCTGAAGTAATGCTTCTACATCTGCTGCTTCTTTACAGTCATCAAATGTGGTATCATCTGCTTTCACAATCAGACGCTGAGATGCCTGATAATAAGTATCTGAGAAGTTTACATATTCCTGTCTTTCTTCATTTACAGTCAGACCTGCCATTGCAATATCACATTTGTGCTGTCCAACAGAAAGGCACACTGCATCAAAATCCATGTTCTGGATTACCAGTTCCTGTCCTAATTCATCAGCTAACATAGAAGCGATTTCCATATCGATTCCGTAGTAATCTTCACCCTTTGTATACTCAAATGGCTCAAATGCTGCGTTTGTTGCAACAACAAGCTGATCTTTTGAAGTATCAAGCTGTGCTGATTTTACTGCTGTCGGTTCTCCACCGCCAAAGTATTTCTGACAGATGTCATCTAATGTTCCATCTTCTTTGATTTTTCCGATGAAATCATTGACCTGTGTTAAAAGCTCTTCCTGGTCTTTATCTACACCAAAAGCATATTCTTCATTTGTCAGATCGATATCAATTACTTTTACTCCTTTACTACTTCCTGCGGAATCACTTTTCGCAGAACCGCTGTTATCAGAAGCGGATTTACTTTCTCCACATGCTGTCATGGAAACTGCCATAACAGAAGCTAACACTAATGCAAATAATTTTTTCTTCATTTTGTTTTCTCCTTCTTTTATTTATTCATGATTTTTACCTCATGATGTATTAATATTCAGCCTAATGCATTATACCAGTTTTAAAGCAGAATTTCAACATTTAAAATCCCGATAAAAAAGAACGACTCCGACCAGCTCAAAATCGTTCTCTTTCTTTTTATTAATAAATTATTAATAAACCACAATCGGTGTATTAATTTCTATGTTATTATAAATTGTCGCTACTGCATCAAGCGGTGTGTTGACACATCCATGAGAACCATTTGTCAGATAGATATCCCCGCCAAATGCAGTTCTCTTTGTTAAATCATGAATTCCAACACCACCGTTAAATGGCATCCAATAAGTAACCGGCTCTGCATACTGCTGACTTCCATCTGGATTGTATGCCGTTAATGTAAACGGACTTTTTTTGTCTTTTAATTTCCAGACACCACCTGCCGGTGTTGCATGTCCGGTATTTGGATTTCCGGTTACGACTGGTGTGTCAACAATCAGGCTTCCGTTTTTATAGAACCACATTCTCTGCTCAGAAATGGAAATCTCTACATAAGTTCCGTTAATTTCATTTCCTTCGTGTGTCTGTCCTTTATACAGCCAGGTTACTTCTACAGTCTGGCTTTCTCCGCTGTTCATAGCAGTTAAAAGCGACTCTGTCGTCTTATCCTGCCATAAACGGTATCCATAATCTCCTGTCGTTAAATTTACCGTCTGACCTCCGCTTGTTACAAAACTTCTTGCTTTTCCCTCCGTATTATACTTAGAAGATAAATCAATGACATATTGTTTAACTGCAGTCTCATCAAACGAATAAGTATGATTTGCCTCATCTTCTTTTAACCAGGACTGAAGCTTATTTCTATCGACTGTTTCCTGTCCAGAGCCAAAATCAAGCACATACTGCGCAGATGTCATCTTATTTAACTGTTCCACTTCTTTTTTCAATGTTTCATCATTCTGGCGAACAGCCGGCTCTACATAACAGCCTGCGTCCTCCAGAGAAACTTCTTTTTCACGTTTATCTACTGCTTCTTTGATAGCCTCCAAGGTCTTTGTCTTATCCAGCGTATTTCCTTCTACTTCCGGAACAATTTCATAAGAACTTCCGTTATCTTTCATATACGCATCCTGTGGAGCTGTCATATTTGCATCCTGCATACATGCCATCTGATTCACATAAGACTCCAGACTCGCCTCATCATAAGAGTTTTCCTGACTCACGGTATAATTTTTGTCTTTTCCAATTCGAAAAATCCATTTCCATGCATCCTGCTGCTTCATGATTGTTTCAATTTCATTATCATCTTTATAAGTAATCTGAATATCTGAAGCATCTATCATATCCTGTGCATCTCCACGTTCTTTAATCGTAAGAGAATAAATTTCTGCCTCTTTTTTTACAATGTCTTTTATATAAGCTACATTCTGATTACTGCAGTCTGTTCCATTTATTATTGTGCCTTCATAGAACTTATCCTGATAATAATAGCCAATCGCAATATAAGCGGCCGCCAGACCAAGCAAAATCAGAATCACCAGTCCAATCAGCACTCTTTTTAGTACTTTATGTTTTTTCTTTCCCTGTGTTTCTTCCATTTTGTCTCTTTTACCCCTTTTAGTCCTCTCAATTATAATTATAATCGACCCTATTTTACCCCAAAAATTGACAAAAAGAAAGACTTTTTCCAGCTTCTCTTGAAATTTCAGAGAAATTTCATTAATATTAAGATACCTTAAGTTTACAGGAGAATTTTTGATTATGAATTATTCTAAAATTTATGAAAATTGTTCACTTTGCCCAAGAAACTGTCACATTGACCGGACTTCGTCTTTTGGATTTTGTCAGTCCTCTTCTCAGATAAAGGCTGCCCGTGCTGCCCTTCATCATTGGGAAGAACCCTGTATCAGCGGTACAAGAGGCAGTGGGGCAATTTTCTTTTCCGGCTGTACTCTTCGCTGTTGTTTCTGCCAAAATTATAGGATCAGCAGTGCGGCTTACGGCAAAGAAATTTCCGAACAAAAACTTGCCCGGATTTTTCTTGAACTTCAAAACCAGGGCGCACATAATATTAACCTGGTTACTGCTACTCAATATCTTCCATCTATTTTAAATGCTCTTGACCTGGTAAAAAATCAGCTTAAAATTCCCATTGTCTATAACAGCAGTGGATACGAAAAACCAGAAACCATCCGGCTTTTAAAAGGTTATGTTGATATCTATCTTCCGGATTTGAAATATTTCAGTTCTGAACTTTCCAGAAAATATTCTAAAGCAGAAGACTATTTTGAAATTGCCTCATGCGCCATCAAACTTATGATAGAGCAGACAGGCGCTCCCGTCTTTGACTCCGACGGAATGTTGCAAAAAGGAGTAATTATCCGGCATCTTGTACTTCCAAACTGTCGAAAAGACTCTATCACCCTGCTTCACTGGATAAAAGAAGCGCTTCCTGACAAAAGCTATCTTATCAGTCTTTTAAGTCAGTATACACCTTTTTATAAAAGTCATGAATATCCGGAACTGAACCGCAGAATTACTACTTATGAATATGAATCTGTTTTAAAAGAAGCCATTTCACTTGGACTTGTAGATGGTTTTATGCAGGAAAAAAGCAGTGCAAAAGAAGAATATACCCCACCATTTAATTTGGAAGGGTTATAAAAAATCCCCGTATCTTTTCAAATATTTTCCAAGATACGGGGATTCCTTTATTTTTTTCTAACTAATTATTTATTGTAATTAACAATCTGTCCGAAATCTTCTTTTAAAGAAGCTCCGCCTACCAGACCACCATCGATATCAGCCTGTGCAAACAGTTCCGGTGCTGTTTTTGCATTTACAGAACCGCCGTACTGAATACGGATTGCTTCTGCTGTTGCTTCATCATAGATTTCAGCGATGCATGCACGGATTCCGGCACAAACTTCCTGAGCCTGTTCTGTTGTAGCTGTTTTACCTGTTCCGATTGCCCAGATTGGTTCATAAGCGATAACCGCTTCTTTTGCCTGGTCAGCTGTTACATTCATAAATCCAACTTTTACCTGCTGACGAATGAAATCCATTGTTACGCCCTGTTCTCTCTGTTCCAGAGTTTCACCACAGCACATAATTGGAGTAATTCCATGTTCAAATGCTTTTAACATTTTTTTGTTTACTGTTTCATTTGTTTCAGCAAAGTATTCTCTTCTTTCAGAATGACCTAAAACAACGTATTTTACGCCTGCATCTGTCAGCATATTTGGAGAAATTTCTCCTGTGTAAGCACCTTTTTCTTCAAAGTACATATTTTCTGCACCAACCTGAATATTTGTGCCTTTTGCTGCTTCTACAACCGGAATGATATCGATAGCCGGTACACAGAATACTACGTCTACTTCTTCATTCTTTACTAATGGTTTTAAAGTTTCTACTAATTTTACTGCTTCACTTGGAGTCATGTTCATTTTCCAGTTACCAGCAACAATTTTTTTTCTTGCCATTTTTCTTATCTCCTTTTTTCTCTAACAGATATTAATAAAATGTTATTATTTATCGTTTGCAGCAGCTACGCCCGGAAGTTCTTTTCCTTCAAGGAATTCCAGAGATGCACCACCACCTGTGGAGATATGAGTCATTTTGTCGCCATAACCTAAAATGTTAACTGCGGCAGCAGAGTCACCGCCACCAATGATTGTTGTAGCATCTGTTTCAGCCAATGCTTTTGCAACAGATTCTGTACCATGTGCAAAATTTGGCATTTCAAAACATCCCATCGGTCCGTTCCATACAACTGTTTTTGCATCTTTTACTGCTTCAGCAAAAAGTTTTTCTGTTTCCGGTCCGATATCCATGCCTTCCCATCCGTCTAAGATTTCTCCACGTTTTACAACTTTGATGTTGCAGTCGTTAGAGAATGCATCACCGATACGGTTATCTACAGGAAGAAGCAGTTTTACGCCTTTTTCTTCTGCTTTTTTCAGCATGTCAAGTGCATACTGAAGGTAATCATCTTCACAAAGAGAAGTTCCGATATGTCCGCCTAATGCTTTAGAGAAAGTATAAGACATACCACCACCGATGATTAAAGTATCTACTTTATCAAGAAGGTTATTGATTACAGAGATTTTACTGGATACTTTCGCTCCACCAAGGATTGCAACGAACGGTCTTTCCGGATTGTTTACTGCATTTCCAAGGAAGGCAATTTCTTTTTCCATTAAGTATCCAACAACTGCTGTATCTACATATTTTGTAACACCTACATTTGAGCAGTGTGCTCTATGAGCTGTTCCGAATGCATCATTTACAAAAACATCGCACAGAGATGCGAGTTCTTTACTAAATTCATCACCATTTTTTGTTTCTTCTGCACGATAACGTGTGTTTTCCAGTAAAATAACATCTCCGTCGTTCATTGCTTCCACTGCTGCTTTCGCATTTGGTCCAACAACTTCTGGGTCTGCTGCAAATTTTACTTCCTGTCCAAGTAATTCACTTAAACGAACTGCAACCGGTGCAAGAGATAATTCTGGTTTTGGTTCTCCCTTCGGTTTTCCAAGATGAGAACAAAGAATAATTTTTCCTCCATCTGCAATCAGTTTTTTAATAGTTGGAAGAGCTGCTACCAGACGGTTTTCATCTGTGATTTTTCCATCCTGCAGCGGTACATTGAAGTCACAGCGTACCAGTACTTTTTTTCCTTTTACGTTGATGTCATCAACTGTTTTCTTATTCAGCATAAATGATGCCTCCTTAAATAAATTATTATTTTCTGTCCGTTCTTAAACTGTATTTGTAGTCTGAATTTAACATAAAATATGTCAAATAATGGACAAATTTACAGGATATTTTCCCCATAAAATGACAAAAGGAGTCCGGTCCAACAAAAGACCGGACCCCTTCACTGAGTCTTTATTCTTCTTAAATTCAGCGAATAAAATTATTCTGCTAATAATTTTCCGAAGTATTTGATTGTTCTTACCATCTGGCTTGTGTAAGAGTTTTCGTTATCATACCATGAAACAACCTGTACCTGTGTTGTTCCGTTGTCCAGAGGCAGAACCATTGTCTGTGTAGCATCGAACAGAGAACCATATCTCATACCAACGATATCGCTGGAAACGATTTCATCTGTATTGTATCCGAAGGATTCTGTAGAAGCGTTTTTCATAGCTTCGTTAATCTGGTCAACTGTTACTGTTCCTTCTACTACTGCTGTTAAGATAGTTGTAGAACCTGTTGGGGTTGGAACACGCTGTGCAGCACCGATTAATTTTCCGTTCAGTTCTGGAATAACCAGACCGATTGCTTTTGCAGCACCTGTGCTGTTTGGTACAATATTAACTGCAGCAGCACGGCTTCTTCTTAAGTCGCCTTTTCTCTGCGGTCCATCCAGAGTCATCTGGTCGCCTGTGTAAGCGTGGATTGTACACATAATACCTGTTTTGATTGGAGCCAGGTCATTTAATGCTTTTGCCATAGGAGCTAAGCAGTTTGTTGTACAAGAAGCTGCGGAGATGATGTTATCATCTTTTGTCAGTGTTTCATGGTTTACATTGTAAACAATTGTAGGAAGGTCATTTCCTGCAGGAGCAGAGATAACAACTTTCTTAGCACCAGCTTTTAAGTGAGCTTCTGCTTTTTCTTTAGATGTATAGAATCCTGTACATTCCAGAACTACGTCTACACCGATTTCTCCCCAAGGAAGTTCTGCAGCGTTTGCTTTAGCATAGATTTTGATTTCTTTTCCGTCAACTGTGATGGAATCTTCTCCTGCTGTAACTGTATCTGCTTTCTCATATTTACCCTGTGTTGAGTCATATTTCAGTAAGTGAGCTAACATTTTCGGGGATGTTAAATCGTTGATTGCTACAAGTTCAAATCCTTCTGCTCCAAACATCTGTCTGAAAGCAAGACGTCCGATACGTCCAAAACCATTGATTGCTACTTTTACTGCCATGATATTCATTCCTCCTAAAAGTGTTTGTTTAACGTGAAGTTTCTAAAGATTGTTAAAGAAACATCAACCTGTTTCATATTGTACCTAATTTTGGACAAAAATTCAAGTCCAATTTGAATATTTATTCCAGTTTTCCATCTTTCCTATACTTTTGCCAACCTTTCCTATATAATAGAAGTAAATTTGTTTTATTTTTTACAAAAATCAAGTTAAAAACTAACCAAAGGAGGGCTTTTTTTATGTATTCGGACTCACATTTACACTCATCTTTCTCCAGTGATAGCGACACTCCCATGGAAGAAATGATTCAAACAGCCATTTCAAAAGGACTTTCTTCTATGTGTTTTACAGAACATCAAGATTTGGATTTCCCACCTGGAGAGTTTGATTTTCTCGTAGACATGGACGCTTATCAGCAGACACTTTCTACACTCGCTAAAAAATATCAGGAACAGATTCACATTCGTTTTGGAATTGAACTTGGACTTCAGCCTCAACTTGGAAACCAGCTTTCCGATTTTGTAAACTCTTATCCGTTTGATTTTGTCATTGGTTCTGTCCATGTTGTAGACCGGCTCGACCCTTACGAATCTGTGTTCTATGAAAACCGCAGTGAAAAGGAAGCCTACTTACGATATTTTACCTGTCTTTTAGAAAATGTCAAAAAATATTCCTGCTTTGATGTTTGCGGACACATAGATTACGTTGTACGCTACGGTCCAAACAAAAATCTTTATTATTCTTATCAGAACTATCAGGAAATCATTGACGAAATTCTCCGTGTTCTTGTCGATAAAAACATCGGTCTGGAATGTAATACAGGAGGCTTTAAATACGGTCTTGGTCATTCAAATCCGACCGAAGAAATCTTAAAACGCTACCGTGAACTGGGTGGGGAAATTATCACTCTTGGTTCTGATGCACATGTCCCGCAGTATATTGCTTATGAATTTGAACGTGCAGTAGATATTTTAAAGCAATGTGGCTTTTCCTATTATACGGTTTTTGAAAAACGAAAACCTATATTTTTTCCATTATAATTGCATAATTATAAATTAAAATCGAGCAGAGCCTTTATCAGCCCTGCCCGATTTTTTAATACGCTGTACTAATTTACTGTATTGTTGATAATTGTTCCGCCTCCGGCTACATAGCCATTTTCATAAAATACAACTGCCTGTCCAGGGGTAATTGCCCGCTGTGGCTCATCAAAAACTGCTGTAATCTCATCCTCACCGGTTCTTCTGATGGTGCACATGGAACCCTGATGATTGTAACGAATTTTTGCCAGCACTCGTCTTTCTTCTCCTTTAGGCAAATCTTCCATTGCCATAAAGTTAATATTTTGACAGACTAATTCTTTTTTGAATAAATCTTCACTTTCACCAATAACGACTTCATTAGTTTTCGGACAAATTCCTGTGACAAATACCGGATGGCCCATCGCAAGATTCAACCCTTTTCTCTGACCAATAGTATAATGCGTAATTCCTTTGTGTTCTCCGATTACCGTTCCATCTGCCAGCACATAGTTTCCTTGTGGTATCTTCCGATTTGTGCTTCTTTCAATAAAGCCAGCATAGTCTTTATCCGGCACAAAACAAATTTCCTGACTGTCTTTTTTATGTGCAACCTGAAGTCCGATTTTCTCTGCAATCTGGCGAATTTCATCTTTATTATACGCACCTACCGGCATCAGAGTATGAGAAAGCTGATACTGTGTCAGGTTATACAAAGCATAAGTCTGGTCTTTTCCAACAGCGTCTGACACTGCAATCGTATAACGTCCATTTTCAAGCTGTGCAATTTTCGCATAATGACCGGTTGCAATATAATCTGCACCTATTTCCATACTTCTTTGCAGTAAAGATTCCCATTTTACATAGCGGTTACATGCAATACATGGATTTGGAGTTCGTCCCTCTAAATAATCTTTGACAAAATAGTCAATAACACTTTTCTGAAATTCCTTTCTGAAATTCATGACATAATACGGAATTTCAAGCATCTGGGCTACTCTTCTTGCATCATCTACCGCACTTAATCCACAACAGCCACCGTTTTCCTGCTGCGTAAACTGGTCTTCTTCCTGCCAGATCTGCATGGTAACACCAATGACATCATATCCCTGTTCCTTTAAAAGATATGCTGCTACGGAAGAATCTACTCCTCCAGACATACCCACGACAACTTTCTTTTTTGCCATTAATAATCTTCCTCTTCTTCACCCTCAGAGATATCTGACTTCGGTTTGTCTAAGCCTTCTATTTTGATATCATGTTTTTCAGCATAGTCCCAAAGTGCAGCATGAATTGCTTCTTCTGCAAGTAAAGAGCAATGTACTTTTACCGGCGGAAGTCCGTCTAATGCCTCCATAACTGCTTTATTTGTTACCTGAAGTGCTTCCTGAATGCTTTTTCCTTTTACCATTTCAGTTGCCATACTGCTTGTAGCAACTGCTGCACCACAGCCAAATGTTTTAAATTTACAATCTTTGATAATTCCGTCATCATCAATGTCAAGGTAGATACGCATGATATCTCCACATTTTGCATTTCCTACTGTACCTACTCCGCTGGCGTTTTCAATTTCACCTACATTTCTTGGATTCTGAAAATGGTCCATTACTTTTTCACTGTACATATCGTTTATTCCTCCGTTATATCCTGTCTTTTTCTTTTATCTTAAATCAAATCTTAACTATTACCGTTATCTTAATCTTAAACTTTTCTTATGTCTTTTTTATGTGCCTTTCTTATGCCTGATGTTTTCTTACGAAATCTTCGTAAAGAGGAGACATCTGACGCAGTCTGCTTATAATTTCTTTAATCTGGTCTAAGGTGTAATCCAAATCTTCTTTTGTTGTTTCATCACTGATTGTCATACGAAGAGAACCGTGTGCAATTTCATGAGGCAGTCCAATTGCAAGCAATACATGAGATGGGTCTAAAGAACCAGATGTACATGCGGAACCACTGGAAGCTGCAATTCCTTTCATATCAAGCATAATCAGAAGAGATTCACCCTCTACAAACTGGAAACTTACATTAATGTTATTTGGCAGACGTCTCTTCGGGTCTCCGTTTAAGCGTACATACGGAATTTCATTTAAAATTCTTCCGATAAAATAGTCCCTTAATTCAATTTCTTTTTTTGTACGTTCTTCCATAGAATCTGCTGCACGTTTTGCTGCTACACCATATCCTACGATTCCCGGAACGTTCTCTGTTCCTGCTCTTCTCTTTCTCTCCTGTGCACCACCATGTACAAAGGAACGAATTTTCACCCCTTTTCTGATGTATAAGAAACCAATTCCTTTTGGTCCATTGATTTTATGACCGCTGGAGCTGAGCATGTCGATATTTAATTCATCTACATTAATCGGAACCTGTCCAAATGCCTGTACGGCATCTGTGTGGAATAAAATATTGTGCTCTTTTGCAATCATACCGATTTCTTTAATTGGCTGGATTGTTCCAATTTCATTGTTTGCAAACATAACAGAAATTAAAATGGTTTCTGGTGTGATTGCTTTCTGAAGCTGGTCTAAATCAACAACACCATTTTCATCTACATCAAGATAAGTGATTTTTGCACCGCGTTTTTCCAGATATTCGCAGGTATGAAGAATTGCATGATGTTCAATTTTTGTTGTGATGATATGATTTCCTTTATTTTTATAAGCTTCAAATGTTGCTTTTAATGCCCAGTTATCTGCTTCGCTTCCGCCTGCTGTGAAATAAATTTCTTCACTTTTTGCACCAAGCACTTCTGCAATCTGTTCTCTTCCTTTTGTGATAGCTTCTTTACTTTTTGTTCCCAAATCATAAATACTAGATGGATTTCCGTAATTTTCTGTAAAATATGGAAGCATTGCATCGACTACTTCTTGTGCTGTTTTTGTTGTTGCTGCATTGTCCAAATAGATACTTGTTTTCATAGCTTTATCTCTCCTATAAACTTTAATTATCGCATTTTTGTACCTGAATCTGCCCCTTTTCCCGCATCAGACGGCTTTCTTCTACAAGCTGACTCAGCTTAATTGAATCTACGGTGTCACGGATACTGCTGTTAATCCGTTCCCACACAAATTTGGTTACACATAAATCTGCCCCCTGGCAACTATTGTCTTCTCCTCCGCAAGTTACGGCCTCTAAACTTCCCTCGAGTGCCCTTAAGACATCTCCCACAGAAATTTCGTTTGCCGGTCTCGCCAGTTTATAACCACCCTGCGCACCTCTGACGCTGACAATCAGTCCTGCACTTCGTAACTTTCGCATCAACTGTTCCAGATAACTGTCAGAAATGTTTTGTCTTCTGGCAATACTCTGTATGGAAACAGTCTCATTTTCACTATATAATGCCAGGTCTATCAAGGCTCTTAATCCGTATCTTCCTTTGGTTGATAATTTCAAACAACCACCATCCTTTTAAATTCCGACTATTCCACTCGGATTTAAAAGTAGAATATCATTCTTATCTTGTTCTGTCAAGATGGTTTTTTGAATATATTTGAGAAAAAGGTTTTTGGAAATCTGCCATGAATCATACTCGTACTATGCTCAAAGGGACTCTGATTTTAACGCTCTCCGGCTTCCTTACAAAAATAATCGGTTTCTTGTATAGAATATTCCTCTCTCAGACAATCGGTTCTACCGGAATGGGAATTTATCAGTTGATTTTTCCAATTCATGCTCTTTGTTTTGCTCTGACCGTCGGTGGCATCCAGACTGCAATTTCACGCCTTGTTGCTGCCAAATTTGCCAAAAAAGAGGACTCCTATGCAAGAGCCGTCTTTTTAATCGCCACATCTTTTTCTACCTTACTTTCTATTCTCGTCACTTTTTTTCTTTTTCATTATGCTGACTGGTTTGCTATACATATTTTATTTGAACCACAATGTACTTCTCTTTTAAAAGTATCCTCCCTCTCCATTCCGATGGGAACGTTTCACTCCTGCGTAAACGGTTATTATTTTGCCCGAAAAAAAACACTTTTACCGGCTCTCTCTCAGTTAATCGAACAGACTGCCCGTGTTGCCGCCTCCTATCTGCTCTGGCTTGTCTGGAGTCAGGAAGGACACGCAATCACTCCTATGCTTGCTGTCTTTGGTCTTTTTTTTGGGGAATTTATTTCCATGCTGTTCGCCTTATTTATTACCATCATGGATTTTCACTCCTCCACTCAGCCTGTTCGCAAGATAATCAGACCTTTTCGGCAGTTAAAAGAAATTCTGGCTTTTTCTACACCTCTTACCTGTAACCGCCTTCTGGTCAATCTTCTGCACAGTATTGAATCCATTTTAATTCCGGGACATCTGCGCTTGTTTGGAATGACTCAGCAGACTGCCCTGTCTGTATATGGTGTCTTAAATGGAATGGCGCTGCCCTTAATTCTATTTCCCTGTGCAATTACAAATGCAGTCTCGGTCATGTTGCTGCCTTCCGTTGCAGAACACCAGGCACTTGGAAATTATGATAATATTCGGCTTTGTATTCAAAAAACAATTCGTTACTGTCTGATTCTTGGTTTTCTCTTCACATTCAGCTTCTTTTTTCTGGCAGATTTTCTCGGACTGTTTTTATTCAAAAATGAACTTGCTTCCACTTTTATCCGCACCTTATCATTTATCTGTCCCTGTCTCTATCTTTCAAGTACCTTAAGTGGAATTTTAAATGGACTTGGTCAGACCGGTCCTTACTTTTTTCAAAATATGACAGGTCTTTCTATCCGGCTTTTATTTGTTTTTTTCGTAATTCCGACCCACGGAATCATCGGTTACCTCTGGGGACTGCTTTTAAGTGAACTTATTACTACATTTTTAACGCTTTTTTTTCTTCATCTTTTTCTGAAAGGGAAATGCTTGTGAACTACTCTGCAACTAAGTTACCAGAGCATCTGAAAGGAAAGCAATATTTCTTTTTAACTTTAAAGCATAAAATCGTCAAAAACAGTCGACAAGCCTTTTTTTCTGTATTATAATCAAACATTGATAGGATACTTTCTGTACAATATCCACAGAAAATGAACAGAGATAAAGGAGAAAGTTAAGATGAGTTTTAAATTTGTGAAACAACTTCCATCTCCGGAAGAAATCAAAGAAATGTCTCCGGTAACCGAAGAAATGAAAAAAGTGAAAGAAACAAGAGACCGTCTGATTCAGGATGTCATTACAGGCAATTCTGATAAATTTCTGGTTATTGTAGGTCCTTGCTCTGCTGATAATGAAGAAGCAGTCTGCGATTACACCAACCGTCTTGCAAAAGTTCAGGAAAAAGTTGCCGACCGTCTTGTATTAGTTCCAAGAATCTATACCAACAAACCTCGTACAACAGGAGAAGGATATAAAGGAATGCTTCATCAGCCTGACCCGGAAGCAAAACCAGACGTACTTGCCGGTATCCTTGCAATCCGTCACATGCATATCCGTTCCATTAAAGAAACCGGATTAACTTCTGCAGATGAAATGCTTTATCCGGATAACTGGCATTATCTCTCTGACTTGCTTTCTTATGTTGCAATTGGCGCTCGTTCTGTTGAAAATCAGGAACATCGTCTGATGGTCAGCGGTCTGGACATTCCGGTTGGTATGAAAAATCCGACCAGTGGTGACTTTTCTGTTATGCTTAATTCCGTTGTTGCTGCACAGCATGGTCATGATTTTATTTCCAGAGGCTGGGAAGTCAGCACTGAAGGAAATCCTCTGACTCACACCATCTTAAGAGGTGCTGTCAACAAACACGGAAATACCATTCCAAACTATCACTACGAAGACTTACAGCTTCTGCTTGAAATGTATGGAGAACGTGACCTGGCAAATCCAGCTGTTATCATTGATTCCAACCATTCAAACTCCGGTAAAAAATATGAACAGCAGATTCGTATCGTCAAAGAAGTCCTTCACAGCCGTCTTGTTTCTAAAGACATCCGCCAGTTAGTAAAAGGCGTTATGATTGAAAGTTATATTGAACCGGGAAATCAGAAAATCGGACCAAACCATGTCTATGGAAAATCTATTACAGACCCATGCCTTGGATGGGATGAAACTGAAAAACTGCTTTATACAATTGCAGAGCTCTGCTAATAAAAAAGGCCGTAGTCTTCCACTGAAAAGAAGACTACGGTCTTTTTTGGTACATCACTTTTTTAGCTTCTTGGATGCGCTTTTTTATAGACATTCCTGATTCGATTTGTATTCAAACTTAAATAAATCTGAGTGGTAGAAATATCTGAATGCCCCAGCATTTCCTGCACACTTCTTAAATCTGCACCATTCTGCAATAAATGCACCGCAAAAGAATGACGCAGAGTATGCGGTGTAATTTCTTTTTCAATTCCTGCAAGTTTTGCATAATACTTTAAAATTTTCCAAAATCCCTGACGGCTCATTGCCGTTCCATTGCAGTTGATAAACAAATTGGGACTGTCATTTTCTTTTAAAAGTACATCTCTTGCCTGTTCCACATAAGTCTCCACTGCCTTTTTTGCTGTATTTCCAAATGGAACCGCACGGCTCTTTTCCATTGAACTACAGCTGATATAATTTAATTTCAGGTTCACATCCCTGACGGATAAATGAATCAGTTCACTGACACGTATCCCCGTTGCATACAGCAGTTCAAGCATTGCCTTGTCCCGTATTCCTTTTATTGTTTTTTCATCTGGCTGGGCAAGCAGCAAATCCACTTCTTCTACAGAAAGAATCTCCGGTATCTTTTTTTCTACTTTTGGAGCTTTTAAAGTATCTGCCGGATTTTTGGGAATAAGTCCCTGATTAAAAAAATATTGAAAAAATGCACGAATTGAAGCAATACTTCTGGAAATAGAAGAAGCCGCAAACTCCTCCCGTTCCAAATAAGTAACATAACTGTTTAATTCTACCTCTGTCACTTGCCTTATTCTGCGTATCCCTTTGTCCTTCAAAAACTGCTCCAATTTGCGCAAGTCCCGCTCGTAAGAAATTTCTGTATTGAAAGAAGTGCCTCTTGTGTTATGTAAATACCCAATAAACTCTTCTATCTCACACTTCATGATACAATCCTTTATCTCTAATCTTTATAGACACTCTCAAAGTCTTTCTGCAACGTCAAAATCACAAAAACTTCAAGAATATATTTGCTATAAATGGATTATATATCACTTTTGGATTAAAAATCAAACCCCTTTTTAAGGTTCCTTTTCCTGTTTTCCATTATGTTTTTTTATTTATACAAGATATCGGCAGCCACTATTTTTCATCCACCATATATGGTAAATTTTAAATTGTTAACTTTTTATGAATTTTTTAATGAAATAATACTCTTAATAAATTGGGACTCACATAACTTTCCAAAAAAATCCCAAGCAAAAATATAAGTGCCGCACTGGTCATAAAAAAAACGTACCCCTTATAGTCCTCTTTTCTCCGGTAACTTTTCCTCCAGAATTTAAGACTCATCTCACTGCATAAAAAAAACAGAGCTAAAACAGAGGGAAGATAAAAGAAAATCTGAGGAATCCCACATCCTATACAGAAAAAAATTCCAATGACCCCATACTCCATCAAAAATAAAGTAACCAGACAGCCTGCTAAAAGTCCGAGCCACAGACAGCCTGCCAATACCATTACAATTCCTGCAGGCGTCATTCCGCCTATAAAATAAAACAGAAACCATTTCCCCCTCAGTTTTAATAAGTGACCAAATACCTGAACATTTAAAACAGATTCTGTATTTTGATTTTTCAGATAGATACCAAGTAAAGCTGTATTCTCCTGTGTCACCTTTTTCAACAGACTCGTACAAAGAATTCCAATTGTAAAGCCTACAAAATATAGAATCAAAAAAATGGAAAGCCTTTTTTTCATTTTTTCCCCCTATACAAGGTATGCCTTATTTATTATACTTAACACAAAAAATTTTTTACAGAAAAGCAATTTCCTGCAAAGTCAAGTGGATATTCGCAATCCGCTTCGCTACTTGCTCATAACCAAATAGCTGCTACGCAGCTTATCAGAAGGGGCTTGCCCCCTCCTGATACAAGCAAGTCCCCTGCTTATTGCTTTTCGCAATTGAAGCAGGGGACTTACTTGATTTGGTTAAAAAACAGAGCCAAAGAATTTTTTCTTTGACTCTGCATCAGTTTCTTATTTTGCGTAATCGACTACGCGGCTTTCACGAATTACACTAACTTTAATCTGTCCTGGATATTCCAGTTCAGCTTCAATTTGTTTGGAAATATCTCGTGCTAACAATACCATATCCGTATCACTTACATGTTCCGGAAGTACCATTACACGGATTTCTCTACCTGCCTGAATAGCAAAAGATTTTTCTACTCCCTTGAAGGAGTTTGTTATGTCTTCTAATTGTTTTAACCTGTTGGTATATGTTTCTACAGTTTCTCTTCTTGCACCTGGTCTTGCAGCTGAAATCGCATCTGCCGCCTGTACAAGACAAGCCACCAGAGAATTCGGCTCTACGTCACCGTGGTGGGACTCAACCGCATTAATTACAATCTGGGACTCTTTATATTTTCTACATAAGTCAGCACCGATCTGAATATGGGAACCTTCCACTTCATGGTCGATGGATTTTCCGATGTCATGTAATAAACCAGCACGTTTTGCCATCCGGATATCGGTTCCGACTTCTCCGGCTAATAATCCAGCAATCTGTGCTACTTCAATTGAATGTTTTAAAGCATTCTGTCCGTAGCTGGAACGGAATTTCATACGTCCTAACAAACGGATTAATTCCGGATGAATACCATGCACTCCAACTTCAAGTGCAGCAGATTCTCCTTCCTCTCTCATCATGGTTTCAACTTCTTTTTGTGCCTTTTCCACCATCTCTTCAATTCTGGCTGGATGAATTCTTCCATCCACAATCAGTCTTTCCAATGCAATACGTGCCACCTCACGTCTGATTGGGTCAAATCCGGACAGGACTACCGCTTCCGGGGTATCATCGATAATCAAATCTACCCCTGTTAAGGTTTCAAGTGTTCTGATGTTACGTCCCTCTCTACCAATGATACGTCCTTTCATTTCATCACTTGGAAGCTGCACGACTGAAATTGTAGCTTCCGCTACATGGTCTGCTGCACATTTCTGAATTGCAGTTACCACATATTCTTTTGCTTTTTTACCAGCTTCTTCTTTTGCCTTACTCTCTAATTCCTTATAAAGCTTGGCAGTGTCAGTTTTTACTTCGTCTTCAACAGTTTTTAAAAGATAATCTTTTGCTTGTTCGGAGGTAAGACCGGAAATTCTCTCCAGTTCCTGTACTCTCTGGTCATGTAATTC
Source organism: Blautia stercoris (assembly GCF_054657695.1). Classification (NCBI taxonomy): domain Bacteria; kingdom Bacillati; phylum Bacillota; class Clostridia; order Lachnospirales; family Lachnospiraceae; genus Blautia; species Blautia stercoris. Next base: position 901,243 of record NZ_BAAHYF010000001.1, read on the forward strand.
GTCGATTTTCTTTTCTTTTTTCTTTAACTCTGCTTCTTTTGCTGAATAATCTGCTTCTCGCTTTTCGATGGCATCTGCTTTTTTATCCAAAGCTTCTTCTCTGGAGACAACACGCTTCTCATATTTCTGAAGTTCTGCACGTCTCTCTTTTGTCTCTTTTTCCAATTCATTCTTGGTGCGAAGGTTTTCTTCTTTCGCCTCTAAAAGAGCTTCACGCTTTTTCGTTTCCGCAGTTTTCAATGCTTCATCTATAATGCCTCTTGCTTTTACTTCAGCAGTTCCAATTGTTTCCGCATCTTTTTCTGTCTTTTTCTTTACAGAAAGATTTGCAGTAACCGGCACTGAAACAGCTAAGGTAACTATAACAGCAATAATCGCAGTTATCACAATGATTCCCACAGGAGCACCTCCTTATATTTAATTTTCATTGTACAAATACAACAGTATAATTTTATACTGTTTTCAATAAAAAGTCAACTAAAAAGCGTTTTAAAAATTACCTCTCTCTGTATAATTTGTCGAACTTTTTTATTAAAATTCTGTATTATTCCGCCATTCTTCCTCACGCATAACAGCCAGAATATCCGACGAAGAAAATCCCTTTCTCATTAAAAATCCATAAAGTCTCTGCTTCTCTTTTTCATTCATGGGAATATCTGTCTTTCGCTTCTTTAAGATAATCTGACGAATCATTTCTCTCGTTTCTCCAAAATCTGTCGATTCTAATACCTCTTCAATAATTTCTCTGGAAATTCCCTTCTGGACAAGTTCCATTTTCAGTCTCGCTTTTCCTTTTCCCTGCTTTTTCCACTCAATATAATGTTCGGCATATCGTCTGTCATCTAAATATCCATAAGATGTTACATAAGCAATCGCAGATTCCACTGCTTCTTTTGGATACTCACTTTCTTCCAGTTTTCTTCTAAGCTGTGCTTCTGTTTTATCCGTACGCTCCAAAATATGCATAGCGCGCAAAGTTGCACGTTTTTTGAGTACCCTGTTGACTAATTCTTCATAAACTTCAGGAGGAAGCACTGCTCCCTCCTCTAAATGATAACGGGAAAGTTCGCCTTTATAAACCGCAAAAGCAGATTGCCCATCTAAAAATATTCTATACTTCTGTTTTGTCAAAGCCTGTACTTTCGTTATCTCCATTATTCACCTTTTTTACTCTCGGATTTTGCAGACTCTGTTTGCTTCTTCTCAGTCGGAAGTCCGTAATGCTCACGAACCTGTGTTTCCACTTCTTCAAGAATCTCCGGATTGTCTCTCAAGTACTGTTTTGCATTTTCACGTCCCTGACCAATCTTTGCATCCTTATAGGCATACCATGCACCACTTTTTACAATAATTCCAAGTCCGGCAGCCAAATCAAGCACGTCACCCTCTTTTGAAATTCCTTTTCCAAACATAATATCAAACTCTGCCTCTTTAAACGGCGGTGCAACTTTATTTTTTACAACTTTAATTCTGGTTCTGTTACCGATAATCTCTCCTGCCTGTTTTAATGCTTCAATCCTTCTGACATCCATACGCACGGAAGAATAGAACTTTAAGGCACGTCCACCTGTTGTTGTTTCCGGATTTCCAAACATCACTCCAATTTTTTCACGAAGCTGGTTAATAAAAATTACCACACAGTTTGATTTACTGATAACCGCTGTCAGTTTTCTAAGTGCCTGAGACATCAGCCTTGCCTGAAGTCCAACGTGGGAATCTCCCATATCACCTTCAATTTCCGCCTTCGGAACAAGTGCTGCAACAGAGTCTACAATTACAATGTCCACTGCACCGGAACGCACCATGGTTTCTGTAATTTCCATCGCCTGTTCTCCGTTGTCCGGCTGGGAAATATAAAGATTATCAATATCAACACCAATGTTTTTTGCATAAACAGGGTCTAACGCATGTTCTGCATCGATAAAGCCTGCAATTCCTCCTCTTTTCTGTACTTCTGCAACCATGTGGAGGGCTACTGTTGTCTTACCACTTGATTCTGGTCCGTAAATCTCAATAATTCTCCCTTTTGGGACTCCTCCAAGACCTAATGCAATATCAAGGCTTAAAGAGCCAGTCGGAACAGCTTCTACATTCATATTTACGCTGGAATCACCTAATTTCATAACAGAACCTTTTCCAAACTGTTTTTCAATCTGTCCAAGCGCTACATCAAGTGCTTTTAATTTATCTTCTTTGACCATCTTTTTACTCCTTTATTTTATTTTTTATATGCAGCGAACTTATGTTCGTATCTATAGTTGATATAATAGTATACTTTCTCTTAATTGTCAATGAGTTTTCTTTTTCTGCTTACAGCTTTATAGATTATTTGGAGATTATTTTCAGCGAACGCTAAGGATAAAAAATTTAAGAATCTTAAGATTTATCTTTGATTTATTGCTTTTTATTATCCTCGATTTTTTACAAAAAGTCAAGAAAAGTTGATTTTTTAATTATTTTTTTGTCATTTTTTACGTTTTAGATAAATTAATTTGATGTCTTTTAGACGAATTAACCGTATAATGTACCTATAAATATTATTTTTTTATATCTTGTGTGATTTTTTTATTATTTACAGAAAATTACATCACACAAGTAAGAAAGGAGACTTATGGAAACCATGATCTATCTCGCACCAATCGTTGGTGTCCTTGCCCTGCTTTTTGCTTTTACACTCTCAAACAACATCAAAAAGCAGGATGCAGGAAATCAGAGAATGCAGGAAATCGCTTCTTACATTCATGAAGGCGCACAGGCCTTTTTAATGGCAGAGTACCGTATTCTCATTATCTTCGTTGCACTTTTATTCTTTATTTTAGGCTTTGCTTTAAAAAGCTGGAGTACTGCCTGCGCCTTTCTTTTAGGTGCACTGTTCTCTTCTGCTGCCGGTTATTTCGGCATGCAGGTTGCCACAAAAGCAAATGTCCGCACTGCCGGAGCTGCAAAAGAATCCGGTATGCCTAAAGCATTATCCATCGCATTTTCCGGTGGTTCTGTTATGGGAATGTGCGTGACCGGACTTGGTCTGATTGGTGTCAGCATTGTCTACTTAATTACAAAAGATACCGGCGTCATTTCCGGATTTGGGCTTGGTGCTTCTTCCATCGCTTTATTTGCCCGTGTAGGTGGAGGAATTTACACCAAAGCTGCCGATGTTGGAGCTGACCTTGTTGGTAAAGTAGAAGCCGGTATTCCGGAAGATGACCCTCGTAACCCTGCTGTTATCGCTGATAATGTTGGTGATAACGTCGGTGACGTTGCCGGTATGGGGGCTGACCTTTTTGAATCTTATGTCGGCTCTCTTGTATCTGCAATTACTCTTGGTGTCATCTACTTCAAAGAACCGGGTGCCGTATTCCCTCTTGCACTTGCTGCATTTGGAATCCTTGCATCGATCGCCGGTACTTTCTTTGTAAAAGCCAGCAAAAATGCAGACCCAGGAAAAGCATTAAAAGCCGGAACTTATGGTTCCAGTGCCGTTGTATTAGTTCTTTCACTTGTACTAAGTAAGGTATTCTTTGGTGATATGAAAGCAGCACTCGCTATCATCAGTGGTCTGATTGTCGGACTGTTAATCGGTATTATGACAGAATATTATACTTCCGGCGATTATAAACCGGTTCAGAGAATTGCAGCCCAGTCAGAAACCGGTTCTGCTACCACAATCATCAGTGGTCTTTCTGTTGGTATGCGTTCCACTATGCTTCCACTGTTTTTTATCGCAATTGGTATTTTATGTTCCTATCATTTCTGTGGACTGTACGGAATTGCTCTTTCCGCAGTCGGTATGCTTTCCACAGCCGGAATCACAATCGCAATTGACGCTTATGGTCCAATCGCTGATAATGCCGGTGGTATCGCAGAAATGTCCGGATTAGAAGATTCCGTTCGTAATATTACAGACAAACTTGACTCTGTCGGAAATACAACCGCAGCTATGGGAAAAGGATTCGCTATCGGCTCTGCTGCCCTGACTGCCCTTGCCTTATTCGTTTCTTATTCAGAGGCTGTCGGACTGGAATCCATTGATATCTTAAATCCACAGGTTATCATCGGACTCTTCCTTGGAGGTATGCTTCCATTTTTATTCTCTGCTATGACTATGGATTCTGTTTCCAAAGCAGCAAATAAAATGATTGAAGAAGTTCGCCGTCAGTTTAAAACCATTCCTGGTATCATGGAAGGAAAAGGCAAACCGGATTATTCTTCCTGTGTGGAAATTTCTACTCAGGCTGCCTTAAAAGAAATGATGCTTCCAGGTCTGATGGCAGTCGCTGCTCCTCTTTTATGTGGAGTCATTCTTGGTTCTTCTGCACTTGGCGGACTGCTTGCCGGTGCTCTTGTAACCGGTGTTTTAATGGCAATCTTCATGGCAAACTCCGGTGGTGCATGGGATAATGCCAAAAAATACATCGAAGATGGACACCATGGCGGAAAAGGAAGTCCGGCTCATAAAGCAGCTGTTGTCGGTGATACTGTCGGTGACCCGTTTAAGGATACTTCAGGACCATCTATCAACATCCTGATTAAACTTATGACAATTGTTGCTGTTGTATTTACTCCATTATTCTTATAATCTGATGTAAATTTATATTAAAAAAGGATATCCCAAAATGACAAGGGATATCCTTTTTTCTATTAATTGATTTATTTATTAACCGATTAACCAATTATACATTTCTTCATACTGTTTTGCAGAATTTCCCCAGGAGAAATCTTTTGCCATTGCACGGTCGATCAGCTTGTTCCATTCGCGTTTTCTGTCATAGTAAACAGCTTCTGCATAACGAACGGTCGCCAGCATTTCATGTGCATTATAGTTTGTGAAGCTGAATCCGGTTCCGGTACTTTCATATTCATTGTATGGTTCTACGGTATCTTTTAATCCACCCGTTTCTCTTACAATCGGAATCGTTCCATATCTAAGGCTCATTAACTGACTTAAACCACATGGCTCAAACAGAGACGGCATTAAGAATGCATCGCAGGAAGCATAAATTTTATGGGACATTGCATTATCATAGAAAATGTTTGCAGATACTTTTCCCTGATACTTCCATGCAAAGTGACGGAACATATTTTCATACTGTTCTTCCCCTGTACCAAGTACCACTAACTGAATATTATCCTGACATAATTCATCCATCACATAAGCAATCAGGTCAAAACCTTTCTGGTCAGTCAGACGAGATACAATACCAATCATCATGGCTTTCGGGTCTTGATTTAAACCAAGTTCTCTTTGCAGCTCTATTTTATTTTTTACTTTTTCCTTACGAAATGTTTTCGCATTGTAATTCTTTGCGATCAACTGATCTGTCTCTGGATTCCATTCATCATAATCAATTCCGTTTACGATTCCACGCAGGTCATTTGCACGCGCTCTCATCAGCCCATCCAGTTTTTCACCATAAAATTCTGTCTTAATCTCTTCGGCATAAGTATTACTTACGGTTGTGATTGCATCAGCATAAACCAGACCACCTTTTAAAAGGTTTCCATCTTTATAAGATTCCAGTTTATCCGGAGTAAAGTAATATGCCGGAAGTCCGGTTAAATCACGGATTGTCTTAATATCCCAGGTTCCCTGGAATTTTAAGTTATGTATGGTCATAACAGTTTTGATTCCCTGATAGAACGGACCATCCTGAAAACGGTCTTTTAAGAATACAGGCACTAATCCGGTCTGCCAATCATGACAGTGAATCAAGTCCGGTCTGAAGTCAATAACCGGAAGAATGGATAAGGCTGCTTTTGAAAAATAAGAAAATTTCTCAATATCAAATCGAATATCTCCATAAGGCTGATAGCCTGAGAAATAATATTCATTATCGATAAAGTAATACTGGATTCCCTCATATACCATCTGCATGATTCCAACATACTCTCTGCGGTAACCAATATCCATATAAAAATGTGTTACATACTGAAGCTGATTCTTATATTCTTCTTTCATACACATGTATTTCGGAATAATCACCCGCACATCATATTCGTTCTTGTCAAAACACTTTGGCAATGCCCCTACAACATCTGCCAGTCCTCCTGTTTTTATAAAAGGCACTGCTTCTGATGCCACAAATAAAATCTTTTTCACCAAAAAATTCCTCCTTGCTTCGATGTCTATTTAAGATGATTATACTCCTTTTTGTCTGGCATTGAAAGTTATTTTTTATATTCTAACCGGATTTTATCTGCAATTAAAGCAATAAACTCCGAATTTGTCGGCTTACCCTTTCCTGTACTGACTGTATATCCAAATAATTCATCGATGGTGTCCATTTTTCCTCTGCTCCATGCAACTTCAATTGCATGACGAATCGCTCTTTCTACACGACTTGGAGTAGTCTGATGTTTCTTTGCAATCGTCGGATATAAAATTTTCGTGATAGAGTTCAGCATTTCCATATCATTGACAGAAAGAATAATGGCATCTCTTAAATACTGATATCCTTTGATGTGTGCCGGAACTCCGATTTCATGAATGATATTTGTTACATCGGTCTCAAGATTGCGTTCAAAATAAGTGTTCTTATCTTCATAAGCATTAATTCTTCTTAAATCTTTTCTTCCGTCTCTCAACTGACGAATATGTTTGATTCTTGAAATCAGCATATCATTATCGAATGGTTTTAACACATAATAATTTGCGCCAAGATTAAAAGCATCTTCCGTAATCTGTTCCTGTCCGACTGCGGATACTACAATAAATGCCGGATGTTTCTTAATTGTGCAATCTTTTCCAACCCGCTCCATCACGGTCAGCCCGTCTACTTTTGGCATAATGATATCTAAAAGTACAACATCCGGTTCTTTTTCTTTAATAATATCATAAATATCAGCACCATTATTTGCGTGTCCGACTAATTCCAGTTCATTATCTTCTTTGATGAGCGTCTCCAGTAAGTCTATCATTTTTTCATTATCATCTGCAATTGCGACATTTAATTTTTCCATTTCTAATCCTCCATCACTTATTGCTGCTTTCCTCAGTAAACGACGGGCGCCCTGTTGAATTGCCATTTTCTAAGGATTACTTGTATTATATTCTCTGTCTGTCAGTTAATCAAGAAAATTGTTTCTACAATAAGTGTTTCTTTCTATTATTTTTCGACATTTTGACAAATTACGACTCTTTATTTATTCCAGCATTTTTTCAACAAAAATCCCATACCCTTTTGTTGAATCCTGAACAAATACATGTGTCACAGCCCCTATCAGTTTTCCGTTCTGTATCACGGGACTTCCACTCATTCCCTGCACGATTCCACCTGTGATGCCAAGCAATGTTTCATCTGTCACCTCAATAGAAAACGCTTTATTTGAATCTGCGTGTTCCGGAAAAATTTCTGTAATCTGTGCACGGTATGCTTTTACCTCTCCCTCTACGTTTGTTAAAATTTCAACCTCTCCGGTACAAACTTCCTGCTTATAACCAATACTCATCTGACAAAGGGGCAGTTTTCCTTGTTCCTGTATTCCAATCATTCCATATACACCATTTTCTTGATTTTTTTCAATTGTTCCAAGTTTTTTTCCCTCACTATAATCAATATAACCCGATAACTCACCTGGTGTTCCTCTGCCTCCCTTTACTACAGAGACAACCTGAGCCTCATAAAGTTCTCCCTGTGAAATCTTAAGCAGAGCTCCTGTATCTGTATCACTGATTCCATGCCCCAGTGCACCATAAGTCCCCTCTTTGGTTAAGAATGTCAACGTTCCGATTCCCTGCGTATTATCCCTGACCCAGATTCCAAGCTTATACTTTAAATCCTGCGCTTTTACCGGTTGAATACAGATTGGAATTTCTTCCTCATCCCGTTCTACTAAAAGTGTTACTTCTTTTCCCTCTGAATTTTGTATTTTATCAATCAGCTCCTTTTTCGTCTGAATTGTCTCCCCATTTACTTTAAGAATGTAATCCCCTGATTTTGCAATATTTTTTGCTGGTGTACAGGTCATTCCATCCGCTTGTACAATTTCTCCTGTATCAATTATTAATACTCCCTTCGTCTCCATGTAAAGTCCTACCGGCTGCCCGCAAACCGAAACTTTATCTTCCTCTACTGTCTGAACTTTTATTTTTTTTACCGGAATCGTATCAAACAGTTTACAGGAAATCCAGTATGCATTCCCCTTCGAAGTTTGAATTGTATCTTCATAAGTCACAAATGGCAGATTTCGTAATTCAGAAATTCCTTTTTCTTCTTTCTTGGACAGATACACCGTATCCGGAATTGCCTGTTCGGTGATTTTCCATCCAAAAAATCCTGCGCAGATAATATCTGCTAATAATAATACGAATAAAAGACGACGAAAATTACACTTTTTTTTCAAAAAATCACATCCTTTTGTTATTTTTTTCAAATAAATTCTTTTTTCATTCTAAATGCAAACTTTTATTTTGCAGTTTTCACATACAAAAAAGGATACACGTTAATTGTGTACCCTTTTTAGTATGTGAAAATTCTATTATTTCACTCTTGTATTTTTTTGTTGTTGTGCCATTTCTTTCATCTCACGCGCATTTGAAAGTACCGTCTCAGTAATACTTTCTCCACCAAGCATTCTTGCCAGTTCTTCCACCGATTTTTCTTCATCAAGACGCCAGATTTTTGTCTGAGTTTCCAGCTCTTTTACACTTTTTTCAATTAAAAAATGAGAATCTGCCTGCGCTGCAATCTGAGGGAGATGCGTAATACAAAGTACCTGATGAGACTTTGCAATCACTGCCATTTTCTCTGAAACTTTCCATGCCGTCTTTCCACTGATTCCTGTGTCAATCTCATCAAAAATAAGTGTTTCTTTTTCGTCTTTATCCGCCAGAATCGTTTTAATCGCAAGCATAATTCGGGAAAGCTCTCCACCGGAAACTACTTTTTGAAGTTCTCTTTTCGGTTCTCCAGGATTGGTCGAAATAAAAAAGCAGATGCTGTCTTTTCCATTTGAAGAAAACTCTGCTTTTTCCTCAAACACAATCTCAAATGCAACATCCAGGAAATTTAGTTCCTGCAGTCCTTCGATAATCTCTTTTTCCAGACTTTTTGCCCATTTTTTTCGACTTTTTGTTAAACATTCACACTGTTTTTGTAACACCGTTTCCTGCTCTTCTATTTTTCTTTTTAATTCCGCCTGATTCTGTTCAAAATGTTCCAGTGCTTCGTATTCTTCTTCTTTTTCCTGTTTATATTCCAGTACTGCCTCAATACTTGCTCCATATTTTGATTTTAGATGATTCAGAAGATTTAAACGTTCTTCTGTCTCCAAAAACTCTTCCTGTGAAAATTGGAAACCAGAAAGATAAGAAGAAAGCTCTCTGTTAAAGTCACTTAAAAGAGCATCTATATCGTTCAGGGTTTCATAAATTCCTTTTAAGTCATCATCCAGTTCCGATAACTGCGATAACTGCCGGACGGCTCTGCCAATCTGTTCTGAACTTCCTTCTCTTTCATACCCTGTCAGTTCATACACTTCTGAAAGGCTTTCCGTAATCCGCTTTGCATTTATCATTTTGCGATACTGTGCCTCTAACTCTTCATCTTCGCCCACTTTTAATTTTGCATCTTCAATTTCTGAAATTTCAAATGCCAGAAAATCCATCTGCCGTTTTTTTTGTTCTTCGTCTATCTCATACTGTTCAAGTTCTTTTCTTAATGCCTTATAAATTTCATAATCTTTCTGAACCTGCTCTCGTTTCTTTTGAATCTCTTCTTTTCCATAAGCATCCAGAATTTCCATCTGCTTTTCCGGATATAATAAAGACTGGTGTTCATGCTGTCCATGAATATCAAGCAAATAAAACGCTGCCTGTTTTACCATAGAAACCGTACAGGTTTCTCCATTTATTTTACAGATACTTCTGTTTCCCGTCAGTTTCCTGCTGATAATAACCTGTCCGTCATCCGGGAAAATATCCATCTGTTTCAATTTTTCGGCAGTCCGCTCTCCTGCTTCAAATACCAGTTCCACAAACGCATACTCCGCATGCTCCCTTATCATGCTTTTTGAAGCTTTCTGACCAAGTGCCAGATTAATCGAACCAATTAAAATTGACTTTCCGGCACCGGTCTCTCCAGTCAGAATATTAAGCCCCTCTGTAAAATCTACTTCTGCTTCATCAATCAGTGCCAGATTTTTTACATGCAAATGCAACAACATATTTTTTACCTTGTACTCTCTTCGCCTGTGTTAATAATTTTTTTAATTTTTTCCATTAAGATAATCGTATCGTCTACTGTACGGTTAATGCAGGCTATCGTATCGTCCCCGGCAATACAGCCCACAATCTCATTCATCTTCATGTTATCAAGCGCTGCTCCGGCAGCATTTGCCATTCCGGCAACTGTTTTTATAACCAGAATATTCTGCGCTATTTCCATGGATAACAGTGCATCCCGCAAAACCCTTTTATATTTTTCGCTGTCCTGATTCGTCCGCTGCTCTAAAACTGTGTATTTAGAACCCCCATCCGGTTTTGCGATTTTCATCAATTTCAACTCTCTGATATCTCTTGAAACTGTCGCCTGAGTCACTGCAAATCCGGCTTCCTGCAGTTTAGCTGCCAGTTCTTCCTGGGTTTCAATATCATATTGGTTAATCAGGTCAATGATTTTTGAATGTCTGGCAATTTTCATAATCTGTCCGTCTCCTTAGTTTTTCATTTTCCGTCTTAATACTTCAAGAAAACTAATATTACTTATCTTTATAATCTGGGTGTCTTTCACGGAACGTCGTATCGCAACTCTGTCTGCCGTACGCATCGGAACATTGGTATCTCCATCAAAGCTTACTACTGCCTTTGCCTCACAGCCCTGACTTCCCTCTCCGATTTCTACCGTAATCTCATCTTCTGCCGGAAAAATCACACTTCTGGTATTTAAGGTATGCGGTGCTACCGGTGTCATAATCAGGATGTTTGTTTCAGGAGATACAATCGGTCCTCCTGCTGACAGGCTGTATCCGGTCGAGCCAGTTGCAGTTGCTATAATGATTCCATCTGCGGTATAGCTGTTTAAGAATTCACCATTTACATAGTTATGAAATCTCGTTACGTGCAAAGGACCATCTCTACCAATCACGATATCATTTAATGCAACATCTTCTGCAATCAGTTCTTCTTTATGATAAACTTTTCCGTTTAACATCATTCGTTTCTCTATTGTATATTCATCTAACATCAGATGATTTAATGCTCCATCAATAGAAGAACGGTCAATTTCAGCAAGATATCCAAGCGTACCCATATTAATTCCCAAAAGCGGAATCTGACGATTTACCACATCTCTTGCAGCCTGCAAAAGTGTTCCATCTCCGCCAATCACAATAATACACTCCACATCCTTTGGGATTTTTTCCACATCCGTATAATGATTGCTTCTGGCTTTTTGTTCCGATGTTTCTTCTCTTAAAATGCAAGATTTTCCTTTGGAATTTAAATACGCTTCGACTTTTCTTGCCGTCTTTAATTCTTTATCTTTTTGTCTGTTTGCAATAATAAAAAATTTATCCATTATTTATCCAACTCCGCATGAGCCAGAGCAACGACATTCTGAATTGAAAGCTCCTGCTCTTTTACCGGATTTTCGGTATCTGTCTTTACAATGTGAAGCAGATACTCAATATTTCCTTCCGGTCCTTTTATCGGTGAAAATTCAAGGTGCTGAGGTGCAAATCCAATACTTTTTGCATACTCCATTACTTTCTCAATGACTTCTTGATGTACTTTCGCATCTCTGACTACGCCTTTTTTCCCAACTTTTTCTCTCCCTGCTTCAAACTGCGGTTTAATCAGGCATACCACTTCTCCACCTGATTTTAACAGATGATAAACCGGAAGCAGTACTTTTGTTAAAGAAATAAAAGAAACATCAATCGAAGAAAAATCCGCCGGCTCCTGCAAATCATCCGGTGTCACATATCGGATATTGGTTCTTTCCATACAGACAACCCGCTCGTCATTTCTTAATTTCCAGTCTAACTGACCATGTCCTACATCAATTGCATAAACTTTTACTGCTCCATTTTGAAGCATACAATCTGTAAAACCACCGGTAGAAGAACCTACATCCATGCAGATTTTATCCTGAAGGGTTACTCCGAAGTTATTCATCGCTTTTTCCAGTTTTAATCCACCACGACTTACATACTTTAAAGTATTGCCACGCACTTCAATGTTTGCTGTATCTGCAAACATCGAACCTGCCTTATCCTCTTTCTGATTCTCTACATAAACACAGCCTGACATAATGACTGCTTTCGCCTTTTCTCTTGATACTGCCAGTCCTCTTTTTACTAACAGTACATCCAGACGTTCTTTCATCTCTTCTCTGCCTCCTTGATTGCCCCATAAATAGAATCTGCATCGATTCCGGCTTTTGCTTTTAACAATTTTGGATTTCCATGTGTAATAAATGCATCCGGAAGAGCGATAATCTGCACTTTTACCTCTGGATGATATTCCTGCATATACTCGGAAACCGCCATTCCAAATCCACCATTTTTCACATTCTCTTCCATTGTCACAATTTTTTTATGCTTCAATGCAAGCCGGTCAAGGATTTTGGTATCCAGTGGTTTTATAAATCTTGCATTGACTAAAGTTGCATTGATTTTGTCTGCTTTTAATTTCTCCCTTACTTCTACTGCCGTCTCTACCATACTGCCTACTGACAACAATGCCGTTTCTTCGCCCTCAAAAATCAACTCACTCTTTCCATAAACCATAGGCTCACGATATTCTTCTAAACCATCATAAGCCTCTCCTCTTGGATAGCGAATTGCAATTGGACCTTGATAACGCACTGCAAATTTCAACATATCTGAAAGCTCCCATTTGTTCTTTGGTGCTAACACCGTCATATTCGGTATCATCGACAGATACGATAAATCAAAACATCCCTGATGGGTTTCTCCATCACTTCCTACAAGCCCTGCACGGTCTATTGCAAAAATCACATGCAGGTTCTGCAGACAAACATCTTCGATTATCTGATCCACTGCCCTTTGAAGAAATGAAGAATAAATTGCCACAACCGGTATCATGCCTCCAAGTGCCATTCCTGCTGCACAGGTTACCGCATGTTCCTCCGCAATTCCCACATCAAAAAAGCGCTGTGGAAAGCGGTTTCGAAACCGTTTTAAACCGGTACCGTCCGGCATTGCCGCTGTCAAAGCAACAAGATTTGGTATTCTGTCTGCCAACTTTAGCATAACTGTCGAAAAGATATCTGTATAATTTGCCTTTCCCCCGGTTTTTAATGGAATCCCATGCTCCAGATTAAATGCAGATGTTCCATGAAATCTTGCCGGGTGTTTTCTTGCCGGTTCATATCCTCGTCCTTTTTCGGTCTGAACATGCACCAGCACCGGTCCGTTTACTTTTTTTGCTTCCTGAAAAATCTGAATCATTCTTCCACAGTCATGTCCATTTACCGGTCCCAAATATTTAATTCCCATATCCTCAAAAAACATTCCTGGAATCATAAGCTGTTTAATACTGTCTTTTGTCTTATGAATTCTTTGTACCATGACCGGTCCGATTCCCGGTACTTTATTTAATGTCTTTTTGACTTCGCTCTTTAAATCCGTATAAGATTCTGCTGTTCTTAGATTACTTAAATAGCTTGAAATTCCGCCCACATTTTCCGATATCGACATCTTATTATCATTTAATACGATAACAAAATTTTTATTTAAGCTCGCTGCATTATTTAAAGCTTCGTAGGCCATTCCGCCGGTCAGCGCACCATCTCCGATTACCGATACCACATGATACTCTTCTCCACTTACTTTGCTTGCACAGACATAGCCGACTCCTGCTGAGATGGAAGTTGAACTGTGTCCGGTATCGTAAGCATCACAAGGGCTTTCCTCCCTTTTGGGAAATCCACTCAACCCTCCATATTGACGCAGATTTTTAAATCCATCCTTTCTTCCGGTCAGAATCTTATGTGTATAAGACTGATGACCGACATCCCAGATAATTTTGTCTTTTGGAAGTGAAAACACATAATGCAGTGCCATGGTAAGTTCAACCGCCCCAAGGTTAGAAGCCAGATGCCCTCCGGTCTTACTTAAGGACTCTAATAAAAAATCTCTGATTTCCTGTGCCAGCACAGGCATCTGTTCTAACGGTATTTTCTTTATATCGTTTTCTTTTTCAATTGTTTCTAACAGCATCTCTTTTGCACCTCTATTTTCTGCGGGTACAAAGTGAAAGAAGCAGTTCTCTTAAAAATTCCTGTTCACCCGGAAGTTCCATAAGCAGATTCAATGCCTCCTTGGTCAGCTCTTTCACATCTTCTCCCGCCTTTTTGATTCCTTCCAGAGTCACATAAGTTGTTTTATGGTTCTTTTCATCGCTTCCTACTGCTTTTCCCAGTTCCTCCATTGTACCTGTGACATCCAAAATATCATCTTGAATCTGAAAGGCAATTCCTATTTTTCCTGCAAGAGTTTCTATCTTCTGTATCTCTTCTTCTCTCGCTCCTGCAAGAGTTGCTCCGATTGTCATTGCACATTCAATTAATGCAGATGTTTTATTTTCATAAATATAATCCAGCATTTCCCTGTCCAGTTCCTGCTCTTTTTTGTCATTTTCTACATCTACGCTTTGTCCGCCAAGCATGCCGTCAATTCCGGTTTTCTTTCCAAGAATTGATAAGGCTTTTGCCACACGCTTCCATTCTTCCATATCTGACTCATCTAATAAGTCAAATGCACGAAATGCCGTCTCATAAGCATAATTTAAAAGTGCATCTCCTGCAAGAATTGCCGCTGGCTCTCCATAAACAGCATGGGTGGTTTTTCTTCCTCTTCGGTACTCATCATTGTCAAGTGCCGGAAGGTCATCATGAATCAGCGAATGGGTATGAATCATCTCCATTGCCGCCATAAAAGGCTCTATCACTTTCCCTGTTCCGCCAAACATACTGTAAACTTCTCTCATAAATACCGGTCGAAGTCTTTTTCCACCGGAAAGCATGCTGTAATTCATTGCCTCTGCCATATTTTTGGCAAAGCCCTCTTCTTTTGGCAGATAGCTTTTGATAATTTCTTCCGCTTCTCTGGTTCTTTGTTCTAATTCTTCTTTAAAATTCACTCAGCCCACCATCTTCATTCATCATTAACATTCTTTTTTCAACGGTATCTATCTTCTCACTACATTCTTTAAGCAGTTTCATGCCAGTCTGATAAATCAAAAATGACTCCTCAAGCGAAACATCTGCACGTTCCAACTGCTCCACAATTCCATCCAGTTCTTCAAAAGCTTCTTCAATCGTCTGTGTTTCTTTTTGTTTCAAATCCGGTGTCATCAAACACACCTCTTTCTACTTGTTTTATTCCGATACTCCTGGCTTCTATTGTTCCATCACTTACCTGAATCAGAAGCGTCTCACCTGATTTTACCTGTGAAATACTCGTCACCGCCTTATGCGCTTCATTTTCTACATAAGAAAATCCCTGATTTAATTTATCCAACGGAGACAGACCTTTCATCCGCTCAATATAAAGCCTCAATTCCTGTCTGGAAGTTAAAATCCTGGTTTTCATTGCAGATTCCAGCCGTATCTGAATACTTTCATAATGCTGTTTTTTCTCTTCTATCTGACTTTTTGGATTCAAGTAACTTAATTTATTTTCATACAGTTTTAAGCCTTGTCGCTTTTGAGCAATCTGCTGTTGCAGTTCACGGTTTAATTTTGCATGATACTCTTCCAATCTTCCCAATAAATCCTGTATCTCAAATACAGCAAGCTCAGCCGCCGCAGACGGAGTCGGTGCACGCAAATCGGCCGCATAATCTGCAATCGTCGTATCTGTTTCATGCCCAACCGCAGAAATAATCGGTGTTCGACATTCAAAAATTGCCCTTGCAACCTCTTCTTCATTAAACGCCCATAATTCTTCAATGCTTCCACCACCACGACCGACAATAATCGTATCTACGCCATAAGCATCGAGCATTTCAATTCCTTTTACAATACTTTCTTTTGCTCCGATTCCCTGTACCTGTGCCGGATAAAGAATCAGCTGAACATACGGATTTCGCCTTCCCGCAACATTTTGAATATCACGCACCGCTGCACCGGTTGCAGCAGTTACGATTCCAAGTTTCTGAATGTATTTTGGAATCGGCTGTTTATATTCCGGTGCAAACATTCCCATGTCTTCTAATTCTTCTTTTAACGCCAGATATTTTTCATATAATGCTCCGGCACCTTCTAACTTAATTTCTCTGGCATAAAGCTGATACGTTCCATCCCGCTCATATACTTCCACTTTGCCTTTGACTACCACGTTGTCTCCATTTTTCATGGAAAAAGCAAGACCCTTTCTCGCACCGGCAAACATGACACAGGATATCGTTCCCGCAGCATCTTTCAGCGAAAAATAAATGTGCCCCGAAGTATGATATTTGCAATTTGAAACTTCTCCCTTTACAGAGATTTTATTCAACAGAAAATCCTGCGTAAACATATTTTGAATATAACGGTTAATCTGTCCAACCGAATAGGTCCGATTCATATTCCTTTTACTGCTCCTTGGCAATCTTTCCTAAAATACCATTTACGAAAGAAGAAGATTCGTCTCCTCCGAATTTTTTACTTAATTCAACTGCCTCATTGATTGCAACTTTAAACGGTACATCTTCATCGTATTTCATTTCATAAACAGCAAGTCTTAAGATATTTAAGTCTACTTTGCTCATACGGTTTACTTTCCATCCGGAAGATACCTTGTTTAATAACTCATCAATTTCTTCTACGTGTTCTAATACTTTTTCATATTTTCCACGCATATATTCTTCTTCCTGTGGAGAAAGTTCTTCTAATGTTTCAAAATACAGACTGCTCTGTTCCGGCATTTCTTCTACTGTATTGAATTCTCCCATAAACAATAACTTAAATATATGTTCTCTCATTTCTCTTCTTTTCATCTTATCCTCCATTTATAAAAAAAGGTGTCCTTTTGCGAGACACCTTTTCATTTTTACTCTATCTGTGTTTCATTTTTCAAAGAACTATTTTGTCTTTTCTTTTTCCATCTCTACACTTGCAATACGCACGTTTACATCAGAGACTACAAGACCTGTCATATTTTCGATTGCTGCTTTTACTTTTTCCTGTACGGTTTTACTTGTCTCTAAAATATTGTATCCATACTCGATATTTAAAGCCAAATCCACGCAGACAATGTTTTCTAAAATATCTACCTTTACCCCTTTTGAAAGGTTTTTCATTCCCAGTTTTCCAACCAGTTCATTTGTGATATTTCCTGCCATAGAACCGACACCTTCTACTTCTGTTGCTGCCAGTCCCGCAATAATAGCAACCACTTCATCGGCAATCTGAACCTCGCCCAATGAGCCATTATCATGTATCTTATAGATATTTCTATCTTCCGCCATAACCAAACCTCCTATTTTTTAAAAGGATAATCTCCTACCTGACATTATATCAAAATATAATTGTGGTGTCAAAACTTCTATAGAAAATATAAAAAAGAATCTCCGCCTCCTGTCTTTTAAACAGAAAACGGAGTCCTTCTTAGTTTCTGCTGAACTCAGCCAGTCTTAATCCTTCATTTCTATCTAAGGTCATGCCAACACTCCAGCTGTTTACAAACAATAACAGAGGATTGCCTTTCATATCCATAACCTTCTTCATGTCAGAAGTTCCGGTCAGTTTCTTAACGTCTACTTCATCTTTATTTTCAATCCAGCGAATGTGTTCATAAGGCAGTGTCTCAAGACGGATATCCACATTGTATTCATTTTCCAGACGGTATTTTAAGACATCAAACTGAAGCACACCGACAACTCCGACAATAATTTCTTCCATTCCGCCCATGATTTCCTGGAAAATCTGAATCGCACCTTCCTGTGCGATCTGGTTGATCCCTTTTACAAACTGCTTTCTCTTCATGCTGTCAAGCAGACGTACTCTTGCAAAGTGTTCCGGTGCGAACGTTGGGATTCCTTCATACTGGAATTTTTTTCCCGGTGCACATACCGTATCACCGATTGAAAAGATACCTGGGTCAAATACACCGATAATATCTCCGGCATACGCTTCTTCCACCACATGACGGTCCTGCGCCATCATCTGCTGTGGCTGGGAGAGACGCATTTTTTTCTCGCCCTGTACGTGATACACCTCTTTGGATGCCTCAAATTTACCGGAACAGATTCTCATAAATGCAACTCGGTCACGGTGGTTCTTATTCATATTTGCCTGAATTTTAAATACAAAGGCAGAGAAATCTTCTTTCATCGGGTCAATCTCTCCGATATCTGCCTTTCTTGGAAGCGGGGAAGAAGTCATTTTTAAGAAATGTTTCAAAAATGTCTCCACACCAAAGTTTGTAAGCGCAGAACCGAAAAATACCGGTGAAAGCTTTCCTTCGTTGACTAAGTCCTGGTCAAATTCCGCACTTGCGCCATCGAGCAGTTCAATTTCTTCTAATAACTGCTCTTTCTGTTCTGCATCCACTACATCATCCAAGTGTGCTTCATCAATTCCGATTTCTTCTTCGATTCCCTCTTTTGTTCCCTTCATGGTATCTGAGAATGTCAGCACTTTTTCTGTATTTCTATCATAAACACCACGGAATTTTTTACCGGAACCAATTGGCCAGTTAATCGGACAGGTTGGAATTCCAAGCTCTTTTTCGATATCATCCAGTAAATCAAAGGTATCATTTGCATCTCTGTCCATTTTGTTAATAAACGTAAAAATTGGAATATGGCGCATCGCACAAACTTTAAACAGTTTTCTGGTCTGAGCCTCCACTCCTTTTGAAGCATCAATGACCATAACTGCAGAATCTGCTGCCATTAAAGTACGATATGTGTCCTCCGAGAAATCCTGATGTCCAGGAGTATCCAATATGTTAATGCAATAACCGTCATAATTAAACTGAAGTACGGAAGATGTAACGGAAATACCTCTTTCTTTTTCAATTTCCATCCAGTCTGAAACCGCATGACGAGCTGTTGCCTTTCCTTTTACACTTCCTGCAAGGTTGATTGCTCCTCCGTAAAGAAGAAATTTCTCAGTCAGAGTTGTCTTACCTGCATCCGGATGGGAAATAATTGCAAAAGTTCTTCTTTTTGTAATTTCTTTTGTATAGTCAGCCACTGAAATGACCTCCTTCTCTTTTTTTATCTCAAATTAAAATTTTCATAAGTAAACACTTAGCATATTTTAGTATACCGTACAAACAGTGTCAAGGATTTTAAAAAGATTTATTCGCCATCCGAGCTTTCCGCTTCAAGCGGAGTAATCACAATATTCTCTATCGGAACCGATGTTTTCCGTTTTACAATATCTTCAATCTGAGCCCGCTTGTCATCTGCCATATACTCCTGCGGTACAATAATGTCAGCCGATTCATTGGTCAGATTCACCACTACATTTGCAAATCCCTTTGCTTCCAGTAAAAGTTCTGCGGCTTCTTCCTGTTCTGCAAGGTCTGTCATTTCTACCATTGAAGCAATTGCCTCCTGTTTTTTATCCTCTCCTATATTTTCGTTGTTGATAATTCCCATCAGTGTTTCTTTATTGGCAGAACGTACCTGCTCCCGATTCAGTTTTGCCTGTGCAGCAAAAGTGGATGCGCCTGTTAATACTGCTTCTCCAGGTGTCTCGGCAGATGCACTCGCTTCTCCTGCCTGATTGTCCCCTGCTGCCTGATTTTCTTCTAACAGGGCACTTTCATCTGTCAAATCATAATCCAGACTGTCAATCTCTTCCACAATTCCATCTGTTCCTGCGGTTTCCTGCGCCTCCGTATCTGAAGTATCCGAAACAGCACCTGTTTTCTGTAGTACCTTATCCATTCCCAGATGTGTGTCTGAGTAATTAATGTAGCCGGCAACCGCAATCATAATTGCCAAAGCAGTAATAATCACCTGATTTTTCTTAAAAATCTTTTTCACCCACGCTTCTCCTTTAATTCATTTTCATTACTTTTATTCTATGGGCTTCCACCTGAAATAATGCCTGCACTGCCTCCTGAATATTCTGTACCACTACCGGATTATCTGCTCCCTTTGCAAGAATCAAAACTCCGCTGATTTTCGGATACTTCTGCATTTTTACATAAGGAGTCTGATTTCCTGTTGCATCTTTTTGAAACACCGTCTGGTTTTCATCCTTTTCTACTACATTTTCCCAACTGTTTTCAAAAGTTAAAAATACTTTCGTCTCTCCTGCCCCCTCCGATTCATTGAGCATGTTTTGAAGCCTTGCCTGAATCTGCTCCTGCCATGCCCCTTCTTTTAAATCTTCACTTTTCTCTTCTATCGCTGTATTTGTCTCATTTATCGTCTCTTTTTTCACCGGAATTGCAAGTATCAGACACAAAATTCCAACTAACAGAGCAACCGCCAGATATTCTTTTTTTAATTTGTCCGGAAATCCTCTCATGGCTTGTCCACCTCTTCTTCCCGTTCCTGCCAATAGCGGTTTTCTGCATCATAAGCCTTCTGCTCCCATTCCTTTTGACTCTCTGTCTCTTCTTGAAGCTCCATATCCGGCATCTCAAACATGGTTTCCTCTGCTCCTAAAAGCTTCCCTCCTGTTACAATCAAAACCCAGATAAATAAAAGTCCCATGTAAAACTGAATGTATTTTTTATAACTTCCCTCTGGCAGAAAATGCAGAAGTGCAGACTGAAAGATAAAATAACAGGCAACACTCTGCATCCATAGACAAACTCTCTCTGGCATCGACTCCCCTCCCATATTGACTTGCCTGATTTTTATCCTATTTTCCGATAAATGAAATACTTAGAATTGCAATCGTGATAAAAATCAAAAGTTCCATACAAAGCAGTACCTTTAAAAATAAAACATAGCCATTACCAATTGTGCTAAGTGCTCCTGTCATCCGCTTGTCCGATACCGGCTGTACTACCGCTGCCAAAAGTTTATATAAAAATGCAAGCAGCGCCAGACGAATCACCGGCCGGATTCCAATACAGACTAAAATAATAATTCCCACTACACCGATTCCATTTCGGATAATCACGGCTGTCCCAAGGGCAACTTCTGTCACTCCATTAATGGCATTTCCGATTCCGGGAATCGAAGCTGCTGTCTTTCCAATGATGTCCCGCTTTAGAGAATCCATTGCCGGTCCAATCATATTTTGAATCAACTGCATGCCAAGCACCACCGCCATACAGCTTTTTAAACTCCATTCAATCAAAGTCTGCAACAGCTCTGCCATTTTGGATAAGAAATCTTCGCTATGAAGATAATTGACCAGTTCTACAAGTGCCAAAACATAAATGGCCGGAACAATGCCTTTTAAAAAGACAACCTGAATCACATAAATTAAAAACAGCACTGCTTCATAAAAAATCATTGCCGTCGCACTTCCTGAGGAAGCCGTAACCGCAAGAAAATAAGACGGCATTAAAGCTTTTAAAAATAAAATAAAATTTTCCAGAAGTTCTTTTAACTCCACTCCCATACTTCCAAACGATTTTATCAATAATGCAAGCAAAAGCATGTAAGTAATATAAAAGCTGGTTTCTCCGGTTTTTCCATCTCCAAATACTGCTGTAAAATTAGAAAACACAGCTGCAAGAAGTACCAAAAGTACAACTTGAAACATTGCCTTTTGTTCTCTTTGAAGCTGTGCTTTTACTATATTTTTAAACCACTTACTCATTGTCTCTTTTTGAAACAAAGACTCTCCTTTTAAAATCTGATTTAAGATTTCTTCTATGGAAAAGCTGTCCTCTTTTAAAATCTGATTGACTGCATCCTGCATTTGCCCAAGTTCCATATCTTCCATCAGCTTCTGTCTCGTTTCTTCTTCCTGTTGTTCTCTCTGTTTTTGTCCTGCCTTTACAAAAGTTGCTCCAAATTCCAGACAGATCAAAAAAACTGCCAGTATGAATCGAATTTTTCTTCTTTTCATAATAAAAAATTATGAATGGTCTCAACCAGTGCCAATAACACCGGTAAAGATAATACCATAAGATAAAGTTTCACAAATAACTCAATCTGTCCTGCAATTGCTGCATATCCGGCATCTTTACAGATACTTGATGAAAACTGTCCAATATAGGTTGCTCCTGTCATTTTAAGCAGAACAAGCACATACTTTTCATCTACCGGAAGAAATTCCTGTATTTTTTTGATACTCTCAAACAGATAGGATAATTTTTCCACTGCATATCCTAAAATACAGATTCCAACGGCAAAGCTCAGATAAACAGAATACTCCGGCTTACTTTCTTTTAAAAAGAGTGCCAAAAGAACTCCCGTAATTCCAATCATCACAATTTTAACAACTTCCATCCTGCCCCCTACAAAGAAAACAAATCTTCAATCGTCTGAAAGAGTTCGTAAATATAAGGAAGCACCCAGAACAGTACGACTAAAAGCCCTGCAAGACTGGTGAGAAAAGCAAGTTCTTCTCTCTGGCTGTGTTTTAAAATCTGACAAAGTACCGAAACAAGAATTCCGACTGCTCCAATTTTAAATAAAATCGTAACTTCCAAGTACTTCCCTCCCCTGCAATTTCAGCTTTTTTTCGATTTTTTACTGCCAGAGCAAAATCAAAAGAAAGATTCCCCCCATGACCCCCAGACTTTGATATAATTTTCTTTTTTGTGGAATTTCTTTTTGCAGATATTCAATTTTTTGTTCGAGTTCTTTTAAATAAAGCTTCATTGCATTTTTCTGCATTTCCACATCCAGATATCCAAGCGATTCTCCAAAACGGGCAAATTCCTCTTTATCTTCTTTTGTAAGTGCTGTACCTTTTAACTGCTCTTTTATTTCTGTCTCAAACAAATCAGAAAAACGGACTCCATCAAAGGCATCTGCCCTTCCTGCTGTCTGTCTTAAAAAAGAATCAAACGGTACTTTTACTTTTCCGGCACTGCTTCTTAAGGCTTCCGGAAGTGCTGCGTTCTTATAAAGAATCTCTCCTTGAATCAACAGCACAATCCGTTGTAATTCCTGAAGCTGTTCGATTCTTTTTGTAAACTGCCTGCTTTTTTGTACACCCAGCAAAGAGGACGCACTTAATATCAGACATGCACCTGCCACTCTTAACATAAAATTCCCTTTTTTCGGTTTTGGTCATACAGACACGTTCCTCTTTCATCAAAAATTGCCTTGACCTGTCCTGCCCTGTCCTTATTTTGCAAAATAATATAGCGTTCAAACACTTTTTCCTGCATGAGTCTCTGCATCAGCGGTTTTCGCTTCATATCATCAATGGAACTACCATGAACGGTTGCAAATAACTTACAGCCACAGTGAATGACTGACTCAATCGCATGAATGTCTTCATAATCGCCAAGCTCATCCACTGCAACCACTTCCGGAGACATCGAACGAATCAGCATCATCATGCCCTCCGCTTTTGGACAACAGTCCAAAATATCCGTACGGATTCCCAAATCATTTTGCGGAATTCCCTGATAAGAGCCTGCAATCTCAGAACGTTCATCCACCACTCCCACCGTTTTCCCCTCAAGATAACGATTCCCGTCACTGACCTGGCGGATTAAATCCCGAAGCAGCGTTGTTTTTCCGCACATCGGCGGAGAAATAATCAAGGTATGACACACATTATTTTTTTTCATAATATAAGGGAGAATTGGGGTCGCACACCCCTTTATCTGATGTGATAATCTCAGATTGATATAAGATATGTATTTTAGACTTTTTATTTTATCCCCATCTAAGACGGTTTTTCCGGCTATTCCGACCCGATGCCCGCCTTGAATTGTAATAAATCCCTTTCGGATTTCCTCTTCAAATGCATACATGGAATAATTACTGACATATTCCATTGTTTCCCGCAAATCTTCTGCCTCAATCATGCAGACATTCTGCATATTTTTGGTCAGCCTTCCATCTTTCGCAACAAAGTATTCTTTCCCACCGTAGATTACAATCATCGGAGCATTAACCCGAAGCCTGATTTCATAAAGCTCTTCCAAATCAAATCCGGTCTTTTCGAGTATTTCCCGTATTTTAGCAGGAAAGAGATATGTAATTCCCTTTTCTTTCATCTTTTTCACCTCTTAAAATAATATATGAGGACAATCTTTATTTAATACAGGAATTTCTTTCTTGCCGCTTTCCTTTATCTTTTTTTATTCTGATTCTTTTATGCACTCAATTTCACACGCAGACTGTGCTGTTACACAGACCCAGTAATCCTCGATTGAAAAACTTTCCTGCCATGCATTTTTTTCTAAAGTGTCAAGTTCTCTCGTAATTCCCTGACCACTCCACTTTACATAGCTTTCCTTTTGGCTCCAGAGACTGCAAAAGAAAGATTCTTTTTCCTCTGACTGTTCAAGCTGTAACAGCTCCTGTTTCGTTAAGATCCGTCTTAAAAGCCTTGGACTGTAAGATTGTATTTTTTGGATATCAATTCCGATTTCACAAGTTGCCACTGCACAGACTGCATAGTCTCCGGAATGGCTGATATTAAAAAAAGGAAAGCGGGTTTTGTCTTTAAAATACGGTTTTCCATGTGCTCCGATTTCAATAGACTGTTCTAGTTCTTCCAGATTTTGAATGGTTTGGATGTTTCTTTTCTTTATTGCATTTAACAACAGTAGTCTTCCGGCTGTTCGTTCCCGCTTTTGTTTTGAACTTTCTTCTTTTACCAGATTTTCTATTTTTCCATAGTAAATCCATATCTGATTTGTCATTTTTTCTTATCCTTCTCTTCTTTTAATACCAGACCGCTTTCCGTTAAAAATCTGGAGACTTCCAATTCTTTGTCATGTCGATTCTTTGCATATAAAATCCATAAAAATTTCCGTGCCCTTGTAATTCCCACATAAAACAGACGTCGTTCTTCTTCTATACTGCTCTCTGTCACTGCCTTATGATAGGGAAGGGAACCCTCGTTAACATCCATTAAAAAGACTGCATCAAACTCAAGTCCTTTGATACTGTGCAGAGTAGATATCGTAATTCCTTTTTTCTCTGAAACCTGTTTTTTTGCCTGTTCTTTTAACTGCTGTGTATACTCTTCTATATGGACAAACCATTCCGAAAATGACTTAAAGTTTTTTGCACTTGAAGCCAGTTCTTCCATCACTTCAAACAATTCTTCTGACTTAATTTTCCGATACCCTGCGTACTCTTTTAAGTATTCTTCATAGCCGATTCCATAACGGATATAATTAATCGCGCCATAGGGTGTCATACGTTTTAATGTATTCAAATCTTCTTCGAGTTTATCAATCCGGTCACACATCCAGTCTTTTTCCTCATAGAACCAACGCAGTCCCTCAAAAGAAACCTGTGCCTCATCCAAAGCGTCCCTTGAAAAATAGCGGTTGGGACGATTCATAATCCGTAAAAACTCTCTTCGGCTTCTCTCACCCATTGCAATATGGATATAAGAAATCACATCCTGCGCAATCCAGTGTTCATAAAGATTTGGAAGCGTATCCCGCATACAAAATGGAATCTGGTACCGCATCAGGGTTTCCACAAGAAAACGTGCTCCGGAATTGGTGCGGTACAAAACTGCCATCTCTTCATAAGGAATTCCCTTTTTTAACAGCTCCTTCACCTGACTTTTCACATATAGTTCTTCCTGTTTTCCATCTTCAAATACCTGTATTGTTACAGGTTTTCCACCCATTTTATCTGCAAACAATTCTTTCTTATAACGTCTTAAGTTTTTTGAAATCACTTTCTGTGAGAGTTCTACAATAGTAGAAGCAGAACGGTAATTGCAGGCTAAGAGTTCTGTTTTTGCATCTGGATAATCCTCTGGAAAATGCAGCATAATCTCCGGTTTTGCGCCTCGAAAGGCATAAATCGACTGGTCATCATCTCCTACGATAAATAAATTATCTTCCGGCTTTGCAAGCAGTTTTACCACATCATACTGCAGTTGATTAATATCTTGAAATTCATCTACTAAAATATAGGAAAAACGCTTCTGCCAGCCTCTTAAAATATCATTTCGGTTTGTCAAAAGTTCATAAGTATATAATAAAATATCATCAAAATCAAGCAGTTTTGAAGCTTTGCATCGCTTCACATAAGCCTGATAAATCGCACGGAATGTATCATCCGGACAATTGGCTGAATAATAATGTTCGAGTGGAATCCGTCCGTTTTTTACCATGGAAATTTCCTGTACCAGTCCCTGAAAAAATTCTTTTTCATCTTCTATCGTAAGCTTCTGGCGATATACAATTTCTTTTAAGATATCATATTTACGCTCTTCACTTAAAATATTCTGCGCATTTAAGTGATAAGCATATTTTAAAATAGTGTAATAAACACCATGGAACGTACCAAAGGTAACCTGTTCATAAGGCGCATTCACATTTTTTTCTTTACACAGGCGTAAAAAACGCTCCTTCATCTCTCTGGCAGCAGCCTTTGTAAAGGTCACCACCAGAATAGAAGAAGGAGTCACTTTTTTTTCTTGTATTAAATTCACCACTCGTTTTGTAATCGTCGTTGTTTTCCCTGAACCAGGACCGGCAAGAAGCATCATCGGTCCTTTATCATGGGAAATCGCACGGTTTTGTGCTGAATTTTCTTTCATTTACTTTTCTCCAGTTCAAATTGTTTCAACCCACAGTCGGTAATTTCACAGCGTCTGACATGTCAGCAAAACGCTGACTGTGGTTTACCTCATGTCAGTGGGGGATACCGATTTCTCTCCGCCCATCACTGCCGTTAACCTTTCTGTTTGCAATTTCTCTCACCACCTATAGAGGTGGGAGAATCCTTGCTATATTTGTTGAATTAAGAAAGTTTTTCTACTGCTGCTTTTAAACGTATAATGGATTCGTCTTTTCCAAGTACTTCAAGGATTTCTGTTGCACCGGCAGGTGTCATCTGTTTTCCTGAAAGTGCGGTACGAATCGGCCATAAAATCTGTCCGTTTTTGTATCCGTTTTCTTTTGCAAATCCACACAATAATTCGTATAATGCATCGTTTGTGTAATCTTCGTGTGCTTCTAATACCGGAATGATTTTATTTAATACTTCTAAAGAAATTTCCGGATTTGTTTTCATTTTCTTATGAGTATACATTGCAACATCGTATTCCGGAACTGCTTCAAAGAAGTCAATTAAATCCGGAATGTCCGGGAATACTTCGATTCTGGTTTTTACCATCTGTGCAATTTTCTTTAAGTCTAAGTCTTTTTTAATTACACTCTGAATGTATGGAAGTGCCATTTCATAGAATTTATCAAAATCCATTGCTTTAATGTATTCGCCATTCATCCATTTTAATTTTGTCATGTCAAACACAGCCGGAGATTTGCTCATGTGATGGTAATCAAATTCTTTTACCAGTTCTTCAAGGCTGAAAATCTCACGATTGTCCTGTGGACACCATCCAAGCAGTGCAACGTAGTTTACGATTGCTTCTGTTAAGAATCCCTGCTCTAATAAATCTTCATAAGAAGAATGTCCGGAACGTTTGCTTAATTTTTTATGTTCTTCGTTTGTGATTAACGGACAGTGTACATAAGTCGGGATTTCCCATCCAAATGCTTCATAAATACGATTGTATTTCGGTGAAGAAGAAAGATATTCATTTCCTCTTACTACATGTGTGATGTTCATCAGATGGTCATCGATTACGTTTGCAAAGTTGTAAGTCGGATATCCATCGGATTTAATCAGAATTAAATCATCTAATTCATCATTCTGTACGGTGATATCTCCATAAATATCATCATGGAAGGTTGTTGTACCTTCTGTCGGCATGTTAAAACGAATAACATGCGGTTCTCCTGCTGCCAGTTTTGCTTCAACTTCTTCTTTGCTTAAATGCAGGCAGTGTTTATCATAAACAGAGATTTCTTTTCCATCTTCTCCAACGTTGGATTTTAAAGATTCCAGACGTTCTTTGGTACAGAAACAGTAATAAGCATCTCCCTGCTCAATTAACTGTTTTGCATATTTTAAATAAATTCCCTGTGCATTTCTTTCACTCTGAACATAAGGACCATATCCGCCATCTTTATCCGGACCTTCATCATGAACCAGACCTGTTTTTGCCAGTGTACGGTAAATAATATCCAGTGCTCCGTCTACGAAACGTTCCTGGTCGGTATCTTCAATACGAAGCATAAAACTTCCGTTTTCATGTTTTGCAATTAAATAAGCATATAATGCAGTTCTTAAATTTCCGACATGCATTCTTCCTGTCGGGCTTGGTGCGAATCTTGTTCTTACTGTACTCATTTTCTATCTCCTTAAAAATCGTCTTTTTCAGACTTTTTTCTCGACTCCATCGATACGACTAAAATTATACCTTATGAATTTTGACTTTTCAAGTGCTAACTATTCTTGAAATACCTGATAAACAAAAAAGAATCCTGATTTCAGGACTCTTTTTGTTATCGGTTTATCGAAACTCTTCCATAATCTCTGCTACTGTTTCTATCTTATCTGCACGATATGCATTTTCTCCGCAAAACAGCAGACCTTCATCTACTCTGCCCTCTGCTGCATTAACCAGCGCTTCTGTAATGCAGTATGGAATCGTCTTTTTATCGCAGGTCACAATACACTGATAGCAGTGTTTGATTTTGCATTTTTCTGTTTTTACTTTTTCCAGAAATGGATTTAAAATCGCACGTCCCGGCATCCCAACCGGACTTTGTACAATCTTTATATCTTCTTTTTTTGCCTTGATGTAGCTTTGCTTGTAGGCTTCGTCGGCATCACATTCTTTCGTTGTCACAAATCTTGTTCCCATCTGAACTCCATCTGCGCCAAGTTTCATAACGTGTTCCATATCTTTTCGCTCATAAATTCCGCCGGCAACTACTACTGGAATCTTTTTTGAGAATTTTTCACTATACTCTTTTACTTTTTCAATAATCGAGACAATCACGTCATCGTAAGCCTCATCTGTAACAGTTTCTAATTCTTCTCTTGAAAATCCAAGATGTCCGCCTGCTTTTGGTCCTTCAATCACAACCAAATCCGGTGCTGTCTGATATTTTCGCTCCCACATCCTGCAGATAACCGTCAAAGATTTCAAAGAAGAGACAATCGGTGCAATCTTTGTTTTGCTTCCCTCTACATATTTGGGAAGGTCAATCGGCAGTCCGGCTCCGGAAATAACAATGTCAATTCCGGCTTTTACGGCTGATTTTACATACTCTTCATAACGCTGTGTTGCCACCATGATATTCACTCCGAGCACTCCGCCTTTTGCCAGTTCTCTTGCCTTTTTAATTTCTTTTTCAATTGCACGGAAATTTGCCTCAAATGGTTTTTCATAAAAATCCGGTTCTCTCCAGCCTATCTGAGCGGTTGAAATCACACCAAGCCCGCCACAGGCAGAGACATTTCCTGCAAGTCCTGAAAGACTGATTCCAACGCCCATTCCGCCCTGCACAACCGGAATTTTTACTTCCAAATCCCCTATTTTTAATGATTTGCTCATATTTTTTCCTGCCTATTTCTTCTTATCTTCTTAAGTTCTTACATCTTGCGGAAACGTTCATAACGGTCTTCTGCCAGTTCTTCTTTTGTTTTTTTATCCATTCTCTGAAGAAATTCTCGCATCTTCGTTTTCATATTCTCAGAAATTTCTTCTAAGTTTTCTTCACATGCCGGATACGGTTCTTCAATCACCTGTTCAATAATTCCAAGTGCTTTTAAATCCTTTGCCGTAATTTTCATAATTTCCGCAGCTTCTTTTGCTTTTTTGCTGTCTTTCCATAAGATAGAGGCAAATCCTTCCGGCGATAAAATCGAATAAGTGGCATTTTCCAGCATCCAGACTTCATTTCCAACACCGATGGCAAGTGCACCACCACTTCCGCCTTCTCCGATTACAATACTTAAAACCGGAACTTTTAAATCCGACATTTCCATTAAGTTTCTGGCAATCGCTTCTCCCTGTCCGCGTTCTTCTGCTTCAATTCCACAAAATGCTCCGGGAGTATCAATAAAATTGATAATCGGACGATTAAATTTTTCTGCCTGTTTCATCAGTCGAAGTGCTTTTCGATACCCTTCCGGAGACGGCATCCCAAAATTTCTCGTAATATTATCTTTTGTATTACGACCCTTTTGTACTCCAATAACCGTAACCGGTTGTCCGTCCAATAATGCAAGTCCACCAATCATTGCCCCATCATCTCGAAAGGCACGGTCTCCATGCAGTTCCATAAAGGTATCAAATATCTTTCCAATATAATCCAAACTGGTTGGTCTTTTAGAATCACGAGCTATTTCTACCCGCTCCCATGCAGTCATTTCTTTTTTTCTGGTTCTTCGCTTCTTTGTTTCGATTTTCTGTTTCTGTTCACCCTGAAAACAAATTTTATTAAACTGACTATAACTTGCATTTCGCTCATGCAGTTTTACAAGACCGGACAAGGTTCTTCGTAAATCATTTCGTTTTACAATTCCATCAATAATTCCATGTTCTACTAAAAATTCAGAACGCTGGAATCCTTCCGGAAGTTTTTGTCCAATTGTCTGTGCAATCACTCTTGGACCGGCAAATCCAATCAGTGCTCCAGGCTCTGCCAGAATAATATCTCCAAGCATTGCAAAACTTGCGGTCACTCCTCCTGTTGTCGGGTCTGTCAGAACCGGAATGTAGAGCAGTCCTGCTTTGCTGTGTGCTTTAATTACCGCAGAGGTTTTCGCCATCTGCATTAAAGAAACCATTCCCTCCTGCATCCTTGCTCCGCCCGAACAGCAGAATAAAATAACCGGAAGCTTTTCTTTTGTCGCACATTCAAATGCTCTGGTAATTTTCTCTCCTACCACATATCCCATGCTTCCCATTAAAAAACGGGCATCACAGACTCCAAGCACGACTCTTGTCTTATCAATCTGGGCTTCTCCGATTTTGATTGCTTCTTCTAAGTGAGTCTTTTCCTGCACTTCGGCAATTTTCTCTTCATAATTCGGATAATTCAAAAAGTTCTTTGTCTTAATATCCGTACTCCACTCTTTAAAACTTCCCTTATCTGCAATCATGCGGATTCTCGTCTTTGCCTTCATTCTAAAATATCCCTGACATTTTGGGCAGACATAACTGTTTTTTACTACATCTTCTTTATAAAGCAGTTCTCCGCATTTTGGACATTTTACCCACAGACCTTCTGGTACAGACGGACCAAACTGGGCTTCATTTATTTCTTCTGTTTTGGCTGATTCATTTGTCGATTTTTTAAATAAATCCTTCAATCTGGACATTTCGCCTGCTCCTTACTACTCATAATGTTCTTCAATAAAATGTGTGGTTACGTTTCCTTCTAAAAAATCTTTCTGATTTAAAATATCATACTGAAAATCCAGATTTGTCTGAACCCCTTCAATGACGACTTCCCCAAGCGTACTTCGCATCTTTGCGATTGCAGACTCCCTGTCTTTGTCATATACGATCACTTTCATAATCATTGAATCATAATTGGGCGGAATCTGATAACCACTGTAAACTGCGGTATCAATTCTTACTCCGTTTCCTCCCGGAAGATACAGATTTTCAATCTTTCCCGGACACGGCATGAAATTTTTCTTCGGATTTTCTGCATTGATTCGACATTCAATTGCATGACCCTTAACCTGAATTTCCTCCTGCTTAACAGAAATCGGAAGTCCTGCCGAAATACGAATCTGTTCTTTAATCAAATCCACGCCTGAGACAAACTCTGTCACCGGATGTTCCACCTGAATTCGGGTATTCATTTCCATAAAGAAAAATTCTCCGGTTTCTGAAAGTAAAAATTCAATCGTTCCGGCACTTTCATATCCGACTGCCTTTGCCGCACGAACTGCAGTTTCACCCATTTTTTTTCTGATTTCTTTAGTAATTGCACAACATGGAGATTCTTCTATCATCTTCTGATGACGTCTCTGAATCGAACAGTCACGTTCTCCAAGCTGAACGGCTGTTCCGAATTTATCTCCTAAAATCTGTACTTCTACATGACGAGGACGTCCCACATAGCGTTCCAGATACATTGTATCATCTGCAAAGGAATTAATGGATTCTCTTTGTGCAGTATTAAAATTTTCTTCAAAATCTGCCTCACTTTCAGAAACTCTCATTCCTTTTCCTCCACCACCGGAGGATGCTTTAATCATAATCGGAAATCCGATTTTTTTTGCTTCTTCTAAAGCTTCTTTTGCAGTATAAACCGGCTCTTTTGTGCCTGGAACGACTGGTACTCCGGCTTCCTGCATGGTCTTTCTCGCCTGCGATTTATTTCCCATTTTGTCAATTACATCTGCAGACGGACCGATAAATACCACATTGCATTTTTCACACATTCGGACAAATTTACTGTTCTCAGAGAGAAAGCCAAATCCCGGATGAATCGCTTCTGCCTTTGTTGCCACCGTCGCACTTAAAATTCGTTCCATATTTAAATAACTTTCCGAAGCCGGAGCCGGTCCAATACAGACTGCTTCATCTGCAAGCTGGGCATGAAGCGCATCTTTGTCTGCTTCCGAATAAACCGCAACCGTCTTAATTCCCATTTCACGACACGCTCTGATAATACGGACCGCAATTTCTCCGCGATTTGCAATTAATATTTTATGAAACATTTTTCCACACTCCTATCCGATTGCAAATGTCAGTTCTGCTGAGACTGTAATCTTGCCCTCCTGATTTTTGGCAACCGCTTTTCCTACTCCAATCGGTCCTTTTTCTTTTATAATTTCAAGCTCTAACGTTAACACATCACCCGGAACGACTTTTGTCTTAAATTTCGCATTGTTAATTGCACCAAAATAAGCAGTTTTTCCTTTATTTTCCGGCTTGCTTAAAATTGCAACAGCACCGACCTGCGCAAGTGCCTCAATCTGTAAAACGCCTGGCATCACTGGCTCCTGTGGAAAATGTCCTGCAAAATATGGCTCGTTGTAGCTGACACATTTTCTTCCGACTGCACGTACACCCGGCTCTAATTCTTCAATCGTGTCAATTAATAAAAATGGCTGTCTATGAGGAATAATCTCCATAATTTCTTTTGTTGTAAGCTTCATCTGATTTCTCCTAACCAATGACAAATAATGGCTGTCCATATTCTACAACCTGTTCATTTTCAATCTGAATTTCTTTTACGACTCCGTCAAATTCGGACTCGATTTCATTCATAAGTTTCATCGCTTCTACAATACCAAGTACCTGACCTTTTTTTACGGTATCTCCTACTTTTACAAATGGGGCAGAATCCGGTGAAGAGGCACTGTAAAATGTTCCAACTAATGGAGATTTCACAACATTTCCCTCTGCTTTTTTGATTTCTTTTTGTTCTGCCGGTTTAATCTCATCCATCGCAACACTTTGAATTTCTTTTGGTACGCTTTCCTGCTTCTGAACTACTACTTTGGACTGTTTATCTGTTTTCATGGAAAGCTTAAATCCGTCTTCTTCTATCTGGAACTGCGTCAGATTAGAATCACTGACGGTCTTGATTAATTCAATCATTTTTTCAAATTCCATTTTAAGCTACCTCCTAGTCATTCCATTTCTTAAGCAACAGACTGGCATTATGTCCACCAAACCCCAGAGAATTTGTCAGTGCATACGGAATTTCCATTCCTACTCCGCTTCCCGCTACATAATCCAAGTCACATTCTTCATCTTTTACCTGATATCCTGCTGTTGTATGTACATAATTGTTTTCCATCTGTTTTACACAGGCAATCACTTCCACTGCTCCCGCTGCTCCTAAAAGATGTCCAATCATGGATTTTGTAGAATTGATTTTCATCTTATAGGCATGTTCCCCAAACAATTTTTTAATTGCTCTTGTCTCAAATAAGTCATTGTGATGGGTACTTGTTCCATGTGCGTTGATATAAGTAACCTCTTCCGGCTGAATTTTTGCTTCCTTGATGGCATTTGCCATTGCATTTGCAGCACCTTCTCCATCTTCTGCCGGAGAAGTGATATGATAGGCATCGCTGGTTGCTCCATATCCCACGACTTCTGCTAAAATCTTTGCACCACGTTTTTTCGCATGTTCCAATTCTTCCAATACGACAATTCCAGCGCCCTCTCCCATTACAAATCCATCCCGCTCTTTATCAAACGGAATCGAACAACGGTCTGGATTTGTGGATTTTGAAAGTGCAGTCAATGCAGCAAATCCGCCAATTCCAATCGGACTGATTGCGGCTTCTGTTCCACCTGCTACCATGACATCTGCATCACCAAACTGAATACTGCGATAAGCTTCACCGATACAGTTTGTTCCTGTTGCACAGGCAGTTACGACATTTAAGCTCTTTCCTTTTAATCCAAACTGAATCGATACATTTCCCGCTGCCATGTTGGAAATCATCATTGGTACTAATAAAGGATTGATTCTGTTTGGTCCTTTTTCTAATAATCTGGTGTGTTCACGCTCCATTGCCTGAAGGCTTCCGATTCCTGAACCAACCGAACAGCCCACACGGTAAGCATCTTCTTTCTCCATGTCAAGACCTGCCTCTTCGATGGCTTCTTTTGTGGCTGCGACCGCATACTGGCAGAACAGTTCCATTCTCTTTGCTGCCTTTGCATCCATAAATTCTTTTCCGACAAATCCTTTTACTTCACCGGCAAGATGTGCTTTATATTCAGAGGCATCAAAACGGGTAATTTCTCCAAATCCATGTCTGCCTTCTTTTAATCCGTTCCAGAACTCTTCTACATTTAATCCAAGCGGAGTGATTGCTCCCATTCCTGTTATTACTACTCGTCTCATAACGTCCTCCTACATGCTCATTCCGCCATCGACACTGATGACCTGACCTGTGATATAATCTGCTTCTTCTGATGCTAAAAATGCAACTGCATTTGCAATTTCTTCTGGTTTTCCAAATCTTCCAAGCGGAATCTGTTTACAGGAAGTTTCTTTCACAGCCTCCGGTAACACCTCTGTCATATCCGTTTCCACAAATCCCGGTGCAACCGCATTGACGGTAATTCCACGGCTTGCAAGTTCTCTTGCCATTGTTTTCGTCAGACCAATCACACCAGCCTTGCTTGCTGCATAATTTGCCTGTCCCGCATTTCCAAGGATTCCGGACACTGAAGAAATATTGATGATTTTTCCGCCTTTTTGTTTTAACATCCATCTCGTTGTGTGACGAATTGTATTAAATGTTCCTTTTAAATTTGTCTCAATGACAGCATCAAAATCTTCTTCTTTCATTTTCATAATCAGTCCATCTCTTGTAATTCCGGCATTATTTACCAAAATATCAAGATGTCCATACTGTGCAATCACATCTTTTATCATTTTTTCGCAGGCTTCAAAATCACTGACACTGCACTGATATGCAGATGCAGTTCCTCCATTTTCCAAAATGGTTTTTACGACTTCTTCGGCTCTTTCTTTCGAGCCGTTATAATTTACCACTACCACTGCACCCTGCCCTGCAAGTTTTAAGGCAACTGCTCTTCCGATTCCTCTTCCTGCGCCGGTTACTAATGCGATTTTTCCTTCTAACATGATTCTGCCTTTCTTAATTTCAAATTTCAAATCCGTTTATTGTCAAGCGGATATTCGCAATCCGCTTTCGCTACTTGCTTGATTTGGTTAAATCATTTCAAACAATTTACTACCGTTTCAAACTCTTCTTTATTCTGAATATTCATAACGGTCACATTCCGGTTAATTTTTCTCATAAATCCACTTAAGGTTTTTCCAGGTCCGATTTCCACAAAGGTATCTACCCCATCTTCAATCATCGCTTCTACACACTGCTGCCATTTTACAGAAGAGGAAACCTGTTTAACAAGCAGTGGTCTGACTTCTTCTGCCTTGGTCACATATTGTGCTGTCACATTTGTCACATAAGGAATTTCCGGTTTCTTTACCTCTATTGCATCCAATACTTCTCCAAGTGCTTCTCCAGCCTGCTCAAGCATTGCAGAATGAAATGGACCAGATACCTTTAAAGGAACAATCCTTCTTGCTCCAGCTTCTTTTAATGCCTCGGATGCTCTTTCTACAGCCTCTTTTTCTCCGGTAATGACAATCTGCCCCGGGCAGTTATAATTGGCAATC
The DNA here is from genome assembly GCF_054657695.1 of Blautia stercoris. Taxonomy (NCBI): domain Bacteria; kingdom Bacillati; phylum Bacillota; class Clostridia; order Lachnospirales; family Lachnospiraceae; genus Blautia; species Blautia stercoris. Next base: position 937,270 of record NZ_BAAHYF010000001.1, read on the forward strand.
GATACAATTCCTTCCGTCTTTTCACAGATTTCTTCAATCAAATCGGCACCTGTTCCCATTACTGCTGCCATTGCACCGCCACTCGGAACTGCCTCCTGCATTAAAATTCCTCTTTTTCTGACCAGTAAAAAAGCATCTTTTTCTAAAAGAGTTCCTGCACAGACACAGGCAGCGTATTCACCCAGACTTAAGCCGGCAGTCACATCTGCTTTCACTCCCTGTGCTTCCAATGCCTTTAAAATGGCAACTTCCACACTAAGCATTGCAATCTGTGTATATTCTGTAATATTTAACTCTTCGTTTTCTTCAAATAACAGTGCCGGCATATTAAGACCAGTAACTTCTCCTGCTAAATCAATCATTTCCCTGCACACAGGAATTTCTTCGTAAAAATCTTTTCCCATGCCGGTATATTGTGCTCCCTGTCCCGGAAAAATAAAAGCTGTCTTGCTCATATAAAACTCCTTTGAAACTAGAATATTTTGTATTTCAAACTATTTACCTAAAAAGAATCTGCCGCAAGAGTTATTTCTTACCATTGCGGCAGATTCCAGTCTTTCTTATTCTTCTACGCCTTTATTTTTTAAATAGTCAATAACAGCACCAACTGTTGTTAATTCCTGAAGTTCTTCTGCCGGAATTTCTACAGAATATTCATCTTCTAAAGCCATAACTAATTCAAATAAATCTAAGGAATCCGCTCCTAAGTCATCTTTAAAAGAAGTATCTACGTTGATTTCTCCTTCGTCACAATTCAACTGTTCTGCAATAATTTCTCTCATTTTTTCTAACATAATCTTTAATCTCCTTATAAAATATATCTCATTTTTTATTTTTTTCAATTAGGCTCAAAATTACTTTGATGCTCAAAGTATATCTTCTTTGCCACTATTTGTCAACAGTTTTTTCTCACATCTTAAATGCATAGCGCATTAAATCCCAAAAGTCAGTCTGCATATCACTTTCCTGGTTTTTAACTTTTCTCACTAAAACCGGATTATCCGTGATAATATTATCCACGCCCACATCCAGCATCCGCTTAATATCTCCACGATAATTCACCGTCCAGGCATGTACTTCTTTACCAAGAGAATGTGCTTCCCTCACAAACGCCTCATCCACATAAGTATATTTCACACTGAAAAAGTCTGCTGCTTCTATCCGTGAAATGGTTCCATAAGTCATCGTCATGATATATCCGGTACGGATGTCAGGATTTGCCTTTTTCACTTGCTTCAAAAACGAATAATTCATCGAAGTAACCACACAATGATCCTCGAAATGGTTCTGTTCTATTATACGCACAACTTTCTTTACAATTCCTTTATTTTGCCCATTGTATTTAATTTCAATATTCAAATCCAGTTTTCCCCTGCAGAATTTCAATACTTCATCTAATGTTGGAATCTTTTCCCCACGAAATTTTTTATTAAAACTTGAACCTGCATCAAGCTGTGCAATCTCTGCATAAGTCATTTCCCATACATTCTTCTTTACACCCGCCGTTCGTTTTAGAGAATTATCATGCAGGAGAACCAATTCCCCATCGGCTGTTTCCTGCACGTCAATCTCTGCGTAATCTGCTCCACATTTTATAGTATAATCCAGAGAACTAATTGTATTTTCCGGTGCCATAAGAGCCCCTCCCCTGTGTGCAGTGACTCCGGTTGTACTCATCAGACTGTTTACGGCACTGCTATGGTCAGAAGCCAGTACAACCAGATAAGAACCTTCCATGACGAGTAAAATCGCAGTAAAGATGGCCGCTGCTCTTCTTTGACCGATTTTCTGATACCATAATTTCTGTCTGAAAATAGCAGCAATTCCCGCTTCACTTTTTTTCTGGATATGGTAACGCGCATAAATAAAATAAACAAAGGCAAGGCTCAGCATCAGCTGGAGTGCTCCTGCAAAGATACCGATTCCCATACGAATCCAGTCATTATAGACAAGCACTGCGCTTACAACTGCTGACTTTGGTTTGCTTAAAATTGCATAACCGGAAGCTGTGGCATTTGCCAGAAAATAAACACCCATGATAACTGCAAGCATCACGATATGGAGTGCCACAAAACCTAAAATAATTCGCTTCCAGTGCCATTTTAAAAGAATCCATCCTGATTTTAATCCTCTGCTGCTTTTTCTTTCCTCCAGCAAACAATAGGGAAGCGAAAATACCGCCAGAAAAGAAATCACCAAAATAACTCCAACCGCCAGATATAAAATCCAGTGTGGCTTCACCCATTTATAGATCTGCATCACACTGTACTGAAGCACTCCAAAATAAGAGATTTCCATAATTAAAAAATAGACCGACAAAAACGGAGCTGCCATCAAAATACATATAATCCAGGAGCTCTGACTGTGTTTTAAAAAATGTAACGTCCGTCGGATTCCTTCAATCAACATATCACTGGTATAGATTTTTCGTTTTTGATAGGAATGGGAAAAACAGGATAAAACCGCTGAAATTTCTATTAAAAAGAAAAATAAAATCAGCAATAAAATTCCAAAAAGAAAAATCAGGGAAGTTGGATTTTGTAAAAATTTGTGGAAATTTTCTGCTGTCAGATAACTGAAATTGCGCTTTTTTAAAGAGTAATTAACTGCTGTTGAAGTCAAATTTGTAATAATTAAAAAAGTAGCAACCCGATATCCTGCTTCAAACAAAAGCAGACTTATCATATTATATTTTATCATCTTCCACATACTTTTAATTCTTAGTATCATCTTTTTTTCCTGTTCTTTGCTTTTTTAACTTATTGTTTTTATTTTACCAAATCTACCACCTTACATACAAGACCTATCTTTGGGTTTTTTCATTTTAGACTTTTTTCATGAAAAGTTTACTTGTTCGAATTTATGAATTATGTTAAGATACCCACAGACATATAAGCTTATACAGAGAACAAAAATCATATAGATAGATGGAAAGCAGGGGAAACTATGGCAGAAGATAAGGATTATTTAGAACAGGAAGAAGAAAACAAAGAAGATTATGAAAATGTCTGCTTTATCTGCAGACGTCCGGAAAGCAAAGCCGGAAAAATGATCGATATTCCGGGCGGAATTCACGTCTGCATGGACTGTATGCAGAAGAGTTTTAATTCTATGAACAATATGCCGATGGATTACAGTGAATTAATGAAAAACATGCCCAACATCAGCATGGTTGATTTAAATTCATTACAAAATGAAATTCCAAAAAAACAGAGAATTAAAAAGAAAAAAGCTCAGCCTGAAAAAGAAGCAAATGAAAAAATCGCCAAAAAGGTATTTGATATCCGCAGTATACCGGCACCTCATAAAATCAAAGAAAGCCTGGATTCTTATGTAATTGGACAGGAATATGCAAAAAAAGTAATGTCTGTGGCCGTTTACAATCATTATAAACGAGTATTTGCAGACAATGCCGATGAAATTGAAATCGAAAAATCCAATATGCTTATGATTGGACCAACCGGAAGTGGAAAAACCTATCTGGTCAAGACACTGGCAAGACTGCTTGATGTACCGCTTGCAATCACAGATGCTACTTCTCTTACCGAAGCCGGCTATATCGGGGATGACATCGAAAGCGTTGTAAGCAAACTGCTTGCAGCCGCTGATAATGACGTAGAAAAGGCAGAACACGGAATTATTTTTATCGATGAAATTGATAAAATCGCCAAAAAGAAAAATACCAATCAAAGAGATGTCAGCGGGGAAGCTGTACAGCAGGGAATGTTAAAACTTTTAGAAGGCAGCGAGGTTGAAGTTCCGGTAGGTGCCAACAGCAAAAATGCAATGGTTCCACTTGCAACTGTAGATACCAAAAATATTTTATTTATCTGTGGCGGAGCATTTCCCGACCTTGAATCCATCATTAAAGAACGTTTAAATAAACAGGCTTCTATTGGATTCATGGCAGACTTAAAAGATAAATATGACAATGACAGCAAGCTTTTAAATAAAGTAACTGTTGATGACTTAAAGAAATTTGGTATGATTCCGGAATTTTTAGGACGTCTTCCGATTATCTTTACACTGGACGGTCTATCTGAAGAAATGCTTGTTCAGATTTTAAAAGAACCAAAAAATGCAATTTTAAAACAATATCAGAAATTACTGGCACTGGATGAAGTAAAACTTGAATTTGAAGAAGGAGCACTTCATGCGATTGCAAAAATGGCATTGGAAAAACATACCGGAGCCCGTGCGCTTCGTGCAATCTTAGAAGAATACATGCTGGATATCATGTATGAAATCCCAAAAGATGATAATATCGGAGAAGTTATCCTTACAAAAGAATATATTGAACACTCTGGCGGACCAAGAATTATTCCAAGAGGTCAGACCGTATTACAGCTTGAAACAAAAGAGTTATAAAGCTTAAGTCGAATGAGAAGAATCCTAATGCAGGATTCTTCTCTTATTTTATAAAAAGTGTTCGCTTGTCGATTTTTGTCAAATTATACGAATTTTATCGTATAATGTCGTTTTTTTTGGAAGATATCGACAATTTTCTTGACAAAGCTAGTAAAGTTCGATATAGTAATTTTAGAGTCTTTTCTTATGAGGTCGGTCCCGTTCGGGAGAAGTTTTCCCTTGATAAAAAAAGATATTCTAACTGCATCTCTTCCGCTGCTCTTGTGGATATTACAGGATTTTACCGGGACCGTTCTGGAAAAGGTAGAATCCATTTTTTCATTTTTAAAAATTAAAAAATTTTATAAATTCTATAACCAACATAAAATTATTAAAGAAAGAAAAACACTCATGATAGAAAAACAAATCAAAGATTTTAGTATTGAACAAATTGCAAAATCCGGGCAATGTTTCCGTATTCATAAAGAAAAAGATGGCAGTTTCTCTAATGTTGCATTTGGAAAGCATCTGCGAATCATCCAAAAAAATGAGCAGGTACTCTTTGACTGTTCTGAAACTGAGTTTAAAGAAATCTGGGAATCTTATTTTGATTTGAAAACAGATTATCACAAAATAAAAGCCTCTGTAGACAAAAACGATAGTTACCTTACCAAAGCTGTGAATTATGGATGGGGCATGCGAATTTTAAATCAGGATTTATGGGAAATCATCATTACATTTCTAATTTCGCAAAATAATAATATTCCGAGAATCCGAAAAAGCGTAGCGGCTCTCTGTGAAAAATTCGGAGAGAAAAAAATAACCCCAGAAGACAAAATTTATTACACTTTTCCTGAAAGTGAAACTCTTGCCTCTGCCAAAATGGAAGGACTTGCCGGTCTTGGACTTGGATACCGTGACAAATATATTTATAAAATGGCCTGTTCCGTAGCAGACGGCTCTTTTTCCCTTGAAACATTAAAAAAACAGGATACTGCGACTGCTCATAAAATGCTGACAGACCAATATGGCATCGGAAATAAAGTGGCAGCCTGCATTGCTTTATTTGCTCTGCATCACGTAGATGCTTTTCCGATTGATACACACGTAAAAAAAATTTTAGCTGAACATTATCCGGATGGATTTCCTTATGAGAAATATAATGGATATGCCGGAATTTTACAACAGTACATGTTCTTTTATGACTTGTAAATCAAAATCTAATAAAATGTAATTTTCCATTTGATACTTACCTATACTATTCTATGCAATAAAAAAATGAGTCCAGCACTTTTTACTGGACTCAAAAAAGCTATTTACGATTTGCAGGTTCAATTGCAATATGATTTCCTTTGATTGTTGCACTCTTCATTGCTTTTAAGACTTCTGAGGCATATTCTCTTGGTACTTCAACAAAGGTATATTTATCAAACATATCGATTGTTCCGATTAATTTTCCAGGCATTCCGCTCTCACCGGCGATTGCGCCTAAAATATCACCTGGACGAATTTTCTGCTTTTTACCAATATTGATAAACAGACGAACCATTCCCGGTTCTTCTGCACCGGTATCTCCAAAATCTGTTATTTCTTCCTCTTCGGTTTCTTCTTTTACCATTCCCATATACATTTTAAGCAGGGCCGCTGCCATATCCATTGTCGTATACTCAGACGCATTGACACGTTCTTCGATGGCATCTAACATAAGAGAAAGATTTTCACGCTCAATTACTGAATCTGCCTTTGCAAGGATATGTTCCATCTTAGTGTTTGCAACATCATTGATAGACGGCACTTTCTGTGCATAAATCTTTGTCTTGCAGTATCTCTGAATTTCTTTTAATTTATACATTTCTTTTCCGCTGACAAAAGAAAATGCATGTCCGCCTCTTCCGGCACGTCCGGTACGACCGATACGATGTACATAATATTCTTCATCCTGTGGCAAATCATAGTTGAAAACAGCTTCGACATCATCGACATCAATTCCTCGTGCAGCAACGTCTGTTGCAACAAGAATCTCTGTTTTTCCGGTACGGAAACTCTGCATCACGCGGTCACGCTGAGACTGTTTTAAATCTCCGTGTAATCCGGCTGCAAAATATCCTCTTCCGATTAAAGCTGTTACCAGATTATCTACCTGTTTTTTCGTATTACAAAATACAACAGAAAGATTTGGAGAATAAATATCTAATAAGCGGGATAACACTTCTTCTTTATTTTTTGGTTTTACTTCATAATAAAACTGTTCGATATTCGGAACGGTCAGCTCTTTTTTGGTTACTTTAATTAACTCTGCATGATTCTGGTATTTCTTTGTGATTTCCAAAATTGGTTTTGGCATTGTTGCAGAAAATAAAACAGTCTGACGTTCTTCTGGAACACCACTTAAAATAGTTTCAATATCATCACGAAATCCCATGTTTAACATTTCATCTGCTTCATCAAGCACAACTGTATGAATATGGTCCATCTTTACAGTCTTTCTGCGCATGTGATCCATCACACGACCCGGAGTTCCGATAACAAGCTGAGTTCCGTTCTTTAAAGAACGAATCTGTTTCACAATATCCTGTCCCCCGTAAATTGGAAGAATCTTGATTCCGTGCATATATTTCGCAAGATTACGAATTTCATCTGCAACCTGTATTGCAAGCTCTCTTGTCGGACAAAGTACAATTGCCTGAAGCTTTTTATTTTTCGGGTCTATCTTCTGAAGAAGTGGAATACCAAATGCAGCGGTTTTTCCAGTTCCGGTCTGTGCCTGTCCGATAATATCTTTTCCGCTGATAATAGCCGGAATTGCTTTTGTCTGAATTGGAGAAGCTTCCTCAAATCCCATAAAACGGACTGCTCTTTCAATTTCAGGACATAAGCCGAGTTCTTCAAATGTAATGGTTTCCATATATAAATTTCCTTTCTATTAGTAGGCATCTGTGAATCAATAGAAATAACAATAAAAACAATCTCAAGACTTTTTCACCTGCTTTTCTATGAATTGACAGAAAAATAGATGCCACAGTAAGCGCTCGTAATGCTTATTGTGGCATCTCACAAAACTTAGTCAGCGAAAACTATGATAACAGAATCATAATCAATTGTCAAATTATTTTACGTTTGACTTAATTCCCATTCTTTGTCGTAGATTCGCAAAAGGCCTGGCAAGGTGCATCAAAACTTGGATTAAATGCATAAAAATTCCTCGAATCCAATTCTTCCTGTACTGAACGAAGTGCTTCACCAAAACGCTGGAAATGCACAATTTCTCTTGCACGCAGGAAACGAATCGGCTCTGCTACTTCAGAATCTTTTACGACACGCAGGATATTATCATAAGTACTCCTTGCTTTTTGTTCTGCTGCCAAATCTTCAAATAAATCCGTAATCGGATCGCCCTTTGACTGAAACTCACAGGCATTAAATGGAATACCTCCTGCTGCCTGAGGCCAGATTCCCACGGTATGGTCAATATAATATGGTCCAAGCCCCGACTGTTCAATCTCTTCCATAGAAAGGTTTCTGGTCAGCTGATGCACGATTGTAGAAACAATCTCAAGGTGTGCAAGTTCCTCCGTACCGATATCGTTTAACGTTCCCATTGCAATACGGTTTGGCATGGTAAAACGCTGAGAAAGATAACGCATGGATGCTCCGATTTCACCGTCCGGGCCACCGTATTGGCTCATGATAAATAACGCCAGTTTCGCATTTGGCGTTTTAATATTAACCGGAAACTGAAGCCGTTTTTCATAATTCCACATAACAAATACTTTCCTTTCTGCTCTTTTTCTTTATTCCAATTTGATTATTCCCATGGCCAGGGCTGCATCACCCAGTCCCATGAACAACTCTGTCTGTCATCGGTCGTATCAATTGTAAGTGGTCCGTATTTCATAGCATATTCTTTTAACGCACGTTTGCGCATTTTTACGTGCTCTTCCATAAATGCCAATGCCTTTTTATCTTCCGGATGCGTATCTAAATACAAATTCATATCATTGATTGCAAAACTAACTTCATTGATATATTGAAACAGGGCAGTTTGTTCACGACACTGATTCATCTGCAACGACCTCTCTTTCCACAAAATGGTTTACAAAGCTCCGGAAAAACAGTTCCACAAGACAGACTCTTCTGAAGAGAAAATATTCCAGAGAATTTCTGCATCGGAACATAAGCCATTGTAAGAGGCAGATGGTCTGCATGTTTATAAATAGCAGTGTCATCAAAACAGTCCCCACTAAACGGACGGTTTTGCATAGAACGATTCTCTGACATCCTGTTTGAACGGCAGGTATAATGATTTTGCATACAATATCTTTCCATAATAATAATCCCTAAAAATAAAAGATACAGTATTATATTATGATATCAAGGGTCAGAAAGTTCAAATGACTTTCATGCTTGCATGGTAAGGCATTTGACTTTTCTTGGAACTTATCAAAAAAATACCGCAGGAACAAACAACATTCCTACGGTATTCTGATATCTCTTTTTACTATTTATTATTTTTTTCATTTTGCTGCTGATTAGAAGAAGAATTTGTGCTCGGCGCATCTTTCTTTGCTCCTAAAGTCACACTGATTTTCTGAGCGTTATATTCTCCATCCTGTGCACGGTAAACTTCTAATTCTACGGTTTCTCCGGCTTCATAGTATTCCAGTCTGTCTACCAAATCTTTGTATGCATCAATCGCAGTACCATCAATCTTAGTAATGACATCACCTTTTTTGATTCCTGCTTCTTCTGCCGGTCCACCTTCTACTACAGTATCTACATAAACTCCCTGAGGGATTCCATACATCTGGTTGACATCACTGGTTACATTTTCACAGGTAATTCCAATATATGCTGCTTTATCTTCATCTTCTACTTTGTAACGGGTTTCCTGATTCATCATCTCATCAAGGATTGGTTCTGCCTTTGAAATCGGAATCGCAAATCCCATTCCTTCCACTTCATCAGAAGCAATCTTTGCAGAGTTAATACCAATCAGTTCACCTTTCATATTCAAAAGTGCACCACCACTGTTTCCAGGGTTAATTGCTGCATCAGTCTGAATAAAAGTTCCATCTGTATCATCTGAACTTACCTGACGGTTTAATGCACTGACATAACCACTTGTCACAGATTGACCATATCCAAGTGCATTTCCAATTGCAACAACCTGTTCACCCATCTGAAGGGAATCAGAATCTCCAATTGTTGCCACTTTAATCTCACTTAATACATCTTCCGGAATATCCTCCAATTTTACTGAAATAACAGCAAGATCATTATCTGCATCCGTACCTTTAATCTGTGCAGATACCGCACCGCTTTGAACATCATCCAAACTGCTGTCCTGACCATCCTGATTTGTGCTGCCGCTTTCACCTTCGGCACTGGTCTTTTCCACGTCACCATTTCCGGTTACTGCACTTCCGTCCTGATTTGTGAAGCACACGGTAAGAGAATTTGTTCCGCTGACTACATGATTATTTGTTGCAATCAAAAGCTCGGTATCATTTTGTCCTACAATAATTCCAGAACCACTGCTCTGAGTTTCCTGCTGTTGTCCATATCCAAAGTACTGATAAATCTGTGGAATCTCCTGAACGCTGACTCCTACAATCGATACAATTGACGGCATTGCATTTTGGGCAACCTGACTTACGCTTGAAGTTCCCTCAGTGCTTCCTGATACACTTTCTTCTGAATCAGATGATTTATTTTGACTGATTGTCTGTGTAGACTGTACCTGAACAGATTTTTTTCCCTGTGGATTTAATTTACTTCCCACATAATTTGTCCCCTGAAAAACTGCACTTGCAACCAGACCAAACACAACCGCTGTCGCAACGACTGTGCCAAATTTTCTGCCTTGTCCGTTTAACTTCTTTCCGGATCTGTTTGGCTTCTTTGATTCCGGAGCAGTAAACTGATAAGCATTATAACTTTGCTGCTGTTTCTGTTCCTGCTGTGCTTCCTGATACCACTCTTCTTTTGTGGCCTCCCGCTGTTCATGCGGCTGGTATGCTCTTGCATAAACCGGATTTTCCGGTGTTGGCGCATTTCCCGGTTCTTGTGTCACTGCACTTTCATTTGTTGTTTCTTCCGGCTTAGACGCATTATCTTCAAAAACAGTCTCTGTTTCTTCCTGCGTATTTACATTATCTGTCTCTGTTTCTTTATTTTCATCAAATTCATTCTTGAATTCTTCACTCATAGTAATTACTCCCTTTTTTCTTTATGAGCACAGTTTAACAGGGAATTGTGTCCAAAATGTGATAAAAATCATAGATTTTAAAAAATTATTTTACTTTCTCCAATAGGATGGATTCATTGTACACGCTAAAATTACTTTCTTAGGCAGGCGTTTATAGATTTTTCCGGTACGGTATCCTAAAAATTTAAATCCACTCTTTATCACCAGGTCAACAACCAGCCATGGTTTATGAATTTTACACAAATAACGGGCTGTATTTTTTACCAGACAAATTCCCTCTTTCTCAGACTTCACGGTTCCAAAAATTTCAGGATGGTCTGCCTGTGAGACTGCCAAATCAAAATTTCTTTTAAACTGTTCCACATTTCCATAATTGTGAGAATGAAACACTCTTGCATCCGCCTGATATGCTACCAGATAGCCTTTTAGTACAATTTTCCCGGCATAAATCATATCTTCATTAAAAATTGTATGCGTAATAAATCCGCCCATCTCCATATATAAGTCTTTTCGATAGGCTGCACAGACATTAGAACAAAAAAATGTCTTAATTCCCAACTCATCCAAATCTGCTTTTCCTTTTAATCTGCTTTTATCCGAATAATTAAATGCTCTGGTATAACGCTCAATCAAGGCACATTCCGGATTTGGAAGCTGACGTCCATAAGCTGCTCCGACTTTGGTATTTCGAAATGCCTTTACCAGATTTTCGATTACAAATTCATCGACCGGCACTGCATCTTGTGTAAAGAGCACCATAATATCACCGGTACTTAATTTCACTGCTTCTGCTCTGGTCTTTCCATGGTCAAACTCTGATTTTTTAATATGATACACTTTCAAATTTGGATTTACAAACTCCCAATCCATGTTCCAATATTTTTTTTCTGTATTCATTACAATAATCTCTTTTACCGGATAACTCTGCTTCTGAATTTTTTTCAGCAGACGCTCAAATTTTATTCCTGGTCTGTATGCCGGTATAATCACAGATACTTCCGGCTTCTTTCCATTTTCAAATAAATCTCTCATCTTGTTTTATTCCTCTTATCTTTTATTTTTATTGTCAACTGATCTATCAAACATTGAGTTTCAGCAGACTCTATCCTTACACTGGATATAAGAAAAATTTTATGCACATTTTCCAGCCTAGAAAAGGGGATGTCGTTAAACGACATCCCCTTTGAGAATCTGCAAAATCAGATTCTTTTTTATTCTTCCTCTTCACTATAGGTATTATCATCACTGTAGCTGTTGTCACTATCATCACTTTCTTCAGAATTATAACTGCCGGACTCATCACCATCACTGTTATCCTCGTTATAACTATTATAATAGCCATTATTATTGCCATATCCACTATAGTCGTCACTGTTATCTTCATAATCATAATCGCTGTCATCATAATCATTATGATTTGAATTGCCATTACTATAATTATCCGAACTTGAAGAATCCTGACTGTAAGCTGACATATCATCTGCTGAAGTCTCACTGCTTGCATCGGACTGTGTATCTATCTCTTCTTCGCTGTCAGAATTTTTCTCATCATCCAATGCAGATTCTCTGTCTGAGATATACTGTTTTAATTCATCCGAAACATAATCATTTCCAAATCCGGTATGAGCTGCAATATAGTCACTTCTCTTCAAAACAGTCTCAGAAGGGCTGTAATCCTCCTGGTCAAATAAAAATGCATGTAATTGTTTGACGTTTGCTTCAAGGGTCGTTGGAACAACACAATCAATTCCGATTGCATCTTTTACATCTTCTCCCATGATATTACTCTTCGGGAAGCCCTGCGTATCTCCTAACTGATAAGAAAGGATTCCCATTCCAAGCTGAATCAATTCTGTTTTGGTAAAGTTTGTCTTAATCATTGGAAATACTTCATCCATAATATCATTTAAGGTAGAAAGACTTGCTTTTTTTGCTTTTTCCACCATCAGAGAAATAATATATCTCTGGCGTTCGGTACGTTTCATATCCCATCCACTGGTATAACGGATTCGACAGTACGAAGTCGCCTGTACACCGTTTAAATGATAGGTTCCTAAAATTTTTGATTCATCTTCCGGTTTTGGATCCGGTTTTTCAATCGGCTCATAGCTTGCTCCGGTTTTTTCAGAAGTCTCTACACAATAGTTGTTCATATGTTCAATTTCTTCATAAGACAGATCCACATCCAATCCGCCAAGTAAATCAATAACTTTCACCAACGCATTAAAGTCAACTGCCACATAATTTTTAATATTTAAATCCATGTTTGTATTCAACATAGACATTGCCTGAACCGGTCCACCGATTGCGTAAGCAGCATTCGCTTTGTCATATTTATCTTTATCCTGTCCAATATTTAAGTAAGTATCACGATAAATAGAAACCAGTTTTACTTCTTTTGTATCATTGTTGATACTTGCTACAATTGTCGTATCACTGTTGGAACTATCCAGATTTTCTTCTCGGGAATCCACTCCAAACAACGCAATATTTGTATAGCCTTTCATGACTTTACTGCCTACTACCTGTTCATTGACTTTGACATCTGCACTGCCTGCACTGTCTGAAATATCAATTTTGCCAAGTTTATTTGTAATATTCGCATATACAAAAAGCACACCGACTAAAACCAGTAGTACAACCAGTTCAATTCCAAATATCAATCGTCTTCTTTTGCGTTTTACAGTATTTCTGCTTCTCTTTGCCATCTTATTTCCCCTTATTGTATTTAGTATGCATTTTTATTGATAAATCCTTTAAAAAATGTGAGTATCAAAATCTTGATATCCAGACCTAACGTCCAGTTTTCAATATAATATAAATCATACTCAATTCTTTTGCGAATCGAAGTATTTCCACGATATCCATTGACCTGTGCCCATCCGGTCAATCCCGGACGCACCTGATGCTTAATCATATAACGCGGAATTTCTTCCCGAAATTTATCCACAAAAAATGGACGTTCCGGACGCGGACCTACAAGGCTCATCTCACCTTTTAACACATTAAAAAGCTGAGGGAGCTCATCAATGCTTGTCTTTCTCATAAACCGACCGAAATTTGTAACCCTCGGGTCATTTTTTACGGTCCATGCTTTTTTCTCTTCTTCCGGAGGCTGCACTTCCATGGAACGAAATTTATACATCAGAAAATTATGGTTATGAAGTCCGACTCTTTCCTGTTTATAAATCAAAGGTCCCGGAGAAGTTAGTTTTATCATAATCACCGAAAACAGCATGACTGGTGAAAATAATATAATTGCAACACACGCTCCTACAATATCCATTACCCGTTTTGTAAATGCATTAAATGTATTGGTAAGAGGTACATAACGAATATTAATAACCGGAAGACCTAAAATATCTTCGGTATAAGGTTTTGTCGGTATAATTCGATTGTAATCTGGTATAAATTTTGTATGCACTCCGGATTTCTCACACAACGCAACAATCTGTTCTAATCGAAAATATTCGCTCAATCCCAGTGTAATCGCAATCTCATCCAAATGATTCTGCGGGAGAATCACCATCAGATTATCAATTCGTCCAAGCACTTTAATTCCACGATACATATACCCTGCCTGTACATTATCATCTAAAATTCCACGAATCGTATATCCCCACTGAGGATTTGCAAGAATCCGGTCAATATATTCTTCACACGCTCTGCTGTATCCCACCAGTAAAATATGTTTCTGATTATAACCTTTTGCGCGCATCTTGCGAAGTACAACCCGAATCAACATTCGAGTCAACTCTTCTGACACGACATTAATTGCATAAAAAATAACAATTACATGACGGGAAAAGTCAATCTGCTTAATTAGATACAACCCTGTAATCAACAGAAACAATCCTAATGTATTTGCCTTAAATATATTTGAAAATTCAAGTCTTCTTCCTTGTACTCGTTTTGGCGTATACAAACTAAATGCATAATACAACATAAGATAAGCTGGTACAATAAATAACAGCGCACTCATATAGATATGAAATGGAAGCCGTCCGCCCTCATCTCTTAAAATCGGCAGATGAAACTTTAAAAGCCATGCCAAAAAATAAGAAATAATAATCACAAAAGCATCAATCACCACATGCAGCCGGTTAAAATGCTTCTGATTTTCCTTTATCAAGGTCTAACCACCTTCTATTCTTTTATTTCTAATTCATTAAATTTTTTGCTAATTCATTAAATTTCTAAATTATAATACTATAAAATTAACAAAAAGGCAACTAAACATTTCTTAAAATCCACAGTTTCCCCTGTCATTTTCCTCTAAAAAAATGCAAAAAATCCGCTATAAGAACGTTTGTTTTCGTATCTTATAGCGGATTCTTCTGTTTATTTTATAAAATTCCTAACTCTTTCATTGCTTTTTTGAGTACTTCCTGGTGCTCCGGTTCCATCTCAGTCAGCGGTGCACGAAGCGGTCCAACTTCTTTTCCCTGCAGATTCATTGCAGCTTTTACCGGAATCGGGTTTACTTCGCAGAATAATGCATTGATAACCGGAAGTGCCTCTAATTGCATTTTACGGCTTCCTGCAACATCCCCTTCAAAGAATTTGTAAACCATATCATGTACATACTGTGGTGCTACGTTAGAAAGTACAGAGATAACTCCCAGTCCTCCTAAAGATAACAGCGGTACAACCTGGTCATCATTTCCGGAATATAAATCAATCTGTCCGTCACACAAATTCATAACCTGTGCCACATGGCTGATATCTCCGGATGCTTCTTTGACACCTACAATGTTTTCTACATTTTTTACCAGATGAGCAATTGTTTTTGGCTGAAGTGCGCATCCTGTACGGCTTGGTACATTATAAAGAATTGCCGGAATTTTAATTTCGTTTGCGATTGCTGTATAATGTGCAATCAGACCATTCTGAGTTGCTTTATTATAGTAAGGTGTTACTAAAAGCACTCCGTCTGCTCCTGCTTCTTCTGCTTCTTTACTCATCTGAATTGCAGTCTGAGTACAATTTGAACCAGTACCTGCAACAACAGGAATTCTGTGATTGACACGTTCAATAGTAAAACGAATTGCTTCTAAGTGTTCTTCTTCGGAGAGTGTTGCGGATTCTCCTGTTGTTCCACAAATTACGATGGAATCTGTTTTTCCTGCAATCTGTTCCTCTAAAATCTCATCCAGTTTATCATAATTTACCTCTAAGTTGTCTTTCATTGGTGTAACAATTGCAACACCTGCGCCTTTAAAAATTGCCATATCTTTTCCTCCTTGAATGATTAACTAAAAAAGAGACGGCAAGATGCGCCGTCTCCAGATATCCGTTTCATATCTATCAGATAGCACTCCATCCTGCGATGACAGTCATGCCACTCTTAATGACATGCCCAAAAACACAAGCTCAGGTCTTGTATTTTTTCGGCATCTTTCCCTTTCAAAAGCCTTCATCTGCTCCTGAACATCCAACCATTTACTCATGAAAAATGCAACCTCTATCTACATCTCGTATCATTAAGATGATATCATTGCACAGGCACCTTGTCAAGTCCTCTTGGCGAGTATTTTAACTGCTGAATTCAACTAAAAGCAGTTCCACGCTTAAGGCATCATTTAAATATCCTGTTTTGACCTGCTCTTCGGTTTTGGTGCATTTTTCCACTGCTGATTTTAACTGTCCTAAGGAGTACCGTCCTAAAATCTTCTGATAATTTTTTACGACAAACGGCTGGATTCCCAGACGCTTTGAAATTGCGCTCTGGTCATATCCCTCTTTCTCAAGTTCTTTTACCTGAAGCATTTGGTTAAACTGTCTTGCCAGCAGATATAAAATACGCATCGGTGGTTCTTTTAAGGCAAGTAAATCATAATACAAATCCAGTGCCCTCTGTTGTTTTTTCTCTGTCACCGCACGAAGCATATCGAAAATATGATTCGAAACCTGTGAGGTGCAGACAGCTTCAATATCGGCTCTTGTAATCACATCCCGTTCTAAGACATAACAAAGCAGTTTTTCCAGCTCTTTTTCAATATTTCCCATATCCGTGCCGGTTTTTGTTAAAAACAGTTCCATATCGTTTCTTGTAATCTTTTTCTGTTCCTTATTTAAAATTCCAAATATCCAGCGAATCAGCATATCTGAATCCTGTTTTGCAAACTCTACAATCCTTCCGGATTTTTTTACTGCCTTATACATCCGGCTTCGTTTATCTACTTCTTCCTCTATAAATATCATACACAGATACTCGGGAAGCTGTGACAGATACTCAGGAAGACTTTCACACTGACCTTTAAAAAATCCGGTATTCTCAAGAAAAATCACTCGTCTTTCTGCAAAAAAGGGCATAGTCTGTGCCATCTGAATCACTTCCTGCGGTTCTGTCTTTTTTCCCTCAAAAAAAGTAAAATTCATTTCATCTCCATCAGGAAGCAATGCCTCTTTCATTCTTTTTTTATATACCTGTTTTAAATACGCTTCTTCTCCATAAAAAAGATAGACATTTTTAAACTCTTTCTGCCTGATGTCTTCCTGCAAACTCTTCATAATAATATTATTCCTCTATTTCTTTCTTGTGTGCTCTTTTCATCTATTCTATCACACTTCATTTTTTATAGAAAGAAAGTTTATTTCTTTTTCCCGCTGTAACGGTAATCGCTCCTCTTTCTATGGTCACATACCACCCTATCTGCTTTTCCTTCAGCCGTTCCAACAATTCTTTGTGAGGATGCCCATAAGAGTTTCCTTCTCCACAGGAAATGATTCCAATCTTTGCACCTGCAGCCTCTAAAAATGCCTCCTTTGCTGAATTTTTTGAGCCATGATGTGGTACTTTTAAAATATCAATCTGTTCCTGCCTTTCATTTAACTGTTCTGTCACTGCATCTTCTCCCTTTTGTTCCATATCTCCGGTAAATAGCACACTTAAATTATCTGTTTTAAAAAGCAGAACCTGGGAATTTTCATTGCTTTCTCCCGTCTCATTCTCAGGAGAAAGACATTCTACCTGAAATGCCTTTTGTTTTAACTGTGCCCCCTTTTTTATGTAACGCACCTCACAGCCTGCACGCTTTGCAAGTTGTGCGATTTCATTGATTTTCTCTTCTTTTTCTTTATTTTTTGAAAGATAAACCGTTTCTATCTTTAGACTGGTCTCTTTTTTGGCAACTGCCTCAAACAGTTCCTCAATTCCATTGATATGGTCATTATCTGGATGCGATAAAAAAATTCCATCTACTGTTCGGATTCCACTATATTTTAAAAATGGCAAAATCCGATAGGTTCCCACTTTTGATACATCACTGCTTCCTCCATCTATCAGATAGACTTCTTTCTTTTGCTGAATCACTGCACAGTCTCCCTGTCCCACATCTAAAAATGTAATCTTTGTCTGATTTCGGGGAGTCGGAAACAGTAAAACCAAAACTGCCAGAATCAGACCAACCCTTGGAACTTTTTTACTTTTCTTTCTTAAAAAGCACCAACCTGCCAGTATTCCATAATAAACTACTGCTCTTTTAAGAGAAACGCTTCCTGTAATATACGTCGCCTGTGGAATACTTTGTATCACTTTCCCGATTTTTAAATAAAAATTTAAAATAAGAATTGCAGGAAAAGCCAGAATTTTCCCAAGAAAAAGAGAAAAAAATGCAGCTACACAACCTGCCATTCCACTTATCAAAACGATTCCAATTGTAGGCAGAACAAAAAGATTTACCAAAATTCCCAAAAGCGGAATTTCATAAAACGCATACATTTGAATGGGCAAGGTGACAAGCAGAACAGCTATGCTTCCCAAAAATGTATTTCCAAGTTTGTTTTCTTTCTTACTTTTTAATTTCGGATAAAAAATACTTAGACCAATGACTGCACCAAATGAAAGTAAAAAACCACTGTCTGTCAGCCATTTGGGATTATCTGATAAAAGCAGTAAGATAGAAAGTGCCAGCGCAGAAAGCAGGTCATACGTTCTTCCCACAAGCACAGCTCCCACAGCCATAGAAAACATAATCACGGCACGTACGGCTGACGCCCCGTTTCCTGTGAAAATTCCATACTGTATCATCAGAAAAATACTGATCATTCCTGCCATCCAAAGCGGAATTCTTAATTTTCTAAGCAAACGAAACAAACCCCAGCCTAAAATTGAAAGATGAGTTCCTGATACCACAACACAGTGTGACATAGCACTTAACTGCATCCGCAATAACGTTTCTCTCTCTACTTCTGACTTTTCTCCAAGCAATATCGCCATGAAAAGACCACTTGTCTTTTTTGTGGTAATCTGCTTAATTTTTGTTTTTAATAACTCTTTTAACCGACTTCTGAATGTGACACCCTTATCTGCCTCTGTTTTTTGAATTGTTACCTGTTCTGCCTCCAGATACCATTTTATTTTTCGTGCATAATAATAGCTTCGTTCATTAAACTGCCCCGGATTTCCCGGTTCTTGGATCTGCTTTAATCTCCCCTGTATTAAAAGTCTGTCACCATCTGAAGGAAGTTGTTTTAAATATTCTGTTTTGATTGTTGCTTTTACATTATCAATGGATTGTTTTTTTGAATTTTGAATCAGATTTGTTTTTTTTAAATATAGACTTGTATAAAAAGAATTTGATTCCTGTTTATATAGGATGCCTTGTATGATTACTGAACGGTCAGAATCGGTTAAATCCAAAGAAGTTCCACCAAAAGTGGAAACTCCCATCAGATTTAAACTCCATAAAATCAGTATGACCAGACATCCTATGATGCACAACGGTCTCCTACTCATCAATGGTCTCCTCATCTTCTACTAAACTATAATCTGCTTTATATAGTTTATCCAGATTCATACTTTCCCGAAATGTTACTTTTGTCTCACCTTCTACCGATATCTGCACCCCATGAATTTTACAGGCATCCATCAAAGAATTGACAATCGAATAAATTGGAAGTTTTTCCTGTATATTCATCGGGTCACTTAAAAATGTTTTATCCAAATTGACATAGCAGACTCCTTCTACAATTGAAACACCCAAAATTTTAGTAGACGGAGAAATCGTTGCCTGCGCATCAGAATTTGTCGGACCTTTAATCAGCCATTCCACAATTGCTTTTTCAAGCGGAACATTACTGCTGTAATGCCGACTTACCTGCTGTTTCACCAGTTTATCTCCATCTTTATTGGAAAAGTATAACGTCTGTTCTGTATATAGATAGGTATTAATATTTCTTCCCTCATTTTCAATAAAGGAATCCTTCCCCAAAGTTCCCACTTCTTCTCCATTGGAATCTAAAAGTGGTTCTCCTTCTACTTCAAACGTAACCCCGGAAACCGCCTGTAATTGAGTGAAAACTTTCACAATTCCTGCCCGCACCAGAATTTCTCTGGTGTTTTTCATTTTCTTATATTCTTTATTGAAGTCGATGCAGACTGTTCCATTCTTATACTCACAGTCAAGAATTTCCACTTTTTTGGGAAGCAGACGAAGATGATCATTATCTGGATTCGTCTCGGTCAGTTTTTCACAGATTTCCTCTACAATGTCTTTTGTTTCTGTCTTTGTCGGTGTATAGATTTCCTCTTCAAGAGAAGTTTCTGCTGCGGAAAGATAATACATTTTGTACTCTGTTTTTTCTTCCGTTTTCTTTGTGCCACAAGCAGTCAACATACAGACTATCAGAAAAAAGAGTCCTGCCATCCGCATTTTTTTCATGCTTCTGCCTCCTTACGCGATATACGTCAACGGAATTCTTACCGAAAACGTTGTTCCTTTATGTTCTTCACTTTTTACTTTAATTGCACCTCTATGCATTACAATTGCACTTCTTGTAATGGCAAGCCCAAGACCCGTTCCGCCGATTTCTCTGGAATGTGATTTATCGACTCGATAAAAACGTTCAAAAATCTTGTCAATGCTTTCCTCCGGAATACCGATTCCCGAATCTGTTACAGTTACAAAGAAATATTTATGGTCTGCGTCAAGTTTGACATGCACATATCCATTTTCTACATTGTATTTGATTCCATTTTCAATCAAATTAGAAAATGCCAGACTTAATTTTACTTCATCGATTTCTGCCACAACCGGACGGAAACTTTCTAACACAAGTTCCACATGCTTGACAGAAGCAATTGGATTTAACCGTTTTAAAATATTTTCAAGCATTTCATTAATATCAACTTCGGCAATATTTAAGTCTGCTGCTTTTTTATCCAGTTTAACCAAAGATAATAAATCCGTAATAATCTTGTTTTCACGATCGATTTCTACTGTGATATCCTGCATAAACTCCTGATACAACTCTACCGGTACATTCTCCTGTCCCACTAAAGAATCCGCAAGTACTTTTATAGAAGTCATCGGTGTCTTTAACTCATGAGACACATTGGATACAAACTCCTGACGGGATTCATCAAGTGTTTTCATCCGGCCAAGCATCTTATTAAATGCATTTGTAATCAGCTCGGTCTCCGTATAATCCGGAACAGAAATTTCTTCATCCAGATAACCGTCTGTCAAATCTTCGATTGCTTTTGTAACTCTTGAGAACGGTTTTACTAAAACTCCTGCCAACAGGTATCCAAAAACCAGTACCAAAATACAGATAATACTAAGCAGAAGATTTCCCCTGTTTTCCAGCATATCGATACTGTCCTCAATTTCACTGGTAGAGATACTGACTAGCATTACACCTTCGATTGTATTGGAATCCATCTTGGTGATTGGACTTGTCATCTCTATATAAGCATTTTTATCATCATAATTTGCCGTACTCTTCCCTTCAAAACATTGAATGACTTCTTCTGAAAGTGCGTATTTTCCGACATCAATATCATAGGTATCTTTAATAATTTTTGCATCCTTATTAATAATAAGAATCCGACCATTATAGATTGCCGACAACATCGAAAGTTCTCCATTGATCACATCGGAATCCGGCTCTCTTAAATAATTTTCTTTCATCAGCTGATTTCCCAGAATATCACACTGATTTTTGAGATTGACTTCCCGTATGGAAACTGCTCTTGTCTCGTAACTATTTACAACTACATTTTTTACAATAAAACTTGGGACAATTCCGATTACCACTAAAATCACCATAATCCGGAATCTTAAACTCTTAAAAAAAGTAAATTTTATTTTTTCCTTCACGTCTTATGCCCTCGTCAAAATTTATTTTGTCAGTTGAAAATAATAGCCGACTCCCCATTTTGTATGCACATATTTAGGATTACTTGGAGTTGTTTCAATTTTTTCACGAAGTCTCCGAATATGTACATCCACTGTGCGCACATCTCCCGGATATTCATATCCCCATACAAGATTTAACAGATTTTCTCTACTGTAAACTTTATTTGGATTTTTTACAAGCAATTCTAACACATCAAACTCTTTTGCAGTCAGATTAATTTCTTTTCCTGCAATAAAAATTCTACGACCTTCGCAGTCTAAACGCATGTCACCTGCCTCTAATGTATTCGAGCGTTCTTCTTGTTTTTTTTCTTTCTGCGTTCTTCGCATGATTGCTTTGATACGTGCTTTTACCTCAAGGATATTAAATGGTTTGGTAATATAGTCATCTGCTCCATATTCAAGACCTAAAATCTTGTCCATATCCTCTCCCTTTGCGGTCAGCATAATAATCGGAACAGAAGAAAATTCCCGAATCTGCTGACACACTTCAAGACCGGTCATTTTAGGGAGCATGATATCAAGGAGAATCATATCATACTGATTTTCTTTTGCTTTATTTAACGCTTCTTCTCCATCATAAGCACAATCTACTTCCATTCCTTCCTGTTCCAGACTGAAACGGATCCCCTTTACAATCAGTTTTTCATCATCTACTACCAATACTTTTTTACTCATCGATTCTCTCCTTGCTTTTTTTTCATCCTGCCGTTAGATAAGGCTGTATTTTTTCAAAGGTTTTCCCCTTGATTCCTGGTACATTCTGTATCTCTTCTGTGCTTTTAAACTCCCCCTGCACTTCCCTGTATTCAATGATCGCAGCCGCCTTTGCCGCTCCAATTCCGGGTATCGTCTGAAGTTCCTCTGCAGATGCAGTATTGATATTTACCTTTCCTGCATCTTGTGTCTGATTTTGCTGATTCGTTTCCACACTTTTCTCTGCTGTCCCGCTTTCCTCTTTCATTCCGGCTTCCTGCATTTTTTGTGTTTCCTCTTTTGAATAAATCCGAACCTTATCTCCATCTGACAAAATCTCAGCCTGATTAAGCCATCCGGCATCGGCTTCTTCCAAAAAACCTCCTGCTGCTTCTACCGCTTCATAAAGTCTGGCATTTATATTCAAATAATAGACCCCTGGATTTCTTACAAATCCACAGACAAAAACACAAATCTGTTCCTGACCGGCACTTTTGGTTTCCCGGTCTTCTGTTTCAGATTCTTCTGACTCTTTTGGCTTTGATTCCTTTTCCACTTCCGTCTCGTTCGTTTTTTCTGTCTCTTCTGAAAGTTCCTCTTTTTGCTCCAAAAATACCGTCTCATCTTCCTGTCCGCATCCAAGACAAAAATAAATCACACAAAACAACACACACACAATCATACCATATTTATTTTTTAATTTTATTATTTTTTTCATTGCATCACTCCTTTACAGCTTCCGCTATAAGGTCCCCGTATGCATATCCATTATTTTATCGAATTTTTTGAGAGAATACAATATCTAATCCTTCAAGTTTTTTAATAACTTTTTACAGTTTTTGGTTACTTTTGCTTATCATTGCACTTATCTTTAAAAAATGCTATGATAATTACAAGATTTTAACCTCAGATTTTACCTCAGATTAAGGAGTTTTTCTTATGTTTTATAAATACCATAAGGTTTTATTCTTTCTTCTTTTTTTTAATCTCTTATGGGTTTTATTTCCTCTGACTGCTTGCTCTTCCGGCAAATCTTCTTCTGGTACAACAAAGGAAAATTCTTCTTCCTCAAAAACTGTCCGTCCAAATAAACCGGATTTACATATTCCAAAAGCCTCCGGTACCTCTGTAATCGGACAAGAGCCTTTGTTAATTGACATATCCCATTTGGACCAGGGCTATGTGATGGCTTACTATTCGGGAACATCCGAAAAAGCAAATATCCAGTTAATTGGACCGGATGAAATTGAATATAAATATTTCATAAAACCGGAAGATGGATATGTAACCCTGCCGATTACAAGCGGTAACGGCACCTATACCGTCAAGACTTATGAAAATATTTCCGGAACACAGTATGCTTCTCTTTATACTGAAAACATTGAAGTCACTCTGGAAAATGATTATGTTCCTTATCTTTATCCAAACCAGTATGTGAATTTTTCCAAAGAAAGCAAGATTGTATCCAAAGCTTCTGATATCGTAAAAAATGCCACTTCAGATCTCGATGCGGTTTCTTCTATCTATCATTATGTGATCAACAACATCACTTATGATACAAAAAAAGCAGAAACGGTCCAAAACGGATATCTGCCGGATGTCGATAAAACTCTGGAAACCCAAAAAGGAATTTGTTTTGATTACGCCGCATTAATGACCTCAATGCTTCGCTCTCAGGGAATCCCAACAAAGCTTCAAATTGGCTATGCAGGCAAAGTTTATCATGCCTGGATTAGTGTCTATCTTGAGGAAACAGGATGGATTGACGATATCATCCAATTTGACGGCAAACACTGGGAACGAATGGATCCAACCTTTGCCTCTGCAAATGCTAACAGTAAAAAAATTTTAAACTATATTGGCGATGGAGACAATTATGTGACACGATATACTCGTTAATCTTACTCTGCTATCCTTATCCTATTTTACTTTACGAAAGGAGCCATATTAATTATGAAGCCTTTATCCAACAATGAACTTTCTATGTTCTGTGGGCAGATGTCAATGATTCTTCATTCCGGCATTTCTTCTACCGAAGGACTTTCCCTGATGGCAGAGGACAGCCCCGAACAGGGAAAAGAATTATTAGAATCACTGATTTCCAATATGGAAGAAACCGGTATTTTTCATCAGTCAATTCGAGATACCAAAGTGTTTCCGGAATATATGTGCAATATGATACAAATCGGAGAAGAGAGCGGACGACTCGATGAAGTTATGTCTGCACTCTCTGAACATTATGAACAGCAGGAAACCATCTCCCGCAGTATCAAAAATGCCATTACTTATCCATTTATTATGATTACCATGATGCTTGCAGTTATTCTTGTTTTGATTGTCAAAGTTATGCCTGTCTTCAACCAGGTTTATGAACAGCTTGGAACAGGCTTAACCGGTGTTTCCAAAAATATTTTAAACCTGGGAATCCTGATGAACCGTTATGCCTTTGTTCTTGTCCTTCTTGCAGGCGTACTTGCGGGATGTTTCCTGTATTTTACATTTACAGAAAAAGGCCGGAACCAATTTTTCAGATTTAGCTCCAAACTGCCGTTTACTCAAAAATTCTCTGAAAAAATTGCTGTTTCCCGATTTGCAAGTGGAATGTATCTGGCACTTGAAAGCGGTCTGGATACCGATGAAAGTCTTGAAATGGCTGCCCGTCTTGCCGACCATCCGGTATTAGAAGAAAAAATAGCCAAAACACGTGCCCTGCTTGAAGAGGGACAAGGTTTTTCCGAAGCAGTTTCCGAAAGTCAGATTTTCGATTCGCTTTCAACCCGCATGATTTCTATCGGTTGTAAAACAGGTGCAGTAGACATGGTCATGAAACAGATTTCCCTCCAATATTCGGAAGATATAAATGAACGCATCTTTCAATTAATCAGCAAATTAGAACCAACTCTCGTTGCCGTCCTTTCGATTATTGTAGGATTGATTCTTTTATCTGTTATGCTTCCTCTTATGGGAATTATGTCCGGAATGGGCTGATTCATGTACGCTCGGAATTTTTATTATCCTTGCTTTTGTGGCTGAAAGCACCTATTATCCAAAAGGAGTTTTTATTATGAATCGTTTTACACAGCAAAAACCAATTTCAAAAAGTGTCCTTTCGATTCTTGTTCCAGTTGTTGTCTTTTTTGCCGTTTTTTTTCTGTTTCTTCTTCCTGTCTCTTCTATCTCAGCTACTACAAAACAAGAAGAAATAGAGAACTTAAAACAGGCTGTTATCCGCAGTACCATTTACTGTTATGCCGTGGAAGGAGCTTATCCGGAAAGTCTTTCTTATCTGGAGAACCATTATGGAATCACTTATGATCATTCAAAATATCTTATAAGCTATGAGGTTCATGCTTCTAACCTGATGCCGGATATTGATGTCATTATTCTGACAAACAAGGGGGAACTGCCATGCGTAAAATAAGTAAAAAAAGGCGCTTCCATGAACAAGTGCATATTACAGACCTGCTTTTCTCCCTTGGGCTTCTATGTCTGTTTACCATCTCTTCTTTGACCGTTCTCTTAATCGGAGCACATGTTTATAAACAGACAGCACTTGATATGAAAACAAACTATACGACTCGTACGGCTCTTACCTATGTTGCTGAAAAAGTCCGCCAACATGATTCGACATCTTCAATCTCCCTTGGAACTCTTGAAGATGCTCCTGCCCTTGAACTTTCTGAATCCATTGGCGGCGTTTCTTACATTACTTATATTTATGAAGATGAAAATGCCTTAAAAGAGCTGTTTGTACAAGCCTCACAACCTGTAAAAAAATCACAAGGAGAAAAGATTTTAGCCATACAAAATTTTTCCATTGAACAAGCGGGCGAAAATTTACTGCGCTTTACCGTAACGGACGAAGAAAATACTTCCGCCTCTCTTCTTATTCATATCCGCAGTCATTCGACCGACACAAAAGGAGGAGCATCATGAATAAAAGAAACGCTTCACAGTCCAGCCTTTTTTTACTCGAGCTGATTTTTGTTATTTTCTTTTTTTCTCTTACCAGTATGCTCTGCGTTCAGGTATTTGTAAAAGCACACTTAACCAGCAAAGAAGCAAAAGAAGAGTCTCTTGGTTCTACTCTTGTCTCTTCTGTCGCAGAAGCACTCTCCTATATGGATACTTCTAATACAAATACTCCTTTTGAAGAATTATTTCCGAAAGCGAAAGAAACCAAAGACGGATGGCAGATTGCTTATGATGAAAATGGAACTGCTGTTTCTTCTAATAATGCCACTTACTATCTGACTATTATAAAAGAGACAAACGGTCATTTGAACCATTATTCTATTGTATTAAAAGATGCAGACGGAGCTTCTATCGATACACTTGATTTAAAAACTGCCATTCCCCGCACCGCAGATGAAAAAAAGGAGAACTCTTAATGAAAGACAAACATCAGCTTCCTATTGGAATTGGAATTTCTTCTATCTTATTGATCTTCGTTATTTTATGTCTGCTGACTTTCGCAGTGCTTTCCCTTGTCAGTGCAAATGCAGACTATAAGCTGGTGAAAAAAAACAGCGCTCATACTCATGAAGTCTATGAAGCTGAAAATTCAGCGAACGAATTAATGGATAAAATTGATTCTATTCTTAAATCCACCTATCAATCCTCCGATTCTTCCGACTATCTTAAACAGGTACAGCAGAATTTAACCAGCCTTGATGGAATCTCCTTTCCATCCAAAGACCAGATTGCTTATGAAATCAAAGTAAATGAACATCAAATTCTGCAGGTGGTGCTTCTTTTAAATTCTGAAATCAAAAAAGGGGACTCTTTCTATCAGATAGAGACCTGGAAACTGATCAACGCACAGACATGGGAAGCCGATGATACCCTGCCTGTCTACACCGGAGATAACTAATCCAAGAAAGGAATATAAACATGGATGCACTTACTTTTTTAAAAAAGACAACAGAACTTGGAGCTTCTGACCTTTTCATTGTAGCAGGACTTCCTCTTTCTTATAAAAAAAGCGGTCAGTTAATGGAATTGACTTCTGAACGTATCATGCCGGAAAATACTGAAATATTGATTCGTGAGATTTATAGCCTTGCCGGAAACCGTGATATTTCCCATTTTTTAAAAACCGGAGATGATGATTTTTCCTTTGCAGTCTCCGGTCTTTCCCGCTTTCGTGTCAACACCTATATGCAGAGAAGTTCCATGGCAGCCGTCATCCGGGTTATCACCTTCCACCTTCCAAATCCGTCTGACCTTGGAATCCCACCGGAAATCATTGATCTTGGAACTCATAACAAAGGGCTGGTTCTTGTCACAGGTCCTGCAGGAAGTGGAAAATCCACCACGCTTGCCTGTATCATTGATGCAATTAACAGCACAATGGAAAAGCATATTATTACTCTTGAAGACCCTCTTGAATTTCTTCACAGCCATAAGAAAAGCATCGTAAGTCAGCGTGAAATTTGTACGGATACAGAAAATTATATCACTGCCCTGCGTGCTTCTCTCAGACAGAGCCCAGACGTTATTCTGCTTGGAGAAATGCGAGATCACGAGACAATGGCTGTTGCCATGACGGCTGCCGAAACCGGACATCTGGTCTTTTCTACCCTTCATACGTTAGGTGCTGCAAATACTATTGACCGAATCATTGATGTATTTCCGCCAAGCCAGCAAAGACAGATTGCCGTTCAGCTTTCTTCTGTGCTTCAGGCAGTTGTCTCCCAACAGCTTGTTCCAGATCTGACCGGAGGTTTAACACCAGCTTTTGAGATTATGAATACCACTCCGGCAATTAAAAATATGATACGAGATAATAAAGTTCATCAGATTGACGGCTTAATCTATTCTTCTTCTGCGAACGGAATGTTATCGATGGATAACAGTTTATTACGACTTTACCAACAAGGAGTCATCGACCGTCAGGAAGCACTCAATCATGCGTCCAATCCTGAAATGCTTGCAAAAAAACTGCGGAACTAAAAAAGCTCCGCAGTTTTTTATCCTATGATGTGAGTGTCAAAAGTAAATTTTGTCACTCACTGATGTAACCGGATTGCTCCATTGCTATGCAATTCTCGCAATCCTCGAACACCTCAAACTCTCGTAAAATGGCGTATTCACACCATTTTATTTCGTTTTCGGTGCTCGGCGTGTCAATTAAGTATAAATTGCTCTTTGTGCAAGCACAACCGCAATTTATACTTTTGACACTTACATCATTTTATTTTTTCATATTTACAAACTTTGTATAGTTCGGCAGCCATACCAGATTAATCGTTCCAATCGGACCATTTCTCTGTTTTGCGATAATGATTTCTGCTATGTTTTTATTCTCTGAATCTTTATTGTAATAATCATCACGATAAATAAACATAACAACATCGGCATCCTGCTCAATCGCTCCGGATTCTCGCAAATCCGAGAGCATTGGTCGATGGTCTGGACGCTGTTCCACGGCACGGCTAAGCTGAGACAGTGCAACTACCGGCACATTCAGCTCCCTCGCTAATGCTTTTAATGAACGGGAAATATCGGAAATTTCCTGTTGTCTTGATTCACTTCTCTTTCCACTGCCCGTCATTAACTGTAAATAGTCAATAAAGATAATTCCAAGATTATGTTCCAGCTTATATTTTCTGCACTTTGAACGCAGTTCTGATATTGAGATACCGGGAGTATCATCTATAATCATATTGGAAGAACCAATAATATTTGCACCTTCAATCAGTTTTGCCCATTCTTCATCCTCAAGATTACCTGTACGGATATTCTGAGAATCTACTTTTGACTCAAGAGACAGCAGACGGTTAACCAACTGTTCCTTTGACATTTCCAAACTGAAAATTGCAACCGTGACATCCTTCCGAAATGCCATATACTGGGCAATATTTAATACAAACGCAGTTTTACCCATAGATGGACGTGCCGCCACTAAAATCAAATCGGACGGCTGAAAACCGGACATCTGGTAATCCAAATCAACAAATCCTGTCGGAATTCCCGTTACACTGCCTTTTGTTCTCGAAGACTTTTCTATTTTTTCAATCGCATTTAAGACAACCTGTCGAATCGGAACAAATTCCTCATTGCTCTTTCTTTGAACCAAATCAAAAATCTTCTTTTCGGTATCCTCCATAATATCCTGCACCCGTTCTTTTCCCAGATAACAGGTATTTGTGATTTCCTCCATCGTCTTTATCATCTTACGGAGCATCGATTTTTCTTTTACAATCTCCGCATAGGTCTTTGCATTGACAGATGTAGGCAAAGAACTCATTAATTCTGCGACAAATTCCATACTTGATACTTCCGGCGGCAGATCTTTTTCCATCAAACGATCCTGAAGAGTAATCAAATCAACCGGTTTCCCCTCATTGAAAAGTTCCACCATCGTATCAAATACAATTCCATACTGCTGTTGATAAAAATCTTCGCCTGTAATAATTTCAGATGCTGTCACAATCGCATCTTTATTCATAATCATGGAGCCGATTACCGACTGTTCTGCCTCTGTATTATGAGGAAGTATTCTCTTTATGAGTGCTTCGTCCATGCCAGTCATGGCTCCTTTCTAAGCGTATCTTATTTCATTTCTTTGATGTTGACTTTTAATTCTGCTGTTACTTTTGGATGCAGACGAATCGGTACTCTTACTACACCCAACTCTTTAATCTGAGAAGAAAGCTGCATTTTCTTCTTATCAATGTCGTATCCCAACTGTGATTTCACTGCTTCTGCAAGCTCTTTTGTGGAAACAGATCCAAAGGTACGTCCGTTTTCTCCTACTTTTAATCCAACTGTGATTTCTTTTGTCTCTAATTCTTCTTTAAACGCTTTTGCTTCTTCGAATACTTCTTTTGCCACTTTTTCTTCGTGTGCTTTCTGAAGTTTTAAATCATTAATATTCTTTGGGGTTGCCTCTAATCCAAGTTTTTTTGGAAACAGCATATTTCTTGCATATCCATCACTTACATTTACAATTGTTCCTTTTTTTCCAAGAGATTTTACATCTTCAATTAAAATTACTTTCATCTTAAATTGCTCCTTCCTTAATCATCTGGTCAATTGTATCTTTCAATTGAATAATTGCTCCATTTACCGTTGCATCTTTCAACTGTGCACCAGCCACGTTAATATGACCGCCACCTCCCAGCCGTTCCATAATCAGCTGAACATTTACCTCATCAATTGCCCTTGCACTAATATAAATCAAATTGTTATAATCCGTCAATACAAATGATGCTTTTATACTATCAATATCTAACAGTTCGTTTGCAGCCTGTGCTGCTACGATAGTCGGACTATCCAGTCCACTGCTTGGGCAGATTCCAATTGCAAACGAATCCCTGTAAGTTTCCACTGTCCGAACTGTCTCTGCCTTTGCCCGATAAGAGCTGACATCATCACGGAACATTTTTCTTACACGGGTTACATCTGCGCCACAGCGCCGTAAAAATGCAGCTGCTTCAAAAGTACGGACTCCCGTTTTTGAAGTGAAGTTATCCGTATCAATTACAATTCCTGCATAAAGGGCATCCGCTTCGATATTATAAATTCGAATTCCATCTGAAAAATATTGCAGAATCTCTGCAACCATCTCGCAGGCAGACGAAGCAAACGGCTCAATATAAGACAGTACAGCATTGGAAATAACTTCTGCACCCTGACGGTGATGGTCTAATACCACTATCGTTTTTGTCTTTGACAATAAGTCTTCACATTCCGTATAACTCGGTTTATTCGTATCTACGACTACGACTACCGTATTATTATCTACGATTTCTTTTGCCTCTGCACTGTTTACAAACATGTGCTCATCGTATTCCGGATTATTAATAAAGTTTTCAATAATCGGACGCACCGACATGGTTGGATTATTAACTACGATATGAGCCCGTTTATTCAAAGATTTCGCTGCACGGTAAATTCCAATTCCCGCACCGATTGAATCCACATCAGAAATCTTGTGCCCCATAACCACAACTTTATCTTTCGCTACCATAAACTCTTTTAAGGCATGTGCTTTGACTCTCGCTTTAACTCGTGTTGTCTTGCCCATCTGCTGTGACTTTCCACCAAAGTAAATCATAGTATCACGGTCTTTTATGACAACCTGGTCTCCACCTCGTCCAAGCGCCAAATCAATTGCAATTCTCGAATACTCATAATTCTGGACATAATTTGCCCCATTAATTCCAATTCCAATACTGATTGTGACATCCATATCATTACCGATATTAATGCTTTTTACCTCTTCCAGAATGCTAAACCGTTTTTCTTTTAACTCTTCTAACGAACGCTGGCATAAAATCAGAATAAACTTATCTTTTTCTAACTTTTTCACCAGACCATCCATCTCGGAGAAATATTTATTTAATTTTCTCTCTATCAACGCAACTAAGAGCGAACGCCGGACTTCTTCCACACTGTTTAACGCCTCTTCATAATTGTCCAGATATAAAAGTCCTGTTACCAGTTTCTCTTCATCGCGTTCTTTTTTATAACGATTTACATCTGTCTCATCAAAAATATAAATTGCCGTCAGAAAATTATCTGCATCCGATTCAATCAAACCTGAATCTTCTAACATTGCCTCAATTGAAATCTTGCGCATCGAAGCTCTGTAATCTCTGTTTTCAAACTGAAACAGAACCTCTGAAGATTCATCCTTTGGCAGACGTTCAATTGTAATTTCCTGAAAAATGCTTGTAATCGACCTGTGGTATTTGACCGGTTTCTGGCTCAACTGTGAAAATGCCTCATTCATCCACAGGATTCTTCCTCTGCCATCCACTAAAGCATAAGGTACAATAAAATCACGTAACAGACTTTTCTGTACCTGCCCATACTGTGTGGCAAAAGAAATCAGCTCATTGAGTATATCAGCCCGACTATTATGATACTGAAAAACTGCTATCGCAAGATACACCGCTATAAAACAGGTTGCAATCACTCCGCCCTTTATACTGATGCGGAAAATACACAAATCCATAAGCAGGAGTAAAAGTACCATGATAACCGGCCACTGCATATACAGCTTAAGCTGTCCCTTTATCTTGATATTGCCATTCATATCCTCTTACCTTCCGATTTCTTAACATTTTCCGGTATTTTCGATTCATCCGGATAAGCATGTACTGGCTTATTATATCATTTTTTTTATTTTTGTACAATACCGCTTCTTATTCCTTATCCGTATGCATCCAGATTCGAAATTCTGTTGAAAGCCCTTCTTTGGGAAATTTTACAAGTTCAATCACTCCGTCATGCGCCTCCACTATTTTCTTTGCTATCGCAAGCCCAAGACCTGTTCCCTGCCGGCTATTTCTTGATTCATCTCCCACCACAAACGGTTCAAATACCATTTGAGCTAGCTCTTTTGGAATTCCTGTACCGTTATCTCCGATACTGATACAAATCGTATCTGCTTCTTTTTTCATCGAAAAGAAAAGCATTGTCCCTCTTTTATTATGTTTGACAGAGTTATTAATCAGATTTTCAAATACCCGCTTCATCTGTTGTACATCAATCTGACACCAGATTATCATCTCCGGTATCTCTACTTCTATCAAAAATCCGCCCAACACCAATTCATTATATTTTGTCGCTAAATATTCTCTTGCATATTCACAGATATCCACCTTTGTTTTCACCGGTCTGAAATCCGGATGCTCCAAATTACTGTATTCTGAAAATGCATTAATCAATTCATTTAAAACAATTGACTTATGATAAATTGTCTGTAGATACTGCTGTTTATTTTCTTCTTTTATGACACCATCACAGATTGCCTTTGCATAGCCTTGGATAATCGTAATCGGAGTCTTTAAGTCATGAGAAATGTCTGCAAGCATCTGCTGTTTTTCTTCATCAGAAATTTTTCTTCGTTCTTCACTCTCAGCCAGCCTTTGTGCCAATTTTACAAAATCGTCCCCGATTTCTACAAATTCATCCGGTCCATTGTTGTCATTACTTAATTTCTGACCTTTCTGATAGCATACAATTGATTCTTTCAGTGCCATCAGCGGACGTTTCACCTTATGATTCAAACGCACGGCAAAAACTGCTACAATCAGAGCATAAAGTGGAAGAATCAACCACTGAACCACTCGCATGGATTTTGTAAATTCAAGATATTTCTTTGCATCTTTTTTTTCATAGCGAAAAACTGCTGTATAGCTCTTTCCCCGCTTGTTTTTAAATTCCCACTTTGCATACTGAACCGGATTTTTCCCCTTTTTTATAATATAATCCAACTCTTTTTGATTCACATTCTTTCCTGTAAACCCCATCTGATTGACCAATACTGTTCCAGAATTATCCAAAAGCAGATATTCTTTTTTGTTCTTTTCAGTACCCTCTTTTGTTTTTTCCCTTTGGATTAAAATCCGTTCGTTTTCATTTTCATCTTGATAAAAAATTGCTTTTATCTTTTCTTTCATACCCAACTCATTGACAAAAAACAATTCTTCCTCTGTAAATCTTTTTGGCATGTCACTTTTACTTTGATAAATCATTTGAAAATTTTCATCCAAAATAACAAATGCTCCTTTTTGTCCCAGCAAAATATCAGATGGAAATTTTTCATAATTCCCCTCTTCCAGATATTCCGTAAATTTTTTAATTTTTTTGGTTTTTAACCCTGAAAAATGCTGTTCTCCCATCCAGTTAATCACAACAACAATACACATCAAAGCCAGCAGCACAGCAAACGAAAACCAAAGATAATTCCGGATAATAAGTGATAAAAAACTGCCCTTTTTTCGTTTATCGGTTTTCAATTTTATATCCTACTCCTCGAATGGTTTTAATATACTGTGGATTTTTGGGATTCTCCTCTATCTTTTCCCGAAGATTTGAGATATGCACCATAATTGTATTATCATCACTTTCGACATATTCCCCACAGGTATTTTCATAAATCTGAACTTTGGTAAAAATCATCCCTGGATTTTTCATAAACAATGCAAGAATTTTATATTCCATTGGTGTCAGAAAAACTTCTTCGTCTCTCTTTTTCAGTGCAAGAGTCTGGGTATCTAACACCAAATCTCCTACTTTTAAAATATGATTCTCATTTTTGGATTCCGGCTCACCATTTAAATGATAAAAACGTCTCAATGCCGAATTTACCCTTGCTACAACTTCAAGCGGGTCAAATGGTTTTGTCATATAATCATCTGCCCCAAGATTTAAGCCTCTTATTTTATCACAACTTTGTGTTTTCGCAGACAAAATCAGAATTGGCATATTACTTCTTTTACGAATCTGTTTCGTCAGTTCATATCCATCCATCCCCGGCATCATAATATCGAGTATTGCCATATCTATTGATTCCTGCTCTAAGAGTTCTAACGCCTCTTTTCCATCCTCCGCACAAAATACCATATAACTTTCATTTTCCAGATATAGTTTGATTAATTCGGCAATTTCTCTTTCATCCTCAGTTATTAATATATTATATTTCATACCCCTAAATTTTTTCCCTTCTTGGAAGTGCTGTATCTATTCTTCCTTGTAAATTCTCTTGAACTAAAGTAAAAAAATAAGCCGCCACAGTACTTTGTGACGGCTTCGATACAGCAAATTAATCCTGTACGTATGGCATAATAGCCATGTGTCTTGCTCTCTTGATTTCTACAGTAAGAGCTCTCTGATGTTTTGCACAGTTTCCTGTGATTCTTCTTGGAAGAATTTTTCCTCTTTCAGAGACATATCTTTTTAATTTATTTGCATCTTTGTAGCTGATTTCGTTATTTTCTTTTCCACAGAATACACAAACTTTTTTTCTTCTGCGTCCGCCTCTTCTCTTCATTGGAGAGTCCGGTCTATTCCCTTTTTCGAAAGCCATGGTTTCTACCTCCTGCTATATTCCGTTCTTAAAACGGTAATTCTCCACCGATTTCATCAGGAATGTTCATAAATCCTTCTGCTGAGGAATCTGCCATATCCGGTGCTGCCGGCTGGCTTGCACTACGGTTTACGTGGCTGTCGCTTACTGCTTTGCTCTCTGCAAATTCCTGTTCTTCTACAACAACTTCTGTCGTGTAAACTTTTACACCATCACGATTTGTGTAGCTTCCTGTCTGGATTCTTCCGCTCACTACGATACGGATTCCCTGACGAAAATATTTTTCTGCAAATTCTGCCTGTTTTCCAAATACAACACAGCTGATAAAATCAGCAGTTGCTTCTCCGTCTCTCTTGAAACGTCTGTCAACAGCCAGTGTATATCTGGCAATCGCCAGTGAGTTTTCTCCCGCAGAGTATCTTACCTCCGGGTCTCTTGTTAAACGTCCCATTAAAATTACTTTGTTCATATCTTTCACCTCAACATTTTTTACATTGTACGTCGCAGCACATAGAATCGGGAATTATAAAACACTATAATTCTAAGGGGATTCGCATTTTGTGCTCTAAGAAAAAATTAAGCGTCTTTTCTTACAACTAAATATCTTAATACATTGTCCATAATGCGAACGTGACGCTCGATTTCTGC
Source organism: Blautia stercoris (assembly GCF_054657695.1). NCBI lineage: Bacteria > Bacillati > Bacillota > Clostridia > Lachnospirales > Lachnospiraceae > Blautia > Blautia stercoris. The sequence continues at coordinate 973,139 of NZ_BAAHYF010000001.1, forward strand.
TGGGCAGTCAGCGTCTGCTTCGAACTGGATGAAGTAGTAATATCCTTCGCGCATTTTCTGGATTTCGTAAGCTAATCTTTTCTTTCCCCATTCTTCAACTTCTGTTACATTTCCGTTGTAACGGGCGATGTAGCCTTTTGCTTTTTCCACAACTGCTGCACGAGCTTCATCTTCGATTTTCGCATTAACAACTAACGCTAATTCATATTTGTTCATGCCTGTTTTACCTCCTTTTGGTCTTTTGGCCCTCCACTCTTTTTGGAGAGCAAGGATAATCATATATCACGAGGATTAATTCTACCATGCTTTTTCTGAATAATCAAGTATTTTTTTTCAAATCTCTCGTATTTTTTTCTACAAGCTTTCTTGCAAGCATAATATGATGTCCACATCCCATGCATTTTAAACGAAAATCGGCTCCCACTCGAAGAATTTCCCATTCGTTACTTCCACACGGATGCTGTTTTTTTAACTTTACAATATCACCAACTTCGTACTGATATGCCATTTCTCTTCCTTTCTTCTGTTACTCTGTTACCGTTCTCTCTGTTCCAAATCACTTTATCTCCCTTTATTCTACACGAATCTGTTCAAATACCGTTCCAATCGGTTCATTGATGACCAAATCTGCCATCTTATCTCTCGGCGTCTTATCTCGATTAATCACAACCAGTGCATCTCCTTTAAAATAGTCAATCAACGAAGCTGCCGGATAAACCGCAAGAGAAGTTCCTCCGATAATCAGCACTTCTGCCTCTCTGATTGCCTGGACTGCACCTTCTATGACTTCATTATCTAATCCTTCTTCATAGAGCACAACGTCCGGCTTAATAATTCCACCACATTTTTTACAGACCGGAATCCCTTCTGCATGTTTCATATAGGAGAAATCATAAAATGCCCCGCATTTTGTACAATAATTACGATACACACTTCCATGCAATTCATACACTTTTTTACTGCCTGCCATCTGGTGCAGATTATCAATATTCTGTGTAATAACTGCTTTTAATTTCCCGGCTTTCTCTAACTGTGCCAGTTTTTTATGTGCTGCATTTGGCTTTGCACCCTCGCATAACATCTTCTCTTTATAAAAGCGATAAAACTCTTTGGGCTTTCTTACAAAAAAAGTATGGCTTAAAATCGTCTCCGGCGGATAATCCCATTTCTGATGATATAAGCCATCCACACTTCTGAAATCCGGAATTCCACTTTCTGTTGAAACACCCGCTCCTCCAAAGAACACAATATTTTGATGCCCTGAAATTAATTTCTGCAATGCTTCAATTTTTTTATCCATTTTAATTTTCTCCTTTCTCAAGGCGCTTTGCCTGAATAACAAAACGAGTACTGCTGTTTCCCGTACAAGTTGACATAGTAATCACTTTATCGTCTTTGTCTGCTTCGGCATCTAATTGTAATTCTGACGCTGACTTCATAGATTTTAAATACTCGGCAAACTGTTCATCTGCCATGCTGAATAAAGTATACGTTTCTCCCGTTACTGACGCAGTATGAACCGAAAAGATTTTATAACGCCAGGTATGTTTTGGTGTACAAATCCAGACATAAGGACTCGTCAGATTTGACTGCTCATGAAGCTTGCGAAATGTACCAAACATCGAGCCATTTCTCATATTATGACCATAAATAATGGTATTACAGTCCTCAAAATCGCTGCTGTTTGTATGCTCTAAGAAAATCGCACCATTCGCATTTCGCTGTCCTTCAAAAGTATAATGAAGGTAATGGTCATTGTCTGTCGTCTGTACAATCGGATAACTGATATCCAGTGTTTCAATTTCAATCCAGCCAACCACATCGGGATTTACTGCCTTTAACGCTTCAAAATCAATCTGTGGTCCTTGAGGTTCTTGAACCTCTTGAGCCTCTTCCCCCTCTTCTTCCCCTTCTGCTTCATCATTTTCTTTTGTCTCTTCTTTTACAGGACTTTCTACCGCATACTGTCTGATTTTATCATATTCATCCGTACCTTTTTTATACTCCAAATAAATCATGACCAGTTGATAAGCAGAAAACAAAAAGACTGCGGCTGCGATAATCAGGACCAAATTACGGATAATGCCTCCCATTCTGCCTTTTTTCTTCTCTTTTTTACTCATGCCTTTGCTCCAATCTTTATGATTATCCATTATAGCATAAGCGTTTTTAAAAAGAAAGTCTGGCAAAATCCGCCACTTTTTGCTACCATATCTATTAGAATTATATCTAAATGAAAGGTATTTCAAAACTATGTTAAAACAATTCACCAAATATGTCTCCCAGAATATGCTTGGTATGCTCGGCATGTCGCTTTATATTCTCGCAGACACGTATTTTATTTCAAAAGCAGTCGGTTCAAATGGTATCACCGCCCTAAACCTGGTACTCCCACTTTATAATCTCATTTTTGCAATTGGGGCAATGATTGGAGTGGGCTCTGCTATCCGCTTTGTGATTGAACGTGGAAAGAAGAATCCGGATGCAGACGGATACTTTTTCCATGCACTAATCTGTGCATTTTTTATCAGCTTAATTTTTGTCTTTATTGGGATTTTTCTTCCGGATAAATTAGTTGCACTGCTTGGCGGCGATGCCGAAATCATTCAGACCGGAACTTCCTATACACGGATTTTTATGTGTTTTTCCCCATTTTTTATGTGGAACCATATCTGCAACGCTTTTGTGCGAAATGATAAAAATCCATCCATCGCCATGGCTGCTACGTTATTCAGCAGTTTATTTAACATTGTCTTTGACTACATTTTAATGTTTCCTCTCGGTCTTGCTATGAAAGGGGCAGCTCTTGCTACCGGTTTTTCTCCGGTTGTCGGAATTTTAATCTGCTGTATTCACTTTTTTTCCAGGAAATCCACGATTAAATTGATTCCTGTCCTGCCGTCCATCAAAAAGCTGATTTATTCCTGTCAGGTTGGAGTTTCTGCCTTTGTTGGAGAAATTTCTTCGGGCGTTATTACAGTTACCTTTAATATGATTATCTTAAATCTTGCCGGAAATACCGGTGTTGCTGCTTATGGAGTCGTCGCCAATACTTCTTTGGTCGCTGTTGCACTGTTTAATGGAATTGCACAAGGGTCTCAGCCGCTTATCAGTCGCTCCTATGGACGAGGAGAAGAACAAAATGTCCGCTCCCTTTTAAAAATGGCTCTCACCACTGCACTTGGTCTTGGTTTTTTACTGATGATTTTTATTTTCTTTTCTGCACCTGCTGTCACCGCTGTCTTTAACAGTGAACACGATTTGCAGCTTGCTGCTTATGCAGACTCTGGCTTAAGATTATACTTTATCGGATTTTTATTTGCTGGAATTAACATCGTCGGAACTGCGGCCTTAAGTGCTGTAGAATCCGTTAAATATGCTTTTTGTGCCTCTATTTCACGTGGATTTGTTGCAACTATTTTCTTTGCCTTTGTGCTTTCTGCCTGCTTTAAAATGACCGGGATCTGGCTGGCATTTCCCGCTGCGGAATTTGCTACAATGTTTATCACTTTAAGTGGATTATTGTGTTTTACAAAGCAGAAAGGTGGAATGTATCATGCAAAAGACTGAGCCGTCAAACACAAACCCGACTTTAAAAGAACAAAAAGACCACGGAACCTTTTCTTTTCCCTGTGGTCTTTATGAGACTTATGATGATGAGAACTGGAACGGTGTCAAACACCACTGGCACGATGAACTTGAAATTCTTTATTTTATGGAAGGCGAATTTGAATTAGTCATCAATATGAATATTTACACCATCACAGATGAATGTTTTTATTTTGTAAATTCTGGTGAACTCCATTCTATTTTAGCAAAAACTTCTGTAAAAGAATCAGCTGTCGTTTTTCATCCGAGAATCTTAAATTTTGACAGTTATGATATCGCACAGAGCCGAATTTTACAGCCCATGATGAAGGGAGAGCTCTATTTTCCACGCTGTATTAAACCGGAACATCCTGTTTTTTCCAGATTAAAACAAGAATATCTTGAAATTGTAAATGCGTTTTATCAAAATGGATTTGCTCCAATCAACGAGTATCAGATGGTCACAAACGATTTAGCCTCCCAGCTGTTTATTCGTGCCGGTTTATTAAAAATCCTTGCCTTTTTAGAACAATATCAGCTTCTATCCGTAAAAGAGCATACGGATGATGATTATCGGGTTGAAATTATTAAAAATTCACTTGCTTACATTCATCAGCATTATGGTGAAAAATTTTATGTGCATACCCTTGCTCAAAATGCCGGCTTAAATGAACAGTATTTCTGCCGATTTTTTAAAAAATATATCGGCAAAACTCCTGTCGCCTATATCAATGAATACCGCATTGGGCGTGCCATTACTCTGCTTCAGGATACCCAGCGTCCGGTTATGGACATCTGTCTTGACTGCGGATTTCATAATCTCGGAAATTTTTTAAAAGAATTCCGAAAAAAAACCGGAATGACACCTCTGCAGTATCGAAAATCTTTTTCACAAACGCACAAGTCAAAATAACGTAGTTTTTCATCAGATATTCGTAGGACAAAATCATTTTTTGTCATTATACTATTACTTATCCGCATAAGTAATGAGCGAAACGAAAATTGATAAAAAAATCAGGAGGATACACGCTATGGAAAGAAAATGGTGGCACAATAAAGTTGCCTATCAGATTTATCCGAAGAGCTTTTATGATTCCAACGGCGACGGAATCGGTGATTTGCCAGGAATCACCTTAAAATTAGATTATTTAAAAGAATTAGGAGTAGACATTGTCTGGATTTCTCCAATTTACTCTTCTCCATTTGCAGACCAGGGATATGATATCTCTGACTACTATCAAATTGACCCTTGCTTCGGCACAATGGATGACATGGATCATCTTTTAAAAGAAGCCAAAAAACGTGACATGTATATCTTAATGGACCTGGTTGTAAATCACTGTTCTGATGAACATGAATGGTTTGAAAAAGCCTGTGAAGACCCTGACGGAGAATATGGAAACTTCTTCTATATTGAAGACCGCAAAGAGGGAGAACTTCCATGTAACTGGAGAAGTTATTTTGGAGGTCCGGTCTGGGAACCACTTCCAGGACATCCTGACAAGCAGTACATGCATGTATTTCACAAAAAACAGCCGGATTTAAACTGGGAAAATCCAAAAGTCCGCGAAGAAGTTTACAAAAACATCAACTGGTGGTTAGATAAAGGACTTGGCGGGTTCCGTATTGATGCTATCATCAACATCAAAAAGAAACTTCCTTATAAAGACTACACGGTAGACCGCGATGATAATTTAAGCTGTATCGACCAGATGCTTGCTGATGCAAAGGGTGTTGGTGAATTTTTAGGCGAAATGCGTGACAAAACCTTTAATCCTCATAATGCATTTACCGTCGGTGAAGTTTTTAATGAAAAAGACGAAGAGCTTCCGGATTTCATCGGAGATAACGGCTACTTCTCTTCCATGTTTGATTTTGCCGGCACTTCCTTTGGAAAAAGTGATAAAGGCTGGTATGCAAATACCCGCATTACTCCAGATGATTATAAAAAATGTTGTTTCCACTCTCAGAAAAGAATCGGTTCGATCGGATTTTTATCTAACATTATTGAAAATCATGATGAACCACGTGGTGTCAGCTATTATATTCCGGAAGGAGAGTGTTCCGACCAAAGCAAAAAAATGCTGGCTACATTATACTTCATGCTTCGTGGACTTCCGTTCATCTATCAAGGACAGGAAATTGGTATGGAAAATCTCGGTGTAATTCCTTTTGAAAAAGTTGATGACGTTTCCGCACTTGACCAGTACCATGTAGCAATAGAAGCCGGATACTCCGAAGAAGAAGCCCTAAAAATTATTTCCCTTTATAACCGCGATAATGCAAGAACTCCGGTTCAGTGGAATGCCGGCACAAATGCCGGATTTACAACAGGCACCCCATGGCTGATGGTAAACCCGAACTATACCCAGATTAATGTAGAAAGCCAGTTACATGATGACCATTCAGTTCTTTCTTATTATAAGAAATTAATCGCACTTAGAAAAGATCCTGCTTATCAAGAAACAATCGTTTATGGTGATGTCATTCCGTATCTTGAAGATACCCATAACCTGATGGCTTATTACAGAAAAGGAGACAAGACGCTTCTTGTTATCGGAAACTATCAGACACAAGAACAGACCATTGCTCTTCCAGCTCCATATAAATCCGTTCTCTTAAACAACTATAATGATGTTGTATTAAACGGAAACGAAGTAACACTTCATGGATATCAGGCTTTAATTTTAGAATTTTAATTTTTATTAAAAATGCTTCTCCCTGTGTTAGAATATCTTTATTCACACATAGCTCTAACCAGGAAGAAGCTTTTTGCGACAAAAGAAAGGAGTTTTTATATTATGAGAGAAAGTGGTATTTTATTACCGATATCCAGCCTGCCGTCCCAATACGGCATCGGCTGTTTTTCAAAAGAAGCTTATGAATTTGTAGACCAGCTGGCTTTGGCCAATCAAAAATACTGGCAGATTCTGCCACTTGGACCAACCAGTTACGGAGATTCCCCGTATCAGTCTTTTTCCACTTATGCCGGAAATCCTTATTTTATCGATTTAAATACCTTAATCGAAGAAGGCGTTCTGACTAAAAAAGAATGTGATCTTGCTGATTTTGGTTTGGATTCTCGTTTTATTGATTACGGAAAACTTTATAAAGCCCGCTACAAACTGCTTCGAAAAGCTTATGAAAGAAGCAATATTTCCCAAAATCCAGAATTTCGGACATTCCAGGAAGAAAATGCATGGTGGCTCGACGATTACGCCTTATTTATGGCTGTAAAAGGATTCTTTCAAGACGAATGTTGGGATAAGTGGCCGGAGGATATCAAAAAACGTTACGGATATGCCCTTGATTATTACCGGGAACAGCTTTATTTTGAAATTGAATTCCAGAAATACATGCAATTTGAATTTTCCATTCAATGGAAAAAATTAAAAACTTATGCAAATGAAAACGGTATCCGCATCATCGGTGATATCCCGATTTACGTTGCTTATGACAGTGCAGATACCTGGGCTCATCCGGAACTCTTTCAGTTAGATGAAGAAAATGTTCCTCTTGCGGTTGCCGGATGCCCTCCGGACGGGTTTGCCGCTGACGGACAGCTATGGGGAAATCCGCTTTATCGCTGGGATTATCACCGCCGGACCGGTTATACATGGTGGATGCAGCGTCTTTCTTACGCATTTTATCTCTATGATGTAGTCAGAATCGACCATTTCCGTGGCTTTGATGAATATTTCTCTATCCCTTATGGAGATACCACTGCAAGAAACGGTCATTGGGAAAAAGGTCCCGGAATTGAATTATTCCACCGTATGAAAGAAGTTCTCGGTGAACGTGACGTCATCGCAGAAGACTTAGGTTATGTAACGGATAGTGTCCGCCAGATGGTTTTTGAAAGCGGATTTCCAGGCATGAAAGTTTTTGAATTTGCCTTTGATTCCAGAGATACCGGATGTGCAGGTGATTACCTGCCACATAATTATCCGGTCAACTCTGTTGTCTATACCGGAACTCATGATAATGCGACTTTAATCGGATGGTATCAGGACATCCCAAAAGAGGGCAGAGAAATGTTACGCGATTATATTCATGATTATACAACTTCTGACCGCAGTCTGCACTGGTCAGTTATCTGCCGTGTTATGGGAAGCCCTGCACGTATCTGTATGATTCCAATGCAGGATTATCTGGGACTTGACAACACCTGCCGAATCAATACTCCATCTACTTTAGGAACCAACTGGAAATGGCGTCTCTTAGATGGAGAATTTACTTCGGATTTACAAAATAAAATCAAAAAATTAGTTCGGATTTATCAAAGAAACTAACTTTTACAAAGTGTTTAAACATGCAAAAACCGCAGTATCATTTTCTCTTGATACTGCGGTTTTCCTTATGCTACTGACCGATTATCTTGTTTTTTTTTGCATAGTGCTTCAAATTCTTTTAATTTCTGCCGTGCTTCTACACTTAAATCCGTTGGAACCAAGATTTCTACTTCTGCATACTGGTCTCCATGTACCGAAGCATCTTTCATCGATACAATTCCTTTTCCTCTTAAACGGATTTTCGTTCCGGATTGTGTTCCTGGACGAATCTTACAGATGACATTTCCATAAAGGGTCTTTACCATAGCCTCTCCGCCAAATACTGCGGTTGTAAACGGAACCTGAACTTTTGTATAGACATCCATTCCTTTTCGTTCATAGCCGGATTTTTCCATGACCGTTACTTTTAACAGTAAATCTCCTGCCTCAGCGCCTCCGCTTCCCGGGTGTCCTTTTCCTCTTAAACGGATACTCTTTCCGGTTTCAATTCCTGCCGGAATATGCACCTCCAAAGTCTGTGTCTGACCATTTTGTAAAGACAGGCGGATTCTCTTATCACAGCCAAATGCCGCTTCATCAAATGTAACGGTCACTTCTGCATTCAAATCCTCACCTTTTTGTGCGAAATCCGCTCCAAAACCGCCTCCAAAGCCATTTCCAAAACCGCCTTGATAGAAGCTGCTCTTGCTTCTTCTTCCACTTCTCTGTCCTCCATGGAACATATCCCCGAAAATATCCCCAAAGATATCCCCCATATCATCGGAATTAAAATGGTACGCTCTTTGATATCCTCCATTTTGATTTTGCGACTGATAAGTTCCGCCGCCGGCTCCCTCATCAAACGCAGCATGACCAAACTGGTCATATAATTTTCTTTTTTCTTTATCACTTAAAACAGAATATGCCTCTGTAACTTCTTTAAATTTTTTTTCAGCATCCGCATCGCCTGAATTTGTATCCGGATGATATTTCTTCGCAAGTTTTCGGTATGCCTTCTTAATCGCATTTTCATCTGCATTTTTCGACACTCCCAACACTTCATAATAATCTCGTTTTACAGCCATTGTTTCCTCCTCCTTCCGTTTTTTGTTCTATTTGTAATATAACACCAGTGTTTTTTTCTGTCAAGTTTCTTATTTTTATTTCACATTTTTTTCACAACTTTTCACTTTATCCCCCTAAACCTATTGACAAACTATGTTTTTAGTGGTACTATCTCGTTAACCAAAAACCAAGTAATTTAGTGGAGAATTAATTTATGGAAAATAAAAATACAACTGATGAAACATTTAACACCGTTATTGAACCACATAATCACAGAGCCATTATCGGCTTTGATAAAAACGGAATCCCAAAGGTTTTAGTACCGGTCAGCGGTCATACTCATAAACATATTGATGAAAACGGCAACGAATATGAACACAGCCATGAAGAAGTCTTTACCGAGGACTACAGGAAAGCGGTTTCTGCTTACCGCAAAACCTTTCCAACCAAACAGGATGTGCTTGATAATGTTCCAGACCCTGCTGTAAAAGAAATGATGCTTCGAATGGAACAGCTTGGATATGACACTGCATTTGACCGTTTTGATAAACAACAGCCACAATGTACCTTTGGTTTAAGCGGAACCTGCTGTCGTATCTGTAACATGGGTCCTTGTAAAATCACCCCGAAGTCTCCTCGCGGAGTCTGTGGTGCAGATGCCGACTTAATTGTCGCAAGAAATCTTCTGCGTGGTGCTGCTGCCGGTGCTGCCCAACACGGGATGCACGCCAGAGAATTGCTTTTAATGTTAAAATGGGCTGCCCAGGGCAAACTTGACCTTCCAATCATCGGAGAATACAAAGTACGCTCCATGGCAGAAGCCTTCGGAATCAAAACTAAAAAACGTACGTTAAAAAACATTGCAATTGACCTTGCAGATACTCTGCTTGATGATTTATCCAGAACCGAGCCGGATGAATACAAAGTCATTTCTGCCTGTGCAGCTCCAGAACGCCAGAAAGTATGGAAAGACCTTGATATTCTTCCAATCAGTGCTTACCACGAAGTTTTTGAAGCTTATCATAAAACCGGATGTGCGACAGATGGCGACTGGGAAAGTGTTATGAAACAGTTTTTGCGCTGTGGACTCGCTTTTACTTTTAGCGGGGTCGTTTCCACTTCCATTGCAACAGATGCCCTGCTCGGGGTCGGTGACCGTGTCACTTCCAAAGTAAATATCGGTGCCCTCAAAAAAGGCTATGTCAACATTGCAGTTCACGGACATCTTCCGGTTCTGGTAAAAGAAATTGTAAAAGCCGGACAAAGTGAAGAACTCTTAAACCTTGCAAAAGAAAAAGGAGCAAAAGGTATCCAGTTTTATGGAATCTGCTGTTCCGGTCTCTCCGCAATGTACCGCTATGAAGGAGTCATTCCTCTTTCTAATGCCGTCAGCGCAGAACTGGTACTTGGAACAGGTGCGCTTGACCTCTGGGTTGCCGACGTACAGGAAGTTTATCCGGCTATCATGGATGTAGCACGCTGTTTTAAAACAACGGTTGTTACTACTCATGATTCTGCCCGCCTTCCAGGTGCAGAACACATCGGATATGACCACCATCACTCCAATGTTGCCGAAACCAAAGCAATTGCAAAACGGATTGTCATGCGTGCCATCGAAAGTTTTGAAGCAAGAAAAGGCATTCCGGTCTTTATTCCAAAACACGAAGTGGAAGCAGAAGTCGGATTTTCTGTTGAATACATCTGTAAAAAATACGGCAGTTTCAAACCGATTGCCGACGCCATCCGCTCCGGCAAGATTCTCGGAGTAGTCAATATGGTTGGATGTAACAATCCAAAAGTCCTTTATGAAAAAGCAATCTTAGATGTCTGTGATGTACTGTTAAAAAATAACGTACTTATTATCACAAACGGATGTGCTTCCTTCCCTCTTATGAAAATGGGATACTGTCAGACTTCTGAATTTGCCTACAGTAAATGCGGGGATGGTTTAAGAGAATTTTTAAATCCGGATATGCCTCCCGTATGGCATGTTGGAGAATGTATTGACAATACCCGTTCTTCTGGTATTTTCGGAGGAATTGCCGGTGAATTTAACAAAGCACTCTACGAAATGCCATTTGCTTTTTCCTCACCGGAATGGTCCAATGAAAAAGGAATCGATGCCGCTCTTGGCTTCCGCTTAAACGGAATCAGCTCCTACCATTGTGTAGAAGCTCCAATTCACGGTTCTTCTAAAGTCATTGAGTTCTTAAAAGAAGGAACGAAAAAAACACTTCATTCTGCAATGATTGTCGATGCCGACCCTGTTGTACTTGGCGAAAAAATTGTCGCAGATATGAAAGAAAAACGAAAACAATTAGGAATTTACCGTCAATTAAAGGAGTATAACCATGAAATTCAAACGCTTACTTACATTTGCTTTAGCCGCTACACTTTCTTTTAGTGCTCTGACCGGCTGCGGTACCACAAATCCAGACTCTACCTCAGCCGCTGACACTACAAAAACAGACTCTTCAAAAACCAATATTACCTTAGGCTATCTGCCAATCACACATGCACTGGCTGTGTTTGAGACAAAAGAACTTTTAGATAAAAAATCAGACAGCGATATTGAAGTCACTCTTCAAAAATTCAGTTCCTGGACGGATTTAATGGATGCACTGAACTCCGGAAAAATCGATGGTGCTTCTGTTCTCGTTGAACTTGCAATGGGAGCCGTAAGTAACGGAATTGACTTAAAGGCTGCTGCTCTTGGTCATAAAGACGGAAATGTTGTCATCGTATCTGATGATATTTCAGATGTCCGTGATTTAAAAGGAAAAACTTTTGCAATTCCTTCTAATCAGTCCTCACACAATATCTTATTAAATGACATGCTTGCACTTGGCGACTTAAGTATTGATGATATCAATGTGGTACAGCTTGCTCCATCTGAAATGCCTTCTTCCCTTGCAAGCGGTTCCATTGATGGATACTGTGTTGCAGAACCATTTGGCGCACAGGCTGTTGTACAGGGTTACGGTCACGTATTATATGATTCCACTGATTTATGGCAGGATTCTATCTGCTGTGCACTCGTATTTAACGGCGGATTCCTTGATAAGAATAAAGAGGCCGCAGACGAATTTCTTTCTACATACAAAGAAGCCGGAAGTTTATTGGACGAAGGAATCGCAAAAGAAGTAGCTGAAAAATACTTAGGACAGGACGAAAAAACTCTTGATGTCTCATTAGAATGGATTCATTACGATGACCTTGACATCTCACTTGATGATTATGAACAATTAAGTGAAAAAGTAAAAGAATACGGAATCAACGATAATCCACCGTCCTACAATGATTTCATTTACCAGTAAATCAGTATCCAGATTGTGAGGACAAAAGATTATGTTAAAAAAGACAATACGAACGATTCTTTCTTTTGTGGTTGTAGTGGTGCTCTGGCAGACAGCCTGCACCCTCGCCCACACCAATGAAACCCTGTTTCCGTCTCCATATAAAGTATTACAGGCATTCATTCAGCTTTGTACGACCGGACTGCCGGGAAGTACTTCTTCTGTTATACTTCCTCTTCATATTGAAACCAGTCTTATTCGTTTTGCCATCGGTTATTTTTCATCTGCTGTTTCGGCAATTCTGCTTGGACTGTTACTTGGAAGTTTTCCGCGTGTATTTACCTTTATTAATCCGATTCTTCAGATTATCCGCCCGATTGCACCCGTTGCTTTCATGCCATTTATCGTATTCTGGTTTGGAATCGGTGATGTACCTGCAATTGTAATCATCTTTATCGCCGGATTTTTCCCAATTCTGCTCTCTGTTGTCAGTGCAGTTCAAAATGTCGATAAAATCTATTATAAAATCGCAGACAGCTTTGGTGTAAATAAAGTAAAAACATTATTTTGTATTATCTTTCCTGCCATTTTTACCCAGATTTCCAACGCACTTCGTCTGGCACTTGGAACTTCCTGGATTTTCCTTGTATCCGGTGAAATGGTTGGTTCTCAGTCCGGACTTGGTTTCCTGATTATGGATACAAAAAACTGCATGCGGTTTGACTCTTTACTTGCAACTATGTTAACTATCGGTGTCATCGGTTTTATCTTAGATGGATTTCTTCGGATAGCTGAGAAACTGATTCGTACAAAATTCGGATTTGGAGCGTAAAAAATGATAGATGTATCAAATGTAACAATTTCTTTTGAAGAAGAAAATCAAACTCATGTCATTTTAGATGATGTTTCTTTAAATATTGAAAAAGGGGAATTTATCTGCCTGCTTGGACCATCCGGCTGTGGAAAATCTACTCTCTTAAATGCAATGGCGGGATTTTTAAAACCGACATCCGGCGAAATCAAAATCGAAAATCAGATTGTTCAGAAACCTTCCATGAAATATGTCACCATTTTTCAAAATTATGGATTGCTTCCATGGAGAACGGTACAAAAGAACGTAGAACTGGGACTTGAGACCCAAAAATACAGTAAAGAAAAGAAAGCCAAAATTGCATCTCATTATTTAAAAATGGTTGGACTCGAACATGCTGCAAAAAAACGTCCGGCACAGCTTTCCGGTGGTATGCAGCAACGTGTCGCAATTGCCCGTGCCCTTGCCGTAGAACCGGATATTTTATTTATGGACGAACCATTTGGTGCACTGGATGCCATCACTCGAATGAAACTTCAGACAGACATTCTGGAAATTGCACAGGACACAAAAAAGACCGTAGTCTTTGTCACACATGATATTGAAGAAGCCGTCTTTCTTGCCGACCGAATTGTCATAATGTCCGCAAACCCCGGACGAATTAAGGCTCTCCTTACGGTACAGCTTCCAAAACACAGAGACCGTACTTCCAATGATTTCCTGATGATTCGTGATAAAGTCTACGAAATCTTTAATATGAAATCTCACGAAACAATTGAATACTATATTTAAAAAAGGCATTCGTTTTAATTATTTGTAAAGCATTCAAAAAAACCTCTCTGAGATTTCAGAGAGGTTTTTTACAAGCTGCCTAGCGGATTTGAACCGCCGACCTCCGCCTTACCAAGGCGACGCTCTACCAACTGAGCCAAGGCAGCCTGACTTGTGATATCACAAGCCGTTCATCACAATTACAGATTCTAGCAAAAATTGTTTGAAATGTCAATACTTTTTGTAATATTTCTTTTATTTTTTATGTTAATGCAAAGATTCTTTTATGAGTCCTCTCAATTAACGCGAATCCAGCGACAATTCTTTGATTTTGCCACGGATTCGCTGTAGTGCATTGTCAATTGATTTTGGTGTTTTTTCCATAAGTACTGCAATCTGCGTATAAGTCTTTCCTTCAAGATACAAATCCAGCACCTCGTTTTCAAATTCGCTTAAACATTCCCGAATTTTATTACGCATCTGCTCCGTATTTTCTCTGTCAATCACAATCGTTTCCGGATTCTGCTGGCTGAAATCAAATGCTTCTAAAAGTGGAGAATCGTCTCCACTTAAAGAGACATACGCATTGAGTGGTTTATGTTTTTTCCTTCCTGAAACTTCGATTGCCTTACAAAGCTGTCGTACTACGCAGAGATTTGCAAACGTTGAAAACAGCGTATTTTTATCCGGCTGATAATCACGGACTGCCTGAAAGAGTCCAATCATTCCCTCCTGAATCAAATCTTCTGTCTCTCCACCTGCTAAAAACATCGCATGTGCCTTTTTTAAGACCAGCCCCTTATATTTGTTGAGCAGATACGTTTCCACGCTTTGGTTACCATTACGAAGCTGTACAATTAATTCTTCATCCGTATATTGTTGTAAATCTTTCATCTTTTTATTTTCTTTACATTCTCTGTCTTACAATTTCAAACGCCAGAACACCTGCCGCAACTGATGCATTAAGAGAATCAATGTCTCCCTTCATAGGAATCGAAGCAATAAAATCACATTTTTCTCTTACTACTCTTGATACACCGTCGCCTTCATTTCCAATGACAAGACCAATTGCACCTTTTAAATCAAGGTCATACATATTTGTTCCACCCATATCTGCGCAGACAAACCACAATCCCTCTTTCTTTAAGTCTTCAATTGTTCTTGCCATATTGGTCACTCTTGCAACCGGTGTATAATTTAATGCCCCTGCCGAAGTCCTTGCCACTGTCGCAGTCAGCCCGACCGCACGGTTTTTGGGAATAACGACTCCATGTGCACCTGCCAGATTTGCAGTACGGATAATTGCTCCAAGATTATGCGGGTCTTCAATATTATCTAATAAAATAATAAATGGCGGTTCACCCTTTTCTCTTGCCTTTTCTAAAATATCTGATACCTCTGCATAATCATACGCAGCCGTCATTGCAATCACACCCTGATGTTTTCCAGTGTCAGACATCTGATCCAGGCGCTCTTTTTTTACAAAACGCACCATTGTATCATGTTTTTTTGCTTCTCGTAAAATCGTTCTTACCGGACCATCCTCACAATGTTCCTGAACAAACAATTTATCAATTACACGACCGGAACGAAATGCCTCCAATACTGCATTTCTTCCCTCTACTTTACTTTCCTGGAACTTCTCTTCCATCCGTTTCTCCTTTTTCAATTCCCTTTTTAATCAACTGTAACATCCGCTCCCACTGTTCGGTCAGATATAAATATCCCATCAGAGCTTCAAATCCGGTTGCTCTTCGATAATCAGACATAGTTGCATTTTTTGCCATCGTATAAGATTTCGCATTTCTGCCTCTCTTATAAACGGCAAGTTCTTCTTCCGTCAGATCCTCTTTTAATTTTTCAATGATTTCAGACTGCGCAGAAGCCTTTACCAGCTTACTTGCCCTCTGATGCAGTTTATTGACTTGTGCATTGCCTTTTTCTACCAAAACCGTACGAATAACAATCTCATACACGGCATCGCCGATATAAGCCAGTGTCAGTGGGGAATACGTCTTAATATCCGTATTCCCCAGTGCAAACAGCTCTTTTAAATAACTTAAGCTCGCTTCCATTGTACTCCTTCTCTGGTATCTTTTAAGATAATTCCCATATCTGCTAATTTGTCACGGATTTCATCTGCTTTTGCAAAATCTTTTGCTTTTCTTGCAGCCTGACGTTCTTCAATCAGCTTTTCTACTTCTTCATCTAACACTTCTTCCTTCTTATTTACAATCAATCCTAAGATATCACTTAACCCTACAATCTTATCAAATAAGAACTGTACAAATGCCTTTGTACTTTCCGCATCTGTGTTTGTGTTTGCAAGTTTTACAATTTCAAAAATAGCCGCAATAGCATCTGCAGTATTGAAATCATCTTCCATTGCTTCTTCATATTTTTCCACCAGCGCTTCTACTTCTTTCACAAGCGCAGTTTCTGCTTCTGCATACTCATTGCCCTCTGCTTTTTCCAAATAATGTTTTAACTGCTCTACGCAGGTTACAATACGTTCTAAGGCATTGCTGGAAGCTTCCATCAATTCTGCACTGAAATTTAACGGACTTCTGTAATGCGCATTGAGCATAAAGAAACGAAGCACCTGTAAATCATATTTCTCTCCTATTTCACGTACGGTAAAAAAGTTACCCAGAGATTTTGACATCTTACGATTGTCAATATTTAAAAATGCATTATGCATCCAATATCTTGCAAACTGCTTTCCATTACAGCACTCAGACTGTGCAATTTCATTTTCATGATGCGGGAATACTAAATCTTCTCCACCGGCATGAATATCAATTTCTTCTCCTAAATATTTCTTGGACATAACAGAGCACTCAATGTGCCATCCCGGTCTGCCTTCTCCCCATGGAGATACCCAGAATGGTTCTCCGTCTTTTTTCGGTTTCCACAATACGAAATCAAGAGGGTCTTCTTTCTGATTTTCACCGGATACCTGAATGGAACGAAAACCAGACTGTAAATCTTCCAGATTTTTATGAGACAGTTTTCCGTATTCTTTAAAATTCTTTACTCGGAAGTATACGGTTCCATTTACCTCATAAGCAAATCCTTTTTCGATTAAGGTCTGAATCATGTCAATCATTCCATCGATTTCCTGAGTCGCCAGCGGATGAGTGGTAGCCGGTTTTACATTCATATCTGCCATGTCTTTTTTACATTCTGCAATGTAACGTTTGGAGATTTCTTCCGCAGACACCCCTTCTTCAATTGCTTTTGCAATGATTTTATCATCTACATCGGTAAAGTTAGAAACATAGTTTACATCATAGCCTTTGTATTCCATATATCTTCTTACGGTATCGAATACAATCATCGGACGTGCATTTCCAATATGAATAAAGTTGTATACCGTTGGTCCGCACACATACATTTTTACTTTTCCTTCTTCAAGCGGTACAAATTCTTCTTTTTTCTTCGTCAGTGTGTTATAAATTTTCATAATTCGTTTTTCTCCTTTTCTTCTCTTATCTCCTGCAGCTGATATTCCATTCTCTGTAATTTGGATTTTAACGCTTCATTTTCTTTCTGTAAAGTACGAATATCTTCTAATACCGGGTCTGGCAAATGAATCTGATCCATATCGCTTCTCGGCACTTTTCTGTTTTCTCTTTTTACAATACGTCCCGGAACACCTACTACGGTACAGTTTGGCGGTACTTCTTCAAGTACGACACTTCCTGCTCCAATTTTTGAATTTTCACCAATCGTAAAAGAACCGATAACTTTTGCTCCTGCACTCACCATTACATTATCTCTTAACGTAGGATGACGTTTTCCGGTTTCTTTTCCGGTACCTCCAAGCGTAACACCCTGATATAAGGTAACATTATCTCCAATAATTGCTGTCTCTCCAATGATAACACCGTTTCCATGGTCAATAAACAGCCCTTTTCCAATCTGTGCCCCTGGATGAATTTCAATTCCGGTTTTTCTTGCCGCTCTTTGAGAAATCCATCTTGCAAGAAAATAATGTCCATTCTGGTAAAGTTTATGCGCTTTCCGATACTGAATCATAACACGAAAGCTTGGATATAAGAGCACTTCCAGCGGTGTCTTAATCGCTGGGTCTCTTTCCTGAATCACCTGGAATTCTTCTTTAATATGCTTGATAAATCCCATTTTCTTTCCCTTCTTTTTTGTTTATTCTTAAATTAACTCATAAAAAAATCCCTATATGACTTGTGCCATATAGAGACGAAATATTCCGCGGTTCCACTCTACTTGAGGATACATTCCTCCGCTTTTCTTCCTTTAACGCAGGATTACGGACAGGGATTAGCTGTCAGCTTCTGGAGGCACTTTCACACATTCCTTTTTAGAAGGCTTCCAGCCGATGACCCTCTTTCTCTGTAAAAAATTTCTGTGGTACTCTTTCCATTCATCGCTTTTTTATATCTTAAATTTATCTTAATCTGTCTTGTTCTAGTTTATTCATAAATGACAAATTTGTCAACCTCTATTTCACAGAACCACTTTTGATTTCACTCCGAAACTACTTTTGGATTCACTAGATGAAAAAACCGCAACGTTTTTTAAACGCCACGGTTTTTCTGTTTTTATAGCAATTTATTTTCCAAATTTTGATTAGCAGATACCCTGTGCCATCATAGCTTCTGCAACTTTTTCAAATCCGGCAGCATTTGCACCTACTACGTAGTTGCCTTCATGACCATATTTCTTAGCAGCATTTACCATGTTGTGGCAGATGTTAACCATGATTCCCTGAAGTTTTTCATCAACTTCTTCAAATGTCCAGCTTAAACGTTCACTGTTCTGAGACATTTCCAGAGCAGATGTAGCAACACCACCAGCATTTGCAGCTTTACCAGGTGCAAAGATTACACCATTTTCCTGCAGATACTGAGTTGCTTCTAATGTAGTAGGCATATTAGCACCTTCGCAAACTGCGAAGCATCCGTTAGCTACTAACTGTTTTGCATCTTCTAACTGTAATTCGTTCTGTGTTGCACAAGGAAGAGCTACATCTACTTTTACACTCCATACGCCTTTGCCTTCATGATATTCAGCGTTTGGTCTGTAGTTTAAGTATTCTGTTAAACGTGCACGTTTTACTTCTTTAATTTCTTTTAATGCTTCTAAGTCGATACCTTCTGCATCGTAAATCCATCCTGTGGAATCAGAGCAGGTTACTGGTTTTGCACCTAACTGATATGCTTTTTCAATTGCATAGATTGCAACGTTTCCTGCACCGGAAACAGCTACTGTTTTACCAGCAAGGTCTTTTCCGTTTAATTTTAACAGTTCTTCTGTTAAGTATAACAGACCATATCCTGTCGCCTGTGTACGAACTAAAGAACCACCAAATGTAAGACCTTTTCCTGTCAGTACACCTTCGTAAGAATCACGGATTCTCTTATACTGTCCAAACAGATATCCGATTTCTCTTCCGCCTACACCGATATCACCAGCCGGTACGTCTGTATCAGCGCCAATGTGTCTGGAAAGTTCTGTCATAAAGCTCTGGCAGAATGCCATAACTTCTCTGTCTGATTTTCCTTTCGGATCGAAATCAGAACCACCTTTACCACCACCGATTGGCAGACCTGTAAGGGAGTTTTTGAAAATCTGTTCAAATCCAAGGAATTTAATGATTCCAAGATATACGGATGGATGGAATCTCAGACCACCTTTGTATGGTCCGATTGCACTGTTGAACTGTACACGATATCCTTTGTTTACCTGTACATTACCTTTGTCATCAACCCACGGTACACGGAACATAATAACACGTTCCGGTTCTACAAGACGCTCTAATAAAGCTTCTTTACGATATTTTTCTTCGTTTGCTTCTACAACCGGTTTTAAAGATTCAAGTACTTCTTTTACTGCCTGATGAAATTCCGGTTCGCCTGGGTTTTTCTTTACAACTGATTCAATAACCTCATCTACGTATGACATGACTTTCTGTCCTCCTAATATTGATTCATTTTCGCTATTTGTAAACTCAAATTGATTATAAAACTCTCGGACAGATTTTGCAAGCTGAAATTTTATTTCTTTCATATTTTTCGTAGTTTTTGGAGAAATCATCAGTTTTATGACGAAATTTGCAGTGGTTTTTTATAAAAACTGCATATACTTTGTCAATTTAAAGCACTTTTTGCATAAAGTCCAGCATTTATTTTACCCAATTTTTGTAGTCCACTCTGAGCAATCCCAGACCTTTGAAACCAGCCCTTCATAAAACTCTGGTTCATGGCAGACCATCAGAATTGTTCCTTTGTATTCTTTAAGCGCCCGTTTAAGTTCTTCTTTTGCATCTACATCCAGATGATTGGTCGGCTCATCAAGTACAAGCAGGTTCGTCTCACGGTTAATAATTTTGCATAAACGCACCTTTGCCTGCTCTCCACCACTTAAGACACGCACCAGACTTTCAATATGCTTTGTCGTCAGTCCGCATTTTGCAAGTGAGGCTCTTACCTCATACTGTGTATAAGACGGAAATTCTTCCCAAATTTCCTCGATACAGGTATGCTTATTTCCCTGTGGCATTTCCTGTTCAAAATATCCAATCTCCAGATAATCTCCAAGCACTGCTTTTCCACCAAGTGCCGGAATAAGCCCCAAAATACTCTTTAAAAGCGTAGTCTTTCCAATTCCGTTTGCACCGGTTAAAGCAATTTTTTCGCCTCTCTCTACCGTCAGGGTAAGCGGTTTGGAAAGCGGTTCGTCATATCCAATCACCAATTCTTTCGTCTCTACCACAAAACGACTTGGTGTTCTTGCAGTCTTAAACTGAAATTCCGGCTTTGGTTTCTCTCTTGCCAGTTCAATAACATCCATTTTATCTAATTTCTTTTGTCTGGACATTGCCATATTTCTGGTTGACACTCTTGCTTTATTTCTTGCCACAAAATCTTTTAATTCACTGATTTCCTGCTGTTGTTTCTGATAAGCTGCTTCAAGCTGGGCTTTCTTTACTGCATAAACTTCCTGAAAATGGTCATAATCGCCCACATATCGTGTTAACTGCTGGTTATCCATGTGATAAATCAAATTGATGACCTGATTCAAAAATGGAATATCATGTGAAATTAACACGAAGGCATTTTCATATTCCTGCAGATAACGTTTCAGCCATTCAATATGTACCACATCCAGATAGTTCGTAGGCTCGTCCAAAAGCAAAATATCCGGCTTTTCCAATAGCAGTTTGCCTAACAATACTTTTGTTCTCTGACCACCGCTTAAATCCGTCACATCCTTATCCAGACCGATTTCTGTAAGCCCAAGTGCTCTTGCCACTTCTTCTACCTTAGAATCAATAATATAAAAGTCATGCATCGTAAGCATATCCTGAATTGTTCCAAGTTCTTCCATCATCTGAGTTAACTCTTCTTCAGATGCTTCCCCCATCTTATCGCAGATCCCATTCATCTGCTCTTCCATTTCAAACAGCCATCCAAACGCAGACTTTAAGACGTCACGGATTGTCATGCCCTTTTCAAGCACCGTATGCTGATCCAGATATCCGACTCTTACATTCTTTGCCCATTCAATCTTTCCCTCATCCGGCATCAGCTTTCCGGTTATAATATTCATAAAGGTAGACTTTCCCTCTCCATTTGCTCCGACAAGCCCGATATGCTCCCCCTTTAACAGACGAAAGGACACATCCTGAAAAATCGCCCTGTCACCAAATCCATGGGATAAATGTTCTACGTTTAATATACTCATACTTTCTTTTTCTCCTGATGTTTTTTATGTGCGCCAAAACTCCTGACGTACCTTTTAATTTTTTTTACAGCATACACCGCATCCTGCCGGCATTATACGGTCATCTGCCATGAAATCCCTGGCATCTTGAAGTGCACAGATTGCCTGTGAAGAAATACCTTCTCCACTTCCGGTAAATCCAAGTCCCTCTTCTGTTGTTGCCTTGATATTGACCTGATTTTTTTCAATATTCAGAGCTTTTGCCACATTTTCCCGCATTTTTTCAATATGCGGCATCATCTTTGGCTTCTGTGCAATAATCGTTGCATCAATGTTATTAATCACGTACATGTTTTCTTCTAACAATGCTCCTACATGCTGTAATAACTTAATACTTGAAATTCCTTTATATTTCTCATCGGTATCCGGAAAATGCCGTCCGATATCTCCAAGGGCTGCTGCACCTAAAAGTGCATCCATAATCGCATGCAAAAGCACATCTGCATCTGAATGTCCAAGCAGCCCCTTTTCCCAGTCAATCTTAACACCACCAAGAATCAGGTCGCGTCCTTCTACCAGTTTGTGTACATCATATCCCATTCCTACACGCATCATCTTTTTGAAGTTCTCCTTTTTTAGTTTTCTTTGAACATAGCAAAAAGCAGAGTAAAAGTCAACACTTCTACTCCACTTTCGCTTCTCTTCTCTTTATTCTTTTTACGTTATATTTTATTTTTTATTTTGATTCTATTTGGTTATATTTCTTGTATTTGTTATATTTCTTCTTGAATTTATTTATGCAAGTGCTTTTCCAAGGTTCTGGCAAGCTTCTTTTGCGTCATCATCTGGTTCATCATTACAGATAACCGGGTCACAGGCAAGTATTGCACCTGCTGTTTTGCAGTCTTCTTCCCAATTTCTCATCCATTCTCCGTCTCCCCATCCGTAAGAACCGAACAGAGCAATTTTTTTACCGGAAAGTTTTGCTTTACAGTCCTCAAATAATGGTTCAAATTCGTCCTCTTCTAATACTTCATCTCCCATAGCCGGGCATCCAAATGCAACTGCATCGTAATCATTCATTTTATCTGCAGCAAAATCATCTGTTGTAAAGGATTCTACTTCTGCGCCTGCAGCTTTTGCTCCATTTGCAACTTCCTCTGCCATAGCTTCTGTATTACCTGTTCCACTCCAATATACAACTGCAATTTTACTCATGATTTCTTCGTCTCCTTTTTTCTTTTTAAGCTGCCACTGTTAGTTTTTCTACACTTGTACCCTGTCTCCAAAGTTTTGTGTAAATCCTTGTACACTTTTTAAATTTCTCAAACAATTTCATTGTTTCACACTCATTACAGTAAACTTTCCAGCAACCTGCACATTTACTGTTTTTTCCTGCGTTCTCGATAAATCCGATAACATCGCCAAGAGGATAGCCAAGAAACAGTCCAATTTCATGAGGGAATTTTTCTTCTAAATTTAATCGTGCCTTTAAACACGCAATGGCCTCTTCTTCATCAGTATTTTCATATCCATACTTTTTTAGAAATTCTTTTACACCGTTTTTCTGTAAATCTTTTTGAAGTTTCTCTCTTCTGCATACATAAATCAATGCCGTATCAGCTCTTTTTTTCAAGAGAATCAATGAGACTCCCTTATTCTGAAATTTTTTTTCACACTGTTTCATATGCTGATTTAACTCTTCTTCATCAATAAAACGAACTGAAAAAAGATTCGCCGTCTTTAATCCGGCAAGGGTTGGCGAACAATGCTCCACCAGATACTGTTCTAGCATACTACACTTTCCTTTCCTGTATATTCGTTCAGTACTGTGTGTAAAGCGGCTGCACTGCTTGTATGGATTCTCGCAATCGGAATATTATTCTTCTTCGCTTCTTGCAATGCGCTGTTTACCATCTTATGAGATACTGTATTTGTAAACAAAATCATCAAATCCGGACAGCCCAGTTTCTTTTTCATAGCGCCTTTTTCTTTTGCAAATACCTTTGCCTTACAGCCGTAGTTTTTACAGATATTCTGATACTGACAGACCATTCTCTCATTTCCGCCCACAATAACAATACTCATTTTAATTCTCCTTTCAAAACAGTTTTTAGTGGTTTATATCAATTTTCTATTTAAAGTTAGTTCTTTCTAACTCCATTCTCTTTTTTTGGCGACTGTCTTTGCAGCCGCCTGTGTATGTAGTGTGTGTGTTGTTGTTGGTTAGTGTTATCTAACTACAATTAGTATACATAATTATCCTATTTCTGTCAATAGTTTTTTTTAAATATTTTTTTACATTCTCGCGTTGATTGGATAAATTATTCTATATTAAAAAACTCACAGGGATTTTTTTATCCCTGTGAGTTCTGCTATTTGTTACTGTAAGTTTTCTACTGCTGCACGTTCAATCGGAAGTCCTTTTTTGTAACGTTCAATAAATGCATCAAATCCTTTTACATCTTCTGCATCTGGTTCCATTTCACTTCCTGCATTTCCGGCAAATACTTTACTATTCAGATAATCATCTAATGTTTCATTTTCTGCTTTGTTGACCATATAAGAAGCAAGAAGGGCAATTCCCCATGCTCCGCCTTCTCCTGCGGTTTCCATAACAGATACCGGAACACCGACTGCACCTGCCATAATCTTCTGTCCCACACCTTTTGTCTTAAACAGACCACCGTGGCCAAGAATCTTATCGAGTTTTACGTTTTCTTCTTTTAACAAAATGTCCAAACCTGTCTTTAATGCGCCAAGTGCAGTATACAGATGCACACGCATAAAGTTTGCAAGGCTTAATTTGCTGTCCGGCGTACGTGCAAATAATGGACGACCCGCTTCAAATCCTGTGATATGTTCTCCTGAGAAATAGTTATAGGCTAAAAGTCCGCCACAGTCTTTTTCACCTTCAAGTGCTTTATTATATAATGTTCCAAACAGTTTATTCATATCCACTTCGATTCCAAATGCTTCTGCAAATTCTTTGAACAGTCCAACCCATGCATTTAAGTCAGAAGTACAGTTGTTGCAGTGCACCATGGCAACCGGACTTCCTGTCGGAGTAGTCACCATATCGATTTCTTTATATACTTTGGATAATTCTTTTTCGAGTACTACCATAGCAAACACAGAAGTTCCGGCAGATACGTTACCGGTACGTTTTGCGATACTGTTTGTTGCAGTCATACCTGTTCCTGCATCTCCTTCCGGAGGGCATACCGGCACACCTGCTTCCAATGTTCCTGTCGTATCAAGC
This sequence comes from Blautia stercoris, assembly GCF_054657695.1. Taxonomy (NCBI): domain Bacteria; kingdom Bacillati; phylum Bacillota; class Clostridia; order Lachnospirales; family Lachnospiraceae; genus Blautia; species Blautia stercoris. Next base: position 997,910 of record NZ_BAAHYF010000001.1, read on the forward strand.
AGTTTTGCACCTTCTTCTGTTAAAACACCTGCTGCATCTCCTGCGCTTAATACTTCCGGAAAGATTTCTTCTAATTTCCAGCTATATCCTTTTTCAACCACTTTTTCATTGAATTTTTCTACCATTGTTGCATTGTAGGTTTTTGTATTCATATCAATCGGGAACATACCGGAAGCTTCGCCTACACCAAGTACTTTCTTTCCTGTCAGTTTCCAGTGAATATAACCTGCAAGCGTAGTCTGGAATTTAATTTTAGATACATGTTCTTCTTTATTCAACATTGCCTGATAAAGATGTGCAATGCTCCATCTCTGTGGAATATTAAACTGAAATAATTCAGTCAGCTCATCAGATGCCTGCTGTGTCATGGTATTTCTCCAGGTACGGAATGGTACTAAGAGCTCATCGTTTTCATTAAATGCCATATAACCGTGCATCATCGCACTGAATCCAAGAGCAGCCAGTTTCTTTACTTCTACTCCATATTTTTCTTTGACATCTTCTGTCATTTTTTTATAGCTATCCTGAAGACCTGTCCAGATATCTTCTAATGTGTAAGTCCAGATATTGTTCTCCAGACGGTTTTCCCAGTCATGTGCACCGGAAGCAATCGGTTCATTATTTTCTCCGATTAAAACTGCTTTAATTCTGGTTGAACCAAATTCAATACCAAGTACTGCTTTTCCGTTTTCAATTACGCTTTTTGTATCGAAACCCATTTTTGTTTCCTCCGTTTTTCATTCTATACTCTCGGAATTTTTATAGCCAAAATTTATTTCTGTCCGTAATAAGCATTTGCACCATGTTTTCTGTAATAATGTTTATCCTGCAGTTCCTGTGGGGCTGGTTTTACCTGCGGATTAATCATTTCACAACGTGCTGCCATTTTTGCGACTTCTTCTAATACGACTGCATTATGTACTGCTTCATGTCCATCTTTTCCCCAGGTAAACGGTCCGTGATTTTTACAGAGTACTGCCGGCACTGCTTCGTAATCTTTATCTTTAAAATAATCTGCAATCAGAAGTCCTGTATTTTTCTCATAAGCACCTTCAATTTCTTCTCTTGTCAGACATCTGACACATGGAATTTCTCCATACATATAATCGGCATGGGTTGTTCCATAACATGGAATACCACGTCCTGCCTGAGCCCAGCTTGTTGCCCATGGAGAATGCGTATGTACGACACCTCCAATGTTTGGAAATGCTTTGTATAACTCCAGATGAGTTGGCGTATCAGAAGATGGATTGTATCTTCCTTCGATTTTATTTCCTTCTAAATCCATGATAACCATATCATCCGGTGTCAGTTTGTCATAATCCACACCACTTGGTTTGATTGCAAAATATCCGGTTTCTCTGTCAATCTGGCTGACATTTCCCCAGGTAAATGTAACCAGTCCGTATTTGGGTAAAAGCATATTTGCTTCGTATACCGCTTTTTTTAATTCTTCTAACATTCTTTTGTCCTCACTTTCTTTTTTGTGTCTCTTTTATTTTTGATTTCTATTCCTCGTTGAACCTCGAACAATTAATTCCGGTTCGATCAATCTCGGAATTTTACTTTTTTCTTCCGGGATTTTTCGAATTTTTTCAAGCAGTAATTCCGCTGCCATTTCACCGAGTTTTTCCTGTGGATGCGTAATAGTTGTCAGACCTCCCATTCCCTCTCCGATTACAGAATTATCATATCCCGTAACTGAGATATCTGTCGGAACCTGGACTCCATTTTTTTGCAGACAGTAAATGACTTCAAGCGCAATCTGGTCATTATAACAGACGATTCCGTCTATCTCTTTTTTCTGCTTTAACAACAGTTCCATAATCATTCCTGGTTTTGTCTTTCTGTCCTCTGTATGAAACCATACCACCATATCCGGGTCATAAGCAATTCCAGCTTCCTGCAATGCTTTTACATATCCCTTATGCCGTTCTCTCCCCTGAGAATCATCTGCCTTAAAAATACCTAAAATTTTCTTATGCCCATAATCTAACAGATGTTTTGTCACCATATACCCGCCCTTGCAGTCATCCATTAATATATGTGGTTTATCCAACATCTGGGAATATACACCCTGAATAAAAACATAAGGAATTTCATACTCATCCAGCATACCATACAAGTTCGTATGCCTGCAGAAAATCTGGCTCTTACTCGGCTCGATAATCAGCCCTTCAATATCTTTTGTCAAAATATCTTCAAGCACTTTTTCTTCTTTTGTTCTGCTGTTTGCTGTATTTTTCAGAATAATACTGTAACCATTTTCCGTCAGTACCTTATCCATCCCTTGAATCAGACGCGGAAAAATATAATCTGAGATATAAGTCGTCACAACTGCCACATTTCTTGAGTTCTTCAAATGTCCCATTCTCTGAGAACAAAATGTTCCTCTGCCATGTTCTGCCTCAATATATCCCTCATTAATCAAAATAGACAGTGCTTTCCGGACTGTGTGACGACTGATTTGATAACGAGCAGACAGCTCATTTTCGGATGGAAGTTTCTCTCCCGGTTTAATCTGACCACTTAAAATCGCCTGTTTTAATTCTTCCATCAGTGCATAATATTTTGTCTTTCCATTTTCGTTTGCCACTATACACACTCCTTTGGTTTTTATTTTATAACTTGTACGGTGGTATTGACAAGTTGTTTTAAAATTTATTCCAGTTGCTGACTACTCCCACAGGCAAGCTTATGGGGTTTCGCCACTAATTTATAACTTTTAATCAAACATTGTCTCCCAATCTTTGGAACGATACGCCTGAAAACACATCTCAATCTGTTCTTTTGTATTTTTTTCTTCTGCAAGCGGTGGCAGTTCATCCAGTGAAAAATATCGACTCTGTATGGTTTCAATATTTTCCTGAAATGCTCCGCCGATTACACTGCACTGTACAAAAATTTTACATACTTTATAAGCATAAATCGGCAGATTATGCTTCTCTCTGTCCTGCACTGCAATCACACGGTCCGCTGTCACATCCAGTCCCGCTTCTTCTTTTACTTCTTTTATCGTATTTTGTTTGACAGACTGGTCTACATCAACCCAGCCTCCTGGCAGTGACCATGTCTTATTATTTTCCTGCACAAGTAAAATCTTATCCCCTTTAAAGATTGCTGCCCGACAGTCTAATTTTGGCGTCTGAAATCCCACTTCATTGCAAAAGATTTCTTTTACTTTTTCTGTCGGAAGTCCTGACGCTTCACTTAACATCTCTGCGGAAATTTCCCGAATCCGCTCAAAACGTTCTATATCAAACTTATCTTTACAATAATACAGGGCACTCTGCGCAAGACTCTGTAATTCCACCGCCCAGTCAAGCCATTTTTGTTCTTTTTGCATTTACTTTTTCTCCCTTACTGTTTTCTTTTATTGTATCGAATTCCTTTTTCCTTTACAAGAAAAAAGAATCCCATACATTTTATCGTACGGAATTCTTTTTCAACGAAATTCTTAGAGGATTTGTAGTTTCTGCGGAGGTATTCTACAAGTCCAACAATACTGTAAAGTTAAGGTTATTCGTAAAAGAGGAAGACGAATTTCATAACCTTGAATTCATAATACCCTGTCTTTTTCTGTTATGCAAGCCACCTGGGGGGATTTTATTTTCATTTTTTTCACCCCTTAAAAATCAATCATTTCTATTCTTTTTTTTGATTTTTTAACCCTATCCAGGGGATTTCTACATTCTGAAAATATTTCCGTTCAGTTCCAAACCAGCCACTTCTGCCAGTCTTAAAATTCCTTCTGTCGCAAGGGATACCGTAGATTCTACATGAATATAATCCGTCACACTATAATCATATAAAATATTTGCCTGTGCTGAAAATTCATCGTCTCCATCCCAAAATAAATACTGCATCGGAATACAGTCAAATGCAGGAATGATATATCCGGCATCGCCTTGTTTCACACTTATTCCTCCAATTGCTTCCGCTGCCTTTTTTAATTCTTCTGTATGTCCTTCAAACGTCTTTGCAAACGGCATAAGCACATTTCTCTCAAATGCCGGTGTAAATGGAGAAGCACCTCTTACATCCCGAAAAGGAACCCAGCGGTTCATGAAAAAAGCATCTTCTTTAGAATACCAAAATAAGTTATAGATATCCATCTTTACTCCATTTGAGACCGGTCTTTCTCTTTGATTAACTAAAAAAATCGTTCCGTCTTTTAAAGAAACACCATACTGTTCTCCAAAATGGGTAATTAAAAAGATATCATTTTCCTGTCTGATTTCCGGAAGTTTTTTCTTCACTAATTCTTTATCCATCTCCAGAAATTTCAACCGCCATTCTTCGCTTAATTTATCATAATTTGAGCTTTTGTTTTCCTGCATTTTATTTTTACCTTCCTTCCCTATTTTTTAGTTTTTCTTTATTGTACAACAAAAAAGAACCATTTGCACTGTTCTGCATATGATTCTTTAAAAATGTAAAAATGGATAAAAAAAGAGTAGCGAGAGGGGGATTCGAACCCTCGACACTACGGGTATGAACCGTATGCTCTAGCCAACTGAGCTATCTCGCCACATTTTCATTTCTTTCTTCTGTTTTTTTAGCAAAAGAAATGGGACCTACAGGGCTCGAACCTGTGACCCTCTGCTTGTAAGGCAGATGCTCTCCCAGCTGAGCTAAGATCCCATTTAATCTCTGGTCTTTCGACCAAGTAGCGAGAGGGGGATTCGAACCCTCGACACTACGGGTATGAACCGTATGCTCTAGCCAACTGAGCTATCTCGCCATCTTTTTTTGTTTCTTTTGTTTTTTTCAAAAGGAATGGGACCTACAGGGCTCGAACCTGTGACCCTCTGCTTGTAAGGCAGATGCTCTCCCAGCTGAGCTAAGATCCCATTTTCTTTTTTGGTCTTTTGACCAAGTAGCGAGAGGGGGATTCGAACCCTCGACACTACGGGTATGAACCGTATGCTCTAGCCAACTGAGCTATCTCGCCATCTTTTTTTATTTCTTTTGTTTTTTTCAAAAGGAATGGGACCTACAGGGCTCGAACCTGTGACCCTCTGCTTGTAAGGCAGATGCTCTCCCAGCTGAGCTAAGATCCCATTTCGTTAACAGCCATTACCTGACTGCTCTGCTATTATAACCTTAAATGAGTCGAAATGTCAACACTTTTTTTGAATTTTTTTTATTTTTCTAATAGTTGCGATATTTTCTAATTTTTTATCCTGATTTTCTTTATATTTTTATTTTCAAAGTACAATTTCTAACCGACAAAAAAGACCGCTGTAGAGCCGACCGGCTCTGCAACGATCTTTCTTAATTTAAATTTAAAATTTGAAAAATTTTTTATAATTTATCTAAGTTTATATTGTTTTATTTCCTATTTTATAGTGTTCTAAAAATCTACGTTTCTTTTTATCTTAGTTTATTATCGTTTATGCAATTTGGTACTTTTTTGGTACTTTTTTGCCTCAATAATTAAAAAAGCTATCAACCCCAAAAGGTCAATAGCTTATCTATTACAGTGCCAATTTATAGAGAACTAATTGATTCAGACTCACACCCTCATTTTTCGCTTCGATCGCCAAACGCTGATGCAGCGGCTTAGGAAGTCTTACATTGAATTTTCCACTATAGTTTTCTGTCTGCTCCGGTAACGGAATTGGCAAATTATTTTCAATTTTCACTTCTAAATAGCTTTCCATTACCTCATCCAAATCACTATAGAGTTCTTCCAGTGTATCACCTGTACTCTGACAACCATCTAATTCTAAGATTCTGCCGTAGAAATAGTGACCGCTTTCGTCATTGATTTCCTGTATTAATCTTGTATATGGCAGTTTCATATAGTCTTTTACTTCCATTGTTTCCACTCCTTTTTTGTCATAGTACCATATACAATATTTCAAGCCAAGTACAAGTATTAAAATACGTCTGCTATTTTGTTCATTTCTTCTGCCTTAGTATCTGGTAATACATGGCTATACAAATCCATTGTCATGGCTAAAGAACTATGTCCAAGAATCGTTTTCAATACCTGTGGTGGCATCCCTGCTTCTATTGCTCTGGTTGCAAAAGTATGCCGGAATACATGCGATGTTATCCGTGGAAAATCATATCCTGCTGCATGAATCCGTTCTATTGTTCTGTCTATTTCACCCTGCACTCTCTCCCGGCTGATAGGCTCACCATTTTCATTACAAAATAGATACCTGTCCATCTTCTCCACTTTCAGCCCCCAGAAATTGCGCTGTACCTCAATGTAAGAAAGAATATCAGCCGTCAATGGGATATCTCTTTTCGATGTTCTGGTCTTTGGTGTATCTTCCATGTAGCCTTGTCCCTCTATCTGTTTTAACGTCCGTCGTACATGCAGTACATTATTCTTTCTATCTACGTCTGAATACTTCAAGCCCTGCATTTCCCCACGTCTTAAGCCGGTACGAAGCATAACCGCAAAGAAATTATACAAATAGCTTTCCTTTGCATATTCCATAAAAAGTTCCTGTTGTTCTCTTGTCATTGCAATTCGTTCTTTTTTGGTTATTCTTGCTTTTTGGGGGATTTCTACCGCACCTACTGGATTTATCTCTATCAAGCGGTTCTTAACTGCCTGTTTTAGGCTTCCATTTATTATCGCTCCTATTACTTTTATCGTTTTAAGTGCATACTTTTCTTTTATTAACTCATTATAAAAGTTCTGTATATGCTCGCCTCGAATTTCTGTCAACAGCATATCGCCAAACTTATCTTTTATCTGACTGTTGTACAATGTCAGATATGTTTGATATGTCCCTAGTTTTACGTTGTTCTTTTTATATTCTTCAAACCAGATTTGCATCCAATCATCAAACACTATTTTTTCTTTTGATACGAAAAAACCGTGCTCTAATTTATATCTTAATTCTGTCATTTTCTTTTGGGTTTCTGTGATAGTTTCTCCATGTACTAGATGTCGCTCACCTTTGTACATGAAACGTCCCTCAAATCCATTATATCTTTGTCTTATTCCTTTCGGGAGCTTTCGCCCTCTTTTATCCTTTGCCATGCTCTGCTCCTTTCCATGCCTTTTTCGGCATTTTTCACTTGCAAAAGAGCCACATAAGCAATTATAATCAAAGTGACCCTTTTTAAACTATTTGGGTTGTTTCTGTTTACTTCTAGTGTTGCCGCACCAGAAGTAGAAAAAGCCTTGTGCTTTTTGACCTGCTGCCAAAATATCCGGCTTAAGTTGCGCCTTAAACCGGATGATTGAAGGAATGTAGAATATCTTGAATATTACGAACAGGTAACGATTCATCGAAAATAGGATAATTGGAGTTACCCTATTTTCTGCTTGTTTAGTAATTGACTAAACAGTTCCTTGGCAGCAGGTTCTTTTTCTTCTGGCACGTTCTTTTCGTTTTCCCTGCATCACTCCATAAGTATATGCTTTCATCAGTAACTCATATTCTTGGAAGCCTTGACGCTTTTCACTGCGTTCATAGATAAGTTCTAATACATCTACTGCACTACCATCCACACAATGCATTTGTATTCTCTCATACTCTTCTAACGCTTCTCTCCTGTCTGCGCACTTATTCAAGCGTTCCGCATCTCGTTTCGCACGTGTTCCAACTAATTGCTCTGCTTCTAAACGCTTCGATTTTGGGAGTTTAAGCCAATCTTTAACCCATGATAATAAATCTTCATATTCTGGGTTATCTTTGTTTAAAACCACCATACCATTTGTTTTTCTCCAGAAGAATGTAAAATCCCCAATTTTCTTGTCTGCTCCATTTGCCTTGAAAAAACTTACCGCCTGTGATGCTGTAAGGTCTGCCACATTACAAGCGGCGATTTTCTGTTCTTCGTCAATCACTTCATAACTCATTTTTTAATTTTTCCTTTTCTTTTCGTTTTTGATATGTTAGAATTTACTTGTATTACCGACTGTTTACTATTTAGTGAACCCCTTAGTGTTGCTCGTCCCATCGCTAAGGGATTTTTTTATGTATTTTCCGGAATCAACTCCACTTGTGAACGTCCAAAGAATCTTGCTTTATAGACCGCTCCGTCACCTCTTGACCCCCAAATCAAATCGCAACCAAACAATGCTTTCGAGCCGTGAAGCACTTCATAGCCTAACTTTTTCCATCCTGCCCATGTATTGGTGTCCTCTGTAATCCCTGCTTGCTGTTTGCTCTGTTCAATTCGTTTTTGGTTGACTACTTCCGCTTTGACCGATAACCATGCTCTATGTAATGCCTCGGAAAAACTCAAATTTGCCGTTTTTCGGTAAATTCTCCATGCTCTTGACATAATCTTTGCTAAATCGTATTTCATGCCTTATTTCCCCTTTCTCGGCTTAATAGCCAAATTCTGCATGTACCAGATTGGTGTAGTGTGCGTTACGCTCCATCGGTGCATGATACAGCATTGACAAAATGTATTGCCGTTTCTTCTGGATGCGCTCTTTGTGTTTTGTGAATTGCATCAAGACAAGAAGAATATCATCATAGCCCACTTTCATGATTTGACTTTGTACCAGTGCTCTTGGTTTCTCTTCGCCATTTATCCGAACCACACCGCTCTTAGACAAAAGAGTATCAAGCATCACATTTACAAACTCATCAATCAAGCCCATATCTTCTGGGTTTGTCTGTCTTAACTGTTCATAGCCAATGTTGCCGTGAATCACTTCCAGAGTGTTTTCAATGCTGTTTTTTTCGTCTGTCTCGTCCGTCTTGTCCTCTTCTCTGACTGACAGACTGACATGATTATTATTAATATTTAATTTATTATTATAATAATTATTATTACGTTCTCGGTTTTCAAGATATTGATTTTCAATTTCTTCGTTGTCTATTTCTTGAAAATCGGAAAGTAGAGAATCAGGCATTTCATACACGGTACTTTCCCACCGTGAAATGCGTCTGCCATCCTCACTTCGTATTGGGGTTTTCACATAATAACCGCACTCTTTCAACTCTTTTAATCCTGCATATACCGCAGATTTTCCGTCTTTGGAATACTTCACCAGATTCCCCACAATTACTTTCCAGTTATCCGGTTTACTCAACAGGTAAGCCAAAATCCCTTTTGCCTTGAATGACAGTCTATCATCTTCCAGAAATGTCTTGTCAAGCATGACAAAATTGTTGGGACGTTTCCGCACTCGGATAACTTCATCCAGTCGCTTATCTTCGCTCATTTGTTTCACCTCTTTTGTTCACTATTAGCTTATAGGCTTATTATATAGTTTATAAGTTATCTTGTCAACTATTAAATTAGCCTAAAATGAAATTACTTTCAAATTAGGCTAGCCATCAAATACTTGTTCCATCACTAAGTTTTAATGTTATTTCACAATCTATACCGATGGCATCACAAATCTTTTTGATGTCAGATTCTCGCCAATCGTTATACTTGAATTTCTTAGAAATGGTAGGTTGCGTAACTCCTAGTTTTTCAGCAAGTTCTTTCTTAGTGAATCCCTCACGTTTCAACGCAATCTCTAGCTTTTCGCTTGTGCTAATAATATTAATCACATCCTTTTTTTCTATTCTTCTTGTGTAATATTATAGCTTGTAGCCTATTCTTTTTCAAGTTTTCACTCTTCGCTATTTAGTTATTTCGTTCAAGTCATCAAAATGACGATGCCTTTTTTTTACTTCCAACAGCTCCGGAAGGTCTTAAAACAATCTTAGCCATCTTTGGGCACTCCCTTTTTCCCTTTCCCTTGTCCGGTATTATGTTAGTGTCTCCGGTACGCTTTCACCTCATCGTTTTCACTCTTCGCTGTTGTCTTTCCTTAACTTGATTATATTATACAGCGTTTGCTTAACGTTGTCAAGCATTTCATTAAGGTTTCGCTTGATATTTTAAATCATGTGCTTGACCTTATAAAGCGAATGATATATATTATAATTAGGAGGTGATATAATGACTATAGCTCAAAAATTAAATATGGCTTTATCCTACAAAGGCATCAGCCAAGCAGAGCTTGCCCGTAGAATTGGCACAACTCCATCAAATCTCAACCAAAAAGTAAAAAGGAACACTTTAACAAAAGAGGAACTTGAACAAATCGCAGATGTACTTGGCGGAACATGGCGCGCTGAATTTGTTTTTGATGATGGGACGGTGATCTAATGAAACACGATTTAAGCAAAACTCGATTATATAGTATCTATTGCGGTATGAAACAACGTTGCTATAACCCCAACAATCAGCATTATCAATGGTATGGTGCAAAAGGTATTACTATTTGTAATGAATGGGTAGGAATTAACGGCTTGCAAAACTTTTTCGAATGGTCTTTAAGTCATGGATATGGTGAACATTTGACCATTGATCGAATAGACAGTAACAAGGAGTATTCCCCGGATAATTGTCGCTGGGTGACATCATCAGCTAATAGTTATAATATATCTAACAAAAACACAGCTTTATCAGGCACCCCATCATCTAATTTTATTTACGAAAATAACGATCAGATTATCATTGAAATAAAAAAACTAATGCTTGAAAAACAAGTTTCTCAAAGAGAAATCGCTGAAAGGTTAAACATCAAACCACAGGGCTTGACTAAGCTGCTAAACAAGAAAAATTTCGGTTTTGAAGATGCCGAAAAAGTTCTTTCTGCCTTGGGCTATGATTTAGTCTTAGACTTCTCTGAAAAGAAAGAAGTTTAAATATGACTATTACTCAAAGACAAATTATGATTATAATCAATAATGAGTACACGAAAGGAAAGGAAGTATTATAATGGCAGGAGCAAAAATCCTTAAACAATTATTGGTTGAAAGAAATATGAACGTCAACGAATTAGCCGAAAGACTTGGTATAAAACCGCAATCTATGAGTAATAAACTATATCGCAACAACTTTTCATTTGATGAAATGCGCAATATCTGCGACATCTTAAATGCAGATTTAAAAGCCGTTACTCGTGATTCACAAAAAGAATTTTATGAAACTATGGAGTTGAAACATAATGAATAATTTTTTTACTAATATTCCTGAATACAACGGAATTGGAGTATATGCATTAATCAATAATAGAACTGGTAAAATGTATATCGGTGCATCAAAAAATGTGTATACTCGCATCAAGCAACATATTTATTCACCAACAGCCGCCATTGAAAAAGATGTCGAATCGGGAGATACTTTTCATGTAGAGATACTTGAAAAACTTCCGTCTGGTTCTAATCAATTTGATATGTTCGGCAGAGAAAAATATTTTATTGATTTATATGATTCAATCAATCACGGATATAATAAAGCACCTACTACTTGTTGTACAAAAGAGGAACTACTAGAATCTCTTCAACACTTCAAAAAAAGCCGTAAAATGACAAATTACATTTTAAATATAATAGCTAAACGTGAAAAACCTATTTTTTACAAGGAAGAGGAGACTCAAGCTATGTCTGACCTTTCAAATAAAACAAAATATGATTTAGAATATGCCAAAAAGAAACTTAAGCGCATCCCTCTGGATGTCCAAAAAGAAAAATACGACGAAATCAAAGCAGCGGCAGCAGCAGCAGGTGAAAGCGTCAACGGTTACATCAAGAAAGCTATCGACGATAGAATGGAACGTGAAGCTGAAAATGATGAATAGGTGTTGCCGAAATGGAAACACTTCTATTCAATGCCCCTCTTTTTTTTCGTCGGAAATTGCGACGGTATTGCCGGAATAGAAACACTTCTTGACGGTGAACAAGTCGGGCACCGTTCTATCTTTGCTCCTCTTCCACTCGGTAACGAATTGTTATTGAGTTTTGGATAGCCTACCATGGGAGTAGATTCTATCGACTCCCCTTATGCTTTCCTGCTCTACTCACCACCGTACCAGAAAGTACACTGGTAACCTTTATTTTCCCCTGTTCTGCCCCTGCTACCAATATTCAAAAGAAAGATGAACCGGGCAAGTAAAGGGGTGTGCAATTTGAAACACCCTTAAATATCTAAAGCCTTGTCAACTGTTCCGGAACTACTGACAAGGAAGTTAGCAAATGTTAGCTTTGCACAGGGATGCGGTAAAATGCCGTAGCCCTTTACTTTTACTCATTTTTGAGTAAACCTCAAATTCACTCCCTTGAAATAGGGTACTGGTTTTATCTTCGGTATTCCTTGCCGGTTCTGTTGCCATTATCTCAAACTCACAGTTTTGCTCAAAAATGAGCGAAACTCAATTCTGCTTAAACCGTTCTATGTGATGGAGTAACAAATCGTTACTCCCTTTATATTTCAACCCGCTCAAAAATAAGCAGGTTGCTTCCGTCACAACCGTATTTCTATTTTTGTCTCGGTGTATTACTTCGCAGCTCTGGAACAAATCCCCCCGCAACCTTGACATTTCTCAACATCCTGCTGCCGTATTACTTCGCAACTCTGGAACAAATCCCCCTTTAACCTACACTGCCAATTTGACAGGGCAGGGCATTTTGTCAAAGCACATTCCCAAAATGGGAATATGTTCTTGTTCCATTCTTTCTGTTATCTCGAGTACCAAAACGGTACTTGCTCAACCTTAGCATTTCTTAGCATCTTTAAGTTTTTTCCAAAATTGACGAAAACGTCCCAAGCGAGAAACGTCCGAACACTTCCGCTTCACTTTTCTGGCTGTTAAATCTTTTACACCCTGCCCCTGCTGCATGTTCTTCCAAAGGTCGCACTTTCCGACATTAGAAAACCTCATTTGCTTAATCTGCGTACTCACTTTTGAGTACATAATATTCCTTTTTTGCTGTTACGCTATTCGTAGTGGGTGTTACGCTATTCGGAATTTATTTCCGCTATTCGTAATTTTATTACGCTATTCGGAATTTATTTCCGCTATTCGTAGCGGTCACCATCCTACTTGTGGTATAATATATTCAAAAATTGAGAAAGGATTTTTTAACCAAAATGATAAAATCTCGTTTAAAAATATTACTCACTGAAAAGGGACTAACCCAACGCAAATTATCTGAACTGACCGGAGTACGTCCAGCAACCATAACCGGCATCGTAAACAATTCAATCAAACAAATTCCTGTGGATTCTGTTTCTAAAATCTGTGAAGCACTCAACTGCAATGTCGGTGACCTGTTCTATTATGAGCCAGAGCAGATAACTACACTAAAAGTAAATGTATCTGACCGAACGAAATGTTCTGTCAGCTCTGGCATAGATTTGCCAAAACAGCCAGAAAACATTGATTCAGACTTTCAAAGGGATGTACTTAAAAGTACAGAGCAATCAACACAAGACGCTATTCAGAAATGGAAAGCCCAAAATCCACCGCTTACTAATCGAGTGCGTTCCGCATCCAGAGCCGAAGAAGATGCGCCACAACCGTCTAAAGAGGGTTTAAACGATTTACTGAAAAGATTACGAAAAGAACATACTACCCCTAAGGAAAATGACGATTAAGTTGTTTTGGACTAGGTTTAGACTAATTTAGGACTAATGGTTTTGAAGTTCCGGAACGTTTCCAAAACAAACACGAAAAATGTTGCACCCCTTTGATGAAAGTACCAAAACAAATAAATACAGCTTGCATTTACAGGAAATTTATTCTATAATTTCCCTTGAAGCAAGAATACATGGTGATGATTAAATCTTTTTCTTCCTTGGTATCCTTAGTGTAAACCTGTATAGTCTCTTACTCCTGTTTGGATGTTATACCGGCAGTTAGTAGAAGTCTATGCAGGTTTTTGCTTTATAGTAATACATAGTCATTGACTGGCAGTATAAAAAGGCATTGCACCGAAACTTAGCGTGCACTATCTAAAGACTTCACAAATATTGTGGGGTCTTTTTTTGCTGCTTTTTGGCAGCAGGATAAAACTATATTTTTCCATTTGGAAACGATATTGCTTTTAAACGCTGTATTTTGCGTTTTAAGCTATTTTTTTATTTTATGGAACAATTTGCCATCATTCTATTTCAAATCGCTATATGGCGAAAATAGGCATATTCTAGTCCTATTTTAGTAAGGCACCCGGCTATATTTTCTCGTAGTTCGTTCGTGGTTCGCTCGGAGTTCGTTCGGAGTTCAACTAATCGAATACCAGTTCTATTTCGTTCCTTTTTCGACTATCTGTTCAAATTCTTTCAAGGCTCTTTTGTGTATGCGGTTTATGTGAGCACGTTCATAGCCTAACCTCTGTTGTACTTCGCTCCACATCTTGCCCCAAATATACCGGTACCGTAAAACAAGCATACCGTTTGTATCTGACATCTTCCCAAATATCCGGTCAATCTCCATGAACTGTTTCAACCATCTTGTGCGCTTTTGTAAAAGCATCTGACCTAATTTGTTAATCTCGGATGAAGGTGTACCCATTTCTTGAAGCTCCACAATCTGCTTTGCTATCCTGTCTGCTTCTAGCTTTGCTTTCCTGCACTCATTTAATCGTTCCATTTCTTCTTTCTTCCCACTCTTCCATCTTCAAAATCGCTCGCTCTGTGGAACTGCTTCCAGTATGCTTAAACGATGAAACGGATCCATGCAAAGAAACGCTTTCTATTCGGTCATACAAAAACGGCTTTAACTGTCGTGCTTTGCTTGGCTTTCTAAGTTCTTTCAATCCGTTCTCTTGATATCGTCTTGCACTTTCAAGCGTAACTCCTAAACGTTCACCACATTCTTTTAAGGTCAAATTTTCTTGATATCTTGCCTTTAAAGTAAATGCCTGTTGTTCGTCTAAAGTTTCCACAAGTGCCCATATCGTTGCTTTTAATTGCTCATTTTGCACCTTGTCAAGTGCATTTTCTTCTACATTCGTGTTAAAGTCTTGCAATAAATCTTCAATGGTACCATCACTTTCTTCGGATGCCTGTTTATTCAAACTTGCCGAAACGTCCATGTTTACCATGTACTCAATTCTTTTTAGCTGACTAGGGGAAACTTCAAGCCAGTGACATAGTTCACATCTAGTCGGCTGCCTGTTCTCCTGCTTTTTGTACTCACTTATCACCTTTAACATTTTCCTTGAAAGATAATAATCATTTACAGGGAGTTTTACCACCTTATCTCCTGCTGCATATTTGCTCATAAAAGCCCGAATCCATTTAGCAGCATAATTTGCAAAGGGTATGCCCTCGGCTTCGTTGTACAGTTCCACCGCCCGAATTAATCCCAAAAAGCCCTCTTGCATCAAGTCATCTGTTTCGGACCGGTACTGCTTTGAAATCTTATATACAAGTCTTTCCATCTGCTTCCAGAGCTGTTCTAAGTTTGTATTTGCATCCACACCGGAACAAATCAGCCTTACCAGTTCTTCATTGGTCTTTTCTGTTGACACTTAAACATTCGCCCCCTATAATTTATTTAAACTATAAGGGGCTTGTTTCTTTTTCCGGAAACGTGCAATTTCCTGTTACATGCTTAAAAGGCGGTATCTTCTCCCAACTCCTGCGCCTTTTCAAGCATGTTTTTTATCTCTTCTTGTTTATATTTGTCTGCTTTCATTCGTCTAACATTTACTTCTGGCAATTTTATATCTAAGGTATCTGCGTAAATGCGTTCTACTGCACGGTCACCGCACTTTAATTCAAGACTTTCCACGTTACTTGTATAAATAGTTAAAAGTTTTCTTTTATAGCGAAAATCAACCAAAGCTAAAATTTTTTCTCTATCCCAGTCTTTGTATGTTGTCGTTGCTCCAATATCGTCCACAATCAAAAGGGTTGCTTCACGAATCGCTTTTACTTCTTCTCTTGCTGTTTCACTTTTATCTGCCATTTTTTGCAGATAATCCGACATAGAAATAAATTTGACATTAATGTCATATCTTTTTATCACTTCATTGGCAATGCAGCAGGCTAAAAGTGTTTTCCCACTCCCTCTTGTCCAGGAATAAATATAAAGCCCTCGTCCGGCTATTTCTTGATGTCTAAACTCCGTAATAAATCTATTTAACAAATCTTTTGTTGTCTGCACTCCTGCATCATCCCCATAAACCGACCAATCAAAATCCTTTCCAGTTTTCGCCATGTAAGCGTCTGGCATCCCACTGCGTTGCCGTCTATATTCGCTCTCTTCTAAGGTTACGTTGTTTTCATCTTCTACAAAGTCTGCCGTTTCATAACCGCTCACTTCTCCCTTTACACGAAAGAAATACTTACCATTTTTATCTACTTCACTTACTTCCGTTACTCTGAAAGATTCCGTACTTCCTGGCATAATATTGGTCAGTTGTTTCCCCTTTTCTATCTTCCCCATCTTGTTCTACCTCTCTTCCTTTGTCTAAATAATTGCCCTCTAAGACCTTTGTAAAATTACTAGGCTTTAAGAACCAGTCAAACGTGACTACCCAACCGTTTTTATTTTGCCCTTTCAAGAATGAGCTTTTGTCAATGCTTCGGATTGCTTCCAGAACTTTCTCCAAACCATATTCTTTCAATCTGGCATTTAGTAATGTGTTTCTGGTTGTTCCGGCATTAACAGAAATTACCTTTTGCAGGTTTAATTTGTTCCATTCCTCAATGACTGGTTGCACTTTAGTGCTACGAACTGTATCTATAGATACAGTATTATCTTTTTCTATATCTATATCTTTATCTATATCTATATCTGTTGCGTGACTGTCACGTGACGTCACGTGACTTTCTTCTATTGCAAGTTTTTGCTTTGCTCTTTGATTCTGTTTTCTAATTCTATTTTGCTCTCTAATCCTTTCCATACCCTCAACATTCTGGTGTTCTTTCCAATTTGAAATTGTAAAATAATCGCCATCTGTTTCAATCATTCCTAACTCATGAAGGGCTTTCAATGCCAACTCGACAACTCTTTCTTCAAAGTCTACTTCTTCCGCAAGTAATTTGGAATTATACGGTATATTTTCAGTTAAAAAAATCATTCCACCGGCATTGCATTTTCCTGCCATAGTCAACAGCATCACCCAAATAAGTACAATGTTGTTTCCCTCTGGTAATTTGCGTAAATGTCTAATTTTACGATTGTCAAACATGTCTGTTGTCAGTTTAATCCATTTTACTTCTGCCACTTTTTTTACCTCTTTCCATTGTATTTTTCAAATAATAGCTGTAATTGCAAAGTTTCTTCATCCTCTTGACGGATAAGTCCCAACTTTTTAAACAACTCCAATGCGCTTTTTATCGTATTTTTAGAAAAATACTTACAATCTTTCTGAATCCACTCAGCATTATAAGGTATTAACATTTCACCTACTTGGCATACTAACTTTCCGTTTGTATTAAGACTTTTCAAGCACAACATTATGTACAATGTTACATATTTCGTGCCCTGCTTTTGACTCAACAAAAAATCAATCGCTTCATTTTCAAAAAGATCTGTCGGCATTTTTAAATATTTCGTACCGCCCATTTTTACTTGTTCACCCCCTTTTCAACCATAATTTCGCCATCAAAAGAAAGAATGTAGCCCACTCTTAACAATGTTTCTAAATCATCAATGCTACCGTTTACCTTTCTTACAATCTCTTCCGAATTTGATACAAAATCATATTCCCCTGCACGCATCCCCAAATGAAAATACAATGCCTGTGCACTTGCCGGCATACTCAAAAACTTATCATCATTCACAATATCAAGTGAAAACATTCTCTCATTTCCCATTTTCCTTATCTCCTCTCTACTTTCAAATCCTGCTGCCCCTCTGGAATCTTTAAGACATCCTTGGCAGAACGTACCGCCTTTAATATGTTTGTTGCTCTAGCGTCCATATTATGGACAAATTCTTTAATCTCCTGCCGATTCTTTGGCTTCCAGTAACCACACTGTGAACCGGAACAGATAACTGCCCCTTGCTCCCTCTCTTCTGCGATTCTGCATTGTAAATCTCTTATAGAACTGCATCCGGTCAGCTTAAGCAAATCTTTGCCACTAATTGCATTTTCTTTCCCGACTGGCAGCAGGCTTTCGATAGATGGAAATACAGCCTTGCCGGACTGATTCCCTTTATTTACTTGGTTGTTTCTGTTCTTTGTTTCCATTTACTTCACTCCTGTTAATCGGTCAAAATATTGGTCTGCTTTTCTTAAATCGTATAATATCCGTTTACCAACTCTTACCGTACAACCAATTTCTTTTCCAAATTCTGTTGCACGATTTTTTCCAAGTGTTGTGTATTCCATAAAACCCTTAATATCAACAAACCTTGACGAATTATTATCTTCCATTTTATTGACTCCTTTCTAAGATTATTATTTATTACTTGCTTTTATTTTAAATTATTGTTATACTTTTTTCAAACAACTATTAAAGTTTAATTTAATTTTTTATGAATGATGTTTTTATAGCATTTATACTTTTTTAAAGGAATTAATTATATTTAAACCTAAAAGGGGGAAATAAAGCGATGAAAAAATTAAACTCTGAAAGTAGTATCCGTTTTAACGAATGTCTTAAATCACTTGGATTGAACCAAAAACAATTTGCCAAATTAGCGCATTATTCAGAACAACATATAAGCAACTTTTCCACCGGAAAGAAACCTATAACCATTCCTGCTGCAATGAATTTTTCAAAACTATTCAAAGTTAGCCCAGAGTATTTACTTTGTGAAAGTGATTCTAAGACTTTGGACGAGCGTGAAAAGAAAGAAGAAAACTATGAAAAGCTTTTTGATGAATATTCAAATGGAATTTTACACTTGGCAGGATATAAAATAGTTTGCAAATTTATAAGCAACTGGAAAGAGCTTGGACTTGATGAATTATATGCTAAAACTAGTCCTAAAGTTTCTCCAATACAATTTTATTTTTATTCAATTCCTGATGAATTAAGAAATAAGATACAATTTTCTTATGAAGTTATTGCACCCAATGGAAAGGGGTTCTATTGTACAGAGCAAGAGCTTTCTAAATTATCAGAAGAGTTGATTGAATACGTTTCTTTTAGAATGGAACAGTTAGAAAAAAGGTACTGTAATCGTGTTAAAAAGGGCGAAATTACGCTCAAAGTGCCAGAAAGTACAAATATTACTTTTCCGCCTATTTATCCGCCTGTATCAAAGCCAAAAGAAAACCTTTATTATTCAAACTCTTTAACTCATAAAGATAAAGAGTTCCCCGACTCTCGTTTTCTTGAAAAATAATATTTTACTACTTCAAAAAAGCACCCCATCCCCCACCGGATAGAGTGCTTTTATTTTCCCATTTGGTACTTTTTTGGTACTTTTCTTGTATTCTGTTTCTATTTTTCCTTTTGTGAAATGTCTGTAAAGCCTATAAAATAAGGCTTTTTTAACTTTTTCAATATCTAAATCAGATATTTTCTACCTTAATTTAAATTTAAGGAATGATTTTTGTTTTATATAAAGCGGAATTTTGTATTCCAAACTTTATCTTATTTGAAATATTCTACACCGGATTCAAAAATCTGGATATCCTGTTCTCCATAGATATTGACTGCAACGCCATCTCCACGTCTTTCAGAATGAGCCATCTTACCTAAGATACGTCCATCCGGACTTGTAATACCTTCGATTGCAGCATAAGAACCATTTACATTCCATTCTTCATCCATTGTGATATTACCTGCTAAATCACAATACTGAGTTGCTACCTGTCCGTTTTCAAACAGTTTCTTTAACCATTCTTCATTTGCAACGAAACGTCCTTCACCATGAGAAGCCGGATTGGTATATACTTTTCCAAGCTCTGCTTTCTGCAGCCATGGAGATTTATTGGAAACAACTTTTGTATAAACCATCTTAGAGATATGGCGTCCGATGGTATTAAAGGTCAGTGTCGGAGAATCTGTGTTCTGTCCTGTAATTGCACCGTTTGGTACAAGTCCCAGTTTAATCAGAGCCTGGAATCCATTACAGATACCAAGTGCAAGTCCGTCACGCTCATTTACAAGTCTGGTTACCGCATCTTTGATTTTTGCATTCTGGAATGCAGTTGCAAAGAATTTTGCAGAACCATCCGGTTCATCACCTGCGGAAAAGCCACCTGGGAACATAATAATCTGAGCCTGATCGATTGCTTTTTCAAAAATTTCAACTGAATCATGAATATCCGCTGCATCTAAGTTCTTGAATACTTTCGTAATCACTTTCGCACCTGCACGTTCAAATGCTTTTGCACTGTCGTATTCACAGTTTGTTCCTGGGAACACCGGAATAAATACGGTTGGCTGTGCAATCTTATGAGAGCAGATATGGATACTGTCTGCGTTATATAAGCCTCTGTCTTCTTTCTTTGTAATATCATCTGTCTCAGAACCGGAACGGGTCTTAAATACTTTTTCCAGTGGAGCTTTCCAGGTTTCCAGTGCTTCTGCCATGGAAATCTTCATGTTTTTATATTCAATTTCTGCTTTATCTGTTACTTCACCGATTACAGTATAAGTAATTGCCAGTTCGCCAACTTTTCCATCTTTTACTTCACAAATAATATCGCCAAAACCTGCGGTAAATAAATCTCTTTCATCTACATTCGATTCAATTCTTACACCCATCTGATTACCAAATGCCATTTTGCTGACTGCTGCTGCAATACCATGACGGTCTAACGCATAAGCAGAAACAACTCTGCCTGCCTGAATGTCTTCATGCAGTTTCGCATACTGTACTTTTAAGGCTTCAAAATCCGGTAAATCATACTCTGCTTTTGGCATACGAAGCCATACTAATTTATTTCCGGCTTTTTTCAGTTCTGGTGTGATAACATCTTTTTCTTTTGCTACATCGACAGCAAAGGAAACAAGTGTCGGAGGTACATCAATCTCATTAAAGGTTCCGGACATGGAATCCTTTCCACCAATAGATGGAAGTCCAAATCCAAGCTGTGCAGCATAAGCACCGAGTAAAGCTGCAAACGGCTGACTCCAACGATGTTTATCTTCTGTCATTCTTCTGAAATATTCCTGGAAAGTGAAACGAATCTTGCTGTAATCACCGCCTGCTGCAACAATTCTTGCAACAGATTCTGTTACTGCGTAAACTGCACCGTGATATGGGCTCCAGCTTGACAGATATGGGTCAAATCCATAACTCATCATTGTCACAGTTTCCGTTTTTCCATTCATAACCGGCACTTTTGCAACCATTGCCTGTGTTTCAGTCAGCTGATATTTTCCACCATAAGGCATAAATACGCTGCCTGCACCGATAGAGCCGTCAAACATTTCAACCAGTCCTTTTTGAGAACAGGTATTTAAATCACCTAAAGTATCAATCCAGCGTGCTCTTATATCGTCTACTTCTGCACGGTCTAATACATTTCCTTCTTTAGTCGGTACATCAACGAAAACATCTGTTTCCTGATGTGCACCGTTGGTATCCAGGAACGCTCTTGATAAATCTACAATTGTTTTTCCTCTCCAGCTCATTACCAGACGTGGGCTTTTTGTTACAACTGCAACCGGAATTGCCTCTAAGTTTTCTTCTTTTGCATAGCTTAAGAACTGTTCTACATCTTTCGGGTCAACTACAACTGCCATACGTTCCTGAGATTCAGAAATTGCAATTTCTGTTCCATCCAGACCTGCGTATTTTTTCGGTACTTTATCCAAATCAATTTTTAAACCATCGGCAAGTTCTCCGATTGCAACAGAAACACCGCCTGCACCAAAGTCATTGCATTTTTTAATAATATGGCTGACTTCTTCTCTTCTAAAGAGTCTCTGAATCTTTCTTTCCGTCGGAGCATTTCCTTTCTGTACTTCTGCTCCACAGGTTTCAATCGATTCTTCGGTATGTACCTTAGAAGAACCGGTTGCACCACCGCATCCGTCACGTCCGGTGCGTCCACCTAATAATACAATAATATCATCCGGATCAGAATTTTCACGGATAACGGCACGTCTTGGTGCTGCACCAAGTACGGCTCCGATTTCCATACGTTTTGCCACATAGTTTGGATGATAAATTTCTTTAACATAACCGGTTGCAAGACCAATCTGGTTACCGTAAGAAGAATAACCATGTGCAGCACTTCTTACCAGTTTTTTCTGAGGAAGTTTTCCTTTCATGGTCTCTTTTACTGATACAGTCGGGTCTGCTGCTCCTGTCACACGCATTGCCTGATAAACATAAGTACGACCGGAAAGCGGGTCACGGATTGCACCACCAAGGCAGGTTGCTGCACCACCAAATGGTTCGATTTCTGTCGGATGGTTATGGGTCTCGTTTTTAAAGTTAATTAACCATTCTTCTTCTTTTCCGTCTACATCAACCGGAACAACAATACTGCAGGCATTGATTTCATCGGATTCTTCCTGGTCTTGAAGTTTGCCTTCTGCTTTTAATTTCTTCATTGCCATCAGTGCAAGATCCATTAAGCAGACAAATTTATCATCTCTGTCTTTATAAATCACCTGACGGTCTGCCAGATATTTTTCATAAGTTTTTACGATTGGAGTTTTATAATCGCCCTCTCCAAACTCTACATTTTTCAGTTCTGTAGAGAACGTAGTATGACGACAATGATCAGACCAGTAAGTATCTAACACACGAATCTCTGTCATAGACGGATCGCGTTTCTCTTCGTTTTTAAAATAATTCTGAATATGTTCGAAATCTTTAAAGGTCATAGCCAGATTTAAAGATTCATAAAGTGCTTTTAATTCCTCTTCTTTCATATCAGAAAATCCGGTAAAGATTTTTACATCTGCCGGCTCTTCAAAATTCGTAACCAGAGTTTCCGGTTTCTTTGCATCAGCTTCTCTCGAATCAACTGGGTTAATGCAGTGATTTTTAATTGCTTCCATTTCTTCTGCTGAAATACCGCCTTCAATTACATAAGTAGTTGCAGAACGAATAATCGGTTTCTCATCTGCTTTTAAGAACTGTACGCACTGTACTGCGGAGTCTGCTCTCTGATCGAACTGTCCCGGAAGAAATTCAACAGAGAACGACTGATCTCCCTCTTTTGTCTCAAATGTTTCCTGATATAAAAAATCTACCGGTGGTTCAGAGAATACACAGGTA
This sequence comes from Blautia stercoris, assembly GCF_054657695.1. Classification (NCBI taxonomy): domain Bacteria; kingdom Bacillati; phylum Bacillota; class Clostridia; order Lachnospirales; family Lachnospiraceae; genus Blautia; species Blautia stercoris. The sequence continues at coordinate 1,020,774 of NZ_BAAHYF010000001.1, forward strand.
CAGGCTTTTTCAAATGCCTCATCGGAAATATTCTCCACATCATAGCGGATTAACACCCGAACTCCTGTTACATCCTTGATGCCAAGGTAGCTTGAAATTTCATGTTTTAATTCTTTCGCCTGTACTGCAAAATCTGGTTTTTTCTCAACGTACACACGTCTTACACTGCTCATAAATAACTCCTTTCTGATAAAAACTGCCATAAAGGGCATCTTTTTGTTATCTTTCGCATTTCTATGTTCATCATACCACAGAAATTTTTATTAATAAAATTAATATATCTTATATTTTTAATAAGTTCAGATAATAAATAGTTTGACGCTGATTTTTCTCTTTGTTATACTGTTTGTATCAATCATTTTTTTAGAGAGGTTTTTCCATGGATATCAGTTTTGAACTTTACAAAGTTTTTTATTACGTTGCTTCTACCTTAAGTTTTTCTGAAGCCTCCAGACAACTGTACATTTCACAGTCAGCAGTCAGCCAGTCCATCAAATCATTAGAACAAAAACTCGGACATAAACTCTTTACCCGCAACACCAAGTGTGTCATGCTGACTCCAGAAGGAGAAACATTGTTTCGCCATGTTGAGCCTGCCGTTAATCTTTTGGTTCAGGGAGAACGACAGTTAATCGGCACAAATACCTTAGAAACACCGCTTCGCATCGGTGCTTCCGATACGATCTGCCGTTATTTTCTTGTCCCTTACTTACAGCGTTTTCACAAGGAATTTCCACAAGTCACAATCAAGGTCACCAATGCTACTTCGATTGGATGCGCAGAACTTTTAGAACATCATCAGATTGACTTTGCTTTTTGTAACTATCCTAATTCCAAGTTACAGCTTCACACAAATTACAAAACCATTTTTACCTTTCAGGATGTGTTTGCCGCCAACAAAAAATACTTTGATTTTACCGAACAAAAACTCTCCCTGTTTGAACTGCACGAGTACCCGATTTTAATGCTTGATAAAAAAAGTACCACCAGTGAATTTCTTCACTCTCTATTTTTACAAAAAAGCTTAAATTTAAATCCCGAAGTGGAACTTTCCAGCAATGATCTCCTGCTCGACCTTGCAAGAATCGGTCTTGGAATTGCCTTCGTTCCGGATTTTGTTTTGCAGCAGAGGCACGAAGATCTATATCCGCTTCAGATAAAAGAAAAACTGCCACAGCGTCATCTGGTTCTGGCTTACCATCCTCAGATCCCGTCTGCAGCAGCAAAAGAATTTTTAAATTACTTTTCCTGATTAATTTTCTCCCGAATCTTTTCTATCATTTCTTCAATGAGAGGATTTCGGGAGACATTCCGATTTCTTATTATTCCGTATAAAATTTTTCCCTCTTTGGCAGACAGCACGTAACCCGGTTCTTCTCCCAACGGATAGACGTGAAAGCTTCTCGAGCTGATATTTGCAAGATGGTTTTTTTTCATCATAATATTCATAATATAATCACTGTTTGTCGTAACTGCAACCTGACAGGGCAGAATTCGTTCCCCATTTTCTTCAATCTTCCAGGCTGAATATTTCCGAAAGGGATCTTTTTCAGCCTGAATCAGTTTTACCTCACTTAGTAAATGCAAGTCCGGTTTTTCTTCTTCAATCCAGTTTTCAGGAGAAAAATACAACATTCCAAATGTTTCGCTTAAGACTTCAAATTCCAGCTGATATTTTTTCAATTCATATTCAAACTGCAGGACATCATCCGGCATCACATAGACAAATCCAATCTCATCTTCCATTTTTCTCATCCTCTGCACAATGTTTAAAGTCGTATCCGTATGAATATTATAGCGAATCTGTTCTTCTTTATGTGCTTCATAAAATTCCGAAAAATATTCTGAAAACCAGGAACTTGGATTGGTAGAAATTCTTACCACTTCCAGACTGTGTTCTTCACTCTCATCTTCTAAATTCTGTAATTGTTCTAACAAACTGCGTGCCTGCTGATAAAACATTTTTCCCCTTGAAGTAACAACGATTCCCTTCCTATCTCTCAAAAACAAAGGATATCCGACCTGACTCTCAAGCCCCGCAATCACCTTGCTGACATTAGACTGCGTTGTATATAAAATTTTTGCTGCTTCACGAAAAGAACCACAATCCGCTGATACTACAAAATACTGTAGCTGTTTTGTCTCAAGCATTTTCTTTTTCCTCGCTTTTTCTCATTGCTTTTTAAAATCATACCAAAGTCATCAAATTTTCACAAGGACAAAAATGGATATCCCCTACGGAATATCCACTTTTGCAATACAATATTTTAGTTTATATCAAGGTCTGCGGTTACCTGATAATAATCACAGGCATGAGATTCATATCCTGTTACATTTGAACGTGAAATCATACTCATCTTTAAAAACGAACAAAATACAAAGGCATTATCATCCAAAATAGTCTGCTGCATCTGAACGGCTAACTCTGCTCGCTTATCCTCATCAAATTCTTTACTTAACTGTGCTTCTAATTCATCTAATTTTGCACTGCTGTATTTTCCTGAATTCTTTGTTGCATCAGAAGTTGCAAATACAGTAAACCAGTATTCCGGGTCTCCAGTTGGAGCCTGTACATTTGCCATCGCATAAACATCCCAGGCTGTCGGATCTTCCAATATGGAATTATTATCTGCGGTACAGTTAATATCTACTTCAATTCCAATGTCTTTTAATGTTGCCTGCGCAGACTCAGCCAGAAGTGGAAGTTCCTGACGACTTGGATAAGTCAGCCATTTAACAACCAGTTTCTTTCCATCTTTTTCACGGATTCCATCTCCATCTGAATCTTTCCATCCGGCTTCTTCCAAGACTTTTTTTGCTCCTTCCGGATCATAACTTTCCGTTGTAACTTTATCTCCCCCAAACGCAGAGCCTTCCGGAAATACTCCATTTGCCGGATAACCGTTGCCTTCCAACAATGTGGTTACAAAACTTTCTTTATCAATTCCCATCGCAATTGCTTTTCTGACTGCTGAATCTGCACACACAGAGGATTCATCAAAATTCATCTTACCAAAGAAACAGCGGGAAGTGGAAATCTGTGAAAACTGGAAATTATCATTTTCAAATGTCGGATAACTTTCATATGCCATACCATAAGCTGCCTGCACCTCTCCGGACAAAAGTGCATTTGCCAGTGTATTTCCATCGGTAATTGTACGAATCGTCAATTCATCAATCTTTGGCTCTCCATTCCAGTAATTTTCATTTTTTACCAATGTCAAATGGTCATCTGTTTTACAATCAACTGCAATGTAAGGTCCCGTTCCTGCAACAATTCCATTTTCAAATCCGGCATCTACATCGATAATACAGCCATAAGGGTCTCCCAGATAATTTAAAAGTGCCGGTTTTGGTTCAGACGTATGAATTGTAAGTACTTGTCCATCTGCATCAATAGATGCAATTTTCAAATCATTTTTCGCTCTGTCATGATTTTCAATTAAATGTTCCAGACACTGTTTGACTGCTTCTGCATCCATATCACGTCCACTTGAAAACTTTACATTGTCCTGAAGTGTAATTTTCCAGGTCAGCTCATCTACATTTTCCCATTCTTTTGCAAGCCATGGCTGAATCTCCATGTTATCAGAATATCTTACAAGTGTTTCCCCAATACCATAACGAATACAGGCCCATCCAGAATATGAGTCATGTGGATTGGTACTGTTTTCTTCATTAGAACTGTTGAATGTAGTATCTCCAATTACCATTGTTTTTTTTGCTTCTGAACTTTCTGTTTTTGAATTATTTTTTGGTGTTTCTGTTTTGTTATCACTTCCACATCCGGCAAGCATACTGGCACACAAGCACACACTCAATGCCATTCCAATTAATTTTTTTGATTTGTTCATCCTTTTCCCTTTCCCTTTGTTTATTTTTCTTATATCTTACAGAACGCTTTCTATCAGCCTTCTGGTATAAGCTTCTTTCGGGTGACAAATTACTTCATCCGGCTTTCCTTCTTCCACCATCTTACCATGATACATCACAAGTACTCTGTCGCAGAAATTTTGAACTAATGCAATATCATGGCAGATAAAAAGATAGGACATCTTACGCTCTTCTCTCAAACGTTCCAATAATTCCAAGATTTCTTTCTGGACAGTTACGTCAAGCGCAGAAGTCGCCTCATCTAAAATGAGTAATTTGGGGTTAATTGCAATTGCCCGTGCAATCGCAGCCCTCTGACACTGTCCTCCGCTGACTTCATGCGGATACCTCTTTGCAAATTCTTTTTTTAATCCGCATAACTCCAGCAAATTTTCTGCCTCTTTCATAGCTTCTTTTCTTTTCATGCCATGATTGATTAAGCTCTCTGCCACTCCAGCTCCAAGAGTCTGTCTCGGGTCAAAGCTTTCTGTCGGAGTCTGAAACACCATCTGCATTTTTTTATAAACTGGCTTTAATTTTTTACCACTTAAATTTGTAATCTCTTCTCCATCCAGATAAACGGTTCCAGAGGTTACATCCAACAATCTGGTTATCATATTTACGATTGTTGTCTTTCCACTTCCACTTTCTCCTATAATCGCAAGCTTTTCTCCATAATTCATAGAAAAGCTCACATCATCAACAGCCGTATAATCATCTCTGCCCTGAGAGACAAACGTTTTCGTCAAATGTTCTACTTTTAAAATACAATCCACCCTGCTTTTTCACCTCCGAAGTTCTAATACTGCTGACAACAGTTTTTTTGTATATTCCGATTGTGGATTTTCCAAAACTTCTTTGGTTTTTCCATACTCTCTTACTTCTCCATTTTCAAGTACCAGTACCTTATCAGCCATTGCCCGAATTACTCCAAGGTTATGCGTCACCAGTAAAATCGTTGTTCCAAACTTTTCACGTATCATGCACATCTCATCAACTACCTGCTTTTGTACCGATACATCAAGCGCAGAAGTTGGTTCATCTGCCATCAGAATCTTCGGGTTTAACAACATTGCCGCTACAATTCCAACTCTTTGCTGCATCCCTCCTGAAAGTTCAAACGGATAACTGTCCAAGATTCGTTTCGGGTCATCAAATCCAAATTTTTCAAATAACTCTGTCACCTGTACTTCAAATTCTTCCTTTGTCAGCTTTTCATGCTCTCTTACACTTTCATAAAGTTGTGCCCGAACCGTACGAATTGGACAAAAGGAACTGCCCGCCATCTGAAAAATCATCCCAATTTCAGAACCGCAGATTTTTCTCATTTCTTTTGGTTTTAAATCTGGCAGGTCAAGTCCCTGATACCAGATATCTCCTCTTGTTACAAGCCCATCCCTTCCAAGCAAACCCATCGCAGCTTTTATCAAAGTGGACTTTCCACTACCGCTTTCTCCTACAATTCCAAGAATCTCTCCTTCTTCCACTGAAAAGCTCACATCATGTACTGCAAGTTCTCCTTTGTAGCTGATATCTACATGTTCGTATCGAATGATTTCTGACATTCTTTTCTACCTCCCATTTCGAGGGTCTAACCAGTCTCGTACCGTATCCCCAAGTAAGTTAAAAATCACAACCGATACAAAGATTGCAAAACCGGGAGCCAGTGTTACCCATGGATGAGTCGTTAAAAGATTTCTTGTATCGCTCATCATGCTTCCCCATTCTGCAATCGGCGGCTTTGCTCCAAGCCCCAAAAAGGAAAGACCTGCCAGTTCCATCATCATCGTACCAATATCTAATACTGCCGTAACCAGAATCGGACCAAAGATGTTCGGAAGAATATGCTTTAAAATTATTTTTCCAGTCCCACATCCCGATAACCTGGCAGCTTTTATATAAATTGTTTCTTTTTGTGCCAGCGTTTGACTCCTTGCAACACGCGCATACTTTGGCCAGCTGATGGCCGCAAGTGCAATAATCGCATTGTGAACTCCACCGCCAAGCGCTGCTGCCACAGCCAAAGCAAACACCAGACCCGGAAAAGCCAGAAAAATATCTGAAATACGCATCAAAACAGAATCTATTTTTTTTCCGCTCCATGCACAGAAGATTCCAATCATTGTGCCAAACACCATAATAAATCCTACCAATAATAAAGTAGAATAAATACTGGTCTTACTCCCCACAATGACACGGGAAAGCATATCCCTTCCATACCGGTCCGTACCAAATAAATGCGCTGCTGACGGAATTGCTTTTGCATTGCCCAAATCCTGTAAATACGGGTCATAAGGGCATAATGATTCACTAAAATACGAAGCAATGACTAAAGCCAGTGCCAAACCTCCAAATATAATTAAGCGTAACTTCAAATAGTTTCTATGTATCTTCTGTGTTCTTACTGTCGGCTCTCTCATTCTCTTGTTACCCCCAGACGAATTCTTGGATCAAGCTGATGGTACATAAGGTCTGTAATCAGATTAACCAAAACATAAATAATTGCCATCCAGACTACATAAGCCTGTATAAATGGATAATCTCGCATGGTAATCGCATCCACTGCCAGCTTTCCAACTCCATCCCACATAAAAATGCTTTCAATAATTGCTGTTCCACCTAAAAGGCTTCCTATTGAGAGTGCTAAAAGCGTAACAATCGTCAGCATCGACGACTTCATTACATTTTTCCAGAGAATTATGCTCTTTCTTACACCTCTCGCATTTGCCCCCTGAACATAATCTTTATTCCACTCCTCAAGTACTGTTGCACGTACCTGGCGCATATACTTTGCTGACATGGAAATTGCGAGCGTCAGTGCCGGCATCAATGCACTTTTTAGATTTACACCATCTGAAATAACCGGAAGAAGCTTAAGTTTGATACTAAAGAGTTGCATCAAAAGCATTGCAACAAAAAAATTCGGCAATGCATTTCCAATAAAACTACAGAACCGAAGCAATAGATCAGGAATCTTATCTTGTTTCATTGCCGAAAAAATTCCCAGCGGAATTGAAATGATAACCGTTAACGCTATCGACAATCCTGTCAAAAGCAATGTTGCCGGAAGCTTTGAAAGAAACGTTGTAAATACATCTGCACCACTGACATAACTTTGTCCCATATCTCCGGTCAACATTCCTCCAAGCCAGCTAAAATACTGTATCAGAAATGGTTTATCCAGTCCAAGTTCTGCTCTTCTTGCATCAATTATTTCCTGAGAGACTTCTGTCCCACGATTTGTATAAAGCTCTGTTACAGCATCTGAACCGGCGACACGCATCATAGCAAAAGACAAAAAAGTAATCCCCAATAAAATGGGGATTAACTGTAATAATCTTTTTAAAATATATTTTCTCACCTTATCACCTCATTCTACTAATTCTACTAAAAGTATTAGATAAGTATATCAAGTTTCCAATCTTTTTCTAAGCCCCCTGGGGGGATATTAAGATATTCCAATTTTTCATAAGGTGATTCATTTTAAGGTAAAGCGGACATTCGCAATACGCTTCGCTACTTGCTTATCTGCGTTCAAAAAGCTTTCCTGGAACACAACATAAATAACGGAGTTGGATTATAAAATTCATCTTTTTCAATATAAATTCTACTACTGATTTCTAAATCAATTCCAAACTTAGAAAATCCTGCCTTTCCAAGTACGTTTAAATCCCATGCCGGACGAGCATAAGAACTAATCGGAAGCTGTTTTTTTATCTCTTCACATTCCTGTAGCAATTCATCACCCACTGTATAATGTGCATGATTTTTAGGAAGCCCTGAAGTATCTGAGCAATCATCATTCCCATAATTCGCATCAAAATTTAATAAAATTCCACCTGGCTTTAAAACACGTTTCCATTCCTGATAGGCTTCTTCTGCATGTGGAAGTGTCCAGGTCAGATTTCTTGAAATAACCATGTCAAAAGAAGCATCCTCAAATTCTAATTTTTCTGCATCCATCACAAGAAATGTCGGTTCCACTTGTTCTTCCTTTGCAAGTTTCTTTGCATTTACTACCATCTCCGGTGTCAAATCTGTTCCAACCACCTGATGACCCTCTTTGGCAAGTAAAATTGAGAAGAACCCAGAGCCACAGCCCACATCTAAGATTTTTAATTTTTTACCATCCGGAAGCTGTTTCTTAATTTCCTTCATCCATCGCTCTGCGAGTGCACTTTTCAACTCTGCTCTTCTTTGTTCTAAAAAACTCTCGCTTCGTTTAGCCCAATACTTGGTAATCCGCTCTTTTCTATCATCAAATATTCTTGCAATTCGTCCATAAGTAATTGCCGAACCTCCTGCTTTTACTTGCAAAGAACCCGTCTCAAATAAAATTACTCCATCGTATTCCGCACGGCAGACTTCCAAAGGATTGCCTTCATAATCACGGATTTCTCCAATCACTTCTCCTCTTACAATCATATCCCCTGGATTTTTAAATGGATACCAGCATCCTGTAAATTCTGCTGCCTGATAAGTCACATCTACTACCTCTAGCGGATAATACTGTCGATAATCTCGTTTTTCCTCATAGCTTCCAATTGCGCAAAGAATATTTTTTACATCTCTTCTTGTAGAACGGGCTTCTTCTAACGTCCATGCACCCATTTCTCCGCGTTCAATTAAAATACTTGGAATTCCCATACTTGCAGCATAATTATAAGCACCACCTGTCGCAACCGCAGAACGTACCATATAAGGCACATCGACCTGTTCTGCCATCTTTCTCGACATTGCTACAACCTCTTCTTTTGCACAGCCTGCATAATAAACAAAAGGAGTTAATCTCTCATAATCATTTCCACTATGTAAATCAATGTACCGGTCAACATGAGGAAACAGCTCTGTTGCAACTGCATAAGCAAGACGTTCTGTCTCTGTTCCATCCTCCTTGCCCGGAAATTCACGATTTAAATTCTTTCCATCTTTGACTCCCAGACTTCCGGCACGATGTTCAAATTCTTCTTTTCTGATTACCTTTGCAATAATAATCGTACCGTTTACTTTCTCTATCTGTAAATGTCTTGCTAAATCAATCGCTGACTGAATTCCTACATATTCCCCTGCCTGAACTCCCGCGGTAATTAACACCGTCTGTCCCGGTCGTTTTCCGCAAAAAACAGACACCGGCACTTCAAATGCTCCCTTTGAAAGTTCCAGCTTTCCATGATAAGCTTCTCCCGGCTTTACTTCAAGTGTTCCAATTTTAAAATTCTTCTGTGCTTCCAAACTAGTTTTCCCCTTTCTGTCCTGAAACTAAAAACATTGGTGTTGAGGCATAATTTAACCGTTCTTCTTCGCTCCACACGCTCTGCCAGATACTTTCATCTGTCCGAATTTCTGCAAAACCAATTTCTTTTAAAACTTCCACATCCCAGCCTGGACGATTCTTTGCAGAAAGCGGAACTTTCTTTGCAATTTCTTCCATTCGGTCAATGTCTGTACAAAGATAATGGTCATCTAACTGACTTCTCTCTACATTTTCCCTATCTTTTTCATACGCCATTCTCTTTTCTTCATCATAGAGATAGCCATACCAGTTTGCATCGAAATTTAAAATGATTCCTCCTGTTTTTAATACCCGAAACCATTCTTTGTAAGCCTGTACCGGATTTTCCAGATTCCAGGTCAGATTTCTTGAAATCACCACATCGAACTGATTGTTTTCAAATTCCAGATTCTGTGCATCCATTCGGTAAAACTCAATCTGGCTTTGATATTCTTTTGTATTTTCTTTTGCTTTCTCTAACATATCCTCAGTATAATCAACAGCCGTCACATAATAACCGGCTTCTGAAAGAATCCTCGGAAAAAATCCAGGACCGGTTCCGACATCTAAAATTTTCAAATCTGCTTTTGCTTTATCCGGAAAACGTTCTTCAAGCACCCGAAGCCAGTTCTCTTTCTGTGTTCCGTTTATCTCTTTTTCATTGACTTCTGAATATCCCTCTACTCTGGTACTCCAGTACTCTTCTATCTGATTTAATAATTCTGCCATAGTAAATCCTCGCCTCTTTCCTAATGATATACATACCTCCTGATACATCATTATTATTCTAAGACTTTACTTTACCAAAGTATTTGGTACTTCACAAGCCCCGAGGGGGGATAAAAAAAGAGTATTCCCAAACTTTTTTAAGGGAACACTCTTACACTTTTTGTAAAGCGGACATTCGCAATTCGCTTCGCTACTTGCTCATGAACGCAGTCGCTTTGCGATCTGTCAGTGGGAGCTTTCAACTCCCACTGACAGAAGCATCCCCCCTCACCCGTCGCTTAGTGCTCCGCGCACTTGAAGCGGGGGAATGCTTATCTGCGTTCAAATATTCTTTTTTAGTTAGTAAATTAATTTTTTAAACTTCTGCAATAACTTCTACTTCACAAAGTACATTCTTTGGAAGTGTTTTTACAGCCACACAGGAGCGTGCCGGTTTTCCTGTAAAGTATTTTCCGTAGATTTCATTAAACGCTGCGAAATCTCCCATATCTGCTAAGAAACAGGTTGTCTTTACTGCTTTGTCATAACTGCTTCCTGCTGCTTTTAATACTTCACCAAGGTTTTTCATAACCTGTTCTGCCTGTCCTTCAATTGTTGTTGCAGTAACATCTCCAACTGCCGGGTCAATTGCAATCTGACCAGAAGTATATACTACTCCGTTTGAAACCATTGCCTGTGAATATGGTCCGATTGCTGCCGGTGCTTTTTCTGTACTAACTACTTTCATCTTAAAGTCTCCTCTCTAAAACCTGTTTTCTGTTCTTTATTATACGTTTGTATTTCTTACAGGTCAAGAAAAAAGAATCCCTTATCTGATTCCAGACAAAGGATTCTCTTCTTTGATTATGCGATTGCAAACTGGTCTAAGACCTGATTAAATTTGTCATCACTGCCATTACATCTTACAGTCAGTATACGGTTCAAATCCAAACTGAACACGCCTAAAATTGATTTCGCATCCACAACAATTCTATTATAAAAAACATCAATATCGAAATTACATTTACTGGCTGCTCTGACAAAATTTTTTACGTCTTCTGTTTGGGAAAGTTTAATCTGACGCTCTGTCATCGTTCTCACCTCTTCTTAGAATTTTAAAAAAATGTTCTTTGTTTCACACAATCTTGTTTGATTGTTAGACGTATTATGACAGTATTCTTTCGATTTGTCAATCTTCATTTTTTTTCAAACTCAAGCAAACTTCGTCTTTTGTTCGTCATTTCGTTTAATGATTATAATATTTTGCTTCGCATTTTAGTCAATTTTGTTTTGCTGTTTTGCTTTTTGGTTATACCAATTATTCATTTTTTCTATTTTGCAATCTCTTTACTCAAATTTTCTTATTAACTAACCAAATTTCCTTATTATCTTTACGCTCTAGGCAGACATTTGACCGCATCAGAAAGATATTCATTTCTGACTTCTGCAAATTTTCCTGCATCCACCATAGATGCAAAATTCGGGTCTAACGGCATTTTTGCCATTACCGGAATGTTTAATTCTGCTCCAATTTCATCTGCTTTGCTCTCTCCAAACACATAAATCGGTTTTTCACAGTCCGGACATTTTACAAAGCTGTAGTTTTCTACCAGACCAACAACAGGAATTTTCATCATTTCAGCCATATTGTAAGCTTTCTTTACAATCATCTGTACCAAATCCTGAGGAGAAGATACAATTACGATTCCATCAATCGGAAGTGACTGGAATACAGTCAACGGAACATCTCCTGTTCCAGGCGGCATGTCTACAAATAAATAATCCAGTTCACCCCAGACAACATCGGTCCAGAACTGTTTTACCATATTTGCAATGACCGGTCCTCTCCAGATAACCGGTGAATCTTCCTGCGGAAGCAGTAAATTAATAGACATAATTTTAATATCATTTTCTGTCAGCATCGGATAGATCCCATTATCATCTGCCATTGCTGCACCTTTTAAACCATACATTCTTGGAATAGACGGACCTGTAATGTCTGCATCTAAAATACCTACACGGTATCCCTTCGCCGCCATTTCATTTGCCAGAGACGCAGTTACAAAAGATTTTCCAACTCCACCTTTTCCACTGACCACTCCGACTACTTTTTTAATTGCAGAGTATGCATTTAATTCCTCTTTCGGGATGGTATTTTTCTTTGCACTACTGCATCCCTCACAGCTTTTTTTGTCACAGCTTGAACTGCTGCACTGTTTGTTTTCGCTCATAACGCTTTCCTTCCTTTATTTATTCTTTGTTTTGTTACTTAATGAATCGGTCAATCGCTTTATTCAATTCATCTAAAGCTTCCTTATCTCCACTTTCCACTGCGTCCACAATACAATGTTCAATATGGTCCTGAAGAATGACTTTTCCGGTATTGTTGATTGCTGCCTTCACCGCTGAAAGCTGAATCAATACTTCGGAACAGTCCCTGCCCTCTTCTACCATACGGCGAATAGACTCCAAATGTCCGATTGCACGTGAAAGCCGGTTTAACACCGCCTTTGTATGCGTATGACTGTGTGTGTGGGAATGTGTTACCACCGTTCCATCCTCTAATGTGTGAGTATGGGTATGGCTGTGAACCTGTTTTTTTTCTTCCATAATATAATGATACTCCTCTCACCACTTTTCTAATTATACCAAACTCCCGTAAAAAAACAACACTTTGGAATTTGTTAGATTTCGGAAATTGTATATCGCTGATGAATCATGGCAGTCATCACATCAATCACTACAGTTCCATCCTCTTTTTCTACTTTTTCAAGTCGTAATTCTTTCTCATTTTTGAATTTTCTTCTGACCCATTCTTCCGGTGTCTCTTCAATTTCAATTTCTTCAATAAACTGATCTCTTGTCTTATTTCCCGGACACTGATTAAAAATTTCATGGATAACTTCATATTCTTTCATAGCACTTAACCGTTTTAAACCTTTCAAATTTCTACACAATAATATTTCTATTATAGCATGATTTCTCCTCTTTTCTTTCGTTTTATATAAATTTTATTATTTTTTTCAAAACATTTCGAAAAACAATTTGCCAAAGCAAATAAAATAGCGTATTATGTTGTATAAGATTTAAGGAGGATTTTTATCATGCAGTTACTAGAAGAACGTATTCGTAAAGACGGTATCGTAAAACCCGGAAATATTCTTAAAGTAGATAGTTTCCTGAATCATCAGATGGATATCCCATTTATCAATGAATTAGGAAAAGAATTTAAACGCAGATTTGCAGATGCACCAATTACTAAAATACTTACAATCGAGGCTTCCGGGATTGGAATCGCCTGTCTTGTTGCACAGCATTTCAATGTTCCGGTTGTTTTTGCAAAAAAAGCACAAAGCTTAAACTTAGATGGAGAAATGTACTGCACAAAAGTACAGTCTTTTACTCATAAAAGAGTATATGACGTGATTCTTTCCAAAAAATTCTTAAGCGCTGAGGATCATGTCTTAATCATTGATGATTTCCTTGCAAATGGATGTGCATTACAGGGATTAATGGAAATCGTAAAAGAATCCGGTGCTGTCTTAGAAGGTGCTGGTATCGTAGTCGAAAAAGGCTTCCAGAATGGCGGAGATTCTCTTCGCGAACAGGGCATCCGTGTAGAATCCCTCGCAATTGTTGATTCCATGACCGATGATTCTGTTTCTTTTAGAAAAGATGAATGGGATAATAACTTATAAATAAATAAAATAAATCCGCATTTTGAACGCAGATAAGCATTCCCCTGCTTTAAGTGCGCAGATCACTAAGCGGCAGGTGAGGGGGGATGCTTCTGTCAGTGTGAATTGAAAGCTCCCACTGACAGATTGCGAAGCGACTGCGTTCATGAGCAAGTAACGAAGCGGATTGCGAATGTCTGCTTTACTTTTAAAATGCTAAAAAGCGTCTTTCTTTCATCAAAGACGCTTTCTTTCTGCCTGAAGCCACTGTTCTGCTTCTTCTCTCCATGCTTTTCTAAGCCGCTCTAATTCTGCTCTTGCTTTTTTTTGCTTTCGGATTCGAATCAGCCGGACAATATAGACCCAGAGTCCCATAATACTCATAATTGTAAATCCTATTGCAAGAAATAAAAATACTTCTCTCTGATTCTGTGCCAGAATCATTGAACCTGACTTCCACAATGTTTTTATTTTTGTTGATAAAGTTTCTATGAAAGTCCCTGCCAGATTTCCCGCTTTTTTCGCAAGTTCCACTACAGAAGGCAGTTTTTTTGATAACTTTTGAGCCTGCGTAATCATCCCTGAAAAACCAATGCTCATTTTTTCCGCAAATGAAACTTCCTTCGGTGTATTTTTTGCACTTTGTTTTTTTAAAGACTTTGATGCTTCTTTTTTATAATCTTCTAATGACGTCGGTATTTCTTCTGAATCGGTATTTTCTTCTAAATCTGTATTTTTTTCTGAATCTGTCTGTTCTTCCAGTATATCTGTTTCTGTCTGTCGGTTTAATTCACTTACATCATTTTCGTTTGTACCTATGTTTCCTTCTTCCGGAACTACTTCTTCTTTGCAGGGCACTTGCGTTTCATAAAAACAGAACATCCGCCTACCATCTGTTCTATCTTCATCTACAACTGCAATATACGTTCCCTCTGCTATTTCACATAAACCCTCCGGCTCATCATTAGAAACACCCTCAAACGGAAAATTCAATTTAGAACAGCTTACTAATTCTTTTGTCTCAAGAGAATATACGTTTAAATAATCTCCAATTCCCATATTCAAGGTCAATGGGAAATTTAGAATATATTCATCCACTAATTGTAAATCCTGAAAATTCGTTCCAACAGAAGTTCCCTCATATCTTCCAAGATCCTCTGCTATCTGAAACTGATTATCTAAAATCTTAAAACTGTATCCACCTTCTACGTTCGTCTGTATCACATATTGATCCGTTTTTTCTCGATAGCCAATTCCAAGTATATTATAATCATCACTGATTTTAATCTTTCCCTTATATGCCAGTGTATTGGCATCCATTACAAAAAGACAGCCACGATTCTCCGGATTCTGGCTTGTATAAGGAGCAACATAAATCTCTTCCTTTGCCTGATTATAGGCCATTCCATTTCCATGTTCCCAGTTATTATCCGTATTTCTTAACGCAAGCGAATACTGTTCAACCGGATTTCCATCTGCATCCGTGTCATTCTTATAATAAGCAGACACGGTATCAGGTGTATCCTGAGCATCGTTCGTATTTTCAATACAGATAATATAATTTTTTGTTGCACAGATTGACTGAACAACACCTTGAGGTGCAATCAACGCTTCTTCATACACTTTTTTCCATTCCAGGTTTTCAAATGCTGTTACATCGGCAATCTCTGCATAACACGTCTTTGACATCCAGGCAAGCAGCAGGAAGCCTAATATCATTCCTGCCAGTGACCTGTATTTTTTCATAACTTATAAAGTCCTTTCTTTTACCGGATATTTCTGCCTTATCCTAACTCTCGTGACAGCTCCTTTAAGGCATTTACCACTGTCTTAATTTCTTCTTCGGTATTAAACCAGGAAAAAGAAAAACGCACACAGCCTTGTTTTTCGGTTCTCAATGTCTGATGCATCAAAGGTGCGCAGTGCGCTCCTGCTCTCGTGTAAATTTCATATTCTTCTGCGAGAATATCACTGACATAAGCAGAATCCAAATTTCCCAAATTCAAAGCAAGCACAGGTAGATGCGGTATGCCCTCTTCCGGAAGTCTGCCATAAAAATGAATCTTCGGAATTTCTTTTGCATTTTCATAAAATAACCTTAACAGTTTCTCTTCTTTTTTCTGAACTGCTTCCACAGTGGTCTGATTCAGCCATCCAATTGCCGCTAAAAGCCCTGCAATACCATGTCCGTTTAATGTTCCGGCTTCCAGATGTTCGGGCAGTTCCTGTGGCTGTTCCTTTAAAAACGACAGGACACCTGTTCCTCCACTCTTTAACGGCCGGATGGAAATCTGTGGACGAATACAGATTCCTCCTGTGCCCTGTGGTCCCATAAGCCCTTTATGCCCGGTAAAACAAAGAATATCAATCTGGTTTTCTTTCATGGAAATTGGAATACAGCCTGCGCTTTGAGAGGCATCCACTATAAATAATAATTGATGTGCTCTGCAGACTGCTCCAATCCGCTTAATATCAACCAGATTGCCTGTTACATTTGAACCATGCGTACAAACCACAGCCTTTGTATTACACTTAATTGCAGATTCCAGTTTCTCATATAACACATCTGCCTGTTCATCTGCACCGATTATGCTGAGTTCCACACCTCTTTCCTGCTCCATATAAAGCGGGCGCAGGACTGAATTATGTTCCAGCACAGTGGTAATCACATGGTCTCCCTTTGAAAATAATCCCTGAATAACAGTATTCAGTGCTTCTGTTGCATTGGAGGTAAATACCACACCGGATGGATGATTCAAATCAAAAAACTCGGAAACTGCCATTCTTGCCTGATAAATCATTCTTGATGCCGATAATGCAGTCTGATATCCGCCTCTTCCGCTGTTTCCCATCTGTTCCATTGCATTCCAGACTGCCTCTTTTACGCAATCCGGTTTCTTAAGTGTCGTGGCACTGTTATCCAGATAAATCATTTCTCTTACTCCTTACCATCTGCACATACTCTCTGAGTCTTTATTCTACTTACTTTTGTAACAAAAAGAGTTATTTGTTCTACAAAAATATTAAATGTACTTCCTGTTTTTCTTCTACTTCACCGACAATTTTGCTGTAGCGTGTCTGTTCCTGTTCCTGAAGTCTTTTCAAAACTTCTTTGGCATCTTTCTTTTTCAGGCTGACTAAAAGTCCCCCTGAAGTCTGCGGGTCAAACAACAAATCTTCAAAACTTTCTTTTATTGTATCATTTAATTTGATTTTTTCTCTTAAGAATTCTTTATTTCGATACGTTCCCTCTGGTACCAGACCCATTTTGGCATACTCTTCCACATCCGGTAAAAATGGAATTTTTTTGGTATCAATTTTAATGGTTACCTGACTCCCTTCCGCCATCTCAAGTGCATGTCCGGCAAGAGAAAAACCTGTCACATCTGTACATCCATGTACTTCATAATCTTTTAAAATTTCTGATGCATAATAATTTAAACATCTCATTTGTCCAATTGCAAGTTTTCTTGATGTTTCTGATACCATATCAGCTTTTGCAGCCGTATTGACCAGCCCTGTTCCGATTGGTTTGGTAAGAATCAAAGCATCCCCTGGCTCTGCACCTGAATTTTTCCACATTTTCTTTGGGTTGACAAAGCCTGTAACACTCAAACCGTATTTTGGCTCTTCATCGTTAATGGAATGTCCGCCGGCAAGCACTGCCCCAGCTTCCTGTACTTTCTTTGCACCACCTTGAAGAATTTCACCTAACACTTCCTGCCCCAGACAATTTGGAAATGCCACAATATTTAATGCAATTTTCGGTGTTCCGCCCATCGCATAAATATCACTCAATGCATTTGCAGCCGCAATCTCTCCAAAAAGAGAAGGCTCATCTACCACAGGAGGGAAAAAATCAAGTGTCTGAATCAGTGCCAGTTCATCTGAAATCTGATACACTGCGCCGTCATCATTTGTCTCTGTTCCGACTAAAAGATGTTCATCGAAAAATTTCGGAAGTCCTCCAACAATCTCAGCCAGCACTTTCGGTCCAATTTTTGCCGCACAGCCAGCACTTTTTGCAAACTGCGTCAATTTTACACTTTCTTTCATTAAACTCTGTACCTCTTTTTGATTTTCTTATAAATTAATCTGAACTTCTACCGGGCAATGGTCAGAACCCAGTACCTCTGTATGAATTTTTGCAGAAATCAGTTTTTCTTCTAAGCGGTTTGAGACACAAAAATAGTCAATTCTCCATCCGATGTTCTTATCACGTGCTTTAAAACGATAAGACCACCAGGAATAAATTCCCGTTTCTTCCGGATAAAAATATCGGAAGGTATCCGTAAATCCTGCCTCTAACAGTTTGGTGAATTTTCCTCTCTCTTCTTCGGTAAATCCTGGATTATGCTTATTTGTTTTTGGATTTTTCAAGTCAATCTCACGGTGCGCCACATTTAAGTCCCCGCAGAAAATAACCTGTTTCTTTTTATCCAGTCCAATTAAATACTCACGGAAGTCATCTTCCCATTTCATGCGATACTCTAATCTTGCCAATTCGGTCTGTGAATTTGGCGTATAACAAGTAATCACATAAAAATCTTCATACTCAAGGGTAATCACCCTGCCCTCTTGGTCATGCTGCTCAATACCAAGACCATAAGTCACCGCAATCGGCTCTTTCTTTGCAAAAATGGCAGTTCCCGAATAGCCTTTCTTTACCGCATAATTCCAGTATGCATGATATCCTTCCGGTGCAAAGTCGATCTGACCTTCCTGTAATTTCGTTTCCTGAACACAGAAAAAATCAGCATCCATTTCATTAAAGTATTCGATAAACCCCTTTTGTACACAGGCTCTTAAACCGTTTACATTCCAGGAAATAAATTTCATAAATGTTCCCCTTTCGCGCTGTTTTTTTAACTCTTCGCTTCATTATACACCATTTTTTCAAAAATATCTTTACGAATCCTTAAAAAAGAGTATATAATATTCCACGTACTATAAAAAGAATTCTGAAGAAAAAGGAGAAAAACAATGGGTGGAATCTTTGGAGTAGCTTCTAAATCCAGTTGTACACTGGACTTATTTTTCGGAACTGACTATCACTCTCATCTTGGAACACGCAGAGGTGGTATGGCAGTGTATGGTGAAAACGGCTTTGCGCGTTCAATTCACAATATTGAGAACACACCGTTTCGTACCAAATTTGATGGAGATTTAGATGAACTTGAAGGCCGGCTTGGAATCGGATGTATTTCCGACACAGAACCGCAACCTCTTCTTGTACAGTCACATCTGGGAAGTTTCGCCATCACAACGGTAGGAAAAATTAACAATATGGAGGAACTTGTCAATATTTCTTTCAAAAACGGATGCACACATTTTCTTGAGATGAGCGGCGGAAGTATCAATCCGACTGAAATGGTTGCTTCTCTTATCAACCAGAAATCGTCTATCGTAGAGGGAATTCAATATGCCCAGGAAATGATAGATGGTTCTATGACTCTTTTCGTATTAACTCCAAAAGGAATTTTTGCAGCCCGAGACAGACTTGGTCGTACTCCGATTATTATCGGTAAAAAATCAGATGCTTACTGTGCATCATTTGAAAGTTTTGCTTACTTAAATCTTGGATACGAAACCGAACGCGAACTCGGTCCTGGAGAAATTGCTTTTCTGACTGCTGAGGGTTGTG
This sequence comes from Blautia stercoris, assembly GCF_054657695.1. Classification (NCBI taxonomy): domain Bacteria; kingdom Bacillati; phylum Bacillota; class Clostridia; order Lachnospirales; family Lachnospiraceae; genus Blautia; species Blautia stercoris. The sequence goes on from NZ_BAAHYF010000001.1 coordinate 1,039,948, forward strand.
AAACTCTTGTAAAACCTGGAAATGAAATGAAAATCTGTTCTTTTCTCTGGGTTTATTACGGTTATCCAACTTCTACTTATGAAGGAATCAATGTCGAAGAAATGCGATATGAATGTGGTAAAAAACTGGCTCAGCATGATGCCGGAAGAGACCATGTAAAACCTGATTTAGTTGCCGGTGTACCGGATTCCGGTACTGCACATGCAATCGGTTATGCAAATGAGTCTGGAATTCCATTTTCTCGTCCATTTATTAAGTATACACCAACCTGGCCTCGTTCTTTCATGCCAACACATCAGAGCCAGAGAAATCTGATTGCACGTATGAAATTAATTCCTGTCGAAGCCTTAATCAAAAATAAGAGTCTGCTCTTAATTGACGACTCCATTGTCCGCGGAACACAGCTTCGTGAGACTACAGAATTTTTATATAACAGCGGTGCAAAAGAAGTACATATCCGTCCGGCTTGTCCTCCGCTTTTATTCGGTTGTCCGTACTTAAACTTCTCACGTTCCAAATCTGAGATGGATCTAATTACCCGCCGTATCATCGCAAAGCGTGAAGGAGACAACGTTTCAGATAAAGTACTTGCTGATTATGCCGATCCAGACTCTACAAACTACAAAGAAATGTTAGAGGAAATCGGAAAACAGTTAAACTTCACAACTCTGCACTATCATCGTTTAGATGACCTGACTGCCTCTATCGGCTTAAGTCCATGCAAAATGTGCACCTACTGTTTTAACCATCAAGGATAAGCCTGACAGTACAAATCAGCCAAGCCGCAGTCATATTTACAAAGGGCACATCCTGGTTTTCGCCAGAATGTGCCCTTTTTTATTTTTCATAAGATACCATTTTCTTTTAACTGTTTCAGACAGGCATAAGATTTCTTTACCTTTTCAAGACTACTACACTCAATCGTACAATCCATCTGTGGATTATTCTGTTTTAATAATCCCAGCACTTCTTCATAAGGAATTGTTCCTTCTCCAAGTGCAATATGACTGTCTCTGTCACCCATATTGTCATGAACATGGACATGACTGACGTAACTGCCAAAGCTTTTTGCCCAGTCCAGGACAGAAATATCCGAATAACAATGTGCATGTCCAATATCCAGACAGAGTCTGAAATCCGGACGGTCTACCCGTTCTACAACTTCCACCATCGGTTCCGGAATCCGGTCAAATACGTTTTCCATTACAATCATGATTCCATCTTTCCCATCTAAAAACCGTTTAAAAAAATCTGCCACACGCTCTGCCCAGCCAATCAACAGATAGGCATCCGGTAAATGGCAGGTATGAAAAACAATTTTTTCTGCTTCCAGACGTCTTCCTGCTTCGTAGACCTGCTCATAGCGTTTTTTTGTCGCCTCTAAAATCAAAGAATCATACGTCATCGGATTCAAATCCAGAAACGGACCGTGAAGGGACAAATGCGGCCATCCCATTCTCCAGAGTCGTTCTCGATAACTGCTGATTTTTTCTTCCAAACGATCCAGATTTTCAGCAATTGAAAATTCAATACTCTCTATACCAGTCGCACATTCACGAACCACTTCCTGCATCTGCGTATCTTCTAATAAATGACTTGTATAAATCATACGATACGCTCCTTCCTCTTTTTACAAATCAATTCGCCACCTATGCAGGTGGCGAATTTTATCATTTTTATGTAATTTTTATTTTAAAACATACACATCAGTATAGTAAACGCCAAGCTGATTTGCACGATTATGGTCATTTACAAATACATCGATACGATTTCCTTTGATTGCTCCACCACAGTCTGTTGCTGTAAAGATATGACCATTGATAATGACTTTTGTTCCATAAGGAATGACAGTCGGGTCAACTGCAATGGTATCTCCCTCTACTAACGGAGCGCCTGTCGCAGTTACACCTGCCCATTCATCATTACAGCAGGAACCACCACAATAATGTGTAATTTTAAATGTACCAAGAGACTGACCATACTGCAGAAGTGTTGCATTTACTTCAGAAATATCACTTCCATAAATTCCACTTACTGTAGACGGAGTGTCTTCGAGAATACGAACAGCCCATACTGCATTGTTCGTATTGACCGTTCCATGAACAATACCAGTTCTTGAACTCTGTGCTTCAACGGTTTCTCCATTTCCTGCGTACATAACAACATGGTAGATATAACCATTTCTTGCATAGAAAATCAAGTCACCCGGCTGCGCTTCTTCTACTGGAATCTTTGTACCATACTGAGCCTGATCTTCTGCAACTCGCGGCAGTGTATAACCATACTGAGCATAAATGCTCTGTACAAATCCAGAACAGTCTGCACCGTTTGTTAAGCTTGTTCCACCCCATACGTAAGGATTTCCAATAAACTGACTTGCAAACTGAACAATCGAAGTTCTCAGTTCCCCGTTTGGAACACCAGATTTTACAGAAGTCAAAGTATAATAGCAGGCTGCATTTTCTGCCGGTTTTACGACTTCCTGTGCGGTCACAAACTGGTCTTCTCCGGTTGCAGAAATTTTATTACTGATAATGTTATCAATATCATCATTCTGGTCAGCAGCCGTTTTTGTTGTAGGGAACAGACTGATGACCTCTTTTGTATTCTTAAGAGCAGAAGCTGCGGCTGTTGCCTGTGTTAACAAACTTTTTTCTGCTTTTTCCTTTTCTTTCTTGTCCGTATCAAGGAATTTATTTTCTACAAATCCTCTGACATCTCCGGATTCCACATAAACAAACTCCGCATTTTCGTCTGCTAAAATATAACAGATATTGTCTTTGTTTAACGTTCCGACAGCACGACTCTCCGTATTTTTATCTTCATGAATTGTTACAAAATCTGCATTACAAAGTGCATACACTTTATCCACAACGGTCTGTTTTACCGTAGAACGAGTATGGAAAAATGCTCCATTTTCGGATTCCGGAACGCTCGGTGTTGCTTCTGTCAACAGTTTTGCAATTCCTTTGTATGTCTTTTTCTGTTCTTTTGCTTCTTTTTTTGCCTCTTCCGTCAGTTTCTGTACAATCTGGTCTGCTTCATCGCCTAAAATCACCTGCTCTGTTTTTACAAAACCACGTACATCACCTGACTCTACAAAAAGCCATCCATCGTTTTCTTCCTGAAGAATATAGCAGACACCATCTTTTGACAGTTTACCTACTTCTTTTGCTCCATCCTTCATTTCTTCTACGATTGACAGTTCTTCTTTTGCAAAGGCATATTTCTTTGCAACTGTCCAGAAACGGAAATCATCCACCATTGTAGGCAGAGAAGAATAAATCTGCTGATTTGCAATTAACTGGGAATTTGAACCACTTCCACTGTTTGCTGCGGTTGTATCTTCTTTTTTCTCCGTATCTTTCTTGGTATCACTGCTGTTATCATTAGAAGAATTGCTATTGCTATTGTTATTACTATTGTTATTGCTATTGTTATTGCTATTACTATTGTTATTGTTATTATTCTGATTATTGTTATCGTCTTTTTTTGTATTATCTTCTGCTTTTTTCGCAAGCTTTGGTGCACCATTTTCGATAATGACATATCCATTTGCATCCAGCACGTAAGCATAACCATCCGGAAGTTTATATCCGGTTGATGCCTCATATTGCTCCGGAGTCATACCCTGGGCTGGTTTATCTGGATTTTCCGGAGTGTCCGGATTTGACGGCTGGTCTGGATTTTCTGGTTTATCCGGGTTCGACGGCTGATCCGGATTTTCTGGTTTATCCGGGTTTGACGGCTGGTCCGGATTTTCTGGTTTATCTGGGTTTGACGGCTGATCCGGATTTTCTGGTTTGTCTGGATTCGACGGCTGGTCCGGCTCAGATGGCTGTTCCGGTTCAGACGGCTGTTCCGGTTCAGAAACCTCTCCTGATGACTGCTCCGGCTCTGTCACACTCGTTTCCCCTGTTGTCTGTTCAGCCGTTACTGCTGCCTCTGTACTGGAAACTTCTGATGCAAATACACCTGACGGTGTAAGCATAGAAACACTCACAGCGATTGCCAGCAGTTTTTTTACTTCTTTTATTTTCATTTAGTTCCTCCTGCTGCTTGTAATACTCTCTGTATTTTCCCTCTGTCTTACAATAAGCTGCCTTAATTCTCGTCGAAACAACTTTCGACTTCTCTTTTCGTTTATTTTTCACGATTTTTAATCGCTCTACTCCACTTATTACTGTACCACAAAATGGTAAAAAAACAAAGGACTATCACAAAAAATTCACATTTTTGTAATAGTCCTTTTATTTAATTTTTACGGAACAAATTGTGACACACCTGATACGCATACCAAATTAACCAGATTAATAGTCAATTTTTTGATAAAAATGTCCTTCCAGAAAGTCCGTTTTAATCACATTAATAAATGCCTCCGGGTCTGCTTTCTGCACACGACTGACTAAAACTTTTGCCTCTGAGGAAGATACAACAGAATATAACATCTTTCTCTGTTTATTAGAATAACAGCCTGTTGCCGCAAACTCTGTTGCACTATGGTTTGTCACTTCATAAATTTCTTTATAAACATCATCCGGACGATCCGTAACAATAAAGAGAGTTTCTTTCTTGTAGGCAGTATGAAGTATGTGTATCATCTGCGTAGAAGCAAATTGGAAAATAATGGAATAAAGTGCCTTATCCCAGCCAAATAAAACTCCGGCAATGGTCAACACACAGGCATTTCCAAGTAAAATAAAATTCCATACGTCTTTATTTTTCTTTTCTGCAAAATAAATCCCAATAAAGTCCGTACCTCCGGCACTTGCGCCTCCAATCAGGCACAAACTGATTGCAAATCCATTAATAATACCGCCAAACACAGAAATCAGCAGAATATCATCTGTAATTGGATGATAAGGAACTAAGTCTGTAAGCACACTGGTTACAATAACGATCAGAGCTGAAGTGCTTGTAAACTTCTTGCCAATTGCACGAAAACAAATAATAACAGGAATTGCATTCAATGACAGACTGACTGCTGTAAATGGAATCTGCAGATTCAAAAATCGTTCGCAGATTGTCTGTATCAAAAGGGTAATTCCGTTAAAGCCACCTGGATACAGCCCTCCTGCTCTTACCAGTGTTTTAATATTCACTGCCATAATCAGTGCACTGATTAAGCCCAGACCCATTCGTTTTACTTCCGTTTTTAAATCAAAATTCACTGATATCCTCTCCCAATCTGCTTATTAAAGCATATGTTTGCGAAGTTCTTCTGGTGTTTTTGTACTCAAATATGCCGGTGCAATATCAAATACAGTCTTGCATCCGCTCTGTCCTTCCTGATTTAATCGGTAAGCTGCTCTTGCATAAGCTACAATAACAGAAGATGTAAATTCCGGATTAGAATCCAGTTTTAAACTGTATTCGATGACATGATGATGTTCTTTTTCCCATCCTGTCTGACCACTGCGGATTACAAAGCCACCATGAGGAAGTCCTGCATGATTTGCTTTCATTTCTTCTGCGCTGATGAAATGTACCGTTGTTTCATATTCATCAAAATAGTTCGGCATTGTTTTGATTTCATTTGTAATTCTATCTTTATCTGCACCTTCTTCAGCCACAACAAAAACTTCTCTTGTATGTTTTTCGCCTGTTGCAAGTACCGGATTTTCACCATTTCTTACAGCGTTTAATGCCTTCTCTACCGGAATGGTATACTGTCTTGCATCAATTACACCGTCAATTCTACGAACCGCATCGGAATGACCCTGGCTTACACCTTTGCCCCAGAATGTATAGTCATTTCCTTCCGGAAGAATTGCATTTGCATATAAACGATTTAAAGAGAACATTCCCGGGTCCCAGCCTACTGAAATTAAGCCGATTTTTCCGCTCTTTTTCGCTGCTGCATCTACCTCTGCAAAATGTTCCGGAATTTTTGCATGTGTATCAAAGCTGTCAACTACGTTAAAGTACTGTGCATATTCTGGAGTCTGTACCGGTAAATCGGTTGCACTTCCTCCGCAGAGAATCAATACATCGATTTCATCCTTCATTTTTACTGCTTCATCTACAGAATATACTTTTGCTGTCTCGGTAAGAATATGTACATCTGCAGGATTACGACGGGTAAATACTGCTTTTAATTCCATGTCTGCATTCTGTTTGATTGCACATTCTACGCCTCTTCCAAGGTTACCATAACCTAAGATACCAATTCTTATACTCATTTTATTAAACCTCTCCTGTAAATTTATTTCGCAGCGGTCTGTCCAACCACAATCCCGTTACGTCGTATACAGTATAGCAAATTCTATTTTTCTCTTCAACTAAAATTTCACTTTTTTAAACCATCAAAAAGCAGCAGTAAGAAAACTCTCACTGCCGCCTCTTTTAAAAATAATTTTCGTAATTTTAGTGATGGAACAAACGAATGCCTGTAAATGCCATTGCCATACCATATTTATTACAACATTCGATTACTGCATCATCTCTTACAGAACCGCCTGGTTCTGCAATATATTTTACACCACTCTTATGTGCACGCTCAATATTATCCGAGAATGGGAAGAATGCATCAGAACCAAGAGTAACATCGGTCAGTTTATCTAACCATGCACGTTTCTCTTCTCTTGTAAAGACTTCCGGTTTTTCCTTGAAGATTCTCTGCCATGCACCATCTTCAAGAACATCCATATATTCCTCTCCAATATAAACATCAATGGCATTATCTCTGTCTGCACGACGGATTCCATCAATAAATGGAAGATTCATGACTTTCGGGCACTGTCTTAACCACCAGTTATCTGCCTTCTGTCCTGCCAGTCTTGTGCAGTGTACACGAGACTGCTGTCCTGCACCGATACCGATTGCCTGTCCGTCTTTTACAAAGCAGACGGAATTGGACTGTGTATATTTTAATGTAATCAGGGAAATCTTTAAGTCTCTGACTGCATTTTCCGGAATTGCTTTATTTTCTGTCACGATATTGGAAAGCAGTTCATCATCAATTGGAAGTTCCTGTCTTCCCTGTTCAAATGTCACACCATAAACCTGTTTGTGCTCTAACGGTGCCGGCTGATAATTTTCATCGATTTTAATGATATTATAGTTTCCGTTTTTCTTCTGCGCTAAAATTTCAAGTGCCTCTTTGGAAAATCCCGGTGCGATAACACCATCAGAAACTTCTCGTTTAATCAGCATCGCTGTATCTTTATCACATTCATCAGAGAGTGCAATAAAATCACCAAAGGAAGACATTCTGTCTGCACCTCTTGCTCTTGCATAAGCGCAGGCAAGCGGAGAAAGCTCTCCCATATCATCTACCCAGTAAATTTTTGCAAGGGTCTCACTTAACGGAAGTCCCACTGCAGCACCGGCTGGCGATACATGTTTAAAAGAAGTAGCCGCCGGAAGTCCGGTCGCTTTTTTTAATTCTCTTACTAACTGAAAACCGTTAAATGCATCCAGAAAGTTGATATATCCAGGTCTTCCGCTGATTACTTCGATTGGAAGCTCACTTCCGTCTGCCATATAAATTCTGGACGGTTTCTGGTTTGGGTTACATCCATACTTTAATGCTAATTCTTTCATTCTCATTTTCTCCTTTATTGTTAGAACAGATTTAAAAATACTCTAATGCCGTAACATTTTTAGATTACTGATTTTTATTTACAATTCTAGTCTCATAGTCTCCCGTTTCAAGGTCAATGAAACGTACAAATAAAGAAACTTTATTATCTCCATTGAGGCTTTCCCATACATTTTTTGTGAATGCGTCAATGTCATCTGGAATCTCTACCAGTTTTGGTTCTCCCTCAAAACTTGGAAGTGGATTTCCATCATGCATATAAGTATGAATAAAATGTCCCTCTCCTGCTACCGGATTTTCATAAGCAAAGGTATAACGGTTGCAGGCATCCGGATTTCCATTATTGCTCTTTAAAATTGACATTGCATAGTTGTATTTTCCATTTTCAATGTGCATAACTCCGGAAATACGAGGGGTATAATTTGGACCATCCGGCTCAAATTCACGGCTTCTTAAAGACTGCTCAAAAGTCAGCTGTCTGTCCATTCCTTCATAAATGGTATCTGTCTGGTCACCATTTGTCACAATTGTTTTATTTCCCAGTACACGAACCGGCGCATAAATAATTAAGCTTGGGTCAGTTAATTTAGACGGGTCAAATGCCTGTGTACGGATTCCCTCTCCATCTTCTACAAACACACGATTTCTGCTGTTTTCACTTCTTCCCATGATAAAATAAGCAGTCACTGCTTTTGTACCATCTTTGGACTTTCCAATTACAATTCCTCGTCCAGGATAAGCATTTTCTTTTAATTCTGTTTCCAGCGATAACATTTTCATGAATGTCTCTCCTTTTTCCCATCATACATTTTTAATTGATCCGTTGACTTTCATTTCATAGAACAAAATTTTCTATAATAATAACGAAAAAAAAGCCCACTTTCTGAACATCCAATGCCCAGACGGTCGGCTTCAACGGCTTATACTCCCTGTGGTTGATTCCACTTCCGTCAGTCATATAAGCAATTACAACATAGCATGGATAAAAAAGATTGTCAATATTTTATTTTCTATTTTTCGTCAATTACCTGAAAAATATAGAATTTCAAGTAATACGACTCATCTGCAGACCATAAAATCGGATGGTCTGCTGCCTGTGTGCGGTATTCTACCTGACGTAGACGTTTATGCACATTTCTTGCTGCCTGTCCGATTGTCTGGGTAAACAACTCATACGACATAAAATGAGAACAAGAACAAGTTGCAAGATAACCTCCGTCTTTGACCAGTTTCATTCCTCGCAAATTAATCTCTCGATAACCTTTCACTGCGTTTTTAATCGAATTTTTTGATTTTGTAAATGCAGGAGGGTCGAGAATTACTACGTCATATTTTTCTCCTTCGGCTTCTAACTTAGGAAGCAGCTCAAAGACATCCTCGCAAATGAATTTTACACGCTTTTCGAGTCCGTTTAACTCCGCGTTTTCTGTTGCCTGGTCTACTGCAAGCTGAGAGGCATCGACTCCGGTTACACTCTTTGCTCCGGCAATTCCCGCATTTAATGCAAAAGAGCCTGTATGCGTAAAGCAATCTAAAACTTTCGCATCTTTACATAATCTCTGAATGGCAAGACGGTTATATTTCTGGTCTAAGAAAAAGCCTGTTTTTTGTCCATCTTCTATGTCTACAATATATTTTACACCATTTTCCACAATCTGTACTTTCGTATCAAATGGCTCACCGATAAATCCCTTGACTCTTTCCATTCCTTCCTGAAGCCGCACTTTTGCATCGCTTCTCTCATAAACACCACGGATTGTAATCCCATCTTCTGCCATTGCTGATTTTAATTCTTCAATGATTATCATTTTTAACTTATCAATTCCAAGTGCTAAAGACTGTACAACAAGAACATCTGAAAACTTGTCAATCACCATCCCAGGCAGAAAATCTGCTTCCCCGAAAATCACACGACAGCTTGAAATATCTACCGTTTTCTTTCGATATTCCCACGCGTCTCGTACTCTCATTTTTAAAAATTCACGGTCAATTTCCTGATTTTCATTTCTTGTCATCATACGGATCCGGATTTTTGAATTGGTGTTAATAAATCCTCTCCCAAGCGGATAGCCGTCGAAATCACGTACAATCACAATATCTCCGTTTTCAAAGTTTCCCATAATACTTGCGATTTCATTGTCGTAAACCCAAGGTCCGCCTGATTTTAATGCACGTCCTTCCCCTTTTTTCAACACTGCAACTGCAATACTCATATTTTACTTTTTTCCTTTCCTCTTTCTGCTTTCTTTTCTTACCACGCAATGACTTCCGGTCCGTTTTCCGTTACAAGAACCATAATCTCCCACTGTGCAGACGGCATATCATCTTCTGTATAAATGGTCCATCCATCTCTTTCATCCACAAAAATTTCATCTGTTCCCATATTAACCATTGGCTCAATTGTAAACATCAGTCCTGGTGCCATTACCATTCCGGTTCCTGCTGCTCCAATATAACCGACCCATGGGTCTTCATGAAATTCCAGACCAACTCCGTGTCCACCAATTTCTCTTACTACACTGTAGCCATTTTTTACTGCATGTTCATGCACTGCCTGACTCATATCTCCTAAAAAGCCCCACGCTTTTACCTGTTCAAGACCTTTTTCCACACACTCTTTTGCAACACGAACCAGACGTGCTTTCTCTTCCCCGACATCTCCGATACAGAACATACGAGAAGAATCGGAATAATATCCATTTAAAATTGTAGACACATCAACATTGATGATATCGCCTTCTTCCAGAATAATATCTTCAGATGGTATTCCATGACACACCTGATTGTTAATCGAAGTACACACACTCTTTGGAAATCCTTCATATCCAAGCGGAGCTGGAATTGCTCCTTCTTTTGTTGTAATGTCGTATACCCATTTGTCAATTTCAGCAGTGGAAATTCCCTCTTTAATATGTTCTGCAACATAATCTAAGATTTTTACATTAATCTCCGCACTCTTTCTAATTTCTGCAATCTGAGCTTCTGTCTTAATTAATTTATGAGAAGGTACTAAATGTCCCTGACCATGAAGAAGATTGAGTTTATGGTCAAAATTCTCATGGCATTTTTTATACTTTCTTCCACTTCCACACCAACATGCATCGTTTCTTCCAATTTGATTCATTTTATTTTAATTCCTTTCTGCTTATGATTCATTCTGTTTTTTCTGTATGAAGTATAGCACTCTTTTCTTTATTCTGCCAGATGTTAGTTGCTATACAGAGACAAAAAATTACTGTTTATAATTTTCTGATAATTACAATATTTTCTATCAATTTTAAAATTAGTCGTTATTTTTTTTATTATTTTCAATTTAGTTGTTGACATTTTGATTTTTACCTGATATAATAACATCATAAACAAAGAGAACGAAACAAACAAACCCGAAAGGAATGATACCACCAAGAACATAACGTAATACCTCATATTTTTATGAAAGGAAGGTACAGACCACCAAAAACGTAATGATTTACCTTAAAATTTATTAAAAATTCAAGAACAGGAGGTACGGACCACCGAAAACTTAACGTTTTATCCCAAAAAAATTTAAAAATCAGGAAGGTATAATCCAATGGATAATAGTAATTAAAAGGACCATTCGAAATGTCAACTTTGAATGGTCCTTTTTCATGCTGATTTTTTCTGAAAATGAAAAACTTTCTCAAAAAAAGCGAGGGCTTTTGACCCTCGCTTCTAATCTTATCTTATACATTTCTTATACATTCTCTGATTTATGTGTTCTCAGAATTTTTTTGCACTTAATTTTGTAACTACAGCTTACTCAATGGTTTCATATAATGTAGTCAATATTTTAAGAATTTGCTCTTTCGTCAATCGACTGCTGTCAAGACAGAGGTCATATCCATGATGTTTTCCCCACTTTCGGTCCGTATAATTTTCATAGTAATATTTTCTCTGCTTGTCTACTTTTTTAATTAATTGCTTTGCTGCCTTTGCATCCAATCCGGTGCGGGCAGAAATGGTTCGGATTCGTTTTTCCAACGGTGCCGTAATAAAAACACAACGGCAATCTGGTTTGATTCTTAACAGATAATCCGCACATCTTCCTACAATTACACAATCTTCTGTTTCTGCTTTTTCTTTGATGATTTCACTCTGGGCTTCAAATAATACATCATTGAGTGGTTCATAATAAAACTGTCTCTGTATGGCAATATCATCTTCCATATCATAGCGCCATGGATTTTCTCTTCTTTCATCGACCCGCTCTAATCTCTCTTCCGGCAGATTTTTCCGCTCAGCAGCAAGTGTGATCAGATTTTTATCATAAAATCCAATCTTCAACTGTTCTGCCAGACTTTGTGCAATTATTCTTCCCCCACTGCCAAATTCTCTTGCGATTGTAATTACTTTCCCCATAAAGACACCTCCCGCAATTTGTCACATTATTGTCTGTGCTTTCATTTTTTATTACTTTTATTATACAACAATTTCTTGATTTTTGCACTATATTCTATTATTTTCCTGTAGTCAAGTGGATATTCGCAATCCGCTTCGCTACTTGCTCATAACCAAATAGCTGCTACGCAGCTTATCAGAAGGGGCTTGCCCCCTCCTGATACAAGCAAGTCCCCACCCTTGCTTATTGCTTTTCGCAATTGAAGCATGGGACTTACTTGATTTGGTTAAACAGCAATAAAGATTTTTCTAATTTTTTTGAAAAAGTTCTTGATTTTTCTAATTTATCTGTTATAATAATACCTTGTCAGGACAAATGGCAAAAATAAATATGGGCGATTTCCCGAGTGGCCAAAGGGGACAGACTGTAAATCTGCTGGCAACGCCTTCGGTGGTTCGAATCCACCATCGCCCATCCTATTTATTTTATTATGCCGCAGTGGCGGAACTGGCAGACGCCCGGGACTTAAAATCCCGTGGGTAGTGATACCCGTACCGGTTCGATTCCGGTCTGCGGCATTAGTAAAAAGTAGGAGAAACGTTGAATTTACAGCGTTTCTCTTATTTTTTTGTTTTAAAATGTTTGAACACCTTTGAACACTTTATGATGAAATACCAAGATTCTGAAAAGCAAGCCTGTCATTCTTCCTCTTATTGACATTCCGCAAGTAATGCAATGTTGTAGCTGTCTCACTATGTCCCATTAAATAACTAAGGGTTGTAAGATTATTTCCGTCAAAAGCTGTTGAAGCATTGTAAAAGCGGATTTTATGACTGGAATGATAAGGAACACCGGCTTCTTTGCAATATTTCTTCAAACGGCGATTAAAGCTGTCTGTTGTCATAATCTCGCCGTTGGGTTCAAAGACATATATTCCATTTGGATTTAATTCCTTTGCTTTGTGAAGAATTTTAAGTGCTTCGTCTGTAAGGAACTGTTTACGGAATCCATGAGAAGTATTTCCTTTCATTTGATTTACTACTTTTACTTTTCGGCTTGAGAATGTTAAATCATCATTCAATGTACGTTCACAGGTCGCCTGTCTGTGAAGATATACAAGCCTGTTATTGTAGTCAATATCTTCCCAACGGATCGCTTTTGTTTCTCCAACACGGATAAACAGATAGAAAGATAACTGTATTGCAAGAGAATATGGCTCTATGATACACCGAAGATAATTTAATAACTTATGCGTATCATCACGGGAAAATACATTGTCACTTTGTGCTTCTACTGGCTTATAGGTAAACTGTTTGAAATTCACATCAGAGACAGGATTATGTGATATAATTTCTTCTTCGATCGCATAACTCATGATTCCATTCAAAACAGAACGGGCATTACTGACTCGTTTGTGCGTGAACTGTCGGTCTTTTGTAGCTTCTCTGAAAAAGCGGATAAGCGTGATTGGTTTGATTTCGCCTATCTTCATTTTAACAAGTTCTGTATCTTTGAAAAATCTATTCCATTCAGATACATATTCTTGAATTGTTTTTGCTTTTACGGAAGTATAATCTCTTTTATACAAAAGCCATTCAGCATATAATTCTTCTAGTGTGACATTCTGACGGTTTTCAGCTTTCTGCTTTTCGATATAAAATCTGATGATTTCTTTTTCAAGGTTCTCTTTACTCTTCCTCTTAACAGGACGGCGTTTGTTAGGTTTGGTTTCATCGGGTAAATAAGTACGCCAGCTTTTTTCTGATTCCGAGTAATAAATTTCATATTTGTGATTCTTCAAGATTTTTTTATTTGCCATAATTTTAAAATCTTTGAAGACTTCATCTGTGGTCATGTTAGCACAGGTGGCTAACGTATTCAATAATGTTATATCTGAAAACGTAACGGGATTATCCATAAGATTCCCCCTTTACGCAAGGATTTTCTTTTTTAATTTTGATGTAGATAACACTGCTGTCCTTTAAGCATGAACCAGTAGATAAGAAAGTGTTGGTATCGTAAATTTGCCTTGTGTATTCTTTCTGAAAGACGATATTTTCTTTTTGTAAGTCATGTAAAATGTCTTCGGTCAGCATGACTTTTGTTTCGTGTGGAACTTTCAGATTTTGAGATTTAAAAAAGGCTTTTTTCTTATGTTCTTTCAAATCAAGGTCTTTTCCAAAATACTTGCTAAGATAACGACCTCTGTTTTCTTTGCTGTCTACATCAATGCGATTGATTTTAATAAATCCATGTGACCATAAATTCTGTAATTTTTCTTTTGCTATATACGGAAAATCAAAGAAAATAACATGATAATGGATTGCTCCACGCTTCTGTTTCTCCCACGTTGCAAGGTATTTTAATAACTGGGTTTTGGTATGGTACAAATAATAATTTAATCGCTGGATAAAATACTTAAATTCTCTGTTGGTTATCAGGATTTCCTGAATGTTTTCTTTAAATGTCAGTGTTATAAATTTTGTTCTGTTATCAAAGTTGCAGTCAACAATACGGGCAATATCCCAACGAGCCTGTTCGTAATGCTTCTGCTTGCGTTTTAAACTGTCATATTGCTTATGAGCTGACATTTCATCAAATTTTTTTCGGTTACTTGTGTCTGTTAAATTTGCCTTTTCTTTCGAGTGAATAAAAATAGGGTTTTCGTAAATATATACTTCTTTTGTAGTAGGAGTTTCAATGATTTTCGTATTGTATGCAAAACACTCTTTTGTTTTGCTCACGAATCTCACCTCATATCCCAATTTTTGTAATGAATGCTCCGATTGTTTTCGGAAGATGTTGTTTTATATATCAAGTATAGAGGTCAGCCAGTTCAGCACCTATGACGTTGTCCGGTACTGACTGGCTGACATAGTAGGGAAATTATTTCATTCCCACTTTTCTGATATTGGAAGCTTCTGCTTTGACAGAAAGACGTCCATTATAGAGACTAGCCCAAGTATGTAATCCATCAAATGAGACTGGAATCTGCCCTTTTTGTTCAAGTTCTTCGTTGGTAACAATCGCTGTGTTAGCTTTAATGCCTACTTTGACTTTTTCAAACTTTAATTTTGGAAGAAGAACTGTATAGTAGAATCCTAATTTTTCTTTTGTAGAAAAGTCTACCCAGTCAGAAACTTCTACTAACTGAAATTCCTCTTGCAGTTTGTCTGGATTTAAAATAAAGTCATTTCCTCTAATCATCGTTTCACCTCCTTATAGATATCTGATTATCAGATATTAAGATAATCTTATGATAAAACAAGCATTGCAGAATGTCAATAGAAAATATCTGAATATCCGATAAAAAGATTGACAGAGAAAATTTGATGAAATATAATGTGCTTATAAAGGAGGTTCGCTATGAATAAAATAAAAGAATTGCGGAAAGAAAAGAATATAACCGTTGCGGAACTTGCAAAAGAATTAGGCATTTCACAAAGTATGCTTACGAACTATGAAAATGGAAACGGAACGCCGAGAGATGAATCTATATGGGAAAAATTATCACAGATATTCGGCGTGAGTAAAAGCCACGTTATGGGATTAACTACGGATATTGAAACAGCAAATAAGACAAAACAGTTGAAAGTGGTTGTGGATACATCTCAGCCGATCTCAATACAACCGAAGAATCAGACAGACCTTGATGTATTGATAAAACTGGATTTGATAGACAGTGAAGACATGGAAGAAGTGTCAGAATTTCTTGATAAACTGTTGGCACAGGAGAAATATGAGGGACGGAGAGAATCAAACGTTAAATATGTCGTTGAGTAGAAAATGCTTCTCAGCCGACCACTTGCCCAGTCGACCCGCCGCCCTGTTAGGAACCGTCGCACTGGGCATCCTTGCGGAACGTTAGTTTGCGAAAATACGAACAAGGAAATACTGCAATAAGAGGTATGCCAAGAAAATATAAAAATCTTGCATACTTTTTTTGATTGAACATTTTGTGAAATGGAATTATACTGTGTATAATGTGAAACAGACAAATCGGGATTTGAAAGGATGATGATATGATGGATAAATTAAAAAAGAACATGGTTTTCTACCTACTGTTGCTGATAGATTTTTATATCGTTCCTTGGTTTATAAAAAACACAGGAAGTGCAATGATTGTTATGTTAGTAATTATTCCTCTAATATGTTTAATAACCTCTGTTTTTTATGGGATTAGGAATGGTTTTAACTTCTGGTATATTTTGATTGTAGCAATAATGTTTGCGCCATCTATATTTATATTTTATAACTCAAGTGCATGGGTTTATGTAGTTGGATATGCTGTTATTGCATTATTGGGAAATTTAATAGCATTGCCATTAGGAAAAAGATAACTTCAAGTTTGTATGCGACAAACATTTGAACACTTTTTGAACACCGCAACCGTGATGAAGTCTTCAAAGCCCCTTTCTATCAGTATTTGAGATTAAGAAAAACGGTTCGATTCCGGTCTGCGGCATTTTTTTACTCCAAATTCTTACTGGGTTTGGAGTATTTTTTTTATTCTATACCAAATTTGTACCGATTTTTCACACCAAAAAACAGTGCCGATTCAAGAGCCCTTCCGTATTAAACCGACACTGTTTTCTTATTTTCTGTTTTTCTTAATCTTATTTATCCTGAATACTAACTCCCTGGATTGCTACACTCCCTCCTCTTACTACTTCAATATTTTTAAAGTACTGTGAAAAATAAGCAATCATTTCATCATTCCTGGTTTCTGTCTGCATACATTCCAGCAAAATTTCTTCTTTTCCATAATCCACAATCGGAAGTTTAAAGATACCTGCAATTCTAAGCACTTCATTTTTTATTTTTTCATCACATTTTTTCACTTTGATATACAATACTTCTTTTCTGTGAATCGGACAATTTGTAAAATCAATAACTTCGATTACTTCGACACAGCGGTTGAGCTGTTTTTTTATCTGTTCAAATGTGGCATCATCACTTTCCACACTGATTGTCATTCGTGACATGGTCGAATCTTCCGTTGTTCCTACTGTCAGGCTCATTAAATTATAGGATTTTCCTGAAAATAATCCTGCAATTTTTGCCAGTACACCTACTTCATTTTCCACATATAATGAAATCCATCTTTTTTTCATAATCATTTTCTCCTTTCCTTAGCAGTCCAAAATCATACAGTCAAGTGCCTGTCCGCCTTGTACCATAGGAAGTACCAGCTCATCGCTGTCAATCATAAATTCAAGTATGGTCGGTGCATCTGTATGTTCTTTTGCAAATTCAAATGCTTTTTTGATATCTTCTTCTTTTTCAATTCTCATTCCATAAGCTTCATAACTCTCTGCTAATTTTACAAAATCCGGCTGATATTTTGGGCACTGTTCTCCAGGTCCTTTGCAGGTAGCACTGCAAGATTTTCTTCTTCTGGTACAGGTAGAGGAATAACGTTTTCCATAAAATAACTGTTGCCACTGGCGAACCATTCCCAGATAACTGTTATTAAAGATACAGAGAATAACCGGAAGTCCGTAAGCTGTTGCGGTAGCAAGCTCCTGAATATTCATCTGTACTCCACCATCACCGGAAACACAGATAACAGGGGTATCCGGATAACCGAATTTTGCACCGATTGCTGCCGGAAGTCCATATCCCATCGTTCCAAGACCACCGGAAGTCAAAAGTTTTTTGTTTTCATCCATTTCCAGATATTGTGTTACCCACATCTGATGCTGTCCAACGTCTGTTACAACAACCGCTTTTTTAAATTCTTCATTCATACATTCGATAATCTTCTGCGGTGTGATTCCCTTATCTTTCCTCATACCAAGTGGCTGTTCTTTTTCCCATCCACGAATCTCTTCAAGCCAGTCTTTGGTATCACATGGTTTGGCATGTTTTAAAAGTGCTGTCATTGCTTCTTTTGCATCGGCTACAATCGGGATATCAACCTGAATGTTTCTGGAAATCGAAGCCGCATCAATATCGATATGAACAATTTTTGCATTTTTTGCAAACTCATCAATCTTACCGGTAATACGGTCATTAAAACGTGTTCCAATTGAAAACAACAGGTCACATTCACTGATTGCGTGATTTGCGGCATAGCATCCATGCATTCCAACATTTCCAATATACAGTTCATGATTGGTTGGAAGTGCCCCTTTTCCCATAATGGTTGTAATAACCGGAACCTGTGTCAGCTCTGCAAGTTTTTTTGCTTCTTCATTTGCACCGGAAATATTGACTCCGCCACCCATTAAAAATAATGGTTTCTTTGCCTGTGAAAGCAGAGAATTTGCTTTTTTAAGCTGCCCGATATGAACACCTTTGCTTGGCTTATAGCTTCTGATTTTTACTTCTTTTGGATAAAGGTCATCGCCCTCTTCTAACATAATATCTTTTGGAAGGTCTACTACAACCGGTCCTTTTTTTCCGGTATTTGCAATATAAAATGCCTCTTTAATAATTCTTCCAAGATCTTCTCTTTTTCTTACTGTTACCGCATATTTACAGATACTTCTTGTAATCCCTACAATATCAACTTCTTGAAATGCATCATTTCCAATCAAGCTTGTCGGTACCTGACCGGTAAAACAAACAAGCGGAACACTATCATAATTGGCAGTTGCAATTCCTGTTACCAGATTTGTTGCTCCAGGTCCGCTTGTTACAAGACAGACTCCGGTTCTCCCAGTTGCTCTTGCATATCCATCCGCTGCATGTACCAGCCCCTGTTCATGACGTGGCAGAATTACCTGAATGGAATCCTGCTTATATAATTCATCAAAAATATCAATCGCATATCCTCCTGGATAAGCAAAAAGAAAATCAATTCCCTCTTTTTGTAATGCCTTTACAAACAATTCTGTCCCTTTCATATCGTTTCCTCCTAATTCAAATTTACTTGAGTGCCCTCACGAGGGGATAAAAAAACGCCCTAAACCATCTCTGGCTTAGGGCGAATAAACAATCCGTGTTACCACCTAATTTCAGGAATCTCTTCCTGCACTCTGCTGATACGGAAAAAAATCAGATTTTTTCGATATCATTTTCCATATAACGTTGGAAACTTCCGTTGAGCGCTACTGAAAACCTGTTATCCGCTTCGTTCGTCTCACTGCTCAGAGGCTACTTCCATACTCCCTTGCTGAAGATTCTCACCTGCCATCTTCTCTCTGAAAACCGGTTGAGCATGTACTCCTCCTCGTCTTAGCATTTTTCTTTATTGAAAATAATTATATCAAATCCTGTATTGTCTGTCAATTCATATTTTTATTTTCATTATTTCTAACGTATTTTAACGTGCTTTAACGCACTTTTTCCTATTCGGTACAACGAAGAACGACTGCACCATGTGATGGCAGGGTCAGCTGAAGCACACCGCCTTTACAGACAGATACTTTCTTTATCAGGCTATAACCGAAATCACCGGTTGCAATTAACTGTTTAAAGTGAATTTCTCTGGATCGTGAGATTCCAAGTTCCCATACCGACAGAGAAATTGTTTTAGCTTCATTACTGTTATTGATTGCAATCACACTTCTTTGTGTATTCGTAAATCTTCCATAACAAAGCAATTGATAATCATTTGCAAGGAATTTTAAAGAACCTTTGATAAATTCTTCATTTTCTTTATGAATCGCAATCATTTCTTTATGAAATTCGATTAACTCTTTATCTTCATTTCCCCACGGATAGGTTCTTCGGTTATCCGGGTCTGTAAATCCACATACCCCTGCTTCGTCTCCATAATAAACAGTCGGTGCGCCAGGCCAAGTCATCTGCATGACAACGGCTTCTCGCAATACTGCTTTATTAATATCTTCTGATGCTGCATGGGAACCTAAATTAGCCACACGACCTACTTTATGATTGGTTCTTGTAAGAAATCTGGAATGGTCATGGTTGGAAAGCTCATTCATGGATACCATCAAAGATGGAGCATAAAAGCTTGCCATATGATATTTCATTGCCCCGATAAAGCAGTCACTGTTTCCGTACATGCCTTCGTTGTATTCATCACTGTGTTTTTCCATTCCGGTCAGGAACCAAGTCACCGGTTCCATAAATGCATCATAATTCATAACAGTATCCCACTGGTCACCCTCTAACCAGCTCTTGGCATCTCCATAATGTTCCGCCAGAATAATCGCATTTGGATTGGCTTCTTTTACATTCTTTCTGAAATCACGCCAGAATTTATGATTATATTCGTTGCTGTGTCCCAAATCTGCTGCCACATCCAGCCTCCATCCATCTACATTATAAGGCGGAGAAACCCATTTTCTTGCCACTTTCATAATATATTCATACAGACTGTCCGATGCCTCATAATTCAGTTTTGGCAGAGTTTCATGTCCCCACCAGCCATCATAGTCTTTATTATACGGCCAGTCATTTTGATTATGGAATAAAAAGAAACTGCGGTATGGGCTGTCTGCCGATACATAAGCCCCTTTTTCATAACCTGCCTGATTTTCATAAATACGCTCTCTGTCCAGCCATTTATTAAATGAACCACAGTGATTAAAGACACCATCCAGAATCACCTTCATTCCTCTTTTATGTACTTCTTCTACAAATCGTGCAAAGAAACGATTACTTGCTTCCAGATTCTCATAATCGGTTACTCTCTGAATGTATTTTGATGCATGAGAATTATCCTGATCACCCCAGTTTAACGGTTCTCCTCCATCTTTTACGATTTTTCCGTAATGCGGATCTACATAATCGTAATCCTGAATATCGTATTTATGATTGGATGGAGAGACAAAAATCGGATTGAAATAAATCACATCTACACCTAAATCCTGAAGATAGTCTAACTTATCCCATACTCCCTGTAAATCTCCACCATAAAAATCACGAACATCCATTGCCTGTGGCGGCCGATTCCAATCTTCTACTTTTTGTACCGGTGCTGAAATATAAGAATATTCATTGGTTACAACGTCATTTGATTTATCTCCATTGCAAAAACGATCCACAAAGATCTGGTACATGACTGCACCTTTTGCCCAATCCGGAGTTTCAAATCCCGGAACAATTCCAAATGCATAATGTTCATCTAAATCTTTTACAATACCAAAACGGTTATAGTAGCAATGCACTTTACCGGAAAATAATTCAAAATGATAATGAATGGTTTCTGTTCCAACCAGAAGTTTAGTTTCGTAATAATCAAACCCATCTCTTGTCTCAACCAGATTCATCTTCTTTTTTTCTTGTCCGCTGACCAGACAGACCATATCAACATTTCCACGTTTCGTACGAATTCTGATTTTTACTGTGTCTCCGGCTTTTGGCTCAAATGGCATACGGTAACTTTCCGTCTCATCACTAAATACCGCACGTTTATTGAAAGCAGGGCGCATGTTCGTCACATACTCCTGAATTTTTTGCATATTTTTTAAGTTTTCGTAATTCATATTTTGCATCCTCTCTTTTTATTCCGGTCTGTGTTTGAATTACTCTTTATAATTCTAAATGAGTGTAAAGTAAAAGAGGCAGTCTCTCGACTGCCTCTTTTGGAGAAGGTATTTCTTCTTATGGGGTGTAGCAAAAACTATATAATGTATTGGGGGGTTTTTACAGTTATTATAATAGCATGTACGGCACAAAAAGTGTGCACAATCTTATTATTATTTTAAAACTTTTTTTGAATAATTTTACATGCTCTATAAAACGACTCTGCTTATCTCTTTGTTAAATCATACAAAGTACCGCCCAAATCATTCTCTAAGCTTTTTTGCTCCTCATTTTCTGAAAACAATGCCTCAAATTCTTCCCGTCCGATTTTTTCCTTTTCCAACAGCAGTTCCACACATTTGTGTAAGACATCTATATGTGAACCAATCAGCTCTTTTGCCTGTGAATACGCTTCATCAATGATTCTTTTTACTTCGCTATCTATCACTGCTGCGGTCTGTTCGCCATAATTTCTCGTATGCGCCAAATCACGACCAATAAATACTTCGTCCTCATCACTTCCGTAGTTAATCAATCCGACTTTATCTGACATTCCGTACTGTGTCACCATCGCCCTTGCAAGCTGTGTTGCCTGTTTGATATCCTGAGAAGCACCGGTCGTCACATCCTTGAAAATAAGTTCCTCAGCAACTCTTCCTCCTAAGTCTACTACAATGTTCTCAAGCATTTTATTTTTGCTGTTAAACATTTCATCTACCTCTGGAAGCGGCATCGTATATCCAGCTGCCCCAAGACCGGTCGGAATAATAGAAATCGTGTGAACCGGTCCCATATTTGGCAGAAGGTGGAATAAAATTGCGTGTCCTGCTTCATGATATGCTGTAATTTTCTTCTCTTTTTCTGAAATAACCTTACTTTTCTTTTCTGCACCGATTCCAACTTTTACAAATGCCTGACGGATATCTTTCTGCGTCAGATAATACCTTCCATCTTTGGCAGTTAAAATCGCAGCTTCATTCATAAGATTTTCCAAATCTGCACCGGTAAATCCGGCGGTTGTTCTTGCAATTTCATGTAAATCGACATCCTCTCCAAGAGGTTTCTTTCTTACATGAACTTTTAAAATTTCCTCTCTACCTTTAATATCCGGTCTTCCAACTCCAACTTTTCTATCAAAGCGTCCCGGACGTAAAATGGCAGGGTCTAAAATATCTACACGGTTTGTCGCAGCCATCACAATGATTCCCTCATTGACTCCAAAACCATCCATTTCAACCAATAACTGGTTCAAAGTCTGTTCTCTTTCATCATGACCACCGCCCATTCCAGTGCCTCGTTTTCTTGCTACCGCATCAATCTCATCGATAAAAATAATACATGGTGCATTTTTTTTGCCTTCTTCAAATAAATCACGGACTCTCGATGCACCTACACCAACAAACATCTCTACGAAATCCGAACCGGAAATCGAGAAGAACGGCACTCCGGCTTCACCCGCAACTGCTTTTGCAAGCAGTGTTTTACCGGTTCCCGGAGGTCCGACTAAAATCACACCTTTTGGGATTCTCGCCCCGACTTTTGTATACTTTTGTGGATTCTTTAAGAAATCGACTACTTCTTCAAGGTCTTCTTTTTCTTCTTCCAAACCGGCAACATCTTTAAATGTCACCTTATTTTCTTCATTCACCGTCATCCTGGCACGGCTCTTTCCGAAGTTCATCATCTTGGCATTGGTTCCGCCACCTCCGCCTCCAGACATCTGTCTGCTCATCATACTAATCAGAAAAAATGCCATCCCTGCCACTAAAATAATCGGCAGTACAGAAGACAGGAAAATATTATCTCCCGGAACATCTCCGACTTCCAGTGCAATTTCTGAATAATCTCCCAAAAAATCCTGTATTTCTTTTACATCCAAAGCGTAAAACTGTACGGAATTTCCATTTGTTAAATCAACTGACACTCTTCCGGTTGGGTATTCTTTGTTCGGATGGATGTATACACTTTCCACTTCATTATTCTGTACGGATTCATAGAAATCCTGCTGGGAATAACTGTTATTAATTGTAAACTGTCTGGTCATAAACCAGTAACCGCCAACAAACAATACAATCAACAGCAGAATACTTGGAATCCAGCTTCTTGCCTGCTTATTCACTTCGTGTATCTCCTTTCACCGGACTGCCCTTAGAATTCTACCACTCCAATAAATGGAAGATTTCTGTATTTCTGTGCATAGTCCAGACCATATCCCACTACAAATTCATCCGGAATATTGAAACATACATAATCTACTTTTACATCTTTTACTCGTCTTTCCGGCTTGTCAAGCAGGGTACACAGACGGATGCTTGCCGGATTTCTCTGTTTTAATACTTCGATTAAATAGCTTAATGTTCTTCCGGAATCAATAATATCTTCTACAATAAGAACATCTTTTCCTTCAATACTCTCATCTAAGTCTTTAATAATCTTTACCACTCCACTTGATTTAGTATCATCCCCATAACTCGATACAGACATAAAGTCAAGGCTTACCGGCACTTCAATTCTTTTTGCCAGTTCACAGGTAAAGAACACTCCGCCTTTTAAAACGCAGATTAAATGAACCGCTTTACCTTCATAATCTTTTGTAATCTGTGCTCCGATTTCTTTTACTTTTGCAGCCACATCTTCTTCACTGATTAACTCTCTGATTGTTTCACTCATCTTCGCTTTCTCCTTTTACATGTACTCTGATTACTGTTTTCGTCTTTTCCGTAACTTTATAGTATTCGCTGATACGATATCCTACTACCCATAAAATATGAGAACCGTCTGCTAAAACAGTAAGACTGTCTCTTTCTTGTCTTGGAACTTTACAGTCAATCAAATAATCTTTTAATTTTTTTCTTCCTCCCTCTTTCGTTACGGTAAGGAAATCTCCCGCCTGTCTTTTTCTCACACACGGAATCTCTTTTATTTTATCATAATCAAACCATTTCGTATACTTTTTTTCCTGAATTTGCATGTTTTCATAAGGAAATACTTCCATTTTCAGCTCGATTTCTGATTTTTTTTCAAGTTCTCCCTTTATCAGACAGATATCCCCATAATTCTGCCAGACTGTAATCCCATAAATCAGAGAAATTCGGCTTCCGCTTTGCTTCTTTTCAAGCTCCTGTATCAGCTTGACATGTAACATTCCGATATCCTTCTTTTTACCTGCTGTCTCAGAAACCGCTCTTTGAATCACATAAGACTGCATTAATCTATCTTCCTGAAATAATCCCTGTTTTATGATTGTTCTGTCCTTTTTACAGATTACATATCTGTTATACATCATATCCGCATTTCTGCCAATATATTCCTCTGCCATAAGAAAAGTTTCTGCTGCATTTGCCAGATGCAGGACTGCTTTTTCATTCAGTCCTTTCAACTGTGGAAGAATATTCTGACGGATTTTATTTCTTGTATAAGAAGCTTCCTTGTTGGTACTGTCTTCTACCCAAAGCTGATTTTTATTTTCCAGCCATTCTTTAATTTCTTCTTTTTCCACACAAAGGAGCGGACGAATATAAGAAATCCCATTAATCTCTGTAACCGGACGGATTCCCGCCATTCCACCGATTCCTGTTCCCCGTACCAGATTATGAATCATTGTCTCCGCCAAATCATCTCTGTGATGTGCAAGTGCGATTTTAACGGTCTCTTTCGCCTTTTTCGCCTGCGTCTCAAACGCCCGATGTCTGACCATCCGCCCTGCTTCTTCTTCCGTTAAATGTTGCTTTTTTGCCAGTTCTAAAACCGGATAGGAATAACAGGAACAGGAAACACCAAGTGACTCACACAAGTCTTTTGCAAATGTTTCGTCCCTGTTTGCTTCTTCACCTCGAATCTGATGATTGACATGGACTGCCTCAAGCAAAAAAGAATTTTTTTCCGGAGATTTCTTTTGACATTCTGTCTGATATTCTTTTAATAAAAGCAGAAGCCCTACTGAGTCTACGCCTCCTGAAAACCCCACAATCACCCTGTCATCCGGTTTTATCATCTGATATTGTTCGATATAGGAAAATACCTTTTTCATTTCATCTGTTTTCCAATCTTTATTTTTTCCATACGCCTGCTGCCAGCACAGTCATATCATCTGCTGCCTTATATTCACAAAGTGCCAGCACTTTCTGTAAAATTCCTCTTCCTAATTCCTGAGGCGCTTTCGCATGAGTCTGTAAAATAATTTCCTTTAAAGTCTCCTCGGCCCGCTCCTCCGGAAGTGCATCTAAAACTCCATCTGTCACCATAATTAAAAAATCACCATTATACAACTTTTTTGTCAGTGATTCGTAATCTGCCGGAAATACCAGCCCCAGTGCCATACTCTCCGATGAAATACTCTCAACCCACTGGTCACGCTTGATAAATGTCGTTGCTGCACCAGCCTTTAAGAAGTGACACATTCCCGTATATAAATCAATGATTGACACATCAACGGTTGAAAATTTACCGCCCCGCATCTGAAGATTTAAAACAGAATTCACTAATTTTGCCGCACTTTCCCCTGAAAATCCAGACTCCACCAGCTGTTCTAATAAATCTACCACATGTTCGCTTTCTTTACAAGCCTCGAGTCCAGAACCCATTCCATCCGAAAGACACATAAAAAACTGACCATTATCTTCTGCCGTGCACATATAATTATCACCGGAAATTGTTTCTCTGTCTTTTGTTACCTTTGCAGCTCCATATAAAATCCGAAAATTTACATCCTCTACAAATCGCACGGTCATCTTTTCTTTTGTCAGAAACATCTTGCCCTCTATTCGGGGTGTCATCTGACAGCCACACATTTTTGAAAGTACCTGTCCTGCTTCTGCTGCCGAAATACAGCGTTTTCCCTTCGTATATAATTCACAGAAATACTGGATTTTCTCGTCTGGCTGTTCTAACATCCAGATATTTCCTGCCAAAATATGTTTTTTCTTTAAACGACGTTTTAACTCTTCCTGAAACACGGCATCTACAGGGATAATATCAAAGAGTTCATTCGACAGCGTATTCATAAGCTGTGCCATCTCTCCCAACTGTTCTGCAACCGCCATCCGATTTTCCAGCAGTTTATTATTCCAAATCAGGATTTGCTTCTGTCGTTCCATCAGCCTCTGCATCTGTTCCGTCATTTTCCCCTGATTGATACAAAACTCTGTTAAATTCGCTCTTGCCGACATGATTTTCTGTACATCCTGTTTTTCCATCAAACGAAGCAGATGATATAAAATCTGATACGTCTGCAAAGGATGTTCTTCCCAACAGAGTTTTCCCGCCGTACAACTTCTGCAAGGACCATCCCGAAGCTGTCGAATCATGTCTTCCAGCTCTCCATTGCTGATATAGTCTTTTCGATAAGGAAGTCCATAAAAACTATCCGCAAGCTTTTGAAATGCAGCGGCATAACGTCTCATTCTCTCTTTTTGCGGATGCTCTTCATAAATTACAGTTGCCGCACTTTTTCTCATATCTGAAAAAACAGTTTTTGCCATGTCCCTCAGTATTAACAGGATACTGACTATGAACATGGCAATCATCCATTCCTGCATCTTATATCCCTCCCTAAACAGCCACTCCTGTCCAAAGAGTATTATAGATGTTTTTTCTTTTAAACTTTGTCAAAAACATGTTCTGGTTTTCAAAAAATTTTAGACAAAATTATCACTTTTCTTTAAAAATAATTTCATCTCCTTCCACCAGTCCAAGTTTTTCTCTTGCTACCTGTTTTGCATATTCATCACTCTGCATATATTCTTTTAATGCTTCAATCTCTTTTGTGCGCTGCTCCTCTGCTGATATCTGTGCCTTGACTTCTTTTCTCTGGCTTTTATAGTCACCTATTTTTTCTTCTAATGCATAACTTCTTGCCATTAAAGAAATCGAAAGTGCAGAAGCAACTAAAATCACACTAATCATCGCCGTTTTGCTTTCCGGCTGTCTATTTTCATCTTTCTTTAATTTTTCTCTTCGTTTCCGACTGAATTTTTGATTTTCTTTCTTTCTCATTCTGATTCTTCCTGACTTTTTGTATCGACTTTTGTTCATACAAAAAAAGTTTAACTCTTTTAATACATAATTTCAACCTTTTTCTTCCCCTGTGTAGAGGAGTCAGCAAGATTCCAAATAAAGTTACGATTTTCAACAATAAAAATCCAAACAGTCTCACAATCCATCTGCTTATTGTCGCATAATAGAAAAGAGCTCCTGCTGCCATTCCAGCCAGCGCATAAACACGTATCTGACCATTATTTTCCATATATATAACATAAAAAACAAAAAGACCCGCACTACTCCAATAAATTAAATCCTGTAAATCAATCCAGAAACGGCTGTTCGTCATCACACTGCGCCAGATTCTAAGGCAGTCATAAAGCAGACCAAGGAAAATCCCCGTCAGGAAAAGTTTCAGAAGAAGCAAAAATTCCTGTTCCATATATTTGCTCATCTTTATTTAAAAAACCTCTTTATCATTCCTTCTTTTCCCTGCACACTTTCTCCCCTTGCCCGGTCGTAAATAAGGCTGTCTACTTTCCCTGCAATGTCTACCTCTTGTTTTTCCAAATCAAGCCGTGTCACATGCAGTTCTTTTCCCTTTACACTTAAAATACCCAATTCTGTCACCAAACGAATCTCTTCTTCATCAAAACAGAGCACATCACTGACTCCGGTTATACTCCCCTTATTTCTTGCACGAAGTTCCAGTTTATGTGCTCTTCTTTCCACCACTTTTTCTTCCAAAATAAAAAATCCCCCAACTCTCTTAAAAAGATTATATGGGGGATTTTTCTCTAATATACACAAATTTTAAAGGTAACGGAACAGCTCGCTTGCTGCTTCTTTTTTCACCGTTTCCTGCACATCCAGCACTTCCACTCGAACATTCTTGCTTCCGAACTGGATTTCCAGAATATCTCCTGCTTTTACCTGCGCAGATGCCTTTGCCGGTTTGTCATTAATCAGAACACGTCCCGCATCACAGGCTTCATTTGCAACAGTTCTGCGCTTAATCAGACGGGAGACTTTTAAATATTTGTCTAATCTCATTTTTTATGCGTTTACCATATCTTTTAATGCTTTACCAGCTTTAAATTTTGGATTTTTAGAAGCTGCGATTGTCATAGTTTCACCAGTCTGAGGATTTCTTCCTTCTCTTGCTGCTCTTTCAGCTACTTCGAAAGTACCAAAACCAACTAACTGAACTTTTTCACCTTTCTTTAATTCAGCAGATACTACATCGATAAATGCTTTTAAAGCTGCTTCTGCATCTTTTTTTGATAACTGAGTTTCTGCTGCCATAGCTGCAACTAATTCTGTTCTGTTCATGAATATTTCCTCCTAAAATAAATAATCTTATTTACAATGTTGATTCTAACTGTGGCTGCAAAATACAACCTCAACATACTGTTATTTATACCTTGTTTCCTATAGTTTGTCAAGCGTATTCAAAAAGCCCCGGACATCTTTTTCTCTTATTTTTCCAATGTGTTGATACTTTCTACAAATTCAAGCCACTTTTCGTACTGAGAAATCAGCTTTTTAAGTTTTTCCAGATTTTTTTTCGGAATCCAGACTTTATTGTGCGTATAATAATAATTTGCAAGTTTCCAGAATTTTTCCGGATAAGCAAATCGGACGGCAAGATTTTCCCTCTCTTCTTTTATGAGCGGGCGAATCTCGCAATAGCTTTGAATCATCTCTTTTCCCAGTTCTTTGTCCCAACCGTGTTTCTCTAATATCTTTCTCATAAACTGATACAAATCTGCCATCTGCACATCATAATTCCAATTATCAAAGTTGACAACCGCAGTTTCTGAATCCCACATCAAAATGTTATGCTGATGAAACGCTCCATGGCAGACACAGCCTCTTTCCAGGCTTACGGTACGCAGTCTGTCATAAGAAGATTGACTGATACGCTTAAAAGCCTCTTCTGCACAGCAAAGATAACGGTCTGCATGTTCCAGATAACAGCGTTCAAATTCATTTTTCTGATGTTTTTGAAATATAAACTTTTTAATTTTTCTCAATTCCCGATTGTGGCGTTCATATTCACTCAAAAGAGATTCCCTCACATAATGCTCCCAGACCGGCATCTGCATTGTTTTATGTAAGCTGGCAAGTGCTTTTACACTGCGCATGATATCCTTGCGGGACTGTGTATCACATTCTTTTCCATCGTACCAGTTCTTTACCAGATATGGAATATTTTCTTTATCAACTGTAATATAGTTTTCTTCTTTATTTCGTTTTAGTGTATCTACATGAATTTCTTTTTGACCTGAAATTTTTTCAAGTAGTTTCGCCTGATATTCTAATTTTCTTATTGAACCGTAATACTCTCTGATTAAAACAAGCCCCTGCCCGGTCTGGCAAATTAAAGCACCACGACCTCTGCTTGCAGCCGATGCTTCTAAATCATACTTTTCTAAAATGCTAATCCCCCTGTCATGCACTCCTTTTTTCCTCCCCCTTATTTTCCATACATACGATAGGACTCTTTCTAAAAACCAAAAGAACTCACTCATACATTAATCTGTCTTTTTATTGTATGCAGTTTTTTTGAGGACTAGTATAAGAAAGAATACGAAAGAAACGGAAACCAAAAAACAGACAGAAAACATGGGCATCATGCTTCCTGTCCGATTTTATTTCTCGCCAGTTCAAGTAAATATTCTTTTGTATTATGAGACGGTTCTTCTAAAACATCTTCTAAAAGTATATTTAAGATTTCTCCTATCTGTTTTCCCTGCGTTACTCCAATTGCAATCAAATCTTTTCCATTCACTGCAAGATTACGAATAGAAAAACACTGTTTCTCTTCAATAATTTGTTCATAAATTACTTTTACTTTATGAATCCGTTCCAGTTTTTCCTCTCTTTGATAGGTACTCTGCGCCATTGTATCGGCATATTGTACCTGTAGAAGCAGAGGATACAATTCTTCTCCCAGTTTATTCATGGCTTTTCTTACTGCTTTTGGTGTCGGCTGGGTTCTCACATCATGCCATTTTACCAGTTTGGTCACTTTCTTTATCGTGTCATTATCCATTTTTAGCCGATGCAGCACTTCATTTGCGATTCTCTCGCTTTCTTCCCCATGTCCTTTAAAATGATCTCTTCCATTTTCATCGGTAGTTTTCATTTTCGGTTTCCCCATATCATGAAGCAGCATGGTATAACGCAAAACCTTATTTGCCGGAATGAGTTCCAAAGCCTTTAATGTGTGTTCTCCCACATTGGTAAAATGATGTGGTGTATTTTGTTCGGTCTGCATTATGGCATCAAATTCCGGAAGTACTACTTCTGTGATTCCAAGTTCATAAGCTGTTCTTAAAAGTTCCGGATGATTTGATAACAAAAGTTTTCGGATTTCTGTCTCGATTCGTTCTGCACTGATTTTCTCAAGATTACTTGCAAGTTTCGATGCTGCCTGTTTTGTTTTTTCTTCAATTGAAAAACCAAGCTGACCGGCAAAACGCACGGCACGCATAATCCGAAGGGCATCCTCTGTAAAACGTTCTTCCGGATTTCCCACACACCGAATAACTTTCTTATTCAGATCATCAATCCCTCCAAATAAATCAAGCAGTCCTTCTTTGTCATTGTACGCCATCGCATTAATGGTAAAATCTCTTCGACGTAAATCTTCTCTTACCTCTCCGGTAAAAGTTACTTCTTTTGGATGACGTCCATCCTCATACTCTCCATCAATACGGTAAGTTGTTACTTCAAATCCTTCTTTGCCAAACATAACAGTTACCGTTCCATGCTGGATTCCAGTATCAACGGTACGACGAAAAAGGTGCTTTACTTCCATCGGTTTTGCTGATGTTGTAATATCCCAGTCTGCCGGTGCTCTGCCAAGGAGACTGTCCCTGACACAGCCCCCTACCGCATAAGCATCATGCCCATGTTCCTGCAAGACGGAAATGATTTCTTGAACTTCTTTCGGAACATTTATTTTCATTTTTTCTGTTTCTCCTTTTAGCCGTTATCTCAAAACTCTCTCTTTCATAGAACATAGAAAATACAGTTTTTCTCACCAACTATAGAAGGGGGAAAATTTTTGCTGATTTTCTTTTAAACATCAAAGCTGATTTTTCTGCCTGTATGTGTATATTGATAATAACGGACTCCGGCTGCATCTAACATTCGTTTCGATGCTTTTACTGCCGGTGTATCACTGTATTTATCGCTGTCATAAACAATTGTCTTGATTCCCGCCTGAATGATTGCCTTTGCACATTCATTACAGGGAAACAGGGAAACATACAATTTTGCGCCCTCCAAAGAACCGCCTCTGTAATTTAAAATCGCATTGAGTTCACTGTGCGTTACATACAGATATTTGGTATTGTAAGGCTCGCCTTCTCTTTCCCATGGAAATTCATCATCAGAACATCCACTTGGAAATCCATTATATCCCATAGATAATATTTTATTATCTGAACTTACAATACATGCTCCCACCTGAGAATTCGGATCTTTGGAGCGCATTCCGGAAAGCTTTGCAACTCCCATAAAATACTCATCCCAGGATATATAATCTTTTCTCTTCCCCGTCATTACTTTCCTCTGCCTTTATTTATTCTCAGAATCTTCACTGTAACTATTTTCGTGTCTGAAACTTCGAAAGTATGTTTTTTTATTTCGTACCGAAAATGCGGTCTCCTGCGTCACCAAGTCCCGGTACAATATAACCATGTTCATTGAGACATTCATCTAATGCACCTACATAGATATCAACATCCGGATGTGCTTCGCTTAGTGCTTTTAATCCTTCCGGTGCAGCAAGCAGACAAAGGAAACGGATGTTGTTTACTCCTTTTTCTTTTAACATCGTAATCGCAGCAATCGCAGAACCACCGGTTGCAAGCATCGGGTCTGTTACAAATACTTCTCTTTCTTCACAGTCTGCCGGAAGTTTACAGTAATATTCCACCGGTTTTAAAGTCTCCGGATCACGGTACAGACCAATGTGTCCTACTTTTGCAGCCGGAACCATAGCAAGCATACCTTCTACCATTCCAAGACCGGCTCTTAAAATCGGAACAACCGCAAGTTTTTTTCCTGCCAGCTCTTTTACTACTGTTTTCTGAAGAGGTGTTTCAATTTCAATGTCCGTTAATTTTAAGTCTCTGGTTGCCTCATAAGCCATAAACATTGCAATTTCACTAACCAGTTCACGAAACTCTTTTGAACTTGTCTCTTTTCTTCTGATGATACCAATTTTGTGCTGAATTAACGGATGTTCCATAATTTTAATTTTCGCCATTTTCTTATCTCCTGTTTTCTTTGCAAAATTTTTAAGCCTGCTGTCTTAATTTTCCTGAATTCAATTTTTTTAATTTTTAATCTTCAATCTGGTTGATTCTTCTCTGATGTCTTTCTTCGCCTGAAAATTCTGTATTTAAAAAAGTATCTACGATTTTGATTGCAAGACCAGGTCCTACGACTCTGCCTCCAAGTGCAAGTACGTTAGAATCATTATGAAGTCTTGTTGCCTCAGCACAGAAGCAGTCTGTACAAACTGCCGCGCGGATTCCTTTCATCTTGTTTGCTGCAATTGAAATACCAATTCCCGTTCCACAGATTAAGATTCCTTTTTCACACTCTCCAGACTGAATTGCTTTTCCTACTAATTTTGCATAAACCGGATAATCCACAGATTTATTATCGTAACATCCAAAATCTTTATACTCGATTTTACGTGCTTTTAAGTAAGCAATAATCTCCTGTTTTAATTCAAATCCCCCATGGTCGCACCCTAATGCTATCATAAGTTTTCCTCCTGTTTTTTATACTTTTATTACATGATGTCCCGCTGCCTTTAACAGACGGTTCATGATTGCCTGACCCATATTCGGTGTATCAAACGATTCCGAAAAAATCAAATTAACATTTTCACTATCAAACTCTCTTAAAATTCTAAATAAATGCAGACCGATGCTTTCTTCATCCTGTCTGCTTCCGATGCTTTTTACAACAGATGCATGATAAAGCATTTTTGTCTCATCTGTTCCGATAACACCAACGCGAAGACCTTCGGCTTCTGCTTTACGGCATTTCTCATTAATTGCCGCTACAACTGCTTCTGTTTCTCCTTCAATAATGGTCAACTCCGCTCTCGGGGCATAATGACGATACTTCATTCCCGGTGCTTTCGGTCTCACAGAGGCATCGGTAATCAAAAGCCCTTTATCCATTCGCACTTCTCCGATTACCTCTGCAATCATCTTCTGATTGATATAGCCTGGTCTTAAAATAACCGGAATTTTCTCTGTAAAATCTACAATCGTTGATTCCAGACCAATTCCAACTTCACCGCCATCTAAAATCATATCTACTTTGCCATTCAAGTCCTCTATTACATGCTCTGCAAGTGTTGGACTTGGACGTCCTGAAGTATTTGCACTCGGAGCTGCCACATATTTTCCGCCATAGCATATTAGCGCTCTTGCCACCTTATGAGACGGCATACGCACTGCCACACTTTCAAGACCTCCTGTTGTCTCAATCGGAACAATGTCTTTTTTCTTAAAAATCATCGTAAGAGGTCCGGGCCAATATTTTTCTGCCAGTTTTTTTGCGCCGTCCGGAACATCCTCTGCAATCTTATCCAAGTCTTCCAATTGGGCAATATGAATAATCAGCGGATTATCCGATGGACGGCCTTTTGCCTGATATATTTTTTCTGAAGAACGAGCATTTAATCCATCTCCACCCAAACCATATACTGTCTCTGTCGGAAATGCCACAAGTCCACCGTTTTTCAAGATTTCTCCAGCTTCTTTTATTGCCGCTTCATCCGGATGTTCTTTATCTACTTTTACTATTTTTGTAATCACAATTACACTCTCTTTCTATCTTCACATACATCTTTATCATATCATAAAAACGGTTAATCTTCCAGATATTTTAAAATTCCTTTTTCAACTGCCTTCGCCACTCTTTCTTGATACTTATCCTGCACTAACAGCCCCGCTTCTTTTTTATTGCTTAAGAAACCACATTCCACAATATTTAAGATCCCCTCGCTTCTTTTTAAAAGATAATAAGTACGATTGGACTTCTCTACCCTTGGATGCTCAATCTTTAATTTTTCATTCAATGCTTCTTGAATACATATTGCAAGCTTCTTCCCCTCTGCTGAACTTTCATAATAAAACACCTGCGGTCCACAGACCTGTTCATCCGGATAACTGTTCTGATGAATGCTGACTGTTAAAAGAGGGTGATTTTCTTTAATTATCTCACATCTTTTCTGCATATCCTGCACTTTTTTGTTTGGACTGTTTTCTTCATACAGTCCTTCGTCTTTTTTCCTTGTCATAATCACGTCATATCCAGCTGCCTTTAACAAACGTTCCAGCTTTTTCGCAATTGCAAGATTAATCTCTTTTTCTTTTAATTCATTTTGTCCAATCACTCCCGGGTCTATTCCGCCATGCCCGCTGTCTACAACAATTACTCCCTTGCTTTCTTTAGGTGTTCCATTTGCCAGCTGTGCCCCTTCTTTTGAAAGAAAAAAGACAGAAACCAGAAGAAGCAATGCCATAACAGTCTGTGCGATATGCTTTTTCATAAATAAAAAATCCTTTAAAGTATACTCTGTTAAGTATATGCTTTAAAGGATTTTTATTTTCTCAATCGAAATGATTCAGAACTTCTAAAAAATTATTCTTCTTCATTTTCCATCATGTACTGGTCTTCCTGATTTAAGAGTTTTGAAATCTGAAGCGCAATCTTTTCATCTTCATCCAATGCCTCGCTGTTTTCTTCTTCTTCCTCTTCCTCCTCTTCAAGCGGAGTCAGCTCCAAGTCATCTAAATTTTCATCTAAATCATCGAGTGCATCCAAGTCTTCGTCTTCTTCATCTAACGGTTCGATTTCCTGTGTTTCTTCTGTTTCTGCATCTTCAGTCTCTGCTTCCGCTTCTGTTTCAAGCTCAGTTTCTGTTTCTACTTCTGCCTCTGCCTCTACTTCTGCCCCTTCTTTCTCTGTTTCCGGCAGAAGTTCACTTTCCACACCTTCCATTTCAGCAAAAGAAGTCGGCATTGCATCAATGATTTTATGTACTTCGCTATAGGAATCTGCGAAATGCTTCTGTGCACTGTTGATCAAATCTACAATCTGGCTCATCTCTTCCTGTAATGCCAGGTACTTTTTCTTTCCATCTAAGAGTTTGCCATCAATTTCTAACTCTGCATCGGCAATTTTCTGCTTTGCTTCCGCTTCTGCATCGGCAACCATCTTATCGCATTTTTCCTGTGTTTCTTCAATCATTTTGTCCGCTCTTAACTGTGCTTCCAACGCAACTCTTCCGATGGTTTCATAATTATCTACATATTTCTGGTATTTTTCCTGAATATCTCTTTCCAGACGTTCCTGATTGGCTTCTTTTAATTCCAGTCTTTTCTGCAGTTCAGCAATTCTTTGTTCTTTTTCTTCAATCTCTTTTTTGAAGGCAAGCTGCTGCTGAGCTGTTTCATCTTTCATCTTCTGTACTTTTTCCTGTACGTCATCCTTATCAAATCCACCCATTAATGTTGTTTTAAACATTTCTTCTGCCATATCACTGTCTTCCTTTCTATTTTTGCAAAATAATTTTCATTACATTTTACGGATTTTCTACTTAAGGTACTGCTCAATCAAATCCCATACGCTGTTACGCTCCAGTCCCAGTTTCCATTCCGCCACTCCTGCCAGCTCATATTTTTGAAATAACTTCAGCTTTTCTTCCAGAGACTGTTCATCTTCCAGCCACATCTGGTATTTTCCGCTTCCTGTTTCCAGTTCTGCATAGTTCTGTGAAGTTTTTTCATCCCAGGCAGAGGTCATTCCCATATTTTCTACTGACTGTCCAGCCTGACTCATTCCAAGAATTTCACTCGTCACACTGCCAGTAGTATCAGTATACCACATTCTGGTGTAAAATGGCATTCCATTAATTACTTTATTTGCAGGAACTTCTTTTAAAGTCTGCGTAATCCCTTTTTCCACAAACGGAAGAGATGCCACCGAACCGGCTTTTTCTGAGCCTTCCGTATGTTCATCATATCCCATAATAATCACATAATCTGCTACAATCCCCTGCTCTTTACGATTATAGTAAGTTGTAAATTCCGGCACCGGATCATCCACAGATAACACAAGACTGTTCTTCCTGCATCCGATGGAAAGTTCACGGATAAACTGAATAAAATGAGGGGCTTCCTCTTTTGTCATAGACTCAAAGTCCACATTAATTCCATCCATTCCAACCCGTTTTGCTTCTGAGAGAAGCATCTCTACCAGATGATTTCTTGAAGCGGTATTCGAAAGCGTTGCAAGTGTACTGACACTCGAATTAAAATTGTCTACCAGTCCCCAGACTTCCATTCCGGCTTCATGCGCAGTCTTTACATAATCTGCACTTGCAAGCGAAGAAATTGCTCCATCTGTTCCGGTCACAGAAAACCAGGTAGGGGAAAGCACATTAATTCCCTTTGTTCCGGAAAGTACTTCTGATAATGCCTTATTTGCATCTTCGGAAGTTACCTGATGCCAGGCTAAATTAATTTTATAATCTCTGGTCAGACTTGTATAAGTTTCATTAAATTCGCCCTGATACTCGGTTTTCTCTTCCTTTGCATCTGAAATACTGTCATTTTTGATATAACCGTCAAATCCATCTTCCGTTGCAACTCTTGACCATTCATCCAGTGTCTCCAGCAGCACCAATTTGTCCTTTTTCTTGACATCGGTTAGAATTTCACTTTTAATTCCACCGCGATAACGAACTACCGTATCCTCTGTTACTGTTACCGTTTTTTGTGTTCCAAATTTATAAGAAATAATCACTTTATCCGGATTCTCACTCTTTGTCACCATAATCTGCATATATTGTTCGATAAATTCCAATGCCAGATATACGGTATCCTCTTTTTCACAGATAATCGGATATTCTTCTGTCTTTTCTTTTCCTCCGGCAGTATAAGTATTACTGTCCGGTGAAATTGAAATCACTTCTGACGGTGTTGAATAAAGCATCTTTTGATTTGCTTCATCCCAGTAGAAACGTCCACCTAAAACATCGGATACTGTATCATAATCCAGATAAATATGTCCGTCTATCATTTTCGCTTTTCTATCACTGACTGTGTTTTGCAAAACCAGAGCGACATCGTCATCCGAAGTCAGCCCATAATAAGTGCGAACGTCCATCCTCTCATCCGACGGCGTCATTCTTTTGATAACTGCGGTTAGAGCACCCACACATCCAACCAGTACAATCAATAAAATCACAACAATGACAGGAACCATTTCTTTTCTTTTTTTTCCACTCATTTTGCGCTCCTTATCTTCAAATTCTTTTTCATTATAACATACTTTTCGCTTCCGTCATTATCTTTCTTCGACAATTTATGTTTTTTTAAGATTCAGAGAAACTCAAAAAGACTGCTACTTTCCGAATTTTTATTCATGAAAGCAGCAGCCTTTCTTTTATGCCTAAGCGGGGACCTATAGCATTTTATTTTTATGTTTCTTCTTTTTTTAATTTTATCAAATCAAATTCAAGCCGTTCCACTTTCCCCCTTTCATTCTGCACATAATCCCGCATATAAGTACCTTCTTCTTCAATCATGCAGGCATGCACGATTTCTTCCGGTGTACTTGGTTTTCCGTTCAGCCACAGCGGAATTCCTTCTGTTTGATAGGTTTCCAGTTCACGCCCAAGCGGGGATGGTTCTTTTTCTTTGCTCATACACTTTTTCTGCCTTTCTGTATTTATGTATTCACAGAATACATATTTGTGATATATGATAACAGCAGAAACAAAATAGCAGATATGTAACATTCTGATATTTGGCACAGGCGCAAATCTCCTTACAGACAAAAAAGCTTTGACGTTTTTTGATTTTTTTATATTCTTATATTTATGCTCTTATATTTTGTTCTTTCAAATTGGAAATTTCTACAGACATTCTGAATGAATGTTCCGATTTAACCAGATGGTTATATGATTAGAAAATTGTCTCAGATTATTTTGATTTGTTTCTATAAATGAATTTGTTTCTAGCATTAATTCATTTACTTTTATTCTATTTGGCTTTCGACTAAATAAAGGATTTGAAGTTTTTTTATCCTCCTTTCCATAAAACCTGCCCAGCCTTTTTATCTGTAGTATTACTATACCATGCTCCCTGCTTTCCCACAAGCATTTTTACTTAAAATTCGGAAGATTTATGAAAAAACAAGGAACTGCTTTACATTCTTCGTTTTGATAGTATATAATATAAATGAAAAAGTATATTCTTTTGATTGTAGAATAGTTTGAGACAGGATGTGATATTTATGAAAATAGAAAAAATTAATGAAAATCAGATTCGATGCACTTTAACAAAAGCGGATTTAGAAGACCGCCAGATTCGTTTAAGTGAGCTTGCCTATGGCACAGAGAAAGCCAAAAGTCTGTTTCGTGATATGATGCAGCAGGCAAACATTGAATTTGGATTTGAAGCGGACAATATTCCTCTTATGATTGAGGCAATTCCAATTTCAATGGACAGTATCGTCTTAATCATTACAAAAGTAGAAGACCCTGACGAGTTAGATACCCGTTTTTCAAAATTTACACCGTTTTCTTCTTCCGGAAATGATACGCTTTCCGCCCCTCCAGCTATTGAAGGAGCAGATGA
Organism: Blautia stercoris; assembly: GCF_054657695.1. Lineage (NCBI taxonomy): Bacteria > Bacillati > Bacillota > Clostridia > Lachnospirales > Lachnospiraceae > Blautia > Blautia stercoris. Next base: position 1,078,961 of record NZ_BAAHYF010000001.1, read on the forward strand.
TATTTTAGACCTCTTCCAAAAAGTTTATGATGCAAGAAGCAAAGCTGCCGCAAAAAAGAAATCTTCCAAACCACAGCCTGCTTCTTCTGAAACCAATACAGCATCTGCATCCTCTGCTAAATCAGAAACTTCCGAAGAGGATACAGAAATCAAGCTTGATTTAATCCGCAACTTTACGTTCCATACACTTGATGATGTAATTCTGGCTTCCAAAGCATTGAATCATTTCTTTACCGGAAAAAATTCTTTATATAAAGATGACTTTGCTGAAGAATACAGTTTAGTACTCCATCAGTCCGGAAGCTCTCCATCTGATTTTAATAAAGTCTGCAACATGCTCTCCGAATATGGAAGTGGAAAACCATTCTCTTTAGCCGGAGAAGCACATCTGATTGAACATGCTGACTGTATTCTTTCCGGTCATGCGTTAGAACAACTTGCTGATTTATAAAACAGACTTAAAAATGCCATCAGGATAATTTTCCCGATGGCATTTTATTTACCAAATCTCACAATTATTCGGCTTAATTCTTATTTGTTTGCCAAAAAATCATTAATCTGCGCAGTTAAAACATCTGCGTCGATTCCATGAACCATAGCAGCTTCTTCTAAGCTTTCACCCTGAGCGGATGGGCATCCGATGCAGTGCATACCTGCTCTCATAAGAATCGGAACAATATTTTCATCTGTGCGGATTAATTCGCCAATTGTCATATCTTTAGAAATTGTCATTCTTCATTTCCTCCTTAATTTTCGTACGTCCCTATTATAAACGTTTTTCCCCCGATATTCAACTATTTTTATCTGAATTTATAAGATGATAATTTTTTTCACAAATTGTTTGTAAATAAAGACTTGTATTCTCAATCTAAATATATTAGAATATGCATATAAACTGAGCTATGAAGTTCAGAGAATATAAGGAGGATAATTATTATGGCATATGTAATTACAGATGAATGTTTAAGCTGTGGAACTTGTGAAGGAGAATGTCCAGTAAGCGCTATCTCTGAAGGAGATGGAAAATACGAAATCAACGCTGATGAATGTGTAGATTGCGGAACTTGCGCTGGTGTCTGTCCTGCAGAAGCTATCGTAGAAGGCTAATTTATTAAAAAGCTATTACAAAAATGAAGAGTGGTGCTTCATGCATCACTCTTTTTTTTTCGGAAAAAATGATGTTTTTCCTGTTTTTCTTTTTCTACTGCCACTGCAACCTCTTTTCTTGCTTTCTGACAGATTCTTATTTTTTCATCCAGCTTCCTACATTTTTCTTCTTCCTGATTCCGGTAATTTTGCTCTTTCATCCGCTCTTTTACAATCCGGTTCAAAATTTCCATAAACTCTTTAGGGACTCCGCTCTCCTGCCCATCTGGTTTGTTCGTCTGTCTGTTCTGTTCCTTTTTCTTTTTTTGTTCCCTCGCTCTTGCTGCTTTCTGCGCTTTTTTACGTTTTCCAGAATATGCAGAACGACTTACAGAATTTACGGCTGTCTCGAACTTTCTCTCTGCTTTTTCTAAGTTTTTTATTTCTGAAATTCTTTGTGAATTTTCTTTTTCTAATACTTCTCTTTCTAAATCATCTCCTTTCGAATTTGTTTCTTCCTTTTTTACGGTCTCATAAAACAGCGGAATTACTTTTTTTATCTCTTTCAATGAAAAACCTTTTTTCTTCAGTTCTTTAATACACAAAATAACCTGTATATCATATCGGGTGTAGTACCGGTGTCCCAGTTCATTTCTTCCTATCGGTAATAACAGTTCTTCTTCCCAGTAGCGAAGCACATGAGACTGCACTTCAAGAAGTTTTGATGCCTGAGAAACCAAATAGCCGGACTCACTCATATCCTGACCCCTTCCATTTTACTTTCTTTTTCTTATACACCCCTCTATTTTTACGCTTCTATTATATCCGCTCTATTTTAAAAAGGCAAGAAAATACGTTCGACAAAAAACTCTGCTTCTGCCTCCTGTCAAGATTCCCACTTGAATAAAATAATTCCACCAATTGCAACTGCCATTCCAATTACCTTTCTCCATTCAAAGGAAGCTTTTTCCATTCCAAAAATTCCAAGTAATTCAATTAAATAGGCTACTACAAGCTGTGAAATCACGATTAACATTGCTGCTTTTGCCGGTCCAAGCCCCGCCATACTTTGAATGACTGTAATCGTAATAAATGCACCAATCACGCCTCCTGCTAAAATATACTTCGGCTCTGCGGTCATTAATTTTCCAATCGGTTCTCTTCCGGTAAAAAACCATGCTCCCACACAGATAAGAAAAGCCGTAATCTGTACCCAGCCTGTTGCCAACCACAGACTCGTCTGTTTAGTTAAATTTGTATTAAACACACCCTGTATACTCATCAATGCTCCGGAAAGCAGCGCTGTTAAAATTCCCCACATAAAAAATCCCTCCACGTTGTTCTAAGTATGATTATTCTAATTATCATTTTTCTTTTTAGAATCTCCGCAGAAGGATTTTTTTATTCTTTATTTTATTCTATTTTTTACCCTATATTTATTTCTCTAACTTTTGTATCTTACAGACTCTTCTCTAATTTTTCTATCATCTCATCAATATCTTTTTCAGTAATGACAAGTGGAGGAACAAGACGCAGTACATCACTTCCTGCGGAAATCACAAGCAGTCCGTTTTCAAGTGCCTTAGAAGTAATTTCTGAAACCGGTCTTCCCGCTACAACCAGTCCCTGCATAAAACCTTTTCCTCGTCTTGCAGTGAAGCAGTCATATTTTTCAACCAGTTCATCCAGCTTTTTCTCCAGATATGGAGTAACTTCTTTGACATGTTCTACAATTTTATTTTTTTCAAACAAATCAAATACTGTGCTCACTGCTGCACAAGCCAGTGGATTTCCACCATAAGTTGTTCCATGGTCTCCAGCAACTAAAGAATGTTTTGCTGTCTTTTCATTTAAGACAAATGCTCCAACCGGAATACCGCATCCCAATGCTTTTGCTACGGTTACAACATCCGGCATCACACCATACTGCTGATAAGCAAACATGCTTCCGGTACGGCCCATGCCACACTGGATTTCATCTAAGATAAGCAAAATGTCTTTTTCATCACAAAGGGCACGGATTCCTTTTAAAAATTCCGCCTTGGCCGGATAGATTCCGCCTTCACCCTGTACAGTTTCTAAGATAATTGCACACGTTTTTTCTGTAATCTGTGCTTTTACGCTTTCAAGGTCATTATACTGTGCAAATTTAATTCCGCCAATTAATGGTTTAAACGGTTCCTGGTAATGTGCATTTCCTGTTACTGCAAGTGCGCCTAAACTTCTTCCGTGGAAAGAGTGCTGCATTGCAATAATTTCATGGTCATTTGAACCATCTTTTAACCATGCATATTTTCTTGCTACTTTAATTGCTCCTTCAATGGCTTCTGTCCCACTGTTTGTAAAGAATACTTTGCTCATCCCAGTTGCTTCTACTACTTTTTTTGCAGCCTCTGCAAGCGGTGCATGATAATACAGATTAGAAGTATGAATGACTTTATCTACCTGATCTTTTAATGCCTGATTATAGTCTTCATTTTTATATCCAAGAGCAAATACTGCAATTCCTGCTGCGAAATCCAGATATTCTTTTCCATCTACATCATATAGATGAACACCCTCTCCTTTTTCCATTACAACCGGAAAACGGTTATAAGTATGAAGCACATACTCTTCTGTTTGTTCCATATATTCACTACTTGTTTTCTTCATTGTAGTACTTTCCCTCGCCTTCTCTTAAGATTGCTGTTCCGATTCCTTTATTGGTAAAGATTTCAAGTAACAGACAGTGCTGGATTCTTCCGTCCAAAATATGTACACGATTTACACCGGACTCAATTGCATCAATACAGTTCTGCAATTTTGGAATCATTCCACCACCGACATTTCCATTTTCGATTAATGCTTTTGCTTCATTTACAAAAAGCTCTGAAATTAAACTGGATGTATCTTCCGGGTCTCTATAAACACCTTCGATATCCGTAAGAAATGCCAGTTTTTCTGCTTTCATTGCGCGTGCAATTGCGCAGGCTGCATCATCTGCATTAATATTATAAGTTGCAAAATCATCACCAAGACCAACCGGGCAGACAATCGGGAGAAAATCTTTTTCAAGTAATTCATTTAAGATTGCTGGATTGACCTCTTTTATATCTCCTACATATCCTATATCCTGTCCCTGAGAAAGTTTTTTATTTACCTTTAAGAGTCCACCATCTTTTCCACTGATTCCGATTGCTTTTACTCCTAAAGATTCCACTAAAGTGACCAGTTCTTTATTAACTTTCCCAAGCACCATCTCTGCAATTTCCATAGTTTCTTTATCTGTCACACGAAGTCCATTTACAAATTTTGCTTCTTTTCCGACTTTTCCTACCCAGCGGCTGATTTCCTTTCCACCACCATGTACAATAATCGGTTTAAATCCAACTAACTTTAACAGTACAACGTCTTTGATGACATTTCTTTTGAGTTCTTCATCGACCATTGCGCTTCCGCCGTATTTTACAACAATGACTTTTCTGTTAAAACGCTGTATGTAAGGAAGTGCCTCAATAAGTACTTCTGCTTTTTCAAGATATTTCTGATTTACCATGTTCTCCCGTTCCTCCATCTGTTTCTTTTTGTACTTTTATGAGCGGTAATCCGCATTAATTTTTACATAATCATAGGTTAAGTCACAGCCCCATGCAGTTGCTGTAGCTGTTCCCATTTTTACATCTGCAATTGCTGTTACTTCTTTTTCTGAAAGAATTTTGGTTGCCTCTTCTTCGCTATATCCGGTAGCCACACCGTTTTCAATAATTTTTAATTTTCCGGCTTTGCTTTCAAAATATAAATCTACTTTTTCAGGGTCAAATACTGCACCGGAATAGCCCATTGCACATAAGATTCGTCCCCAGTTTGCATCATGACCGAAAATTGCTGCCTTCGTCAGATTCGATGTAATAATGGATTTGCTTAACGTCACTGCCTGCTCTTTTGACTTGGCACCAATCACTTTTACTTCAAATAAGGCGGATGCGCCTTCTCCGTCCGCTGCAATATGTTTTGCCAACCAGGTATTGACATAATTTAATGCTTCCGCAAACTTTTTATAATCTTCTTCTTTTGTCTCGATTTTTTTATTTCCCGCAAGTCCATTTGCAAGTAATAATACCGTATCGTTTGTGGAAGTATCTCCATCTACGGATACCATGTTATAAGTATCTTTTACGCTCTCACTTAAGGCTGCCTGAAGCAGTTCTTTTGAAATTACAACATCCGTTGTGATAAATCCAAGCATGGTACACATATTTGGATGGATCATACCGGAACCTTTACACATTCCTCCAACGGTTACGTTCTTTCCGTCAATTTCAACTTCAACTGCAATTTCTTTCTTTACGGTATCGGTTGTCATAATTGCTTCTGCTGCAAGTGTTCCTGCACCGATACTTTCTGAAAGTAACGGAGCCATATTTTCGATTCCTTTTTTAATCTTTTCAATCGGAATCTGCTGTCCGATAACACCGGTAGAAGCCACTAAAACTGAATCTTCCGGAATGTTTAATGCCAAAGATGCTGCCTTCGCAGTTTCCTTACAATAGCCAAAGCCCTCTTCTCCTGTACAGGCATTTGCAATTCCACTGTTGCAGATGACAGCCTGCGCTTTTTCTGATTCATATACAATTTTCTGATCCCATTTCACCGGTGCCGCTTTTACAATATTGGTTGTAAAAGTTCCTGCGGCTTCACAAGGTACTTTGCTGTAAAGCATTGCCATATCTTTTGTATTTCCTTTTTTGATTCCTGCGGAAAGTCCTGCCGCCAAAAATCCCTGTGCTGCGGTTACACCGCCTTCTATTACTTTCATGAGTGTTCCTCCTGACGTGTACTTCTTTTAATTTTATTTTTTTAATTATAATATCCCCTGATTGCTCTATTACAATGCTATTTCTGTAATTTACGGGAACATCGGAACTAATTTTAAGCCCTCATTTTCTTCAAATCCAAATAAAAGGTTCATATTCTGAACTGCCTGTCCTGCTGCACCTTTTACAAGATTATCGATTGCACCCATCATAATGATACGGTTTGTTCTCTTGTCAATCTTAAAATTGACATCTACAAAGTTGCTTCCCTCTACCCATTTTGTCTGCGGGCATACATCTTTGTCTAAGACACGTACGAAATATTCATCTTTATAATATTTGTCATAAACTGCTTTTACCTCTTCATAACTAACATCTTTTGTCAGGGTTGCATAAGCAGTTGCTAAGATTCCACGGTTCATCGGAACCAAGTGTGGAGTAAAGTTGATGCAGAACTGTTTTCCTGCCGCATAACCAAGCTGTTCTTCAATTTCCGGTGTATGACGATGTGTTGCAACACCATAAGCCTTCATATTTTCATTTACTTCGCAGAACAGGTTATCAATCTTTGCGCCTCTTCCTGCACCGGATGTACCGGATTTTGCATCAATAATTAAAGTAGACGGGTCAATCAATCCTTCTTTTACTAACGGATAACAAGTTAAAATACTGCAGGTTGTATAGCATCCCGGATTTGCTACAATTCTTGCTTTTTTCACCTGTTCTCTGTTGATTTCGCAAAGTCCATAAACTGCTTCATCAATATACTGTGGAGCTTTGTGTTCAATTTTATACCATTCTTCATATACTTTTACATCTTTTAAACGGAAGTCTGCACTTAAATCAATAACTTTTACTTTTGAAAGGATTTCTTCATTGATTAAAGAAGCACACAGTCCCTGAGGAGTTGCAGTAAAGATAACATCTACCTGGTCTGCTAACGCATCCATGTTATCATCCATGCATTTGTCATCCACTAACTGAAACATATTCTGATATACTTCATAGTATTTCTTATCAATATAGCTTCTTGAACCATACCATTTAATCTCAACATCTTTATGATTTAAAAGTAATCTTACCAATTCTCCTCCGGCGTAACCGGTTGCACCTATTATTCCTGCTTTTATCATATCTTCCCAACCTCTCTTTTAACGATTTTTTTTAAGGAACACACTCCCTGATTATATCTTTATCTTTACCATAATACCGCAGTTCTTCATTTGAGTAAAGTCCAAGAATCCTGTTTTTATGCGATATTTTTATTTTTTATGCATAAGATTCGCTCCGATTGCATAATAATACATCTTTTATGCATAATATTCAACCCCTATTTTTGATTTTTTTCATTTTCTGCAATTTCATTTGGTTTACATTTAAAATAGGTATTGATTCGACCTTTTATTTGCTTGTTTTTTTATTTTTTTTACACTTTTTTCAATTTTCTATTGCATAATTATAAGAGTTGTTGTATAGTAAACCGTGTTGAAAAACATAATTGAAATTTTTAAAATTTATTTTTATAAATCTTAGGAGGAAACTTATCATGAAAGAAAAAGTTATTTTAGCATACTCTGGCGGTCTTGATACAACTGCTTTAATCCCGTGGTTAAAAGAAAACTTCGATTATGAAGTAATCTGCTGTTGTGTAAACTGTGGACAGGGAAATGAATTAGACGGTCTGGAAGAACGTGCAAAACTCTCCGGTGCTTCTAAATTATATATTGAAGATATTGTTGATGAATTCTGTGATGATTATATCATGCCTTGTGTTGAAGCAGGTGCTGTATATGAACACAAATATCTGCTCGGAACTTCCATGGCTCGTCCGGTTATCGCAAAGAAACTGGTTGAAATTGCAAGAAAAGAAGGCGCTTCTGCTATCTGCCACGGTGCTACCGGTAAAGGAAATGACCAGATTCGTTTTGAACTCGGTATCAAAGCACTTGCTCCTGATTTAAGAATCATTGCTCCATGGCGTATGACTGATGTATGGACTATGCAGTCCCGTGAAGATGAGTTAGAATTCTGTAAAGCACATGGAATTGACCTTCCATTCGATGCAAACCACAGCTACAGCCGTGACCGTAACTTATGGCACATCAGCCATGAAGGTCTTGAACTGGAAGACCCATCTCAGGAACCAAACTATGACGATATGCTCGTTCTTAGTGTCACACCGGAAAAAGCTCCAGATAAACCAGAATATGTTACTATGACATTTGAAAAAGGTGTTCCGGTTTCTTTAAATGGAAAATCCATGAAAGTATCTGAAATCATCACTGAATTAAATACACTTGGCGGAAAACACGGTATCGGTATCATTGATATTGTAGAAAACCGTGTTGTTGGTATGAAATCCCGTGGTGTATATGAAACTCCTGGCGGAACAATCTTAATGGCTGCTCATGACCAGTTAGAGGAACTGATTCTTGACCGTGAAACAATGGAAACAAAGAAGAAACTCGGAAGCCAGTTCGCACAGGTTGTATACGAAGGAAAATGGTTCACTCCGCTGCGTGAAGCAATTCAGGCATTCGTTACTTCCACTCAGGAATATGTAACAGGTGAAGTTAAATTCAAACTGTACAAGGGTAACATCATCAAAGCCGGTACCACTTCTCCATACAGCTTATACAACGAATCCCTTGCTTCTTTCACAACAGGTGACCTGTATGACCACCACGATGCAGATGGATTTATCACTCTGTTTGGTCTTCCGTTAAAAGTTCGTGCTATGAAAATGGCCGAATTAAAAAATGAAAAACAGAACTAAGTTTTAATAGATTGCAAAACCATCAAATTTTAAAGCTATCAAAAAGCGCTCCGGCGAGTGATTTACTTTCTCGCTGAAGCGCTTTTCTTTTATCTATATCTTCATTTCTTATCTTATGTCTTGTTTCTTACATCTGGTCTACATATCTTTGAATATTCGATGCATTGACATATTTATGCATCTTGTCCCCATCAAACACAACCAGCGTCGGTGCCTGCATAATTCCAAATTTTCGCACCATTTCCGGATTCTGGTCTGCATCGATGACCTGATACTCTTCTCCCTCAAGCATTTTTTTTGCAATTTTACAGTTCGGACAGGTTGCCGTTGTAAATAAGTATTTTTCTTCTTTTGCAGTTTCCACAACTGTTTCTTGTTCTGTTTTCACCGGCTGTTCTTGTTCAAGCTTTTGTTCTGCCGGTTTTGCTTTCAAATTAAAATGTAAGATATCATATACGGTACGATTCTTATATTCCTGGCTCTTTCCATCATTCCAGTTCTGAACCGGACGATAATAACCGGTAATTCGGCTGTAAACCTCCGCTTTTTTTCCACATTTTGGACAAATAAAATGTTCTCCCGCAATATAGCCATGCGTCTTGCATACTGAATAAGTTGGAGACAGCGTATAATACGGCAGTTTATAATTCTCTGCAATTTTGCGAACCAGAGAAGCGGCTGCTTTCCAGTCTGGAAGTTTTTCTCCAAGAAATGCATGGAATACCGTTCCGGAAGTATAAAGGGTCTGAAGTTCATCCTGTACGTCGAGTGCGTCAAAAATATCGGAGGTATATTCCACTGGCAGATGAGAGCTGTTGGTATAATATGGTGTATCTCCCTCTTTTCCGGCAGTACGGATATCCGACCAGCGTTCTCTGTCATGTTTTGCCAAACGATAAGCAGTTGACTCTGCCGGTGTTGCTTCGAGATTATATAAGTCACCATATTCTTCCTGATACATCACCAGACGCTCTCTCATATGATTTAAAACTCTCTTGGTAAATTCCTGTGTACGCACATCGGTCATATCACATTTGAGCCATCTTGCATTTAATCCGGCTTCATTCATACCTACTAATCCAATGGTGGAAAAATGATTGTCAAAACTTCCCAGATAACGTTTGGTATATGGATACAGACCTTCCTCGAGCAGTTTGGAAATTACATCTCTCTTGATCTTCAATGAACGTGCTGAGATATCCATCATACGATCCAGCCGCAGCATAAAATCATTTTCATCTTCTGCCTGGTATGCAATACGCGGCATATTGATTGTTACAACACCGACAGAACCTGTACTCTCTCCTGAACCAAAGAATCCGCCTGTTTTCTTTCTTAATTCACGTAAATCAAGGCGCAGGCGGCAGCACATACTTCTTACATCACTTGGCTGCATATCACTGTTAATATAATTTGAAAAATACGGTGTTCCATATTTGGAAGTCATTTCAAATAGCAGACGGTTATTTTCGGTATCAGACCAGTCAAAATCTTTGGTAATAGAATAAGTCGGAATTGGATACTGGAATCCTCGTCCATTGGCATCCCCCTCAATCATGGTCTCAATAAATGCTTTATTAACCATATCCATTTCTTTTTTACAGTCTTTATATTTAAACGGCATTTCTTTGCCGCCGACAATTGCAGGAAGCTCTGCCAAATCATCAGGAACCGTCCAGTCTAATGTGATATTGGAAAATGGTGCCTGCGTTCCCCAACGGCTTGGTGTATTCACTCCATAAATAAAGGCTTCAATGCATTTTTTTACTTCTTTATAGCTTAATCCATCTACTTTTACAAACGGTGCAAGGTAAGTATCAAAGGATGAAAATGCCTGCGCACCAGCCCATTCATTTTGCATAATTCCAAGGAAATTCACCATCTGATTACAAAGCACGCTTAAATGTTTTGCCGGCGCAGAAGTAATCTTTCCTTCAATTCCGCCAAGCCCTTCCTGAATCAGCTGTTTTAAAGACCAGCCGGCACAGTATCCGGTCAGCATAGACAAATCATGAATATGGATATCGGCATTTCTGTGTGCTTCTGAAATTTCATTGTCATAAATTTCAGAGAGCCAGTAATTTGCGGTAACTGCACCGGAGTTGCTTAAAATTAATCCACCAACAGAATATGTCACGGTAGAGTTTTCTTTCACTCTCCAGTCCTCTACTTTTACATAGCTGTTGACAATCTCTTTATAATCCAGAATCGTGGATTTCATGTTACGGATTTTTTCTCTCTGTTTACGGTATAAAATATATGCCTTTGCAACATCTGCATATCCTGCCTGAATCAGTACATTCTCCACACTGTCCTGAATATCTTCTACAGAAATTTTTCCTTTTTTGATTTTTTTCTGAAAATCAGATGTCACATGAAGTGCCAGCATGTCTAGCATATCGTCACTGAATTGTTTATTGGTTGCATCGTATGCTTTTTTGATGGCCTTTGTTATTTTGTCTATTCGGAAATTGTCAATTTCTCCATCCCGCTTTACTACCTGAAACATACTTTTCATTCCTCCTCGTTTGCGCCTTGTTTTGAAACGCTGTAGATTCATTTTAGCAAATGCCCCTGGAGAAGTCAACCGTAAAAAATACCATATATGGGTTGATTTTTTTTACATTCCACCATATATGGTATTTTAATCTTCATAAAACTCTTTTATTCTCCAAGTCTTCCATAGATATCTTTTGGAACTCTTGCTTTGATTTCGATTCCATTTTCTGTATATTTTTCTTCAATTAACTGACCGTATTTTCGTACCAGCTGTAACATTCCGGCATCTTTATAATCTAACACACGTTCGATATAAATCTGATTTCCAATCAAAATTTTTTCCAGTGTATTTTTTAATTCATCCAGACCCAAACCGGTACGCGCAGAGATTTTTAAAACATAATCTGCCTTAAAATCCCGAAGAATCTCATTACCTGCCAAACTATCCTGCTTGTTAAATAACGTGACAATTGTCTTATCCTTTACACCCAGTTCCCGCAAAGTTTCATAGACGATGAACATCTGCTCTTCTACCTGAGGATTTGATGCATCTACTACGTGCAAAATCACATCCGCATACTTTGCTTCTTCCAGTGTACTTTTAAATGCTTCAATCAAATGATGTGGAAGTTTCCGGATAAATCCAACCGTATCGGTCAGATAAATCCTCTGTCCACCATCTAACTCTAACAGGCGAGTGGTCGGGTCTAACGTTGCAAACAATTTATCTTCAGATAACACGCCTGCATCCGTCAAGGTATTTAAGAGCGTCGATTTTCCCGCATTGGTATATCCTACAATTGCAGCAGTCATCACGCGGTCTTTTTTTCGTCCTTCTCTTAAGAGTTCTCTATGCTTTTTCACATGTTCCAGCTCTTTTTTCAACTGGGAAATCCGCTCTTTAATCAGACGACGGTCCATTTCCAGTTTTTTCTCTCCTGGTCCTCTTGTTCCAATTCCGCCTCCAAGTCTTGAAAGGGAACTTCCAAGTCCGACCAGACGCACCGCACGGTAACGGAGCTGGGCAAGTTCGACCTGAATCTTTCCTTCTTTCGTGACTGCACGGCTTGCAAAAATATCCAGAATCAACAGGGTACGGTCCATAATCTTAGATTCCAGTTCCTGCTGTAAATGATTCATCTGAACCGGACTCAGTTCATCATCACAGATAATTCCAGTTGCATCAAGTGCATTTAACAGAGTACGGATTTCATCGATTTTTCCTTTTCCGACATAAGTCCCAGGATGAATCCGTTCCCTCTTTTGAATGACTGTTCCTACAACTTCTGCTCCTGCAGTTTTTGCAAGTTCTGCCAGCTCCTGAAGCGATTCTTCCGTATCATCTCCGTCATTTTCCTGTACACCGACTAAGATGACACGCTCGGTTTTATCACTTAAATCAAATAATTCCATCTAATCTCCTATTTATCTGGTTTCCAGAAAATAACTTTCTTTTACCGCTTTTTCATCGGACGGATATAATTTTAAATACTCTGCAATTTTTTCTTTTGCAGTTGCAAAATCAGAAGTCTTTTCATAGACTACAATTTCATTAAACAGTAGTCCCTGTTTTTCTTCTTCATCTCCTGCATCCAGCCCTTTTTGGATATTTTTAAGAGCAGAAGCATAATCTTCTTCTAAAATATTACAGTATGCCAATCCATTATAAGCCTTTGCCTGATAGCCTTTTTCGTTCAGACATTCCTGATACATGGATTTTGCATTATCAATATCACCCAGCTCTGCATAAACCTTTCCAAGATAAATTGCAGCATCTTTATATCCATCTTCATAAGAACTCGAAAGTTCTTCTTTTGCCTTGTCATATTCTTCCAGATAATAATAAATTCTGCCTTTATTGTAAGCGTCTTCTTTGCCTGTTCCGTCAATTTCAAGTGCCTGTTCCAGATAAGATGCGCCATCTGCTTTCAAGTCATAATCTGCATAAACTTTGTAAACCTGCAGATAATCATCATAATCTTCTGATTTTTCTATCACTTTTGAAAAATCTTCTTTTGCATCATCATACTGGTCAAGATGCAGTTCTGCACTTCCTTTTAAGAAATGAGCTTCCTTGCTTTCTTTTAAATCCATCAGTGCCTCTGCATGTTTTAAACTACTCTCATAGTCTGCCAGCTTATATTCTACCGAGGAAAGATAGGATAAAATATCTGTCTTTACCTCTGTCTTTGATTTTTCTGCTTTTTTTAATGCAGAGGAAAACGCTTTCTCGGCCTCTTCATAATTTCCGAGTCGAAGATAGGCAATTCCTTCTCCTCTTAACGCTTCTGCGGTGTGCTCTTTTTCTGCCACTGCCAGTTCAAAGTTTTCAATTGCACTTTCATATTCTTTATTTTCCAAATCCAGTGCACCCTGCTCATAATTACTGTTCTGATTACCTGCACAGCCAGTCAGCAGACAAAGAAGGCATCCGCCAACTATCAAACTTCTTCTATATTTTCTGTTCACTCACTGTTCCTCATTTCTACTGAACCAGATTCTGGGCTCTCATCACTGCAATCACTTCATCGACATACTGATTACAGATTTCATCTGTAGATGCCTCAACCATAACACGTACAACCGGTTCTGTTCCGCTTTCTCTTACAAGGATTCTTCCATCCTCTCCGAGTGCTTCTTCTACTTTTTTAATTACCTTTACCACTTCCGGATTTTCTCTGGCTTCTTTTTTATCATACACACGCACATTTTTCAAAACCTGCGGATAAATCTTTACTTCGGATGCCAGTGTACTTAACGGCAGTTTCTTTTCGATAATAACTTCCATAATCTTCAGAGAAGTTAAGATTCCATCACCCGTAGTCGCATGTTTGGAAAAAATGATGTGTCCGGACTGTTCTCCACCGATGGAATGTCCATTCTGCATCATATTTTCACAGACATATTTGTCTCCAACTGCTGTCTTTTCGTAAGAAATTCCTTCTCTGTCACAGGCTTTATACAGCCCCAGATTGGACATAATTGTGGTAACAATCGTATTGTTGTTTAATTTGCCCTGCTCTTTCATATATTTCCCACAGACATAAAGAATTAAATCTCCATTAATTTCTTCGCCCTTATCATCTACTGCGATACAGCGGTCTGCATCTCCGTCATAAGCAAATCCGACATCTAACTGATTGTCTTTTACAAACTGCTTTAAGACTTCAATATGGGTAGAACCACAGTTCATATTAATGTTTGTTCCATCCGGCTCATTATTAATGACATAAGTTTTCGCACCTAATGCGTCAAATACACTTTTTGCAATTGCAGAAGCGCTTCCGTTTGAGCAGTCCAGACCCACTCTTTTGTTTTTAAATGCACGGGTCGGAATGGAAATCAGATATCCAATATAACGATTTCTTCCTGCTGAAAAATCTACAGTACGTCCAATGTCCTCTCTTTTTGCAAATGGAAGTTCCGGTATTTTTCCATCAATGTATTCTTCGATTTTTGCTTCTACAGAAGCCTCTAGTTTCTGTCCGTTTCCATTGATAACCTTAATACCATTGTCATAAAATGGATTGTGGCTTGCAGAAATCATAATTCCGCAGTCAAATCCTTCTGTACGAACAACGTAGGAAACACTTGGAGTTGTCGTTACGTGCAGTAAGTATACATCCGCACCAGACGCAGTCAGACCTGCTACCAGTGAATATTCAAACATATAACTGCTTCTTCTTGTATCTTTTCCGATTACAATCTGCGCTTTATGCGCCTGTCCATAGTACCATCCTAAAAAGCGTCCTACTTTATAAGCATGTTCTACTGTAAGATTTACATTTGCTTCTCCACGAAAACCATCTGTTCCAAAATATTTTCCCATCGCTATTTACTCCTATCTTTTAAGATTAAAATAACACTTAAAACTATTTATTTTTTATTCTTCACCCTGCAGATTACTCAGTTTGGCTGCCTGGTCTGCTGCAATCAGACTGTCGATGATTTCTTCAAGGTCTCCATTCATAATAGAATCTAAACGGTGTAAAGTCAACTTAATTCTGTGGTCTGTTACTCGTCCCTGTGGGAAATTATAAGTTCTGATTTTCTCTGAACGATCTCCTGTACCAACCTGACTTCTTCTTGCTTCTGCCTCTTCATCATGTCTCTTTTCCAGTTCCATCTCATACAGACGGGAACGAAGAATTTTCAATGCTTTATCTTTATTCTTTAACTGTGATTTTTCATCCTGACAGGAAATAACAATTCCCGTCGGGATATGAGTCAGACGTACTGCAGAGTCTGTTGTGTTGACACACTGTCCACCATTTCCTGAGGCACGGAATACATCGAATTTACAGTCATTCATATCCAGATGGAAATCGATTTCTTCTGCTTCCGGCATAATTGCAACCGTAATGGTTGAAGTATGGATACGTCCGCCACTTTCTGTCTCCGGCACACGCTGTACACGATGTACACCACTTTCGTATTTTAATTTGGAATAAGCACCGCGTCCGGTAATCATAAAGGTAACTTCCTTGAATCCGCCAATTCCGTTTTCATTTAAGCTGAGCATTTCTGTTTTCCAGTTTTGAGACTCTGCAAATTTTACATACATACGATAGATTTCAGAAGCAAACAACGCAGCTTCATCTCCACCTGCACCTGCACGAATTTCAACAATTACGTTTTTATCATCATTCGGGTCTTTCGGAAGTAATAAGATTTTTAATTCATGCTCTAACTCTTCGATTCGTTTCTTTGCATCAGAAAGTTCTTCTTTGAGCATTTCTTTCATCTCTTCATCTGTTTCTTCCTCTAACATCATCAGGCTGTCTTCTACGGTCTGCTTACAGTTTTTATACTCTGTATAAGCGTCTGCAATCGGCTGTAAGTCACTTTGTTCTTTCATCAGTTTCTGAAATCTTACAGTGTCATTTGCCACTGTCGGTTCATTTAATTCATTTAATACTTCTTCCAGACGAATTAAAATATCAT
Organism: Blautia stercoris; assembly: GCF_054657695.1. Lineage (NCBI taxonomy): Bacteria > Bacillati > Bacillota > Clostridia > Lachnospirales > Lachnospiraceae > Blautia > Blautia stercoris. The sequence continues at coordinate 1,095,059 of NZ_BAAHYF010000001.1, forward strand.
CTAATTTATCAAACATGGGAATCCTCCTGTTTTTTTCTTCCAATTACTACCCTGTCAAGTCCTGCCAGGTCTTTTACTACTTTTATTTCTTCATATTGTTCTTCTTTAAGCATTTGGCTGACTGCTTCTCCCTGATTATATCCAATCTCAAATGCTAAAATTCCTCCGGCATTTAGATAAACTCCGGCCTGCTTTGTAATTTCACGGTAAAAATACAAACCATCTTCCTTACCATCCAGTGCCATTCTCGGTTCATGTTCCCTTACTTCTTCCATCAAGGTTTCAATCACTGCACTCTCAATATAAGGCGGGTTTGACACGATTATATCATACTTTCCATTTATATGGGAAAATAAATTGCTTAAACACCACTCTACTTTTAAATTCAGCAGACTGCCATTTTTTTGTGCAACCTCAAGTGCTTTTTCAGACAAATCTGCTCCAAGTCCCTCTGCGCCTTCTATATTTACAAGCAGACTCAGCAAAATACATCCACTGCCCGTACACATATCCAGGATTTTTGGTGTCTGTATTCTATACTTCTTTACAGCTGACAGCACTTCTTCTATCAACACTTCCGTATCCTGTCTTGGTATCAGCACATTCTCATTGACATAAAAAGGCAGACCGAAAAACCATGCTTCATGCGTAATCTGCTGAACCGGAATATGTTTTGCCCTCTCGGCTAACAGACTGCGGTATGTTTCTGCTTTTTCTTCTTCCACCGTTTCATTTTGTTCCAGAAAAAAGCGGGCACGGTCAATTTGAAATACAAATTCCATTAACAACCATGCATCTATCTCAAAATCCATTATCTTTGCTTTTTGAAGGACTTCTTTTCCCTCCGAAAGCAGAGTTCTATAAGTTATCATTTGCTTCTCCTGCTGTATGTTCTGCCTCTTCTGCTTTTTTTATTTCTCCTTCGGCATTTTCAAAATTCTCTCGCAGATATACTTTCCAGTCAAATACCGCTTCTACTGCCATAATCGCAACTTCTGCCATATCCGGTGTTGGCTCTTTTGTCGTAAGTTTCTGCATACAAAGTCCCGGTTTTGATAACAGCGCAACAACTTTATTTTCACTGTTTCCGGCAAGGCGGATAAATTCATAAGAAACACCCGCAACAACCGGCACAAGCAGAACACGAATCACAACACGCATCCACATTGTTTTGACCGGCACAATCGCAAAAAATCCGATAAAGAAAATAATACTGATAATAATGACAAAGAACAGAAAACTAGTTCCGCATCGTTTATGAAAACGGGAACTCTTCATTACATTTTCAACGGTAAGCGCTTTTCCGCTCTCTACGCAGTTAATACATTTATGTTCTGCTCCATGATACATAAAGACTCTTTGAATGTCCTGCATCTTGGAAATCAGAACCAGATAAGCTAAAAACAATACAATTCGGATAAATGCCTCTGCAACTGTTACTGCGGATTCACCGGCTCCCACTTTTCTTAAAAGACTGGCAATCAAATACGGAAGCACCATAAAAAGTCCAACCGATATCACCACAGAAAAAATCATCGTAATTGTCATTAAGACATTTTCCTGCTTCTTCTGTTTTGCCTCATATTTTGTAAGCTCATCCCCGCTTAATGCCTCTTTTTTTGCTTTTTCCTCTTCTTCCTCTTCAAAGAATGAAGCGGAATACATCAGACATTTTGTACCAATTACAAGGGAATCAATAAAACTAAACACACCTCTTATAATTGGCAGAGAGAGGATTTTTTTATTTTTCATGACGCTTTTGTAGTCTTCTACTTTTACTTCGATTTCTTTATCCGGTTTACGGACTGCAATCGAATAGACGTCTTTATGGCGCATCATAATGCCTTCCATAACTGCCTGTCCACCAATATTTGATGATTTCATATATAAAACTCCTCTGAAACGAAAGAAGAGGCTGAAGTCCGAAAACCCCAGCCTCTCTTATTTGTTTTCTTATTTGTCCATTCCGTATTTTTTATTGAATTTATCAATACGGCCACGAGCCTGTGCAGCTTTCTGCTGTCCTGTATAGAATGGATGACATTTGGAGCAAACTTCAACACGAAGTTCTGGTTTTACAGAACGAGTTGTAAAAGTATTTCCGCAGTTGCATACTACTGTACATTCCTGATAATTTGGATGGATTCCTTCTTTCATGATTTTCACCTCTTCTAAAAAATTTATTATTTATACCTTCCAGCACCTGGTACAAAATACAAAAACAAACAGACCAGGCGCATCCACACAAAGTTTCCATGATAAACAGAATCTTTGATGGAGTATCAATTTTGCGTTTCTAATTCCAAACAGCTTTTAAATTATATCATAGTAATTTTGGAAATGCAAGCCTTAATAGAGAAAACGTTGTTTTTTTACTGTCTGTACAAACTCCTTATTATCTTTTGTATGTGCAAACATATTTAAAATATTTTCAAGTGCTTCATCGGACTTCATTCCATTTAATGCTTTTCGCATAATATCCACTGCTTCAAGCTCTTCTTTGCTTAATAATAAGTCTTCTCTTCTGGTTCCGGATTTTGCAATATCAATTGCAGGGAAAATTCGTTTTTCCTGAAGTTTTCGGTTTAATACCAGCTCCATGTTACCTGTTCCCTTAAATTCTTCGTAAACCACATCATCCATCTTACTTCCGGTATCCACTAAAGCAGTCGCAAGAATGGTCAGACTTCCGCCCTCTCTCATATTTCTCGCTGCTCCAAAGAAACGCTTCGGCATGTGCAGGGCTGCCGGGTCAAGACCACCTGAAAGAGTTCTTCCACTCGGCGGAACGGTAAGGTTATACGCCCTTGCCAGTCTGGTGATACTATCGATGAAAATCGTAACATCTTTTTTATGTTCTACCAGACGTTTTGCACGCTCAATTGTCATTTCAGATACACGTTTATGGTGTTCCGGCAATTCATCAAAGGTCGAATAAATAATTTCCACATTTGAACCTTTAATTGCTTCTTTAATGTCCGTTACTTCCTCCGGGCGCTCATCAATCAATAAAATAATCAGATGCATCTCAGGATTGTTTTTCAAAATTGATTTTGCCACATCTTTTAACAATGTTGTTTTTCCGGCCTTTGGAGGAGATACTATCATCCCTCTTTGCCCTTTTCCAATTGGGCTGACTAAGTCTACCACTCGCATTGCTACGCTTCCACCCGGACGTTCTAAATGCAGACGCTCATTTGGGAAAATCGGTGTCATATCTTCAAAATTATAACGACGCATCTCATTTGGCTTCATTCCATTAATGGATGTCACATAAAGCAGAGCCGAAAATTTTTCATTCTGACTCTTTACTCGGGTATTTCCCTTTAAAATATCTCCTGTCTTTAAATTAAATCTGCGAATCTGAGATGGAGAAACATAGACATCATTCTCACCCGGCAGATAATTATCACTTCGGATAAAACCATATCCGTCTGGAAGTACTTCTAAAATTCCTTTTACACAGATTCCGCTGTCTAATTCAGATTGCTCCATTGGTGGACGATCTGAACGTGGTTCTGGCTTTGTTGCAGGCTGCGTATTTAAAATTTCTTCTTTCTCTACTTTTTTCTCTTTTTCTATTTTTTTATCTTTTTCATCTTCTTGCAACATTCGTTCAATCAGTTCACTTTTTTTCAATGTCGAAATACCCTTCATTCCCCTTGCTTTTGCAAGCTCCTTCAATGTGCCTAATGACAAGGACAAATACTTTTCTCTCATACTATTTATAACCCTCTTTTCAAGTATTGCTATTTTCAGTTTTTATTCTTCTTAAACGATAGGAAATTTGTCAGACTCTGACAAGAACTTGATATTTTCTCTTGTATGTGCTTAATCATATCATAGTTTTTTTCAAAATGCAAAAAAATATTGTGCAAAAAAAGAGAGCCATCCATCTTTTCGGCGTTTTTAGCCGATTTTTAAAGATTTTTGCTCTCTTTTTTGTTTCTTTACGCTTTAATTGCCCAACGCATTTTTGTAGAACGTGCCCTTCCGTTTTGTGCACACTCCTGTGCAGACGGCCGAATCACATCTTTTGCATAATCCAAATAGATGCCGTCTTTGTAGCCTTGCTTCAACGCTTTTTTTACTAACTTGTCCTCTCCAGAATGAAAAGTAAGAATTGCCGCTCTTCCGCCTGGGCGCAATGCATCCGGAAGTTTTTCCATAAATTCATATAACACTTCAAATTCACGATTAACATCAATTCTAAGTGCCTGAAAGGTTCGCTGACAGGTCTTTTTAATGGTCTCTTTCTTTTCTTTTTCCGGAAGAAAATCCAAAGTCTTTCCAATGATTTCCCGCAATTTTGTTGTCGTATCAATCGCATTTCCTTTTCGGATTTCGTCGGTAATCGCTTTTGCCAGTTCTTCACAGTATGGCTCATCCGAATTTTCATAGAGCATACCGGCAAGCTCCTCTTTTGTAATTGTCTTCAAGCGTTCTGCCGCACTGATTCCTGTCTCCTGATTCAGGCGCAAATCCAGAGGTCCATCTACCTTAAAAGAAAAACCACGCTTTGGATTGTCAATCTGCATCGAAGAGACTCCAAGATCAGCAAGCAAAAAGTCAAAGCCTCCAACTTCTTTTGCAATTTCATCAATCGTACAGAAATTCTGAAGCTTAATGGTTAACATATCCTCACCAAATCCCGCTTCTTCTAATCGTTTTTTTGTCTTTGCAGCTTCTTCATGGTCGACATCTGTCGCATAGATATGCCCCTCTCCCTTTAAGCACTCCAGCATTGCTTTGGTATGACCACCATATCCAAGTGTAGCATCAAATCCTGTTTGTCCCGGTTTAATCTCCAAAAAATCAAGGATTTCTTTTACCATAATCGAAATATGCATACCAGCCGGTGTATTTCCTTTTTGGATGACATGTGCAATCGTGTCCTGATATTTTTCAGGCTGTAATTCTTTATATTTTTCCTCAAATTTTTTCGGATATTTTCCTTTATAGCGTACTCTTCTTTTATGTGGCTGTTGTGATTCCTGTGTCATAAAATATATCTATTCCTTTCTTTTTTGATTTTTCTTTTTAAAACAAAAAACCTTGAAGACCTGAATTACTTCAGACCTCCAAGGTCATTTTTTATGCTTTTATCATGTTATTACATGAACAAATTATGCATTTTTTTCAGCGATTGCTGCCTGAGCTGCTGCCAGTCTTGCAATCGGTACACGGAATGGTGAGCAGGAAACATAATCCAGACCAAGTTTGTTGCAGAATTCTACGGAAGATGGGTCTCCACCGTGTTCTCCACAGATACCAACATGAAGGTTTGGATTAACCGGTTTACCAAGTTTGATAGCCATATCCATGAGTTTACCAACGCCTGTCTGATCCAGTTTTGCAAATGGGTCATTTTCAAAGATTTTAGCGTCATAGTAAGCATCTAAGAATTTACCGGCATCATCACGTGAGAAGCCGTAAGTCATCTGTGTTAAGTCGTTTGTACCGAAGCAGAAGAAGTCAGCTTCTTTAGCGATATCATCAGCTGTAAGAGCAGCTCTTGGGATTTCGATCATAGTACCAACTTCATATTCAAGGTCAGAACCTGCAGCTTTGATTTCTGCATCTGCTGTCTCTACTACGAATTTCTTAACATATTTAAGCTCTTTGATATCTCCAACAAGTGGAATCATGATTTCCGGTTTTACATTCCAATCCGGATGAGCTTTTTTCACATTGATTGCTGCACGGATAACAGCGCTTGTCTGCATTTTAGCGATTTCCGGATAAGTTACAGCAAGACGGCATCCACGATGTCCCATCATTGGGTTGAACTCATGCAGAGAATCGATGATTGCTTTAATCTGTTCAACAGTTTTACCCTGAGCATCAGCAAGTTTTTTGATGTCTTCTTCTTCTGTTGGAACGAATTCATGAAGCGGCGGGTCTAAGAAACGGATTGTAACTGGGTTACCTTCCAGTGCTTCATATAATTTTTCGAAGTCACCCTGCTGTTCCGGAAGGATTTTAGCAAGTGCAGCTTCTCTTTCTTCTACTGTTTCAGAACAAATCATTTCACGGAATGCATCAATTCTGTTGCCTTCGAAGAACATATGCTCTGTACGGCAAAGACCAATACCTTCTGCGCCAAGTTCGCGAGCTTTTTTAGCATCTGCAGGAGTATCTGCATTTGTACGAACTTTCATTGTTCTGTATTTATCAGCCCATCCCATGATTCTGCCGAATTCGCCTGCGATTGTTGCATCAACAGTTGCGATTACGCCATCATAGATGTTACCTGTAGAACCATCCAGAGAAATGAAATCTCCTTCATGGTATTCTTTACCAGCTAATGTAAATTTCTTGTTTTCTTCATCCATTGTGATATCGCCACAACCGGATACACAGCAAGTACCCATACCACGGGCAACTACTGCTGCGTGAGATGTCATACCACCACGAACAGTTAAGATACCCTGAGCAGATTTCATACCTGTGATATCTTCCGGTGATGTTTCAAGACGAACAAGAACAACTTTTTCTCCTCTTGCAGCCCAAGCTACAGCGTCATCTGCTGTAAATACAACTTTACCGCAAGCAGCTCCCGGTGATGCACCAAGTGCTTTTGCAACTGGTTCAGCAGCTTTTAATGCAGCAGCATCAAACTGTGGGTGAAGCAGAGTATCTAAGTTACGTGGGTCGATCATAGCTACTGCTTCTTCTTCTGTTCTCATTCCCTCGTCAACAAGGTCACAAGCGATTTTTAAAGCAGCCTGAGCTGTTCTCTTACCATTACGTGTCTGCAGCATGTACAGTTTACCATGTTCTACAGTAAACTCCATATCCTGCATGTCTCTGTAGTGATCTTCCAGAGTTTTGCAAACTTCTTTGAACTGTTTGAATGCTTCTGGGAATTTCTGTTCCATTTCGGAAATGTGCATAGGTGTACGAACACCGGCAACAACGTCTTCACCCTGAGCATTTGTAAGGAATTCACCAAACAGTCCGTTATTTCCTGTAGCCGGGTCACGAGTAAATGCAACACCTGTACCACAGTCATCACCCATGTTACCAAATGCCATCATCTGTACGTTAACAGCTGTTCCCCAGGAATATGGGATATCGTTGTCACGACGATATACATTTGCACGTGGGTTATCCCATGAACGGAATACGGCTTTGATAGCACCCATTAACTGTTCCTTCGGATCAGTTGGGAAGTCAGCGCCGATTTTTTCTTTATATTCAGCTTTAAACTGTTCTGCCAGTTCTTTTAAATCTTCTGCTGTCAGCTCAACGTCCTGTTTTACGCCTCTGTCAGCTTTCATTTTATCGATAAGTTCTTCAAAGTATTTTTTACCTACTTCCATAACTACATCAGAGTACATCTGAATGAATCTTCTGTAGCAGTCCCAAGCCCAACGAGCATTGCCGGATTTTTCAGCTAATACTTCTACTACTTCTTCATTTAAACCAAGGTTCAGGATAGTATCCATCATACCTGGCATAGATGCTCTCGCACCAGAACGAACGGAAACAAGAAGTGGATTTTCTTTATCACCGAATTTTTTACCGGTAATTTCTTCCATCTTTGTGATGGATTCCATAATCTGCTCCATAATTTCGTCATTGATTTTTCTACCATCTTCATAGTACTGTGTACAAGCTTCTGTGGTAATTGTGAAGCCCTGTGGTACCGGAAGACCCAGGTTTGTCATTTCAGCAAGGTTTGCACCTTTTCCACCAAGCAGGTTTCTCATGGTTGCATTACCTTCTGTGAACATATAAACCCATTTTGCCATTTGAACATTCCTCCTAAAAAGTGAGATATACGATGAATCGAATTGCTTCTTTTCACCGCGCCGTGCCAGCCTAAGCTCACACACTAACTATTTTAATCATTTGACGATTATTAGTCAAGTAAAATGGAAAAAAATATTACATTTTATCCCCTTTTATTGCCTTTTTTTAAGCGAAGCACCAGATGTCTTGGCAGACCATTTACCATAATCGGCTGATAGTCGCCCTGAATCAACGGTTTTACATAATCTATGAAGTCTTTTGTCACATAAGTGGCATCACGATTCATCCAATTTCTAGGCACTAATTTTTCCTCATTTGCAATGCGGTGCACGTCATAAATACCGGTTGCACTCATATATGGGTCATCTGAAACACGGTCAATGACTACCATCTTTCCGGTGTCTCCTTCATCGGCTGCTTTTACGGCTGCACCTCCAACCATAAATGCCTCATCAATATCCACTCTGGAGGCCATATGAGACGCACTTCTTTGCAAGGTAGAAAGTTCTACTGCTCTTGTCTTGCATCCACACTCTGCTGCAAGAAAGTTTGCCAGATACGTGGCTGTTCCCTGCAACTGTTTATGACCAAATGCATCGACATAATCACCGGAACTTCCAAGCTCACACACATAACGACCATCTGCAAGCTTGATTCCTTCCGAAACTGCAATTACAACAGAAGTTTGTTTTTCAAGCAGCTCTTTTACTTTTTCCAAAAATTTTTTAATATCAAAAGGTACTTCCGGCAAGTAAATCAAATCCGGTCCGTCACAGTCTTCTGCTTTTGCCAGCGCTGTTGCTCCGGTCAGCCAGCCTGCATTTCTTCCCATGATTTCCATAATGGTAACCATGTTTTTCTTGTAGGTCAGTCCGCTTGCATCACGAATCACTTCTTTTGTGGATGCTCCTATGTATTTTGCGGCACTTCCAAATCCTGGTGTATGGTCTGTCAGTGCAAGGTCATTATCAATCGTTTTTGGAACACCTAAAAATTTCTGGCTCTGTCCGGTCAAAATAGCATAATCCGATAATTTTTTAATCGTATCCATCGAATCGTTGCCTCCGATATAAATAAAAGCATCAATATCGAGTTTATTTAAAATCGAAAAAATTTTTTCATAAATTGCTTTATCTTCATGGATTTCCGGCAGTTTAAAACGGCATGAGCCTAAAAATGCTGACGGAGTTCTCTTTAACAGTTCAATATCCAGTTCTGTATGAATCTGTGTTGATAAATCCACGTATTGTTCATCTAAAAGTCCCTGAATTCCGTGCAGCATGCCATATACTTTGTCAAATCCCCTCTCAATTGCATTTTTATAGACTCCTGCAAGGCTTGAATTGATTACAGATGTAGGACCGCCCGACTGACCTACAATGATATTTCTTTTTTTTGCCATCTTGTTTTCCTCCTCTGGTCAAATTCTGCTGTTGCTGTCTATTATAGCAAATCTTTTTCTTTTTCGCAAGAAATTTATAGGGCTTTTGCACAGTTATTTTGCTAATTTTTGTAGTTTTTTGTAGTTTTTATACAACATTTTCTTGCGTTCAAACCAAAAAGAAACCCTGCTTTAAGCAGAGTTTCTCTTCTTTTTAGATACGCTTAATTAAAATTCAAATTTCTTTTCAAAGTAAGCTTTTAAGTCTTCGATTTTAATTCTTTCCTGTTCCATTGTGTCACGGTCACGTACGGTTACTGCACCATCGTTCTCAGACTCAAAATCATAAGTAACACAGAACGGAGTTCCGATTTCATCCTGGCGACGATAGCGTTTTCCGATGTTTCCTCTGTCATCAAATTCACAGTTGTACTGTTTTGCCAGTCCTTCAAATACTTTTAATGCACCTTCATTTAATTTCTTTGAAAGTGGAAGTACACCGATTTTTACAGGTGCTAATGCCGGATGGAAATGAAGTACGGTACGAACATCATTTTTTTCAGCATCTAATACTTCTTCATCATAAGCACTGCATAAGAATGCAAGCACCATACGGTCTGCCCCCAGTGAAGGTTCAATAACATAAGGGATGTATTTTTCATTTGCCTCATCATCAAAGTAAGTCAAATCCTGTCCTGATACATTCTGATGCTGAGTTAAGTCATAATCTGTTCTGTCAGCAATTCCCCACAGTTCGCCCCATCCGAATGGGAAGAGGAATTCTACGTCTGTCGTTGCTTTACTGTAGAAGCTTAATTCTTCTTTGTCGTGGTCACGATAACGAACTTCTTCGTCTTTTAATCCAAGGCTGTACAGCCAGTCAAGGCAGAACTGTTTCCAGTAAGCAAACCATTCCAGGTCTGTATCTGGTTTACAGAAGAATTCCAGTTCCATCTGCTCAAATTCACGGGTACGGAATGTAAAGTTACCCGGTGTGATTTCGTTACGGAAAGATTTACCAATCTGTCCAATACCAAATGGTAATTTCTTTCTGGAAGTTCTCTGTACATTTTTAAAGTTTACAAAGATACCCTGTGCAGTTTCCGGTCTTAAATACACCGTATTTTTGGCATCTTCTGTTACACCCTGGAAGGTTTTAAACATCAGGTTGAACTGACGGATATCTGTGAAATTATGTTTTCCACAAGTTGGGCATGGAATCTGATGTTCATCAATGAAGGATTTCATCTGTTCCTGAGTCCATGCATCTACACTTCCTTCTAATGCAATTCCATTTTCCTGACAGAAGTCTTCAATGATTTTATCTGCACGGAAACGTTCATGACACTCTTTACAATCCATTAACGGGTCAGAGAATCCACCAAGATGTCCAGATGCAACCCATGTCTGAGGGTTCATTAAAATTGCACAGTCTACGCCAACATTATATGGACTTTCCTGAATGAATTTTTTCCACCATGCTTTTTTTACGTTGTTTTTTAACTCAACCCCGAGATTACCATAATCCCATGTATTAGCAAGGCCACCGTAAATTTCGGAACCCGGATATACAAAACCTCTGGATTTAGCGAGTGCTACGATTTTTTCCATCGTTTTTTCCATTTTACAATACTCTCCTTATCTCTTTTGCTTTTTTAAATCATTTTCATTTAAAATGAAAAACCTGTAAATTGTATTATACCCATAAAAATCCCTGTTGTAAAGCGTGTTCTTTTGCTACCACTCCATAACCCGCAAAACTTCAAGACTCTTAAATTCCCTGTCCACCTGTCCTTTCATGTACTCCTTCATCATTTTGCAAAGGGTCTCCAACACTTCTTCGGTTACTGTAAATGTATATAATTTTTGAAGCTTTGAAGTTACAATATATTGGACGGTATACAAAACCGAAGCATCCATCTTGATGGCATATCCCTTTGTCTTTTTGTGACAGGACTCGCAGACTACCCCTGATTTTGCCGGATAAAACCAGAAAAGCTGTTCCGAATTACAACACTCCTGACAGGAAAAGAAATCCGGACATTCTCCATTAAGCAAAACCGCACGAAGTTCAAATACGCACCGGATAAGCCGATTATCCATTTTTCCTACTGTAAGTGCACGAAGTGTCACATACAAAAGATTTAACATCTCTGTCGCATCCATGTATTCCCGGTAATAATAGGACGCAAGTTCCAGAAAATAAAATCCGTAATAAACCCCCGGTTGTTTTTTTGTAAGTTCAGTAAAATAATTTTTTATCCTTGCTGATTTTAACTGATAGCTGGTTCTTCCCTCATAGATAAAAAACGTTCCAAATACAAAGGGATTTGCAACGGCCAGAAATGCACTGTTTGGCTTTCTGGCTCCTCTTGCAAAAACTGTTATTTTTCCATATTCTCTGGTTAACAGCACCAGTCTCTTATCAAAATCTCCAACCGGCGCTGCCAAAAGCACCATACCGGTTACTTCTCTTGCTTCTGTCATATTTCTTTTTTATCGTATCCAAAATTCTTAATAAGGTAATCACTGTCTCTCCAGTCTTTTTTTACCTTTACCCAGAGTTTCAGATTTACTTTCTGTTCTAACATGCGCTCAATTTCAAAGCGTGCTGCACTGCCGATTTTCTTAAGCATTGCACCCTGTTTTCCAATAATAATTCCTTTGTGAGAATCCCGTTCACAAATAATCGTTGCTTCAATATCCACAATTCTTCCGTCTGGGCGTTCCTTCATTGTATCAATTGTAACTGCAATTCCATGTGGAATTTCTTCATCGAGGGTACGCAGTGCCTTTTCACGAATCAATTCTGCCACAATCTGACGCTGAGGCTGGTCTGTAATCGTATCTTCATCATAAAACTGTGGTCCATAAGGCAAATATTTAAAAATGCAGTCAATTACCGTATCCAGATTCTGGGCGCGCAGTGCAGAAGCCGGAACAATATCTGCAAAATCGATTAATTTTCGATAAGTTTCGATAAAACCTGCCACTTCTTCTTTCTTTACTGTATCTACTTTATTGATGACCAGAATCACCGGCAATTTGCAGTTTTTTAACTGCTCTGCAATGTGACGGTCTCCTGGCCCAACCTGTGTTCCGGGTTCAACCAGCCATAAAATCACATCTGCATCTTTAAACGTACGGCTCGCTACATTTACCATGTACTCGCCTAATTTATTTTTTGCTTTATGAATTCCCGGTGTATCTAAAAATACAATCTGTCCACATTCACAGGTATACACCGTCTGAATTTTATTTCTTGTTGTCTGCGCTTTTCTCGAAGTAATTGCAATCTTCTGACCAATCAGATGATTCATCAATGTCGATTTTCCTACATTCGGACGTCCGATAATTGCGACAAAGCCTGATTTATAATCTTCTCTCATTTCACTGTCCTTTTTTCTTTCTATTTTTCTCAGCCTATTTCGGTCTCTCTATCGTTCTATCTACCGTTTTCAGCCGATATTACAATAAATGCTCTACTGTCTTAAAGAGGTCTTTCTCCTGTTCAATTTTTTCTTCGCTTCCAACGACACAGATTCTCTGCTGTTTTACGACGCAGTCTACAAGTTCTGCAAGTGCACGGATATCTTCTACGGTTGCATTTAAAATTTCCATCCGCTCTTTCTTTAACTCTTCTTCCGTCACATTGCTGAACCATGCATTTAAAGAGACGGAACCTTTGGTTGCCGGAGTCATCGGTACATCAAGATCACTGATTGTTCCAATCACGTATTTCGTCATTTCTCTTTCATCTGCATCAAAGTTACGGATATAATCTGCAGTATGCTCAAATACTTCCAACGTTTTTTTCAAATTTGGGTCACGATAAGACACCAGATAGCTGTCTCCACTTGTTTTAAACTCACTCATACAGCCATAAGCTCCACCTTTTACACGAACATTCATCCAGAGATATTCATAACTTAACATGACTTTTAAAATTTTCAGGCATCCGGTATACTCAAATCCCTGTTCTCTGAAGTTTCCGGCAGTTGCAACATACTGTACCTGTCCGGATGTTTTAAAGCCTTCGTTTTTTACTTCATAAATTGGTGTACATACCGTATCTTCAGCCGGTTCATCAAACAGACATTTTTTAAAGGACGGAAGTTCTTTTTCCACTAAGTTACAACCTTCTTCATCAGCGGTACAACTGACAGTAAGATTTTCTTCTCTGAAAATCAGCTTCATTAAAGTCTTAAGATTGGAAATTAATTCTCCTTTTCGGGTTTCAAAATTGCTTTCCAACCCATCAATGACTTTATAGAACTCAACACCCGCAATCTGTTCCTGATAATATGCATTTGCAGAGAAATATGACAGCGCACGTTTAACTGCAGTGCTGTGACCTGACTGTGCAAGTCCCATCTGCAATCTGGATTTCATTCTTGCAATAATCTCATATAGACGTTTTTCATCATCAAAAACAGAAGTGGTCAGGATTTCTTTTATCATTTCAAATACAAATGGGACTTTGTTATACAGCATTTTTGCCTTAATTCCTGCCATATTTCGAATATCCTGATTATCTTTATAATCACCAAATCCCTGAATACCAAATAAAATGCCACCACTGTTGGCATTGATTTCGTTAAAGAGTTCTCCATATTTATAATTCTCTGTATCTACATAACCCAGTACAGATTTCAAGATGGAGGTGTACGGAATCAGTTCCTGCGGCACTTTTTTCAAATCAAAGAGCAAATCTAAATAACAAATTCCATTGGTATCAATGTTATGATGAAGCAGAAGTGTGTCCCCTGATTTTTTCGGTGTATTATAAATTTTAATCGTTTCTTTACTGATGTCCGAACGTTTTAACATTGGAATCGTTGCAAGTGCTTCCGGAGTTTCCGGTGCATCCTGATATTCTTTTAAATGTGCACTTTCTGCCACGATTTTTTCTACTTCTTCTTTGGAAAGAGAACTTTTATAGGCTTCTAATTTTTCTTCTAAGGCTTTGTCTCTCTGTGCTGCAAGTCCACGCTTTGGATTAACCACTACTATTGATGCATGAGTATTATCTAATAAATACTCTTTGATTAAATCTTCAAAATATCGAGTCTGCGCTTTTTCTTTTAAATTCTCAAAGACCTTTAATTTGCAAAGATAATCAAATGGATGATGGTCATCATACAGCCAGCTGTCAAACACGTCCAGTCCATACATTAACCCCTTTGGATAGGAAGCATAATCTGCCTCTCTGAAACGGAATTCCATGTAGTTAATTCCTGCCAGAATTGCTTTTTTGTCAATTCCTTTTTTTACAATCTCTTCCAAGGTACTGCGAATCAGCGCAACAAATTCATCTTTTTTCTTTGGGTCTGCATTCTTTGCAACGATTGAGAAAAATGGCTGATAAATTCCATCTTCATAAGAACCCATAATATCTTTTCCCATACCGGCATCTAATAATGCTTGTTTGAGTGGTGCACCAGGTGCAGATAACAGGGTATAATCCAAAATATCAAATGCGGTATTTTGTTCTACATCAAGACTGTTTCCTGCCACAATATTGTAGGAAAGATAAGAGTTTTCCTCTTCCGGCTCATTCTCAGAAACCGGATATTCCATTGTCAGCTCTTTTACTGTATCAAAGGCTTTCTGCTTTGGAATGGCTGAATCAATCACAGTCTCATCATATTTGGAAAGATAATGTTCGTCCATCCAGTTTAAACGTTCTTCCATATCCATATTTCCATACAGGTAAATATAGCTGTTGACCGGATGATAATAGCGTTTATGGAATTCCAGAAATTCCGAATAGCTTAATTCCGGAATTACATTCGGATCACCTCCGGATTCCACACCATAAGGAGTATCTGGAAACAGAGAGTTAAACACTTCACGGTCCAACACTTCTTCAGGAGAAGAAAATGCCCCTTTCATTTCGTTATAAACAACACCGTTTAATTTCAAAGGTGCTTCGGCATTTTCCAACTCATAATGCCAGCCTTCCTGACGGAAAATTTCTTCTTTCTGATAAATATTCGGGAAAAATACGGCATCCAGATAGACATGCATTAAATTCTTAAAATCAGCATCATTGCAGCTGGCTACCGGATACATCGTCTTATCTGGATAAGTCATCGCATTTAAAAATGTGTTTAAAGAACCCTTTACCAGTTCTACAAATGGATCTTTTAACGGAAATTCTTTTGAACCACAAAGGACACTGTGTTCCAAAATATGCGCTACACCGGTACTATTTGCCGGTGGTGTACGAAATGCAATATTAAACACCTTATTTTCATCTTCTGTTTCAAGCACCATCACTCTGGCACCACTTTTTTTATGTTTCCATAAAGAGCCTTTTGCATGAATATCCGGAATTTCCTGTGCTAAAATCTGCTCATAAGCCGGTATGTTTTCTATCTTCATGTAATTTCATAACCTCCAAGTCTTTGTCGTCTTATGGAACTATTTTTTCTCCATTATATTTATTTTACCACATATCTTGAAAATATAAAACCAAAAACGGACGCCACCCGAAGGTGACGCCCGCCAATTTTATTGAGCTATCATTCTAACTTATGAATTACTCTTCTGTTTTTCCGTACAGAGTAACCAGTTTGTTCAGATATTCATATCTAGCTTTAGCCTGTTCTTCATTTAATGCAAACAGTCTTGCAGCTTTTTCCGGATTAGAACGTTTCAGAGAATTGTAACGAACTTCTCCATCAAGGAATGCCTGGTAGTCTTCTGTTGGAGCTTTAGAGTCAAGTGTGAACTTGCTTTCTGCTTCCGGATTGAAGCGGAAGTTATGCCAGTATCCACATTTAACAGCTAATTCTTCTTCTGTCTGAGCTTTAGACATACCTTTCTTGATACCATGGTTGATACATGGAGCATAAGCAATAATCAGTGATGGTCCCGGATATGCTTCTGCTTCTGCAATTGCTTTTACAGTCTGGTTGAAGTCAGCACCCATAGAAATCTGAGCAACGTATACATAACCATAGCTCATTGCGATAGATGCCATATCTTTCTTCTTCACTTCTTTACCACCGGCAGCGAACTGTGCGATTGCACCTGTCGGAGTAGATTTAGAAGACTGTCCACCTGTATTAGAGTAAACTTCTGTATCGAATACCATAATGTTGATGTCTTTTCCACTTGCTAATACGTGGTCAACACCACCGAATCCGATATCGTAAGCCCATCCGTCACCACCGAAGATCCACTGGGATTTCTTAGCGAGGAAGTCTTTATTTTTAACGATGTCTTTGCATACATCACAGTCAATGCCTTCTAATGCTGCAACCAGTTTATCTGTTGCTGCACCGTTTGTAGCTCCTACAGTATAAGTATCTAACCATTCCTGGCAAGCTGCTTTTACTTCTTCAGAAGCTTTTTCGTTTGCTGCTACAGCTTCAACTTTTGCTTTTAATCCTTCACGGATTGCTTTCTGAGCCAGTAACATACCGTAACCAAACTCTGCGTTATCTTCGAACAGAGAGTTATCCCATGCAGGACCCTGTCCTTTTGCGTTTACAGTGTATGGTGTAGACGGTGAAGAGTTACCCCAGATAGAGGAGCATCCTGTTGCGTTTGCGATGTACATTCTGTCACCGAATAACTGTGTGATCAGTTTTGCGTAAGGTGTTTCACCACAACCAGCACAAGCACCTGAGAACTCAAGTAATGGCTGTTTGAACTGAGAACCTTTTACAGTGTTTTCTTTGAATTTAGCGATAACGTCTTCTTTTTCCGGAAGAGTTACAGAGTAATCAAAGAATTTCTGCATTTCGATATTTGCTTCCATGTTTTCCATAGCAAGTGCTTTTGCACCTTTTTTACCTGGGCAGACATTTACACAAGAACCACATCCTGTACAGTCAAGAGCGGATACTGCGATAGCAAATTTGTACTGTTTTAATCCAGTCATTTCAAGTGTCTGAGGAGCATTTGCTGCTTCTTCTTCTGTCAGAGCTACCGGACGGATAACTGCGTGCGGGCAGACATAAGAACAACGGTTACACTGGATACAGTTTTCCGGATTCCATACAGGAACGTTAACTGCGATACCACGTTTTTCGTAAGCGGATGTTCCGGATGGTGTTGTACCATCTACATAATCTTTGAATGCAGATACTGGCAGTGTATTACCTTCCTGAGCAGTAACTTTAGACTGAATATTGTTAACGAAGTCGATAACTTCTTTTCTTCCCTGTTCTGCATGTGTTGTGTCAAGACCTTCGTCTGCTGCTGTTTTCCAGCTTTCCGGAACAGTAACTTCAACGATCTGTTTTGCACCTTCATCGATAGCAGCCCAGTTCTTAGCAACTACATCATCACCCTTACGTCCGTAAGTAGCTTTTGCAGCAGCTTTCATTAAATCAATAGCCTGTTCTTCCGGAATGATATCAGCCAGTTTGAAGAATGCAGACTGAAGAATTGTATTGATACGTGTAGGACCCATGCCTGTTTCAATACCGATTTTAACACCATCAATTACATAGAATTTGATGTTGTGGTTTGCGATAAATGCTTTTACCTGTCCTGGAAGATGTTTTTCAAGTCCTTCCATATCCCATGGGCAGTTTAACAGGAATGTACCACCATCTACTAATTCCTGAACCATGTTGTATTTTCTTACATAAGAAGGATTATGACAAGCAACAAAGTTTGCCTGGTGAATCAGGTAAGTAGATTTGATTGGTTTTTTACCAAAACGAAGGTGAGACATTGTAACACCGCCGGATTTCTTTGAGTCATAATCAAAGTAAGCCTGAGCGTACATATCTGTATTATCACCGATAATCTTGATGGAGTTCTTGTTAGCACCTACAGTACCATCTGCACCCAGACCCCAGAACTTACAGTTGATTGTTCCTTCCGGAGTTGTAACAAGTGCAGCACCTGTTTCCAGAGAAAGATGTGTAACATCATCAACGATACCGATTGTGAATTTTTTCTTTTCTGTGTTATTGTATACAGCAACAATCTGTGCCGGTGTAGTATCTTTAGAACCTAAACCGTAACGACCTGTGAAAATCGGAACTGCATCGAATTTTGTTCCTTTTAATGCTGCAACTACGTCCAGATACAGAGGCTCGCCAAGTGCACCTGGTTCTTTTGTTCTATCTAATACAGAAATCTGTTTTACAGTTTCCGGAATAGCTTCAACTAAAGCTGCTGCGCTGAATGGTCTGTACAGACGAACTTTAACAACACCGACTTTCTGTCCAGCTGCTGTTAAGTAATCGATTGTTTCTTCGATTGTATCATTAACAGAACCCATAGCGATGATTACGTGTTCTGCGTCAGCTGCACCATAGTAGTTGAACAGTTTGTAATCTGTGCCAAGTTTTTCATTTACTTTGTTCATGTATTCCTGTACGATTGCCGGAAGAGCATCGTAGTATGGGTTACATGCTTCTCTTGCCTGGAAGAAGATATCCGGGTTCTGAGCTGAACCTCTCTGACATGGGTGATTTGGATTCAGAGCATTTCTACGGAACTCATCGATTGCATCCATATCTGCCATATCTTTTAAATCTTCATAATCCCATGTTTCAATTTTCTGAATTTCATGAGATGTACGGAATCCGTCGAAGAAGTTGATGAATGGAACTTTACCTTTGATTGCTGCTAAATGTGCAACTGGTGTTAAGTCCATAACTTCCTGTACAGAAGATTCACAAAGCATAGCGCATCCTGTCTGACGACATGCGTATACGTCGGAATGATCACCGAAAATAGAAAGTGCGTGGCTTGCAAGAGCACGAGCTGATACGTTGAATACACCCGGTAACTGCTCACCAGCGATTTTGTAAAGGTTTGGAATCATCAACAGAAGACCCTGTGATGCTGTATATGTTGTAGTCAGGGCACCTGCTGCAAGGGAACCGTGTACAGCACCTGCTGCACCTGCTTCAGACTGCATTTCTGTAACCTGAACTTCCTGTCCAAAAATATTTTTTCTTCCCTGTGTTGCCCATTCGTCTGTAGCTTCTGCCATAACGGATGATGGGGTGATTGGGTAAATTGCTGCAACGTCAGAAAATGCATAAGAAGCATGAGCTGCTGCATGGTTACCATCCATGGTTTTCATCTTTCTAGCCATTTGTTTTTTTCCTCCTTGTAAATTGTTACAACTTTAAACAATGTTCACTTCGCTCTCCGAAGTCTGTCAATAATTATATCACGATTTACAAATTATGTCTATTTTTATAAGAAAAGAAAATGCAATGTTTTCTCAAAAAAACATTTTTATGCTTCTATAATTTCCTTAATTGTCTTAGCACTTAACTCTCTTGTCAGTACTTTCTGAATTCTGCATAATTCTTTATGTACTTTGCAGCCATCTCCCTGATTTCGAACACACGGCTTATCTGGATTCATACATTCAATCATGAAAAATTCCGGCTCAACTGCACGGTAAATATCCATTAAAGTAATTTCATCAATTCCTTTATTTAAGGCATAACCTCCATTACTGCCACGATAACTTTTCACAAGTTCGGCTTTTTCCATCTTTTTTAAAATCTTATATACAAAAGCAGGTGTCAACACTTCTTCTTCACAAATCTGTGTCACACAGATTTTCTGACCTCCTGCCAGTGCTCTGACAATACGTACTGCATAATCACATTCTCTGGTAATCAGCATAGCTTCTCCCTTCTTCTTTAACGTACTTTCAGAACCTTTCTGTGCTTGATTTCTGTACTTGATTTCGTGAGAAGATTTTTTGTCAGATATGCGGCGCATATGTTGATAAAATTCGGGTGCATCCGACGAAAAATCAGCCACAAAAGCAAATACAAGCAAATACAAGCAAATACAATAAGAACTCCGAGAGTACATTTTATCTATAAAAAATTTTTACTCATTTAGTTCCTGTCATCATTCGACATGCTCTAAGTGCCATCATTATACCTATGTATACTTAATTTATCAAGTATTTTGAAAGAAATGCTTGCAAATTCCCTATTTTACTGTAAAATAGGAAGAGATTATGCACACACAGTTTGTATATAGAAATAAGTGAGGTAAAAACATGATTGCAGCAAATAATGTTACTTTGAGAATTGGAAAAAAAGCACTGTTTGAAGATGTTAATATTAAATTTACCGAGGGAAACTGCTATGGTCTGATTGGTGCCAATGGAGCAGGAAAATCTACATTCCTGAAAATCCTCTCCGGTCAGCTCGAAACTACAAGTGGTGATATCACAATCACTCCTGGTCAGCGTCTCTCTTTCCTTCAGCAGGACCATTTTAAATACGACGCTTATCCGGTACTGGATACTGTAATTATGGGTAACAAGCGTCTTTATGAAATCATGAAAGAAAAAGAAGCCATCTACGCAAAAGAAGATTTTTCTGATGAAGATGGTATCCGTGCCAGCGAACTTGAAGGTGAGTTTGCAGAAATGAACGGATGGGAAGCAGAATCCGATGCTGCCCAGTTATTAAATGGACTTGGAATCGAGACTGAAATTCATTACGCTATTATGGGAGATTTAACAGGAAGCCAGAAAGTCAAAGTTCTGCTTGCACAGGCATTATTTGGAAATCCTGATATTCTGCTTCTCGACGAGCCGACCAACCACTTAGACTTAAACGCAATCGAATGGCTCGAAGAATTCTTAATCAACTTTGAAAATACGGTTATTGTTGTATCCCATGACCGTTATTTTTTAAATAAAGTATGTACTCATACCGCTGATATTGATTACGGAAAAATCCAGTTATACGCAGGTAACTATGATTTCTGGTATGAATCCAGCCAGCTCTTAATTAAACAGATGAAAGAAGCAAACCGTAAGAAAGAAGAAAAGATCAAAGAACTTCAGGAATTTATTTCCCGTTTCTCTGCAAATGCGTCAAAATCCAAACAGGCGACTTCCAGAAAACGTGCGCTCGAAAAAATTCAGCTTGATGAAATGCGTCCATCCAGCCGTAAATACCCTTACATTGATTTCCGCCCAAACCGTGAAATCGGAAACGAAGTATTAATGGTAGAAGGTCTTTCCAAGACAGTCGATGGAGTAAAAGTCCTCGATAATCTGACTTTTACCCTCGGACGCGAAGACAAAGTTGCTTTTGTCGGTGGAAACGAACAGGCAAAAACTGTTCTCTTTAAAATTCTGATGGGAGAAATGGAGCCGGATGAAGGTACTTATAAATGGGGCGTTACTACTTCCCAGTCTTACTTCCCGAAAGACAACACACTTGAGTTTGACAATGACTTAACCATCGCAGACTGGCTGACCCAGTATTCTGAAATCAAAGACGCAACTTATGTTCGTGGTTTCCTTGGACGTATGCTCTTCCCTGGTGAAGATGGTGTGAAAAAAGTACGTATTCTTTCCGGTGGTGAAAAAGTAAGATGTCTCTTATCTAAGATGATGATTTCCGGTGCAAACGTACTGCTCTTTGATGAGCCGACCAACCATCTGGACATGGAATCCATTACTGCCTTAAATAATGGTATGATTAAATTTCCTGGTGTTATCTTATTTGCATCCCATGACCACCAGATTGTACAGACAACTGCAAACCGTATCATGGAGATTATGCCAAACGGAATTCTTATCGACAAGATTACAACTTATGATGAATATCTTGAAAGTGATGAAATGGCAAAGAAACGTCAATCTGTCTATACAATGACCGAAGAAGACAACTAAATAAAAATAAAAATGCTCAGAGTCATAACGGCTCTGAGCATTTTTATTTTTATTTTTTTATTCCGCTTTTTCTTCTTTCTTTTCAAATGGATCTGTTCCTACCGGAATTAAAATATTTAATACGATTGCAACAACCGCTGCCGGAACAATACCGGAACCGCCAAATACATAGCTGACCCAGGATGGAAGCTGATTTAATACATCTGCTGTTGAACCAAGTCCATAGCCAAATCCAAGTGCAACTGACATAATAGTTACTGCACGGGAATCAACTCCATCTTTTGTAAGCAGTTTAATACCACTTACTACAATAGAGGAAAACATCATAACTGCCGCTCCGCCAAGTACAGACTGTGGCATAATTTCCACTAAAGCTGCAACCTTTGGCACAAGACCGCAGATAATCAAAAAGATGGCTCCCATTGAGATTGCAAACAGATTGACAATCTTTGTCATACCTACAAGACCAACATTCTGGCTAAATGAGGTATTTGGAAGTACACCAAATAAAGAACCAAATGAAGAACCAAAACCATCACATACAACACCACCGGATAATTCTTTATCCGTTGCCTCACGGTCTAATCCGCCTTCTGCGACACCTGAAATATCTCCGATTGTTTCAACTGCAGTTACAATAAACATGATTAAATACGGAATAATCGCTCTTAAATCAAACGTCATTTTAACCGGCATAAATTTCGGAATTTCAAACCAGGATGCATCTGCCACTTTAGACCAGTCAATCACCCAGGAACAGGTCTGCACAACCCCCTCTGCATCGGTATATGTAGTTGGAAGCACCAATGCCATAATCACACAGGCAATATAACCTACGATAATTCCCATTAGAATAGATGCAGAACTTGTCATTCCTTTTGTAAAGTGCTTAAATAAAATAACAGAAACCAAAACCAAAGTACCAACAAATAAGTTCGGAATAGAGCCAAAGTCTCCATTTGAATTTCCTCCACCAAAGGAATTAATTCCAACACTGATAAGAGAAAGCCCAATCGCTGTTACAACTGTACCGGTTACCAATGCCGGGAAAAACTTTCTTAATGGTTTTAAGAAGAATCCCAGAACACCTTCCATCAGACCGCCAATCAAACAGGCTCCCATAATCGCTCCATAAGCTAAAACACCTCCGCCGCATGAAGCAACAATTCCTTTTGAAACACCGATAAACCCTGAACTTGTTCCCATTACAATCGGTAATCTTGAGCCAACCGGTCCTATCGTCCAAAGCTGGATTAACGTAACAATACCAGCAATTAACATTGCATTTTGCAAAACCGGACGCATCAGTCCCGCATCTGCCAGTCCACACATTCCTCCGATAATCAGAATCGGCGTCAGATTTCCGACAAACATTGCAAGCACATGCTGCATACCAAGAAGTATGGCTCTCCCCAGTGGAATTCGTCCTTCCAGTTCATACTCACTCGTGTACTCTACTTGTTTTTTTTCTTTTCCCAAACCTTTTTTTCTCCTTTCGCAATTTCGACCCATCATTTTTTACAGGCTTACGCTTCTACGCTTTTGTTTGGCAACGCTGTACCGCTTAAATTCCGCTGTTTATTATATCCAAAGTTCATTCTGACGTCAATATAGAAATCGTTCTTTTTTTCTTCTATTATTTTCCAATAATTTCAGCAGTATTAATAAAAGAATACGGAGTCGTCTGGTATACGTAATAATTCAACCAGTTTGTGTATAAATTGTTTGCATGAGAACGCCATAAAAGCAATGGTCTGTTTTCCGGATTATCCTCCGGATAATAGTTCTTCGGAATCTCAATATCCAGCCCTTTACTCTTATCTCTTTTATATTCTCCGTCCAGAGTAACACGGTCATATTCCGGATGTCCCATCACGAAAATCTGACGTCCATCTTCTGCCATGCATAAAAATACTCCTGCTTCGTCCGATTCTGCAAGTACAGTTAATGCTTCACAGGCATGAATCTCTGCTGCCGGAACCTCTGTGTGACGGGAATGTGGTGCCCAAAACTCGTCATCAAATCCCCGAACCAGCGGAATCTTTCGATTCTCTACACGATGTCTAAACAATCCAAAGACTTTTTTATCCATCAGTCTCTTTTTCAGACCATAATGGTAATATAATCCTGCCTGTGCTCCCCAGCACAGATAGATTGTAGATGTGACATTGGTTTTTGTCCAATCCATAATCTGTGTTAATTCTTCCCAATAATCTACCTCTTCAAACTCCATCTGTTCCACCGGTGCACCGGTAATAATCATTCCATCAAATTTTCTGTGTTTTACTTCAGAAAATGTTTCATAAAACTTATTCAAATGGCTGGTCGCTGTATTTTTTGCCTCATGGGTTGCCACCATCATAAAAGAGACATCCACCTGAAGCGGAGTATTTGACAAGGAACGAAGCAGCTGAAGTTCCGTATCTTCTTTTAACGGCATCAGATTTAAAATTAAAATTTGAATCGGACGGATATCCTGATGTGAGGCACGCTTTTCATCCATCACGAAAATATTCTCTTTCTCCAGAATCTCTTTTACAGGTAAATCACTTTGTATTTTAATTGGCATTGTTTTTTTATCCTTTCTGTTTTACATAAGAGGGGCAATCAGACGAAGGACTTTTCCCTCTATCCTTGTTGCAAGTTTTAGTTTTTTATAATCAGCTAATGATATATGGATACACTTGTTCATTGTCTCTTCAAAATCTTCTTCGATTCTCTTGATTTCAGAATTCTCATAGAAAAAGACACCACATTCAAAATGATGATAAAAACTTCGATAATCCAGATTCACAGTTCCTACGACTGCTTTCTTGTTATCAGAAACAAATATCTTTGCATGCACAAAGCCTGGTTTATATTCCGAAATTTTCACACCTGCCTCTAATAATTCATTAT
The DNA here is from genome assembly GCF_054657695.1 of Blautia stercoris. NCBI lineage: Bacteria > Bacillati > Bacillota > Clostridia > Lachnospirales > Lachnospiraceae > Blautia > Blautia stercoris. The sequence goes on from NZ_BAAHYF010000001.1 coordinate 1,119,739, forward strand.
AATACGTCTTAGCAAGTGCAAATGCATATTGCTTATCCGGAATGTGCGGCATAATAATTGAAACTTCTACTCCACGCTTTGCCGCATAGGTCAGTGCACTAATCATTTCGTAATCTAAAATCAGATACGGTGTCATAATATGTACATACTGGCAGGCAGTATTTAAAATATCCAGATAAATCTGTTTTCCGACACGTTCTGTTCCATAAGGCATGACATCATAAGGAATCACATAACCATCTTTTTCCTTTAATATTGATTTTGGTGTCAGATACGCTTCATAATCCGGTTCTTGTTTTTCTGTTGTATGCCACATTTCCAAAAACATACAGGTAAATTTCTGTACGGCATCTCCGGTTATCATTACTGCGGTATCTTTCCAGTGACCAAATCGTTCTTTTTTATTAATGTATTCGTCTGCGAGATTTGTTCCTCCCGTAAAAGCCACTTTTCCATCAATCACAACAATTTTTCTGTGGTCGCGGTTATTATAATGACTGGAAAAGACCGGACGAATTGGTGCAAACATTTTGCACTGGATTCCATATTTTTTCAGTAATTTTGGATAAAAATTTGGAAGTAATGTCAGTTCACACATTCCATCATACATAACACGTACTTCTACTCCGGCCTTCACTTTTTCCTGTAAAATTTCAAGCACAGACTCCCACATATATCCTTCTTCTAAAATAAAATATTCCAGGAAAATAAATTTTTCTGCTTTCTTAAGCTGTTTTAACAATTCCGGAAACTGGTCATCTCCTAGTGGAAAATATTGAATCGTCGTATTTTGATAAACCGGACAATTCCCATGTTCCAGGAGATAATCTGCCATCCGCCCCATCTGTGGATTTTCTTCTTTTAACGTTTCAAATGTTTTCTCGTCCTGTTTTAAATAGACTTTTGATTTTTCACCCAGTACACGAAGCCTTTGATAAATCATTTTTGTTCCAGGCTGTATCATAATATAGGTATAAAACAGTGCTCCAAAAACCGGAAAAAGTAAAAGCGGAAGCATCCACACCAGCTTAAAATCCGGATTGCCCCGACTGTTAAAAATATGGAGCAGGGCAATTAAACCTAAAACGCTGAAGCCGGCATATACAATCCCGCTATACTCTTTCGCCCAGAAAAAAGTGACACCAAGAAGCAAAAACTGAATGATAAATGCAACAGCCACAATCAGGGTACGACCAAAAATAATCGTTTTAATCCCTCTAATTCCTTTTATCTGCCATTCTTTTTTCATAAATCAAGTCTGCCTTCTTTCTCTATTGTACCGATTCTGCAAGTTTTAAAAAATCTTCTTCCGAAAGAATCGGGATTCCCAGCTCTTTCGCCTTTTTATTTTTAGATGAAGAAGATTCTGTGTCATTGTTAATCAGATAATCCGTTTTCTTGCTGACACTTCCGGTTACCTTTCCGCCCCTATTTTCAATAAATTCTTTCATTGCACTTCGGTTTTCAAATTGGTTCACGCTTCCTGTTATGACAAACTGTTTTCCCGACAGCGGATTTCCCGTTTCTATTTTCATTTCTTCAAACGTCAAATAAGTCAGCAAGTGTTCTAACTTTCTCTGATTTTCTTCATTTTTAAAATAATCTGTCACACTTTTGGCAATAACTGAACCAATTCCCTCTATTTGACTGATAGTTTCTTCATCCGCCCGCATCAGTTTTTGCAGGTCATAATCAAATTCCTTGCAAAGCACCTTTGCATTTGCAACTCCAATATTTGCAATCCCAAGCGCATAGACCAGCCTTGGAAGCGTTGTATGAGAAGATTTTTTGATGTTCTCAATCAGATTTTCATACGATTTTTCACCAAATCCATCCATCTCTATAATCGCATCTTTATAACGTTCCAATTCATAAATGTCACCAAATTCTTTGATAAATCCATTTAAGATAAATTTTTCAAGTGTTGCCTCTGATAACCCGTCAATATTCATTGCATCCCGACTCACAAACAACGTAAAGGATTTGATTTTTTTTGCCTGACACTCCGGATTTGTACAGATTAGTACCTCTACATCATTACTTTTTTGTATCTTTGTCGTTTTTTTGCAGACCGGACAGAACTCTGGAATCGTTAAGTTTCCGCTTCTCGTAAGATTCTCTGCAATCTGCGGAATAATCATATTTGCCTTATAGACTTCAATGCGGTCTCCAATTCCAAGCTTCAGTTCTTTTAAAATACTGATATTATGCACACTTGCACGGCTTACCGTTGTTCCCTCCAGTTCAACCGGCTCAAAAATGGCCACCGGATTAATCAGTCCGGTTCTTGATGGGCTCCACTCAATTTCCTTTAACGTTGTCTCACGGATTTCATCTTTCCATTTAAAAGCAAATGCATTTCTTGGAAACTTTGCGGTACTTCCGAGAGAATCTCCATAGGCAATATCATCGTATAATGCCACCAATCCATCGGACGGAAAATCATTTGTGGAAATTTTATCTGAAAAATACTGTATTGTTTCTTCCAGATTTTTGCTGTCCACCATGCGATATTCCACAATATCAAACCCCTGCGTTTTGAGCCATTCAAACTGACACGCTCTTGAATTGTTAAAATCCACTCCTTCCGCCCGAACCAGAGAAAATGCATAAAAATATACATTTCGTTTTGCTGTAATCTCATTATTTAACTGACGCACGGAACCACTGCACAGATTTCTTGGATTTTTATACTTTGCATCTACATCTTCAATCTGTTTATTGATTTTTTCAAAGTCAGAATAAGAGATAATTGCTTCCCCTCTCAATATCAGTTCTCCTTGATAGGCAATCTGAAGCGGCACATTCTTAAACACTTTTGCATTGTTGGTGATAACTTCTCCCACTATTCCATTTCCACGAGTGACCGCTTTTTTTAATTTTCCGTCCTGATACGTCAGTACAATCGTCAGACCATCCATCTTCCAGGAAAGCACTGTTTTTTGATTTCCCACAAAGTTTTTCAGCACTTCTATCTCTTTTGTCTTATCCAAAGAAAGCATCGGTGTCTCATGCGTTTCTTTGGGAAGCGCATTGACTGCTTCATAGCCAACTGAAACCGTCGGGCTTCCCGCAAGCGTAATTCCGGTTTCTTCTTCCAGTGCTTCTAACTCATCATAAAGCTTATCATACTCATAATTGCTTATAATTTCTCTATCCTCTTGATAATAAGCTCTTCCTGCCTTATTTAACAATTCGACGAGTTCCTTCATTCTTTCTGTCTGGTTCACATTTCTTCCCCCTTTCTTTTTTGATTACGGTTGTTTCCGAAGAGTCTTTAATCATTTCCTGCAATGTTTTCATTTCCTGTGCCGTCACTTCCCGATACGATCCAACCGGTAAATCACCCAGTTCAATATTCATTACCCGAATCCGCTTTAAGCGTTTTACTTCATATCCGAGATACTGACACATTCTTCGTATCTGTCGGTTTAAACCCTGCGTTAAGATAATACGAAAACTTTTTTCTCCTGTTTGAATGACACGGCACTTTCTGGTTTTGGTTCCTAAAATCGGAACACCATCCTGCATTTTTTTGATAAATTCTTTCGTAACCGGCTTATTTACTGTCACAACATATTCTTTTTCATGCTGATTGCCGGAACGCATCATTTTATTGACGAGTTCTCCCTGATTCGTCAGCAAAAGCAGCCCTTCTGAGTCTTTATCCAACCTTCCTATATAATATATCCGAATTGGATAATTAATATAAGAAATCACATTCTTTTTTACATTTGGATTTGCTGTACATTCAATTCCACGCGGTTTATGAAATGCTAATAATACTTTCTTTTCTTCACGGATGATTTTCTTTCCATCAATGCAGATTTCCGTTTCATCTGACACCTGCATTCCCATCCGGGCAGTTTCGCCGTTTATTGTGATTCTTCCTGCCTCCACCAGACGGTCTGCCTCTCGTCTGGAACAGACTCCTGCATCACTTAAATATTTGTTTAAACGCATCTTTACTCCTTTTTCTATTCTTGCGTATCCATCCTTATCGCAATAGAAAAAGTATACCATATCTTCTCCCGCAAAGCAAAGAAAAGCCCAAAAAGAACTCCTCTTGAAATCTTACTTGCCAAATCCAAGAGTGCAAGCGTATAATAGACAGGTACATAGAAACGTATTCTTCTTTTTTTATTTGAAAAACACTTTTTCAAAACAAAATCTGCGGGCAATTGTAGAGCTGCGCCTGCGTTGCTAAAAGAAGAATGCCTGAATTACAAAGGGGTAAAAACACATTATGAAAAACTCAAAGAAAACTGTGGGTATCATCCTGCTTACCTGTATTGTCGGAGTGATTTTGATTTTTGCACCGAAATATATTTTCGCAGCTGTAAAAACAGCCCTCGATACTTATCAGGATAAGAAAGAAGCTCTGCTGGAGGACCACTGGGTATACGATGAGAATGGTCGTAAGTATGTCTATCATGATGGGGTATTAATTAAAAATACCTGGCGTGAGATTGACGGAGTCCGTTACTGCTTTGACGAAAACGGATATGTAAAATCCGGATGGATTACGGATAAAGGCTCTACTTACTATCTGACAGCAAACGGAACACCTGCTTCCGGATGGGTTAAAGACGACGGCAAATGGTATTATTTAACCAGCGACGGAACACCTAAAACCGGCTGGCTAAGTGACAATGGCAAATGGTACTGTTTAAATGACCAGGGCATTATGGCTACCGGATGGGTAGAAGCAGACGGCACCAGCTATTATATGAATGATGATGGTTCCATGGCTTCTAACTGCTGGATTCAGCAAGACGGAAACTGGTACTATTTAAATACTTCCGGTGCGATTTCAACCGGATGGCGCAGTATCAACGACAAATGGTATTATTTCCGTGAGGACGGAGTGATGATGATTGGTTGGATTACAGATAACGGAAAAACCTACTGCCTTGACGGAGATGGCTACATGATAACCAATTCCTGGGAAGAAAAAGACGGAAAAACCTACTATCTTGGAGAAGATGGAACTATTATGACCGGAAAGATAACCGTTAATAACCAGACTTACTTCTTAAATTCTGATGGTACACTGGTAACTTCCGACTGGTATAAGTACGATAACAGCTGGTACTATCTGGATGAAAACGGACTTCCAAAAACCGGATGGTTACAACTTGACTCCAAATGGTATTATCTGAAAGAGGATGGCACAATGGCTACCGGTGAACTGATTATTGACAACAAAAAATATACCTTTGACGAAAATGGAGTATGGGATGGCAAATCCACTGCTGTTAAGACAACGGGCTCCGGTCCAATGGTTGCACTCACCTTTGATGATGGTCCTGGTCAGTATACCGAACGTATTTTAAATACACTGGCAGCAAACGGTGCAAAAGCGACCTTCTTCATGCTTGGAACAAATATCCCAAACTATCCGGACGCTGTTAAAAAAATGGAAAGTCTAGGCTGTGAACTTGCAAACCATACCTTTGACCATAAGGATTTGGCAACCCTTGATACGACAGCGATTCAAAACGAGGTAAGTTCTACAAACGACAAATTAAATGCGCTTGTCGGACACGGTGCTTCTTTAGTCCGTCCTCCTTATGGTTCTTATAATTCTACAGTAAAATCCGTAATCGGATTTCCTATGATTTTATGGTCTATTGATACACTCGACTGGAAGACCAAAAATGCCCAGAGTACCTACGAAGCGGCAATGACTGCACAGGATGGGGATGTTATCTTAATGCATGATATTCATGGTCCGACAGCAGACGCCGTTGATATGATTGTCCCTGCCTTAAAAGCAAAAGGATTCCAGATGGTAACAGTCAGTGAACTGGCTGCCGCAAAAGGAATCAATCTGGAAAATGGCGGTGCCTATGGTGCACTCCGATAATTATAAGTCCTGAATAATAACAAAAAATCCCAGCTTTTATAAGCTGGGTTTTTTGTTATCTTAAAAGATCCTGCGAAACAAAACCTTTCTCATTATTATATTCTACTTCTATCCATCCTTCCGGACCATCTGCAACCTTTGTTACCTCTGTTCCTCCCGGAATCACATCAAGAATTTCTGCTTCGGTATCCGCTTCCGCACGGAAATTGCAGTCTTCCTGTACCGTAAGTGTTGCACCTTCTTCTGCTCTTGCTGAAGAATTACTGTCCTGACCAAGCTGTTCTTCAAATGCTTTTAAATCTTCATCCGATTCAATTGCCGAATTCAAATCATCCTCCACCTGTGAAACCAGTTTCTGTACATCTTCATCTTGTGTTACTTTCTGAAGATAGGCATTAATTTTTTCATCACTGCTGTCATTATGGATAATATAAGAACCGTCTTCATTTTTCATGACATATAACTGGGAAAGCCCTGGTGCTTCTGCCTTAATATCTGTAAATTTTAATTTATAAGAAGCATACACAACATAACTATCATCCGTTAAACCCGGCTTCGTATAAACAGTAATATCATTATAACTTTCAATATAAGTCGAATTTGTAACCTTCGCTTCATCGGCTGCATCTAAATTATCTGTGAGCTGTTTCATCTGCTCTATGTCTTTTCGACCCCATGCCTCATAAAACGAATTGATTAATGAATTTACTTCAGGGTACGCATTTTTTTCTAAAGAAGAGGTTTCTTCTTTTTTGTCATTGTTCTTGCTCTCATCTTTTGCTTCTGTGTTATCATTCTTAGAATCTACAACCTGTGTCTTTTTCGTTGTGTTTCCTTTCTCCTTTGAAGTAACAAGTCCTGTCACTGCACGGACTCCAAAAAATAAGACGAGCAGAACAACTAAAATAGCCAAACCCAGAAGAATATATCTCAGATTATCTGACAGCCATTCTCTGAAGTTGTCTAACATAGCATCCTCCTTTATCTCTTACCCTTATTCTCTGCTTTTTTCTCTAAAAAAAAGAAAAAACACACCCGGAGGGATTCGAACCCCCGACACGTGGTACCGGAAACCACTGCTCTATCCCCTGAGCTACGAGTGCTTACTGACGTAAAATATCTTATCATAAAACGGATTGGTTGTAAACCCTCCTGATTTTCGATTTTAGACTTTTTTAATAAATGACCGCTTGCAGTTTCCTATCCCTCATGGTATATTATTGAAATACATTTCTAATTTCTTTTCGGAACTTCTCCGAAAAAATTCCTATATTTTATTTCACATTATAATTTTATATTTTAATCTCAGGAGGTCATACTATGGACTACAATCTCTTTAAAGAAGAACTGTTACTTGCAATTCAGGATTTGGCAGATCCCGAGCAGTCGGTTTCTTTACACTGTATTGACAAAAATAACGGAAGCTGTGCAGATGCTGTTATCATTATGAAAAAAGGAGGTCAAATTGCTCCTACTTTTTATTTAGACGATTTTTATCCCTGGTTTTGTCAAGGCATTTCCATTGAGCGCATTGCCAGGCGGATTCTTGAACTCAACCAACAGCATCAGCCGGAGGCTTCGTTTGCACTGACTGATGAAGTTCATGATTATCAAAAAATGCGCACGCATGTCTGCTATAAACTCATCAATTACGAAATGAACCGTTCTCTCTTAAACAAAATTCCCCATATCCCTTATCTCGATTTGGCAATTGTCTTTTACTGTAAAGTTACCGCCCCAAATCTTCAAAACGGAAGCTTTCTAATCCACAATTCCAACCTTACCGCATGGAATGTTTCCACAGATGATTTAATTCGTGACGCCAGACTCAATACCTGTCGCAAGCTTCCTTTTTGTTTTAAAGAAATGGATGCTCTGATTCGCGAGCTCTCTAATGACGAATCACTTCTCCCCTCCGAATTTTCCCCAAACTCCATGTATATTTTAACCAATCAGGAAACGTATTTTGGCGCAGCTGCTCTTCTCTATCCTCACGTACTTTCTCATATTTCAGCACTTCTTGGCTGTAATTTCTTTGTTCTGCCAAGCAGCGTACATGAATGTATTCTCGTTCCTGACTTTGGAGTTTATTCCAAACCGGAGTTAGAGGAAATGGTTGTCGAAGTCAATTCCACACAGGTTGCAAAAGAAGAAGTGCTTTCCAATCATGTCTATTACTATGACTTAAAAAAACAGGAACTCTCTCTTTAAAGAAAAAAACAGCCGGAAGTAATCTTCCGGCTGAGTGCTTTCAATCATTATACTCTGGATAAATACTCTCCAGTTCTTGTATCGATTTTGATTCTGTCTCCCTGATCTACGAACAGAGGTACATAAACAGTAGCACCTGTTTCTACGATTGCAGGTTTTGTAGCGCCCTGTGCTGTATCACCTTTGAATCCCGGTTCTGTTTCTGTAATCTCTAATTCTACGAATAACGGAGCTTCAATTGCAAATACGCTTCCATTGTAGGAACATACTTTTACAACTTCGTTTTCTTTTACAAATTTCAGAGAATCTCCAACTGTTTCGTTGTCGATTGCAATCTGGTCATAAGTTTCATTGTTCATGAAGTAGTATAAATCACCATCATTGTATAAATACTGCATGTCTACACGGTCAATACGAGCCTGTGGGAATTTTTCAGTTGGTCTGAAAGTTTTTTCTACCACACCACCGTTGATTACGTTTTTTAATTTTGTTCTTACGAAAGCTGCACCTTTACCTGGTTTTACATGCTGGAATTCCATAATCTGTACTACGTTTCCGTCAATTTCCAGAGTAAGACCGTTTTTAAAATCGCCTGCTGATATCATAATGAATACTCCTGCTACTAAAAACATATACAAATGCGTATATGCTAGATGATTCGCTACAATCTCACGATTTGTAGTTACTGCTTCATCGTGTATACTTTTGATGATATAAAAAATATCTATCTACTCGTAAATTCTTGTACACTCCACAGTCGTAAATTCCCGACTAGCCATCGGTACACACCTATAACTTCATTTTTAGTTGATTAGATATAGGTTTTCATCTAAATAGCTTTTCCTTTCCTAGATTTTATTTGTTTACCACTTGATTTTCGTGGCCTTCTTCCATTGGAAAATAAAATCGTTTTTTCCACTGTACTTCATTGTATAATACCCGACTTAATTTTTCAACCATTTTTTTGCTTTCTTTTCTCTTTCTCGTAGAAATAAAGCACAATTTTCTCTAATTTGCGTTTAAACACAATCTGAATCTCTTCTTTTGGATGAATTGGTTTTACCAAAATGTTGCGAATTCCGGTTCTTTTTGCCCCATATACATCTGTGAACAACTGGTCTCCAACAAAAATCGTATTGGAACGGTCTGTTTTCATCAGCTCCATTGCCTTGATATAATTCTTGGTCGATGGCTTATGTGCATCTTCAATAAAATGCACCTGCACCTCTTTATTAAAAGAAGAAACCCTCTCATACTGATTATTGGAAAGCAGACAACAGTCAAATCCGATTTTCTTTAAGCGCTTAAATAATGCAACTGCACGTTCATCTGCTGGTTCCCCATGACGAACTAACGTATTATCAATATCAAAAATCAATCCACGGTAACCGTCCTGATACAATTTTTCAAAATCAATCTCATAAGTAGAGTCCAGATATTCATCCGGAAAAAAGGTACGAAACATTTTATTTTCCTCATTTCTGTTGTGTATTCATACCCGATGTTAACGGAAATCTCGTTTTTTGTCAATTATCTTTCTTCCAAAGCAATATAAGCCTGTTCTTCTAATACATTTTTATATGCCGGACGAATAATCTTATCCGTGTTAATCAGTTCTTCCATTCGGTGCGCACTCCAGCCGACAATACGCGCAATCGCAAACATTGGTGTATACAGTTCAAGGGGAAGTTCCAACATACTGTAAACAAATCCACTGTAAAAATCGACATTTGCACTGACACCTTTATAAATATGACGTTCTTCAGCAATAATCACCGGTGCAAGACGCTCTACCATTTCATACAGACGATAATCTTTCTGTCTTCCTTTTTCATCGGCTAACTGTTTCACAAACTGCTTGAAAATCCGTGCACGCGGATCAGAAATCGAATAAACCGCATGTCCCATTCCATAAATCAGACCACGCTTATCAAATGCTTCTTTATGAAGCAGTTTTCGAAGATAAGCAGAAACTTCCTCTTCATCTTTCCAATCGTGAACATGCTTCTTCATATCGTCAAACATGCTGACTACTTTAATGTTTGCACCGCCATGTTTCGGTCCTTTTAAAGAACCAAGTGCTGCTGCAATGGCTGAATAGGTGTCTGTACCAGAGGAAGAAACAACATGAGTTGTAAACGTAGAGTTGTTACCACCTCCATGCTCCATGTGAAGTACCAGTGCCAAATCCAAAATCTTTGCCTCAAGCGGAGTATATTTTTTATCCGACCGTAACATACGCAAAATATTTTCAGCAGTTGATAATTCTTTCTTCGGATTATGAATATATAAACTTTTATTTTGATTATAATGTCTATGTGCCTGATAGCCATAAACGGATAACATTGGGAAAATACTGATAAGATTGATACACTGACGCAGCACGTTCGGAAGAGAAATATCTTCCGGATTCGAATCATAGGAATATAACGTCAGCACACTTCTTGACAAGGTATTCATCATATCTTTACTTGGAGCTTTCATAATGACATCTCGTACGAAATTTCTCGGCAGACTTCTCTGATTTCCAAGTATTTTGCAGAAATCTTTTAACTGCTCTTCTGTTGGAAGTACACCAAATAACAATAAATAGGTTGTCTCTTCAAATCCAAAACGATTTTCTTTTAAAAAACCATTGGTAAGGTCTTTTATATTAATTCCTCTGTAGTATAACTCCCCATCACAAGGAACACTTTTTCCATCTATAGTTTTACTCGAAACGATGTTTGAAACCTGTGTCAGACCTGCAAGAACACCTTTCCCATTGATATCACGCAGACCTCTCTTTACATCATATTTTCCATAAAGAGCTACATCCATTTTACTGTTTTCTTCGCAAACTTTTGTAAGGGCCTCGATTTCCGGTGTTACTTTCATATTGAATCCCATAGCAGAATCCCCCTTTTCTTATTTTTTCACTTTAGCATAGTGACATTTTACCATAAGAAAAGGGGAATTCACAAGAAATATTTTTATGAACAGTTTCTAAACTTTTTTTTATATTTACAATTTTAATTTTGCAAAAGCATCGGCAAATGCAGAATTAATTGGTTCTTCTGCCTCTTTTTTCTGTTTGTTCAGATAACGCTGGACATCTTTTTTACTGACTCCCGCGCCTTCTTTCTGCCGTCTTGCTGTAAAAGAAGACAGTTTTTCTTTATAACCACAACTGCAGATAAAGGTATCTTCTTTGCCTTTTACATATAATTCCATCTTTTTATGACATTTTGGACATCTTGCATTCGACGTACGGGAAATTGTTTCTCTATGTCCACATTCTCTGTCCTGACATACCAAAAGTTTACTGTTTTTTCCATTGACTGCAAGCATACGCTTTCCACATACCGGACATTTTGTGTTTGTAAGATTATCATGGCGGAAGGTTCCATCTCCCGTTTTAATCTCTTTGGTCAATTCCTGTGCATAAATGCGGATTTCTGAAAGAAAGATTTTATCCTTTAATTTTCCCTCTGCAATCTTAGAAAGTTTATTCTCCCAGTCAGCCGTCAGTTCCGGTTTTTTCAAATCTTCCGGAACCAATTTTAAAAGCTGTCGTCCCTTTGAGGTGATAAAAATTTCTTTTCCACGCTTTTCCATCAAAAAGGAATGAAACAGTTTATCAATAATATCTGCTCTGGTTGCTACCGTTCCAAGTCCTCCGGTTTCTCCTAAAGTTTTAACTGTCTTTGCATCCCGGCTTTCCATGTAGCGCACCGGATTTTCCATCGCTGAAAGCAGTGTCGCTTCATTAAAATGTGCCGGTGGACGTGTCGTCCCTGTTATAATTTCAATTCGAATATTATTCGAAAACTGCATGCCTTTTTCCAGATTCGGAAGTTTCTGTTCTCTTAAAGCAGACTCTCCTTTTTGTTCCTCATCCTCTTCATCTGACCAGCTTCCCTCATAAGCCTCTTTCCAGCCTTCTTTTAAGACAATCTTTCCTTTCGCAAGAAATTCTTCTTCCTCACAGCCTGCTTTTACTGTTGTCTGTTCGTATTCAAACGGCGGATACAAAACTGCCAGAAATCTTCTGACAACCAGATCATAAATTTTTCGTTCTTCATTTGTCAGATGTTCTAACTGTACAAACTGTTCGGTTGGAATAATTGCATGATGGTCGCTTACTTTTTTATCATCCACAAAAGATTTATTTGCCTTGACCGGCTTCATTGAAAGACTTCCTGCCATCTTTTTATATGGACCGACTGCACATGCTTTTAAGCGTTCCTTTAATGTTCCAATGACATCGGAACTTAAATATCTGGAATCTGTTCTTGGATAGGTCAGTATCTTATGATTTTCATAGAGCCTCTGCATGATATTTAACGTCTCTTTTGCAGAAAATCCAAATTTTTTATTCGCATCTCTTTGCAGTTCAGTCAAATCATAAAGTGCCGGTGCATAAGTTTTTTTTGCTTTCTTTTCTACTTCTTTTATGAAAAGGGGAGCGCCTTGCATTTTTTGTTTGAGTGTTTCGATTCTCTCTTTTGAAAATGAGCGGGCAGAACCACTTTTTTTATCCTGCCAGGTAAACCGGATTCCCTCTGCCATGAGATTGATTCCATAATACGTCTCCGGCTTAAAGGAACGGATTTCTTCTTCTCTTTTTTCAATCATTGCAAGTGTCGGTGTCTGAACTCTTCCACAGGACAATTGGGCATTGTACTTACAGGTCAGTGCTCTGGTTGCATTGATTCCAACCAGCCAGTCTGCCTCTGCTCTTGCCCAGGCTGCTGAATATAATGTATCATACTCCCTGCCGTCTTTCAAAGAAGAAAAGCCTGCCTTGATTGCCTTGTCTGTAACAGAGGAAATCCAAAGCCGTTTGATTGGTTTTCTACATCCGGATTTTTCCAATATCCAGCGTGCTACTAATTCTCCCTCTCTGCCTGCGTCCGTTGCAATAATAATTTCATTCACATCTTTTCGATAAAGCTGTGTTTTTACTGCATGATACTGCTTTGCCGTCTGTTTAATTACTACAAGTTCCATCTTTTTCGGCATCATCGGAAGGTCTTCCAGCTTCCATTCTTTATATTTCTTGTCGTATTCCTCTGGGTCTGCAAGTGTCACAAGATGTCCTAACGCCCAGGTGACAACATAGCGGTTTCCTTCGATTGCCCCATTTAGTTTTTTACTGCAGCCTAATACTCTTGCAATATCTCTTGCAACCGATGGTTTCTCCGCCAGTACTAATGACTTCATGTTATTACATTACCTTTCCAAAAAACTCTGTGGTTTTCTTCACTTTTTTCATCACATCATCAAATGCCTGTGGTGTCAGTGACTGCATACCATCACATAATGCTTTTTCCGGATTATTGTGAACTTCAATCATAACACCATCTGCACCTGCTGCGATTGCTGCCATGGTAAGCGGCTCTACCATAAAACGGATTCCTGCTGCATGACTTGGGTCTACAATCACCGGAAGATGTGTCTTTGATTTTAACATCGGAACTGCTGAAATGTCCAGTGTGTTTCTCATGGAAGTCTCAAAGGTACGGATTCCTCTTTCACATAAAATAACCTGTTCGTTTCCACCTGCCATGATGTACTCTGCACTCATTAAAAGTTCATCTATGGTGCTTGACATGCCACGCTTTAACAAAATCGGTTTATTTATCTTTCCAAGTTCTTTTAACAGTTCAAAGTTCTGCATATTTCTTGCACCAACCTGAATCACATCTACATCATCGAATAAATCCAGATGTGCTGCACTCATAATCTCTGTCACAATTGGAAGTCCGGTTGCTTTTTTTGCTTCTAAAAGCAGTTTTAATCCTTCACTGCCCAGTCCCTGGAAAGAGTATGGGGAAGTTCTCGGTTTGAATGCACCACCTCTTAAAAGACCTGCACCGGATGCCTTTACATCTTCTGCCACTTCAACCATCTGTTCTCTGGTCTCAACGGAACACGGACCTGCAATCACCTGAAAATGATTTCCACCGAATTTCTTTCCACAGATATCAATCACACTGTCCTGTGGATGCATACTGCGGTTTGCTTTTTTGTAAGGTTCTTTGATTCTCTTTACGGTTTCTACTACGTCAAATGCCTGTAACTGCTCCGGTTCAATCTCTGTAGTGTCTCCAACCAGACCAATAATTGTGGTATCTTCGCCCTGTGATAAATGAAGTTTTAATCCTCTGTTCACCAAATTCTCTTTTAATTTTTCCACTTTCGCTTCTTCTGCATCTTTCTTTAAAACAATAATCATGACTTTTTCTCCTTTTAGTTTAAATTTAAAAAACCGATGTTCACCTGCTAAGGCAAACACCGGTTAAAATTCTGTTATCGGTATCTTTGAAATCAGAATTGATTGACGGATGCTTTACCATAGCACAAAAGACCTGCATTATAAAAATAACCCAGATAACCAAAATAAAAATCTTTTGTCCATACGTTCAATAAATTCTTCATCATGGTAAAACCTCTCTTAATTAATCTAACCAAATAATACTGACTTTTTTATCGTTTGTCAACCCATTTTGCAAAAAATATTTTAGCAATTTAAAGTTTTACACTTTAAACTGTTTCCATCTTTTCAAACTGGCTGTTATAAAGATTTGCATAGAAGCCATTCTTGGCAAGAAGGGATTCATGAGTCCCCTGTTCAATGATATCTCCGTCTTTCATAACCAGAATTAAGTCGGCATCACGAATCGTGGAAAGTCTGTGAGCAATAACAAAACTGGTTCGTCCTTTCATCAGATTATCCATTGCTTTCTGAATTCGCTCTTCTGTTCTGGTATCGACGGAAGAAGTTGCTTCATCCAGAATCATAATCTTATTGTCCGCTAAGATTGCTCTTGCAATTGTCAAAAGCTGTTTCTGACCCTGGGAAATATTACTGGTCTCTTCATTTAATTCCATCTGATAACCACCTGGCTGAGACATAATAAAATGATGGGCATGGGCTGCTTTTGCTGCCGCAATGACTTCTTCATCTGTTGCATCTAAGCGTCCATAACGGATATTTTCCATAATTGTTCCGTGGAACAGCCAGGTATCCTGCAGTACCATACCAAACATTTCACGAAGTTCCATACGGTTAAAATCTTTTACATTATGACCATCAATACAGATTTCCCCGGAATTGACATCATAAAAACGCATTAAAAGTTTAATCATCGTTGTCTTTCCGGCTCCGGTTGGTCCTACAATCGCAACTTTCTGTCCGGCTTTTACATCGGCATTAAAATCATGTACAATAATCTTTGACGGGTCATAGCCAAAGGAAATATGCTCAAAACTGACATTTCCCTCTATCTGATTGATAGACACCGGATCCTCTGCCATCTGGTCTTCTTCTTCCACATCCAAAAATTCAAACACACGTTCCGACGCTGCCGCTGAGGACTGAAGCATATTAGTAACCTGCGCAATCTGCTGGATTGGCTGGGTAAAGTTTCGGATATACTGGAAAAATGCCTGCACATCACCGACTTCAATTTTATTTTTAATAACCATAAAGCCGCCAAACAGAGCAACCATAACATAACCAAGATTTCCCACAAACTGCATAATCGGCATCATAATTCCGGAAAAGAACTGTGAACGCCATGCAGAACTGTACAATTTCTCATTGGTCTTTTCAAATTCATTGATGACGTCATCTTCTTTGTTAAATGCTTTTACTACAGTATGTCCGCTATAAATTTCTTCAACCTGTCCATTTACTTCACCAAGATATTTCTGCTGGTCCTGGAAGTATTTCTGGGAATGTTTCATGACCTTGCTGATAATAAACATCGAAACCGGTAAAATCAAAAGTGCTGCCAAAGTCATCCATACATTAATGCTTAACATCATAACCAGTACACCAATCAAGGTGGTGGCTGATGAAATAAGCTGGGTTACACTCTGGTTAATTCCGGTCTGCAGCGTATCCACATCGTTTGTAATACGGGAAAGGATTTCTCCATGTGTTCTGCTTTCAAAATATTTCATTGGAATTTTATTGATTTTCTTTGAAATATCTTTTCTGAGATTATAAGTCACATCATTGGAAATGCCTGTCATGATAAATCCCTGGATAAAGGATAAGACTGAACTGACTACATACAGACACATTACACCAACGAGAATTTTTATAATTTTATCAAAATCAATTCCGCTTCCGCCGTTAATCTTTGAAATCAGACCGGAATACAGTTCCGTTGTTGCCTTACCTAAAATCTTTGGTCCAATAATATTAAATACGGTTCCGCCGATTGCAAAAATCACCATCAAAATCAGTCGGAATTTATAACGTTCCATATATTTTAAGAGCCGAAGCATTGCACCTTTAAAGTCCTTTGCCTTTTCGCCGGACATACCTCTTCTCCGACCCATTGGACCTCTGCCTCTTCCTGCTGTATTACTCATGTTCCAATTCCTCCTTTGACAACTGTGACATTGCAATCTGCTGATAAACCTCACAGGTTTTCAAAAGTTCTTTATGAGTTCCCTCGCCAACAATTTTTCCTTCGTCTAATACCAAAATCTTATCTGCATGTAAAATGGTACTGATTCTCTGTGCAACAATTAAAGTCGTTGCATCTTTTGTCTCTTTCTTTAATGCACGGCGAAGCACCACATCAGTCTTATAATCCAGTGCAGAAAAACTGTCATCAAAAATATAGATTTCCGGATTCTTTGCAATTGCTCTTGCAATAGAAAGTCTTTGTTTCTGTCCACCGGATACATTCGTTCCACCCTGTGCAATTTCAGATTCCATTCCTTTTTCTTTTTGCCCGATAAATTCCTGTGCCTGTGCAATCTCGGCTGCACGATTGACCTCTTCTTTTGTTGCATCTTCTTTTCCATAACGGATATTGGAATCAATTGTTCCGGAAAACAGTACTCCTTTTTGCGGAACATAGCCGATTCGCTCACGTAAATCATGCAGTCCCATTTCACGGATATCCACTCCATCTACCAGAATTTTTCCGCTTGTCACATCAAAGAAACGTGGAATTAAGTTAACTAAGGTACTCTTTCCACTTCCGGTACTTCCGATAAATGCTACAGTTTCTCCTTTTTGAGCTGTAAAGTTAATATCCGAAAGCGTTTCCTCTTCCGCTCCAGGATAAGCAAATCCTACATGTTCAAAACGAACTTCACCTTTTTTGTTATTTTCCGGAATTTTTGCTGTTTCCGGAGATTCAATGCTTACTTTTGTCTCCATAATTTCGTTGATACGTTTTGCAGATACACTGGCTCTCGGAAGCATAATCGACATCATGGTAATCATTAAAAACGACATGATAATCTGCATTGCATACTGCATAAATGCCATCATGTTTCCGACCTGCATTGTTCCATTATCTACTGCATGAGAACCATTATAGATAATCAATACAGTAATTCCGTTCATAATCAGCATCATTGCCGGCATCATAAAAGTCATACAGCGATTTACAAACAGATTTGTCTTTGTCAGACGTTCATTGACTTCTTCAAAGCGTTCTTCTTCATGTTTCTCTCTTGAGAACGCACGAATAACAGAAAGACCGGTTAAAATTTCTCTTGAAACCAAATTTAATTCATCAATTCGGTACTGTAAAATTTTAAATTTCGGCATTGCAACTGCAAATAGAAATCCAACTAAGATTAAGATTGCCACGACTGCCACACCAAGAATCCAGGTCATGGAAACATCGGTCTGTAAGACTTTCAAGACACCACCCACACCAAGAATTGGGGCATAAAGTACAATTCTGAATATCATGGCAAATACTAACTGAACCTGCTGAATATCATTGGTACTTCTTGTAATCAAAGAAGCGGTTGAGAAATGATTTAACTCTTCACCGGAAAATGAAATAACTTTCCGATAAACTCCATTTCTAAGATTCCGTCCAAGAAAAGCTGCCACTCTTGAAGATAAAAACGTAACAGAAACAGCTGCAAGC
Source organism: Blautia stercoris (assembly GCF_054657695.1). Taxonomy (NCBI): domain Bacteria; kingdom Bacillati; phylum Bacillota; class Clostridia; order Lachnospirales; family Lachnospiraceae; genus Blautia; species Blautia stercoris. The sequence continues at coordinate 1,137,718 of NZ_BAAHYF010000001.1, forward strand.
ATAATGACAAGTGCCATTGCAAGCATTTTAAGTCCAGAGGTCATCAGATACTGAATCTGCATCGCATCTACATCAATTCCCTGTGCTTCATACTCTGTCTGTACAAACTGTACGGCTGCCTGCGTTACAATGGATTCCGGCATTTCTTTTATTTTCTCTGTCAGAGAATCTTTCATGGCATCTAACTGTTCCTGCGGTAATTGTTCTAATACCTGCCATAAATCACTCTCTTCTGGCAGTCCCATCTGTGTCTTGATTTCTGCTGCCTTTTCTTCATCCTCTAAACTTCCTGCTGCCATCATCGGAATCGCAAGAATCGAATTTAACTCATCTCGTTCCTCTTTTGTGACATCATTTCTTTTATAGACATCATCTTTTAAGGTATAGGCATCTTCTACTTTTGCTTTTTCCTTTTCATCTAAAAACAAAAGCAGATGCTCCATACTCTCTTTTCGGATGGTATCCGGCACTCCATCCTCAATTCCTTTTTGCTGGATACCCACATTGACAATTTTGGATGTGTAATCCGGCAGGGAAAGGTCACAATATGCCTGCACAAATAAAAGAACAATAATCATTACCACGTAATACCATCGTTCTTTCATGTAATGAAACATTTTTAACATAATCTTCGTGTCACTCCTTTTTGCTTTCTTCCTGTTCCATATTTGCTATCATTTGCTTCAAAAACCGCTTCATAAGACAAATTTCTACTTCTGAAAATCCTTCTACTACCTTTGCTTCACTTTCTTTGACTACTTTCTCAATCTGCTTACTCAGCGATTTTCCTTTTTCTGTTACATAAATCCGGACAACCCTCTGGTCTTTTTCATCCGGCATTTTCTCAATTAAACCTGCTTTTTCCATTCGCTTGATAGAAACCGCAACCGTTGGCGGTTTTATCTTCATTTCATCGCAGATTTCTCTCTGACTCATTCCTTCTTTTTTCTGCAGTATAAACAACAATGGTATCTGCCTTGGATGAACATCTAATTCTTTCATTGCTGCATACGCTTTGCCATAGTATAAATGTGTCATGCGCATTATCAGTCCCTGTAAACTATCTATTTCCTCGCACTTCACGAAATCTCACCACCTTTTTTACTTAGTCGACTAATATAATTTAGCACTGTTTTTTTCATTTTACAACCCATTTTATGGTTTTTTAAGAAATTTATTTCTATTTTTTATTTTGTCGCCTAACAAAAAAAGGGCTTATAGTTTAATTCCTATAAGCCCTTTTTTTGTTTAAATCTGTTGATGATATCCGGAAAGGAAATCTGCAATCTTTCCTGTCGCATCCTTTAACTGTTCAATATTCGGCAGATATACAATCCTGAAGTGGTCTGGCTCCGCCCAGTTAAATCCTCTTCCATGTGTAAGCAGTACTTTTTTCTCCTTTAATAAATCCAGCACAAATTTCTCATCGTCTAAGATGTTAAACTTTTTCGTATCCATTTTCGGGAAGATATAAAAGGCCGCCTTTGGTTTTACTGCTGACAAGCCCGGAATATCATTAATTGCATTGTAAATAAATTCTCTCTGTTCATAGATTCTTCCACCTGGAACAAGATAGTTTTTCACGCTCTGATGTCCCCCAAGTGCGGTCTGAACGATGCACTGTGCCGGAACATTGGAACACAGACGCATATTGGAAAGCATATTTAAACCTTCAATATAGTCTTTTGCTTTTTCCTTTGCTCCGCTTAAAATCATCCAGCCACAGCGAAAACCTGCAATCATATGGGATTTTGACAACCCATTTAAAGTAATACAGAATAAATCCGGTGCTAAAGAAGCAATGGAAGTGTGTTCAATTCCATCCATCACCAGTCTGTCATAAATCTCATCTGAGAAAATCATTAGTTCATGTTCTCTTGCAAGTTCCACAATCTGTTCAAGCACTTCTTTTGGATAAACTGCACCGGTCGGATTGTTTGGGTTGATAATGACAATCGCCTTTGTCTTATCTGTGATTTTACTTCTCATATCCTCGATATCCGGATACCATTCGGACTGTTCATCACAGATATAATGTACTGCTTTTCCGCCTGCAAGGGTCACACATCCGGTCCAGAGCGGATAATCCGGAGATGGAACTAAGATTTCATCTCCATTATCAATCAGTCCCTGTGTCACTAAGTTAATCAGCTCACTGACACCATTTCCGGTATAAATATGTTCCATTGACACATTTGGAATATTTTTTGTCTGCGCATACTGCATGATTGCCTTTCTTGCAGCGAAGATTCCATGGGAATCGGAATATCCCTGTGCACTTCTAAGGGTGGAAATCATATCCGTAATGACTTCTTCCGGTGCGGAAAATCCAAACGGTGCCGGATTTCCTATGTTTAATTTTAAAACATCGATTCCATCGGCCTGCATACGGTTGGCTTCATCTAAAACCGGTCCTCTTACGTCATAACATACATGGTCTAATTTTGAAGATTTTTTAAATGTTCTCATCTTGTCTCTGCTCCTCTCATTTTCATCCGCATCCTGATTTATGGAGATTTTATCACTTTACCGTGCAAAGTGCAAGAAGCAGAACTGCCCTTTATAGTGAAAAAAGTGCTCTTAACAAAAATATTTTTTTGATTTTCCAAAGTCAATATGTTAAAATATAATAAATTAACAATTATTTATTCTGTATTATTCTTTTTTACTGATTTTTTTAAACCTAATAGGAGGCTGCCTATGAGAAAAACTTTAAACAGAGTCTTCATTATGAAGAAAAAATCTATTTTATTTATTGTACTCGGTATTTTTGTCTTTTTATCTTATCCGTTTTTCAAACTTGATTTCATCCTTTGCAAACAGCTCCTATATCTTTACCTCTTTTTCGTCTTTGGAGTACTTGGATATGACAGCCACCAAAAAAAATCAAACATCCAATATTTTTACTACGTTTTGATGCTCATTTTAATCTTATTCTCTCTGTTACTTTGGATACTTTAGAAACTAAAAAAGAATAACACAGACAAATAAGGACTCACCGGTGCTCGGTGAGTCCTCTCTTATTACTTTAACATCTTCTTTAATTCATCCATAAAGGTATTCACATCTTTAAATTCCCGATAGACAGAGGCAAAACGGACATACGTAACCGCATCCAATTCTTTTAAGCGGTTCATCACAATCTCTCCGATTTCCGTACTTGGAATTTCCCGTTCTTCTTTATTGAAAATCTCTGTCTCTATTTCGTCAATCGTGCGTTCAATCTGTTCCACCGAAATCGGCCGTTTATAACAGGCACGCATAATTCCATCCTGTATTTTGGTCCGATCATATGTTTCCCTGCTCTGGTCTTTTTTAATTACCGTAAGAGGAATCGTCTCTATCTTCTCATACGTGGTGAAGCGTTTATGACATTCATCACATTGTCTGCGTCTGCGAATCGAATTATTATCCGGAACCGGTCTTGAATCTATGACACGTGTATTTTCCTGATTACAAAAAGGGCACTTCATCATTTTCAGCCTCCTTTACTGCCTTGCTTGCCTAAAGTATAGTACACAAAAGCGTAAATCGTCAATCTTTTTCGCACTTTATGCGTTGTCAAGGGCTAAAACTTTATGAAATTTTCCATTTTACAGTATATTGTGACAGTCTTATGAGAATCATTCTAATTATAAATGTATTCGTACATGAAACTAAAAATGGAGGATTCTTGCAATGGCTCTTAATAAAGTTGAAATATGCGGCGTAAATACATCAAAACTCCCTGTCCTTACCAATGCCGAAAAAGAAATGCTGTTTGAACGGATAAAAAAGGGTGACACAGAAGCAAGAGATTTATATATCAAAGGGAATTTAAGGCTGGTCTTAAGTATAATTAAACGCTTCTCTGCAAGTAATGAAAATGCGGATGATTTATTTCAAATCGGCTGTATCGGTCTGATGAAAGCAATTGACAACTTCGATACCACATTAAATGTACGCTTTTCTACTTATGCTGTTCCTATGATTATCGGTGAAATCCGCCGCTACTTAAGGGACAACAACTCCATACGCGTCAGCCGTTCCCTGCGTGATACTGCCTATAAGGCAATCCATGCAAAAGAATATTATATGAAACAGAACTTAAGAGAACCAACAGTTCAGGAAATTGCCAGTGAAATCGGCATCAATAAAGAGGATATCGTATATGCCCTTGATGCCATTCAAAGTCCGGTCAGTCTATATGAACCGGTTTACACCGAAGGCGGTGACACCTTGTATGTCATGGACCAGATCAGTGATAAGAAAAATAAAGAAGAACACTGGATTGAGGATATCTCTCTAAAAGAAGCAATGAACCGGCTTGAGACAAGGGAACGAAATATCATAGAAATGCGCTTTTATGAGGGGAAAACCCAAATGGAAGTCGCACAGGAAATTGGAATTTCGCAGGCTCAGGTCAGCCGGCTTGAAAAACATGCCTTAAAATCCATGAAAAATTATCTTCGGTCGTGAAAAGATAAAGATCCCTCGGTGCGTAACTGCAAAATACCGAGGGTTCTTTTATCTAACTCTTTTTTAAAAACTTTTCTTCTTTTATTTCGACCAGAATAATATCTTCCCCAATTTGTTTGATACATTCGAACGGAATCACGTACTCACTGACCGGCCCGAAAAATCCACAGATTTTCCCCGGAAGCGGAACAATAATTGCTGTCACACACCCAGTCTTTTCATCAAACTCAAGGTCAAACGGCACACCGAGACTCTTGCAGGTACAGATATTAATCACTTCTTTTTGTCGAAGCTGGCATACACGCATAAAAAATTTCTCCATTCTTATTTTCTATCAGTATATGCCCCTATTTTTTATTATCGATCCATTTCAAGCTGGATTCCGGTATTTTTATGATTCCAGATAATTCGGTCAATCTCTTTTAAATCACAGGAAGGAAGGTCACCAGGAATCGTATTCTTTACAGAACTGGTTGCATTTCCATATTCTAAGGCTTTCTGACAGTCAAATCCACAGCCGAGCAAACCATATAAAACACCTGAAATATAAGCATCTCCGCTTCCGATACGGTCTACAACTTCAATATCACGGTATGGTTCTTCTTCAAAGTATTTATCTTCTTTTGCACTGTAGATGACTGAACCAAAGGTATGCACTTTCGGGCTGTGTACAATTCTCTGAGTAGATGCCACAATTGAAATCGGATACTCTTCGGTAAAACTCTTCATAATCTCTTTTACATTTCCCTCTTTTAAGAAAGTCAGGCGGGCAGTATCTTCTGAACAAAAGAAAATATCAACATAAGGCAGGATTCGTTCGATACACTCTTTTGCTTCTTCTCCGGTCCATAAATTTCCTCTGAAGTTTACATCAAACGAAATCAGTGCACCCTGTGCCTTAAATTTCTTAATCATATCAATGGCTACTTCTCTTGTATTTTCAGAAAGTGCCAGAGTAATTCCGCTTGTATGGAAACAGGCTGTATTTGCATACATGGAATCCGGAACTTCTGTTTCATTGATTTTACAAAAAGAAGCATGTCTTCTGTCATAAACGACACTTGGTTTTCTTGGATATGCACCATTTTCATAGAAATAAATTCCAAGTCTTGCATCTTCCTCTTTATCATATACCAGATAGTCATCGCTGACACCGCAGAAACGGACACGGTTCTTTGCATAAATTCCTAAAGAATTATCCGGAAGTTTGGAAATGATTCCGGTTCTAAGACCCAACAGGGCAGCTCCGGATACGACATTTAATTCCGCTCCCCCGACCTGTTTCTGAAATGTTTCTCCACGCACAATTCGTTCATTATCCGGTGGGGAAAGTCGAAGCAAAATTTCTCCGAGTGACAGCAAATCAAAATCTTTTTTCATAATATCTGCTCCTTTCTTTGTAGAAAAAAAGGATGCAGACTTCTCCACACCCTTTTTTTTCTATCTAAATGTTCACCCATGGCAAAAGGGGTCATTTATAGCATGTTAATTTCTATCTTTTATTTCTTAGCACTGCACCATCCACTAGCACAGTGTTAAAGTCTCCCTCATCCGCAAATCTGCGATTCTTATCCTCTTACTTCTTTTACGATTTCAACTGCTTCTTTTGTCATTGCTTCGATTTTATCGAATTCACCCGCTTTAATCATATCACCTTTTACCATCCAGCTTCCGCCACATGCAAAGATTTTGTCACAAGCTAAGTATTCTCTTACATTTTTCGGATTGATTCCGCCTGTCGGCATGATTTTGATTCCAACATAAGCTGCTGTCATTGCTTTGATTGTAGCAACTCCGCCAAACTGTTCTGCCGGGAAGAATTTTAATACTTTTAATCCACGTTTTACACCCTGAGCTACTTCTGAAGGCGTTACGCATCCCGGTGTTACTGTGATACCTTTTTCAATACAGTAATCTACGATTTCCGGGTCAAATCCTGGGCTTACGATGAATTTTGCGCCCGCTGCAACAGCACGGTCAACCTGCTCTGTTGTCAGAACAGTACCTGCTCCAACTAACATTTCCGGATATTTTTCTGTCATGATACGAATAGATTCTTCTGCTGCATCCGTACGGAAAGTTACTTCTGCACATGGAAGTCCACCCTGGCAAAGTGCTTTTGCCAACGGTTCTGCATCCTTTACGTCATTTAATACTACTACTGGTACTACGCCAAATTTGGAAAGCTGTTCTAAAACTGCGTTCATAATGTCCTCCTTGAATTTTAAAAATAATTTTTTTCGTTTCCGCTAGTTTCATAATGTGGAACTTTGTTTCACAATGCGATATCTTTACTTTGGATTATACTACAGATCTCCATATTGTCAAGCCCCTTTCAAAAAAAATTTTCTGGTTGTAACACATTCCGGAAAGTGTTACAATAGCGCCAAAGTCTTATGAATCGAAATTCCCCTCAATCCTCAAATCTAAGACCATCCTCAACATAATATCGTTACAGTTAGAAAGGAAAATGATATCTTATGGAATCAAAAAACCCTATTCAGGTTGCAGATCGGCTGTTTCTTGCTATGGAAACTTTGTCCAAAATCGGACCTGTTTCACTGGCTGATTTAAGCCGTGAATTAAATTTAAATAAAAGTACCACACACCGACTACTATCCTCCTTGATTTATATGGGGTATGCAAAGCAGGATTCAGAAACCCAGAAGTATGACCTGTCCTTAAAAGTACTGGCATTATCCAACTGTCTGTTAGAACGACTCGATATCCTTGAAGTTGTCCGACCTTATTTAAAATCACTCTCTCAAGAAACCGGAGAGACAGTTCATTTTGTACAGCTCGATGGCTCGGAAGCGGTTTATATCTACAAAGAAGAGTCACGTCAAAACTCTGTGCGGATGGTTTCCAAAGTCGGAAGCCGGATTCCGCTCTACTGTTCCGGTGTTGGAAAAGCAATGGCAGCCGGCATGGAAGAATCCCAGATTCATAAATTATGGGATGCCTGCACCCACAAAAAACTGACCCGGCATACCATTACAGACTATGACACCTTTTTAAAAGAGGTAAAAGAAGCCAGAAAGAATGGCTATGCTCTTGATAACGAAGAAAACGAACTTGGCGTACGCTGTATTGCCGTAGGACTTACCGACTATAAAGGTCGTTCCCGCTATGCGTTTTCTATCTCTGCACCTGTCACCCGAATGACAGATAAACGGATTCAGGAAATTATCCCACTTGTTCTTCAAGTCAAAAAAGAAATCGAACAGGGTGCATAATAGAAAGAAAAAGTAGGAAAGAAAAAATCCCCTCTACAAGATTTATTCCTGTAGAAGGGATTTCTTAAATTCTAATTACTCATATCGTACCATTTCTTTTTTTAAGCGTTTCATAATCCGTTTTTCCAGTCTTGAAATATAAGACTGTGAAATTCCAAGCAAATCCGCTACCTCTTTTTGAGTTTTTTCTCTTCCATCCGGCATATTAATGCCAAAACGAAGTCGGATAATCGTCTGTTCCCGTTTACTTAATTTACTGATTGCCTTTCCAAGCAGATTCCGCTCCACTTCACTTTCGATTCCACGATAAATTACATCTTCATCTGTCCCCAAAATATCCGACAAAAGTAATTCATTTCCATCCCAGTCTACATTAAGCGGTTCATCGATGGAAACCTCCAGTTTCGTTTTACTGTTTCTTCTCAGATACATCAAAATTTCATTTTCGATGCATCTTGAAGCATAAGTTGCCAGCTTGATTTTTTTCTCAGATTTAAAGGTATTGATTGCCTTAATCAGTCCAATCGTTCCAATTGAAATTAAATCTTCCGCTCCAACTCCGGTATTATCAAATTTCTTTGCAATGTATACCACCAGACGCAGATTATGTTCAATCAGACTTGCTTTTGCCTCTTCAAACTCATCAGTCTGCAGTTTTTCTATCATTAAGGTCTCTGTCTGTATATCAAGAGGAGCCGGCAGTACATCTGCACCACCAATATAGTGAATCTCTTCTCCTCTTCGCAAAATCATTCCTGTAAAAACAGGGAATTGAACTCTTCTTACAACTGCTGTTTCCATCACAAGCGCCTCCTAACTGTCAAAAACTTCTGGATTTATAATCATCTGAAAGGTTTTATCTACTGACATATCCTGTTTTACAAGTGCCAAAACCGGTTTTTTTACGGATACCCGCCGTTCTCTTCGTTCTACAGACATCTCATCTACAGTTACGACAAGCAGGCTTCCTCTCTTTGTTCCCACACTTAAAAAACAGATAAAGTGTGGTTCAAAACAGATGAGGCTTTCTGTCAGACTATCCGATGCGTTTTGGGTCCGCATTATAAGAGCATCAAACGCTTTTTTCTGCGGTTCACTTAAAAGACCGGTAAATGCCTGATATTCAATCACGCAGACCGGCTTCTTTAACAAAGAATCCCAAAGCTGGTTTCCTGTGTCATACAGACCTTTCACTTTTATTTGTCTTTTTCCTGCCCGAATTTGAATCTGGCAAAGAGTACTCCTTTTTCCATTTAAGTATTTTAAGAGTCTGATACTGATGACAAGCATCCAGTAAGTGACTGACGATAACGCCAAAAATGTGATGATTCCTCTTGCTGCAATCTTGGGAAATGCCAGAAAAATTCCTCCTGCCAAAGCAGAACATCCATAAAAGCCAAGCAGTTCCATCCAAAATACATTCTTATTTTTTGTTCCACATCCAGCCATAACCATAAGCGGTGCTAAAATCCCATAGGAAATCAGACCCCTTATTTTCCATGAAGAAAACGGTAAAAAAAGAATCACACTGCTTCCTACTGCTCCCAGTACAGCTCCTGCAAGTGAACGAAGCGGGTTGGCAGCCCCCAAAATCATCCGGTTCACCAACTGCAGGATAAAAAAATCCATTACCAGATTGACTACGAAAAACACATCTATGTAAAATTCGTAGTACACAAAACACCCCCCTAGACCTTTTTGACTCAATTACTTATCTGGAACTAAGTAATGTTCATTATAAGGTCTAGGGGGGTGTGAATTCTGTCAAAATCACAAGGCTCTTCCCAAAAATTTTTTGCTAAAATCCGATAGTTTTCGACATCGAAAGGCAACTTTATGTCACCTTCTTTATGTAAACTATTTGATGCAAAACTTTATTTTTTTCTTTTATTTTCCGGTTTACATAATTTCTATCACAATTTGATTTATTTTCGACATTTTTGTCGAATTTTATCAAAAAGATTATCTTTCCCTCTTATCTTGTCGAATTTTCTTTTCTACTTGACACTCTATTTTTTTCCTTTTAAACTTTAATGTAACAAAATGAAAGTGAGGTTTTATAATTATGATACCAATTACAGGACATACAAAACTCACCTGTCTTCTTGGAAGTCCGGTGGCACACAGCATCTCTCCTATGATGCATAATACCAGTTTTTCCGCACTCGGTCTTGATTATGTCTATCTTTGCTTTGATATCAATGAACAGACGCTTGGAGATGCCGTCAAAGCCTTAAAAACAATGGATGTAAAGGGCTTCAATCTAACCATGCCAAACAAAACAAAAATTTTAGAATATCTGGACGAACTTTCCCCTGCTGCAAAGTGTATTGGTGCAGTTAACACCGTAGAAAACAAAGATGGAAAGTTAATCGGACACAACACCGACGGCATTGGGTTTATGCGCTCAGTCAAAGAACACTGCATTGATGTAACAGGAAAGACAATCACCCTTATGGGAATTGGCGGTGCCGCTACTGCAATCTGCGCTCAGGCTGCACTTGATAATGTGGGAGAAATCCATATCTTCGCCCGCTCAACCAGCCGTTATCTTCCACGTATCCGTGAAGTGATTCAAAAACTTTCTGCACTTAGTTCCTGCAAAATTTCTATTTTTGATAATGACGATAAAACTGCCTTAAAAGACAGCCTGGAACAAAGCGCGCTTTTTGTAAATGCTACTTCTGTCGGAATGGCTCCAAATACAGATGCCTGCATCTTAGAAGACAGTTCTCTTTTAAAAAAAGACCTTGCTGTCGCTGATATTATCTATAATCCATGGGAAACCAAACTGCTTAAAATGGCAAAAGAAAAAGGCTGTACCTCTTTCAATGGTTATTCCATGCTTTTGTATCAAGGTGCAGAAGCATTTAAAATCTGGACCGGTCAGGAAATGCCAGTGGAATTAGTTAGAGAAACACTTGGAAAATAATAATAGTCTCTCCAAAAATGATGTTCTCTTGAAAAATTTTTAATTTTGAATATCGGTGGCTTTTATTTTTCTTCAAAATAAAAGTCACCGCTTTTTCCACCTTTTTTCTCTACCAGATGAATGTCCGTCATCACCATTCGTTTATCAATTGCTTTACACATATCGTAAATCGTAAGCAGAGCCACATTAACTCCGGTCAGTGCTTCCATTTCAACACCCGTTTTCCCTTCTACTTTTACCATACATAAGGCTTTAATCGTAAGATTTTCTTCTTCAATTTCAAAATCTACACTGCATTTACTGATTGGAAGTACATGGCACATCGGAATCAACGAAGAAGTCTGTTTCACTGCCATAATTCCGGCTACACGCGCTACACCCAGCACATCCCCTTTTTTTACTGTATGATGAAGAATCGCATCCATCACTTCACGATTGACCTGAATTTTTCCCTCTGCTAATGCAGTCCGGCTTGTCGGATTCTTTTCTGAAACATCCACCATCACTGCATTTCCCTGTTCATCAAAATGAGTAAACTTTGTTTCCATCTTTTTTCTCCTTAAACTTTTGACTAAAAAAGGCGATCCAGAACTAATCTGAACCGCCTTTATCTTTTGTAGTGTATATCGTATTACTTTCTATTTTTTAAGAAATCCGGAATCTGAATATCCTTCTTCGGTACGGTACTTGTGAAGTTACCTGTATTGCTTCCGAAAGTTGGCTGCTGGAAAGTCGGCATCTTAAAAGCTGGCTGCTGAGTTTCTACGTGTGCAGTCTGCTGTACCGGCTGCTGTACCGCTTCTTCTGTTTTTGCAGTTTTTTTATCACGGGATACGCTTGGTTTTCTTGCTGTTTCATCATCAAGACCTGTAGCGATTACTGTGATTCTTACATAATCTGCTTCTTTATCATCATACAGAGCACCAAAGATAATGTTTGTATCTTCGCCTGTAAGGTTCTGTACATAGCTTGCTGCATCATTTGCATCCATAAGGGAGATATCTCCGGATACGTTGATAATAACATGAGATGCACCCTGGATGGTTGTTTCGAGAAGTGGGCTGGATACTGCCTGCTGAACAGCTTCCATTGCTTTATCATCACCTTTTCCTTCACCGATACCGATATGTGCAATTCCTTTATCAATCATAACAGTCTGAACGTCTGCAAAGTCAAGGTTAATCAGAGCCGGAAGATTGATTAAATCTGTGATTCCCTGAACTGCCTGCTGAAGCACTTCATCCGCTTTCTTTAATGCTTCCGGCATAGTAGTACGACGGTCAACGATTTCAAGCAGACGGTCATTCGGGATTACAATTAATGTATCCACATTGTCTTTTAATTTTTCAATACCTGTCAATGCATTTGTCATACGTGTCTTTGCTTCAAAACGGAAAGGCTTTGTGACAACACCAACTGTCAAAATTCCCATTTCTTTTGCTGCACCTGCAACGATTGGAGCAGCACCTGTTCCGGTTCCGCCACCCATACCACAGGTAACAAATACCATATCAGCACCCTGAAGAACCTGCTTAATTTCCTCGATGCTTTCTTCTGCCGCTTTTTCACCGATTTCCGGTTTTGCTCCTGCACCAAGACCTTTTGTCAGTTTTTCACCAATCTGAACAACGGTCGGTGCTTTACATAATGTCAGCGCCTGTTTATCGGTATTCACTCCAACAAATTCTACACCGCTAATTGTTTCTTCCACCATTCTGTTTACTGCATTATTACCAGCTCCACCTACACCAATGACTACGATTTTTGCAGATGATTCAGCCTCGTTTGTCATAATCTCTAACAAAGTACTTCCTCCTTTAGCTTACCTGTATGGTTTTTAAATACACTTTCATGTATTGCATTCCGTATTTCTTCTGATTTTACGCTTATGCCAAATCCTATTCTCCTCCAAGGTTCGTGCATATAGATATATAATATCTTCTTTTCAAAAATTAATCAACCGCTATTTTCATTTTTTCATAAAAAATTTAAATTTTTACTTTATTCTTATAGTTTCTTTTTTCTTCGACACCGATTTTTTTATTTTTCCATTCTTTTATTTTTTACTTTACTGCCTCTACTCATTTTGATTTTCTTCTGTGCTCTTTTGTGTCTCTGACTTCTTAAATACAATGGTCTCTGTCGTGGAGTCCACATTCTGTAAGTCCAAAACGCCCTGCATTCCTTCAAGCTGTGGCAAAATTCCCAGCATTTTGCTTATTTTATCTGAAATATTTTTTTCCGTGCCAAGTTTTACTTCGATTTCCGAAAAATACATGGTAAGTGCTCCATTTTCAATGACGATTCGGTCCGGATGCTGTTCACTACTCTCCATCATCTTTGTCGCACTTAAAAGCATGCCCAGAATTTCATCTGTTAGTCCGGACAATTTCTGTCCTACCTGAACCTTTTTCTGGCCTAATCCTTCAATAAATGGAATATTTTTCAATTCTTTTGTAGTACTTACCTGAACAATTCCTTCTTTGTCAAAATACAGATATCCATCCAAAAATTTCGTATAACCAATTAATTCTTTTTCCCTTACATGAATGGTTAATTTATGACTGCTTGTCCGCTCAATCCATACTTTCTGAATAAACTGGTCATCTTTTGTTTTTTCGCTCGGATTTAAAAAACGAACCAGTATGGTATTTGAAGCAAGTGATCCTTGAAGCACCATCTTTTTTATTTCTTTATCTGTATGAGCTGTATTTCCTTCTACTTTTACACTTGTAACCCGAAAACCGCCGAAAAAAACAGCAATTCCAAGCAACAGCACTGCCACAATACCGCCCAAAATCTTCGTGCGTTTCTTTTTATCCATATAAAATAATCCCCTTTATTTTCTTTCCATCACTGCTCCAAGCTGACTCAAATCACGGCAGATATCCTCATATCCACGCTCGATATATTCGATATTCTTTACCGTAGTCACTCCTTTTGCCGCCAGTCCTGCCAGAACCAGTGCCGCACCTCCCCGAAGTTCCTGCGCTTCTACCTCTGCCCCATGCAGTTTTCCTCCATAAATTTCTGCCTTTGCTCCATCAATCCGGATATTTGCTCCCATTTTTTTAAGTTCCCCTGCTACACGAAAACGATTCTCAAAAATGGTTTCTATCAGACAGCTTTTTCCTTTAATACCTGAAAGCACTGCCAGAACCGGTGACTGTAAATCTGTTGGAAATCCCGGATAAACTTCCGTTTTTTGACATAAAACCGGAACGTTTACTTCCTGACTGCACAAAGACAGTTTACCACCAATCCATTCGTATTGTCCACCCATTTTCTGATAGAGCGATAAGATTGCTTTCATCTCATCTTTTGGTGCTCCGACCAGACAAATATTGCTTCTTGTAATTGCAGAAGCACAAAGATACGTTCCTGCTACAATTCTATCCGGCGGAACTTCGTATTCAACTGCATGTAAAGACTTTATGCCTTCGATTTCAATCATTCGGTTTTTCGTTTCTTTTATTTTTGCTCCACCTTTTCTTAAAAACCGGCACAGCCACTGCACTTCCGGTTCGCAGGCACAATTTTCCAGTATCGTTGTACCTTTGGCAAGTACGGATGCCAGGATTACATTTTGCGTTGCACCCACGCTGATTTTTGGAAATACAATTCTGGCGCCTTTGAGTCCTTCTGTTTTTCCCTTAAGTCCCCTGTCTTCTTCTGTAAATTCTGCTCCCATTTTTTCAAGGGCAGACAGATGAAGATCGATTGGACGTTTTCCTATCACACAGCCCCCCGGCCAGGGAATACAGACCTCCTTTTTTCTTCCTAAAAGACTTCCCATTAACACAATAGAAGAACGCATCTTCTCTGCTTCTTTTTTGGGAATTGTAGTCCGCTCTATCTTTGTACAATCCAGATACATGGTATGATTTTTATAAAAAGCCTTCCCACCAAGCCCCTTTATAATTTCTTTCATCAGATGAACATCTGTAATATCCGGACAATGATGAAGAATCACTTCCCCTTTACATAAAACAGCGGCCGCCATCATTGGCAATGCCGCATTTTTAGAACCCTGTATTCTTACTTCTCCATTCAGACGATGAAATCCCTCAATACGGATTTGATTCAAATCTGCCTCTTCCTTCCGTTGCTCTCTATATCCTATAGTATGCACCGTTTCTTAAAGTGCTACCTGCTCTCCCGCTTTCCTCTCCGGCTGACTGCAAGCGCCATTCCCATCTCTCCCAGTAAAAATACAACAGAAGTCCCTCCATAACTGACAAAGGGCAGGGTAATTCCGGTATTTGGAATTGTATTTGTCACAACCGCAATATTTAAAATAACCTGAATTGCGATATGCCCCATAATTCCTCCCGAAATCAATGCTCCTTCTAAATCCCCTGCATGTGTTGCAATTACCATCAATCTCCAGATTAGAAGTGCAAACAGCAGTATCAGCAGTACTGAACCACACAGACCGGTTTCTTCGCAGATAATCGAAAAAATCATATCGTTTTGCGCTTCTGGAACAAATCCAAGTTTCTGAACACTGCTCCCAAGTCCACTTCCAAAAATCCCTCCACTTCCGATTGCATAGAGTCCCTGAATGGTTTGAAATCCTTTTTCATAAGCTTCCGGATTTCTCCAGATTTTAAGACGCTCCAGACGATAACTTGCCGTCCCGAGAAAAATAGCGATAAATACCGTTCCCGCCACCCCAATTCCAATAAATGGAAGATAGCACGGATGCGAAATAAAAACTAAAATAACACCAATTCCAAGAATGATAATTGCTGTGCTCAAATTATTCGTCCCAACCAATCCTACAATCGGCAAAAGTGGCAGCATAATTCCTGCCATCCAAAAGATGCCATCCTTTTTTTTCTGTGAATTTGTAATAAGAAATGTAAGAAATAAAATCACTGCTGCTTTTGCAAATTCGGACGGCTGAAATGAAAACGGTCCAATTGACAGCCATCGTTTTGAACCATTATACTCCCGCCCAAACAAAAGCACTGCCAAAGACAGCCCCATTGATATCAGATAAAAAAGAGGGGCAAGCTTTACTGGAATATGATAATCGATACAGGAAACCAGGTACATTGCCATAAGCCCTAAAGACGTGGCAAAAAGTTGTTTCTTAAAATAATAGGCAGGGTCATGAAACTTCACCCTGCCATTATATGCACTTGTGCTATACAAGAAAATCAAGCCCCACACGACGAGCAGAAGTACCAGAAACAAAAGTATGCTGTCCATACTCTTTTTTGGTTCTCTTACGGCTTCCATAAGCATTTCCTTTTTTGTTTTTCTCATATTGCACTATATGATTTTATTTTATTATTTATGAATTGTCTCTACGACAACGTCAATTAAAGCATTGCACGAACATACTCTTTGAATTTATCTCCACGCTGCTCATAGTTATCAAACTGTCCCCAGCTTGCACATGCCGGTGAAAGCAGTACTGCATCTCCGGCTTCTGCTTTTTCGGCACAGATTTTTACTGCTTCTTCAAGGTTTTCAGCCAGAATCGTATTGAAAAATCCACATTCATGCGCTGTTTTTTCAATTTTTTCTCTGGTCTGACCGATTAATACTAACTGTTTTACTTTTCCATCAAATGCCTGAATCCATTCTTCATAAGAGGACTGTTTATCATATCCGCCTCCAATTAAGAGCGTTGGACGGTTCATTGCCTGAATTCCTTTGATTGCAGCATCTGGATTGGTTCCCTTAGAGTCATTGTAATAAGCAACTCCATTAATTTCTTCTACAAATTCGATTCTGTGTGGAACAGCAGTAAAACGCATAATCACTTTGCGAATAGTTTCCTTTGGAACACCTGCGCAGTATGCCATAGCGGAAGCTGCCATTACATTTTCATGATTATGGCGACCAAGCAATT
Organism: Blautia stercoris; assembly: GCF_054657695.1. NCBI lineage: Bacteria > Bacillati > Bacillota > Clostridia > Lachnospirales > Lachnospiraceae > Blautia > Blautia stercoris. Next base: position 1,154,210 of record NZ_BAAHYF010000001.1, read on the forward strand.
TTAATTCATCGGTTCTTGCAAATACAAATTCTTCTGTTTTTGATTTCCATACAATATTTTCTCCATCGAGGAAGATTCCCTCTTCAAGTTTCTGAACGCTGGAGAAAAAGACTACGGTTGCCGGACATTTTGGGGCAAATTTACGAAGTTCCTCATCTTCATAATTTAAAATACAAAAATCGTCTTTTGTCTGATTAGAAGCAATCAGCTCTTTAACACGAATGTATTCTTCCATCGTATGATGACGATTTAAGTGATCCTCTGTAATGTTTAAAATTGCAGAAACCTTTGGATGAAAACTATGTATGGTCTCTAACTGAAAACTGCTGATTTCTGCTACCGTATAGCTTTCTTCTTTCATGGAAGAAGCTGCTCCCGTATAAGCGTTTCCAATATTTCCAACAACAAATACCGAATCTGCATAAGCCTTTATGATTTCTCCAAGCAGTGCGGTTGTTGTTGTCTTTCCGTTTGTTCCGGTAATTGCAAGGACTGTTCCATCCCCCATGCAGTATGCAAGTTCTACTTCTCCCCAAATTGGAAGTCCTGCTGCTTTTAAGCGTTCTACCGGTTCAATATCAAGCGGAACTCCGGGACTCATCACGACCAGATCGAGACTGTCAATCAGTTCCTGTTTTAATTCTCCAAGTACAATTTCACATTTGCTTTCTTTCGGAAGTTTTGCTCTGACTTCTTCTTGCTTTAATGATTCATTTCCATCATATAAGACAACATCTGCCTGTACCGTTTCTAACAGTTTTACAGCCCCGATTCCACTGATTCCGGAACCGAAGACTAATACTTTTTTCCCCTGTAATTCTGTCTTTTTCATAATTTCCTTCCTTTCTTTTTACACACCTAAAAGTGCAATCATACACAAAATTGCTGTGACAATTGAGAATACTGCAACTACTCTGGTTTCTGACCATCCGCACAGTTCAAAGTGATGATGGATTGGTGCCATTTTAAAGATTCGTTTTCCACCGGAAATTTTAAAGTAGCCAACCTGTAAAATGACAGATACTACTTCTAACAAATAAATAAAACCAATAATCAAAATAAATAACGGCATCTGTAACATATAAGCAGTACCTGCTACAAATCCTCCCAGTGCCAGAGAACCGGTATCTCCCATGAAAATTTTTGCCGGATATACATTAAATAACAAAAATCCCATTAAAGCTCCCACTACCGCACAGGTAATCGGTTCAATTCCACTCTTTGTTGCAATTGCGATGACGGAGAAGAATGTAGCCACCATAATCGTAACAGAAGAAGCAAGTCCATCCAGACCATCCGTAAAGTTTACTCCATTTACAGTGCCGATTACAACAAAGAATAACAGCGGAACGGTTAAAATTCCTGCATTTAACTCATAACCGGATACAAACGGAATTTTTAAAGTCATCTGAACATTGGTAAATTTCATAATATAAAATGCGAAAATTGCAGTTACAACAATCTGGCATGCCATTTTCTGACCTGGCATCAGACCGTCTGAACGACGCAGCACTACTTTTAAATAGTCATCTAAAAATCCAATAATTCCAAATCCCAGTGTCAAAAATAAAACCGGAATAATCTTTGGATAATCTTTTATATAAAATAAAGATGTGATAACTGTTGATAAGAGAAAAATCACGCCTCCCATTGTCGGAGTTCCTGCTTTTTTCAGATGAGACTGTACCCCATCTACACGCTCTGTCTGTCCCATTTTCAGTTTCCGCAAATATGGAATCACGAAAGGACCTAAAATTACACTGATTGCAAATGCAATCAAGACTGGCCAAACCATTTTATACTCTGCCATAATACACCTCTTCTTTGTATTTTTTTGCCGAAAGTCTTTTTTTCAAGTCGAACACTCGTGAGACTTGGCGCGCGATTCTAGTCAGCATAAGCTGACAAATTCTTCTTAGAATCGCTGCGCATCCCACGGAGTGTTTATCTCAGTCTGAGATTGAGATAAACATCCGGCAATTCTTTCTATAGTAGTATAATGCCTTTTGCTTTTTTTATCAACCTTCAATCCCAAGATACGGAAGAATATTCTCATAGATATCCCGAATTACAGGTGCCGCAATTGTTCCCCCATAGTAAATACCTGTTGGGTCATGAATCAGACAGATTCCTATAATCTCCGGTTCATCTGCCGGTGTAAATCCAAGAAAAGAGGAAATATAGCGATTCTTACTTCTTGGAAGGGTCTGCGATGTTGCAGTCTTTCCACCAATGGTATGCCCCTCAATAAATGCATTTTTTCCAGAGCCTTCCGACACAACTTTCTCCAGAATTTCTCTGACTTCTTTTGAAACTTCTTCTGTCACAATATTATTTTCAACCGGATATTCAAATCGCTTTACCTCTTTTCCTGTCTCGTCTGTCACATAAACTCCAAAATGAGGCGTAATTCTTCTTCCTCCGTTTATAATCGAACTGACTGTTGTTACAAGCTGAATCGGTGTAATCTGAAAAGACTGACCAAAAGAAATCGTTGCCAGTTCCACCTGCCCGATATTCGCTTCTTTATGCATAATTGTTCCGGCTTCACCCGGAATATCAATCCCTGTCTTTTTTAACAGACCAAACTGTTTAAAATAATGATAATACCGTTCTACCCCAAGTCTGAGTCCTACTTCAATAAAAACCGGATTGCAGGAATTCATTGCGCCCTGCACAAAATCTTCTGCCCCATGTCCGCTTCTTTTATGACAGTGAATTCTTCTATCCTCCACTACTTTAAAACCAGGACAGGAAAAGCGGTCATTTGGTGTCACCACACCTTCTGATAAACCTGCCGCCATTGTGATTATCTTAAATGTCGAACCAGGTTCATAAGTGTCATTAACCGTTAAGTTTCTCCACATTCGGTTCAGGGCATCCTGTTTTTCTTTTTGATTTAAGTTTTCCTCTGCTTCCCCTAACATAAATGGTTCATTTAAATTAAATTCCGGTACATTGACGTCCGCATAGATTTCTCCATTCTGTGGATTTAAAAATAAAATTGAGACGGCATCCGCTTCTTTTTCTTCCATCACTTTTTCTGCTGCCTGCTGAGCATACATCTGAATATTTTTATCCAGACTGACATGCAGGTCATATCCGGCAATTGGCTCTATCCGGCTCTCTCCCAGTTTTTCCAATTCCACTCCCCTTGCATCCGTAACCGTGAGAATTTTTCCATCTGTTCCTTTTAAAAAGTCATCATACTGTACTTCAAGTCCAATAATTCCCTGATTATCTGCGCCTGTAAATCCAAGTACTTTTGAAGCAAGTTCCTGATATGGATAATATCTTTTAAAGTCCTCATCTACTTTTACCCCATCCAGACCATATTCCCGAATCCGGTCTCCTGTCTCTTTTTCTACATTTGTCTTGATTCTTTCGATGGAAGAACGCTTTTCCACACGCTTTCTGGCTGTTTCTTCTGAAAGTCCAAGTTCTTTTTTCAGCATTGCAATCACTTTTTCCGGCTCTTTTATCTGACTATGTATGACAGAAATCGTACAGACTGCCTTATTATCTGCTAAAACTTCTCCTTTTGCATCAATAATTTTTCCTCTTTCTGCCTTAATGTCACGTTCTCTTTCATGAAGAGTCTGTGCTTTTTTTGCATAATAATCCGATTCAATGACCATAAGGTAAACCATACGTACGATCAGACCTGTCAATAAAAAAAGACAGCTAAAGAATACGATTACTGTTTTCTTTTTGTGATAGACTCTGTTTTTATTCATATGCCTGAACCTGTTTTTTTTATATATATGACAGACAACAAAAAGGAATCCCATCTTGCAGGATTCCTTTTTAGCTTAAATCTCACTATTTTAAATGAGAGGCTCTATTATTCTCCCTCATCTTCTTCGTAGGTACTTTCATCTTGGTTCGAGGTATCTTCTTCATTAGAATTGTCGCTTGAAGTATCCTCTTCGTCAGACACATCTTCAAAAGCATTTTCCTCATATCCGGCATTCTCACTTGCTACGCCGTCACTTTCTTCATCATTATATTCTTCTGATGAGCCGCTTTCATCCTGTACGACTTCGATATCCTGAGCATTATTGGTTCCGGTTTCAGAACCTTCTGTCTGTACGACCGGCTCATTTACTTCTACTTCAGAATCATCCAGTTTTAAAACACCTTTAAAACCATCCCATAATTTTGTAGTTTCTTCTGTCTCTTCATCTGGATAAATGTTCATATAAGGAAGAATTTCATCCAAAATTGCCTGTGCAATATATTGTGCATAAGAGCTGTCTGCCTGTTCTTCTACATTTGGTCGATCCACTACTACATAAACCACGACCTGAGGAGTATCAAGCGGAGCAAATCCAATAAAAGAAACCAGATAATCTTTTTCTTTTGTACTTAAGATTTCTGCGGTTCCTGTTTTACCACCCATGCTGTAACCCTGAACTTTTGATTTTCTACTGGTTCCAGATGTTACACTCATTCCCATATACTCACGGATTTTTTCAGAAACATCTGAAGATACAATCTGTTTTAATACATTTCCTTCATTGGTTTTTAATACAGAGCCATCTTCCTGTGATTTGATTTCTTTTACCACATGCGGCTGATAATAAGTTCCACCATTGATTACCGCAGACACGGCTGAAATTTCCTGAATCATGGTACTGGTAAATCCCTGTCCGAATGTTGTAGATGCCAGTTCCATATCTTTCATCTGGTCAAGCGTATAAATTGCTCCTGAACTTTCATTTGGCAGGTCAATTCCGGTTCGGCTTCCAAAGTTAAACCGTGACTGATAATCCAACAATAAAGCCGCTCCCATTTTTCGTCCGATTGCCATCATACCGTCATTACAGGAGTTCTGAATAACCTCTCCAAGTGTTTCCGTTCCATGTGCATAAGGATAAACTGCACAGCGTACATAATCATTTCCAATCTGTTCTCCACCATCACAGATAAAGACATCACTGTCACTGACTGCTCCGGATTCTAATGCGGAAGCAACAATAATCGGTTTGATAACCGAACCTAATTCATAGTTTGATGAGACACAGAAATTTTCCCATAAACTATCTAATCCGGCACTGATCTCCTCATCGGATAAGTCCGTCCGGTTCGCATAGGCGGCTCTCGGGTCATTTAAATCAAAGGTATTTTTCCCTGCCATTGCCAGAATTTCACCATTATTTGGATTTTCTACAATAACTCCGATATTTTCTGCTCCGTCTCCTTCATAAGCATTGTTTCTTAATTTTTCATTAAAGGCTGAAATATATTTTTCTACAATACTTTGAATATTGACATCAATTGTCGAAACCACTGTCTTTCCATCTACTGCATCTACAATATTCTGCTCCATGATGTCATCACTGTTTAAATATCCGTATTTTTTTCCATCTGTGCCATTTAAGGTGCTGCTATAATACCCCTCAATTCCAAGGCTTGCTGTATTATTCACCGATGAAAATCCTATAACCGTACTTGCCAGTGCATGAAATGGATACTCTCTCTGATAATGTTCTTCAAACCAGACCCCTTTTACTCTGCTTCTGCGTTTGTATTCGCTCCTTTTTAAGGTATCTTTATTATCATCCGTAATTTCATTCATTTCAAGGAAATGTTTTCTTTCATCCATAGATACTTTTTTTAAAATTTGATACTGCGAATTTGCTGTCGATTCATCATCCAGCTTTGCTTCTACCACACTGCTGTCAATTCCAAGGTAATCCGATAATGCATCCACTGTTGGTTTACGATATTTTTTATCTGAATTTACCAGACTACAATCTAAGATTACATTATAGACTTTCACACTGGTTGCAAGGGTATTGCCATTTCTATCCAGAATATCGCCCCTCTTAAATGGAACTGTCGTACTTTCATACTGCTGCTGGGACTGGGTTAATACCTGTCTTGTATATCTGTCACCGCTTTTAATACTGATATAAGTAATTCGAAATATTAACGCGACTAAAGCCAGCAGAATTACAATCAGTAATCCCACCAGCTTCGTTTTCATTTTCTTTGTAAGTCTTTTTGTTCCTTTTTTTTGTTGTCTTTTCAAACTGCCACCTGCTCTGCCTTCGCTCTTACTCTTCCGGTACTTCCTGATACTGCCTTACATAGCCATCACCGTCCGGCGTATAATACTTAATCTGGTCCTCGGTCGCATGCTTCATACCAAATTCATCCAATGCTTTTTTCCGTATCGTTTCCAAGTCTACACTTGAAAGCACTTCGCTATAGTACGCATCATTATCCGCCTTTAACTCACTATATTCTAATTTCTGAGAGGTCAGCCGGTTTTTCTGAATTGCCATTTCTGACTTTAATTGAAGATAATGTGTACTCGCCATGGTTACCATAATACAACCTGCAAGTACACTGTATACAAATTTACGGTTCAATTTCGGCTTCTGTTTTTTCTGATTTCTGACTGACACTTTCTTTTTATTTTTCTTTTGCTGGCTCTCATTTTCGCGGCGTGCAGTATTTCCATCTATCTTATATCTGCTCATGATGCCACCTTATTATCTACTTTTTATTCCTGCCTGATACGTTCAAACACCCTTAATTTTGCACTCTTGGAACGGGTGTTTTCCTCTAATTCCTCCTCAGACGGAAGAATCGGTTTTCTGGTAATTACCTTTCCTTTTGATTTTTTCCCACATACGCATACAGGAAAATTAGATGGACAGGTACAGGGATTTTCGTTTCTTTTGAAAATTGTCTTTACAATACGGTCTTCCAATGAATGGAACGTAATAATACAGATGCGTCCTTCATCATTCAGCAGTTCTATCATATCATCTAATGAGTTCTTTAATACTTCAAGCTCCTGATTCAGTTCAATCCGGATTGCCTGAAATGTTTTCTTTGCCGGATGTCCTCCCGTTGCACGAATTTTCATCGGAATCGACTGTTTGATAATCTCTGTCAATTCTCCTGTCGTTTCAATTGGTTTCACAGCCCTCGCTGTACATATATGTTTTGCTATATTCTTAGCAAATTTATCTTCACCGTAATCCCTGATTACACGAAATAATTCCTGTTCACTGTATTCATTGACAATATCCCTTGCAGTCCGGCTTCCTCTCTGATCCATTCGCATATCAAGAGGCACATCTTCCCGATATGTAAATCCTCTTTCTGCGTTATCTAACTGATAAGAAGAAACCCCTAAGTCAAGTACAATTCCATCCACAGAAAAAATCCCTTTACGGTTTAATTCTTTTTTCATATTGCAATAGTTGCTGCGTATGATTGTCACACGGTCCTGAAATTCTTCTAACCGCTTACTGGCAGCTTCTATTGCAGCCTCATCCTGATCTATACCTATTAAACTCCCTTTGGTAGACAACTGACGACATATCTCATAAGAATGTCCAGCTCCTCCCAGCGTTCCGTCCACATAAATTCCATCTGGTTTAATATTTAAATTCTCAATTGTTTCGTTTAACAAGACGGATTTGTGTTTAAATTCCATTCTCCTGACCCTCCTGTCATTCACTTGCAATTCGGGCGAGGTTTCCAGACGGTATTTTTAAGTCTCATAAGCATTTGACTTGAATATCTTAGACCCGCAAACTCCCGCATCCTTGCCGGCGCGAGAATTCTCCCCTGCTTGTCCGGTTCACTATCGACCTGCTCTGAAACGAAGAAACGTGAGAAGATTCTTGCATTTTATCAAAAAGTAGTAATTTTTTCTGTTTTTTCGGGTGAAAAATATGCTTCTTTCTTCTGTTTTTTAACGGAAATAACTGTGACTTCTGCCATAAGTCCCCTATTTACCGTCACTTTCACCACATCTTACCACTTACAAAGCCATTCTATACTACCACTGTAAAAAAAGCAAGGGGAACATATATTCCCCTTATGTCTGAGTTTTCTCGAAAAATGCCGCAATATCAAAAGATTTGCGGCATTTTAATTCTTCTTCCCATTCAATTTTGCGAACAGTTGTTTTATTCTTTTGTATTTAAATATTCTTCAATCAATTTATCTAATTTTACACTGATTTCCAGAATCTTATCTGCACTCTGTTTTTCAGTTATACTCTGATTCAAGTATTTTCTTGTGTCCTCAATCTGTATTTTTAAGGTTTCTTTTGTCATAACGACACTCCCTGTTCTTTCTTCTTTTACAAATAATCACTGAAAGTGAAACAACAACCAACACTGCTGAAAGCATCTGGGAAACCGGTACATGGATTCCCGGCAAAAGCAGCTGGTCTGTACGCAGACTTTCTATCCAGAAACGACCAGCTCCATATCCTGCAAGATAACAGAAGAAAAGTTCTCCTTCAAACTTTTTTCGCTTCCGAAACCAGAATAGAAACAGAAGAACCATAAAACTCCAAAGTCCTTCATATAGAAAAGTCGGATGTACCTGAATATATTCCACTCCACCGATTGTTACTACATGGTTCCACATAGCAGAAGTAATTTCATTTTTGCGCACTGCGGATACCGGAAGCTGCATTGCCAGGAGATTATTCGTATATTCTCCAAATGCTTCACGGTTAAAGAAATTACCCCACCGTCCGATAATCTGTCCTGCTGCCAGTCCCATACATACAGTATCTGCAATTTGTAAGAATTTCATTTTTGTTATTTTAGAATAAATAAAAACCGTAATAGCTCCGGCTATAATTCCTCCATAAATTGCAAGACCGCCATTTCTGATATTTAAAATTTCGCCCAGATTATCCTTATAATTATCCCATGAAAAAATGACATAGTATATTCTTGCTCCAACAACTGAAGTAAGCATGGTAAGCATCAGTAAATCCAAATAGGTATCCTGATTTTGTCCGGTACGTTTTGCCTCATGCAGAGCAATGGAGATTCCCACAATCATTGCGATTGCAATTGTAATTCCATAATATGCAATATCAAATCCAAAGACTGATATTGTTTTTCCTACATTCGGCAGATAAATTCCCAAATGTGGGAAACGAATGGACATATCCATATCATTTTTCCTCCTTATACATTAAAGCGGAATAAGATTACGTCGCCATCCTGTACCACATACTCTTTTCCTTCCATGCGCACAAGTCCTTTTTCTCTTGCGCCCGCATAAGAACCACAATCCAATAAATCCTGATAATTTACAACTTCTGCTTTAATAAATCCTCGTTCAAAATCGGTATGTATTTTTCCGGCAGCCTGCGGAGCTTTTGTTCCCACTTTAATGGTCCATGCTCTTGTCTCATCTTCTCCTGAAGTCAAAAAGCTTAACAGACCAAGCAGACGATAACTTGCTACAATCAGTTTTTCCAATCCGGATTTTTCAATTCCCAAATCCTCTAAAAATTCTTTTTTCTCATCATCATCTAATTCTGCGATTTCCTGCTCAATCTGTGCACAAAGCGCAAACACTTCACTGCCTGTCTCTTTTGCATATTCTCTTACTTTCTGTACATGTGGATTAGAAACGGCATCATCTGCCAAATCTTCTTCTGAAACATTCGCTGCATAGATGACCGGCTTTCCTGTCAGCAGGTTGTATCCTTTTAACAGTGCCTCTTCGTCTTCATTTTCCGGTTCAAATACAGATGCCGGTTTTCCTTCTTCCAGGGTTTCTTTTAATTTCTTTAATAATTCCAGTTCTTTTGCTGCTTCTTTATCCATACGTGCAGTTTTTGTTGTCTTTGCAATTCTTCTGTCAAGAATCTCAATATCTGAGAAAATCAGTTCCAGATTAATGGTTTCAATATCACGAAGCGGGTCAATACTTCCGTCTACATGTACAACATTTTCATCTTCAAAACAACGTACTACATGAACAATTGCATCAACTTCTCTGATATTTGCAAGAAACTGGTTTCCAAGACCCTCTCCTTTTGAAGCACCCTTAACCAGACCTGCAATGTCAACAAATTCAATGACTGCCGGTGTTACTTTCTTGGAATGATAAAAATCCCCAAGCAGTTTCAGACGTTCATCTGGTACAGTTACAATTCCCACATTCGGGTCAATTGTACAAAACGGGTAATTCGCAGACTCTGCGCCCGCCTTCGTTAAAGAATTAAAAAGGGTACTTTTACCAACATTTGGCAATCCCACAATTCCTAATTTCATTTCTTGTATCTCCTCCTTCAATCTATCCCATGTAGATTCAAACTCTCTTTAAAACTGATAAAAAGAATCCAATCATACATTTTTTGTATTTTTCTATTTTATCCTATGTACTGACTACTCCCACAGGCAAGCCTATGGGTTTTCACCACTAAATTGTAACAGGAACATCTCCTGATTCTTTTGAAAAGAGCCCCAAGACTTATTTTATACTATAGCATAACAAATCCAAAAAGTAAATTCTTAGATTGCAAGAAGTCTGCTATTTTCTGCTAAAATCAAAAAACAGCCTTAATCCCATTTCAGATTAAAGCTGTTTTCAAAATTTATCAACATTTTGTTCTATCTTTCGACAAAACCATCATCAGATAACCTGTCTCAAATTCTATAATACCACAATCATCCAACAACTGATTGCTGACTGCGATTCCATCTGAATTTTTCAGAGTGTAACCATCCAGCGGATACTGAAATCCGGTTAAAGACAATCCTGTCACTTCATCTCCCATAGAGAAAAACGAAACATATTTTCCAAACTGTTCTTCTTTGTGAATACAAATTTTTCCTGCTCTTCTAACCGTAATTGCATTTTGCTCATCTAAAATCCAGCCTTCTTTTTCTTTCCTTGCCGTAATTAAGAGCGACTGAAGATTTCCCATATAATGGTCTAATCTTCCTCCGGTTGCCCCAAGCAGAAAAATCTTATCACTGCCCAACTTTAGTGCCAGTTCCATTCCAAGTCTGGTATCGGTATCATCCTTTTCCGGTTTATACTGACGAATCGGAATTTCCTGCTGTTTCCTATACCAGTCTATCACCTCTTTGGAAATGCTGTCAAAATCGCCTAAAATCCAATCCGGAATGACATGATTTCGATAGCAAAATTCTAATCCTTTATCGACCCCGATAATACAGTCCGGCTTTATCTGCTTTAAACAGACTAAGCTAAACTCATCATTGATTTCACCGCCGCAAATCAACACTGTGTTCATGTTCATAAGCCTCCAACCGATTCTGATACATCATGGCATTTTCCTTTGCCTCTCCATTAAAAATCGCAGATCCCATAACCAGAATATTTGCTCCTGCATCCAATGCCAGATCCATTGTATTTTTACTGATTCCACCATCTACTTCGATATCTACATCCAGATTCTTGTTCTTCAGCATTTCTTTTAACCGCTTTACTTTTTCTGTCGTATACGGAATATATTTCTGCCCTCCAAACCCCGGATTTACCGTCATAATGAGCACCATATCAACAATTCCAAGTACCTCTTCCACTACACAAAGCGGTGTTGCCGGATTAATTGCAACCCCTGCTTTCATTCCGGCTTCCCGAATATGATAAAGAGTACTGTCCAGGTGCTTACAGGCCTCTGCATGAACGGTAAGCATGTCGGCTCCCGCTGCTTTAAACTGCGAAATGTAACGAGCCGGTTCTTCAATCATAAGATGTACATCTAAAAACAGACTGCATTTTTTTCTGACTGAAGAAATCACCGGCATTCCGAATGAAATACTCGGTACAAATATTCCATCCATAACATCAATATGAAGCCATTCGACTCCCGCTTCTTCTACTTTTTTAATTTCTTCCCCTAACTTCATAAAATCTGCGGATAAAATTGATGGCGATAACTGATACATATTGTCCCTCCTAATACCTTCTTTTTTCTTTTAATTCCCCATAGAGTTCAAGATAATTTTCATATCTTTCTTTTGAGATTTTTCCTTCTTCCAATGCATTTTTTACCATGCATCCTGGTTCATGCGTATGTGTACAGCCCTGAAAACGGCATGTTCCTTCGTATTTAGAAAACTCTCGAAAATAAAAACGTAATTCTTCTTTTTCGATTTCTTCTACATAAAAAGAGGTAAATCCTGGTGTGTCATAAAGCCAGGTATCTTCCTCTATCTGAATGATCTGTGAATGTCTTGTCGTATGACGGCCTCTTCCCAATTTTTTACTGATTTCCCCGGTTTCCATCTGCACCTCATTTTGAAGCAGATTCGTCAATGAAGACTTTCCCACTCCGGACGGTCCTGCAACTGTTGTCGTTTTCCCACGAAGCCGTGATTTGATTTCTTCAATCCCCTCACCCTGCTTTGCACTTGCAAGCACCACCGGATAGCCACAGGCTTCATAAATCTCTTTGAGACGTCCAACTTCTTCTTCGTCACATAAATCCTGTTTGTTAAAACAGATAATCACAGGAACATCCTGTTTTTCCATGATAACTAAAAAGCGGTCCAATAAAGAGAGATTCGGCTTTGGTTCTCTGGCTGCAAAAATAACCAATGCCTGATCGATATTTGCAACTGCCGGACGAATCAATTCACTACGTCTTGGAAGAATCTTTACGATATTTCCAAGTTTCTCCTCTTCATTCAGGACCTCTATTTCCACATCATCCCCAACAAGGGGTTTTATTTTATCTTTTCGGAATATTCCCTTTGCTTTACATTCATAGACTCCGGATTCTGCTACACCAACGTAGTAGAATCCGGCAATCCCTTTCATAATCTTTCCAATCATCAATTTACCTGCCTAAAAGAAACATCATACTGGTCAATAATCTGATAGCTGTCATCAATCCATTCATACAGCACTACAGTTCCGCTTGTAATTCCAGGATGACCATTTAAATCCTGAATGGACAACGGAAACTGTGGGTCGTCCACTTCCATTGACTGGTCCGAATAAGTATTTCCATCATCATCTGTCTGTACCAGTTCTACTTTTACTTTTCCACCCTGATAATTGGTCGGCTGCTGAAGGCTGTTTGCAGGCTTCCATGTTCCATCAGAGGAACTGCTGGAATTTTTATCTTTATTTTTATTTTTATCTTTATCTTTATCTGTCTTGCTGTCCTCACTGTCTTCGTCATCCGAAGAACTGCTGCTTCTTACATAAATTGTAATCGTTTCTCCTGTATTTACCCTCGTTCCGCTGTCCACACTCTGTTTATAAACTTCTCCTTCGTTTACAGACTGGTCATTTCCTGTCTGAACGCTTACAAGAAGTCCCAGCTGACTTAAGGTACTCTTTGCATCCGCTTCACTTGTCCCAATCACATTTGGCACACGTACTGCAGTATCTCCTTCTCCGATACTGATAGTCAACGTTACCGTATCTCCGGCTTTTACGCTTGTTCCGGCTTCCGGGTCAGTTGAAACAACATTTCCGATTGTAATGTCACTGCTGTTTGCTTTCTGTACCGCTGTCTTTAAGCCTAATTCTTTTAACATTGCTTCTGCATCTGTCTGTGAATAGTCAGTCACATACGGTACTTGAATTTCTTCTGTTCCACTGCTGATATAACAGGTAATCTGTGTATACGGCTCTACTTTTGTTCCTACTTCTACATCCTGACGGCAGATATTTCCCTCTGCTACACTGTCAGATGCTTCTTCTCCGCCATTCTTATACCCTAACTGCAAGTCATTTAATGTTTTCTGTGCTTCTTCCGGTGTCTTGTTTGTTAAATCCGGAACTTCCACCTGTTTTACACTGCTGTCTGAATCTTTTTCTGATTTACTGTCTGAAGCCGTCGTATTCCCACTGTTATTATTTTTAGAGGAACCGAATTTTAATAAGCCCGAAGCTGATGCGATTGTGTAAACTAAGACACAGATAATAATTGCTCCTACCACAATTCCACCAATTGTCATCACCTTTTCCAATGTATGACTGATTCCTTTTTTGTGTGGTTCTTCTTCCTCTGCATCATAGTCATCTACATCATCTTTATAATCATAATCTGCGTTGTTGTCGATATATTCATCTTCATCCGGAATTTCAAAATCTTCATAATTTACTTCCGGATTACTTTCCGGCACGGTATTTCCTGCTGCCACTGCACCTCGTTTAATCTGTTCCATCTCTTCCGGAGAGATTACAACCGTCTGCGCATGATTACTCAGTGGAGTCAGATTTACGAAATTTCCGTCCGGATCAATCAAAGACTGTTTTAAATCACTGATCAACTCTGCCAGTGAATTGTATCGTCTGTCCGGACTTTTCTGGGTACATTTCATGATAATTTCTTCCAGACTGTGTGGAAGCTGTGGATTTAATTCTGACGGTGGTATCATCTCCTCCTGAAGATGTTTGATTGCGATAGAAACAGTTGTATCGCCATCAAAAGGAACCGTTCCTGTCACCATCTCATACATTGTGATACCTAATGAATAGATATCACTCTTATAATCACTGTAACCACCACGTACCTGTTCCGGAGAACTGTAATGAACCGAACCCATTGCATTGGTACTGATTGTATTGGAAGAAGCGGCTCTTGCGATACCAAAATCTGTTACTTTTACTTTTCCATCCGTAGAAATAATAATATTCTGCGGTTTGATATCACGATGCACAATCTTTTTATTGTGCGCTGCTTCAAGTCCCATTGCAACCTGAATTGCAATACTGGTTGTCTCTTTTATCGTCAGTCTGCCTTTTTTGGAAATATACTCTTTTAAGGTAATTCCCTCAACCAGCTCCATTACAATATAATTAATGCCATTATCTTCTCCTACATCAAACACGTTTACAATGTTTGGATGCGCCAGACCTGCTGCGGCCTGTGCTTCTCTTTGAAACTTACTGATAAAGGTTGTATCAGAACCAAATTCTGCTTTCAATACCTTTATTGCAACAAAACGATTCAGTTTATGATCTTTCGCTTTGTATACATCCGCCATTCCACCGGAGCCGACACAACCCACAATCTCATAGCGGTCACTTACAATAACTCCCACATCTAACATACTTCCACCTCTTTTGTGTCTGGTTCTACCAGAACTATTCCTATATTATCCTTGCCTCCATTTTCATTCGCCGCTTCTACCAGTCTTTTACCGGCAGTTTCAAGCAATTCTTCAGAAACAATAATGTCTTCTATATCTTCATCTAAAACCATATTGGTCAGCCCGTCGGAACATAATAGAAGCCTGTCTCCCGGTTCTAAATGAACGTCAAAGAAGTCTACTGCTACATCTTTTGTTGCACCAAGCGCCCGTGTAATCACGTTTTTATCCGGATGATTTCTTGCATCTTCCTCGGAAATTTCGCCCATTCGCACCATTTCTTCCACCAGTGAATGGTCTTTTGTAATCTGAATAATCCTCTCATCGTTAATCAGATACAGCCGACTGTCTCCTACATTTGCCACATAAGCGTAATCACCTACAATTGTTGTCAGAACTATCGTTGTTCCCATTCCGCTCATTGTCTCATGTTCTGCCGCTTCTTTTAAGATAGAACTGTTCGCAGTCTCAATCGCAGTACGGATGATTTTAATTGGATTATTCTCAGGATTAACACGGATTGTCTCAAGTAGTGTCTCCACTGCATATTTTGATGCGAAATCACCTGCATTATGTCCACCCATTCCGTCTGCAACTACGAAGAGGTTCGGCAGATTTCCCACAGGGGTATCTGAGGCAAATACGAAGTCCTCATTGAGTGTCCGTATCTGGCCCACATCTGTAATAGAATATGATTTCATCTTACGAATCCTCTTTGTTATCGATATAACTCTTTCTTAATTGTCCACAGGCCCCGTCAATATCCTGACCCATTTCTCTTCTAATAGTAACATTAATTTGGTATTTTTCAAGTTTATTTTTAAAATTTAAGATAACTTTCATTTCTGAGCGGACAAAATTTCGCTCTTTAATCGGGTTAACCGGAATCAGATTAATGTGGCAGTTTAAACCTTTTATCAGTTCTGCCAGACGCTGTGCATCCTCTTCGGAATCATTTTTTCCGCCCACCAGACTGTACTCAAATGTGATTCTTCTGCCGGTTTTTTCAAAATAATTTCTGCATGCATCAAGTACTTCATCCAGACTGTACTTGTTTGCAATCGGCATTAATTCTTCTCTTTTTTCCTGACTCGAAGCGTGGAGAGAAAGCGCCAGTGTAATCTGAAGTTTTTCTTCCGCAAGTTCATACATCTTCGGTACAATTCCACAGGTAGAAACCGTGATGTTTCTCTGACTGATATTTAAACCCTTATCGTCACTTAACATACGGATAAAACGAAGCAGGGAATCATAATTATCCAGTGGCTCGCCGGTTCCCATTACTACTACATTTGATACCCGCTCGCCGGAATCTTTCTGAATCTGATAAATCTGGTCAAGCATTTCGGCAGCGGTCAGATTTCTCGTCCAGCCTCCAATCGTCGAAGCGCAAAAACGGCATCCCATCTTACAACCAACCTGAGAAGAAATACACACACTATTTCCATGATGATAGCGCATAAGCACACTTTCTACCACATTTCCATCTGAAAGTGCAAACAGATACTTCCTTGTACCATCTATCTTGGAAATCTGAACTTCCACTTTTTTTAAAGCAGTCAACGTACAGTTTTCTTTTAATTTCTGCCGGAAATCTTTTGAGAGATTGGTCATCTCATCAAAATCATCCGCCAGCTTTACATGCATCCATTCATAGAGCTGTTTTGCACGAAATGGCTTCTCTCCCAATTCCAAAACGGTGTTTTTGAGTTCCTCAAGAGTCTGGGACTTAATATCTGTTTTCTGCATCTTTATTCCACCCTCCTAAGTCTTGCCATAAAAAATCCATCGCTCTTATGGATTCCCGGAAGCATCTGTAAGTAGCCGTCTTTAGTTGTCTTACAGTGAAGTTCTTCGCAGATATAAGGCTCAATGCTTTCTAATTTATATGGATAGTTTGAAATAAACCAGGCAATATTTCCTGTATTTTCTTCTTTGGTAATCGTACAGGTACTGTAAATCAGAACACCCCCCGGTTTTACATAGCAGGCTGCTTTTTCCAGAATTTCTCTTTGAAGTGGAACTAAGGATTTGATTTTTTCCAAAGTCATATTGTATTTGATATCTTTCTTTCTGCCGATTACTCCAAGCCCCGAGCATGGAACATCTGCAATGACAACATCCGCCTGATCCATGATAGAAGAGTCAAATACCGTCGCATCTTTTACACTTGCTTCGATATTATGAAATCCCATGCGGGTGACATTTTCCTGAATCAATTCTACTTTTTTCTGACTGACATCTCTGGAACTCACCTTGCCTGTTCCATTTAATTTGTCTGCCACCGCAAGGGTCTTTCCTCCTGGGGCAGCACACAAATCCACTACAAAATCTCCTGCTTTTATGCCGGCAATTTCAGCAACCAACATGGAACTGACATCCTGAACCTGTATTTTTCCGGCACGAAATGCTTCTAACGCCGGAAGATAATCATATCCGCTTAAATAATACGCATTTTCCAGATAAGGAGCTTTTTCTACCTGTATCCCTTCTGATTTTAAGCTTTCCAGTACTTCTTCTTTATTAATCTCAGACTTGCGGATCCGCACGGTAAGCGGTCTCTCCTGCATAAAAGAAGCCAAAATCTTCTCGGTTTTTTCAAATCCAAACTGTTTTAAAAACTTTTCTGCCATCCATTCCGGTACAGAATATTCAATCGAAAGATATTCTTTCTCATTTGATTTTTCCGGGAATACAATACTCTTTCGCCTTCTTGCCATTTGTCTGAGTACACCATTGATAAAACCCGTCAGATTATAGAATCCTTTTTTTCTGGTTAATTTAACTGCTTCATCACAAACTGCATTATCCGGAATCGAATCCATAAAAAACATCTGATAGACACTGCTTCTTAAAATTTCGCGAATCACCGGTTTCATCTTTTCGACTTTAATCTTTGAAAACTGATTAATCATATAATCGATTTTAATCTGATTCTCCTGTGTGCCCTCACAGACTCTTGTAATAAATGCTCTTTCCTGTTTTTCCAAATACTGGTATTTTTCCAGTGTATTGCGGATTGCAATATGTCCATACTGACCTTCTTTATTAATTTCAAGCAATGTCTGCAATACCAATTCTCTCGTATTTACCTGAACCGCCATTCTACTTATCCCCTAATGTCAAACCTGTATCCACCGGGTATCCACGAAGAAAAGAAGCCGTATCCATACGTTTTTTTCCTTCTAATTGTAATTCTTTGATATTTAAACAGCCCTCTTTTGTCTGAACAAGAAGTCCATTCTTATCTGCACGCAGAATCTGTCCTGTCTGTGCCTCATCCGCTTCTGATTTTTCTAATACTTCAGCACTCCAGATTTTTAAATTTTTTCCATTCATACTGGTATATGCACTCGGCCATGGATTTAATCCACGTACTAATTGTTCAATCTCCTTTGCCGGACGATTCCAGTCAATTTTCCCCATCTGCTTACTAATCATTTTCGCATAAGGTGTAGTACTTTCTTCCGGCTGAGGAATGCGCCCTGCCACTCCCGCTTCTAAATCAGCCATTACTTTTACACAGAGTTTTGCTCCGGCAATACTTAATTTATCAAACAGACTTCCACCGGTTTCTTCTTTTTCAATCGGTACAACCACTTTATCAATCATATCACCGGTATCCAGTCCCTCATCCATCTGCATAATGGTAACACCAGATTCCTTATCGCCATTAATGACAGCCCACTGAATCGGAGCTGCTCCTCGATAGGCAGGCAGCAAGGACGCATGTACATTGATGCATCCATATTTTGGGAGTTCTAAGATTTCTTTTGAAATAATCTGTCCAAATGCAGCTACCACAATGATATCCGGTGCAATTTCTTCTAACACTTTCACAAACTCTTCTGCTCTTACTTTTAATGGCTGATAGACCGGAATTGCATATTTTAATGCAGCTTCTTTTACAGGCGTCGGCATTAAAGTCTTTCCTCTGCCCTTTGGTTTGTCCGGCTGAGTGACAACTGCCGCCACCTCATGTCCTGCTTTTACGATCTCTTCCAATGTTCCGACTGCAAAATCAGGTGTTCCCATGAAAACAACTTTCATTCCTATTCTTCCTCCTCGTAATTTACACGGTGCAGTTCCCCTTCCACCAGTTCTGTATACAGTTTTCCATGTAAATGGTCTGTCTCATGACAGATAGCTCTGGCTAAAAGTTCTGTTCCTTCTAAAATAAATTCTTCCATATTTTCATCATAAGCTTTTACTTTTACATAGTCCGGTCTTGTCACTACACCTGACATGCCCGGTACACTTAAACAACCTTCTTCTCCTGTCTGACTGCCAGATGTTTCAAGAATTTCCGGATTAATTAATACATACAATCCTTCTCCGTCTGCACTGGTATCAATGACAACAATCTGTTTTAACACTCCTACCTGTGGTGCAGCAAGACCAACTCCGTTTGCGTCATACATGGTCTCTATCATATCTTCGATTAAATCACGGATTTTTGGTGTTACCTCATCTACTTTTCTGCATTCTTTTTCTAAAATGGTATCTCCCTGCACTCTAATTTGTCTTAATGCCATGTCTTTCTTACTCCTCTTTTCATTCAATCTCTTACTCTACTGCCTGCGAATTACTTTGCTGTACAACAATTCAATTAATTCATATCAAACTGGATATAAATCTTTTCAAAGCCTTTATTAATCTGAATATAGCGTTCCAGTCTTTCCATAATTTTAATCAAGATTTCTTTATTTCCATGCCGCAGATGCAGTACCATACGGTACATGTCTTGTATTTTAGAAATACTCTGCGGTGCCGGTCCTACGATTAACAAATCATTTTTCTTATAAATACTTTCAATATATTTTCGGCAGTAGGTTAATCCCTCCAAAAGCAAGGCTTCCTCTGCCGAGCTGCCCGAAATCGTCAGCATTGATTTTGCCGGAGGATACCCCATCAAACTGCGATAAACGATTTCCTGTTCAAAAAACTGTTCATAATTTTGTCTGGCCGAAGTCACAATACTATAATGTTCCGGCTGATACGTCTGAATCACCGCTTCCCCTGCAAATCTGCCACGCCCTGCACGCCCAACTGCCTGTGTAAGAAGCTGAAATGTACGCTCGGAAGCCCTGTAATCTCCTACGTTTAAAGACAAATCTGCCGCAATCACTCCAACCAGCGTTACATTTGGAAAATCATGACCTTTTACAATCATCTGCGTTCCAATTAAAATATCTGCTTCCTGTGCCAAAAACGCAGATAAGATCTTCTCATGGTCGTCTTTTCTTCTTGTCGTATCGGCATCCATCCGAAGGATCCGCGCTTTTGGAAAGAACAGATGCGCCTGTTCTTCTATCTGCTGTGTTCCTGCTTTAAAACCTCCAATATAAGGTGAACCACAGGAGGGACACTCTTTTACATTCGGAATCGTATATCCGCAGTAATGACAAATCAGCTTTCCATTCCTGTGAGACGTCAGGGACACATCACAATGCGGACATTTCATTACATGCCCGCATGCCCGACAACTCACAAATCCGGTATAACCTCTTCGGTTTAAAAACAGCATCACCTGCTGCTTCTTTTCAAGCCGTTCTTTTATCTTTTCCTGTAAACTCTGACTGAATACAGAGCGATTTCCCGCCTTTAATTCTTCTGCCAGATTTACAATCGTCACATCAGGCATCACCTGATTTTGATAGCGGGACTTTAATGTAACAAGCAGATACTCTCCTTTTCTTGCACGTTCGTAAGACTCTATTGTCGGTGTCGCTGAACCCATAACAACATTTGCCTTTTCTTGTCTGGCTCTCTCGATTGCGGTCTCTCTTGCGTGATAACACGGAGTTTTCTCACTCTTATAAGAGGATTCCTGTTCTTCATCAATTACAATTAATCCAAGATTTGGAAATGGTGTAAATAAAGCAGAACGAGGTCCTACAATAATTGAAATCTCTCCATTTTTCGCCCGCTCCATCTGATCATAACGCTCTCCTGCTGAAAGTCTCGAATGTAAAAAAGACACACACTCTCCAAAGCAGGCACGGAAACGCTCCACTGTCTGATACGTCAGTGCAATCTCAGGAATCAGTACAATTGCCTGCTTTCCTTCCCGAAGTATCGTTTCTATCAGCTTCATATAAACTTCTGTTTTTCCGCTTCCTGTCACTCCATAAAGCAGAACCGGACGATGAAAAGGACTTTCCCACTCTTCTAAAATCTCAAGTACCGCCCTGTCTTGTTCTTCATTTAACTGTTTTTGAACGGTTTTCGTTTCTTTTCGATGCACAGGATCACGATATACTTTCTGATTTTCAATCTGAATGATACCACTTTCTTCTATTTTTTTGATTCCGGCACCGGAAAGTTTTAAATTTCCCGTTGCCTCGGTATAAGAAAGTACTCCTTTTAAAAGCAGTGCTTCTAACAGCCTTGCCTTTGCCTTATAGTGTTTTCTTTCCCATTCTTCTAACAGCGCTTTCGCTTCTTCCGGTTCAATTTTAAGGCAAATGGTTCTGGTTTCCTTCTGCTGTTTTTTTTCTTTTACCGGAAGTACGGTTTTTAATGCCTGATTCATCGTACAGCCGTACTCCCTGCTCATCCATCCTGCCAGTCCGATTAATTTTGATTCAATTTCAATTCCTTTTTCCCATATCTTTGAAACAGGTTTGATTTTGCTTTCTTCTATCTTCGGCTTATCTGAAATCCCAATCACATAACCACTGATGGTTCGGCTTCCTTTTCCAAACGGTACTTCTACTTTTGTACCTATTTTTATGATTCCAAGTAAATTTTGCGGAATTTCATACTGAAACGTCCGGTCCAATTTTTCCTGTGAAATATCTACAATAATATCTGCATACCATTTTTTCATCTATTTTCTGCTGATTCTATTTCCCTGCAAGGATGTCACGAATTAAATCACGCTCATCCATTGGATATTTCTTTCCTTTAATTTCCTGATAGTCCTCATGACCTTTACCGGCAAGTACAATAACATCACCTGGCTGTCCATTGTGAATCGCATAAGCAATTGCTTCTTTACGGTCAATAATTTCCACGTATTTTCCATCTGTCTTTCCGATTCCGATTTTGATATCATCGATAATTGCCTGTGGCTCTTCATTTCTTGGATTATCTGAAGTAATAATAGTCAAATCCGCCAGTTTTCCGGATACCTCGCCCATTTCATAACGGCGCAGCTTGGAACGGTTTCCTCCACATCCAAAGAGGCACACCAGACGTTTTGGTTTATATTCTTTTAATGTTGTCAAAAGACTTTCAAGACTCATCGCATTATGAGCATAATCAATCATCAGTGTAAATTCATCGGATACCTTTACCATCTCAATACGACCTTTTACTTTTGCAGCTCTTAAGGCTTTCTGAATATTCTCCTCGGAAACTCCAAAATGACGGCAAATTGCGATTGCTGTCAAAGAATTATAGACACTAAATTTTCCGGGCAAGTCGATTTCAACCGGGAAATCCATCAATCCCTGTACTTCATAGTCAATTCCAAGCACACCTTTTCCAGTCACTAATTTTAAATCTTTTG
This sequence comes from Blautia stercoris, assembly GCF_054657695.1. NCBI lineage: Bacteria > Bacillati > Bacillota > Clostridia > Lachnospirales > Lachnospiraceae > Blautia > Blautia stercoris. The sequence goes on from NZ_BAAHYF010000001.1 coordinate 1,176,593, forward strand.
CCCATAAATCTGCATTGTCATGCAAACCATAAGTTTCTACCGTACAGGTATGTCCTTCCAATACTTGCTGTACATGTTCATCATCGGCATTTACAATTCCAACTTTACACTGTTTAAATAACAATCCTTTGCAATGCAGATAATCATCAAAATCTTTATGCTCATTTGGTCCGATATGATCCGGTTCAATATTTGTAAAGATACCAAAATCAAATACAAAACCTGCGGTTCTGTGAAGCATCAAACCCTGTGAGGAAACTTCCATCACAACACAGTCACAGCCTGCCTCTGCCATTTTTGCAAAATATTCCTGCACAATATAAGACTCCGGAGTAGTGTTCGCAGCCGGAATGACTTCATCTCCGATAATTGCCTCAATTGTACCGATTAATCCGACTTTATATCCCGCATTTTCAAGAATAGATTTTACCAGATAAGTAGTGGTTGTCTTTCCTTTTGTTCCGGTAATACCGATGACTTTCATTTTTTCGGCCGGATGTCCAAACCATGCTGCTGAAATACATGCCATCGCATAACGGGTATTTTCCACACGGATAACGGTAACTTCTTCCGGCACTTCTACTTCATCCTGAACGACAAGTACTGTCGCACCTTTTTCTACAACTTCCTTTGCATATTTATGTCCATCAGACACTGCGCCTTTAATACATAAAAATAAAGAATCCGGTGTCACTTTTCTTGAATCATAAACAACACTTTTGATTTCTTTGTCCAGACCTCCCTGAACACATGTATATTCAATCTGTTCTAATAATTGTGATAGCTTCATCATTTTCTATCTCTCCTTTCAAAAGGATTTTTATTTCTGGTATGGTATATAGGATAACATAAACCGTACTTCTTAAGCAAGTCACATAGCAAAAAGAAAGCCATCCCCTTTTTAATTTTCGGAGATGGTCTTTTCTTTTTTCTGCAAAAAGTTTTACTCGATAACTGTACCGGTCTTTCCAAGGAAACCGTCTTTTGCCCGGTCAATCGAGGTAATCACTGCTTTTCTTCCTGCTTTTTTCTCTACAAAGCTGACAGCTGCTTCAACTTTTGGAAGCATTGTAGATGCCCCAAACTGATTTTCCTGCATATATTTCTTTGCAGTTTCAACATCCATTTTTTCAATCTTCTCTTCTTTATCTGACTGATAATTTAAAGAAACTTTCTCAACGCTTGTAAGGATTAAAAGTTCCTCAGCATCTAAGAGCTCTGCCAGTTTTCCACTAACCAGGTCTTTTTCAATTACCGCACTTGCTCCATTTAAAGATGCCTGCTGTTCTAAGACCGGAATTCCACCGCCTCCACAGGCAATTACAATCTGACCTGCATCGGAGAGTGTACGGATTGCATCAATTTCTACTACGTCCTGTGGTTTCGGAGCTGCTACAATTCGTCTGTAACCGCCTTCTACTTTTGTGACATAGTTTCCTTTCTGTTCTTCAAGTTCTGCTTCCTCTTCTGTCAAAACTCGTCCAATTACTTTCACCGGTTCATGGAACGCATCATCATACGGGTCAACTGTGACCTGTGTAATAATTGTGCTGACCGGTTTAAAAATACCACGTCGAAGCAGTTCTGCACGGATTGCATTTTGAATATCATATCCAATATATCCCTGACTCATCGCTGAGCAGACAGACATTGGAACTGCGGTATAGTCTGAATGTACCTTTCCAAATTCATTCATTGCGGTATGAATCATACCAACCTGTGGTGCGTTACTGTGAGTGATAACCAGCTCTGCACCTGCTTCTACTAAATCTGCGATAATCGCAGCGGTTTTCTTTACTGCACTTTTCTGTTCCGGTAATGTAGTACCTAATGCCTTGTGTCCTAATGCAACTACTACTTTCTTCTTTGCCATAAAATAAGTACCCCTTTCCCTCTGATGCTTTTAATACTTCTATTTTACCTCTCTTTAGCCATTTATGCAAGCAAGATATCACTTTAATCTATATGGAACAAAGTTTTATGTAGAATGAAAAAAACCGATGCGCAAGCACCGGTTTTTTTACTTGAGGGGGGAGATAGTGAGTGGTTCATCAACTATCTGAAACCTATTATAAAGATAAATTGTGATAAAATTATGTCCGTTTTATAAAAAAACAAGAAACTATCTTAACAAACCTTAAATGAATCAGAAAAATATTGATTATCGAAAGAGTGAAAAGAATAATAACACTACAATACCGAGGGCAATTCGATACCACCCGAATACTTTAAAGTCATGTTTTTTAATATATCCCATCAGGAATTTAATTGCCAGAATTGAAACCACAAAAGAAACTAAAGTTCCGACAATCAGAATTATGGCTTCTGTTCCAGTGAAATTCAGACCAAATTTTACGAGTTTTAATAAGCTTGCACCAAACATGGTCGGAATTGCAAGGAAGAAAGTATATTCTGCGGCAACTGTTCTTGAAGTTCCAAGCAGAATTCCTCCGATGATAGTTGCCCCGGAACGGGATGTTCCGGGAATGACTGCTAAAAGCTGGAATACTCCAATTAAAAATGCAGTCTTCCATCCGATTTCTACAACAGAATTGATAGAAGCCGTTCTCTTCTTATTGTAATTTTCGATTAGAATAAAAAAGATACCATAGACAATCAGCATAATCGAAACAACCAGATAGTTATTAAAATGTGCTTCAATAAAATCATTAAACGGCAGACCGATTACGATGGACGGAATACAGGAAACTACGATTTTAAACCACATAATCATTTTATCGGTTTTTACATAGCGTTCCAGTGCACCCTTTGCCTTTTTCTGATTCTGGAACGGCCATAACTCTTTAAAATACAATACTACGACCGCCATGATTGCTCCAAGCTGAATAACAACCATGAACATTTCCCAAAATGCTTCACTTACATTTAATTTGATAAATTCTTCTACTAAAATCAGATGTCCGGTACTGCTGACCGGAAGCCACTCGGTAATTCCCTCGACAATTCCCAGAAAAATAACCTTGAGTAATTCAATAAAATCCATTGATGTCTCCTTTAAAATCAGAAAAGCGGATTGCCAATTTTCCACAATCCGCTTTTTCTTTCTAATTCTGCACTGTTTATTTTACAGTCGCAATATCAATCAGTTCCAGTTTCTGAATATCTGTATTTTCCAAACTTGTTACTAAAGCTTCTGCTGTATCAAGAGAAGTCAGTACATTGACACCGGTTTCAATTGCATTTCGACGGATAATAAATCCATCTTTTGCTTTTTCTACACCCTGAGACGGAGTATCAATAACCAGGTCAATTTTATGTCCTAAAATCAGATCCATAAGGTTTGGTGACGGCTGTTCAATTTTATTGGTACGAACGGCATGAACACCATTTTCCTGAAGTACTTTTGCAGTACTTCTTGTTGCGTAAATTTTGTATCCTAAAGCTTCAAAACGACGTGCAATCGGAATGACTTCTTCTTTGTCCTCATCTTTTACTGTGATAATCATGTTCTTGTGTTTTGGAAGATTAATTCCGGCACCTAAGAATGCTTTATACAGTGCTTCATTAAAGGACTGAGCAATACCAAGGCACTCACCTGTAGATTTCATTTCCGGTCCAAGGCTGATATCAGCACCACGAATTTTCTCGAATGAGAATACCGGCATCTTGATTGCAATGTGTTTTGCTTCCGGCTGAAGTCCCGGTTCATATCCAAGGTCACGCAGTTTGTAACCAAGAATCATCTTTGTTGCAAGCGGCACGATCGGAATACCGGTTACTTTGCTGATATACGGTACAGTACGGCTGGAACGAGGATTTACCTCGATTACATAGACATCTTCTCCGCATACGATAAACTGAATGTTAATCATACCGATAACGTGCAGAGATTTTGCCAGCCGTCTGGTGTATTCTTCAATTGTTTTCTTTGCAGTATCAGAGATGGTACGTGCCGGATAAACAGAAATACTGTCGCCAGAATGGATACCGGCTCTCTCGATATGTTCCATGATACCAGGAATCAAAATATCCTGTCCATCACAGATTGCATCGACTTCGATTTCTTTTCCCTGAAGATACTTATCAACCAGAATCGGGTGTTCCTGTGCAATTCGATTGATGATTCCGATATACTGTTCCACGTCTTCATCGTTGATTGCAATCTGCATACCCTGACCGCCAAGTACATAAGAAGGACGAACTAAAACCGGATATCCCAGCTCATGTGCTGCCTGTTTTGCTTCTTCTGCTGTATATACTGTATGCCCCTGCGGTCTTGGAATATGACACTCTTCAAGAATCTTATCAAAGAGTTCACGGTCCTCTGCCGCATCTACATCTTCTGCAGATGTTCCAAGAATCGGAACGCCCATCTTCATCAAGGCCTCTGTCAATTTGATTGCTGTCTGTCCACCAAACTGAACCACTGCTCCGTCCGGTTTTTCGACATTTACTACATTTTCTACATCTTCCGGTGTTAATGGCTCGAAATACAGTTTATCTGCAATATCAAAGTCTGTACTTACGGTTTCCGGATTGTTGTTGATAATAATAGTTTCATAGTTTTCCTTCTTAAATGCCCAGGTACAATGTACAGAACAGAAATCGAACTCGATACCCTGTCCAATACGGATTGGTCCGGAACCAAGTACCAGTACTTTTTTCTTTGTTGTCTCACCAACCGCTTCATTTTCTCCACCATATACAGCATAGTAGTATGGTGTTTCTGCTGCAAACTCTGCTGCACAGGTATCTACCATCTTATAAGCAGCGGTGATATTCCATTCTTTTCTTAATGCTTTGATTTCATCTTCTGTCTTCCCTGTGATACGTGCAATGACATTGTCCGGGAATTCGATTCTCTTTGCCTCACGCAGTAAGTCTTCTGTTAATTCCTGTTCTCTTAACGCCTGTTCCATTTCTACAAGAATTGCAAGTTTATCGATGAACCAGATGTCAATCTTTGTAATTGCATGAATTTCTTCATAAGAAATGCCTTTTCTGATTGCTTCTGCAATTCTCCAGATTCTCATATCATCGACAATTTTTAATTCTTCGATTAATTCTTCTTTTGTCAAGCTTGCAAAGTCATAAGACATAAGACTGTCTACATGCTGTTCCAGAGAACGGATAGCTTTCATTAATGCACCTTCAAAGTTATTGCAGATGCTCATAACTTCTCCGGTTGCTTTCATCTGTGTAGTTAAAGTTCTCTTTGCACTGATGAATTTATCGAACGGCAGACGCGGAATCTTTACAACACAGTAGTCCAGCATTGGCTCGAAACTTGCATAAGTTTTTCCTGTAATTGCATTTGGAATTTCATCAAGTGTATAACCAAGTGCAATCTTTGCTGCAACTTTTGCAATCGGGTAACCGGTTGCTTTAGAAGCCAGTGCAGAAGAACGGGAAACTCGCGGGTTTACTTCGATAACACAGTATTCAAAGCTGTCTGGATTTAATGCATACTGTACGTTACATCCACCTGTAATTCCAAGTTCTGTAATGATATTGAGTGCAGAAGTACGAAGCATCTGATACTCTTTGTCACCAAGAGTCTGAGATGGTGCAACTACGATACTGTCTCCGGTATGGACACCAACCGGATCAATGTTTTCCATGTTACAAACGGTAATACAGTTTCCTGCACCGTCACGCATTACTTCGTATTCAATTTCTTTCCATCCTGCGATACAACGTTCTACTAAAACTTCTCCAACACGAGAAAGACGCAGACCATTTTCCAGAATTTCTACTAACTGTTCTTCATTATAAGCGATACCACCACCGCTTCCACCAAGGGTGTAAGCCGGACGAAGTACAACCGGATAACCGATCTTATTCGTAAACTCAATACCTGCTTCTACACTACGTACAACTAAAGATGCTGCAACCGGCTCTCCGATTTTTTCCATGGTATCTTTAAATTCCTGACGGTCTTCTGCTTTTTTTATAGTCTGGGAAGTAGTACCGATCAGACGTACATGATGTTCTTTTAAGAATCCTCTTTCTTCAAGTTCCATTGCAAGGTTTAATCCTGCCTGTCCACCAAGAGTCGGAAGCACACTGTCCGGTTTTTCTTTCATAATTAACTGCTCTACCACTTCAACGGTAAGCGGTTCAATATAAACGCGGTCTGCAATATCTTTATCTGTCATGATGGTTGCCGGATTGGAGTTTAAGAGTACAACTTCAATTCCTTCTTCTTTCAAGGAACGGCAAGCCTGTGTTCCCGCATAGTCAAACTCTGCTGCCTGTCCGATTACAATCGGACCGGAGCCGATTACAAGTACTTTTTTAATATCCTGAATCTTCGGCATTATTTGCTTTCCTCCATCATCTTCATAAATCTGTCAAATAAGTATCCTGAATCCTGTGGTCCCGGGCATGCTTCCGGATGGAACTGTACGGTAAAAATATTCTTTCCGATATATTTCAATCCTTCGTTTGTCTTATCATTTACATTTTCAAATGCCGGCACTGCCACATTTTGGTCTAAGGTATCTGTATCTACCATATAACCATGGTTCTGAGAAGAAATATAAACTCTTCCGGTTTCCAAATCTTTTACCGGATGATTTCCTCCTCTGTGTCCGTATTTCATCTTCTTGGTATCTGCACCTGTTGCTAATGCCATTAACTGATGTCCAAGGCAGATTGCAAAAATCGGAACTTCTGAATCATAAAGTTTCTTTACTTCTTTTATAATGGAAACACATTCTTTCGGGTCTCCAGGTCCGTTTGAGAGCATAATTCCGTCCGGATTGCTCTTTAAGATTTCTTCCGCCGGTGTTGCTGCAGGATAAATTGTCACTTCGCATCCTCTCTCATTTAAGGATTTTGCAATGTTTTCTTTTGCACCAAAGTCAAGCAATGCAACTTTTGGACCATTTCCTTTTAAAACATGTTTTTCTTCGCAGGTAACCCGCTCAACTACTTTTCCTGTTGTATATTCTTTTAATTTCGGAATAATCTCATCCAGATTGTAGTTTTCATTCGTTGTAATCATACCATTCATGGTACCTTTTTCTCTTAAGATTTTTGTCAGTGCTCTTGTGTCGATTCCGGCAATTCCCGGAATATCATACTTCTTAAGAAAGTTTTGAACTGTATCTTCACAGCGGAAATTACTTGGAATTCGTGATAATTCTCTGACGATGTAACCATCTGGCCACGGTCTCAAAGACTCCTGGTCTTCGTGGCAGATGCCATAGTTACCAATTAACGGATATGTCATGCAGACAGCCTGTCCGGCATAAGAAGGGTCCGTAAGGACTTCAAGATAACCTGTCATAGATGTATTAAAGACTATCTCACTAATAATTTCTTTTTTCGACCCAATGCTGGTGCCGGTAAAGACGGTGCCGTCTTCCAGTATCAAAAATGCTTTCATTTTTTCACCTGTCTCCCTTTCCTATTTCTTGCTGTTAGTTTACGGGTTTCCTATTTTTCCCCAAATTGTAAAAAGTGTATCACAAGATATTTCATTTTTCAACCTTTTTTTCTATATTTTTTACAGTTTTAAAATTTTTTATCTTCTGCTCACTTTTTCCTGTTCCCTCAGACAATCAGCCACAAAGATAAGCTCCGTAAATATTCTGAGATTACTTTATATTATACCACATCTCTTTTTATCTTTTTCGATTATTTTTTTCAAAATAGTCTTGACTTTTTTTACATATTATTGTATAGTATTCCTTGTGCTTACAAAAGCGCAAACTTAATAACAGATGCAGGAGTGGCGGAATTGGCAGACGCGCAGGCTTCAGGTGCCTGTGGTAGCAATATCGTGTGGGTTCAAGTCCCATCTCCTGCATCCTTTTTTTATTCTTTTTTATTTTTACTTACGGATTGCAGGAATTTATTTTTATGAATTGCAGGAATTTTCCAAAAAAGTATTGACATTTTCAACATACTATTGTATAGTATTGCTTGTGTTCGCGAGAACATAACTTAATAACAGATGCAGGAGTGGCGGAATTGGCAGACGCGCAGGCTTCAGGTGCCTGTGGTAGCAATATCGTGTGGGTTCAAGTCCCATCTCCTGCATCCTTTTTTTATTCTTTTTTAGGATTTTTTGGAATTGCAGGATTATCGTTCCATTATCTTGGATTTCTTATATTTTTTATGGAGGACTTTTCTTATGAAACTGCCAGGTTATTATTCTTCAGGGCAGTTTGCCCGCATGGCAAATGTCTCTGTACGCACGATTCGATTCTATGATAAACAAAACATTTTAAAACCTTCTTATGTGACACCAGCCGGTGCACGTTTCTATACGGACTCTGATTTTGCCCGTCTCCAGCAGATTCTACTGTTAAAATATCTTGGATTTTCCCTCGACGATATTCGTGAAATGACCATCGACGATTCTGATTATCTCTTTCTGTTAAACTCCCTTAATCTTCAAAAGAAATTAATCCAGGACCAGATTGAACAGATGCAGCTTGTAGAAAGTGCAATCGAAGATACCGTCCGAGTGATTGAACAGGAACACCAAATTGACTGGAGCCAGATGCTTGACCTGATTCATTTAACAAATATGGAAAAAAGTCTCAAATCTCAATATCAGAATGCTTCCAATATTTCCAGCCGAATTCGTCTGCACAAGGAATATTCTACCAATTCAAAAGGCTGGTTTCCGTGGATTTTTGAACATTGCAATTTAAAGCCCAATGAGCGGGTACTTGAAATTGGCTGTGGAAATGGAGCATTATGGACGGAAAATCTGAATCATATCCCATCGAACCTCTCTATTTTATTATCGGATGTTTCGGACGGAATGTTACGAGATGCCAGAAGAAACCTGCCGTCCGGTGATAAGCGGTTTTCCTTTGCCTGTTTTGACTGTCATTCTTTTCCGTCTTCGCTTTCTGCCTTTGATTTAATTATCGCAAACCATGTCCTGTTTTACTGCAATGATTTACCAAAAGTTTTTAAGCAGATTCAAAGATCATTAAAAAAAGGCGGCCATTTTCTCTGCAGTACCTATGGAAAGCGCCACATGATTGAAATCAGTGAACTTGTTCAGGAATTTGACAGCCGGATTGTCTTATCTGCGGAAAAATTATATGAACAGTTCGGGCTTGAAAATGGAGAAGCACTTTTAAAGCCTTACTTTTCTGACGTTCAGTGTATCCGATATGAAGATTCGATTGAGCTTGACCGTGCCGAACCTTTAATTGAGTACATTCTTTCCTGTCATGGAAATCAAAACCAGATGTTATTGGAACGTTACCATGAGTTTCGCAGCTTTGTCGAGAAAAAAACCGCCCATGGATTTCACATTACAAAAGACGCCGGAATTTTTTTATGTACTTTTTAAAAAAACGCTTGAAGGTGACCTTACGTCATCTTTTATAATAGTATTATCAGAAACTACGAGACAAAAAAGTAACATTACACTACCTCTTTTAAGAAAGGAGATTTTCACATGAAGGGAATTATTTTAGCCGGTGGTTCCGGAACCCGCCTCTATCCTTTAACTATGGTAACTTCCAAACAGCTGTTGCCAATTTATGACAAACCGATGATTTACTATCCGATGTCCGTACTGATGAATGCCGGCATCCGTGATATCTTAATTATTTCTACTCCGCAGGATACTCCTCGTTTTAAGGAACTCTTAGGCGACGGACATCAATTTGGAGTGCATCTGTCTTATGCCGTACAGCCAAGCCCGGATGGACTGGCACAGGCTTTTATTATCGGTGAGGACTTTATCAAAGATGACACTGTCGCAATGGTGCTTGGAGACAACATTTTTGCAGGTCACGGTCTGAAAAAACGCTTAAAAGCCGCCGTTGAAAATGCAGAATCCGGAAAGGGTGCAACGGTATTTGGATACTATGTTGATGACCCGGAACGTTTCGGTATTGTTGAATTTAATCACGAAGGCAAAGCTGTTTCTATCGAAGAAAAACCGGAACATCCAAAGAGCAATTACTGTGTCACAGGACTTTATTTCTATGACAACAAAGTAGTCGAATATGCAAAGAACTTAAAACCAAGTGCACGTGGTGAGCTTGAAATCACTGACTTAAACCGTATTTATCTGGAAAACGGCAACTTAAATGTTGAATTATTAGGACAGGGATTTACCTGGCTTGACACCGGTACACACGAAAGTCTGGTTGAGGCAACCAACTTTGTAAAAACCATGGAATCCCACCAGCACAGAAAGATTGCCTGCCTTGAAGAAATCGCTTACTTAAATGGCTGGATTACCAAAGAAGAGGTTCTTAAAGTGTATGAAGTCTTAAAGAAAAACCAGTACGGACAATACTTAAAAGACGTACTCGATGGAAAATATTTAGACGTTTTACACTAACCATTATTCGCATCACGAAAAGGAGAATTTTAAATTATGACAATTATTGTAACCGGCGGTGCCGGATTTATTGGAAGTAACTTTATTTTTCATATGTTAGACAAATACCCGGATTATCGTATTGTCTGCTTAGACTGCTTAACTTATGCCGGAAATCTTTCAACACTGGAATCCGTTATGGAAAACCCAAATTTCCGTTTTGTAAAAGAAAGCATCACAGACCGTGAAGCCGTTTATAAACTGTTTGAAGAAGAGCACCCGGATATGGTTGTAAACTTTGCCGCTGAAAGCCATGTTGACCGTTCTATCGAAAATCCGGAAGTTTTCCTTGATACAAACATCAAAGGTACTGCTGTCTTAATGGATGCCTGCCGTAAATATGGAATCAAACGTTACCATCAGGTATCTACCGATGAAGTTTACGGAGACCTGCCACTTGACCGCCCAGACTTATTCTTTACAGAAGAAACTCCGATTCACACCAGCAGTCCTTACAGTTCTTCCAAAGCGGGCGCAGACTTATTGGTTCTTGCATACCACAGAACTTACGGACTTCCTGTTACCATCAGCCGTTGTTCTAACAACTACGGACCATATCATTTTCCTGAAAAACTGATTCCGCTTATGATTGCAAATGCATTAAATGACAAACCGCTTCCTGTTTACGGAAAAGGTGAAAACGTAAGAGACTGGCTTTACGTGGAAGACCACTGTAAAGCAATCGATTTAATCATTCACAATGGACGTGTCGGTGAAGTTTACAACATCGGCGGTCACAATGAAATGAAAAACATTGATATTGTAAAAATTATCTGTAAAGAACTTGGAAAACCAGAAAGCCTGATTACTTATGTCACAGACAGAAAAGGACATGACATGCGCTACGCAATCGACCCGACCAAGATTCACAATGAACTGGGATGGCTTCCGGAAACCAAGTTTGCAGATGGAATCAAGAAAACAATCCAGTGGTATTTAGATAACAAAGAATGGTGGGAAAATATCATTTCCGGTGAATATCAGAACTACTATGAAAAAATGTACGGAAACCGCTAATTATTAAAGGAGGAAACCTTCCATGAAAGTTTTAGTAACAGGTGTAAAAGGCCAGCTTGGATACGATACCGTAAATGAACTCAAAAAAAGAGGTCATACTCCAATCGGTGTTGATATCGAAGAAATGGATATCACAGACTCTGCTTCTGTCAACCAGGTTATCAAAGAAGCAGCTCCGGATGCAGTGATTCACTGTGCCGCATGGACTGCGGTTGACGCCGCTGAAGATGAAGCAAATCAGGAAAAAGTCATGCTTGTAAATGGCACTGGCACACAAAATATTGCCAATGTCTGCAAAGAACTTGGTATCAAAATGATGTATATTTCAACAGACTATGTCTTTGACGGTCAGGGAGAAACTCCATGGAAACCGGACTGCAAAGACTACAAACCGTTAAATGTCTATGGAAAGAGTAAACTTGCCGGAGAACTTGCAGTATCGGAAACGCTTTCCAAATACTTCATCGTAAGAATTGCATGGGTATTTGGTTTAAACGGAAATAACTTTATTAAAACCATGCTCAAAGTTGGAAAAAATCATGATAAATTAACCGTAGTAAATGACCAGATTGGTACACCGACTTATACCTTTGACCTTGCCAGACTCTTAGTTGATATGATTGAAACAGAAAAATACGGTTACTATCATGCAACCAATGAGGGCGGTTACATCAGCTGGTATGATTTTGCCACAGAAATCTTCCGTCAGGCTTATGAAATCATGGGCGAGGAGGAGTATTCCAAAGAACATTTAACCGTAGCTCCTGTCACAACTGCCGAATATGGTATTTCCAAGGCAGCAAGACCGTTTAACAGCCGTCTTGACAAGAGCAAATTAACCGCAAATGGTTTTGCACTCTTACCAACCTGGCAGGATGCATTAAACCGTTATCTTAAGGATTTAAAAACACAGGAGTAAATAAAATGGGACAGATTAAAGTTGAAAAAAATGCAGGTGGTATCGAAGGACTCTGTGTAATCGAACCGACTGTACATGGAGATGCCAGAGGATATTTCATGGAAACCTACAATCAGAAAGATATGATAGAAGCCGGACTTACCATGAATTTTGTACAGGACAATCAGTCCAGTTCTACCAAGGGAGTCTTACGTGGACTTCATTTCCAGAAAGAATTTCCACAGGGCAAACTGGTGCGTGTGGTAAAAGGCTCTGTCTTTGATGTTGCCGTTGATTTAAGAAGTGACAGCAAGACTTATGGAAAATGGTTTGGTGTGGAACTGACCGAAGAGAACAAAAAACAGTTTTATATTCCGGAAGGCTTTGCACACGGATTTCTTGTATTAAGTGACATTGCAGAATTCTGCTACAAATGTACTGATTTCTATCATCCGGGAGATGAAGGCGGTCTTGCATGGAACGACCCGAAAATCGGTATCAAATGGCCAAAATTAATCGGTACTTATAATGGCACTGCATCTTCTGAAGGCTATGTCTTAGAAGATGGCACTGCGTTAAACTTAAGCGACAAAGACCAGAAATGGCTCGGACTTAAGGATACTTTTAAATTCTAATTTCTAATCTTGAAAATTTTAAAGGCGAATGACGTTTCGGTCATTCGCCTTTTTTTATTTATTCTCTTGTTTTTATCCTGTAATCTCTCCAAACACTTCATCCATCTGCATCATCGGTGAATTTTCAGTCTGACCGTAAATCAAAATTCGATAGGTTCCTGTCTTATAATAGAAGTCCATCGCCTTGATTCGAAGCAGATAGGTTCCATCACCCTGACGTTTCGCCTGATAGGTTTTTAATGCCACAGTACCATCCTTTTCCCAAACCGTACATTCAATTGCAGTAACCGGCTCTGTACTTTCTACATTACTTAAAATGACATCAAAGTAACCTTTTCTGAAATCATAGTTTGTTACTGTCACATCTGCCGTTATCTTAGACTCCGGCTCTTTGATTTCGCCGGTAACAGTTTTAATAACAGATGGATCATAGCCTTCTGCCTGTCCATAGACAATGACATCATAACTGCCTTCTTCGTGCGCAAGGTCACTGCCCTTTACTTCGATACTGTAAGTACCATCTTCTTGTTTTTCGGCTTCATACCATACAAGGGCTTTCATGCCATCGGATTTCCATACTGTACATTGGATGGATTCCACCGGGAGCTGGCATTTTACCTTACTTAAGCTTACTTTAAACGAATCACTCAGTGCATCATAATCTGAAACCGTGATATCTGCAGTAATTTTTTTCTCCTCTGCTTCTGCCTTTTCTTCTTCCTGCACTTTTTTGGCGTTTTCCACTACAATATCTTTTGTTAGCTCATCCATAAATTTGGATTTCATTTTCAATCCGGTATTAACTTGCTCTTTTCCATATGTTTCAATTAATGTCTCTTCGCTTGAAAATAAATTTGTACCAAGCCCTAAACGATTTCCCGAAATCTCTACGCCAAGGCTTGCAAGGGTTGTCGGAAAGTTATCCATTGTGGAATATTCTCTATAGTCTTCTGTCTCCGGTTGTACTGCGGAATTGATATAAGTAGTATAGACTTTTCGTTCATAAGAGGACGGCACATCATCACAGAAATTGCTGTCCATTGTCAGATGGTCTCCCGAAATGACAATCGTAGTATTTTCATAGAAATCCTGTTCTTGAATCCATTTTACAAATTCCGTTACTTTTTTACTTGAGCATGCCATTACATTTGCATACTGGTCATCTCCGAAAGTATTCGGACAGTCCTTACAACGATATCCATCTTCAAAATGCGTATCGACCGTCAACATTGAAAAGTTAAATGGTTCGTTATTTTTACTGATTTGGGTCAAATGCTGTTTTGCAAATTCAAACAGTTTCGCATCTTCATAGCCCCAGAACACGTGATAATCTTCTGGAATTTCTCCATTTTCGAGACTGTAATTATAATCATAAATCGTATAATTGCCATGCTGTTTATAATACAAATCGCGTCCGGCAAATTCTGCCTCTGACCCCATCAGAAAGTACTGTTTGTATCCGTTCTCTTCTAAGATATCTCCAAGATTGATTACACCCGGAAGAAATTCAGACTGCGTACTCATCAAATCTCCTCGGATCGGAAGATTTAACGGCAGACCAGAAGTTTGTGCGAATAATGCCCCCATAGTCCAGGTTGCCCCGTACATTGGGATTCCACCATTTAAGGCTGTGCTATTTCCGGAAAAATTTTCATTTTCAAGTGATAATTTTGCCAGTTCCGGAATCCGGCTCTTTTCAAATGCACCTCCGCTTTTTTTATCTGCATAAGTATCTTCCATCGATTCCAGATAAATATAAATCAAATTTCGTTTTTTCTCCGGAAAAGTCAGCTCTACTTCTTTTGGGTCTGCATAATTATCCTCGATAAACGTAGATTCTGTTGTCTGATTTTTTGCATAAGCGGTAATGTCAAGCCGATTCCACATATAACCAACAGAAAATGCTGCTACTGCAAGAAATGCCACCATTAAACCCAAAACCGCAATATCTTTTATTTTTCCCAGTCTTTTATGTAGCAATAAAATTACTAACGTTAACACAATCGAAATCAAAGGGCACGTTAGAATAAAACTCGAAATAATTCCCGAATCTGTTCCTGTTGTCGGTGCCTGAATGTGGAATACCACCTCTTCCATTGTAAGGCCCTTCCAGGTGCGAAATACCCAGGCAACCGTTGTTGCAATTAACAGCGACAGGAAGATAAAAACATATTGCAAAATCACTTTTACTTTTCTTAAAATTTTTTTCTGCTTCTCGGAAAGCTCTTTTTTTCCTACCTGTATCTTCATTGTTTCCTCTCTATACTTCTTTCTATGTCTATTATGTACTTTCGAAATCTTTCTGTAAAATTTCGAAAGTATCTTACTTTCTCTTTTCAGAACGAAAGCGTTTTCCTATGTTTTTATATAATTCCAGCTGTATCTTCCAACACCGTTCCCTCTGATGTGCTACATTTCTTACTTTCTTTTCCTTGTTCTCTTTCGAGATTACAATTCCATTCCACATTCCTTTGATGTAATCTTTTCCAAAACCTTTGCTTGCAAAAAAGACTGTTTTTATTGTAAATCCCACAAACAAAAGCGGGAAATTTAAAATAATCTGCCAAAGAGGCATATTTTTATAAATCAAATACAGATTGTTTCTTGAAGAATATCGAATTTTAAATAAATTATATCTCGATCCACTTGTTCCGCTTCCAACATGCAGTACTCTCGCAGTCGGACAAAACAGATTTCGATATCCATGCAGTTTAGCACGATATCCGATATCAACATCCTCAAGATAGGCAAAATGTTCCTCATCAAAATAGCCAATTTCATCTAAAATTTCTTTACGATAAATCGCAGCTCCCGCACAGGAAGCAAAAATTTCTCTGGTCTTATTGTACTCTGACTCCGGTTTTCCCTTTCCATCGGCAAATGCCCATCCAAGTGCGCAGTAAAAATTTCCTGCGTCATCCATCTTGTTTTCATCCTGAATCTGAAGCATTTTCGCCTGACATGAAAAGATATCCGGTGCCCGTTCGATTGCATGAACCAGTTCTGTAATAAATTCCGGAAATACAATCGTATCGTTATTTAATAACAATACATATTCTGATTTTGACTCACGGATTCCTGCATTGACTCCGCCACAAAAACCGGTATTTTCTTTGAGCGCAATCACACGTACCTCCGGATAATTTTCCTTTGTCCATTCCACACTTCCATCTTCTGAGCCATTATCGACCAAAATCACTTCAAAATACAAATAATCCTGTTTTCTTAACGAGTCCAGGCACTCTTTTAAATACTTTTTTCCGTTAAAATTCGGAATAATCACTGATACATCCTGCATACCTGTTCCCCTTACTCAAATGGCTTTAAAGAATAATTCCACTTTGTCAGTGAAAAATGCTTATTGTAATACGGGTCTCCGGCTTTTAACAGTTTCTCCCAGCGACAGCGCATAAACTCAATTTCTTCCTGAAATCTTCTGACTTTTTCTTTACTGTCCTCTGTTCCCCTGCTCTTTGATTCATAATGATACAGTTCCACGTAAGGGTCATATACGATTAATTCGCCCTGTGCACGAATTCTGAGACACAAATCCACATCATTAAAGGCAACTGAAAGTTTCTCTTCAAATCCGTTTACTGCTTCAAATACGCTTCTCTTTACCATCATACAGGCTGCTGTCACTGCACTTAAATCCTGCTGAATCGCTGCCTTATGCATATATCCGGTACGTTCTCCCGGCATATCAACAAACATATGACCGGCAATTCCGCCAATTCCGATAATCGTGCCGGCATGCTGAATCGTCTCATTTGGATAATAGAGTCTTGCCCCAACTGCCCCTGTTCCCTCTCTCTGACAGTGTCCAAGCAGTTCTTCCATCCAGTCCGATGCAATCACTTCCATATCGTTATTTAAGAACAAAAGATACTCACCTTTTGCCTTCTTTGCCGCAAAGTTATTAATTGCAGAATAGTTAAATCCCTCTTTCCATTTTAACAGGCGAATTTTAGGATTATCACTTAATTCTTTATAGTACTCAAAGATTTCTTTTGAAGTACTGTTGTTTTCTACAATTAAAATTTCATAATTTTCATAAGTCGATTTTTTCTCTATCGAATCAATGCATTTTTTTAAGGACTCTCTTTCATCCTTATTTGGAATAATAATCGAGATAAGCGGTGTACCTTCCACCTCGTATTTAACACGGTAAAAACCAAGGTCTTTGGTATGACTGACTTCTGCTTTTAAATGACATCTTTCTAAATTACCTTCAATTGCACGTTTTCCGGCTTCAAACGCATACATCTTACTTGCCGGATTGTCTGCTGTCGATGCCTGATGCGTTCTCCAGTGATATAAGATTTCCGGCACATGATAAATCTCTTTCGCACTTTCACAACAGCGGAAAATAAAATCATAATCCTGTGCTCCGTCATATTCTTTCCTGAATCCACCAATTGTTTCCACAATTGTCCGGCGCACCACAAAGAAATGGCAAATATAATTATTAGAACGAAGCAAATCAAGGTTAAAATCTGGTTTTAAATTCGGCTGGAAATGTTCCGATAAATCTGCTCTTACCTTATCCTCATCCGTATAAATCACATCAGTCTTCGGATGACTCTCTAATGCTTTTGCAACTTCATACAGTGCATTTGGTGCAAGCAGGTCATCATGATCTAACAAACCGATAAAATCTCCTGTTGCCATCTTCAATGCTTCATTGGTGTTTTCTGCAATTCCTGCATTGTTAAGAAGCGGTTTGACACAGATTCTGGCATCTTTTTTGCAGTATTCTTCCAAAATCTGGCTCATCCCTGCTTCATCTGGACTTGCATTTGCAATACAAAGCTCCCAGTTTACATAGCTTTGCGCAAGCAGAGAATCTATCATCTCTCTTAAAAATTTCTCCGGTGTCTTATAAGCAGGAACAACTACACTGATTTTCGGTTCGTAATTCCATTTTTTCTTTTTCTGTTTTTCCAGTTCTTCCGGTTTCACCTTATATTCCTCATACCATGGACCATAAGGGACTTCTTCGGGTTCAAATCTTTCATGAAGCCGAATCCAGAATTCTTTCGGACCATAATGCCTCATATAGCGAAGCCCTTTTAGAATGGTATAAGGAGAAAGTTTCCCTAACATTCTGCCCCATTCAATTTTTCCTTTTGCCATCTTCTCACCTGCTTATCATTTCTTTTTTTTCTTTTTTATCACAGAAATCACGATTAAAATCAGTCCAAGTCCAATCAGACCTACAAGCACAACCACTGCCATTTCAAATGTACTAAAAGAACCGCTTTGTGCCTCGTTATTCTGGCTCTGCTCTTCTTTTGACTCTTCTTCCTTCTGTGCTTCTTCAGCTTTTTTATCCGCCTCATAAGCTTTCTTATCTACAACTGCCTGACCGACTTCATATCCATTAAATAAAAAGGTTTCCTGTTCGTTTCCATCTTCGTTTTGTGTATTCTGTATCTCAAGCGCATCCGTTGTTGTTCCTTTTGGCACAACTGCGGTTCCGCCTGAGAGTGTATATTTTTTTTGTGATACCTGCAGTTTTTCGAATTCTTTGGTATATTCTGCAAGCATAACTGTATCGGTAAAAACTTCTGTGCCTTTGTAATGTAAAACAACACAAATATAAACGGTTCCGTCTTTTTCAAAATAAGTGACTAACGTATTTAAAGCGGTGTCGGTATAACCGGTCTTTCCTCCAAGACAGCCGTCATAATGCCAGTCACCCTCTCCAAGCAACGCATGATGGTTTGCAAGTACACGCTCCTCGGCAGTCTTATTCGTTGCCGGAATCGTATAATAACGACTTCCTACAATTTTGCGAAATTCTTCGTTTTTGTAAGCTTCCTGTGCAATCATCGCCAAATCGTGCGCGGTTGTATAATGGTTTTCATCATGAAGTCCATTCGCATTGACAAAATGTGTATCTTTACATCCGATTTCCTGGGCTTTCTCATTCATCATTTCCACAAAGCCTTCTACGCTTCCGCCAACCTGCATTGCCACCTGTGTCGAAACTTCATTTCCTGAGACAAGCATAATCGCATACAGACATTGTTCCATGGTGAGTGTCTCACCTTCCTGAATGACCGGAGTCACATAACTGTTTCCAGGAACAGCTTCTTTTAAACCTTCTGCTGTAAAGGTGACCGTATCAGTCAGATTAGAATGTTCCAGTGCGACCAGTGCCGTCATAATCTTTGTCGTACTTGCCGGATAACGGCGTTCATCCATTGCTTTATTATAAAGCACTTCTCCACTTTCAGCTTCCATCACAACAGCTGAATCACACATAATTGCCGGTCCTTGTGGCCAGCCGTCAATGTCATTTGTCACTGTCGGGATATCATAGGTTGCATTTTTACAGGCATCTTTTGCCCTTTGAATCAGCCCTGGATTATCGTCCGCCCACACAACAGAAGTGCTAAGCACAACTGCCAAAATGCCAATCGTTACTCGTTTTATTAAGTTTTTTGCTTTCATCATTTTATTCTCCTGCTTCCAGATACAGATTTAAAATCTGCTGTTTTACAGTTTCCCATTCTCTTTGCCTTGCAGTCTTAAGTCCGCCTTCTGTCAGATGTTTCCGAAGTGTCTCATTTTCTGCCAATTCCATAATCTTTTCCACTGCCTCAGAAATATTTTCAGGCTCATATAACAGACAGTTTTCCCCATCTCTTAAATATTCTTTGTTTCCACCATTTGGACGGACAACTGCAAGACCTCCGGTTGCCATCATCTCAAGCGGAGGATAGGAAAAGCTCTCCAGTATGCTTGATTTTACCAGAATATGGCACTGTTTGTATACTTCTGACACTTTTTGAAATGGAACTTTATGAAGAAAACGGTCCGGCTTGTACCATTCTTTTGGCTCTGAATTGTAGGAAAGATACCAGATTTCAAATTTCTCTCTATCGAGTTTCTCTACAATCTGAAAACTTTCATCTACATTTTTATGCCATGCACCGCAGTCTCCCTCGATTAAAATTCGAATTTTTCCGCTAAAATCACGAGCACATGGAGTAAAAACCCGAGTGTCCAACCCATTTGGTGCATAAGCACATTCCTTTTCAAACCGTTCTTTTAACCATTCCTTACACCACTTTGATATCGTAACATACTGAATCTGGTTTTTGCAATAGGTGGCGTTTGCCATTGCACGATATGGACTGCCTTTTTCATAAAAATCCGTCTCATAATTCTGCACCAGATAATATTTTTTATCAATATTCGAAAATAATTCCAGCCATTTTACTGTGACCCACATCGTTGCAATCATCTTATCAAAGTGACCGCTGACTGCATCCTCTCTTAATGGGATCACCGGAAAATTCTGATTTTCAAAGACACATGAAGTTTCCGTTGTATTTTCTGAAAGAATCGTGACATCAAATCCAGCCTCCCTTAAGAAAACGGCATGCCACATTGCCACCATGATTCCACCGCTGATATTAAGTGCCGGAAGCAGGATTCCAACATTTTTGGTCCGTTTGGCTTTGATAAAATCTGCCAGCGTCTTTCCTGTATAGGTTGTAAGATAGGCTTCTTTACAAAATTGATATGCCTGCATCGCAGTTTTTTTGCGAAGCTTTGGCTGTTCAATCAAAGCGCACAGCGTTTCTTCCCATTCTTTTAAATCCTTGCATAAAAATCCGGTTTTTTGATTTTCAATCGTATCGGCAAATGCACCCAGATTCGACGCCACCGTTACCACCTGAACAAGGGAAGCTTCCACCCATTTATTTTCTGATTTTGCGCGGTTAAAAATCGTATCTTCGAGTGGAGCTAAATTAATATCTACATCTGAAATCAATTTCGGAAGATTTTTCCAGTCCACAAACGGAAGAATCTTGATTCGGTCTGCAAATTCTTTTAATTCTTCCGGAGTTTCCAGCTCTCCCACACTGACAAATTCCAGATTCTTATATTGTCTCATTAACTTTAAGAGCACCGGCAGCAGCATTTCAATGTCTGGATTATGCGTAATGCTTCCACTAAAATAACCTAAACGTACAACTTCTTTATGTTCTGTTTTTTGATTTAATGCTGTTTCGGAAATCTGCATCATTTCCTCAGAAGCCCTGTTTCGATTGATGCAGACCTCTTTTACATGCAGCTTCAATGCTTCTGATAATTCCCCTGTAGTGGTAACAGCCCCCTGACATAAGTCAAGGAGCTGTCCATACGCCCGAACATTCTCATCATAGGCTTCTCTTTCTTTTTTTTCAAGCGCAGTTACATAAGGAATCGTATCTGTGTATTTTGTATCAAATACAAGGTCATCAATATCATATAAAACTGTTTTTTGATACTTTTTTGCTAATTTTACAAATTTTTCCGTTGTCTCATTGAGTGGACAGCGAAAAAATACAAACACATTATACCAGCCAATCTGTTTTAAATCCAAATCTGCAAAGTACACCTGGTCTGATGTAATTCCATAAGATAAAAGCTGTTCTCTTTGATGGCTGACACGATATCTTGACGGATGTGGCAGTACTGTTCCACATCCATCAATAAACAGCACATCTTTAAAAACCGGTTCGGACTCTTTTTTTGCTAAAGCTCCGAACCTTTTTTTTAAATATCTGCCACCGCGTTTTCCAAGTCCCAAAATTCCGTCTGCTTCTACCGTCTGAATTACCTTTGACGTGAGATTGTTCCAATTTGGCATCTTATTCCTCCTTATGACTAATCATGCACTCCCAGAATCTGTCTGTTGAAAAATTCCGGAAATCCATTAATGCAGACCATTATAGTTCTGAAGATATAATGGGTACAACAGTCTTGCCCATAAAAACAGTGCAACTACAATTGTTCCTGCTGAAACCAGATAATAACAAAGCTGTTTTAATTTCTGATTTTTAATAAAATGGTCTGCGACTCTCGAATATCCCATCGTTACAAAATACATCATCGGAACTAACATCGGCATGCTGTAGCGTCCCTGTGGCTGATAATCTGAAGTATAAGAATAATATAAGTTCAAAACATTCGGAATTATCATTCCAAGTAAAAGACACAGATGGAATAATCCCTGCGGACGGATTCCTTTCTGACGGATTAATACCTGTTCTACGGTTTCTTCTTCATTGATTTTCTTCTCAAGCATAACCTGCTCTCGTTTTAAATAGAAAATATCTCTTGCTTTCCAGATTACAAATACCAGCCCGACAAGAATCAATGCAAAATATGGATAATACACTTTTTTTCCAAGAAAAATCTGATTGTATCCAAAGATTCCAACTACCCCATAGACTACCATTCCAACCCAGCGGTACTTAAAACCGGGAGCATGATATTTTAACATCGAGAGAATGTTTGCCTCCGGATAATCCTTAAATGTCGTTACATTTTTGGGATTAAACTGTGGCTTTGCATATTTGATTGCATACTCATGCATGGTTTTTCTTGCAAGAAAATCTCCATCATAGATGATATAGTTTCTTACAAACCACCATCCGGCAAGCACTGCGACAACTGCCGTGATTAACAGACCTCTTTTGAACATTAATTTAAAATCTGGTTTCTTTTTGCCATAACCAAGGGAGGAAACGACAAAGAATAAAATACTGCACAGTGCATAACCATAAGCATCATAATAGGAAAGCGCACAAAGTGATAATGCAACTCCAAGCAAAATACTGTTCTTCTTTGTCCAGCCCTCATTCATTGCCCTCACCCACACATAAATGATAAAGGATGAAGAAAATAAAGCAAGTCCGTCACAATTGATATAAGTATATAAAATTGCAGCACCGGGAAGCAGGGTACAAAGGAAAAAGAACATCACCCTTTCTCCTTTTTTGAATAATGCTTCTCCGATTTTAAAAATACAATACGCTGACGCTGTTCCGAATAGAACATTAACCATTCTTGCAGAAATCAACAGTGCCCACTCATCTGTCGTGAAAAATGAAGTAATCTTCATAAACAACGCAGAAATCATGTAACTTAAAATCGGATTAAACGCATACGAAATTCCCCAATCTTCATCTCTTATCTCGGGGTCTCCACCGTGCGGCAGTTTTCCATGCTCATAGATATACTGCACGATTCGGGAACGCATCCCTTCATCGGGTGAAAAATTATGCCTCTGACTGCAGGCCCATGCCAGATAAATTCCAAATACCAGAAGCAGGGCAAAAATCATGCAGACTGTCCGTCCAAGTTTCTGTTTATTTTTGAATTTTCTGCTCATCTTCATGAATTCCTCTAAGAATTGCCTCTTTTACTTTTTCTGCTTCTCTTTCCCATGAAGTATTTTTTGCAAATTCCAGACCTTTTTTACGGATTGAAGCTAATTTTTCCGGGTGTTTGAAGTAATCTTCCATTGTATCTGCAATCTGATTCGGGTCATAATCTACTAAGATAGAATTTTCTTCATTGACAAGCCAGGTGCTGTTTTCTCCTTTCGAGCAGACTGCAACAGAGTTACAAGCCATAACTTCAAGTGGCAGCAGGGACAGGTTTGTGTTTGAAATAATCAGACACATATCACATTTTACATAAGAATCTGCAAGTACCTGTGGTGTTACAGTTCCAAGATTCTGATGTGGGAATGGAATTTCATAGTTGCTGACATCCCATCCTGCAAAAATAACCTCTAAGTCCGGCATTTTCTTCCATAATTCATTGATTGCCAGCATACCAAGCTCAAAGTCACGTCTTGGAGTAACCGGTCTTGCATAGAAGAATACTCTCGGTTTGTCATCTGTTTTTTCTTTTGGTTTGTAAATCTTGTCATCGTAAGAGAATAAGAAACTATCTGCTGTCATGCCATAATCGTTTCTCATTACATCTTTTAACCAGTCACCGGCAGTAATTCCACGAAATCCCATTTTATAAGTATTTTCTGCAAACTCATATTCTGAACCATGTGCATAGAAATACGGCTCAAAGTCCTGTACAAAATAAAATTTAGAAATGGTATTATTAAATCTTCTGACATAGTAAGCAGTGGTCCATGCAGTTGCAACTGTACCGTGTGCAAATCCCATCTGAGATACATCACAGTAAACTTCTACTCTCTCATCTAACAGTGGGAAATGCTGTTTTAAGAAACTGCGGATGGACTCATTATCTTTAAATGTCGGAGACATATACAGATAAATTTTGCTGTGAAAACCTAATTTTTCCAAATTTGATACAAAACGGAAAATTGTGGTATGTCCGCCTGAACCCGGACTCATTTCCGGAATGACCCAGTTTAATGTGATTTTTCCAGTTTTCTTTGCCTCTTCATACGCCTTTTTATCAAATGGAATTTCTTCTGTATTGACTACAAAATTATAAAATCCAAGCAGATTATTCTTTGGCGGAATCGGTGCAGGTCCGTTTTTCATACGTTTTAATGTTGCTTTCACGCCATTATTTTTTAAATATCTCATTCCTCTTTCTACTACATTATCGCTCATTCTTTTTTCCTTTCTCACCTAAGACCAGTTAAGCCTTTCTTTGTCTGTACTGCTGTGAAATATGTTTGTCCAGAAATTTCTGTTTTGCTTCCGAATAAGTATGGTACTTTCCGCCAAGTGTCCCCCCGACAAAACGGTCGAAATTACGAAATGCGGAGTAAATAGCCCATTTGATTTTTGTTTTCTTTCCAATCGGCTGTTGACGGATGTAAGCACAGTCTCCTCTGACCTGACGCACCCAAAGACGTGGGAGCTGTCGAAAATGCTGTGCCATCATATACTGATGAATTTCATAGAGACCTTTATATTCATCATAATATCTTGCAAAGTAAGTACTTAATTTAAAGTTGTGAGAATGATAAACCGGTGCAAACGGGCAGTATACTTTTTTATAACCCAACTCGATCATCTTTCTCGCCCAAATCTGATCCTCTGCAAAATTAACATCATCATAAGGATGCTGTTCAAATACATCTCTTCTGACACAGGAATTATTATCTGAGAAGAAAGCAAGTACATGTCGATATCCTTCTTCTCTTTCATAGCGTTCCTTATCTTCCATATAAAAAATCGTATTATCAGAACCAAATCCCTGAAATAATCCTTCAATATCTCTCTTATCTATAAAATTACAGCCTGGATAAGGATAATGGATTCCAAATCCACCCACCACTTCCGGGTCTTTTTTCATGGCATCAATAAAATTCTGAAGCCAGATGTCCGTTGCAGGAAGTGCATCCTGTGTAATAAATACAATATAAGTTCCTGTTCCCTTAGAAGCCCCGTAATTTCTGGTTTTTCCATGTCCAAATTCTGATGCCGGAATCTGATATAATTTGCACGGATATTTTTTAATTACCTCAAGTGTCTGATCTTTTGAACCGGAATCCACACAGATAACCTCATATTCATAAATGGTTTTCTGGGAAAATATCATATCCAGCACTTTTTCAAATAAAGGACCTGCATTCTTAGTAGGAATTACAATGGATACGTCCATACATCAATTACCCCTTTTCACTATTTTACGTACTTTTTGATACATCTTATAGACTTTTAAATTTTCAAGCTGTCGGATTTTTTCTGCCTGATATTCTACGGTCGCCTGTAAGTCATTTAACTCTTTTCCAAGTTTGGCTATCCTGGCTTCGTGTGCTGCATTTTTTTCAGTCAGCATCTGTCTCTCATCTTTTAACGCTTTCTCATTCTGAATAAATGTCACCATCTGGTCAATGACACCATCATTTCTGCGATAAACCAAATAATCAAATTCGATTTCTTCACATCCATCAAGTGCGATTTCAAGCACCGGTGGTTCTATGAAATAATAATCATCAATAATCACCAGTTTTGCATTATGAGTAAAATTCAAACTGACTTCCTGTTTTTCTTTCTTTCCGACCAGTTTCCTGATTTTTATAATACTTTTAGAATCCACCGGTTTGAACCGAAGTCTGGTATATTGGTTTGCTTTTAATTGAATCGTTCTCTTAATCTCAGAATGAATGGTCTGCTCGTAGCTGATTTCTTCCCATTCTTCACCGGTATCTCCCTCGATACCGATAGAAAAGAACTGTTTCTTATAATCCCATTCACTGACAGGATAAGATTTACAGTGCATTTTCTGGTACAGATGGGACAGGGCATATTTTTCGCCTTTTCCAGCCACATATTCCTGGAAGTTCACTTCCATTTGATAATAAACCGGCACTTCTTCCATATCTACACGGCCAATTGCATAGAGTTCTTCTAACTGACTCTTATCTAAACCGCAGACTGCTTCCTGCAAGAAAATGCTTCTTGCATAGATAAATTCTAATGGAATCTCAAAGAAAAAGACCCATTCATAATCTGCCAGCACACATTTTTTACCAAGCAGAAGATTTGCCGGAATAATATCAACATTGGAAATATCTGCCGAATGTTGCGCTTCTTTAAACTTTGGAAAGCCAAAAATTTCTTCAAATGCCGGACTGCTCTCGAATGTATGCATTCCTTTTACGGAAAAAATAATCTTTGCAAGAAAACGATAATCCTCTTTCAAGGCTTCATAGTCATTTGCTTCTGAATGGCGGTGGATTCTTTCTTCTAAGCTTTCCCCCTCCACAAATAAAAAACGGACCTGACCATTTTCCTCTTTGCATGGACACATTTCCACACCTGAATTTACAAATAATTCCGAAAGCAGTTCTCGGGATTCGACCATCTTTCTTACATGGGCTTCTCCCTCTTTATGCATCGCTTTTTTTATGACCGATTTTTCTCCATTTTCTTCTACAATCATCGTTGCAATCTGAAATTTTTTCTGACGGTCTTTTGAAAATTTTGAATATAATATCTCAGGCATTGTTTTCCTCCTTTTTCTGAATTTCTACAAAAAAGGAATTGGAAAAATGCGGGAATAATTCAGCACGAATCATGGTATCAAAGGCAAGTCCCTCATCAAAAAGCAACAGACGCTCTGCATCAAAATTTCGGCGGTTATTCCGCAGTTCTCCTTTTTTTGGAAGATAAGAATCTGAATAAATGGTTGTTGCAAATTTATAATCCGGATAAGGATAATAGAACCGATAATTGTGATAGCCATTTGCATCGAGCAGTTTCTCTAATTCTCTTTTGCTGAATGTCTCTACTCCGGATGTATTTTTATAGCCTTCAATTCCTTCAAACATCCGACCGACATGGTCTTCTTTACAGCCTGCAAAGTATTTTAGTCCCAGCTTATTTTCAATTGCCATCAAAATCTTTCCATTCGGTTTTAAATGACGGTTGATTTTATCTAAAAATACCCGATATGGCTCTTCTTCCTGAATATAAGTCTTTGCATACTCAAACACGCCAATCAAGGTAACATAATCAAAGGTTTCTGTCAGATTATCAGATACCGTATTAAAGTTTCCGACTACAATCTCCAGATTTTCTGCCTCTTTATTCTTCCATGCATTAATTGAACTTCTCATCTTAGACAGGTCATTTGCCACAACCCGTCCGGCTTTTTTTGCAAGCACACCAGAGATTGCACCACATCCGGCTCCGATTTCAAGCACGGAATCTTCCTTTGTTATTGGATACCACTCTAAAATATTCTCTCTTTGCTGTGAAAGATGATACATCACAGCCCAGTTTTTTTCTTTTAAGATAATATCCTGATACTCTTCAGGTTCGTGATGTTTCACCAGCTCTAACAGATGCTCTTCAATCACACCGTCACTGTAAAAATCCTGACCTTCATAATAGTCCAGATTTAATGTAACTTTCCCAATCTTTTCGTTCATCCCATATAATCCTTCTATTATTTATTATTTCGTTTGTATTGCCCCGTCATAAGAAACCGTTGAATTCAAATCAAAGAAACCAAGCGTTCCCTCTTTCTTTGAAAAGACTTCAAGGTGACAGGCATTATAAAGTCTGTGATAAATCTCCAAATCATCCCCATTATAACCGGTACAACCAAAAGAAAGAAAATACTGCCCTGGCTGAAGCGTCATAATCTGGTCAAAATTAACGGTAACGATCTCCCCTGCCTTACAGTGTGCCGGTGTATAATTTTCCAACATGGTATTGGTACCTGTGATTTCCGTACCTTTTCTGTCTTTAATCGTATAAGCAAAAATTGGATGGTCCACATCTTTTTTAAACTGAATCTTCATCTTAATACGGAACTGTTTATTTTTATCTACGGAAGAACTGATTTCTCCCTTATCATTCACAATTGCAAAATCCACAATCTCTGCATCCAGACTTCCATAAGAATCCAGATTGCTGTTTAAAGTTAATTTACTCTTCCAGCCTTTTGCTTCCTGTTTTTCTTTCGTTTCTGTTTCCTGAGTTTCTACCTCTGTAGTTTCTTCCTGTTCTTCGTCCTTTGCACTGTCATCATATTGATTTGCAAGGATTTTCTTATATACATCCACTGCTTCTGCGGACGTTCCGGTCAGCACATGATGTCCGTGATGAATCAGCATACTTCTTTCACAGTATTTGATAACACTTCCCATATCATGCGTAACAAAAATAATTGTTTTTCCTGCTTCTTTAAATTCATTGAATTTACGGTAACATTTCGACTGGAAGAAAATATCTCCAACGCTCAATGCCTCATCGACAATCAAAATATCCGGCTCTACATTGATAGCAACTGCAAATGCAAGGCGGGCAAACATACCACTCGAATAAGTCTTACATGGCTGATTGATAAAATCGCCAATCTCTGCAAAATTAATAATATCATCAAGTTTTGCTGTCATCTCTTCTCTTGAAAACCCAAGCATGGTACCATTCAGATAAATGTTTTCAATTCCCGTATATTCCATATTAAAGCCGGCACCCAGTTCAAGAAGTGCACTGATTTTCCCATTGACGGTAACACTTCCGGTTGTCGGACTTAATACACCGGTAATAATCTTTAACAGCGTAGATTTTCCGGAACCGTTTGTTCCGATAATTCCAACACATTCTCCCTTATGCACATCAAGTGAAATTCCCTCTAAGGCAAAATGATCCTGATGATAGCTCTTATGCGTAATAGACAGGGATTCTTTCAGCCTGTCTATCGGTTTATCATATAATTTGTATACTTTACTGACATCTTTAATTGATACTACAATATCGTCCATGTGTCCCTCCTACAATACATCTGAGAAATGTACTCTTAATCTACGGAATACAGTAAATCCAATCACTCCGATAATTAAAGTTACAACCCAGAAGTAAATCGTCATCTTTGGTCTCTCAAAGAACCAGATTCCATCCATGAAACTGTCACGATATCCCTGTACAACATAATACAGCGGATTTAATTTTAAAAGAAATTCAACTTTTGCAGGCATTTTAAACGTTGACATATCCCACATAATCGGGCATGCCCACATACCAACCTGCATCAGGATATTGATAATCGTTCCAAAATCTCTGAAAAACGGTACGATGGAACAGGTAAAATAGGCAATCGCAGTAATTAGACAGATTGCGCAGATTGTATAGTAGCCAAGCTGAGCCATCTGAACAATCGGTGTCTTTCCCATAATAATATAGATAAAAATCGCAAATGCAATAAAAAACAAATGTACAAATAACGCCGATAAAATTTTTACAAGCGGAAGTACACTGATTTTAAATACGACTTTCTTTACCAGATAACTATATTCCATCAAACAGTTGGTTGCATTGATAATTCCCTCTGAAAAGAAAAACCAGGGAATAATACCTGCAATCAGCCACAGCGCATACGGATATCCGTTTGGCGTATCCATAACGCGAAATCCAAACTGGAAAATAAAAATGTAAATCAAAATTGTAACCATAGGCTGTACAAAGGCCCATAAAATCCCAAAATAAGAACCTGCATACTTTGTTTTGAAGTCATTTTTACCCAGTTTCCACACCAGGGTCTTGTTTCTCCACAATTCTCTAAATATGTTCATTCTAATCTCCTCTACTTATGGTAAAGTATACTTAACCTTTACAATATACCATTTTCTCTTATGAATTTCAATCGAAAGGATTAAAAAATGCCTGTACCCAAAAAGATACAGACATCTCTTACTTGCTATTTGTCAATTCTATAAATACAATACTCATCAATTTTTGCGATTTTTTCGTATTCTTCTTCCGCATACCAGTCCATGGTATGCTCTTCTGAAAGTACAAGATAATTACAGCCGGAAAGAGCAAGCGCTTCCCGAAAGGTCTCTTTATCCTGTTCTTCATTATTAATCACATCATACACAATCGCAGCTTCCATGGTATCGGTTCTTGAATCCTTGCCTGCATCGCGTCCATAAATCAGGTGAATCGACGGGTCATACTGTCTGACATAAGAAATCAGCTCATCCGGAACAATTGCCCGAATTTCCTCTCCATCGGCATTTTTTTTCATTGCATCACACACACCAAGCACGGTCTGTGGCAGTTTATAATAATTGGTTGATTTATGAAATACATCTTTGTTGTAAACCAGCCGACCACTAAAGGCAAGTCCGGACAGCATCAGCACTGCCAGTACCACTGCAAAAAGTCTGTTCTTTAACTGTGAGATACACGATACAGCAAAATAAGCAATCACAAACGTAATCGGAAGCAGCCAGAACATTCTCCAGTAAACCGTCTTTCCAATTGCATAGTCCATAATAATTTTTGCCGTATACGGAATCCAGTACAAAATCAGTCCACCAATACAGTACCAAAACAAATAACGGTTATATTTCCTTCTCTCTCTTAAAAACAAAAGCAGAACCATACCGCCTAAAAAGAGATACAGGTAAAATCCCTTTCCATTATAATGCTTCCAGAAAAATTTAATCAAATCAAATACTTCACTACTCATCCCATTCCCTCAACTCTTAACAGCAGATAAATTCCTGTCAGTATGATACAAGGAATACATCCAGCCAGCAATTTCCATGCTATTCCTATTTTTCTTGTCTGTATAATTCCCGCAAATGCCCCAAGCGCCACCATAATCGGTGCTAAGAAAATTCCCATGGAAGAGGTCAGCGCTGCTGCTCCTGTCGTCAGAAAAATCTGGATAATATCCTGAATTTGATACTCATTTTTATAAGCACAAAGCAGATAGTAAAACAACAATGGAAGAATCACTGCTGCCAGGACTGCTTTTCCCTGCCAGATACGAATCAGTAAAAAAGTAGACATCGTATACACGGAATAATAACCAAATATATTCATCCATGCCAGAAGAAGTAAGAACAATCCTCTCTCTTTTCTTTTATTTTTCCAGAAAAAACTGCCCAGCAGGTCATAAACAAAATAAGCAACCGGAAGAAAAATCAAAAACATTCCCGTATGTCCCAAAACGGTTGAAGGTACTCCATAAAGCCTGCTTAAACCCGCTTCAAAAATTGGAAATGGAGATAATACATAACGGCTTGGAAGGGACTCGTACTCATCTCCTGTATACGCATTGTACTGAAACACCGTATCTGTCTCGAGAGTTGTTGACGCCGTCGCTACATAAAAAGCATCATCATCGTCAATGTGTGTGTAAAAAATCCCTGCATACATCTGAACGACTATTAAGACAACCGCCGGAAGATACCAGAGTCTGCTTCCTTTTTGTTTTTTCGTTTCCTGTTTCTTAAACCGGATTAATCTCATAATAAAATCCCAGTTTTGAACAATCGAACTGACAAACAGCACCACCGAGATTCCCAGTACCAGCCAGTAAAGCGTATGAAATTTCCATCGAAAGAAAACTGCACACAATGCCAATATTTCAAATAAAAAGAAAAATAATATCATTCCACCCATAAGCAGTTCTATAATTTTTTTCGTCCGCTTTGCCGGTGTATGAAATCCTATGACAATCAAAAACAACCAAAATGCCACTGTGAACAGTATCATTTTTACAATTGATACAACTTCCATTTAATCTTTTACCCATTCTCCTGTTTTATTAAAGTGAAACGTATGCCCCATCAGGTAACGTTCTGTATTCTTTGCCAGTTTTCCATTCGATTCCAGATAGTACCATTTCTTTTTCCAATGAGTCCAACCGGTTTTCATTCTTCCACTTGACTCACTTAAAAAATACTCATCTTTCTCGATTTTAATCCAGCCTTTCTGCATCGCACCGGTTTCTTCATCCAGATAGTACCATCCACCACTTTTCCAAAGCCAGCCTCTTTGCATGACTCCATTGGCATCAAAAAAGTACCATTCCTCTTCGATTTTTGCCCACTGGTCCGTAATCATTGTTCCATCCCATAGAAAATATCGGTAAACGGTTTCCCCATCTTCCATTTCCTGATTTTCGTCTTTTGACCAGTAGCCATCGAGAGAATCCTGCGTATCATCCGCATACACAGACTGTGCACCGAGCACCATAAAAATCGCACACAGTATCAGCATCCATCGTCTAACTTTCCCCATCCGGTCATATCCTTTCTTATTTATTCCAGCTTTTGTCCTAACGCTTCTCTATGCCTGTTTTTTCTTGATATCATTTATTTTACAGCACAGATACGCCATTGTCATCCAGAAAATATAATGAACACTTGAGTTTGCATATAAGATTCTGGATTCCATAAAATCCGATAGTAAAATTCCACCGCAAAGCCCCATTAAAATAAATGTCGATGTATCTGTTTTTGTGAAAAGTGCTCTTACAAAGCGAATAAATACCATAATTAAAAAGACGGATAAAATTCCAAGTCCTACCACTCCAGATGCCACCAGCGTTGTCACATAGACATTGTGAAGTCCGCCATTATGAAGCGCCTGTGCGGTTCCTTTATCCAAATCCCTCTTTGCGTATTCATAGATGCAATTTGCACCTGCACCAAATACAGGAGAATTTTTCCAGACTTTTAATCCGGCTTTCCAGATTTCCACTCGTCCGTTGCTGACACTGTTTGCATCTTCTTCTTCAAAAAATTCTTCGGTTCTTACTATTTCTGTTTTCTCTTCCTGTCCTTTCAAAGAACTTACTGCATCCGGAATCAATACAATCGTATGTTTTACAATCGGAGAGAGTGCCAACACACAGGCAAAAATGACAACTGACTTTAAAAGACTCTTTATGCAGGTTTTCCTATCCTTTGTGAATAGATTCTCTCTTTTGACCCAGACAAATCCAATTACAATCAGAATAAAAAAGACAAATGCTCCATAAGCACTTCTTGACTGTGTTAAAATCAGATACAGATATTGAATTACAATATTTGCAATCAGAAGTTTTTTCTTTTGTGCTGACTTGTTTATCAGATAAAGCGAAAATGCCATGGAAATCACCGCCATCATTCCACCGGTGTTCGGGTTGAATAAGCCCCATAGACGATTTTCAAACATTCCAAGATACTGATATCCATTCGGAAGTTCATAACACACTTGAACGGAAAGTAAAAATGTAATTAATGCAATTGAGGCATACATAAGCGGCATAATCACATTCATCCAGGAAAAAATTTTTATTTTCTTTTCCACTTCCTCTTCCTCTTTCTGCCAGTACATATTAAAAACTAAAAGCAGTGAAGTGGTCATATAACCAAACGTAAAAATATTGCTGCTTAATTTGGTTCTCCAGTTTACAAGTATCGTGATTCCATTTGCAACACAGAACAAAAACAAGACCAGTGCAAATTTATTTTCCAGATAAGCTCTGTAATTTTTTATCAAAAAGATGGCAAGCAAAACCGCTCCCCATACCAGACCTGCTTTTCTGAAAATTCCAAGATGAATCTTCAAGAACGCCGGTGCTCCAAGATAAGCGATTAAAAGCATGTACATGGCAAACCAGAACGGGTCGCTTATCATCTTTCGTACATCGAGTTTCATATTTATAACTTGTCCTTTCTTATGCACGCTCAATCATAAAGATTTTGAGAGTACCCTATTTTTCAAACGAAGATTTTTCCGGAAAATAAGACTGTAATAATTTTTTCAGCCATTCTTTTTCTTTTTCAAACTCAAGTTCCGGTTTATCGTCACTTAAACATAACATTTTATATTGTTTTGTCTTCAATGCCTGTTCAATGAGTTCATCGTCTTTTCCAATCGAATAAAATTTTCCAATATAAGGATTTCCAGGCTCGAACTGTCCTTTGGCAAACTGCCAGTAACGGCACAGCCACTGGTTGACATCCATATTATTTCTCAATTTATGTTTACAGGTTTCCTCTAATACTTCCGGTTCTTTCTCCCAGACTTCCTCAAACGTACTCTTTAAATATGCAAGCGGAATGTGTGGATTGACAAATCCTGGGAACTGCTTGACCCCTAACATATAGATATTTTTTAATAATAATCGTTTATAATTTAAGGAAAACCATTTCTTGCGGTATTTTTTCAAAGTATCTTTTTTCAGAAAGTGGTCGTTTAATAATTCCAAATCATTTGCAACAATGTGGTCAATTCCACCTTTTTTAAAGACATGTACTCTCTCAAGCGGACAGTCGCATGGCAGACCGTTTTTAAAGAAATGTTCCGGTCTCATCGGTGCAACAAAAAAAGTATCATCATTTGCATAGATAAAATGCTCTGCTAAATCTGGAATCCTATGTAAATTCAGTTCAATCACATGGGAATTATAGGTAGGAAGATATTCTTTTGGAATATAATCGGTATGTTTTACAATATTTAATTTTGGATGATTGACTTTCATCCATTTTGGTACATGTCCCCAGGTAATAAAATGAATCTTGCGAATCCATGGAAGATTTTTTTCAATTCCACGAAACAGATATTCCAGATTATCCCATTCACGGAAACGGTTTGCACGTCCGTCTCCCTCTTCCTCTTTTAAGCAGGCTCTTTTTTCGGCAAGCCACTTCGGGTCGTTGCCATCGACCCATGGGATTACTAAATCAATTTCCATGTTTCATCCCTCTCTTTTCCAGTATTTTTTGAATTGTGTCAAGCATCTTTTCAAGACTTACTTCACTTTGTAATAACACTTCGGTTTCCGAACATTTTTCAGAATGGAGTTCTTTTAATACAGCCTCCGCCCATTGTTTCTCTCCTTCCTCTAAAGAAAGAAAATGCATCTCTTTTGTCAATCCCATTTCTTTTGGAACGGCTTCTTTGCTTCCAAAAGTCGGAAGTCCTGCTGCCTGTGCTTCAATCAGTGAAATCGGATAACCCTCAAACAGCGACGGAAATACAAATACATTCATCACCTGAAGTACATCGGGCACATCTCTTCTGACCCCAAGAAAACGAACAGAGTCACGGATTCCAAGTGCTTCTGCCTCTTCTTCTAACTGTTTTTTCTGAGCTTCATCTCCGCCTCCACATAAAAACAGAACGACAGACGATTCTTTTTTCTGAATTTCCCGAAAAATGCGAAATAAAAAGCTGTGATTTTTCTCTTTGGAAAGACGTCCTACATGACCTACAACCGGTTCGTCTCCAAGTCCCAGTTCTTTGCGCATCTTCTCTTCTCGTTCTTTTGTGTAAGTATATTTTCGGATATCGACTCCGTTTATAATAACCTGTACTTCTTTCGCTTTCTCCCCAAACATCCAGACACCCGCTTCTTTCGAGCAGGCTAAGAGCTGATTGGCATAATTTGCCACCTTACGTCTGTTTTTCTTATGCATAAACAGCGTAAATTTTGTTCCTCTGTTTTCAGAGGAATGAGAATGGACGATCCGAAGCGGTACCTGATTTTTCTTTGCCGATTTTAAGGCTTCAATATTACTAATCGTTGTTTTGTTGGTCCAGAATACATCATACTGTGTCTGTTTAAAAATGGTATCCAGCTCTTTTCTTGACTGAAGAACACTTTTAGAACGTGGAGTCACATGATAAACCTTAGATCCGCCTGCTTTTAATTCGTCTTCAAACACAATCTCATCGTCATAAGCGATAAAATCCATGCGATAGCTCTCACGGTCGAGTCCACGGTACACAGACATGATAAAAGCTTCCATTCCACCAAGCTGTCTTGACATTCCTTCAATTAAAATATTCATACTTAAAGACTCTCCTGCAATTTTTTAATCTCTTCATAATTTCGTTTGCAGTTATCGGTATCCCAAATCGTAAAAAATTCTTTCTCTCGATTTAGATAAACTTCCGGATTTTTTAAATTTTCATCAATCGCACGTTTTAATGCTGTTTTTAACTCTTCAAATGTTTCACATACCGGTCCAAAACCATCTTCCTTAAAAGAAAAATACCCTTCTTCATACTGTGCTTTTCTGAATTTTTCATTATCAAACTGATAATAAATCATCGGTTTTCTCATATATGCAAAGTCATTAAAGATACTTGAATAATCCGTAATCAAAAAAGCGGATTCTTTTAATAACTGCTGAACGTCGTAGTGTTCCCAGTCTGCAATCTTTACGTGCTTGCTCTCTGTCTTAAAAAACGAGATAAATTTCTGCATATTTCTGTGTGGATAAAAGACCAGTTCCATTCCAGCGTTTGCAAGCCATTCTTCAATTTCACTGCTTCTTAAGACTTCCATCCAGCGTTTGCAGTATTCCGTTGCCTCAAAACTGCTCATATCGTCTAAGGTTGCCGAAACGGAACTTGGAACAGAAATCCATTTTCTCCAGGTCGGCATGACCAGAATCTGATTTTTCTTTACTTTTGCATCATGCAGCCCATCGAGTCTTGCTATTCCGACGCATTTGACCCATCCATCCGGATAACCAAATTTTTCACAGATAAACTGATGCTCTCTTGGCGCAGTTGTGATAAACATCCGCATCTTCGTATTTTCATAATGTAAAAACGGCAGATCATTTTCAATGACACCATGCTGTAAAAACACTCTGGTATTTTTTAAAATTCCATAGACCTCTAATAAATAGCAGACTGCCGCATTTGGCTTTCCTCCTTTTTGGGAACTGATATTAATCGAAGCTGCCAGATAATATGCCCAATGTTTGATTGAGCCATACTGAATCACTTCTCCCAAATTTTTAATTTTTTCATAATCTACGGATTCTTTGTTAATCGCATAAACCACATCCTGCTCGGGATGCGCTTTTCTGATATATTTGTAAAGCCAATAACCATTGTCTCTGGCCTCATTATATTCTTCGCAAACCAGCCACATCTGTTTTCTCTTTTTTTTCAGACAGGCAGCATAGGGAATCGAAACCAGCATCTTAAGTCCTGAGACAAGGTCTGCCGGTTTGACAAATTCCAGTTTTTCTAAAAATCTACTCATAAGCCACTCTCTATTTTCTAAGAAATTTTTTATAAAACAGTTCTCTTAAGCGGTTCGGAATCAGACAAATCATCATCTGACCTCCTGCACAGACCACAAAATCCCAAAAACTGCTCAGACCGCTTTTCCATAAAAAAAGCCGGAAATGTAACATTGATTTTACATATTTCCAGCCACCTCTTCGTTTGTACATTCCTGTTCCAGCACGCATGTAAAGAAGGGTATCCGGAAGATTTCTCGCCTCAACTCCCAAAAGCAACATTCTCGCCCAGAGATAATAATCCTCAAACAGATAAAAATGCTGGTATCCTCCTGCTTTTTCCACTGCTTCTTTACGATACATCACACATGGATGATTAAACGGATTTCTTCTTCCCGCAAATTTCAAGATTTCTTCCTTCGATAAAGGAAGGGTTCTTTTTGCTTTACAATGCAAAATGTCTTTCTCAAATTCTACTACGGTACCACTTACAATGTCAATTCCTTCTTCTAAGACACGAAGCTGTTTTTCACAGCGGTCTTTGCATGCAATATCATCAGAATCCATTCTTGCAACCGCTTCATTTTTACAGCACTTTAAGCCCTCATTTAAGGCTCGTCCCAATCCCACATTTTCTTTTAATCGTAAAAGATGAAAGACCTCTTTATGAGCTTTCTGATTTTCTTCTAATACTACATCCAGCTCCTTTGTCAGAGGTCCATCACATACCACCCAAAAATCATTCGTTTTAACCGTCTGACTCCAGATACTTTCAATACTTTCTCTTAAGTATTCCGGATTTTCTTTTGCATACACAGACATTAAAACACTATATTCTGCCATTTCCCAATTCTCCGTTTTTCTTTCTAATCCATTTCTTAATACAGATGTAATTTTTCTTTTAATGCAAACAAAAAGAGTAAGAACCCTCCCTGCTGTTTCTGAATTAAACGATTACAAAACCTCTGCTGTCTGTTTCCAAGCTGACAGACTCCGCTTGCTTTTTGAACCGTCTGATTCTTTAAATAACCAAGTATTTTCTGTTTTCTTTCTGATTTGGAAAACCGTTCATCCTGATAAATATCAAATAAACTATAAATGACCGCCCGCATGGTCTTATCAGCAAACTCGCGCATCACCTGTGTTCCTTCCAGACAGGCTTCGCTAAATGCGAATACTTCTCTCATTAAATGAATTCGTATCTCAATCTCATCTTCTCGATAAGAAGAAGTAATCGACTCCCCACGGCAGTCATATTCATAATATGCTTTCGGAACAAAGGCAATCGTTTCAATCTTTCTTAAATAGGCAAGATTAAATAACAAATCCTCACCATAAGTATACTCGGTTGAAAAAAATTCTTTAATTTTTTCTTTTTTATATAGTTTATTACAGCAGGACTGAAGCAGACAATTCAAAATCAGATGTTCGATTTCCGATTCCATCTTTGCAACTGTCGTCACACATTCTTTTTGAGGGATGCGAATCACATCCCCCCTTGTCCCGCCATGAATTTCACGAAATCCACAGATTGCTTCATCTGCCTCATTTTTTTGTACCGCCTCATAAAGTTTCTGCGTCATTTCTTTGTCAATGGTATCATCGGAATCAACAAACTGTAAGTACTCTCCTCTTGCCTCTTTGATTCCACAATTTCTCGCACTGCTGACACCACCGTTTTCTTTTTGAATAATGCGGATTCTCTTATCCTGTTTTGCATATTCCTCACAGACCGCCACACTGTTATCGGTTGAACCATCATCAACTAAAATCAATTCCAAATCCGTGTACGTCTGATTTAAAATACTTGCAATACAGCTTCCTACTTTATTTTCACGGTTATACACCGGAACAATAATACTAATCATTTTTCTTCTCTTTCTCAGGCTGGTGGCTTAAGGCAATTGTTTCTTCCCCTTCCATGCCTTCGGTGCTTTCTTTCATAAACATAATTTTAAAGGTAGATAAAATCAATTTCAAATCATTGATAAACGAATAACTTTCAATGTACATCATATCTAATTTTAGTTTGTCATAGGCTGTGGTATTATACTTTCCGTAAATCTGGGCATAACCGGTCAATCCTGCCTTCACTTTTAAACGGAACGCAAATTCCGGAATTTCTTTTTCGTATTCTTTTGCAATTTCCGGACGCTCCGGTCTTGGTCCAACCAGACTCATATCACCTTTGATGATATTTAAAAGCTGTGGAAGTTCGTCTAATCGTGTTGCACGAATCACTTTTCCAACCGGTGTAATTCTGCTGTCTCCTGCTTTTGCAAGGCGCGCCACACCATCTTTTTCTGCATCTACTATCATACTTCTGAATTTATAGACATAAAATTCTTTTCCATCAATGGTTAAACGTTTCTGTTTAAACAAAACCGGTCCTTTGTCATAAGCCTTGATTACAATTGCAGTCACCAGCATAAATGGAGATGCCACAATAAACATCAAAACAGAAACCACCAAATCCAGAGTCCTCTTTGCAAAACGCTGACCGATATTTAATCCATAATTACGACACAGTAAAAGCGGAGTGTCAAATAAATGAAGCGTTTCTCCATTTCTTACAATGATATCTGAAACTTTCGGAGTCAGATACACACGAATCGAATGTGCATAACAAAACTTTAAAATCTGGTTTCTGTCAGAGGAATGAATATCTCCTAAAAGTACACCACCATTTTCATATTCCAGAATTTTTTTCTGAATGGTTTCAAAATCTTCATCCACAGAAATCCGCTCTTTAATACGGAATTTATCTTTTCTCGTTGCAATTTTTCCACCCAGTTTTTCCACCGGATACTCTCCATAAATCAACAGAATATCACGTGGCGGGAAAATATAACTGA
The DNA here is from genome assembly GCF_054657695.1 of Blautia stercoris. Lineage (NCBI taxonomy): Bacteria > Bacillati > Bacillota > Clostridia > Lachnospirales > Lachnospiraceae > Blautia > Blautia stercoris. The sequence goes on from NZ_BAAHYF010000001.1 coordinate 1,216,341, forward strand.
ACAGCTTATCAAAAAAATACGAACAAATTCCAATTACAAGCAAATCTGCCAACGTCATTGCAAGCAAGGGACGCACATCCGGCAGACGACGGTATAACAGCACAATCTGAAGATACATAATTACATTGGCACAAAGTCCGGACAATGCCTGAGAATAAATCAGATTGCCTCTTTTGATATAACCAATTTTAAATCCACCATAAATATATAAAAACAACAGCATAAATGCCGCATACACCAATACAATGAAAATATTTCCTTTTGCATAGAACGGCTCAATCCAAAGCCCCCTGCTGTAATATTTATTCCAGACATAATAAAAAATAAAAGATTCCAGTACCAGAATAATCATTACGGCTATGCTTCTGACTAAACGCCGAAATTGTTCTCTCTTTACACCTTTCATCCATCCAACCTCTTAATATTCTTAGTCTCTTAACATTCATCTTAACATTTTGTTCAAGAAGATTCAACATTTACTTCATTTATCTGTTTTTTATTGTACCTAAAATCTCCTTTAATTCCTTACGGAATACAAATAAAGTCAACAATCCTCCCACAAAAACAGTTAACACATTGATGATGGCATTTGCATGCAGATAAATATAACTTACTCCAATGTAAACAATTGCCCATGCAACAATGAATTTCAAATCGATTGAAACCTGAATTTCTTTTTTCAGCAGATAAGCACGAATCGTATTATTTACCATAAAACCTAAAAACAGGGCAATACTTGCTCCCTGTACCCCAACAATCGGTAATAGCAGATGCACGCTGACTACATTTACCACACTTCCTGCCACTGTGGTATAAAACAATACATTATTTTTCTTAATTGCAGTAAAGATATTTCCAAAGAAACTGCTGATGCAGGAAACAATGGTTGCAAGCAGATAATACGGTACCAACTGTTTTGCGTCCGCATAAGATTCATTAATCATAATCGGGAAGATAACTGAAATTGCAGGAATCAGCATTAAAAGCCCCATACATAAAAACTTGATATAAGAATTTAAAGCAGTGGTATAAAATTCTCCCTGATTCGTCTGCTTCTGTGCTTCTCTTGAATAAGACATTTCCTGCCATGCCATATTAAAGCAGGTCGTAAACAACGTAATAAACGAAGAAAATCTTCCGGCAATCGAATACAGACCATTTTCACTGACTGATAAAACATTTGAAATTGCGACACGGTTATAGGAAGTTAAAAACCAATATGCCACAGAATTCATGCAAAGCGGAAGTGAGAAAATCAGCATCCTTTTGAATAAATCTTTATCAAAGGCTGACACAGAAATCAGCTTTGGCAGCTTGATTCCCCATCCAAGCACTACGATATTGACCAGATATCCGATACAGGCAGAGATAAACAGTGCACTGTAATCCATGCGGAAATATACAATAAATAAAATGTTACATGCTACAGTTACAAAAGAGCTGACCAGACCAGATGTGGTATATAACGCATTTTTTCCATAGGTTCTTGCAAGATATCCAACTAAAGTCTGAATGTTCATCATAATACCATACAGATAGATAAGTGGAAGATACTTGATATCAAAGATACATCCTGCTCCAAATAACACGATGGTATAAAGTACCGTAGAACCGGTGAAAATCGCAATTCCACTGGTAATCGGCTTTTTCCGCTCTTCTCCTTCATATTCAAAGGCAAAACGCATGATTCCGCTCCAGATATCCAGAAACAGAATCGAACACAAGAAGTTAATGTAAGCAGTTGCAAGGTCATACGTTCCAAGATCTGCTTTGTCGATATATTTGGTATAAATCGGAAGCAGGAAGAACGTAATCAATTTATGTAATACTGTACCTATAAAATAGATACCTGAAGTTTTTACAAATTTCCAAAGATTCTTCACAGTAATTCTCCTTATTTGGTTTTCCACCATGCTTTAAAATCATGATGGGTGACACGTTGTTCTACCGGTGGCAGGGTCATATAATCGCCATATTCAATTGTAAGATAGGTATCATAGCCTTTTGGCGCACGGAAATATTCGCCCTCAAATTCCAATTCAACTGCTTCTGAAAAAATTTCGGCCGGCATCATATCTTTTTCTTTATAACCGCCCACCAGACAGCCCACATACTTTGCCCCCTCTACCGGATACTTCTGACTTAAATGGTCTACCATACGGATAAAATTCTTTCCGCCAATCAGTCTTCTGACAGCCCAGAATACAAACCGTTTTGTATTTCCTGTAGTATGGTTTCCTTTTACACCTTTAAAACTCTGAAACCCTCTGTAACGCTGTTTTTCCAGATACAAACATTTTCTGACATGTTTGATATAATCCTCTTTTTTCTCCCCAGGGAGTCCATCATAAGGAAAAATATCTACATAAATTCCCATTGGACAATTGACTTCGATATTTTCTTTTAAAATTGTACGAGTATCAACCGCTTTTCCAAAGGCATAAATATATCCCTTTGTATTTTTATGATTGACTACTTTATAGCAGGAGTCTTCCTGATTCATAATCTGCTCTAATTTCTCATAGTCTTTTCTTGGCATCCATATATCAAGGTCATCATCCCACGGAATATATCCTTTATGCCGGACTGCCCCAAGCAGAGTTCCATCAGACATAAAGTATTTCAGATGATGTGCCTTACACAGTTCATCTACTTTTCTTAAGATTCCAAGCTGTATCTCTTTTAATTCGGCAATCTCTGTAATTTCCTGCATCTTAAACCTCCATTTTTTATTTTTTAACCACTCTCGAAGTATCTTACTATATTTCCTGTATAAAAGCAAATGCCAGAATCTGTCTCTCTTTCGTTTTTCTCTCTTTGTATTCTACATAACTATTGAATTTTCGACAAAAAATAGCTTATAATAGCAGGATAAGACGCAAAAACAATGCATACAAATAGAATAGAAAGGGATATTATCTATGCACAAAAAGAAACCTTATTTTGCCAGATTCCTGGCACTGCTGCTTAGCACAACAACTGTATTTGGTTCTGTTCCGGTTTCTGCATCCTCTGTATCTGGCAGTTCCGCTTTAGAATCTGCCGACTCTTCAAACACTTCAGAAGATGCCTCTGATTCCAGGAAATCATCCTCTGAGGATGAACTCAAAGACTCAGATACTTCCGATTCGTCCGGAAGCAGTCAGAATCCAGATTCGTCAAATTCATCCGGTTCTTCGGATTCTTCCGGTGATATTCAAAATCCGGACGGTTCGAATTTTTCCGGTAATACCCAGAATCCAGATAGTTCGAATTCTTCCGGTGATATCCAGAATCCAGATAATTCGGATTCTTCCGGTGATACCCAAAATCCAGATTCATCCGATAAAGACGACAGCGAAGAAGAACCGGAAGTTTCTTATTCAAAAATTCATTTTATCACTCTTCCGTATAACAGTGATGCCATCCTGCTTGAAAGCAATGGACACTTTGGAATGATTGACTCCGGAGAAGACAGCGATTATCCGGATGGCAGTGACCCACGCTATCCACTAAGAAACAATGTCTATACCGGAAAGGGCTATGAACAACAGGTACTTGATTACATGCACAGTGTTGGTGTCACGCAGGATAACTTTGATTTTTATCTTGGAACGCATCCTCACAGTGACCACATCGGTTCTGCGGATGAAGTCATTCGGGAATTTCATCCTCAAAGAGTCTATCTGATGGAATACAAAGATGAATACATCACTTCACCCGGACTGTTATTTGACAATCTCTATGTTTACGATAAAGCAGTTGAGGCAGCGAAAGAAGTTGGAAGTACTTTGATTCAGAACTTCGATGTCAATGCACCGGTTGTTCCAGACCAGGCTGCTGAAGCTTCCGCTCAGACCGAAGAACAAAATATTTCTGCCGGTACGGATACCCGTTCTTATTCTTATATTACAGAACAGGAAATTGAAGAAAAATATGGAGATTCTCCGGTTTCTGAAGATGACCCTGCAATGGAAGAGGCATTCCCCGAAGAAGGAATTGCTGTACTGAATTCTTCTGATCCAAACTCAACAGTCTACAGCACACCTGCAAGCACAACCGGAAATCCAGACTTCGACCTTGGGGACTTGCATCTTCAGGTGATGAACTACAGTGATGATTACAAAACAACCGGAAAACTCGATGCCAACTATTTTTCTCTTGGCGTAAAAGTCACTTCCGACAGTGGATACACTGCCTTTCTTAGCGGCGATATCGGTTTTGCAGATGGAGATGAGGCACGTCTTTCCAAAGTTTTGGGACATATTGATGTCTTAAAGCTGGGTCATCATGGAATCGCAAATTCAAACTCTCTGGAATATCTAAATACCTTAAGTCCAACAATTGCCATTCAGTCAGGGCTTTACAAGGTTCTTCCGGAAGACAGAATTGAACTTTTAAATAAACTTGGAACAAGACTTTACTCTCTTCCAGAATATACTTCATACACTCCTGCAATCACACTGGATATGGATACGCTGGACTTAAATGTCTCTTCTTCTGATTATTTCTTTTACAGTAAAGACGAGACGCCTTATCTTTCCAGTTATTTAAATGGACGTGAAAAAGCCTACACCGGTTTTGTGGACTATGATGAAGAAACCTATCATTTTTCTAATTCCATTACCGCAGATGAAAAGAAATGGATTCGCACAAATGCAACTTGGTATTATGCTGATGCAAAAGGTGCACTCGTTCATGGCTGGTTAAAAAATGGAAACTATTACTATTACTTAAAGAATGACGGCAGTATTTCAACCGGACTCTGCACCATTGATGAGGATACTTACTTTTTCAATGACAGCGGTCAGATGCTTTCGGCTGGGTGGAAATGGATCAATAAAAAATGCTATTATTTCCAGAAAGACGGCACCATGGCAAAAAATGCCTGGATTGGAACATCTTATGTTGATGAAAACGGAGTCTGGGACACTTCCAAAACCACAACCTCCAAAACTGGATGGAAACAGGATAAAAATGGCTGGTGGTATGTTCACGCAGACGGAAGCTACACAAAAAATGGATGGGAAACCATTGATGGAGAAAAATACTATTTTGATTCCACCGGATATCGTCATATTGGATGGCTGTATCTTAATCAAACTTATTATTATTTCGACCTCTCAACCGGAATCTTAAAGACCGGATGGGTAAAAAGTGGAAAATACTGGTATTACATGAATGAAAAAGGAATCATGCAGACTGGATGGCGTGAAATCGATGATAAATGGTATTATTTAAATTCATCCGGAATGATGCAGACCGGATGGCTTTATCACAGACAAAAATGGTATTACATGAATGAGAAAGGTGTCATGCAGACCGGATGGGTAAAAGTTGGAAACAGCTGGCATTATCTGAACAGTAATGGTATCATGCAGACCGGATGGATGTATCTGTATACCCAGACTTATTATTTAAATAAGAGCGGTGTCATGCAGACCGGATGGCAGACACTTAACAACAAAACTTATTACTTTGACCCAACAAGCGGTAGAATGAAAACCAAATGGATCAAAATCGGTACCAACCAGTGGTATTATTTAAATGAGAACGGAACCTTAAAAACCGGATGGCAGACACTCAATAACAAAACTTATTATTTTGAAACTAATGGACTGATGCAGACCGGATGGAAACGACTCGATTCTAAATGGTATTACTTTGGCAATGCAAATGACGGAGCTATGAAAACCTACTGGCAGAAAGTCAATAATGCCTACTACTTCCTTGGTTCAGACGGTATCATGCGAACCGGATGGCAGAGCATCTGGGGCAAATGGTATTACTTAAATTCCTCTGGAGCAATGCTGACCGGATGGCAGAAAATTGACAATAACTGGTATCTTCTCCAGTCAAATGGTGCACGCATAGAAGGCTGGTATACAAACGGCAAGAATCGTTATTACCTTATGCCTTTAACCGGAGTGATGCAGAAATACTGGTTCTCTGTTGACGGCAAATGGTATTATGCAAATTATAGTGGAGTGTTACAGACCGGATGGGTTACCTCAAACGGCAAAACCTATTATCTGGACGAATCCGGAGTGATGCAGACCGGACTGAAATTAATCGACAAAAAATGGTATGTTTTCTCTGCTTCCGGAGAACTGATGGGTTCTAATTAAATCTAAATACAGCAAAAAAACAGACAGGATTTTGACATCATCCTGTCTGTTTTTTTAAATTGCTTTTAACTTGTTAATTAATCCCAGTAAATCATTACCGTAATTCTTGCTTGCAGCCCAACCGCCCCCATTTGGGTTTTCCTGAATTCCAAGCCATTCCACGTAAGGTGCACTTCCTCTTGTCACATAAGAGAAACGAACATCTACACAGGTATTTTTTAACGCCTCTTTATTGGCATAAGCTTTTAAATGCTGTACCTGAGCACGGATTCCGGTTCTTACATCCTTAAAAGAATTTCCTGCAACTCCGTTTCCGGTTGCTCCAAGTCCTGCGAAATTAAACTGGCTGATTTTTACATCTCCGCCAAATTTCAGATATCCGGTTTCTAACATTGCCTGAATAAATACTACATCGGCTTTCATGTTTTCTGCATCGGCTTCTTCTTTTATTATTTTACAAAATGTTTCAATATCCGCTGCACCACCCTTGGTCAGCGCTGCAGACGGATAAGCAATCGAAGAGTATGTATTATAATATTTTACCATCTGAGAAACAGTCACACTGCTTGTTCCCGTAATCTGATATAACCCTTCATTTTTTGTTTCTTCTTTTAGAGCTCCACTGCTGTTAAATTCATACTTTGTTCCGCCAATTGTAACGGTTCCGGTTGCCATTGCTCCTTCTGAGTCAAAATAATAGGTCTTTCCATTAATGGTCTGCCAGCCGGTTTTCATTGCTCCATCTGAAGACCCGCCAAAGTAGTACCAGACTCCTTTTATCTTCTGCCAGCCGGTCTGCATCACTCCATTTTCATCCAGATAGTACCATTTTCCCCAGATTTTCTGCCAACCGGTTCTTCTGACACCATTTGCTCCAAAGAAATAGTAGTTTCCGTCGATTTTTCTCCAGTAAGTTTGCATCACCCCGCTGTCCACGATGTAATAGTACTCATGGTCAACTATCTGCCAGCCCACCTGCATTGCACCATTTTTCTCATTTCCAAAATAATACCATGCTCCATCGATTTTCTGCCAGCCGGTCTGCATCACTCCATCACTGTCAAAATGATAATATTTGCCCCAGATATTCTGCCAGCCGGTTCTTACGGAACCATTTGCTCCAAGGAAATAATACTTTCCATTTTCCAGATACCAGTAAGTTTGCATCACTCCGTTTGCCTTTAAGTAATACCACTTTCCATTAATCTTCTGCCAGCCTGTTTTCATTGCTCCATCCGAAGACCCTCCAAGATAGTACCAGACTCCTTTTATCTTCTGCCAACCGGTCTGCATCACTCCATCACTGTCAAAATAATACCATTTTCCCCAGATATTCTGCCAGCCGGTTCTTACAGAGCCATTTGCTCCAAGGAAATAATACTTTCCATTTTCCAGATACCAGTAAGTTTGCATCACTCCGTTTGCCTTCAGATAATACCACTTTCCATCAACCTTCTGCCAGCCTGTCTGTTTTGCATTTGACTTATAGTAATACCAGTTTCTATTTTCTTTGACCCAGCCATTCTTGTCTGAATTGCTGGAATTACTATTACTGTTATTATTAGAAGAATTCGAAAGTGTCACACCAAAATACTGTGCAATTCCTTCTGCATCGGCTCTTCCAATCTTCTGTAAATCTGCTTCACTGTCTAAAAACTTTGCATCCACTGTACTGCTGATAAATGCATGCTCCACAATAATGGATGGAATTCCTGCCTGCAATCCCTGACGAACAATTGCATAATAATCTGCGGTACTTCCATCCGGATATTTTGTACCACTTGCACTGTCACGATAAACCAGTCCACGATTGTATAAGCCTAAACTTACCAGTTTTTTCAAAATATCCTGTGCCAGTTGTCCGGCATTTTCCGCAACCTTAGAGTTATAGCGTCCTGTTCTTGGTACAAGGATTTCTGCTCCATTTGCGGTTTTTGAATCTGCGGAATTTAAATGCAGGCTTACTAAAATATCTGCATTCTTGGATGCCGCATAATTTACACGTTCACTTAACCCAACATAGCTGTCATCCGTTCTGGTCATATAGACAACAAACTGTGATGATTTCTCTAACTCCTGTTTTACATAATTTGCAATTTTTAATGTCAACTTTGATTCAGATTCGGAAGAAATTCCATTTTGATTTTCAGCCCCTCCATCATAACCACCATGTCCTGGGTCTAACACAATCACATACTTCTGTGCTGCTCTTCCCACAGACTCCATGGAAAATGTGCTGATTTGAGCTGTTACGTCTGCATCCGGAACGAGTTCTATTGATTTTTCAATTGAATCCGCAATTTCCTCTCCCGTAATTCCGTCTCCCTTTGTGGAAATGATAGAATCTTCTACCAGATTAACAGTCTCTTCATCTAAAGACTCTTCTGTATCCTGCAATACTTCTGAAGCGGTTTCTTCTGAAACTTCTGTCTGCGTCATACCTTCAGAATCTTGAAGTGACACAGTATACTCAATCCCTGTAATTCTCACTACAGCACTTTCCCATACACGTTCCACTCCATCCTGTGCAATCGGAAGCAAAAAAACGGCAAAGTTCTCTGCTACAGTATCTGACTCTGCTGTTTTTATCTCTCCTCCGTCACGGTATGTAAGTACTGCACTCTCAATCACTGTTGTTTCGTCTCCAAAGCTCATAATAACAGACTGATTGATTCCATCATCCTGAGTAACCACATAGTTAAACGCCACTTCTGAAACAGCATCCCGGGAATTTATTTCTTCTGAATTCATTTCTTCTGAATTTGTTTCTTCCGAATTTGTTCCTTCTAAATCAGAAGTTTTCGAATTCTGCTCTTCCGTATCCTGTTCGTTTGTACTCTGTGCCTCCGAATTTTGTTCCTCCGAAACCTGTTCCTGTGAAATTTCATCTGCGCTTTTTTCTGTACTTTGCACCGCTTCCTGTGTCTGCACAGTTTCCGGCACAGCCTCTTCTGTCCCTGGCTCTGCTCCGAATACCGGAGTCGCTACAGATAATAGCATTGTCAGTGTCAACAAGTAAGCAATCCATTTTTTTGTTGCCTTTTTCATTTCCTACCCTTCCCTTTTTGCTTTGCGTCAACTTTTTCCAAATTTATTACATATATGTTAACCAAGTATTTCCTATTATATAATACTTATTTTTAAATTGCAATGTATATCAAATTAATATTTGCGTTTTTTTTTAACTATGTTAAAATGTTACCGTAGTTATTTGATTTAGAACAAAATTTTTAGGAGTCGTTATGATTGATTTTAATATTGCCCCTCATACGGGAAATGAAGTAAAATACATACAAGAAGCCATCGCAAGCGGAAAAATCTGCGGAGATGGAACATTTACCAAAAAATGCAGTCAGTGGATGAAAGAACATTTTTATACCAATCAGGCATTTCTCACCACGTCCTGCACTCATGCACTTGAAATGGCAGCTGTCTTAAGCGGTGTAAAACCGGGGGATGAAGTCATCCTTCCCTCCTACACCTTTGTTTCCACAGCAGATGCTTTTGTTCAAAGAGGTGCATCCCTTGTCTTTGTCGATATTCGTCCTGATACCATGAATCTTGATGAAACATTGATCGAGGACGCCATCACTGAAAAAACAAAAGTGATTGTTCCGGTTCATTATGCCGGAGTTGCCTGCGATATGGACACAATCATGAATATTGCAAAGCGTCATCACTTAAAAGTTGTCGAGGATGCCGCACAGGGATTCGCTTCTTATTATAAGGGAAAAAGTCTTGGAACAATTGGAGATTTTGGCTGTCTTAGTTTTCATGAAACCAAAAATTTAAGTATGGGAGAAGGCGGTGCATTATTCTTTCAGAATAATGCTTATCAGGAAAAAGCAGAAATTCTGCGTGAGAAGGGAACAGACCGCAGTAAATTTTTCCGTGGACAGATTGATAAGTATACCTGGCAGGATTATGGTTCTTCCTATCTTCCAAGCGATTTAAATGCTGCTTATCTTTGGGCTCAGCTTGAAATGGCAGATGACATTCAAAATGACCGCATGGCCACCTGGAACTTTTATAATGAAGCATTAAAACCACTTGCCGATAAGGAATTGATTGAACAGCCTTTTATTCCAAAAGATTGTATTCACAATGCTCACATGTACTATATCAAACTCCCGAACCTGGAAAGTCGCTCTGATTTTATTCATTATTTAAGAGAACACGGTGTGATGTCTGTTTTTCATTATATTCCATTACATTCTGCACCAGCCGGAAAAAAATACGGACGTTTCTTTGGAGAAGACCGCTATACAACAAAAGAAAGCGAACGTCTGGTACGTCTTCCGATGTACTACCAGCTGTCACAAGCGGATAAAGAATATGTTGTTAAAACAATTTTTGATTACTTCAACCGGTAAAAATTTTAAAAGAGTGGAACATTTTGCCAAATCTACAATCTGTTCCACTCTTTTATACTCTGTCTCTATAAATCCGTTTCTTATATTTATACATCTCATAATCGGCTTCTTCTTTGGAAGATTAAAACGGCAGGGTATAAATAAACACTCCACTCATAATAATCAAATTTCCAATTAATTTTTCCTTTGTAAACTTTTCTTTTAAAATAAAATACGACAATACCATAACAAACACATAAGTAAAGGTATCAATTACTGCACCATATTTCATGTCTACTTTTGTATACGCATAAGTATTTAGAAACAAAACGGCTGCAAAAATTCCGTAAGAAAGAATCACGCGCCAATTTAAATATTCAAAAATCGGATTTTTATAGGTTTTATTTGCACTCTGCTTTAATAACAGCTGTGAGAATGCACTGAAAAATGTTCCGATAAATAACAGCCACATATAATTATTCATATTTCTGCACCACCAACACTCCAATAAATACAACCAGCAAACCAATCATATTCGTCACCGTAAGACTCTCATGAAAAATAAAAACAGCCCATATCTGGCTCCAGATTAAATATACCGTACGGTTTGCATAAGCAACATTTAAATCAAATTTTTTGATAACCTTCTGCCACGCAATTGCATAAACAAAGCAGTTTAATAACATCAAAAAAGAAAATCCAATCATTCCTGCTGAAAACAGTCCGTGTTTATTAAACTGCTGTGATGCCAGTTTGCTGAATACACTGGTAAATGAAAACAGCATGATATTTAAATGCAGTAAGATATAATCTTTTAATTTTTCCATCGTTCTTCCAAATTTCCTTTCGACAGCCAGACTGTTTCTCTTGCATGGCTTAACGCTTCTTCTAATTCCGCTTCGCTTCCTGTCCTCATAATGACCTGCCCAATCCGATCTGTTCCATTCTTCATTGCCTCAATTTTATCACCGACCTGATAATCAAGCTGAACCTCAATGCCTTTTTGAACCAGGCTTTTAAGTTTATCCATTTCAATCTTTTCGATTATGCCATCCTGATTCGAAAACAGCAATGCGCCCATACAAGGATGTGTTTCTTCACTCTGAAACTCTGCCTCTTCGCCAAGTGCATAACTGATTATCTTTTCATACCAGTCATAACCCGTATAAATTGAAATCAGCTCCGGAATACAGGTTGCTCCTGTTCTTCCTCCAACTTCAATTAGCCAGACCTGCTCTCCTCTTACAAATACATCGGCATTTAGCGGACAGTTTTTCATTCCCAGTGCTTTTATGGCAAGCTCAATCTGATGTTTCAGATTTTCCATCAGTTTTTTCGATGCATGATAAGGAAATTTATGTCCGATTGGCATCGTTGTTCCATTTACCGTATAAGTAAATTTTTCATGTGGAAAAAATGCTTCTATTTTTTCTTCTCCAATAAAAGCATCTACCCCTATTTCATCGGCTTCAATAAATTCTTCTACCAGCACATACGGCTTCTTTGTTACCTTTTTTGCTTCCTGCCAGGCATATTCTAATTCTTCCATCCTGTCTGCACGGTGGATTCCACGGCTTCCTGAACTGTCCACTGCTTTTACCATAACCGGAAATCCAAGTGCATTAGCCGACTCAACACATTCTTCATAAGAAGCGACCTTTCTAAAATCTGCGGTTGAGACCCCTCCTGCCTTTAATGCCTCTTTCATCAAAAGCTTATCCGTGACCTTCCACGCTGCTTCTCTTGGAATCCCTCGTAGTCCCAGATTATCACAGACAAAACCAATCGCACGCACTGCCACGTCCGTTCCTGAGGTACAGATTCCGGAAATCTTTTCTCTTTTTGCGGTTTCTAAAATTTTTTCATAATCTCTTGTATCTATCTCATAAAAAGAATCCGCAAGCGCAATTCCCGGATAATTTCCTTTTATGCTTACAACCAGCGTTTCCAGCCCCATTTCTTTTGCTTTTTTTATTAAAGGCACTTGATAGATTCCTGCTCCTAATATCATTAATTTCTTCTTTGACATTTCAAAATAACTCCCATTTAGCTGATTTGCCAACTTTCTTGATTCGGTCAAATTTCTTCCCTTTGTTCGCTTACATTTATCGTTTCTCTTACAATAAACTGTGGAGTATGATTCAGCGTAAGAATAATTTTTCCAAGATATTCCCCGACAATCCCAAGACACATTAAAATCATGCCTGCAAATACCATCGTCACACACATCATAGACGCCCAGCCAATCACCAGAGACGGGTCAACGATTTTTCGTATCGCTGTGATAACTGCCATCAAAAATCCGACTCCGGCAGCAATTCCACCTGCCACAGACGAAATTCGAAGCGGGATTACAGAATAATTCCAATATGCCAGCCATAAATGAATCAGCTTATGCAGGGTATAATTAGATGCTCCAACTTCTCTTTTATGATGTTCCACTTCCACATTTCCAATATTGTGGGTAATCCGATAAAAAATCCCATCAATATAAGGATTATAACTGTCATATTTCCTGGTTTCTTCTGCTACTTTTTTGGTGATAATCCAAAAATTACTTGAAGTAATTTCTTTTGGCCGTCCCAGTAAAATTCTCGAAGAAACTTCATTTAATTTACTGCTTAAGTTCTTGAGAGAAGAATTTTTTCGTTTTCCATAATGTCCATAAACCAGATCATATCCCTCTTGAATTTTCTCTACCAGCTTAAAAATCTGTGAAGGATGCGTCTGCATATCATCATCCATTCCGAGTACATAATCACCTTTTGTATAATGAAGTGCCGCCATCAGTGCATTATGCTGTCCAAAGTTACGAATCAGATTGACTCCATGCACAAATGGATATTTCTTTCCTAATTCTTTTATTTTTTCAAACGTTCCATCTGTCGATCCATCATTTACCAGGACAAACTCGCATTGATATTTTTTATGTGCATGAAATTCCTGAATCGTCAGCTCGACTACTTTCTGAATTGTTTTTTCCGAATAATAACAAGGTATTACAATAGAAATCAGCATTTTTCTTATAACCTTCCTAAATCTTTTTTTTGTGTACCAAGCCAGTCATAGAAAAGAGGTGTTCCTCCGGTATGAATGAATAATATCTTTTTTCCAGAAATCTGATAATCTTCGATATAGTGTTCCATTCCAAGAAATGCTTTTCCGGTATAAGTTCCATCCATTGCCACTCCATTTAAGGCAAACTCCTCACGGATACACTGCTCGATTTCCTCATCATACTGTCCATATCCACCTTTTGTATACTCACTTGCCAGATGGATCTCTTTTTGGTCTTCCATGGAAAACTCTTTTCCAAGCCCTTTTAAGTATTCTCTCATTCCGGTTTCAATAATCGAAACCGCACGTTCATACTCTCTTGAGGAAATCAAAATCCCAACAATCTGCTTCTTATCTCTCGCCAAAAGATGTCCACAAGTCAGACCTGCCTGTGTTGCTCCTGTTCCCGATGCATGAAAAATATAATCAAAGAAAATCCCTTGGTTTTTCTCAAAATTCAAGATCTCCTGATAAGCTTTTGCATAAGCAGAAGCAGAAACCCCCTCGTTTCCGGTTCCAAATTTATTTCCATAGATATAATACGGTTTGTGTCCTTCCTGTATTAACCGATTCATCGTTGCCTCTACTGTCTCTGCAATCTGATTTTTTCTACATTTTACAATTTTTACCTTAAGCATCTGCATCAAATGGCTGTTGCTTGTCTCTTTTTCCTCACTTTCGCCCTCTTCAAATGAACAAATCATATAACAGGGAATCTTTTTTCTGAAACATTCGTTTGCAATCACCCTGCATAAATTAGATCGCACATTTCCATAAGCAATCATAATATCACACCCTTTTTTCTGCATATCTTCAAAAAAGGCATTCGCAATTCTTACTTTATTTCCTCCAAGTGAAAATGGCAGTAAATCTTCTCTCATGATATAGAGCTGATTTCCCGACTGTTTTCTGTCAAAAATCTCATAAATTGGTGTTCTTTCCAATTCCATTTTTTTCGCCTCTCAATCGTACCTTTCTATCATTATAAGCGAAAAGAAGAGACGTGTCAAAAAAACACGCCTCTCTTCTTTTTTAAGCAAAATCTAAAAACAAAATTTTCTTTAGTCGGTATCTGCTTAACACTGGGTCGGGTCCATAAGATTTGTTCCCGGTGCAAGTTTAATCGTAGCCGGTTTATCAAATGGCTCATAATAGCCATCACCAATTGTAATCTGTGAACCTCTGCTTACATTTGTATAAATCCATTTTGCATCTCTTACACAAAGTCGGATACATCCGTGAGATGCCGGACGTCCTAAGTTATTGTAATCTGCTGCATTTAAGTTATAAATGTTCTGCCGTCCACCTGCTACAGAGTGAATAAAGATTCCCTGATATACATGAGACGTATACTGACCCCAGGATGGTCCCATTAAGATATGCCATCTGTCCTGGTCACCAATGTAGAATGTTCCTGTTGGGGTTGGGGTTGCCGGAAGTCCTACAGAGCAGGTCATTGATTTAACCGGAATAATATATCCGTTTGAACCATCTTTTGCAAATACAGTAACCATGCAGGTCGTACGATTTACACGCAGTCTGTATGGTCCACTTACCATACTGCTGACATCCTGCTGCAATGCTCCATTGGATTTAAAGTATAATTTGTATCCATTGACATACTGCCAGCCGGTCTGCATAACACCATTCGCATCCATATAAAATCTGGTATTTCCGGTTTTAATATAACCAGTCTGCATCACTCCGTTACTGTCTAAGTAGTACCATTTGCTGCCAACAGAAGTCCAGCCGGTTTTCATTGCTCCGTCTGCAGTACCTCCGAAATAATAATACTTGCCATCAATCTTCTGCCAGCCAGTTTTCATGACACCGTCGTTTGCTCCGCCAAAATAATACTTTTTATTTCCGATTCTCTGCCAACCGGTTTTCATAGAGCCATCACTTGCTCCGCCAAGATAATAGTATTTTCCATAAATCTTCTGCCAACCGGTTCTCATAGAGCCATCACTGCCAAGGAAATAATATCTTCCATAGATTTTCTGCCAGTAGGTTTTCATCGCGCCATCATTTCCATGACCTAACCAATAATACTTACCGTCAATTTTCTGCCAGTAATATTTCATCGCACCATCATTTTCTTTTCCAAGATAGTACCATTTGCCATAAACCTGCTGCCAGCCGGTTTTCATTGATCCATCTCTTCCGAGCCAATAATATTTACCATAAATATTCTGCCAGTAAGTTCTCATAGAACCATCTGCGCCAAGGAAATAGTATTTTCCATCTACCTGTGTCCAGTAGGTAGCCATGATTCCGTTCGATTTCAGATAGTAATATTTACCACTTGTCAAAATCCAGGTACCTGCCGCATATGTTCCATCAGCCTGTTTCCATTTCCAGCCATCAGCTGTCTTTTCCCAGCCCGGTTTATAATTGGAAGTACATTTTCCGTCTGCTCCAAAGACATAAGTCACTCCATTTATGACTTTCTGACCATTTTTAAAAATTTCTCCATTTTCTTCCAGAAAATAAGTTACTCCATTTTCAATATCTGTACGGAGTCCTGTTTTAGAAGTATCTTTCTTTCCTTCTGCATTAAAAAAATAATAATACTCTGTTCCGGTTTCACTTCTATATTTTTTCCATGCGTTGGATGCAAATTGACCCTTTGCATTTAAATAATAACTGTCTTTTCCAATCTGATAAACATCTTCACTTAAAACAACCGGTGTTACATCAGTTTCAGCCTCATATTTTACCCAGATACTTTTTTCTACTTCAAACACCCATTTTTCTGTCAGCGTGCCTGCATTTGTAAGATTTTCATAATAACGATAAATTATCTGTTTTGCTTTATTGGATGCATCCACTACAGTTTCTAACGTCCAGTGTTCGTCAATTTTTTCACCTTTTAATTCATTATTTTTCAGTACAGTAATTGTATCCGTCGGCTGTCGTTCTTCCAGTCCCTCCTGTGAAGGTTCTTCTGTCTTTGCCTCATCCGCCGGAGTCTCATTCGGCTCTTCTTTCATATCCTCAGACGGAGCCTCAGCTTCTGCATCCGGAGTTTCTTTCACATCCGGAGTTTCTTTCACATCCGGAGTTTCTTTCACATCTGGAGTTTCTTTCACATCCGGAGTTTCTTCTCCTGTCTCTTGCTCTCCAACTTCCTGCTGTCCGCCATCCGGTTGTCCCTCTAAAAGAGTTTGTGAACTTTCCTGGCTCTGTACCGCTCCTTCTGATACAGTCGCTGCACTTACCGGCAATACCGTTGTCATAGTAACGGCCACGGTAAGCATCAAGGATAACAGTTTCATTCTTCTTTTTTTCATACCTATCCCTCGCTTTCTGGTATCTCCTGATTTTTACTTATTTTACCATTTTTGACCTGTTTTTACAACAAACAGAATGTAAAACAATATTAAGTTTTCTTTACAGAAATGATAAAATTCTCTCCATAACAAACACAGCTATGCAAGAGAAACACGCTACTGTTACAAGACTTTTTTCTTTCAGGGCGAAAATCACTGCAACTACCAGCCCCGCAAACGCTGAAATTGGAGAATCTGTCGCATACAAAATTGCCGGAAACGTCATAGCGGTCAGACAGGCATAAGGTACATAATATAAAAACGAACGGATATAAACATTTGTAATTTTTTTCTGAAATAATGTGAGCGGAAGCATACGAATCAGATACGTTACTCCTGCCATCACAAAAATATAAGCATAAATCATGATTCTTCCTCCCTAATCGGAAACAGGACTGCGCCCATTCCAGCTGCTAATAACGTACAGATAATAATTTTAAACCCATCTGAAATCTTACAAAGCAGAGGCAGATAATAAAATCCTGTACTTAAAATCAATGCGGTAATTACAACAATACATACATTTTTCTCTTTTTTAGCCGGAGGAATAACAATCGCCACAAACATTCCGTATAAAGCAACACCCAATGCACTTCTGATAAATTCCGGCATAATTGTACTTGCCACCGCACCTCCAAGCGTTCCGGATACCCAGCCAACCACCGGAAGGAAAATCAATCCATACATGTACCACTGACCCACTTTTCCTTTTTTAGAACTTGCCACCGCAAAAATTTCATCCGTGATACCATAAGCAATCGCCAGTCTGTGTCCGGTATGAACACTTCGTGCAAATTTCTGTGAAAGTGACAGTGACATCAACGCATAACGCATATTAATGACAAGCTGGGTTAGTGCCATTTCCACCAGAGAAGACCCTGCCAGAATGACATTAAGTCCTGCAAACTGTCCTGCCGATGTCAGATTCAACAGTGAAATCAATACTGCATGAAATGGTTTCATTCCATGATTCACTGCCAGCATGCCAAATGTAAAACTGACAGAAAAATACCCAAGTGCAATCGGAATTCCATCTTTTAAGCCTTGTTTTATATTATTCTGCATGTTTATCCCCCATTTTGTATTTTTTCTTTTTTATCATAATTACAGCACAATGCTGGGGTCAAAATTTTTGCCCCAGCACTTTTGTATTTCTATTCTTATTTTTCTTTATAAGTTTCTGTCGCCGTGTATCCACATGCCTTTATGGCGTGTGGTAGTTCACTCCTGAAGTGAATGCTCCAGCAAATCAACCAAATGTTCCAAAGCGGTCTGTTCGTCCTCTCCCTCACATACCAGTTCAATGACCGCTCCACCTCTTACGCAGGCACCAAGTACGCTCAGCACACTCTTTGCATTTGCTGTCACGTCTTTATAATGA
Organism: Blautia stercoris; assembly: GCF_054657695.1. Lineage (NCBI taxonomy): Bacteria > Bacillati > Bacillota > Clostridia > Lachnospirales > Lachnospiraceae > Blautia > Blautia stercoris. Next base: position 1,234,570 of record NZ_BAAHYF010000001.1, read on the forward strand.
AAGGTAATCAGACATTTATATTTCATTGCCTCATTACAAAGCTTTCCTGCCGGTCTTAAGTGCAGACCAATCAAATTATTTACTTTTACTTTCTGGCTTACCATGTTTCTCACTCCCTGCTTCTGTTATTGTAAATCTGTGTTCAAAGTCCACTATCCCGTCGTAATTTCTGCGGCTTTCACCAGTTTTAATTTTACTTTCACCGTATCCAGAGAGGTATATCCATCCGGAAGTGTAATCTGTACCGGAACTTCATATTCTCCGACACTGTAAGATTTTAAATCAATACTTAACGCAATCTGCGCTTCTTTCAGATTTTCAAGTGCTTCTTCCGTTCCCAGGATTCTTACTGTTATTTTCTCTCTGTCAAAAACCAAATCCGTATCGGATGGCTTATTATTTACTGTGATACTGTTTACCGGAATTTCATACTCTTTACTATTTAACGGAAGAATCTTCACTGTCACAAGGGCTGTCTCACTGATATCTGTCGCAAGTTCAATATCTTCCGGAAGCAAATCTTCGAGATTTACTTTTACTTCATAATCCGAAGATTTTCCACTGATATTAACCAGTGATGCTGGAATTACCAGTTTATCTCCATCCTCTTCAAACTGTTTTAAGGCTTCCTGCGTTCCTGCAATACTGATGGTATTCGGCGTAGAAGAAACCTGGAATACATAATATCCCGCTTTTACCGTTCCGGAATATTTCACTTCCACCGGAACATCCTGTTTCACTTTCCATAATTCAACATTTACATCTATTGTTGTAGACTGTATATCAAACTTCAGATACGACATCTGCTTTTCAGAAAGTTCTTCGAGGTTTTTGTCATAAACTTTAATCTCAGACTGTCTGGTATCATCCTTTGACATTCCACTGACATCTACCTGAGCCACGACATTTCCAATCTTATTCATAATCGATTCTGGTCCGATGATTGTCACACGGTCTGGATTTGTTTCCGTTTTTCCGACTTCATATCCTTTTTCCGGTTTCGTATCGCCTGTATTCACTGCAATTGTATATTCCTGACTGACTCTGTTTTCAATTGTAATCGGAATATTTCTTGGTCTTGCTTCTATGTTGTGCTCTTCAATACCGGAATAGCTGACATAGACCGGAACCATAATCGGATCAGACTCCAGATCTACAATCTGGGTTAAATCCGCTACCGCTGAAATATTGTCCCTGCTGATTTTTTTCATAATCGAACTTGCACCTGTCACCTTGACATCCACAGTATCTTTCCCATCTTCCATAAGCGCCACTTTATTCATACTTTCAATATAAGATTCGTTTGCAAATGTAACCGGTACATCGGTAATTGTAATTGTCCTTACAGGATCCTCAATATTAACAACCAGAAGCCAAATAAATATGGCAATAAACAGCGAAAGAATTCTAAGAGTAAATTTATTCATCAGATTTTTTCTCATTCTTTCCCCATCCCTTCCATATTATTTTTTTCCGTTTTGCATTCTCCGGTGTCGCATTCTGCTCTTTCTTCAGACGTTCTTTTAACTCATCCTTTGTCAATGCAACATCCAGTTTGCCCTGTTTTGCAACTGATACATTTCCGGTCTCTTCTGATACAATAATTGTAAAAGAATCGCTGACCTCACTGATTCCGACTCCTGCACGATGTCTTGTTCCAAGATTCTTATTCAGTGCCATGTTATCAGAAAGAGGGAGATAACAGGTCGCTGCCACAATTCTGTCTCCCCGAATGACAATTGCTCCGTCGTGAAGCGGTGTATTATGTTCAAAAATATTAATCAAAAGCTGACTGCTTACTAAAGAATCCAGATAAATTCCGGTTCTCGCATATTCATTTAAAATGGTTTCTTCTTCTATTACAATCAAAGCTCCTGTTTTGACTGCTCCCATTTCAAAACTTGCACGAACAATTTCGTTAATTGTTTTATCAGAAAAATATCCGTCTTCTTCTTTGTTTCCTGAATCAAATGGAATGATACTGCTTACGATTTTTTTATGTCCCAGTTCTTCAAGTGCCTTTCTAAGCTCTGGCTGAAAAATAATCAATACGGCCGTAATTGCATATCCTGCCATGTTGGTAACCAGCCATAAAATTGTATTCATCTTCAATAAAAATGCAATGAAAATAAATGCAAGCACAATTAAGATTCCTTTTAAAAGCGAATATGCTCTGGTATTACGAATCCATAACATAAACTCATATACAAAGAAAGCAATCAACAGAATTTCAACAATATCACTCCACGTAAAATACGGTAATCGGATACCTGTTAAGTAACTTGTTACGGATAATAAAAAATCTCCCACAGTCTCACCCCCTTATAGTTCTTTTCTCTAATCTGAAATTTTTATAAGTTTTTTAAAGACTCCTCTAATTGTTTTTCAAAGTCAAAATCTTCTTCTGCCACACGTTCTACCGGAACTGCCTCCGATTCTTCCTGTGCTGTGTTCTGTTTCGCTGAAAAATCCTGTGTATGTGCTTTTTCGGTCTGACTCAGATTTTCTTCCGGAATTGGTTTTATTTCCTGATGCTGACTTTCCTGCTGATACGCTTTTGTTTCTTTATTTTGTCTGACTTCATCCAGCCTTACTTCTTCCACCACTTTAGAATTCGGTGTAAATTTCTTTACACTTTTTTTGCTTTCGGAAACCAGTGCTTTTGGAACTGCTTTTACATAATAGATATATTCATCATCTTCAAACTGAGTCAGTTCTGTTCTTGAATAATCCACACCCAGTTCAAAGAATTCAATAACAAATCCAATAATAATTGCAGCTACACCAGATAAAATAATCCCTGCAAGTTCCGTGCTGACGCTCATGAACATGCTTCCAAATACCATGATAACGATATAAACAACTGCACCTGTCACAATTGCAATTCTCCATGCATAGTCAAAAGACGCTCTGCTGATGACACTTACAATCACAACAACTGCTGCAAAAACTACAACTGTCAGCCACATTTCTTCATTTTTTAAGACACCGTCTAATAAAAGCTGTAATTTCTGCAGTGGCTCCGTTTCGTTTCCCTGAAGTACCGTTGCTCTGTCTTTTACCAGTTTCATAAAGAAATATAATATTACCCCACATCCGGATGGTACTGCGCTTGATGCTCCTCTTAAAATGCCACAGCCTACCGGTACTGCTGCCGGAATATGCAGGGTAAAAGAAATCGGTGTAAGAATCAATGCGACATTATCTTCTGAAGTAAAACGAAGAAATAAAATCATTAATAAAATCAGTAAGACTGCTGCAAATCCTGCCGTCTCAATTCCAACTGCATAACAATGACCAAGAATCAGGAGACACGCCAATATGGTCATCACATTAATTGAAAACATTGCACAAATCAAAGATAAAATCAAAACAACAAAAATGTTATCGATTTGTCTCATAAATCCTAATAAACCGTTAATCTGTGAAAATACAACAAATGCCAAAAGGAATTTAAATAAAGGCGTAATCCAGAAATCATGCTCTCCATAAAATTCTTTCACTTTTTGTTTCCATAGTAATAGTTTCGTCATGCCTTATGCCTTCCTCCTTTTAGCCGCTTTACCAGCTTTTGTTTCTTCTCTGTCATACATCTTTTTAAGCTGGCTTAATTCCTGATAGTACTCCTCTACCCCCTCCTGTGCCTGTCTGTACTTTACAGAACAATACACATAGGTAATAATACTGTATCCTGCAATCATAACCAGATAAAACAAAATTACTTTCACCCCGAGTGCAACCACGTCTATCTGATTGATATTATCCATCAGATAATCACTTTTGCTTCCGAAATACACCAGAAGCAGCAAACCATAAGCAATTGTAGTAAGAAAAAAATTCTTAATCAAGGAAAGCCCGATATAATCACTTCTATAATACTTACTGATTCTAAGCTGCTTACGACCCTTGCCTGACTCATAGGTGGCCAGCTTTCTCATCTTCTTAATTTTCTGTTCATTTAACATCTAATTTCCCTCTGCTTTCTTAAAGCAAATCTAATCATACGTTTTATATTATACCATACTTAAAGCAGACGAAGCAACCCTTTCTGCGCATACCAAAAGAGACCATTGTTTCTTTGTTACTGTTCTCTTTGTTCTTAGTAACATTTCTCTTTTCAATGGTCTCTTTTATCTGTTCTTTCTTTATTTCATTTCTTTTGATTCTTATTGCTGAGTTTCTGTTGTTGTATTACTATCTGTCGTTGTATTATCAGGCGTCTGCTGATTCTGGTTTGCATCCTGATTCTGATTCTGGTTTGCATCCTGGTTCTGATTCTGGTTTGCATCCTGGTTCTGATTCTGGTTTGCGTCCTGATTCTGATTCTGGTTTGCGTCCTGATTCTGATTCTGGTTTGCGTCCTGGTTCTGGTTTGCATCCTGCTGCTGTTGTGCCGCCTGCTCTTGTGCCTGCTTCTGTGCCTCTGCTGCTGCCTGCGCCTGTTTTTGTGCTTCCGCCGCCGCTGCTTCTGCCTGCTGTTTTGCTGCTGCCGCCTCCGCTGCCTGACGTTTTGCCTCTGCTGCTGCCGCCTCGTTCGCTTTTCTCTGCGCTTCTGCCGCTGCTGTTTCTTCTTTTGTCCTGATACTGCGCTCTTCGTCTTTTGTATCGACTTCTTTTTTCGTCTTGATACTTGTATAAGTCAGATAAGTAATCTCATCTTCCAACTCTAATGTACCCTCTTTCATATCATCAAACGGAAAATTATGAAGAACTGCGGTGGTACCATTTAAGTATGTAATCTGAATATCATATTCAGGTACACTTTCGTCTGTTTCTTCCTCTGTATTACCGTCGTAATCTGCAGAAATCGTCTCCGTTTCTTCTTCTGAATTTTCCTGCTTATAGTCATAGTAAAAATAACGCTTCTCACCTTTGACATAAACATCCTCATCTTCGAGCAGGTTCTCACCAAACTCACTGTTTTCACTTTTCTTAACTGCAAATCCGGTAATACTCTTTCCAGTATTATTTTCCAGTTTTATCTCAACAGTCCCCTTCAGCGGAACTCCGATTTTTTTCAAATCTTCTTTTTCAATTGGTGCAACCGGAGTTTCTTCCCATTCATCCTCTTCTTTTGCTTCACTTTTCTGTGTTTTGGCATCGTCAGTTTCTGACTTTCCACATCCACCAAGAGTCAGAATTCCTGAAAGCAGACATAGTACGATAAACAATGTTTTTTTTCTCATTTTTACTCCTCTTTTCTAAAGCACAGCTCCTGTAAAAGTACTCACTATGCTGACTTATGAAACAAAATGATTTACCTCCCGATTCTTGCCCCATTATATTCTATGAAAAATTTTTTGTCAATTTCTTTCTGATTATTTTCTAATTATTTCCAATACCGATTGCTATCGTCAGAAAATAGATAGCTTCTGCTCTTTGTGTTTCTTTTAAAACCCGACTGACTGCATCAATCGTACTTCCCGTTGTATAAATATCATCGATAATCAGTACATTTTTCCAGTGCGCCTGATTTTTTGCCGGCATAAATGCCCTCTGAAGACTTTTTCTGCGCTCCTGTGGATTTAATTCCTTTAACGGTTTTGTTTTTTCCACTCGTTTTACTGCATCCGTCACAACCGGAAGATTTAATTTTTCTCCCATCGCCCTTGCAATCACCTCTGCCTGGTTATAACCACGTTTTGCCAAACGGGACGGATGCAGCGGCACCGGAATCAGTACCTCAATCTTCCATGCCTGAATTTGTTTTTTTGCATACACTGCCGCATAATGCCCATAAAAAATTCCATACTCTTTTCTCGCATGATATTTTAACTGATAAAGGGACTGCGCCACCGGACTTTGATACCCAAACACCGCAATTCCCTGTTGATAAACATGTTTTTTTCTACTACAGTCATAGCAAAATTCCTGTCGTTCCTCTAAAAGTGGTCTGGAACAGCGGTAACATCGAACTCCTTTTATCGGTTTTAACATTGGGGCGCAGTCTTTACAGATACTGCGCCCCCTTTGTGCTACGATTTCTCCGCACACCGGACACCTCCTTGGATAAAGAATATCTAAAATTCCTGCTGTAATCCGATTTCCTTTAATCTTAAATCGAGTGTCGTGTAACGGCTTTGTTCCATTTGGTTTTCTTCCATTTCCCAGAATATTTTTTCATCTCCTACTAAAGTCACACATTTTCGTGCTCTGGTCACTGCTGTATATAATAAGTTACGGTTCATTAACATCTTTGGTCCATTCAAAAGCGGAATGACTACTGCCGGATATTCACTACCTTGTGACTTATGTATCGTAATTGCATAAGCAAGTTCAAGTTCATCTAACTGCCTAAATGGATATTCTACAAAACGTCTCTCTTCAAATTCGACCGTCAGCGTCTCCGCAAACAGATTGATTTCTCTGATAATTCCGGTGTCTCCATTAAATACACCTACACCTTTTTCAATACGGATGCCCCCGATTCCACGGATTTCCCACTCTGTCTGATAGTTATTTTTAATCTGCATGACCTTATCGCCTTCACGAAACAGTCCCTGTCTGTGCTCTTTTTCTCTTTTCTGATTATCTGGCGGATTTAAATACTGCTGCAAAACCATATTTAAGCGTTCCACACCTAAAAGCCCTTTTCTCATTGGAGTCAGAACTTGAATTTCATAAGGAGTCGCATTTACAAATTTCGGTAGTTTATTCTGAATCAGCGCTATCAATACACGGATAATCACGTTTGCATCGTAACGTTTTAAAAAGAAAAAGTCCATGCTCTTATTATCGAGTGTAACCGGTATTCCCTTATTGATTTTATGCGCATTAACAACGATATCACTCTGGGAAGCCTGACGGAAAATTTTTGTCAATTCTACCACGGCAAACTGACCGGACAAAATAATATCTTTCAACACGCTCCCTGCGCCCACGCTTGGAAGCTGATTGACATCTCCTACCAAAATCAGTCTTGTTCCCGGCATAATTGCCGAAAGCAGCGCATGCATTAAAAAAATATCTACCATCGACATCTCATCAATAATAATCACATCGGCTTCTAATGGATTCTGCGCATTTCTTTCAAAATGAATTCCTTTTTTTGTCTGATTCTCCGGCATACCGGAAAGCTCCAACAGACGGTGAATAGTTTTTGCCTCATACCCCGTCGTCTCCGCCATTCGCTTTGCCGCCCTTCCCGTCGGCGCAGCTAAAAGAATTTCTTCATTCTGTTGTTCAAAATACCGGATAATCGCATTAATAGTCGTTGTCTTTCCGGTTCCCGGTCCACCTGTTACAACAAGCAGCCCATTTGAGGCTGCCTGCATTACTGCTTGTCTCTGTTTTTCATCCAGCGTAATTTCTTCTGCTGATTCAAGTTCATCTAACTGAAGCTTTAACTTATCCTGATTGATTTCTTCTTTTAAATCCAGTTCTTTTAACATCTGTGCCACATGCAGCTCTACCTGATAAAACTGGCTTGCATACACAATCTGCTCCTGTTCTTCTTCCCCCGGCATAATTTCTTTTATTACAACCTTCCGCTCAATTGCCAAATCCATGATATGTTTTTCCATGTAGGATTCTTCCACACACAAAAGCGCAGATGCCCTTCTTAAAAGAAGCTTCTTTGGAAGATAAACATGACCCTCTGCCGATGCCTGCGTCAGTATGTAAAGAAGTCCGCTTCGAATTCGATAATCTGAATCCGGCAAAATTCCAATTCTTCCTGCAATCTCATCTGCAATCTTAAATCCGATCCCCTCTACATCTTCTGCCATCTGATATGGATTTTCTTTTAAAACATGATACATCTGTGGTCCATACTGCTTGTAAATTTTTCCTCCAAGTGCCAGAGAAATTCCATACTGCTGAAGAAACATCATTGCTTTTCGCATATCTGATTTTTCCACTATCTGATCTGAAATCTCCTGCGCTTTTCTCAAACTGATTCCTTTTACCTCGGCAAGGCGTTCCGGTTCTTCCTCCATAATACGCAGGGTGTCTTCTTTAAATCTGCGGACAATTCTTGCTGCCAGTGCCGCTCCAATTCCCTTAACTGCTCCCGAAGCCAAATACCGCTCCATCGCCTGAGAATCCTGTGGAACAATGACTTCATAAGAACTCATTACAAACTGCCGTCCATAGGAGGGATGTTCGGTATAATGCCCGAACGCTTTTATCGTTTCTCCCTCGTTCATATACTGAAAACTGCCGACACAAGTTAATTCTTCGTCCTCTGTGACTACCACCATAACCGTATATCCATTATCCTGATTTCGAAAGATAATGTGGTCAACGTATCCTTCTATGGTTTCCTCCATCTGCTTTCCTTTCTTATTTTCCCTCGACTTTACTCATTACATCAAGGTACTGTCCTGTTCCAACAGCCACTACCATTCCAGGGTCTTCTGCAACAACTGTATTAATTCCTGTTTCTTCTTCAATCAATTTTTCGAATCCACCCAAAAGCGCCCCGCCTCCAGTTAAGACAATTCCACGTTCAGCAACATCCGCAGCCAGTTCCGGCGGTGTTTTCTCAAGGACACTGTGAATCACTTCCATAATCTGAGCGATACATTCTGCAAGTGCCTCACGGATTTCTTCGGATGAAATCTCTGCACTTTTTGGAAGTCCGGATACAGTATCTCTGCCCTTTACTTCTATTGTATGTGGAAGAGTTTCCGGATAAACCGTTCCTATCTTTATCTTTGCTGCCTCTGCTGTACGCTCACCAATAATCAAATTATAGTTTTTGCGAACATAACGCATAATTGCCTCATCAAAGTTATCTCCTGCTACTTTTATGGAAGTTGAAACTACCGTTCCGCCCAGCGAAATTACTGCAACGTCTGTTGTTCCTCCTCCGATATCTACAATCATATTTCCAAATGGAATTGTAATATCAATTCCAGCTCCAATCGCCGCTGCAATCGGTTCTTCGATGATTGCAACGTCTCTTGCACCGGCACGATAAGTTGCCTCTTCTACTGCTTTTTTTTCTACTTCTGTGACACTGCTTGGCACACAAATGCTGACTCTTGGTTTTCGAAACGCTCTTTTTCCCATTGCCTTTGAAATAAAGTATTTGAGCATCTTTTCTGTTACTTCATAGTCTGAAATCACACCCTGACGCATCGGACGTATCGCCATAATGTTCCCCGGTGTTCTTCCAATCATCTGTCTTGCCTCTTCGCCGACTGCACGTATTTTATTTGTATCTTTATCATAAGCAACAACGGATGGCTCTTTTAATATGATTCCTTTTCCTTTTACATATACCAGAATGTTCGCTGTGCCCAAGTCAATTCCAATCTCTGTAGCTCCCATATTTTTACCCCTTTCCTGCCTTTTATTTTCATCTTATTTTAAGATTCTGGCAGACCACAGCCTGACTGCTGTGTGTTTCATTATACCGAACTTACCGAAAAATGAAAAGAGGCAATCATTTCAAATATTTTGACACGTACTGACCTGTATAGGAGACAGGATTCGCTGCAACTTCTTCCGGTGTTCCAAATGCCACCACAGTTCCCCCGTTATCCCCTCCTTCCGGACCAATATCGATAAGATAATCCGCAGTTTTTATGACATCTAAATTATGTTCAATGACAACAACGGTATTTCCTCCTTCACAAAGACGCTGTAAAATTTCGATTAATTTATGCACGTCTGCAAAATGAAGTCCGGTTGTCGGCTCATCTAAGATATAAATCGTCTTTCCGGTACTTCTTTTGCTTAACTCAGAAGCCAGCTTGATTCTCTGTGCTTCACCTCCGGAAAGCTCCGTAGAAGGCTGTCCTAAGCGGATATAAGAAAGTCCTACATCATAAAGGGTCTGAATCTTTCTTTTGATAGACGGTACATGTTCAAAAAATTCCAGTGCTTCTTCCACCGTCATATTTAACACATCATAAATGCTTTTTCCCTTGTATTTGACTTCCAAAGTCTCACGGTTGTAACGTTTCCCATGACACACTTCGCAAGGCACATAAACATCCGGAAGAAAATGCATCTCAATTTTTAAGATTCCATCTCCACTACATGCCTCACAGCGTCCACCTTTTACATTAAAGCTGAAACGACCTTTCTTATACCCTCTCGCTTTTGCATCCGCAGTTGCCGCAAATAAATCACGAATCTGGTCAAATACTCCTGTATACGTTGCAGGATTTGACCTTGGAGTTCGTCCGATTGGGGACTGGTCAATCGCAATGACCTTATCAAGTTGTTCCACTCCTTCGATGCATTTATGTTTTCCTGCCACTACTCTTGCACGATTTAATTTTTTTGCAAGACTCTTATACAAAATTTCATTGACAAGCGAACTCTTTCCAGAACCTGATACTCCGGTTACACAGGTCATAACCCCCAATGGGAAATTGACATCTATATTTTTTAAATTATTTTCCTCTGCGCCTCTTACAGTCAAAAATCCCGTCGGCTGTTTTCTCTCCTTTGGAACCGGAATCTTTAATTCACCACTCAAATATTTTCCAGTAATTGATTCCGGACACTGCATAATTTCTTCGGCGGTTCCAATTGCAACCAGCTCTCCTCCATGTTCTCCTGCACCAGGTCCAATATCAACAATGCAGTCGGATTCCCTCATCGTATCTTCATCATGTTCGACCACAATCAGCGTATTTCCTAAATCTCTCAAATGCTTCAAAGCGGATAACAGCCTGTCATTATCTCTCTGGTGCAATCCAATACTCGGTTCATCCAGAATATAGGCAACCCCGACAAGCCCCGAACCAATCTGGGTTGCCAGACGAATTCTCTGTGCCTCTCCTCCGGAAAGTGTTCCGGTCGCTCTTGAAAGCGTCAGATATTCTAAACCTACACTCACAAGAAAACCAACCCTTGCACGAATTTCTTTTAACACCTGATTTCCGACTAACTGCTGTGTCTCTGTAAGCTTTAAATTTTCCAAAAATTCCTGAAGATTACGAATCGAAAGTGCCGTTACCTCGGAAATATTTTTCTCTCCGACTGTTACGGCAAGCGCTTCTTTTTTCAGGCGCTGACCTTTACAGGTCTTGCACGGTGTAATCTGCATGAAACTTTCATATTCCTGTTTGGAACTCTCTGAACCGGTTTCTCTATACCGACGCTCCACGTTTTTGATAAGCCCCTCAAAAGCGACATCATAAATGCCTTCTCCACGCTGACCTTTATAATAAACTTTCACTTTCTTTCCACCTGTTCCATTGATAATCACGTTTTTAATTTCATCCGAATAATCCTGAAACGGAGTTTCCAAATCAAAATGATATTCCTCAGCAAGTGCATCTAAAATTGCACGGGTAAAACTGCCCTTATCCGTACAGGACTGCCATCCAAGCACAACGATTGCACCCTCGGCAATGCTTAAACTCTGATCCGGAATCATTAAATCCACGTCAAATTCCATCTTATATCCGAGACCTAAACAGTCCGGACACGCTCCAAACGGATTATTAAACGAAAAGCTTCTCGGTTCAATCTCATCAATGCTGATTCCACAGTCCGGACAGGAAAAGCTCTGACTGAAATTAATTACGTTTCCATCCATGGTATCCACCATCATCAGTCCATCTGCAAGATGAAGCACATTTTCAATAGAATCGGTCAGACGCTTTTCGATTCCCTCTTTTACAATCAGACGATCCACAACAATCTCAATATTATGCTTAATATTTTTATCTAATTTGATTTCTTCATTTAATTCATAAAGATTCCCGTCAATCAGCACACGGACATAACCGCTTTTTCTTGCCTGTTCCAGCAGTTTGGCATGTGTTCCCTTCCGGCCTCTTACGACTGGAGCAAGCAGTTGGAATTTCGTCCGCTCGGGCAGTGCCATAATCTGGTCTACCATCTGGTCTACGGTCTGTTTTTTGATTTCTTTTTTACACTTTGGACAATGCGGAATCCCCACCCTTGCATACAATAAACGAAAATAATCGTAAATTTCGGTTACTGTTCCAACGGTAGAACGGGGATTTCGATTCGTTGACTTTTGATCAATGGAAATCGCCGGAGACAGTCCTTCAATACTCTCCACATCCGGCTTTTCCATCTGTCCTAAAAACTGTCTTGCATAAGAAGAAAGCGACTCCATATATCTGCGCTGTCCTTCCGCATAAATTGTATCAAATGCCAGAGAACTCTTTCCTGAACCACTTAGACCGGTCAGCACAACAAATTCATTTCTTGGAATGTCTACACTTAAATTTTTTAAATTATTTTCATTTGCTCCACGTATCTTAATAAATTTATGTTCCTGATTTCTCAATGTATTTTTCCTCATTTCCTTCTTGCGATCTGATTAACTTCAACAGTATCATTATAGCACAGGGATTTTTTATTTACAAACATTTGTTCGTATCATTTTCAAGACACGTTTTTATACTTTTAACACTCTCCTTATAACTTTGTAAAAGAAAAAAACAGCCTGTATTAGACTGTCCTTTTCTTATAATTTTTATCCTGACTTAAGTGGTTAACCTACTGTTTCCATATATACTTTTTTCGATTCGGTCTTTGATTTTCTGCCGGCAGATGCCATATACATCATAATATCACGTCTTGTGACAATTCCGATAAAATTCTTCTGGTCATCTATAACCGGAACAAAATTCTGGCGAAGTGCTTTATCGAGCAAATCTTCCATATCCGAATCAATCCGAACCGGTGCATAATCCATTCTACGCTCAAAGGAACGAATCGGAACTTCTTCTGCTTTCTTCAAATCAAATGCCCCACGTTCTTTCAGACCCCATAACAAATCACCTTCTGTGATTGTACCTACATATTTTCCGTCCACTCCAATCACTGGAATACAGGAATACTTGTGATATTCCATCTTTTCAAGCACCTGTCTTAAACTGTAATTGTCATAAATATAAGCAACATCACTTTTTGGAGTAAGGAAAAATAAAATATTCATAATATAAAGCCTCCCATAAACTTATATGCGCTCTTACCATCTTTCGGAGTTTATTTATGTAGCTCTGTCCCCATTACAAAACATACCTGTCAACTCCTGCGTCTTTTATTTTGCCACAGAAGTCCTTATTTTTCCAGATTTTATTTCTAAAACTTTCTTAAATTTTTCTAATATTTCTTAAGATAGCCCGAACAAAAATCAGGCAGTTAAAACAGAAACTCTGATAAAATCTGATTGCTTACCAGTACCCCGTCTTCCGTTAAAAAGATTCGGTCTTTTTTCTCTTTTATCATGCCCTCTTCAATAAATTTCTTTAAGGTCTGTCCATACACATCTTCGAGTTCCCGTCCAAAGGCACGGTGAAATTCTTTTTTCGAAACACCATAAGTTTTGCGAAGTCCCAGAAACATAAACTCTTCAATCTGCTGACGGTTCTCTAAAAATTCCACATCTTTTCGCATCTCTTTTGGCACTGCGGATTTTTCCAGGTATTCACTCATCTCTCTGGTATTGTTCATACGCATATTTTGAATCAGAGAGGCTGATCCAAGCCCGATTCCAAGATACTCTCCCCGCTCCCAGTAACGCAGATTATGTTTACATTCTTTCTGCGGTTTCGCATAGTTGGAAATCTCATACTGCATATAGCCGTTTGCTTCTAAGATACGTTTTGTTGTCTGATAAATTGCTCTGCTTTCCTCTTCATTCGGCAGAAGTTCCGGATGTGCATCATATTTTTCATAAAAAGGTGTGCCCTCTTCTATGATAAGCTGATACGCAGAAATGTGTTCCGGATTTAATTCCACTGTTTTTTGCAGTTCTTCTTCCCATTCCTCTTTGGTCTGAGAAGGCAAAGAGGACATCAAATCCAGATTAATATTCGTAAATCCGGCTTCTCTTGACAACTGATAAGCTTCCAGAAGCTGTTCAAAATTGTGAATCCGTCCAAGCACTTTCAAATTCTCATCTTTTACCGACTGCATGCCGATACTTAAACGATTGATTCCACATGCCTTATAAACTTCAAGTTTTTCTCTGTCAACCGTCCCCGGATTCATCTCTGTTGTAATCTCCGGATGTTTGACAAATTCAAAGATTTCATAAAGTGCATCAAAGATACGTTTTGTCTGTTCCGCTCTTAAGCAGGACGGAGTTCCACCACCCACAAAAACTGTTGATACTTTGTAATTCCCCGCAAATTTCTTATAGCTTTTTATTTCTTTTATCAGCGCATCTACGTACGCCTCTTTTTCTTCTTCTGCTGCCTCTTTTGATAAAAAATCACAGTAATTGCATTTTTTTACACAAAACGGCACATGAAGATACAGCCCCAAATCCTTCTTCATTTGTTTTACTACCTTCCCACACCCTGACCTATTTTGATCTATTTTTATTACTTTTCTTTATTACTGTCACAATAGCTTAATCTTCGTCTAATTTTAATACACTCATAAATGCTTTCTGTGGAATCTCTACGTTACCAACCTGGCGCATTCTCTTCTTTCCTTCTTTCTGCTTTTCAAGAAGTTTTCTCTTTCTGGAAATATCTCCACCATAGCATTTTGCAAGTACGTCTTTTCGCATTGCTCTTACGGTTTCACGTGCAATAATCTTACTTCCAATTGCTGCCTGAATCGGAATTTCAAAGAGCTGTCTTGGAATCTCTTCTTTTAATTTCTCACACATCTTTCTGCCGCGCTCATAAGCAGAACCTTCAAATACAATAAAAGAAAGCGCATCCACTTCTTCTTTGTTGACTAAAATATCCAGCTTAACCAGCTCACTTCTCTCATAGCCAAGCATTTCATAATCAAAAGAAGCATATCCTCTGGAACGGGATTTTAAGGCATCAAAGAAATCATAAATAATTTCGTTCAGTGGAAGATGATATTTTAAAAGTGCACGTGTAGTCTCCATATATTCCATTCCCTGATACTGACCACGACGTTCCTGACATAAATCCATAATCGGTCCAATAAAGTCCGTTGTCACCATAATTTCCGCTTTTACCATCGGCTCTTCCATGTAATCAATTTCAGATGGATCCGGAAGATTAGACGGATTCGTTAATTCCATCATTTCTCCATTTGTTTTATAGACACGGTAAACAACACCCGGTGCAGTCGTAACCAAATCAAGATTGTACTCTCTCTCCAGACGTTCCTGAATAATTTCAAGATGTAAAAGCCCTAAGAATCCACAGCGGAAACCAAATCCTAATGCAATTGAAGTTTCCGGTTCAAACTGAAGGGAGGCATCATTTAACTGCAGTTTTTCAAGTGCATCTCTTAAATCCTGATATTTTGAACCATCTGCAGGATAGACCCCACAGTATACCATCGGATTTACTTTTTTGTAACCCGGAAGCGGTGCATCGCATGGACGCTCATCATCTGTGATAGTATCACCCACGCGGGTATCTTTTACATTTTTAATACTTGCTGTGACATAACCAACCATACCTGCGGATAACTCATCGCATGGAATAAACTGTCCTGCTCCAAAATATCCAACTTCTACTACCTCTTCTACGGCTCCGGTTGCCATCATACGAATACGTGTACCTTTCTTTACTGTTCCCTCTTTGATTCGGCAAAATACAATAACACCCTTATAAGAATCATAGACGGAGTCAAAAATCAATGCCTGAAGCGGTGCAGACGCATCCCCTGTCGGTGCCGGAATTTTCGTCACAATCTGCTCTAACACTTCTTCGATATTGAGTCCCATTTTTGCAGAAATCAAAGGTGCATCTTGTGCTTCGATTCCAATGACATCTTCAATTTCATTTTTGACACGTTCCGGTTCTGCACTTGGTAGGTCAATTTTATTGATGACCGGAAATACATCCAAATCGTGGTCCAGTGCAAGATATACATTTGCAAGTGTCTGCGCTTCAATCCCCTGTGCCGCATCAACAACTAAAATTGCACCGTCACAGGCTGCCAGACTTCTTGAAACCTCATAGTTAAAGTCAACATGCCCCGGGGTATCAATCAAGTTAAAAATATACTCTTCTCCGTCCTTTGCTTTATATACAATACGAACTGCCTGAGATTTGATTGTAATTCCTCTCTCACGCTCCAACTCCATGTTATCAAGCACCTGTGCCTGCATCTCTCTTGCAGTTAAAAGACCGGTTTTTTCAATGATACGGTCTGCAAGGGTGGATTTTCCATGGTCAATATGTGCGATAATACAAAAATTTCTGATTTTACTTTGTTCGATTCCTGCCATAAATTCGTTCTTTCTCCTCTAAACTGTTTTTCAACTTGAACTTTATTTTAATTTTAAAGTGATTTTTATCTCTTGCTAACGCTCAGTATAGCACGAGATTCCCTGCATGCGCAAGCGTTTCATGCCCCTGTCAGCACTTTGTTCAAAATGTCTGCAAGGGGCTGCATTGCGTTCATTTCTTCTTCTACCGTATTTGTCTGTGCTCCACATTCAACCAGCAAAGCTTTTGGTCTCAAGTGCAGATTATAGCGATATCCTCTTAGATAAATCGTACGAAACCAGTCCGGATAATATTCTTTGGCATACCGCGCAAGCTGAAGCGAAAATGCAAGATTATCCTGAATATAAGGATTCGGCAGATGGGAAAGTTCTCCATTTTGATTCGTCCGGCTTAGACCATTAAAAAACATAATCTTTGCCGTCGGCTTTCCGTTTATTTCCGTCACCAGCCGTTTCGCACCGGTTACTCCATCCCTGTGCAGGTCAATCACCACTTCAATACTTGGATTTTCCTCCAAAATCCGGCTGATGGTCTCCTGTGCATAGTTATAAGCCTTATTTCTGTCTAATTTTCCACCCATAATATCAAACGTGTCTGTCACATGCATGACGTTGTATCCGTATGTATCCCGAAGCAGAGTCGTCAAATACTCTCCCACCCCCACTATCATTGTGGAAGCATCCCCTGGAACAGAATCTGCAAATTCTTCCTGTGAATGACTGTGATAAATCAGAATCTGCGGATTTTCTGCCCCTGCACTCATCCGCAAATCCTTTTCCAAGAGTGTCACTGCATTAAGCTGTTCACTGTTAATGCTGGTTGTCTTATCTATCGTATAAAAATTGCTGATGACAAAATTAAAATCCTGAAACTGCTCCAATGGAAGGTCCATGACCGGGGCACCGGCTGTCAATGTCCCCTTCTGCCCGTTTTCCGTTCCTGCATTTTCTTCAATCTTTTCTTCCGTATTTTCTTGCGTACTTTCTTCCGTATTTTCTTGCATGTTTTCTTCCACTGCACTTTTTTCCTCACTATCCATTCCTGTACTCTCCTGATTTTTTTCTTTCGGTCCCGCCTCCTGATTTTCCTTTGTCAGATTTTCAACTAAAAATTGTTCATTTTCTTTGATAATCTTCCGGTCGGTTTCCGAATCTGCCCCCGCCTGTTCCGAAATGCTTCGTACATTTATCCCACCTCTTACAAATAACCCACTTAAAATATTGGCACTAAGCGATGCGTCTTTTCCATCCGATTCTAATATCGATGGGAGATAAACCTCGACTGCCTGCTCTTCCAGATTTATTCCCATCCATACAAATGTCTCTTTATCAAAAGAGAGCCCCTTCAAACTCAGATATCCTGCAAGAACGATAAAAATTCCCCATAAAACCAGCTTTGTCCTGTTTCCTTCTCTCATTTTGTTCCCCCTATCACCTCCTATCTTTATATGAGACAATCCCTGCGCTTTATGCCTTGTAAAGCGGACATTCGCAATCCGCTTCGCTACTTGCTCATGAACACAGATAAGTTCTGAACCTGCTTTTTAACAAAATACTCGGTTCAAACCCTCTGAAATTGTATAAGACAACCGTTTCATTGTCTCATCCACGTCCTTTGGCGTCACAAACATGCTGTATAACGCCGGTGGAATCATTTCCTCCAGAAATTCTTTCTTTTCTTTTTCTTCTAATGTCTGAAGCAGTTTTTCCATTGAATCCTGTACAATTGTTGCTGCATCCACCACCGTCGGCACTCCGATTCCGATTACCTTTACTCCAAGTGTCTCCTTTGTCAGCCCATTTCTGTGATTTCCTACACCAGAGCCCGGAATGATTCCGGTATCTGTAATCTGGATTGTACGATTTAACCGCTTTGTACTTCTTGCCGCAAGTGCATCAACCGCAATCACAACATCTGGTTTGGTCTCATTTATCACACCTTTTACAATTTCAAGTGTCTCCATTCCAGTCTGCGCCATCACCCCCGGAACGAGCCCGCTGACTTGATACATATTTTGTTCTCCCATTGCCTGTGCACCATATTCTAAAATTATATGGCGGGTCATCTTTAAATTGTCCACCACATCCGGTCCCAGCGCATCGGGTGTGACCTGCCGATTTCCAAGTCCCACCACCAAAACCGTCAATTCTTTTTTCTCCGGTATCAGTTTCTTAACCTGTCTTGCCAGTTCTTCCGAAATTTCTCTGTGATAACCCTCATCCGGTATAGATAGATTCGGTGCTTCCAAAGTCAGATAACTTCCCTGCGGACGCCCCATCGCCCGTGCTCCATTTTCGGTTTCAATTTTTACCAAAGTCGTACGGATATCTTTTTCCTCGTTATACTCTTCTTCAATACAGACGCCCCTGATTTCTACATTATCCTCCTCATATCTTTCTTTTGCTTCCAGTGCCAAATCGGTGTGTATTCTTCCTCGAATCATGCTGTTTTTCTCCCTCTTCATCAGATTTATTTCTATTTTTTGCATTTTCATAGATTTTATGTATTGACATTTTGCGATAAATAAACTAGAATAAAAAAGCATGTGAATACCAAAGTGCCCGTGTCTTCTTTGGTATCAGATAATAAACATACGAATACGAAATATAATAATTTTGGAGGTGTACGGATTTGGCTAATATTAAATCTGCTAAAAAAAGAGTTTTAGTAAACCAGAAAAAAGCTGACAGAAATAAATCTATCAAATCAGCAGTTAAGACTTCTATCAAGAAAGTAGAAGCAGCAGTTGTAGCAAAAGATAAAGAAGCAGCAGTTGCAGCATTAGCAAACGCTATTTCTACAATTGATAAAGCTGCTACAAAAGGTGTTTACCACAAAAACAACGCAGCAAGAAAAGTTTCACGTTTATCTAAAGCTGTTAATACTCTGAACTAATTTTAATAATAAAGATAAACTTAAAAAGAACCAATGGTCAACCGTCATTAACCATTGGTTCTTTTTTATTTTTGATTCTGTTTTTTTACATGGTTTCGGCAATCGCTTCTGCCAGTTTTTCTATCTGTGCTTCCTGACCGTCTGCGAGTGCGGATTTAATTGTAACAGTATCCTCTATAATATTCATGCCTTTTAAGCCCGCAAAAATTTCTTTCATCTGTTTTCCGCATGTCACTGCCCAGGTTCCATTTTCCATAAATGCTACAGTACGATTCTTTAAGCTGTGTGCTTCAATATCACGGAGTACTTCATCCATCTTAATAAAGATTCCGCCATTGTAAGTTGGAGCGGCAAATACCAGATGGCTGTACTGGAAAGACGCAGCGACTACTTCTGAAGTTTCAGCTACCGATACGTCAAACATGGTTGTCTTGATTCCTTTATCGCGCAATCTGCATGCAAGAATATTGGCTGCATTTTCTGTATTTCCATATACAGACGCATACGCAATCATAACACCGCTTACTTCCGGTTCATATAAACTCCATTTCTGATATTTTTCCAGATAAGCGCCGATATTTTCTCTCCATACAAATCCATGAAGTGGGCAAATGGTCTGAATTTCCACGGTTGCCGCTTTCTTTAATAAAGCCTGTACCTGAACACCGTATTTTCCTACGATATTGGTATAATATCTGCGTGCTTCATCCAGATAATCACGGAAGAAATCCACTTCATCTGCAAATAATGCGCCATTTAATGCGCCAAATGTTCCAAAAGCATCGGCTGAAAACAAAGTTTTGGTTGTCAAATCATACGTAACAATGACTTCCGGCCAGTGAACCATCGGTGCAGCAAGGAAGGTAAACTCATGTTTTCCGGTTTTTAAGGTATCCCCTTCTCCGACTACTTTTATGTTCATCTTAACTGCATCGCCAAAAAACTGACGTAACATTCCTTCTGTTTTCTTACTGCATACCACTTCTGCTTCCGGATATAGCATCAACAGAGTACGGATTGTTGCGGAATGGTCCGGTTCCATGTGCTGTACTACAAGATAATCTAAAGTTCTTCCGTTTAATCCATGTTCTACATTTTCGAGAAATGTTTTCTCTACTGCATGGTCAACGGTATCAAATACAACGGTCTTTTCATCTAATAATAAATATGAATTATAGGAAACTCCTCTTGGCACAGAATACACGCCCTCAAACATGGCAAGTCTTCTGTCATCTGCTCCTACCCAGATTAAATCATCTGCTACTTTTCTTGTGCAATACATTTAAGACCTCTCTTTCTCCATCTGTTCTTTGATGTCTCATTTTATCAATTACAGGTCTATTATATGCTTTTTTATTTTCTTTGGCAACTACAGTTTCTGCTGGATTTACGCTTTTTTCACCCATACCATCATTTCATTTTCGCCTCTGTTTGCCCATACATAATATGGAATAAATTTCAAATCAGCCGGAACTTCGGTATCTGGTTCTGCGATGGTGTACAGTTCTTCCTCTTCTGGATTTTCTGAATTTTTCTGGCGTAATCCCTCTGTCAGCACTGTTTTTACCGGTTCTCCTGCGATTTTCTCAGCCTTTACTTCACAAACTGCCTTTGGACTTAAACGTACTAAATGTAAATCTGCACCGTTATCTGCTTCTTCCAGACAATACACAATCGGTCCCCTTACAACTGCGATTTTTCCAATATTTTCCCTTACCTTTGGATTCGTCTGAACCAGTCTTACTTCCATTGGGAATTCCACTTCTACTGTTTCAGTTCCAGTCCACTGTTTTGTCACATAGAGATAACCGGCTTTTTCTTCTGTTTTGGCGCCTTCTATACCTTTTACCTGATAATTTTTGGCCCACCGTGGAATTCTAAATGCCAGAGTAAATGGTTTTTCGGTTGCAGGCATTTCTACTTTTACTGTTCCATCCCATGGAAATTCAGATGTCACTTTGATTTCGATACCCTGTCCATCCAGCTGTTTTTTAATTACTCCACCAATGTACAGATGTACAAATAAGGTATCTTTATTTTCGGTGTATGCATAAGTACTGATAGAACTTAATAATCTTGCAATGTTTGGAGGACAGCAGGCACATCCAAACCATTTCTGACGAACCGGTTTTTACATGGAACTTTCTCTCATCTTTGTGGCAGGCTTCCGGAAGCACCTCTAATGGATTCACATAGAAGAAGCTCTTTCCATCTAATGCCATTCCACTTAAAACTCCATTATATAATGCACGCTCCATTACGTCAGCATATTTTGCATCCGGCGTCATCTCTAACATCCTTCTTGCCATAAATACCAGTCCAATGGATGCACAGGTTTCTGCATAAGCAGTATCATTCGGCAAATCATAATTAAAGGAAAATGCTTCTCCAATATGGGTTGCACCGATTCCTCCGGTAATATACATTTTCTTTCTTGTCATATTGTTCCAGAGCACTTCACATGCTTTTAACAGACTTTCATCTTCTGTCAGTCTTGCCACATCTGCCATTCCACTGTAAAGATAAACTGCACGTACGGAATGTCCGACTGCTTCGTCCTGTTCACGAACCGGCTTGTGTGCCTGATTATATTCATAGCGCAATCCGTCTGGTTTCTTTTTCACTTCTTCCGGATGTTCATTGTCGTAATAATATGGTCTTGTTCCTCTCTCATCAATAAAGAAACGTGCCAGATTCAAGTATTTATCTTCGCCAGTTTGTCTCATAAAGACGAACCAGTGCCATCTCTGCAATTTCATGTCCCGGATAACCTTTACATTTTCCTTCTTCTTTTCCAAAGCAGGAGTCTACATAATCTGCATAACGCTTTGCTGCGTTTAATAATTTGTCTTTTCCAGTTGCATCATAGTAGGCAACTGCTCCCTCTAAGAGATGTCCTAGACAATATAATTCATGATTGTCTTTTAAATTTGTAAAAATCTTAATCTTTTCCATTTAAGATATAATAAGTATCCAGATAGCCATTTTCCTGCTGTGCTTTGCAGACAATATCAATCGCACCATCTGCAATCGCCCTCTAATTTTTCATCCGGATGCTGGCTTAAAGAATATCCAACTGCTTCAATCCATTTATAAAAATCACTGTCTTGAAATACAAATCCGTAGAACTTGTCTTCGAGATGTCCAGGGTCTTCCGGAAGCGTCTCAAATCCACGAAATGTATAAACCGGCTCTTTAAATTCTGCTCCTTTCTCTCTTCTTTCCTTATTCTGTCTGCCTGCTGCTTCAAAATTATGCATACAAAAACTTGGTGCCGCACCCTCTACCTCATCATTTAAAGCTCTCCACTGATACGGAATTACTTCTGTCCTTACTAATTCCATCTCTTTTTTTCCAGAATGTATCCGTAATCTGTACGTTTTTTAAAGAAAGTGGTCTGCTGAATTTTGTCTTGTCCATGTAAATTTCCTCCCAAATCATTTTGATGTACTTTTGACACTCATATCGTTATATTTATTCTAGCAGTTTGAGCCTGTGGAATCCATTGCCAATTCGGAAATTTACATGTATAATTTGGAAAGATATGAATTTTCAGATTTTAATCATTCTGTATTAATTCTGTTTCAGAGGAGGATTTTTTTATGCTGAATTTAGAAGAAATGGCTGACCGCCGGATAACCGGTGCAAATTATATCACTTCCGTAAACGGAATGGTTCACCCAAACCGGATTATGGATGTGCACGATTTTTTATATATTTTAGATGGAGAATGGGAAATCTTTGAAGAAGACAAGGCTTATCATTTATCAAAAGATGATTTGTTAATTCTATCTGCCGGACGCCATCACTATGGACGGATTCCCTGCAATGCCGGCAATCGTCACATGTACCTGCACGTCCTTCCTACCGCTTTGGAATCTGACAGCAAACACGGTCTTAATTCTAAAAGGCAGAGTTTTTCATCCACAAAAAACAGCATGGAAAAAATGGAATCCTCTTCTACTTTTCCATGCCATACCTTATTGCACTGTAAAGAACGGATTCTAATCCGCACTTATTTTCAAAATATTATTCGTGCCTACTGGTCGAAAAGCCCCCAGAAAGAACATCGAATTTCTTTATTATTTAATCTTATGCTCTGCGAAATTCATGAATTAAATGATAACATCTGCTCCAATCATAAAACCGATTCCCTTTTGGAAGAGGTTACGCAGAAACTTCAATCCAATCCTCAGGTTTTTTATACCGCTTCCGAAATTGCAGACAGCTATTATATCTGTGCCCGTACCTTAAATAACCATTTTTTTAAAAATTACGGGAAAACCTTTTATGCTTATCAAATGGAGACAAAACTTGAAATGGTACGCGATTTTCTGATTCATCAACCAGACGCAAAACTTCACGAGGCTGCACTGAACTTCGGATTTTATGATGAATTTCACTTAAGCAAAGCCTTCAAAAAGCAGTATGGAGTCTCTCCCTCTAAATTCCGTGCTTCTTTTTAATGTAAAGCGGACATTCGCAATCCACTTCGCTACTTGCTCATGAACGCAGTCGCTTCGCGATCTGTCAGCGGGAGCTTTCAACTCCCACTGACAGAAGCATCCCCCTCACCCGCCGCTTAGTGCTCCGCATACTTGAAGCGGGGGAATGCTTATCTGCGTTCAATTTTCTTTGATAAGTGTCAAAAGCTCCTCACAGACTTTTGGTGTTCCGGTAACAATATCCGCAGCAATCACCGGTCTTATTTCCATACCATTAAAATCTGCTATTTTTCCGCCTGCTTCTTCAATGATTATCCAGCCTGCTGCAAAATCCCATAATTTCAGATTGCGCTCAAAAAATGCATCGCTGCGTCCGCAGGCAATCCATGCAAGGTCTAAGGCAGCCGAACCACTTCGTCTGATGTCCTGACTTTTACAGAATACCTTTTTAATCAGCTCAAAATTTTCGTCTGCCAGTTCTTTTTTATATGGAGACGTTCCAACATTTACAATACTCTCAGAAAGAGAACCAGCCTCACTGACAGAAATTCTTTCTGTGCCAAGAAATGCCCCTTTTCCTTTCTGCGCCCAGAATAATTCCTTTGTATATGGCTGATAAATAATTCCAAGAACCGGTTTTCCTGCCTCAAACAACGCCAGAGAAATTGCACTGGAACGATAATCATGAATCAGATTTGTCGTTCCGTCAACCGGGTCAAGCACCCACATTTTTCCGTAGAAATCTACCTCTTTCTGGCTGTCTTCTTCTCCAAGAAACTGAATGTCCGGATACTGAACCAGAAGTTCCGCCTGGATAAACTGCTGAATATCCTTATCTGCCTCAGTTACGAAATCAGCCGGACCTTTCACAGAGATATCTCCAATCAAATCTCTTTGTGATAAAATTCCTGCTGCATCTTTCACAATTTTAATAATATTTTGTATTTCTATTTCCATTTCTTTTTCCTCTTTATCTTTTCCAATGTATTTCTAACCTTTATTAGAACTGCATGGGAGCAGAACGATTCCTTATAAACTTTCCAGACTTGCAAAAAACAGTTCATAGAAATCATCTTCACCCTCCAGCATTGGAGAATTTTCTCCTCCACCATTTGTACTTCTTCGCATGGCTGCGTAAAATTCTTCTCCGGCGCTGATTAAATCCATATCATAGATTTCGTATCCCAATTCTCTGCAAGTTTTACAAAATGCGGAAACTGGATTTTTCTCATTTCTTGTATCAAATAATTTCTGCCGAAGTGACATATCCACCTTTGCCTTTTTTAACAGTTCTTCCAGCATTTCTTCTGTTTGCATGCTCGTTTTCCCTCTTTTCTCTTGTGCTGCATGAATGAAACAGCTTTACTAAACAATCTCATCCAAGAAAATCCTATTGATACAACAGATTTCTGCTTTTACAGTCTCACTTATGTTTTTCTGGTATTTTATATCCCAATAACCACGATGTCAGTTCTGAAATTTCAAGTTCTATGGTTCGTTCTTTTTGTAAATTTTTCTCCTGTTGCTCATCTGACTCTTTTTTCCAAAAAACTTTTCCATCGAATACTTCAACAAAAGACTCCTTGTGATTGACATGCCAAATCCAGATTCCATCATTCTTTTCAAGCAGTTTATCTCTTACCTTTAACTGATAAAGCACTTCCTGCTCTGCTACATTATCTTTCAGGCAAATATATTTCAAAAACTCTGGAAGGTTCACGATTCTTACCATAATTGCAGGTTCTTGTTTTATCTTTTTGCAGTCATCAGCATTGGCATAAAGCAGACGCTGTTCTTTTTTCTCCATTCCCCACTCTGCCCTTAATGCCTTTATCTGATGTGGATTTTTCCGGTGCTTTTAATGCTTCTAACCTTCCATTTTCGCTTTTTAATTCTTTCAGCAGAACTTTCACATAATCCTCATCCCGCCATGTAAACACATCATACCGTGCATTTAACCACTCATTCATCCAGTCTGCGATTTCCTTCGCCGACTCTTCTGTCACGTCCTGTTCCAGCCAGTCTTTTGATTTTAATTCCCACACCGGCTGGTCAAATACATACACAAAATCAAACGGCTCATAAATACGACGATCTGCCGGCATCAGAAAGCAAAACGGCATATCCTCCTGATACATATCCAAAAATGCCTGTTTTAGGAGACTTCGCATATATCCCTGACCTCTGTTTTCTATTTTCGTTGCAACACCGACCAGATAATCACAGATTACTTTTTGATTTTTAGTATTCAACTGATAGGGATTTCGATGAATCATAGACAAAATTTGTCCGTCTTTTTCTGCCACGAGTATCCGATTTGTCTTTACTTTCTCTGTAAAATAATATTCCCGAAAGGAATCACTGTCCTCGAAAAATGCTTCACTCCAGAGCCCTTCACAGGCTCTTTTTTCCTCGTTGCTTAAATATCTATTCTTCATATCAAATCAACACTCCGATTTACCAAATCTGTTCTACCTGATATTTTCTTGCATAGTCAATTGGATTATAAGAAAGTTTTGCTTTTCTTAATCCCTCTAAGCCTAAATCGTCCTCACGGTTAATTAAAACAGCCTCCGGAAACTCTTCAATCAAAAACTGCTGATTAATAAACTGATACAATCCTCTGATTTCCGGATTTGCCTTTTCAATATGAATCACCGCCATCTGTTCCAACGGATTGTAGCTTCCAATCGTAAAGGCTTCTAAATGACCATCAATATAAACTCCGCTCATTCTGACATTCAGAAGCGAACAATTCTTTAAAATCTCATGGATTCCACGCACTTCATAATCCAGATGCTCTTCTACCTCTTCGCCCTTTTCTTCTCTCCAGCGATCCAAAAACTTCCAGACATCACCTCTGTCCGAGCAACACAAACGGCGGTACTCATATCTGCCCTCATATTCTCGTTTAAAGGCATTTAAATGGTTTTTCTTTTTATGCAGTTTTTTTCCAGACAAGGTACGCATTGCATTTCCATCATACAGATAGTCTTTTAAATCCACCTGTTCTGTAATCTTAAATTTATCCGGCATATTTTTTAAACCTAACTGTTCTACGGCTTCTTCATCTGCCAGATTAATATACAGTGGTGCCTTTAATTCTGTATTAAAATATTCCACCAATTTCCAAAAATAATATTCTAAATCTTCTTCACTACAAATCGGCATTGCAGAACCTGTTTTTCCATCTAAATCCATCAGCCATAAAATTGCCTTATTATCGCTGACGGCATATCTTACATTATAATACTCTCTCCAGATAAAACTGTCTAAAAACACACTGTCACAGGTTTTATTCGGTCGTTTACAGAAAAACGGATTTAGTTTTTCCAAATCTTCTGCTTCTACCGGTTTAAAGTTTAAATTCATTTGCTTCCTCCAAAATTACTTCCTATCGCTTTTTTAGCTCTGATTTTTTCTTTAGCGGTATTCTCCAAGGAAAAACAGCGCTACTGTCCCCGGACCAGAATGTGCTCCTATCGTTGCACTAATCGGATGAATCATAATATTTTCAATTCCAAATTTTTCTTTTACCAGTCCTGCCACATACTCGGCATCAGCCTCACAATCTCCATGACTGATAAACACGGCTTCATTTTTATCACAATATTTTCCAATTCGTTCTTCCATCATAGAAACTAACGTTGCAAGAGATTTCTTTCTTCCTCTGACTTTTCCAATTGAAATCAGTTTTCCTTCATTATCTACGTGAAGCATCGGTTTAATATTTGCCAGTGTTCCTAAAACTGCAGTTGCCTTGGAAACTCTTCCGCCTCTGTGTAAATGATTTAAATCATCTACTGTAAATACATGGCACAGATGCAGTCTGTTTTCCAACAGCCAGTCACAGATTTCATCCAGGTTCTTTCCCTTGTCTCTTAATTTTACTGCATAATAGAGCAGTAACCCTTCCCCCATGGATGCAGCTAATGAATCCATTATCTTGATTTGTCTTTCCGGATATTTTTCTTTTAATTCCTCTGCTGCTATGCGGGCACTGTTGCATGTCCCTGACAAACCGGAAGAAAAGGCAAGATATAAAATGTCTTTTCCCTCCTGTAAATAAGTCTCAAACATTGCCTCTGCCATTGCCGGATTCATCTGGGAAGTTGTCGGCATTGCTCCTTCTCTCATCTGCCTGTAAAACAGCTTTGTATCAATCGGATTCTTTTTATCATAAACTACTCCGTTCATACTGCACGGAAGACATTCATAACCTACCTCATGTTCATTTAACCATTCAACTGGCATATCTACGGTATTATCTGTCAGAATTACAAAATTATACATAGGCTGTTTCTCCTAACTTTTTTATTTTTTTATTTTACTGCATTTCTTTTAGAGTCTCAATCGCTTTTTGAAGCTGAGTGTCCTCACTCTTATCAATACTAACCTGATTTTTTAACTCATCCGGCAAATCCACCTCAATATCCGGCTCTAAACCTGTTCCATGGATGCATCTTCCGCTCGGAGTATAATACTTGGAAATAGTCATTTTTACTGCACTTCCATCAGAAAGATTAAAAATTTGCTGAACAATTCCTTTTCCGAATGTGGTCGTTCCTACCAGTTTTGCCACTTTGTAATCCTGAAGCGCACCGGAAAAAATTTCTGCTGCACTTGCACTGTTTCCATTTACGAGTATTACCATCGGCTTGTCAAACTGGTCAGTGCCTGTTGCATTATATTCACTTTTCTTGCCATTTTTGTCTTCGGTATAAACAAGCAGTTCTTCCGGAAGCATCGAATCCAAGACATCACATACAGAAGTTAAAAGTCCGCCCGGATTATCTCTGACATCTACAATCAGACGCTCCATCCCCTGATTATTTAAATCTTCTAAAGCTGTTTCATACTGGCTCGCCGTAGTTTCTGCAAACTGGTTAATCGTAATATAACCGATCTTATTATCCAGCATTTCATGTTCTACCATTGGTGCTTCTACGGTATCAAGCGTTACTTCTACTTCGCGGTAATCGCTTTCGCCTTCTCTTAAAATAGTCAGTGTCACGGTATCTGATTCCGAAGTTTTTATCATTTTTACGACTTCACTGAGTTCTTTGTCTGTGATATCCTCGCCATTGACCTTGACTAACTGATCCTGCGGCTGTAATCCTGCTTCTGCTCCCGGTGCTCCCTCAAAACATTTTACGACGGTCACTGCTCCGGTAGACACATCTTTTTGCATCGTCACACCGATTCCACGATAAACCCCTTCGGTGTCTTCTGTCAGTTCTTTATACTCTTCTGCTGTATAATAAGTAGAATACGGGTCGCCAAGTCCAGCCATCAACCCCTTATAGAGATAAGATTCCAGTTCATCATTGTCAATTTTATCCAGATAATATTTATCAATCAGGCTTTCGATTGCTTTTGCTTTCTGAACCGATTCCTGATTTACCGCATGGTCTTTATTCGACAAGACATAGCGTCCTCCAAATATCCCACCGCCTATCAGTACGGTACACAATACACCGGTCACAAACCCCTTTACTTTGTTTTTTTCCAACTTTTCTGTCTCCTTTCACAAAACAAGGAGATACAGCCAGAATTTTCCTGGCTATACCTCCTTCTAATTTGCCTAAATATCTCTGTTGACACTTTTATTATACTCTTAAATGTTTTCTTACAGAAAGAATACTTCCAAAGAATCCGATTCCAATTCCAAGACCTAACCCGACCGGAAGTAAAATTCTGAATACATGCCATACGTCAAGGAACTGAAGGAAGCCTGTGAGAAGATGGAATTTTGTCATTACATAGTTAATGACCTGATTATAAAGTCCATACAGCACTGCCATCGGAATTACTGCACCGATAATTCCCAGAATAATTCCTTCAATTACAAATGGAACTCTTACAAAGAAATCCGTTGCACCAATCAGCTTCATAATTCCAATCTCTTCCTGTCGTACAGAAATACCCATTGTGATAGTATTGCTGATAAGGAAAAATGCAACCGCAAGTAAGATAAAAATAATTGCTAATGATACATATCCAATCAGTTTATTGAATGTAGACAGGGTTTTTGCAGCCGACTGTGACTGGCTTACCTGACGCACGCCATCCATCTTTTCAATTTCTTTTACTACTTTATCCTGTGATTCTACATTTTTTAAATAAACCTGATAACTCGCTGAATTTGCAAGAGGATTATCCTGATCACGGAATCCTTCTGCAAGTGTGTCATCACCACCAAGGTATTCATCCCGAAATGCTTCCCATGCCTGGTCTGCAGATACATACTCTGCACGTTCTACTTCCGACATTTTTTTGATTTTAGAACCGATATCATCAATCTGTTCCTGTTTCACACCCTCATCAAAATAAACGACAACTGCTACTCCTTCTTCTGCGGAATGAACCATGTAACGGAAGTTCATAACCAGAGAGAGGAAAATTCCAAACAGGAAAATACAGGCTGCCATAGTTGCAATCGATGCCAGGGAAAATCGGATATTTCTCCAGATATTTTTAAATCCCTGTTTCAATATGTATGTCATCGTACTAACTCTCATACTGATATCCACCTTCTTGTTCGTCGCTGATGATGACGCCTTTCTTCATCGTAATTACACGTTTCTTAAATGCATTTACGATTTCTCTGTTATGGGTAACTACAAGAACGGTCGTTCCGCGCTCATTAATTTCCTCAAGCAGTTTCATAATTTCAAAAGAGTTCTTCGGGTCAAGGTTTCCGGTCGGCTCATCGGCAAGCAGAATGTTTGGACGGTTTACAAGTGCTCTTGCAAGTGCCACCCTCTGTTGTTCTCCACCGGAGAGCTGATCCGGACGAGATTTATATTTTTCTGCAAGACCTACCAAAGTCAATACTTCCGGCACTCGTTTTTTAATCACACGTGTCGGTTTTTCAATTACCCTCTGTGCAAATGCCACGTTTTCATAGACATTTCTGTCTTTGAGCAGACGGAAATCCTGGAATACAACTCCAATTCCCCTGCGGTATTTTGCGACCTTTCCGCGTCTTAACTTATTTAATGCATAGCCATTTACTGTAATTGTTCCGGCTGTCGGATCAAGTTCTTTCAACAGAAGCTTAATCAGGGTAGATTTACCTGAACCGCTGTTTCCTACGATAAAAACAAATTCACCCTCATCTACGTGCAGACTCACATTGTCAAGTGCCGGCTGACCCTTGCTGTATGATTTACTCACGCCATTTAAATCAATCATAAAAATCCTCCTGTTTTCCTGATATCTGACCCCTCTTTAAGATATCAGTAATCAAGTGTTTCCATATACTTCATGTATTTTACTACCATCAACGCAATCTTAAATGTAATTGCATCTTCAAACACCCGCAAATCCAGACCTGTACTCTTTTGCAGTTTATCCAGACGGTAAACCAGGGTATTTCTGTGTATATACAACTGTCTGGAGGTCTCTGAAACATTCAGGCTGTTCTCAAAAAATTTGTTGATTGTAGTCAAAGTTTCTTCGTCAAAATCATCCGGTGATTTGCTGTCGAATATTTCCCGAATGAACATTTTACAAAGTGGAATCGGAAGCTGATAAATCAGACGTCCAATACCAAGTGAACTGTAGGCAATTACTTCTTTTTCACCAAAGAAAATCTTTCCAACATCCAGTGCCATACGTGCTTCTTTGTAGGAACGTGATACTTCTTTTAATTCTTTTACAATCGTACCATAAGCAAT
Source organism: Blautia stercoris (assembly GCF_054657695.1). Classification (NCBI taxonomy): domain Bacteria; kingdom Bacillati; phylum Bacillota; class Clostridia; order Lachnospirales; family Lachnospiraceae; genus Blautia; species Blautia stercoris. The sequence goes on from NZ_BAAHYF010000001.1 coordinate 1,265,710, forward strand.
GTGGGTATTGCTGTCTTTTTCAACTCCAAGGGTTGTCAGAATTGTATTTGCAATTTTATCCACCTGTGGGTAACTGTCGCTTTCTGAAAGTTCTTTTACAATAATAATACTTTTCTCATCGACTGCTGTGACAAAATCGCCATTCTTTCCTCCGAGAACATTTTTTACGTTCTCTAAAGAACCATAGTCTTTATCCTGGTTGGTTTCCAGAATAAATACAACCCTGCGCTGGTCAACTTCGATGTGTAATTTCTTTGCTCTGTTATGAATATCAACCAAAAGCAGATTATCTAACAACAGGTTTTTAATAAAGTTATCTTTGTTAAAACGCTCTTTATATGCAGTCAGAAGACTCTGAATCTGAAAAACAACCAGTTTTCCAAGTGTATAGACATCCTCTCCTGCACTGTTAATCACCAGTATATATTCTAACTGATGGTCATCATGCACTTTAAAATACTGATATCCTTTAATTACCTGACTGTCTGCTTGTGACTGTGCAAAAGCCAACACTTCATCCTCTGTACATACAGTTTCAGAAAAGGTCGATGCGAGCACTTTCCCTTCTGTATCAGTAATGCACAAATCTGTTCTGGTTATGGAACGAAGTCCATCTAACGTGTTCTGTAATACCTGGTTTGAAATCATGTATATACCCTCTTTCATCATATAGTTTATTCTACGCCATACAGCTTTAACTTTCTTTTTTTGGCTGTTCTGACACGCATTGTTCTTTCCCCAAAAAACAAAAACCTCACTTTATATAGTAATACATAACAGAAAAAAAATAAAGGGAAAATGCAAAATATTACATATTTTTTTCAAAATGTAACATTTTGTTCATATTTTCTCTTTATCATTTTTGCAGTGATGTCTCTTAATTTTTCTCATCCTCATTGAACTGGGAGACTAATTTTTTAAAAGAATTTTTCTCCAGTATTTTTTCCAACCAGCGTTTTTTTACACCGGTTTCTTTCTGGATTTCTGCACGTTCTCCAAGACAGAAAAAAACTCTTGTATTCATTTTTTTTCGATGTTTTTTTACAAAACGCTCGATACTGAAATCTCCGGAACACCCTAAAACCGCCTGTGGTGCAAATGCATTAATATCATTGATAATCTTATCGCAGTCATCCTCACTGCCATCTTTTAAACTGCCCTTTCCAAGAACCACGATTTCAGGATATTTCTCCTTGACGTAATTAAAAAATGCATTGGCCTCTTCTTCCGTCTCTCCAAGCAGATAAATCTGATTCTGATAACGGGAGAGATACCAGAACAAGGTTGCAAAGAAACTATGCCCAAGCACTTCCTCTTCCATACGCGTGTCATCCATATTTGCAGCCTCTAATACTTCCGGTTCATCCACAACTCCCTTATCCAGACTGTCGATGTATTCCTTAAGTTCCTCATCTTTCTGCGCTGCAAGAAGAATTTTCATGTTAATCACACCGTAAGTTGCCAGAACATCATCCCTGTTCCAGTTTTCGTTAATATTGTCCATTACTTCGTCCACATAGCATTTCTCAACTGAAATACCCAGAACTTGTATTTTTTCACTCATAAAACTTCTCCAGTAATTTTTAGTAACGTGGTTCATCACGTGTTTGTCTTTTTACTATAGCAGAATGGAGTGATTTTTTCAACCCTTGTCCCCTCACAGAGACAGTTCCTGTCTATAAAAAACATTCGTTTTTCTTACACAAATCTTTAATCACTTCACCTGCTATAATCAGACCGGCTACCGATGGAACAAATGCCGTACTTCCCGGAATATTACGTCGTTCCGTACATTTATGTTTTGCTCCGGGAGGGCAGATACAGTTGGTTCTACAGCTGATTGACATATCCTCAATTGGACGGATTGGCTGTTCTTCTGAATAAACGACTTTTAATTTCTTTATACCTCTTTTTTTCAGTTCTCTTCTCATGACTTTTGCAAGCGGGCAGACTTTTGTCTTATAAATATCTGCTACTTTAAATGCACTCGCATCTAATTTATTTCCTGCCCCCATACTGCTGATAATCGGAATATTTTTCTCTTTTGCCTTCATGACAAGTTCCAGTTTCGCTGTCACGGTGTCCACTGCATCTACCACATAATCATATTCCTCAAATGGAAATTCATCTGCATTTTCAGGTAGAAAAAAGGTCTTATGAATTCGAACATCCGCCTTTGGATTAATCTCAAGGATTCGCTCTTTCATCACATCTACCTTGTATTTACCCACCGTTTTTCTTGTCGCAATAATCTGTCGGTTTAAGTTGGTCAGGCAGACCTTATCATCATCAATCAAGTCAAATGCTCCGACTCCACTTCTAACCAGTGCTTCACAGACATAACCGCCAACACCTCCGACACCAAACACCGCAACTCTGGAATTTTCCAGACGTTCCATTGCCTCTTTTCCCAACAGCAATTCTGTTCTTGAAAATTGATTTAACATTTCTTCACTCCTTATATCATAAAGAGGCGGATGCATCTTTCCTTACATCCGCCTTCATAACCTATTCGTCTAATATGTTGATTTTATAATATCTGTTCCCACTTGTCAAGACATTGGGGACGGAGTTTTGTGGCATTTTAAAGCATAAAACTTTGCTCTAATAATTTACCTGATGGCTTATACTAATTTCTCAATCATTTTAAGAATCCGTCCAGCGCTTTTTCTAATTTCTTCTTCTGAAATTTTTCCCAAATGATAGGCTTCTCTTATGTTTTTATCATCATCCATATTTCCCGGCATAATAATATCATTTCCGGCTGCTACACATTTCCACGGAATACTTCCATCTTCCGGAACCGTCGTATTCCAGTCAGACATTATCACACCTTCAAATCCCCATTCTTCTCTTGCAATTTTTGTACAAAGATCCTTACTATTTGCAGCATGTACTCCATTCACCAGATTATAAGAAGACATCATTGCAACTGGATTACTGTTTTTTACTGCAATTTCAAATCCTCTGAGATAAATCTCACGAAGCGCACGTTCTGAAATATGAACATCTACTCCCATTCTGTTATCTTCCTGATTATTACATGCAAAATGTTTAATGGTTACACCACAACTTTTTTTACTCTGCACGCCTTTTGTAACTGCTGCTGTTAAAGTTCCTGCAAGGATTGGGTCTTCTGAATAATATTCAAAGTTTCGACCACATAATGGATTTCTATGTATATTCAATCCTGGTGCAAGCCATAACTGAATGTGGAACTCTTCCATTTCATCTGCAATTTTCTTTCCAAATTCTTCCATAAGTTCAACATTCCATGCCTGTGCAAGCACTGTCCCTACTGGAAATGCCGTACAAAACTGATAATAAGTATCTGTATCTTCATGTTTTTCCTGTTTTACAAGGAATCCATTTTCCAAAGCTCCAAGCACACCAATTCCATAGACCGTATCTGTTTTTCTATCCACTTCATAGCACTGCTGTAGTCGAATCCCCGCCGGACCGTCTGCCATAATTAAAGACGGAATTTTATATTTATCAAATAATGCTTCTGTCGTTTCACCTGCTGTACCTGGAACTTTAATTCCTGCTGCTCCTAAAGTACTTGTTGTTTCTGAAATATTTCCATATAAAAGTGGAATCAGTTCCTCCACCTCATATTTTTCTTCTAGCACATCCCGATAGGCTATACTCTTTTCTTTCTTCGGAACAAATATACATGTTGAAAATTGCTTATCTTCTTGCACCATTTGTCTCTTGTACTGGTTTTCAATTAAATCTGACTGGAATTCTAATTTTTCTGTTTCTTCAAGTTCTACATCGCTTTCTATTTTAATCTGTGCACTCAATTTTGCCGTATCCAAGCAATTTCCAATCCATATTCCATAATTTCCCTCTTCTATCATCCACACATGTTTTTTCTCAACAAAACTCGCAAATGCTTTTTGTTCTACTTTAATTTCCAGATTTTGTGTTTCTCCGGGCTTTAATTCTCTTGATTTGCATGAATCATCTGACGTACACGGTTCTCTTTAAATACTGTTCTCGTGATAAACTGGGAGTACTGAAGATTTACCTGGTCCTGCTCATAATTACTATTATTTGTAAATTCTGCATAGCCGATAATGCTAAGTTCCCGTTCTTTTGGGGAAGCATTAGTAACACTTAAATTCCATACTTCATAAGACTGATTTAACGGTACATAATATCTTACTTCTGAACGGATTTCGCTATAATCTGCTATCATTTTTGTATAAGCAGTTCCATGATGACATTCACTTTTATAACTTTCAAGGTCTTTTCCTACCGGCTGCCAAGATGCAGACCAGTAATCTGTTGTTTCATTATCTCTTAAGTAAATATATCTTCCCGGCTGGTCAAACTGATTAAAGATATAACGCAGAATTCGTCCATTTGCTCCTGATTTTGCAAAGCTGTATCCTCCCGCATTATTCGATACAATCGCTCCATATTCCGGAGAACCAAGATAGTTTACCCAAGGTGCCGGTGTGTCTGGTCTTGTAATTACATACTCCTTTCTTTCCTCATCAAAATATCCATATTTCATATTTTTAAATCTCCTCTCACTTCTTTGTGTTTAATATATCTTTTTTCGGAAGTGTGATATACAAGATTATCCTTAAAAATATCAAATTCATGACCTAAACATATTGGGGACGGAGTTTTCTGGCATTTTAAGCCAGAAAACTCCGTCCCCAATAATTATTTTCTCAGATACATCTGTTCCCCAATCAGCCGACGTACTTCATCGTAGTCCACTGGTTTATTAATATGACTATTCATTCCAACCTCAAGTAACCGCCTCTGGTCTTCCAAAAATACATTTGCAGACATTGCAAAAATTGGAAGATTCGCATCCACTCTTGGTCTCTTACAAATTACTTTTGTAGCCTCCCAGCCATCCATAATCGGTATCTGAATATCCATTAAAAAATATTTCTCATTTATTTTGCTTCTATTGCATTTGGATAAATTCTCTGCATCGTCTTATCATCATAATGCTGATCCAGCCAGATTTGAAGACTGTTTTTTGCCTCCACCTGACTGCTTCTCTCATCATATCGAATGAGTGCCAGACAGGACATCATAATATTACAACTCATGAATACAATTAAAACCCAGGTCACCATTTTTCCAATTTTTATCGGTATCTTTTCAATTCCTTTTTCAAAAAACGGAAATAATTTCTTGAACCATACAACAGCCGCAATTCCCCAGAAAAAGCAATATAATAGGTTAATTCTTCCACCCAGGTTAAATGGAATCTTGCTATAATCCCAGAATACTTTTCCAAACATCATTTCGGTAAATACACTACACAAATACTCATAGGCTCCGCCAAGCAAAGTTCCTGCGGTAAATAAAAAACTGTCACTTTTGTCTTTATATTTATAAAGTAAGGCAGTAACTGCACCAATTGCAAGCCCCCATACAATACTAAAAGGTCCCCACACCACACTGCTTCTGCTCATCCATATGCCTGCTGTGATACGGCAGAAAATCGTCTCTGTGATATCTCCTAAAAATGCCCCGATGAAAAACAGCATCACTATTTTATAAAAACCACATCCTGCCGCAAATATCTCTTTACTGGCAGTCACTGCCTCGGCTTTCACAGCCTTTGGATACGCCTTATGAATACGTGACTGTACATGTACCGTAATCCATCTTGCAATTTTAGCACTGATAGAAACAAAACGATTGTTTGCTTCCTCCCATTTTTCCAGTTTTTCACTTGTTCCTCGAAGCAAAATATAAGAGGCCAGTGCATCAAATGCCAAAGCTCCGATTAAAATCAAAAGAATAAAATGAATTAAAAATTCCGGACAGATATTTAGAAAATCAAGCAAGAGCCGATTGCTCCATTTTACAATTACATAGCCTAATGCACCCCAGATGATTGAAAATGGAAGGCAGATATATCCATCCAGATTCCACTTAATATCTGAATAATCCCACCATCTCTCATGATAAATTTTCTGAATCAGATGCCCTGCAATCCATTCTACCACAGAAGCATAAACTGCCGAAAATAAAAACAGCCATAATCCGCTCAGTTCCTGTAACCATATGGTAATCAATACTGCGCCAATTCCATAAATAATACAAAACGGACCATTGATTAATCCTCGATTTACCACCTTTCGCTGTCTTACGGTTGCAATGACTGTCTCCAACACCCATCCCAAAAAAGAATAAATTAGAAACAGCCATAATAATTCATATCCCGTAAATTGATTCATCTAAACTCCTCCTCTCTCGTACAGCTTTTGCCTGAGAATCTTTCCAACTGCTTCTGAAAACTGATTCATATCTTGAATCTTTATCCAGTCTCTTCCAAAAATTCTCTGCGCAGTTTCCATCTCACGACTGCCTCCCGTAAAAATTCCAATTACTTCGATTCCTTTCTGTCTTAGTGCATGAACTTCTTTTTCGGTATCTAAAACGGCAATTTCATCCATATATTCATTATTTTTGTAAAACACTCCCTCTCCGATTTCCTGATCATCCTGCGGACTTGCATCCGTAAGCACTAAAAGCAGTTTTTTCTCTTTTTGGCTCTTTTCCATCAGATATCCCGCTGCCCGAAGCGCAAGACCATCCCTGTTATTTCCGGCCGAAACATAGTGAAACAGCTCCTCTTCCCTTTGTTTTTTTTCATACTCTTTAAAAATGCGCATCACAGTAAATCCCCGGATACTACAATAAGAAGAAATCTGAAATGGAATCTGGCATGTTCTAAGTGCCTTTGTAAGCACACAGGCTTGTGCAGAAATAAATTCTTGCTGTTTTTTTCTCGAAGAAGAGGCATCCATTAAAATATCAACCGAAAATTCCGGACATTCTTTTTCTTCTTTTTGTTCAAACACTCTGGGATTTCCAAGATAAACTACTTGCCATACTTTTGGAGCATAGATTGTTCCATAACGTGCCAGTTCAACAGATTGTTCTTTTTGTGTTTCTACAAAAATCCGAAGCTGCTGTACTAATTTTCTCGCACTATTTTCATAAATCACACGATTCTTTTCAAAATATTCCTTATTCTTTTCATACTGCACCTGACACTGTTTTTGAAACTCCCGGATCTCACCAGATTCTTCATTCTGTTTTGCTTTCTCTCCCCTTGTAAACAGCAGATGCGTATTCTTATGATTTCCAATACAAAGCCGTTTTTCTATTTCTTTCCGTTCATACTCACTATAAATACTTTGACCAAAACACCCCTCTACATACTGTTTTGCCTGTTCCGGATTATTCTTTAAAGAAAATTGAAACAAATAATGCTTTTTTTGTTCCAAACTTCCCGCATATCCACCCTCTGTCTCATTCTTATCTTCATAGTTTTTTGTCCGTACATAAGTTGCACTAACCTTTCCAAAAGAATGAAAGGCAGACGAAACCCTCTGTAAAAAATAAATTCCTGTTTCTTTCTTTCTTAAAACAGGCTTATAAGAAAAATAATGTTCAAACACTTCACTGCTTTTTTCTATCATTTCTTCTAGTGTCATTTTTCCTGAAAAATCAAACTCCGAAAGAAGCGCCTGTTCTTCTTTTTTTAATCCCGACGATTTTCCAAGAATCTGACTGCAGTGTCCATTTCGAATCCGGTCAATCAGTGAATATTCTTTCTGACTTCGATAATGCCGTACTGTTTCTTGTGCATATTCCTTTCTCAATTCTTTTAAAGAAGAACGACTAGTCTGTTCCTTTTGATATACTGCATTTTCCAGTCCAATCCAGAACAGCCCCTCAAGCGTCTCCTGATTTTTCCCATTCAGCATCTCAAAAAACTCTTCCATTTTTTCCCTATTATACCATTTGTAACAAAGTCCGATAATCAGATTCAGATAAATATCGGCCGTTCCATCCAAGGAAAATGCCAGAAAAAGAGGTTCAAAATCATAACACTGTGCCGCTGACCATATAAAATTTTTTGCTCGCTTTGCTTCTATTCTATCTTGTTCTTCCATCTTTCCCTCAGTCAAAAAATATCCTTTCGCTCCACTTTTCGTGAAATTCTTGCCCGAATGGTATCCCGAATTAATGTCTGTTCATACTCGTCAAATGTTTTATTCGTAATTCCCATATCAAGTGCTGTATAAACTGACACCCCTTTTTCTATCAATGCAATCGCATCTAATAATCCTCGAAGATCTAATGCTTTTGACGAAAGTTCACCATGTTCACATTTTTTCTGGAGTTCCAAAAATACTTCAGCAAATTCGACTGCCATCTTCTTTCTCATTGCCGGATATTGATCTAAAATTAGTTTTACCAGATTCCCTGTTGAAATCATTGGCATCTTTATCACAACAAATCTCGATACCAGAGCTTCATTCAGTTCTTTTGTTCCAAAATATCCATAATTCATTGTGGCAATCAGTCTGGTCGCCGGATGCAGTTTCATACGCTCATATCCCGGAACATCAATACACCTTCTAAAATCCAAAGTCGAATGTAAGACTGCCATTGCCTCGCTCTTTGCCATATTAATTTCATCTAAAATCGCAAAGCCTCCGTATTTGGCTGCATTGTAAATCGGTCCCGGACGAAACTGCACCTCTCCATTTTTAAACGTATCCATTCCAATCAAAGATGCGGCATCTGTTGCCACATGAAAAGAAATATCCCACTTCGGTCTTTGAAACACTCCCGCCAGATTTTCTGCAAAAATATTTTTCCCCGTTGCTTTATGTCCAACTAAGAGCAGATTCTTTCCACATAACAGAGCACTGACTGCCTGCTCCCAGATTTCCCTGCCATAATAAATGGTATCCGGCATTGGAATCCTGTTTTTTTGAGTTTCTTCTACAGAAAAAGAATCTCTGGTTTTTCTGATTTCTTCCACTAACTCTTTTCTAATTTCTAATTGTTCCAGTAAATCTCTCAATGTCTTTTGCTTCTTTCTTTTTTTATTTTTCATTATAAAAAAAATAGCCTGTAAAATCAAATCTGATTTTACAAGCCATAATTAATGATAAATACAAAAAAGCGGGTGATGGGAATCGAACCCACATATCCAGCTTGGAAGGCTGGTGTTCTACCACTGAACTACACCCGCATCGCAATGCATTAACTATAATACCACACTTTTCAGAAAATGCAAGCATTTTTTTTATTTTTTATTTTGCAGAATTCTCCATACGTTTTAATTCTGGCAATATGGTACTTAACATTGTGATAAAACAAAAACTTCCACCAACCACATTTGATACCGGCTCTGCCAGAAATACACCTCTTGTTCCCATATGTAACGCATAAGGCATCAGATAAGTCAGTGGAACAACAATAAATACCTTCCGAAGCAGAGAAAAAAAGATTGCCTGTTTCTTTTTATTAAGTGACTTAAATACTGTCTGTCCAATATACTGCAGATCCATAAAGATAAATGCTGCAAAATACTGTTTTAATGCAATCACAGCATCTTTCATTAGTACTTCATCTGAACTGAAAATCCGAATTAGCGCATGAGGTGCTAAAATAATTACACTCCACATAACAGCCGTATATCCCAAAATCATACTTGCCATTATAACTCCTGCTTTTCGCACACGTGCCGGACGACGGGCTCCATAGTTATAACTCAAAATAGGGGAAGCACCCTCATTCATTGCATAAATCGGAGTTTCTACTAACTGACGCACACTCGAAACAATCGTCATAACAGAAATATAAATATCTCCACCTGTGACAGAAAGCACATTATTACAGCAAATGCTCACCAGACTATTTGTAAGCTGCATGATAAATCCAGAAGTGCCCAGACTGACAATATTCTTCGCATATCCGATGCATTCCGAAATCTCTTCTTTCTTAAGAAAATGAACTCTTAATTCAGCTCTTCCGGTAAGAAAGAACAAAACAAATACTGCTGACAGACTCTGAGAAAGTACCGTTGCAATTGCTGCACCACGCACTCCAAAATTCAATACAAAAATAAACAACGGATCAAGTAGTAAATTTGCAATTGCTCCAATTGCAACCGAAAACATTCCGATTGTTGAATGTCCCTGAGCATTGATAAAAGGATTCATTCCTACTGCAACCATAGATGGCAGTGTTCCAATCAGATAGATCATCATATACGGATATGCATAAACCAAGGCGCTCTCTGAGGCTCCAAATAAAATCAAAAGCGGCCGGGCAAATAGTAATCCAATCATCATTAAGACAACCGCACTGCAACAGACCATCGAAAACGAGGTATTCATGATACGTCCTGCTTCCTGCTCTTTCTTCTTTCCTCTGTAGATAGAAAACAACGGAGCACCACCGCTTCCAAACAGATTTGCAAATGCAGTAATAATTACAACCAAAGGAAAGCATAACCCTACTGCGCCAAGTGCTGCCGTTCCCACCTCTGGAATTCTTGCGATATACACACGATCTACAATATTATATAAAAGACTCAAAATTTGCGCTACAAGCATTGGAAGAGCTGCACCAAGAATATTTCCCGTCACAGTTCCATTTTCAAAATCAATTCTCTTCATTTTTACTCATTCCTTTTCTTTTTTAGGATAAAGCTACATTATAGAAAACTCCGTCACCCTTGACTATGATTATCTCCGTTTGCGGAGTACCTTTCGAATAAAGAAAATCAATAACAAAACAATCAAAACTGCCACAGTAACGATTCCAATCATTAACACAAAAAACTTGTTTGGATTTTTCAACAATTGAACAAGGTTTCTGCTATTTTCTACTACTTTACGTCCATGTGTGGTTGCATAATACTCAGATACATTTGCAATCCCATCGCCGTCTGTATCATCAAAGGACTGCATATACCTTGCAATTGCAACCCATGCTTTTAGTTCCTGATTTTCTTCCATAATTGCGTATTCTTCCAAATCCTCAATTGGATTTCCCTCTTTGTCTTTCGGAATGATTGATAATAAACCATAAGAGATATCCATCACAGAACCTAACATCTGTCCTGTGTAAAGGTCTGTTACTACATGATAGAGTTTATCATCCTGAATTTCTTCTCGTTTTCCATCCTGTCCGGTCAGATAACAATCTGTCACTTTATTTAAAATCATCCGGTGCGGATTAAAGGTAAAATTCAACCCACTGCAATACAATCTTGCAGTTGTCATAAAATCTGAAATCGAAGCATCAATCTCTGCTACCAGCTTTAATTCCTTTCCAGTCAGATAAGCACTAATTAAAGGATATCCCGCCAGCCCATCTTTTCCGATTCCCAGTGAAAAAGAATTATAGACAGCTTCTACCGTAATTTCTCCTTTCGCATAAGTATCCCGTACCGTCCCACTTGGGACTACCGCCACGTCTACCGGCTCTCCATCGTAGTTATCTGAATTTTCCACTGCATATACATAAGCATCTGATATTATATCACCAAGATTTAATTCCTCATGCCTCGTGCTCATTTCATCCAGACTATTAAATTCAATATCATTTTCTGCAAGTACTTCTTTTCTTGTATATCCAAACTTTGCAAGATAATTTATATCTACCGTATCCATTAATGCATCAATTTTTGCCTGCGTTGTCTCATCCGGATTCACTTCATCTGATACCGGAATCAGCTCATAAGAGGTTGCCTTCCACCGTCCATCATCCTTTTGTGTCATGGAAATTGTTCCAAGTTTTTTTCCATATTCACCGCAGGATACAATATAGGTATTTCCATGTTGAATTGGTTTGTCTAATTGTGAATGTGTATGCCCACTAATAATCAAGTCAATATCCAGAACCTCTTTTGCCAGAATCTCATCTTCTGATTTGTCTGCCTCATCCCATGTTCCACTATGAGACACGCAGGCAATCATATCTACCTTTTCCTTCTTTTTGATTTTTTCTACTGTTTGCTTTGCCGCTTTCACTGGGTCTTTCCATACCAATTCACAGGTTGGAGCACAGACAAGTGCATCTTTTCCAAATACACCAAGTACCGCTATTTTTGTATTACCTTTCTGAACAACTACATAATCCTTCACCTGATATTTCTCAAATGCTGATTGTATCTGCTTTTGACCTTCACTTAAACCTGCTTCTTCCATTGCATCCCAGTCTACATTACACAATACCAGACTCGGTACTGTATCACCAGAATTTTTAGCTGCATTCAACATATCTGCCAGTCCCTTTGACTGATAATCAAATTCATGATTTCCCAATGTGGTCACATCACATCCTATCTGACCAAGCATCCTAATTTCTGCTGCCTCTGTGTCATATACCGTCTGAACCAGTGTTCCCATTGAAAAATCTCCACCATCCAGTACAAGTGTATCTGGATTCACTTTCTTATGCTCATCTATCAATGTTTTTAATTTCGCAAAACCACCTGCCTCTTTTTTCTCACCATTTACTATTGTTGTAAAACTGTTCAGATGAGAATGCGTATCATGGGTAAACAATATATCAAGCTGTTTTGGCTCTGTCTTTGCCCAAACCTGCATGCCTGTCATTAAAGGTAATACTATTACGGCTATGAGCAAAATTCCTACCGCCTTCTTCCATATTTTCATCATAATCTTAACCTGCCCTCTTTATATTTCTTATTAATTTTATCATCTAACACAAAGAAACGCAAACCAGAAAACCAAAGGTGACTGTATTTTCTGATTTAAGATTTTTGCTTCTTTTGGTTTTATGGAATACTGTTTTTAAGACATAACGCTCCCCACCCCAACAATTGATTCGGATACGGTTCTATCAGTAAATGTCTTGCCCCTCGAATCAAATACGCTTTCACTTTCTCTCCATATAAATACGGGTCATTTCCTCTCACAATTCCAAATTCCATTAAAAGTGCTGCACTTCCGGTTACAAATGGCGTTGCAAAGGAAGTTCCACTCTGTGTCCGATATCCCCCTCCCACCGCTGTTGTCATAATATTTACTCCTGGTGCTGCGATATCTGGCTTTATCAGACGATTTTCTCTTGTATAGCCTCTCCCTGAAAAGTCCGCAACCGCCTGATATCTGGAATCATAAGCTCCGACAGAAACCACTTTCTGTGCTGTGGAAGGAATCGTAAGCGTTGTCTCCGGCATTGGATAAAGAAATCTCGTCCCCTGGTTGAGCACACTTCCCGATGGAAGCCACATATCATACGTTCCATCTACAACTTTTTTCGGAATCAGATTAATTTTCCAGACACCGGTATCCACATAAGTATTAACCGGAATAAAATCCAGATAAATTTCCTGTGCCGTACTAAATGGCTTTGGCTCTCCATAGTAAATCAAAATCTCTGTATCTCCCAAGCGAAATCTCTGTATTCCAAGCTCTTCCCGAAATGGTCCTGCAACCTCTCCATTTGGGTGTTCCAAAGAAAACTCTATCTCATCTACATACTGTTTCCAAATCTGCAGGTTGATGCTCCGCTCATAATCTCCAATTTGCAGGGGAACGACTTCATTTGAATTACCCAGTACTCCCGAAGTGTGCGTTGCTTTATTTCCTTCATTTCCGGTTCCCACGCAGATAACATTTCTTCCGATAACTGCCACGGTATCCAGATAAAATTCAAGCAGGGATTCTCCATCATGCGAACCATAATTATTTCCGAAACTCAAATTTAACGCAAGTGGTTTTCCAAGCCTGACTGCCGTTTTGATACAGTAATCAATTCCTTGCATCAATTCCGTTGTTCTCGGAAATCCTTCTGCTCTTGGATTTCCAAGTTTCACCACAATCAATTCACTTTTGGGTGCAACTCCCCGATAGACTCCTTTTGACGCTCTCCCATTTCCTGCTGCAATTCCCATCACACCTGTTCCATGCCCGCTCAAATCTCGACTCGGAACAACCGCATACCGCTCTGCGGAAGTCCTTTTTGCCAACGCTTCCTCTATTTGCTCTTTTGTATATTCCGTTCCAATCTCATATCCCTCTGGTGGATTTCCCGATACACTCTGATCCCAAAGCCGCAAAATCCGGCTGGTTCCATCTTCATTACAAAAATCTGGATGACTGTAATCAATTCCCGAATCCACACATCCAACTAGAACTCCCTCTCCAAACAGGGAATTTCCCTGCAAAAAAGACTCATCCTGCACTGAATTGATACAAGAAGCCGATCGTCCCTCATTTACGGCAAAAAATAAACGCTTGGGTTTTTCTATAAATTCAACCCCTGCGTCATTTGCCAATCTCTCTATTTGATTTTGTGAAAGCGTTAAAATTGCAAAACCTCCCAAAAGCCTTACGGTCTGGATTTCCGGATTTTCAAAAATCTCCGGTTCTCCAGAATATTTTACAATTACCTCCCATTTTCCTTGTTCTGTTTCATAACCAACCGATAAATTTTCTGATTTTTCCAATTCCTCCGGTGTGGCATTCAATGCCAGATTTAATAGATTTTCCAGTTTTTGATTTTCCATTTGGCTTTTTTCTTTTCCATTTTTTATAGTGTATGCTGAGTAAATCTTTCTGTACAAAAAAGGTGACTCTCCACCTTCTGGAGAATCACCTTTTGAATCGATTCTTTCTATTATTTTCTATTACTGATTTACATATTTATGAATGGTTGCTCTTACTGCTCCTTTTCCTGCAATCATTTCTCTAAACATTTCTTCTATCTTTTCTGCCACACCTGTTGTATACAAATCAACAAAGAACAGACGCTCGTTAGAAAGAATCGGTTTTAACTGGTCTGTAAATGTCTCCGGTTTTCCGATTACAATCTCTTTTAACTGTTCCTGAATTTCTTCATTCATTGGGTCCGGAGCTAATTCATATTTTTCTCCTTCATCATCCACTCCAAGCATGTAACGAAGCCATCCGGCAATTCCGAGTGGAATCGCTGTCAGTTTTTTTGCATCTCCAAATTTTTCAACATAAGCTTTGATGGTTTCTCCAAAACGGATTCCCACCATCTGAGAGACGTCAACAGAGAGACGCATATTGGTGTCCCCTAAATATTCATTCGGGAAACGGTCATTGAATAATTCATCTACAAACGCCTGTGGAGAGAGAATTCCAGGATTTGGGACAACCGGAAGACCTTCATCATAAGCAATCATACGTGCCATTTTCATCATGTCTTCATTTGTATTTAACATATGGGCAAATAAGTCATATCCCTGTACGACTCCAAGAGGTCCTGTAGCGGAATGTACCGGATTTAAGCATACAGTTACTTTCATACGTTCTGATAAATTAACAGTATTTCTGTCAGCCATATAAACACCAAAGCCTTTCTCCAGTGCCGGACGACCGTTCGGGAAATTGTCTTCAATAACCAGATACTGTGGTTTTTCCGCATTTACAAACGGTGCAATATAAGTTTTTTTACTTGTAATAACCGGCTGCATTTCTTCAATGCCAAGTTCTTCCAAATCATCTGCAATTTTTTCACTCGGACGAGGAGTAATTTTATCAATCATAGTCCATGGGAACGCAACTACTTTTTCATCACTGACATAAGAAACAAATCCTTCCTCTACAAATCCTGCTTTTTTCCATTCTTCTGTCATAGTCAGTACAGATTCACGAAGTTTTGCACCATTTTTAGAACAGTTATCCATGGAAACCAAAGCCAATGGGTATTTTCCTGCCTTGTATCTTTCATACAACATTGCCACTACTACTGCCATTGCTCCTGTCGCTTTATCCGGACCATTTTCAATATCAGCCTGTACGAATGGGAACCATGTGCCATCTGCTTTCTGTAATGCATATCCTTTTTCTGTAATTGTAAAAGAAACCATCTGTAACGACTTACTTGTAAAAATTTCTTTTAAACGGTTCCACTGTGTCTCATTAGATGACTGCGCTTTTACTGCCTCTGCCAGAGAACCCAGCACTTTATATGCACGGCTTCCGTCTCCATGAAGAATAACGCTTAAGCCCAGATTATCATAAGGAGTATAAATCTTATCCACTACATCATAATCAAATGTTTCTACGCAGGTAAGTCCACGGTCTAATGCACCTTCTTCTAATAAACCATCTGCAATTCCACCGATAAACACACGGAAAATATTTCCGATTCCAAAATGTACCCATCTTGGTTCTTTTTTCGCTTTTTCCGAAACCTCTTTCACATCATATCCCGGAAGCTGAATTCCTGCTTTCTCCCATGCTTCACGATTTTTGATCCCATCCATTGTTAATTTCATGTCGTAATTTTCTCCTTAATTTTATCTTGCATCAAGTTTTACTTTCCACTTATGTTTATATCTTAATTGTAAGTTAAGTATATATCTCCGTTCAAAAAAAATCCATTGACAAAAATTATAATTTTTATCAATGGATTTTGTACAGATTCACTATAAATTTTACCAAAACCGAACCACCCTTTTTCTTGCATCAAAATAAAATCTCACTTATAATTATCTTTAAGTATAGCTTTATCTTATTTCCTGGAGGATTTTTTCTTATGATAAAATTAATTGCAACTGATATTGATGGAACTTTAGTAAAAGACGGAACTCTCATGATTAATCCGGAGTACATGACCGTGATTGAACAGCTAACCCAGAAAGGAATTCTGTTTGTTGTCTGCTCCGGTCGTCAGTTTTCAAGTGAAAAGAAACTCTTTGCCTCAATCAAAGACAAACTGTTATATATTTCAGATGGCGGAACCGTCGTCCGCACCCCAAATGAAATCTTAAAAACTTATCCAATGTCAGATGAACTTTGGAAAAATATGTATCAGATGGTTAAAGAAAAACTTCCATCCTGTGACTGTTTTGCCGCTACACCGGATTACTGTTTTGCAGAAGATGGAGGCAGCCAGATGTTCCACTGGTTAAGAGATTCTTATGGGTTTGAAATGAAAGAAATCGATGACTTATCTAAATTAGAATCAAAGGATATCATTAAATTTACCATTTATCATCCAACTGCCTGTGAAGAAATGTGTACTCCTCTTTTCATTCCTTCCTGGAAGGAAAAAGCTCAGCTTGCAGTTGCCGGAAAAGAATGGGTGGACTGCAATGCGCTTGGAGTAAGCAAATGGACTGCTATCTCCTTTTTAATGGAAAAATATCAACTGAATGCTGATGAAATCTGCTGCTTTGGTGATAATCTCAACGACATTGAAATGTTAAAAAATGCCGGAACCAGCTATGCTGTTTCCAATGCCCGTCCAGAGGTAATCGAAGCGGCGAAATCAACCTGTGCACCTTACTGGGAAAGTGGAGTGTTAGAAGTGTTAAAATCATTTTTATAATGCAATAGGTAGCAGGAATAAAACTTTTTCCCTGCTACCACCTGAGTCAAGTGGATATTCGCAATCCGCTTCGCTACTTGCTCATAACCAAATAGCTGCTACGCAGCTTATCAGAAGGGGCTTGCCCCTCCTGATACAAGCAAGTCCCCACCCCTGCTTATTGCTTTTCGCAATTGAAGCAGGGGACTTACTTGATTTGGTTAAATAATAATCCCTTCCAAATGGTCACATTCATGCTGAATAATCTGTGCTGTCCATCCAGAATATTTCTGCCTCTGTTTCTTAAAATTCATATCCTCATACTCAACTTCAATCTCCTGATATCTGGTACATTTTCGTACCCCTTCAAGGGACAGACAGCCTTCTTCAGTCTCATATTTTCCAGATTTTTTCACGATTTTCGGATTAAGCATTGCCACATTTAAAAATCCCATATTCACTGCAATAATGCACTTCTTTACCCCAATCATATTTGCTGCCATGCCAACACAGCCATCCTCATGGGCTTTTAATGTATCCAGCAAATCCACTGCTGTCTGAATGTCTTCTTTCATTGCCGGCTCTGATTTTTGATTTAAGAAAAAGACATCTCTCATAATTGGTTTTACCATTGTTTTTCTCTCCTGTTTTTACAACACATAATAATGCGGAATAATATCTTCATAATGTCCATCCGGCATCCGATTCTCTCATAAATATTACGTCTCTCTTTTCTGTCAAATCTCCAAAAGATTTTTAATTGCTTCCATATAAATCAGCACCGCTTCTTCCATACCCGAAACCAGCATATACTCATCTGCACTGTGAATCCGATAATCAATTCCCAGTTTCTCCGGTCCAAATGCAATAATATTTTTAAGGGATTTTGCATAAGTTCCGCCACCGATTACCATCGGTTCATTCTCGGTATCACCTGTCACATCCACATACGCTTTATAGAGTGCATTGACAAGCGGAGACTCCCTTGGGAAGAACAACGGGTCGCCGATTTCAAGAATTTCAATTCGTCCGTTTTCATCTTCAAGTTTTCCTTCGCACATCTTACGCACATCCTCTGCTTTTAAAGTCACCGGAACTCGAATATCAATCGTACAGGAAATGACACCATTTTCTGTTTTGACAATTCCATTACATAAAGTCAAATCACCGTATTCATCCTCAAATTTTAATCCGATTCCAGCTCCATCACAGGATGTTCCAATGTGACTGTTATAAAATTTCACAAAATCATCTTCAAATCCTGCTTTTTCAAGACTCTCAAAGGTTACTCCTGCTGCATTCACTCCAAGTGTCGGTGTGCTTGCATGCGCCGGAACTCCTTTTGCATAAATACGGATTGTTCCATTTTCTTCTGTCACTTGATATTCCTGAAGCTTTGTCTTTGCTAAAATTTCTTCTAATTTTTCTTTTAATCCCGCTTCTGCCGGAATCACAGTTGTACACGCATCGCAGACTGCATTTGAAACAAATCCGCCATTCATAGAAATAATTTTTGTATTTTTTGAATATGCCACCATGGACATATGACCTTTTTCACCATGAATACATGGGAAATTTGCATCCGGCGTAAATCCACAGGATAACTCCTCTTCGACTTCATTATAATGTTCCATGCATTTTGAACCGGTCTCTTCGTTACAGCCCATAATAAGACGCACTCTCTTATTTAGTTTCACACCCGAATCACGCAGAAGTTTCATCGCATAAAGTGCCTCGATGACTGGACCTTTATCATCTGTCGTTCCACGTCCATAGATATAATCGCCCTCTCTTGTGAGCTTAAATGGGTCATAAGTCCAGTCTCCGCCAACCGGCACGATATCAAGATGTCCGGCAATTCCGACAATCTCTTCTCCCTCTCCCATTTCAGCGTAACCACAATAATTATCTAAGTTTACGGTCTTAAATCCAAGTTCTTCTGCAATTTTCAGTCCTTCTTTCAGTGCCTCTGCCGGTCCTTCCCCAAACGGTTTTCCCTCTCCAGGCATTCCAAGCTGGGAATCAATCGCAACCAGTCTGCCAATATTTGTTATCATTTCATCTGATAAATCATGAATCTGTTCTTTGATACTCATAATAATCCTCCTGTTTTTATTCTACTTTATTTATTTTTATTCCGGAATCGTATATTCATTTCGGATATAAATTTCTGTATAAATTAATTCTTTTTCCGGTTCTTCTGCATGAAACAGCAGACGAAATAAAATCATAACCGGTTCGTAACCCTGAATCGAAGCGTCCTGTCCAATCAAAAAATGAATATAACCTTCTCTCATGAGCCTGTAGTTTTCCCCCATAAAATCATTGGCTATCATTTTTATCTTTCCTGCCATGCCTTTCTTTTTTAATGCCATACACACACCCGATTCTCCATGGGAGGTCATATAAATTGCTTTCAAATCCGGATTTTCTTTTAATATTTCCTCTGTAATTTTCTCTGCTTTTTCATTTTCTTCAAAACAATATTCTGGTCCGACCAACTCCACATCTGGATACTTTTCTCTTATCTGTGTTGTAAACCCATCCACACGTTCTCTAAGAGAAGGGTTCGTCCGATATCCGGAAATAATGGCAATTTTTCCCGTTCCGTTTACCAATTCTCCCATCAGACCTGCTGCTGCCTTTCCACACTGAATACCATTTTGCCCGACAAAACAGAGTCTTCCGGTATCCGGCACATCTGAGTTAAATGTCACTATCGGAATCTGATAGACTCCTGTAAATTCACGAATTTTTTCTTTGACGGCCTCTTCATCCGATGGAACCATTGCAATTGCGCTGACTCCGTCCTTTCGCATCTCTTCCATTGCTTCAATTGTGTCCGAAGCACTGATATGTGGAATCTTGCAGACAATCACCGTTCCTCCAAGGTTGTCTACTTCTTCTTTCGCTTTTTTTACACCTTCTAACACATCATTCATAAATGGGGTCTCACATGCCTGAACAATCACTCCAATTTTAATATTATTTTTACTCATCGAAAGTGCCCGCCCAAGCTGGTTCGGGCGATATCCCATTTCCTCTGCAATTTTTTGAATCCGCTCTGCCACCTCCGGACGAATCCGCCCTCTGTTATTTAACGCCCTGTCAACCGTTCCTCTTGACACCCCTGCTGCCTCGGCAATCTGCCTGATTGTTACACCCATTTTTTTCTTTTCCTCATTTCTTCTCTACGTTCTGGGGCACGCAAAATTTTCTCCTATTGTACCACATTCCATTCCTCTTGGCAAATGTTCCAAACGCAACTGGACTGGTAAAACTTTAGAAAACTGGCTATTTTAAGCAAGCCTGTTTTTCGTTATGATACTTAAAACTCAAGATAAGATGAATCGTGTGTACTCTCAGAATCTTCTTGTTTTTGATTTTGCGAGTACCGACAGAGAGAAAGAGAGGAAAAATTTAATGATTGAAAAAAGTAATACAGCCATTCCGGTTGCCGAAAAACAGACAACCAGTTCACAGATTCGCTTTATTACAATTACAGCAATGTTTATCGCTTTGACTTATGTATTTACTGCATTTGTAAACATCAAACTTCCAATCGCTGCAAACGGCGGTTTAATCCATCTTGGAAATGTTCCGCTTTTCATCGGTGCAATTTTATTTGGCAAGAAAACCGGTGCAATCGCAGGCGGTGTCGGAATGGGATTATTTGATTTACTGTCCGGATGGACTGCATGGGCACCATTTACTCTTGTAATTGTAGGACTGATGGGATTTGCAGTCGGCGCCATTACCGAAAAAAGAAAAGGCTTTGGATGGAATGTCCTTGCAATCGCAGTTGCCTGTGTGATTAAAGTCGTAGGTTACTATATCGCCGAAGGCTTTATCTATGGAAACTGGGCCGCTCCTGTTGCTTCTATTCCGGGAAATCTGGTTCAGATTGGCGTTGCAGCCGTTATCGTTTTACTGGTAATCGGACGTCTTCAGAAACTCGTAAAATAAAAAACTCAAAAATGACTGCCGATTGGCGGTCATTTTTGGTATACTAAATTAAAGTCAAAAATTCAAAAAATAATTTATAAAGGAGCGTAAACAGATGTATAAAATGATGACCCCAGGTCCGACTCAGGTACGGGAAAATGTACGCATGGCAAGAAGCCTGGAATTTCAAAATCCAGATTTAGATGCCGATTTCTGTGAATACTACAAAGAAACCTGCCTTTTGGCAAGTGAACTCTTACACACCAAAAATGAAACTTTAATTCTTGATGGAGAGGGAATCCTCGGTCTTGAAGCTGCCTGTGCTTCTATCACCGAACCAGGTGACCGTGTCCTTGTCATTGATAATGGACTTTACGGCGAATCTTTTAAAGATTTCGTAACCATGTATGGCGGCATTCCAACTCTCTATACTGTAGATTATGACAAGCCGGTTGACCCTGAAAAACTTGCCGAATACTTAAAAGAACAGCACGATTTTAAATATGCCACAGTCGTGCACTGCGATACACCAAGCGGTATGTTAAACGATATTTCTAAAATCTGCCCATTATTAAAATCCTATGGAATCCTCACCGTTGTCGATTCCGTATCTGCGATGTTCGGAGAAGAAGTAAGAGCCGATGATTACCGGATTGACCTTTTATGTGGTGGTTCTCAGAAAGCAATTTCCGCACCTCCGGGACTGACTATTGTTACCATCAGCCAGGATGCAAAAGATGTCATGAATCAGCGTAAGACACCAATTGCTTCTTTCTATGCAAACTTAAAAGTATTTGAACATTACTATGAAGAAAAGTGGTTCCCTTATACCATGCCTGCAAGCGACATCTATGGTCTGCGTCAGGCACTTGAAAATATCAAAAATGATCCGGAGCATTTAAAACGTCATGCAAAAGTAGCCGAAAAGACCAGAACCACTTTAAAAGAAATGGGACTGACCTTATATCCACGCTCCGGTTATTCTAATACCGTTACTACGTTTGAAGTTCCGGAAGGTTTTACAGATAAAGAAATACTCTCAAAAATGAGAAACGATTATAATATTCTGCTTGCCGGCTCTTTTGGATGCTTTGGTGGAAAATTAATCCGTATCGGGCATATGGGAGAAAGTGCAAATGAAAAAGATGTGGATGAAGTATTACAGGCATTAAAAGAAATCTTGGGAAAATAAAATAACTTGGATAAATTTCCATCTGCTACGTTATTTATCTGAAAGTCAATGATACCGTACACTCGGTAACGAAAACCAAAATGAGATGCACTTTGAACAACACAAGTGCATCTCATTTTTTTACTGCTTTTTGCGATAATCCGCCGGGCTGCAGTGGTGGTATTTCTTAAAAATCTTAGAAAAATAATGATAATCATTAAATCCTGCTACCTCTGCAACCTCTTTGATTTTTAAGTTCGTGTCACAGAGCATTTTTTCAGCACAGCGCATCCGACATTCCTGCAGATAATTGGCAAATCCGATTCCCATTTCCTGTTTAAATAAATAACTTAAATATGCCGAATTCACTCCTGCTTCTTCTGCCACATCCTGTAGGCTGATTTGTTCTTTATAATGCTGATGCAGATACAAGAGCACCACTTTTATCGTATGAGAAACCCCTTCTGGAATCTCCTCTTCGCTATGCTTACAGACTTCCTGCACGCTTTCTTCTAAAGCCATTTTAAATTGTTCAATCGAAGCAATCTCCGTATACACCTGTGCACTTCGCTCAATGTATGCACTTTCATCCAATTTGTGAAGCCACTGAACTAAAATTCTGCCATCCGTCATCTTCTGTTTTGCCTCAGAAATAAGTGTCACAGCCTCTTGCTCCAGTTCTTCTTCTGTATTCTCTGTTTGATTCTGAACCTGATGAATCAGCTTTTCTGCACTCTTTGGAAGCTCTCTTGAAACTTCTTTTTGACAGTCATAGTACAAAATGCTGTCTCTGTCATAAAATCCATATTTCATCATCTGTCTTGCCTGCTGATATGCCTGACGAAGTCCATCCTGTACTCCAATACAGATACTGCTTACACTGATTCCAAAGGAATACGGCTCTTTTTTACAAAATCGAAAACAGGCTCCGGCAACATCTGTCAGTCTCTGGCGCATCAAAGAGTCTCTTCTCATTTCTGATAAATCCAGAAAACAACAGAAAATTCCGGCTCCCAGATAGATAATTTCTTTTAATTCATTTTCTTCGCCTAACACAGCTTCGATTTCACTCTCGATTCCCGTCCGAAATTCCAATGAATACTGTTCCGCTTCCAGTGGTGTCCACTCCCTGTTCTGACGATTCCAGTCATGCATAAACATCGCAATCACCGCACTGTTTTTATAACTGCCTGCTATCTGCGCTTCCAGACGTTTCTGTTCCCGCACTTCTCCCTCTAAAATTTGAGAAAGAACTCCATTAAAGAAATGATATTTTAATGTATGACTGCCCATCTGAATCAGTTTTTTTGTATGTTTCTCCTGTGTAGTCTTTGCCTTTTTTGCCTCTATTTGAGCCTTCGCTTTCTCTAATACTTCTAAAAGTGAATTTTCATCCAAGGTGTTTTTCAAAATATATTCATCTGCACCAAGCCGCATTGCTTCTTTTACATATTCAAAATCATCATGACAGCTAAGCACAATCACAGAAACTTCCGGCCAGTTCTTTTTTACAGCCTTAATTAATTCAATTCCATCCATAAGCGGCATTGAAATATCTGTCACAACAATATCAATTTTTTCCTGATTCATCACTTCAAGGGCTTCTTCCCCATCCTGTACATCACGTACAACTTCATATCCCTCTTTTTCCCATGAATCAAGTGTTTTTAAATAACTTCTTACAAGAAAATCATCATCCACTAATAATGTCTGAAACATCACTTCACCACCTGTATTTTAGTCTGTTTTTAGTTGAATCAAATAAGTCAAGTACCCTGCTTCAATCACCAAAATCATTAAGCAGTGGACGGGGACTTATTCATAATTCTTTTTTTGCAGGGAGAAAAATCTCGACAGTCGTTCCATTTTCACTGCTTTGATAGACCATTCCTCCCTTATCTCCATAGTAAAGTTCCAGTCTCTCTTTAATATTTGGAACTCCGATTGCACTTAAACCATTGGTCTTTTTAGTTTTGCTGTGCAATAGCGTATCAATCTGTTCTTTTGTCATGCCTCTGCCATTATCAATGACAAACAGCCGTAATCGATCCTGCTCTAATTTTGCTCTTAAAATAATCTCTCCATTTTTTTCTTTCATGTCAATTCCATGAAGAATTGCATTTTCCACAAGGGGCTGTAAAATCAACCTCGGAATATAACAACCTCCGGCGCCTTCCTCCATCTCATAACGCACACGAAAACTTCCCTGATACCGAAATTCCTGCAGATGCACATAATTATTTAAAATATGAAATTCATCTGCTACCGTTAAAAAAGTACCTTTCTTGCTGATAGTCGCTTGAAGCAGCTCCACAAAATCTCCTATCAGACCACCTAGCTCCTTTTCCCCACGGATCAACGCCGCAAATTTAATCGAATTTAAAGTATTATACATAAAATGCGGGGTAATCTGATACTGAAGTGCTTCTAATTCTGCATCTTTTTTTAATCGTTCTTCTTCGATTACTTTTTGAATTAACTCCTGAATATCATCAAGCATCACATTAAATTCCCGACACAGTATTCCGATTTCATCTCCGGTTTCTACCTCCGCACGAAGACTCAAATCTCCCTCTCCAACCTGTTCCACCGTATCGGTCAGCTTTTTTATCGGACGGTAAATTGCACGCGTCAAACTGCCTGCAAGCACAATTGCCACAAACAAAAATACCAGCACAATTACAATCAAAAAAATCTGCATCTGACGGAGTTGGCGCAAAATTGCATTCCTTTGCACCGCAATAGAAAGCTGACAGCCGGAAAATGCGCCTTTATAACCAATCACAATTACTCCTTTTTCTTTTTGAAAAATCCCATTCTGTTTCAGACACATCTCTTCTGCACACGCTTTTCCGGCTTCTTTGGAATTCATCCCTGTGACAACTACTTCATTTTCATCATAAACCAAAGCTTGGTTCATATTTTCATCATAAATCGGGTCTATGTATTGATAATAAAGAGTTCTTTCTTCTACGTTTAATAATAAATACGCAAGAATATTTTGTTCTTCATCGTAGATTGGCTGAATCTCTGTAACCTGAGTCCGGTTCTCATGCACGCTGTTTTTTACCATAACCGGTCGTGCCGTTTTTTCTTCCATCTCTTTTATGGTCTGAATCTCTTTTTTTGGAATTTCCCTTTTATAAACCGGAAAATCTTCAGAAGTCACCGCAATCTGTTCTTTGGGTAAAATCAAATCAATTGAACTGAGACGATCCTCATTTTTTTTGCAGGCACGCAAAATTTCTGCAAGACTCTCCAATTCATCTGCATTGTTGCTTTCCCGATATTGCTCAATTTCTCTTTGCAGCTCTTCTTTTCCGGCTATCTCAATATTTTTATAATATAATTCCTTCATGGAATTGTCAAAACTTTCCATAGTCTGCCGGACTCTCGAGTAGACGGTTTCTGTATAATTTTTCTCAATCATTGATGCACTGCGAAAATAAAATACGACCGTAATACAACAGCTTGTAAGAATCGTCACCAGCAAGATTGCCAGCAGTACTTTTTTGCGGATACTCTGTTTCATAGGTTAAAATCCTTTGCTTTTGATTTGATTATAGCACAAAATGCCCGCAAGTTGTGCTTTGTTCTTTCTAATACAAAAAGGTATCGGAAAACTTCCGATACCTTTTTTCTTTCACTCATTTAAGCTTCATTAAAGTTCGCCTCTTGCCTCACGTCCTGTCAGCTCTTTCATAATATCCGGATACATTTTGTCCAGCTTGTAGAGTGCCAGTGTAACAAATGCAAGCAGTGCGATAATAATTGGACCAAATTTATAAATGTTAATAATCATATTTAAAGTTTCCTGAGACTGTGTTGCAACTCCTGAAGAAGAAGTAACATATCCTGCAAAAGTTAACAATCCAGTCATAGCTGCGGATGCAAGACCTGCTCCAACCTTTGTTCCAATAGAACCACCTGCAAAAATAAGGCTTTCCTGTCTTACATGTGTTTTCCACTGTCCATACTCCACAACATCTCCAACCATTCCAAATACAACTGCATTCAGCGGTGCAAGACCGATTGCACGTGCCACACAACTCATAACCATCCAGGAAAAGCTGTATGGATTCAGGAAGAATAATAACTGTCCGACTAATGCAATTGCAGAACCTGCAAGTGCAATGTTTCTCTTGCCAAATCTTTTGATAAGTGGTGCACAGAGGAAAATTCCTGCTACCAGTGTTAATGTTTCTGTCAAGAATAATGCACTGTACATCCATGTGTCATTTCCAAAAATGTATTTGCAATAATACGGTAAGATTGTTCCTGAAATACTAAAGGAAACACTCTGAACCATCCACAAAACTAAAACTGCCCAGAAATACTGATTCGTAAATAATGCTTTCAAGGACTTTCCAAGCGGTACTTTTTCTGCTTTTTCTTTTGCTTCAATGTATACAGTTTCTTTACAGTTAAAGAAACAGATTAATAATAAGATTAAAGCAAGTACAGCCCAGATACTCATTGTTTTTACCCATGCCGCCTGGTCATCTCCAAACATTTTTACAATCGGAAGAGTAAAGGTTGCTGCAACGATTTTTCCAATTGGAGATAATCCCATACGAACCACACTAAGCATATCTCTTTCTCCGGAAACTCTTGTCATCATTGCTGAAAGACTTCCGTAAGGAAGGTTGATTGCGGTATAACAAACTGTAGTACAGAAGTTATACGTTACAAACAGATATAAAAACTGTAACATCGGGGTGGTGTGCGGTACCGTAAATAACAGTACTGCGGATAAAGCAAATGGTACACTCATCCATAAAATCCATGGTCTTGATTTTCCCCATTTTGAATTTGTTTTTTCTACAATAATTCCCATAATCAAGTCTGACACACCATCAAATAATCTTGATAAGAGCATCATCAAACCAACCGTACCAGGATTGATTCCTGCGTAATCCGTATAGAATAAGGTTAATAAGGTACCAACCATTCCAAATACAACATTACAGGCTACGTCACCACTTGCGTAGGCAACTCTTATTCCCCATCCAAGTTTCTGATTCTGTGCGGTCATCATTTTCGACCTTGCCGACCAGTCATCTGCTGTGACTGATTTCGTCCGTGTCATTTTTTTTGCCATTTCATTTCCCTGCCTTTCTTCTTCGAGAATACCTTTCATAGTAAAGCGGACATTCGCAATCCGCTTCGCTGCTTGCTCATGAACGCAGTCGCTTCGCAATCTGTCAATGGAAGCTTTTGACTCCCACTGACAGAAACATCCCACTTACCCACCGCTTAGTGCTCCGCACACTTGAAGCGGAGGAATGCTTATCTGCGTTCAAATCATAAGATGCTTTTTTTCTTTCGCATTTTCTCTATCTGATGATTCTATTTTACCGTTTTGCAGGGAAAATCCCAGTCTTAGAAATTTTGGGTTTTATTGTGCTATTTTTATATCCGCCTCTCTTCTTTCCTAAAAATAGTCCCCTTTTTTAGGAAACTTTGCTCTTTTAACTTTCTGATTGCGATTTTTTTATATTTTGTGTCTTTTTTTTAGGTGAGTACTCATCTATATTGTCTATCGTCAATATTTTTGTGTCCAATATTTTTTCACCTGGTATTTCGTTTTTTTCCAAACTTTCTATCATATATTCAATTGTCTCATAACCGATATCATATCCGGACTGTGCGCCTACCGCAAGAAACTTTCCGTCTTTCACTCCTTCAATGGAATCTTCCTGTGCATCCACTGTGACAACCAAAATTCCGCTTTCCTTCGTTGCCTCTGCCACTCCAAGTGCCGTCACCGCACTTGTTGTCATGATTCCATCCAAATCCGGATACTCTTCTAATAATTCTTTCATATCCTGCTCCGAAACCAAAAGATTGCTGTATCCGGTTTTTACAACTTCTATCTGAATATCAGGGTATTCTTCCATACAACGCTTAAAGCCCAAAATACGCTTTTCATGACAGGCCTGTGTGGTACTTCCTGCTATGACTGCCACCTTTCCTGTTCCATTTAATTTTTTTGCCATTGCCTGTCCAAGTTCATATCCTACCTTCTCGTCATCGATTCCAACGTAAGGTAAAACAACGTCAGAAACAGGGGTATCGTAAGCATACACTTCGATTCCCCTGTTTTTCGCCAGCTCAATATAATCTGCATTGTCGTAAGAATTCACAGTGGACACTGCCAGTGCATCAATCGGCATTTTCAGTAAATCCTTTATCATTTTTTTCTGTGTTTTCTGGTCTGTCTCCGAATCTGGAGACAAAATCACAACCTCTGCATTTTCTTTTTCTGCGGCATCTTCCATTCCCGAACAGACAGACATCCAATATTCACTGCTTTTTGACTTGGTCACAACTCCAATGGTATACTTTGGCGCTTTTGCTTCTTCTTTTGTCTTTCCACATCCCGCCATAAGGATTCCTGCAAGCAGAACCAGTCCCAGCTTTCCTATCTGCCGTTTTTTCATAGACGATTACCAGAGATTTCTGTAAATCTGTTTTACCTGTTCTTCGCTTACTTCACGCATAGTGTTCTGTGGGCTTCCACTATCCATAGCGTCGTAAGCCATTTTATCAATTACTTTAAAGAACTCTTCTTTATCAATTCCAAACTCTGCAAGAGTTGGTGTCTCTAATTCTTTTACAATTCCTTCGATTGCTGAAAGGAATTTTTCCGCTGCTACTTTGTCTTCATCTGTCGCATCTGCAACACCGATTGCACGACCAAGGTCTGCAAATCTGTCATAAGCACCTTCTAACGCAAAGCCTAAACATTCTTTCATCAGCATTGCGTTAGAAAGACCATGTGCTACATGGAACAGTGCACCGATTGGACGACTCATTCCATGAATAATGGTAACAGATGCGTTGTTAAATGCGATACCAGCTTCTAATGCAGCAACAGACATCTGGATACGTGCTTCTTCATTTTTTCCATCTTTAAATGCAACCGGAAGGGATTTGAAAATTCGTTTTACAGCTGACATTGCAAAGCTGTCAGAAAGTGTCTGTGCTTTTCTTGATGTGTAAGCTTCTACTGCATGACAGAGTGCATCAAGACCGGTAGCTGCTGTAATTTTAGGCGGTGCTGTCATTGTAAACTGAGGGTCAATGATTGCAAGTTTTGGCATTAATACTTTACCTTTTAAGAGCATTTTGATATCTTTTTTGGTATCTGTGATAATCGTAAACTGAGTTGCTTCAGAACCAGTACCTGCTGTTGTTGGAATTGCAACAAGCGGCGGCATTTCTACATCAATTACTTTTCCCATGTAATCGGAGATATTTCCACCATTTACAACTAAAGAACCAATAGCTTTCATAGAGTCGATTGGGCTTCCTCCGCCTAATGCAACTAAGAAATCACATCCATTTTCTTTGTATACTTTCAGACCATTTTCAATCATAGTATCCGTTGGCTCACCAACGATTTCAGAATAAATTGCATAGTCGATTCCCTGATTTTTTAAAGCTGTTTCTACTTTTGCACAGTTTCCTAACTGAATCATTACTTTATCTGTTACGATAAGAGCTTTTTTTCCGAGTCCTTTTAAAGTTTCCTCCGCCATTGTTAAAGCCCCTGAACCTGTGATAATCTGTCCCGGTACGATAAATTCTCTTGCCATAATAACACGCATCCTTTCTAAACTTAATTTCTTGATTTTCCTTTACTTTATTTTAACGTTCTTTTTTTTCTTAAATTATCAAATAAATCTATTATTCATTCTTAGATTTCGGCATCATGCAGCCATGTATATCTTTCATCTTCACAACGATCTGTCTGTAACCATGGATTTCCGTCAATGTGGCGAATCATCCAGCAGGTATACATCTGGAATCCCGGCGCAACTGCCTGAGGATGTAACTCTCCTCCCGGAATTGCGGAAAAGCTTCCGTCTGTGCTCTTAAATACCTGGTCTCCTACGAAACTTGCACCAAATCCTTCCGGTCGGTCAAATTTGAAATAATAAGTTTCCGGCTGTGGATGTCTGTGTGGAAGATATCCGGACCAGTTTCCTTTGTCATTTAATACTTCTCCGAGTACCATATTGGAATACGGAGCAATATCATGGTCTAAAATGGTATTAACTCTTCTCTTTGCAACATTTCCAAATTTGCCAACACAGGAATAACCCCATGGAGCATCCTCCGGTTTATATAATTTTCCTGCAAAGTCTGCATCATTTTTCGTGCACTGTACAAGAATTTCTGCATCGGTCTCTGCTGTTACTTTTATTTCTTTTCCGGTGCATACATGAACACACCAAGGACCTTCGGTAAACACATCTTTTCTGCTTACTGTTTCTGTATTGCCTTCCCATTCATAAGTGATTTTTCCAGAGAGAAGCAGAACTGCAGTCTCCTCACCTGTTCTTAAGAAGGTTCTTGTCTGACCGGCTTTCATGCGATACACACGAATGTCCATCATCATTTCTTTATAGTCATTGTCATAAGTTGTTAAAATTTTCTCGCCGTTTTCGTCAAATTCTGGATAGCCAAATACTTTACCCATTGTCTTTACCTCCTAATTGTACTTAATTGTACTTCTGTACGCTTAAACTTTTTTGTTCAAGCGTACATGACTCCTGAAATCTTAGTAAGCTCTGGATTCTCTACGTCCTTCCATTACACCTTCGCAAGCTTTTCTTACGCTTTCTTTTTCAGAAGTTGTTGCGATTCCTACGTTCCACCAGGATTCATATCCGTCTGTCATTGTCTTTGGAATTACTTTCAGGTCAAACAGGCAGGCAACTTCCTGTTTCTTTGCGTCCTCTAATGCTGCCACAAGTTCTGCGATTGTTTTGCATGTATAAGTTTTTAATCCGTATCCTTCGCCAATCTTTGCGTAGTCTACCGGAATTAAATCTCCTGTCGGTTTCTTTCCATCTGTGTAACGGAATTCTGTTGCGATGCTTCCGATACCATGGTTCATTTCCAGATTGTTGATGCATCCAAATCCACAGTTATCGAAGATTAAGATATTTACTTTCTTTCTCTCCTGCATAATCGTCATGATTTCGCTGTGAAGCATCTGGAAACTGGAGTCTCCGACAACACAGTAAACTTCATTGTCCGGCTCTGCGAATTTTACACCAAGAGTTGCTGCCACTTCGTATCCCATGCAGGAATAACCATATTCTGCATGATATCCGCCTCTCTTGTCTGTTCTCCACATACGCTGCATACAACTTGGAAGAGAACCTCCTGCTGTGATAATGGTTGCATCTTTATCAATTGTTTTATTGATTGCTGCAAGTGCAGCAGTCTGTGTAATTTTTCCGTTCGTTAATTTTACAAATTCCGGAACTGTTCTCGGGTCTCTTGCCTTGATAATCGGTTCAAAGTCATCTCCTGTATACTCGATTCCTGCAAGGCGATCCCACTCTTTGTCCCATGCAGCTTTTGCTGCTTCTATTTCTCCATTATAACCTGAAACATAACCTTTTGCACGCAGTTTTTCGGCAAGTGCCTCTACCGTTGCTTTTGCATCGCCCACCGCCTTTACAGCGTCCATCTTGTATGCATGATAACGGTTGTTATTAATTGTAACAAATTTTACATCTGCATTCTGAAAAAGATGTTTTGAGCTGGTTGTAAAGTCAGACAGTCTGGAACCGATTGCGATAACTACATCTGCATCTTTTGCAATCACATTGGATGCCAGTGTTCCTGTTACACCGATTCCGCCAAGGCAGTATGGGTGACTGGATTTGCAGGCACTCTTTCCGGCCTGGCTCTCACCAAACGGAATATGGAATTCTTCACAGAAGTTTTCAACGGTTTCTCCGGCTTCAGAATATTTTACACCGCCACCTACAATAACAAGTGGTTTCTTTGCCTGAGAAATAATTTCCACAAGATCTTCTAACTCTTCTTCTACGGCAACCGGTCTTGTGATTCTGTGTACACGTTTCTTAAAGAAGTAATTCGGATAATCATAAGATTCACCTTCTACATCCTGCGGAAGTGCGATACAGCAGGCACCGGTATCTGTCGGGTCTGTCAGAACTCTCATGGCACTGACTAAAGCAGTCATCAGCTGTTCCGGACGTGTAATTCTGTCCCAATATTTGCAAACCGGTTTAAATGCATCATTTGTAGTAGTTGCAAGGCTGTTGCTCTGCTCTAACTGCTGAAGTACCGGGTCTGGCTGTCTGGAAGCAAAAGTATCTGCCGGAAATACTAACAGTGGAATATTGTTTACGGTTGCGGTTGCACATGCGGTTACCATATTTGCTGCTCCAGGTCCTACAGAAGAAGCACATGGAATAATGGTTTTTCTGTTATTCTGTTTCGCAAATGCAGTCGCCACATGGCACATACCCTGTTCATTTCTGCCCTGCATGACTCTTAACTGTCCCGGGTTGGTATCCAGCGCTTCACCAAGTCCAACTGCAATACCATGTCCAAAGATTGTGAAAAATCCTTCTACAAACTTTGTTTCTACTCCATCCATGGATACATATTGATTATCTAAAAATTTTACAATTGCCTGTGCAACTGTCATTCTTGTTGTCTCTGCCATTTTGTATTCTCCTTCCTTTGCCTCGTCTTTTTTATACTCTCGCAATCATTTCGCCGTACTGTTCTTTTTCTTCTTTAATAAATGCGTGTACTGCATCTGGTCCCGGAAGGGAATCGGAACAGTTGTTGCTTCTTACCATCATGGATGCTTCTGCTGAACCAAATTCCAGACAATCGATAACCTGCCATCCCTGATATAATCCATATAAGAATCCAGAACCATATCCGTCTCCGCCGCCAAATCCTTTTCTTGCCTGTACCGGGAATGGTTTAATGGAGAATTTCTGTCCGTCACATGTATAAGCGGTAGAACCTTTCATACCATGTTTGATTACTACGATTTTTGCATTGTAACCCTGCCACAAAGCTGCGGATTCTTCATCACTCATACCTGGCTGAATCAGTTTCTCAGTTAAATCAAATTCTTCTCTTGAGCCCATGATGATGTCTGCTTCTTTTGCAACGATGGAATAGTAAATGGAAATCTCATCACTGTTCTTCCAGTTATATTCTCTGTAATCGATATCAAAAATAACTTTTGTATTGTTTTTCTTTGCCAGCATTACTGCTTTGATTGCTGCCTCTCTTGAAGGACTTTCTGCAAGTGCTGTTCCGGAAATTAAAATTGCTTTTGTCTGTTTGATGTATTCTTCATCAATGTCATCTACGCTTAACTGTAAGTCTGCAATACAGTTTCGATACATCAGGATACTGCTTTCCTTTGGAGAAAGCATTTCTGTAAAGGTCAGTCCTAACTTTTCTCCATTTGTACATTTTGAAATGTGGGAAGTATCAATTCCCTGCTCATTGAAGTAGTCCACTACGAATTCTCCGAACTGGTCATCTGATACCTTTGCAAAAAATCCTGCTTTCAGTCCATGTCTTGTAACTCCGACTGCGATGTTTGCAGGAGAACCACCTACAAATTTTTCAAACATATGAACTTTTTTCAGTGGTTTAAATTCTTCTTTCACCTGGTCGTTATAAGCTGGATTAAAATCAATTGCGACACGTCCCAGTAAAACCAAATCCATTGGTCTTGTTTCATCAAATTCTACATACTTCATAAAAGTGTCCTCCCAAATTCCTTTTTTACTATTTTTACTATGTGTGTGCGTGCTTTATTTTCGTTTGTGTGCTTCACGTGTTCTCTTTCTGGCTTTATAGTAGCACTTGCACACGCATTTTACAAGTGCTTTTTTTGTTTTTGCACACTTTCGATATTCTGCACAATCTAAAGGCTCGATTTTATAACAATTTTACCAGTTTCTTGTGTGCTTTTATGCGTGTTTTTTGTTCGCAACAAAAAAAGAACCCTTTTTTATGAATCAAAAAGAGTTCTTTGCTAATTTCTATTTTCTTTATTGCACATTATATTTTGTTTTAATACTGATTTCCGTGTACTGATACTCTTCCTCCGGCAGACTGCCGTGTTTCAGACATTCTTCTAAGATAGATACTGCCCGATAACCCTGCTCGTATCCTTCCTGGTCAATCAGGAAATCCACGGTATCTTCATTCAACGCTTTTACATTTTCCGGTGTCACATCATAGATAATCACATAAGGGCGTTTTTCCAGATTCAATTCATCAAATGCAGCTTTAACACCTTCCTGTCCGCCGGATGCCACAAAGATTCCCTTCAAATCCGGGAATATCTTCATTGCATTTACAATAATCTGCTCTACTTCTTTTGCATCGTCCTGACTGCTTTGCACGCCAATCAGGTTCATCTCCGGAAACTGTTTTCTGGTTTCCTCTATAAATCCATCAATTCTTCTACTGCCGGCACGGTTCGAAAAATATCCGGTAATTCCAAGAACTTTTCCCTTTCCATGCATCATAAGCCCCATCAGTCCCGCTGCGGTCTGCCCACTCTTCCAGTTATCCAGTCCCACAAAACAATTCCGTTTTGTTCCAATGATATCGGTATTAAATGCCACAACCGGAATTTGTTTTTCTTCGATTAAGTCATTTAACTTTTCCCGAATCCGGTCACAGTCTACCGGCATGATTGCCAGTGCCTGAATCCCTGCTTCTTCCAGTTCCAGAATGGATTTCAACTGTGCTTCTTCGTCGACAGAGGGATTTTCCTTTACAATCACCTGAACTCCTGTCTCCAAAAGCCGTTCTGTTGCATCATAAATTCCCTTATTTACCTGAATCATAAATGGAGAATTGGAAAGCTGTGTTACCACACCAATCCGATACGTCTCCTCAATTTTCTTTTGTTCCTGTTCTTTTTTTCTCTGATGTTTCGGAACATATCCGATTTCGTCTGCAATCTGCCAAATCTGCTTTGCAACTTCCGGATTAATTCTTCCTCTGTTATTCAATGCCCTGTCCACAGTTCCCCTTGAAACTCCGGCCAGTTCCGCAATCTGCTGAATCGTTCCCGCCATAAATTTTGCCTCCGGTGCTCTAAATTTTACACATTGCACACAAATCTATTTGATTTTTGGAATAAAAAGCACACATTTTTGTTTTATTATATACTCATAGTGTGCATTTGACAAGAGGAGAAATGAAAAAGATGAAGTGCTTTTTCAAAAAACACCTCATCTTTTCTATTGAATTATTTAAGAATACACTTTTTTAAATTAGAACAACACTTTCTTCGCATCTTCTGCCTGTGCAAATGGTCCAGGAATGACATCCATGCCACGGTGTCCGCCAAAATAGTCTTTATCAAACTGAATGGCTGTTCCATCCGGATTTTCAAATCTCTGTTCCGGCTCAAATGCTTTTCCAAGTATATCGGAATGAATCATGCGGTCTTTAAACTCACCGACTAAATCATATACATTCGTATCTAAGTAATAGCTTCCCTCTTTTTCTACAAGATCCACTTTTGCTTCTTTATCTAAAATAACCAGTCCATTCACTTCATTTTTGCACGCTTCTGCACCATTTAAGTATATATTTCCCTCAATCCATACCGGAAGATGTCCAAAATGTACCGGCTCTAATTTCTTCATATCAACCGGTTTTGTGAAATCAAACTGAGAAATCCATTCGTCATAAGTCGGATATTCATCAAACATCCAGGTTCCTGCTTTTCTGTTTTCAGAATCAAATCCTTCATCGGAATCGTGTGGAATAATCACATCTTCTGACGGCCATTTCTGAACAAAGATATTGTTGTAAATTCTGTCATCCCCATGAAGAATGGTCATAAATCCCATTACTTCTGTGCGGTGTGGCATATGATATGGCGTATAACGCCATCCGGTTCCATCACCAACGCAAGTCAGCGCACCACAGATTAAGTTATGTACCAGTGCAACACCCTCTGTTGCAAATCTTAAACTTGCATCGGAAAGCATTACGTTATTATCAATCAAAGTCGGACCATGTCCTACTTCAACAAAGATATCCTGAGACATCATACCGCCTTCTAAGCTCTTTGCATAAGCCGGTTTCTGGTTGTCATGTAACAGGTTCTGAGTCAGTCTTGTACCCTGAGCTTCCCAGTCACACCAGATACCCATTGTACAATGATGAATGTGATTACGGCGCATTGTTACGTCGATTGCAGCGTGCATCTTAATGCCCGCAATTTCAGCTCCACCCTGTTCCATCATGTTATTGATATGATGAATATGGTTGTCCTCGATTATGCTGAATACACCGCCCATACGACCGATAATACCGCCCTGTTCGCAGTGATGAATATTATTACGGCGAATAATATGTCCACCGATGTTTTCCTTTAACCAGCCATGATACTGTCCTCTGCAGACTGCATCACGTTCCATCTGAGTCGGACTCTTTACATATTTATAAGTAAAATAATGGTCATTTTCAGGGTCTAAATATTTTCCTACGGAAATTCCGGCACATTTACTGTTTGAAATATCACAGTCCTCGATAATCCAGCCCTTGCTCCAGTGTGGTCCAATCATACCATCCTGAAATGCTGCTGGAGGAGCCCATGTTGTTGCTGCTTTATTAATATTAAATCCGCTTACTGTAATATAGTTTACTCCGGTTTTTTCCGGCATAAAGCACTCACGTCTTACGTTGATTTCTACATTTTCTTCATTCGGATTTTTACCCTGGAAATTTGCATAGATAATAGTTTCATCTTTTTCTTCATCCTGCTCGGTGTACCATTTATAAATAGAATCTTCCGGTACCCAGCTGCACTCATACACTTCACCTTTAATGCACTCTTCTAAAGAAACTGCCTCATAAAGTGCTTTATCATTTAAATAAACACAGCCTGTGTGCTTGTCTGCCTTTGCAAAGTACCAGTCACCATAAACAACCGTAGTATATGGATTATAATTTCCAAAAATGCTGTTTGCAATTCGGCATACCCATACATTTCCTTCATACTTCTGCCAGCTCTTTACCTGCTCTGCACCGGTGATAACAGCCCCAAGCGGCTGGGTGCTTCGATAAGAAATACGTGCATCCTCTTCTCCTGCATGAATTGGGTTAACATATTCACGATAAACACCAGGAGAAACTAAAACCTCATCTCCTGCCTTTGCTACTTTTGCTGCATCATTGATATGACGAAACGGCATGTTTGCAGTACCATTTCCATCACGACCTGCATTTGCATTTACATAAATTCTCATGATTCAAACTCCTCCAAAAATAATAGTTTCAATTTCTATTTGCATACTTATTTTTCTGAAATAAAGTATAGCACTCGATAATTGAAAATACAATTTATTTTTGTTTGAAAAATCTTGAATCTTGTGTGGAAATTAAAAGTAAAGCGGACATTCGCAATCCGCTTCGCTACTTGCTCATGAACGCAGTCGCTTTGCGCACTTGAAGCGGGAGAATGCTTATCTGCGTTCAAATTAACCTTTAACAAAAATAACTAATTTTTTTAATACCTTCTCTGGTATTTTTGAATTATTATTGCAAACAAGAGCTTTTCCTGTACTGGTAATCCAAAGTTTTGTAGCATGAGCAGTGGCACGTCCTTCAGAAATATGAACATGAACAGGTTCAAGGGGCTCATTCTCATTTGACCAAAAATAAATACTATACGGACCAATTCTAAGAATTTGCGGCATTTAAAAGCCCTCCTTCTTGAGAAAATTCAATAATCAGATGAGCATTATTTCTAAGCAAATGTTTGAAATACTCTATTTGGCTCTCTGAATATCCGCTAATATTCTCCCATTTATATTCAGGAAGCCAGCAGGTTGCATTAGAGAAACCACCATCATCATTTGGCGTTTCAATATACACTTTAACTGTTCCATTTGCTTTCATCTCTGAATGGGTAATCTCTGTATCATCGTTTAAAGTTAAGAATGGATACATCATTATCAAAGCCTCCTTTTAATTTTTATATTTCTTTTAATCTATTATAGCACTAAGAAAATAAAAATAATAATAAAATTAAGTATCTATTTCTATTCAGTTTGTTTATCCCTTTACACTTCTGCCTGCATTTTCTCCTGCCACTTTTCCAACCTCATTATATGCTGTCTGAAAATAATGATAGCTGTCTTTCATGAGTTCACGTGCTTTCATCGTATGAAATTCATCACATACCAGTATGATATCTTCCACTTTCTCTGCCAGTTCCAACTGGGTATGCCGAATCTTCTTATACGCTTCTTCAAATCCATCTTTGCCATTGTATTCCCCGATTGTAACCAAAAAACATTTCTCAATTCCCGCTTTTCTTAGTCTTTCAAGCATATTTTTAAATTTCTTTTTATAATCGTCTGCTAAAGTACCTCTATCTCCATCGGTTTCTCCCTGACACCAAGCTACATATTTATGCCGAATTTCTATTTGATTCTTTTTTGCATACAAAACTGCTTTTTCCAATCTTTCGATGGCATCTGATAAATAATCCTCATTTCCCTGCCATTCACAGATAGCTGAACCACCTTTACTTGCGGATACTGCCAATACTGGAACTTTTGTTTCTTTATAATATGCATTTACAAAAGCTGTCACCATAGAACCTGTTTTCATTCCTGGTTCATAGATACCATTTGGATTATTTTCATTCACACCAAATGGCTCTTCTATTTTATGTATATGCTCTGGGTCGCTGACTGCCCGATACTCCATTCCAGCTCCTTCCATGAGTAAAGGTGCTGGCTCGTTCCATTTTTCTGTTGAAATTCCTCTTCCTGCCATATTTGACTGTCCGGCAAATAAAATTAAATCGTAAGTTTTCATCTATGTTGTTCTCCAGTTTCTTCAGATATTATCTTTTATTACTATATTACACGTATTTAATGAAACTTGAAATGGACAAATCGGAGTTTGTATTTGAAAAAAGTATACTTTTTAATCTATTATTTTTCAAACTCTTTAAGTTTATCATACGATAATTTTTTTACTTCATCAAAAGAAGTCCCATTGTCTTCTAACTGCCTTTTAAAAATATCTAAATCATCTTCAAATATCTCTATTAATCCAGAATCTCTCAAATCCTGTTCTAATTCTTCTGACGCTTCGTATTTCTCTCCATCCATCATCAATATAAATTCATCATCATCCAGTGAATAATTAATAATGGTTAATTCACCCTCTTCAGCCTGATAATCCACATAGACTCTAAACTCATTATCACTAAAATCATATCCAAATTTTCCTTCATTGCCAAATTCTGTAGTGTCCAGAGCATAAATTAAACATTCATATATCTCACTATCATAAAAATCAACCCATTCATTAATTGTAGAATATCCCAAGTCCCATTCGTCTCCATATTCAAACTTATAGATTCCATCATCTTCAGTCATATATGTAAAACTTTGTAATTTATCAACTGTTTGTTTTGCATTCTTACCTTTTGGAATTAATATAATAATAAGTACTATCACCACACCTATCCCTATTATAAATGGAACTTTACTTTTTTTCTTATTTGTTTGATGTCCAATTTCTGTATTACTTATTTTTCTATTATTTAGAGTATTATTTTTAATTTCACAACCACAATATGGGCAAAACTTACTTGCTTCTTTTATTTCTCTGCCGCAATTTTCACAAAACATCTTATTCTCCTTCTTAGCTATCTATATTTTTCAAAGCAGAATTTAAAATCCTGCCTTGAGATAAATCCATATTATATTTAATATACTTGACCTTTTATATAAGTTCCTGTCATTCCATCCGTATCCCAATCAAGATACAACTCATCTTCATAGAAATTAATATATCCTCTTCGTAACACCTGCCCTTTTTTCTCGTCCGTTATAATAACCGTTCCATCTGATATATAGTCCAAATAATAAGTCTCCATTGTTGTCGCACTATCTACAGGAGCAGAATCTCCTCTTCCTACTTCCAAAATGCCTTCATGATCATCTGATATATTATTTATTCCTATATAAACAACTTGATCTGTATCCAGATTTGTGTAAAATCCTTCAACCTCACCAAATAAATTCTTAGGATTTTCTGCATTTGGCAATGCAACTTGTTCAATATACGCACTTATAAATTCGATATTATTTTTTTCCACCTGTGATAATAATGCTTCATCAAAATCCTCCGGTGCTATCGTTCCGTGATACCATTTCTGAGAATCGAAATATTCCTGTATATCAGAATCATTAAATTTTCTTCCATGTCTGGCATATATTTCGTTAATTGCCATCTGTGCTTCTGCATAAGTGAACCCTTTTAAATCATCGCTTGTCACCGATTGAACATCACTATTTGGAAGAATATATGTATTTTCTGTCTGTTCTGTATCTTGTTCTGTATCCTCATCTGTCTCTTCATCTGTATTTACAAGAACTATTTTATCTGCCTTAATATAAGGAAAATCATCCTCATTCACAAATATTCCTTCTACATATCCGCTGTCCCCAGATAAAACTTTTCCAATCGAATTTCCGGCTTTATCATAAGCATCTCCATCATATTTGATTTCTATATAACTGCCATCTGTACTGGTTACGATTGTATCTGCCAATATCATAAACTCTGTTTGAAGTCGAACTGCTTTCCCATCATACTCATCTGGCTTTCTCTGTAATTGCTCTACCGATGCATCCAGATATTCTTTTTTCTCATCATACTGCTTTTCTTTCTGTTTTTCTGACTTTGTTTCTTCCTCCCCTGTATTTTCTTCATCTTCATAAATATTATCTAATGTGCTGTCATCTATATCTGAATCCCCTAAACTGCCAAATATTGTTCCTCCTATTATTGCGCCAATTAAAATTATTCTAAGACCATAATATCCTAAGAGAATTAATATCGGTTTTGATTTTTTTCCTACATATTGAGAAATTACATATCTTTCATTTATAATTTCCTGATTATAATTCACAATTAACAAATTTGCACTTTTCAAAAGATAATAAGCTGAAAGAATTGGTCCAACTATAATAAGATTTCCAAAAGTTCCCCACAAAAGTACTTTTGTTCCTCCATAAGGAATTTCACAATTATACTTAGGTGCAGCATTTCTTAATCGTTCTGCCTGCGTATACATCCAATACTGCGTGTAAATTCCCAATGTTATCATTCCAAGCAAAAGGACTACTATATAATTAGGGCTTTCTTTTCCGTCCCCATCACAAAGTTTATTAACCGTTTTTGCAAATTTATAATATGTATACACAATATAAATTCCACATGTAACAATACCTAATAATAAAAATTTTACAAAATTAATTTCTTCTAATCTTTGATTTTCCTTTTTTTGAAGTAAAAAAATATCTTCTTGATTTTGCTTTATTTCTGCTCCGCAATACGGACAGTGTGCTGAACCATCTGGTATTTCTTTTCCACATTGTATACAAAACATATTTTCTTCCCCCTTTAGCTGCAAATCCTTATTAAAATGCACATTCCTATAAATATACATCCAGCTACTCTTTGAATCGTTTTATTTCGTAACTGTGTTTCATTGATTTCCATTCCTCTAGTAACTGCTTTCTGCTTTTTTATACAAACATCTAAAGAAATTCCTATTTTTATCATACATATCGTAAGAATCATATACATATAAAATGGAATTAACACTTTTACTGATACCATATCACTATTTGATTTACATCTTGAAATTAATGTTATTACTAAGCCAACTAACGAAAGCCCGCTAATTCCGCCTACTACAGCACTCACCATTCCATGACTATCTTTTTTACTTTTTAAAAACAAGTAAATAAAACCAAACAATGGAAGTAATAAAAACATAATAGCTGCCGGAACCATTTCTTCTGTTTCTCCCATATAATCAATTCCTGCTGCTAAATCTAATAGACTAAATCTTCCAATTTCCATTTCCCCACATGATACAAGAAGCATAGGACAAAAGAATAAGATTGTCATAAATGCCAGACTTATTTTTAAAATCAATCTTCCCGAAATTTTATGAGAGGTTAGATAAATATCTTCTCCTTTTTCATTTTCTGAAACCAAAGTTTTTTCTAATAAGATATTCTTTTCTCCACAATTAGGACAAAACTTCTCATTATTGTTCATTTCTGCCCCACATTTTCTGCAATACATTCCGCTCCTCCTTTTTTATACTGCTTTACCACAATTAGGACAAAATTTTGCATTTTCATCTAATTGCTGACCACACTGTAAACATATTTTCTTTTCATCTTTTGTCTGTTCTGAAATTTTTGTTCCACAATTAGGACAAAACTTAGCGCCTTTTTCTATTTCACAATTACATCCAGGACATATTTCAATATTTTCTATTCTCAGTTCTGGAAGCAATGTTCCGCATTTATTGCAATATTTTGCTTCTAAAACATTATGATATCCACAAGATGGACATATCCCTGCTTCTGTTATCATTGGTTGCTCTAAATTTGTTTGGTTCTCTCCAGCTTGATTTCCCTGCTGTATTATTTCTAGCAACTCTTGTGGTAAATACTCTTTATAATTTGCCCCCATATAGACTTCATACACTTTATCTCTTGTAAGTATTTTTAATTCTGCATCATACATTAGTTTTAAAACAGTCGGAATCTCTTCTTCTCGTATTTCAATAATATCTCTTCTGGGAATTTCAATCGTTTTATCTAACATAGATACCGTATTTAAAATCATACGTCCTCTTGACAAAATATAAATTGACCGATTTGTAACAGCCATAAAGCTCCGCATCATCCGTGTATTTTTTACTACATGCGTAATTCCTTTCTCGTAAGCAATCGTTACCCCTTCAACAACTTCATCCTCTCTCATAACTTCCGATAAATCTTTTGCCATCTCATTGTAGCCAACCAGAAATCCTGAAGCTTTTGGCAAATTTCGAATCTGTTCCCGTATCTTATCTTTTTCCATTTTTTCTCCTTTATAACGAATTATTTATTTCCGTTACTACGTTTTCTCGTTAAAATTATACGACATTAAGTATTATTTTGCAACGTAATTACGAATAATATTAACGGCACAAAGCATTAGGAGGTGATTTTATAACTGACGTTTTAGAAAAAATTACATATTATAGGAAACAAAAAAATTGGACCGAATATCAACTTGCTGAACATTCTGGTTTAACTCAGTCTACGATTTCTTCATGGTACAGAAAAAACATGATTCCGTCGATTCCATCTTTAGAAAAAATCTGCAATGCTTTTGGAATCACTCTTTCACAATTTTTTTCTACCGATAATGATGATTTCACACTAACAAACCAACAAAAAGAATTATTAATTGAATCCAGCCATTTATCAGAAACTCAATTACATGCTTTAATTAATTTCTTTAAAACATTGTAAACACTAAAAAAAGCACATCATAAATCATCTCATTCGATGCATTTATAATGTGCTCTTTTTCTAATCTTTATTAACATAAAAAACTATCA
Organism: Blautia stercoris; assembly: GCF_054657695.1. Classification (NCBI taxonomy): domain Bacteria; kingdom Bacillati; phylum Bacillota; class Clostridia; order Lachnospirales; family Lachnospiraceae; genus Blautia; species Blautia stercoris. The sequence continues at coordinate 1,309,218 of NZ_BAAHYF010000001.1, forward strand.
CATTTTTCTCATTCTCCCTCCCTTGCTACAAAATCACAACACCACATATCACGTTTTGTTCCAACACATTTAGTGACATTTCGTGATATTATGTAATCAACGTAGGTGACTATATGGGAAACTTTAATGGGGTTTTAAAATCTCTTCGTACAGCAAAAGGATTAACACAAATCGAACTTTCTAAAATGCTCAAAATTTCAAGAAGTACTATAGGAATGTACGAAAGCGGAGCAAGAGAACCTGATTTTAAAACTTTAGAATTAATAGCCGACTATTTCAATGTTGATACTAACTATTTAACAGGACGTCCCAACTCGAAAAAGACTTGTCTCTGCAATCGAGAAACTTCCTCTTGAAGGTGATATTAAAAAATTGCAAAATAGAGCTGGCTATCGACTTCGAGTTGGAGACTTTCGTGTAATTTTTGATTCAAATGGAGCAATTATAGATATTATAGATATAGGTAATCGAGGACAAATTTGTAAAGACTAACCATTTAAAGGAGTGTGATTATATGTCTAATGTAAAAGAAAGAATCTTTGGTGCTGTCACAATCATGAGTGAAAAGGATGCTGAGAAAATTTGGGAATTAATTCAAGCTACTTTTGCTTTAGGCAACGCAGAGGAAGTTCCAGCTGAACCAGAAGAAATTGAAGCGTTAGATGCTTATCAAAATGGAAACCCAGAATATCAACCATGCTATACTCATGAAGAAATGCTGAAAGAGCTTGGATTGGAGAAATAAGAAATTGATAAAATAAAAGCCCTTGAAAAATCAAGGGTTTTGCAATGCGGGCAACAGGACTTGAACCTGCACGGTCTCCCACTAGAACCTAAATCTAGCGCGTCTGCCAATTCCGCCATGCCCGCCTATGCAATTGTAAAAAAATAGGAACAAGCTTTTGCTTGTTCCAGTGAAGCATCGGGGATTCGAACCCCGGACAACTTGATTAAAAGTCAAGTGCTCTACCGACTGAGCTAATGCTCCATAATTTAGTACCTTGAACTGGGCTAGCTGGATTCGAACCAGCGAATGCAGCAGTCAAAGTGCTGTGCCTTACCGCTTGGCGATAGCCCAAGAACGCCTTACGGCTAAGGTGGATAGAGGGATTCGAACCCTCGGCCTCCAGAGCCACAATCTGGCGCGCTAACCAACTGCGCTATACCCACCATTATATGTACATTTCTGTACAAGCGTGCTTGAAGGGATTCGAACCCCCGACCCACGGCTTAGAAGGCCGTTGCTCTATCCAGCTGAGCTACAAACACGTACTCAGTATTGCATACTGAAAGCGGGTGATGGGAATCGAACCCACATATCCAGCTTGGAAGGCTGGTGTTCTACCACTGAACTACACCCGCATGGGTTTTCCTTTTTTAAAGGAAGTCGGGGTGACAGGATTCGAACCTGCGACCTCCTGGTCCCAAACCAGGCGCTCTAGCCAAGCTGAGCCACACCCCGAAGGTATTCTTTTTTTCCTTTTGTCTCAGGTTTTTTTTGCTCTTGCCCTGTGACAAGATATAATATACCACAGGGTTTTCTATATGTCAACGTTTTTTTTTAATTTTTTTAATTTTTTTTTCTTTCCATAAAATACCCGCTATTTTCCCTTTAAAAGCTTTAATTTACACTGTTTTATTTACAGCTTTCTAAATAGTAGATATCATAATGCGCAATTCCCTTTTCATCAATTTCCATAATTGCATAACTCGGTTTTCTTCCATGCTGTCTTGGGTAGGATAAACTTCCCGGATTTAAAACTGTAATCTCCGACTCGATTTCCAAGTCCGGTCTGTGAGTATGACCATATAATGCCACATTGCATCCTCTGGCAAGTGCTTCCTCTTTTAGCATACTGGTTTCTACAGAGACACCATAATAATGTCCATGTGTCATCAAGATACGATAATCCCCAATTGTGACAACTATCTCTCTTGGCAGTTCTGAAAAGAAGTCATTGTTTCCCGCAACAATATGTACCGGACAGGAAACTAACGCTTCAATATAATCTTCCTGTCCCTCTACATCTCCAAGATGCAAAAGACAGTCAATCTTTCCTACTTTTTCTACCACTCTCTCCAAATTCTCTTCATGGCCATGTGTATCGCTTACAATAAGTATCTTCATTTACCGAGTCCCTTCCTTGTATATAATATTATAGAAGTAATGGGGTCAAAGAAGTTTTGACCCCACTCTTTTTGAACTTTATAATAAACGTTCTCTCTCTAACAGTTCTTTCATCAATCGAAGTGCATTTCCTCTGTGGCTAATGCTGTTCTTTTCTTCCGGTGGGAGTTCTGCTGTTGTGCATCCACGTTCTGGAAGGTAAAAAATCGGGTCATATCCAAATCCATTTTCACCTTTCTCTTCATATCCAATAATGCCCTCTACCGTTCCTCTTACCACTAATTCTTTTCCATCCGGAAATACTGCTGCAATTGCGCACACAAACCTTGCTGTTCTCTTTTCGTCCGGCACACCTTCTAAACGGTCAATCAGACTCTTATTTTTAATATGATAGGACGTATCCTCTCCCATGTATCTGGCCGAGTAAATGCCCGGTTCTTTATTCAAATAGTCAATTTCAAGTCCAGAATCATCTGCAAGCACCATCTCACCTGCAAGTTTACAGATTGCTCTTGCCTTAATCAGTGCGTTTTCCTCAAATGTCTTTCCATCTTCTACAATATCTGCAGAAACACCTGCTTCTTTCATAGAAAGGATTTCAAGCGGAAGTGCACCTAAAATTTCACGGATTTCTTTCATCTTATTTTCATTGCCTGTTGCAAAAATCATTCGTTTCATAACTCTTTTTTATCCTCTTTCCTCTTATTCCATGGTTTTCTTTGGTTTTGGAGGCTTCGGTCCCATAAACTGATAGAAATAGGTTTTCATCATGCCGTTATAAATCTTGCGGTTTTTATCTGCTTCTCTTCCTATATAACGCTCTGCATCTTTATAAGCAGTAATCAGATACATAGACCAGGAATCAAGCTCTTTATAACGTGCTCCAATCGTTTCATACAATGCCGGAAGATTCTCTTTTTCTTCAAGACGTTCTCCATAAGGCGGATTCGTGATGATAAATCCATATTTTTTTGGATGGCTCAAGTCTTTTACATCTCTTTGTTGGAAATGAATCAGTTTATCTACGCCTGCACGTACCGCATTTTCTCTTGCATATTTTACAATCGTTCCATCAAGGTCATACCCCTGAATATCCGTCTGTACATTTAAATCCATGATATCCTGTGCTTCTTCTTTTACCTGATACCAGTATTTTCTTGAAATCAGGTTTTTCCAGTCCTCGCATAAGAAATTTCGATTGAGTCCGGGCGCAATATTTGCCGCCATCATCGCTGCCTCAATCGGAAATGTACCGCTTCCACAGAATGGGTCTACTAAAATGCGGTCTTTTCTCCACGGTGTCAGCTTAATTAAGGCTGCTGCTAATGTCTCTGTAATCGGTGCTTTGCTGATTGCCTGACGATATCCACGTTTATGCAGGGAAATTCCTGAAGTATCGATTCCTATCGTAACCTCATCTTTCATAAATGCCACACGAACCGGATAACTTGCGCCGTCCTCTTCAAACCATTCTACATGGTACACAGATTTCAAACGTTCTACCATTGCCTTTTTCATAATCGACTGGATATCAGATGGGCTGAATAACTGGCTTTTCACTGAATTTGCTTTCTTAATCCAGAATTTTCCATCCACCGGTATATAATTCTCCCATGGAAGTGCTTTTGTCTTTTCAAACAGTTCTTCAAAGGTCACTGCCTTAAACTGTCCGACTTTCAACAAAATACGCTCTGTCGTTCTAAGGAACATGTTTGCACGCACGATTGCCTCTGCATCTCCCGAAAATGTAACCTTTCCATCTTCTACTTTTATAATTTCATATCCTAAGTCTAAGATTTCACGTTTCATAACCGCTTCAAGACCAAAATGGCAAGGTGCAATCAATTCAAATTTATCCATTATAAAGTAATCTCCTTCACAACTTCTCCTTCAAAGCCACGAATGGAAAATACACCGTTTTCTAACACTGCATAAGTTGGAATATTACCTTCTTTTGGAATGGAAACAGAACCTGGATTTAAAATAGTATAAGTCTCTCTCTTTTCCGCACGCAGTACGTGTGTATGACCATGAATGAAAATATCACCATTCTTTAAAGGCGGAAGGTTATTTTCATTATAAATATGTCCATGACTTGCATAAATGGTACGCTCTCCATCCATGATAATGCAGTAATCTGCCATAATCGGGAATTTTAATACCATCTGGTCTACTTCTGCATCGCAGTTTCCTCTTACTACATATAAATCATCTTTTCTTTCATTGAGCAGGGCAATGACTTCCTTTGGGGCATAGTCCTTCGGTAAATCATTTCTCGGACCATGGTAAAGAATATCGCCAAGCAGAACCAGACGGTCTGCCTTTTCTTTGTCATAAGCTTCTAACATTTTTTTACAGTAATAAGCAGAACCGTGAATATCGGATGCAAACATGTATTTCATAGCTTTTTTCTCCTTTTTATGTACTTTTAGAGCCGGACCGGAATAGCAGAGAATCTCACAGACAAGATTCTTTGTTCTGTCTCTCCGGTCCATAAAATGTGCTCTTATTTATTTTTATTTATTTTACTATGCATCGGCGAAAAATACAAGTTAGAACCACTGTATGAATGGATTCCACCTACTACAGATTTTACCCGATATCCTTTCTTCATCAGCTCTCTGGCTGCCATCAGACTTGCACTTCCCCTGTCACAGTACAATATCATCAGTCCCTCTTTGGGCAGGTGCTCTAAAATTGTATTCTCTATTTCATCAAAATCTTCATAAGGAAGATTCAATGCTCCAAAATAATGACATTCCAGATACTCCTTTGGACTTCTCAAATCTATAATAAATACGACATCCTGTCGGTAATATTCATCCAATTGCTGTGCTGAAATTGTGTCGATACCAGCCATTTTATTTTTCCTTTTCTTTTATCTTATGTTGGAAATGTCAAAAGTGTAATTGCGTTTGTACCTGCACAAAAGATAAAACGCGGAAATGCTTATCTGCATTCAAAAACCTGCCATGCAAAATTCCTTTCACACAGCAGGTTCCTTGTTTTAGAACTTTTTTATTTTCTGTACGATTTAATATTCATACTCATTGGAAGCATTTTTATTATGCGTACAGTTTTTACTGTTATTTGCATTTGAATTTTTCTGTGTATTTTTTGAAGTCTGTGAATTTGACTGTGCAGCATTTGTATTACTGTTTGTTGAATTTGTCTGATTCTGCATACCCCCATTTTTCATATTGTTTGCGTTCATCCCATTATTTGTACTGTTCTGATTATTGTTTGAATAATTTTTAGCCATTTTACTGCCTCCTGATTTCATAACTGATTTTTGTTACAAACCTTAGTATTTCAAAAAGTTTAGAATTTATACATATTTTTTTCATTTTTTCTTTATTACTTCTTGTTTTTATCACAGTAACGTGCTATAATACTAATCAACGTATACTTTAATACATGAATACGATAGTACAACGCCTTAATCACGTGAATTGTTTTTTATTCACGTCAAACACACGCAATCATCTTACTATTATGATGTGCGTGTCAAAAAGTGAGTTTTGACACTTTAGAATGTGACAGAAGAAGGAGCTGATTCTCATGAGTGAATTAAAAGAAAAAATTAAAGAAGCCGTCAACAAACATCTTGATACGGCAATTGCTTTAAGCAAAGATTTAGCCGAGCATCCGGAACTTCCTTACCAGGAATTTGAATCCAGCCGAAAAATGGCAGAAATTTTAAAAGAAGCCGGATTTGAAGTTACCTATCCTTATGCCGGATATGACACCGCTTATTGTGCCAAACTTGATAACGGCGATGGTCCGTCCCTTGCACTTCTTGCAGAATACGATGCACTTCCGGAAATCGGACATGGCTGTGGTCATAACCTTCACGGTTCTCTCTCCGTACTTTCCGGTCTTGCTTTAATGGATTTAAAAGATAAATTCAAAGGAAAACTTTATGTCATTGGAACACCTGCCGAAGAAGAAAACGGTGCAAAAATCGGAATGGCAGAACAGGGAATCTTTGATGATATGTCAATGGCAGTTATGATGCACAGCAGCTCAGGCGGATATTCTCTTCCAGATATGGACGTTTTAAGCCTGCGCTGTTATGAAGTTGAATTCTTTGGAGAAACCGCTCATGCAGTTGCTGCTCCATGGAATGGCAAAAGTGCCCTCTCCGCTGCAAGAAAATTTCTTGATTTAATTGACGCAAGGCGGGAATGCTTCACACCGGATATTCATGTTAACTCGGTTATCTTAGATGGAGGAAAAGCTCCAAATATTATTCCGGACTATAGTAAAATACGAATGGAATTTCGTACTGCTTCCATGAGCCGATTAGAAAAAGTAGATGAAATGATTAAAAAATGTGCAAATGCCGCTGCAATGGCACTTGACTGTACGGTAACACTCACCTTTGGACTCTCTGATTTTGCAGATATGGTAAGAAATTATCCTCTGGAAAATAAAATAACCGAACTGATGGCAGGTTATGGATTAAAAGTAGGTGATGTACCACCGGCTTCCGGTTCTTCTGACGTTGGAAATATCAGCTACCGCTGTCCTGCAATGCAATCCATGCTTTCTATCACAGATGAAAATTTTGCACTGCATACCAGAGATTTCCGTGATGCCACATTAAAACCAAAGGCGCACGATGCAATGGCAAAAGGCGCATGTTGTCTGGCTGATTTATCTCTGAAAATATTTAATGACGATTCTTTCCGCAGTACTGTTTATGAAGCATGGCAGAAAGAATTAAAGAACAAACAATCTGACTAGCAGATGAGGAGGACTTGATTATGGGTACAGAAACGAAAAAGAAGAAAAAATTCAAACTTCCGCACATCTTCGTACTGCTGACAGCTATCATTGTTGTCTGTGCGGTCGCAACCTGGATTTTACCAGCCGGAGAATTTGACCGTCAGGTGAACGAAGCCGGAACGGAAGTAGTTGTTCCCGGAACTTACCACACCGTTGATTCTTCACCGGTTGGACCTTTTGAAACTGTAAAAGCCATTTACAATGGTATGTTAAACGGTGGCGGAGTTATCTTCTTCGTATTTATCGCTTACGCTGCAATCGGTTTAATTATCTCAACCGGAGCCTTTAACGGACTGGTTGCCGGACTTTTAAAAATACTTCAGGGAAAAACGAGGGCTATTATTATTCCGGTCTTTATTCTGGTTCTCGGCTGTGCTTCTTCTACCATCGGTGTTTTTGAAGAAGCTTTCCCATTCATTCCAATTTTTGTTGGAATTGCAATCGCCATGGGTTATGATGCTGTTGTCGGACTTGCAATTGTCGCTCTTGGTGTTGGACTTGGATACAGCGGTGCGGTTATGAACCCATTTACCGTTGGAATGGCACAGAGTATCGCCGGATTACAGCAGTTATCCGGTGCAGGATACCGTATTATCTGCCACCTTGCCATGATTGTTGTTGCTTCTATCTTTGTTGTCCGCTATGCCTTAAAGATTCAGGCTGACCCGACAAAGAGCCTTGTATATGGCGATGACTTCAGTCACTTAACCATTGATGCAAAAGAAGTAGAAAATCACCCATTTGGTATTCGTGAAAAATTAGTACTTGCCACTCTTGCTGCCGGTATCGCAGTCATTGTATGGGGTGTTAAAGTAAAAGGATGGTACTTTGAAGACTTATCTGCTGTTTTCTTAATCATGGGAATCGTAAGCTCCCTTATCATGGGATGGGGACCAAATACCATCGCTGAGAAGATGGCAGCAAGCTTTACTGATATCGCAGTCGCCTGTATGATGATTGGTTTCTCAAGAGGTATTCTGGTTGTATTACAATCCGGACACATCATTGATACCATTGTTTATGGAATCTCTATTCCACTGCACTACTTCCCATCCTGGGTTGCATCAGAGGCAATGCTCGTTGTTCAGACCTTATTAAACTTCCTGATTCCATCCGGTTCCGGACAGGCGGTTACAAGTATGCCGATTATGGCTCCTCTTGCAGACTTAGTTGGTGTTTCCCGTCAGGTATCTGTTCTGGCATTCCAGTTCGGCGATGGACTTTCCAACATTGTATGGCCAACCGCCATGGCACCAATCATGTGTGGAATCGCCGGTGTAAAGATTGAAAAATGGTGGAAATTCATCGTTCCAATCTTCCTTGTACTACTTCTTACACAGGGCATTTTAATTGGAATTTCAACTATCGTTTTCTAACGTCCGATACAATAAAACTTTAACCATAAATTCCAAAAGAGGCATTGAAATCATAAATTTCAACGCCTCTTTTTACGTTCTGTCAAACCTTTTTTTCTTTTTGTGCAATAAGACAATATTTGTCAACCTTCTAAAAAGAAAGCTGAAAAACATTGCTTTTTTTCCCTTTTTATATTATAATATCACTTGTAAAAAGAATTTACCCTTCAAAAATTTTTTTTACATTATAACCCCTTATTTAATTATTTATACTCCCCTCGGAGGTCTTGGTAGCTCCCCTATCAAGACCTTCTTTTTTTGTTCTTTTCTATTTTTTCTGAGTTTTCTGTGCCGTTTTTCTCTGCCCTTTCCGGCTTTTTATCAAGCGGATATTCACAATCTGCTGCGCCGCTTGCCTAATCGGTTAAAGCTTTTTCTGCAGATAAGATAATGCAAGCAGTACAGCAAGTACCGGCAGTACAATCGGAAGCAGGGCACTAATCAGACTGACAATCAATACAATCACGCAGACTGCAATTAAAATCCCGATTACCAGATGAATCTTCGCCTGTTTTGAGAGTTTAATCTGATTTTTGATACTCTCACTCGCCCAGTCTCCATCTGTCGTTCCATAGTCCCCTTCTGAGCGATTCTGCCGTCCATATCTATCCTGATACGCTGTTTGATTTCCATCAGAGCCATAAGTCTGCCCTGTCGTTTCAAATGCCTCTAAAAGCGTTTTTGCAATCAATCTCGGAGCTCCAAGCTTTGCCACAGCTTCTTTTTCTGTACAGCCCTTCTCCACTTCTCCCTCTATATACTGACTATAATATTGAACATTCTCTCTTACCAAAGAAGCCGGCATCTCTTCAGAAAGCGCTTCTTTTAGTGTTTCCAAAAATTCCCGCTTATTCATAATCTTTATCCTTTCCCGTTTTTAAGCATCTTAAAACACTCCACGGATTTTTTCTTTTATTTTCTCTTTTATGATACCATATCCTGTCAGAAAAAGAATGACCGTTTGGTGAATTTTTTATTAAAATGCAATAAAAAACGCTCTATAGAAATCCTTTTCAGACCTCTACTGAGCGCTTTTGTCAAGCGGATATTCGCAATCCGCTTTCGCTACTTGCTCATAACCAAATAGCTGCTACGCAGCTTATCAGAAGGGGCTTGCCCCTCCTGATACAAGCAAGTCCCCACCATTGCTTATTGCCTTTTACTATTGAAGCAGAGGACTTCCTTGATTTGGTTAAATTAAGATAAAATTGAACCAAGAGCTCCATAACCCACGATACACATAATTACCGTAGCCATGCAAAGCCCGAGTAAGATAGCCGGAACAGATTTCTTCAAATCAACTTCTAATAAAGAAGCAACCAAAGAGCCTGTCCATGCTCCTGTTCCTGGAAGCGGAATCCCTACAAATAAAACCAGTCCCCAGAATTCATACCGTTTTATCTGGTCACTCTTTCCCATCGCTCTTCTTTCCAGTTTTTCAATAAGCGGACAAAACAATTTTGTTTTCTTTAACCATTTAAAAATCTGTTTGATGAAAAGCAGAATAAACGGTATCGGAATTAAATTTCCAATTATACAGATTACAATCGCCTGCGTCATCGGAATCTTTAAAAGTGTTGCTAAGAGCAGTCCTCCTCGAAGTTCCAGAATCGGCACCATCGAAACAAGAAAAACGGCAACCTCCGGTGATAAAAAAGACGGCATATTTGCGGCAAACCAATGTACAATTGACTCCATTCTTTCCTCCTGTAACTTTCCCAAATGCATTTGTACTCTCTTTTTTACAGAAGTTACAAACGCATTCTTTTTAGTGTACCTATCAATGATACAGTACACTAGCCTAAAAATTCTTCGGCAAGTGCCTTGAATCCAGGCATGGAATTAATAATCGTTTCATGTGCTACGCAGTAAGCAATACGCACGTATCCAGGGCAGGCAAAAGAAGAACCCGGGACAATCAAAATATGCTGTTTCTTTGCAGCTTCGCAGAATACCTTTTCATCTGCAACCGGAGATTTCATAAATAAATAAAATGCTCCCTGCGGTTTGATACATTCAAATCCCATCTCTTTTAAACCATTATATAAATCTTCCCTGTTTCTGTCATAATATGGCACGTCTGCCTGTGCATCCAAACATTTCGCAACTGCTTTCTGCATCAGAGACGGGGCATTAACATAACCTAAAATACGTGTCGCAGTACCTGCGGCAGAAATAACATCCTCTGAATCCGCTGCCTCATCCGGAATAACAAGATAACCAATTCTCTCGCCTGGAAGAGACAACGACTTACTAAAGGAATAACCAATGATAGCATTTTCATAATATTTTGTCAAATACGGCACTTCTGCTCCATCATAAGCCAGCTCTCGATACGGTTCATCGGAAATCAGATAGATATCTGTACCAAATTCTTTTTGTTTCTTACGAAGAATTTCTGCCATTTCCTGAATGGTTTCTTCAGAATAGATAACTCCAGTCGGGTTATTCGGTGAATTTACAATGACAGCCTTTGTTCTTGCAGTCAGTTTTTCTTCAAGTTCTGTAAGATTTGGCTGGAAAGTCTCGGTGTTCGGGCTTACCACAACCAGTTTTCCATCAAAGTTTGAAACATAGCTGTTGTATTCTCCAAAATATGGAGCAATTGCAATGACCTCATCTCCTGGGTTTAATAATGTCTTTAAGATTACATTTAACCCCCCTGCTGCTCCAACTGTCATAATAATATTTTTTGCAGAAAACGCAGTATCAAATTTTTTATTGATGGATTCCGCTACTGCCTGACGCACATCCTCATATCCTGCATTGCTCATATATCCGTGCAGTACAATCGGGTCTTCTTTCTCTGCTTCCTCGATAATTGCCTCTTTTACCTGAACCGGTGCCGGCACATTTGGATTTCCAAGGCTGAAATCATATACGTTTTCTGCCCCGTATTTTGCTGCCATTATTTTTCCTTCTTCAAACATAGCACGAATTGCTGAGCTGTTTTTTACAAGTGCTTTCATTTTATCTGCTATCATACTCGTTTTCTCCTTTTTGTCGTCTCAAAATTTCGTTATTTTTTATTATAATCTTGTGTTAAAGGAAAATCAATGTTCTTCTTACTTAAGCCAAAAGAAAAAAGGACGCTGCTCTCCACAACGTCCTTTCTATCGTTTTTCTAAAAAACAGTTCCTACTATTTTCTTATCTGTGAAACAGAGAAAATCCCTTCTTTTCATACGGTTCTGTTTCTACAGAAGTCAACTGATAGCCAGTCTTTTCTACTACTTCTTTTAACTTTCCTTCATCTAATGCTTCTTCTGAAATCACTTCGGTCTGTTTTTTACTGTGAGAAGATGTTACCTTTTTTACATCAAAGTTATTGCGAATTGCATCATTCATGTGGCTTTCGCACATTCCACACATCATTCCATCGATTCCAAGTGTTGTTTTTACCATAGCTTTATACCTCTCTTATTTTTTATTTGATTGAAAGGACTTTATAGCCCTCTTTCTCCACATTTTGTTTCATGAGTTTCTCATCCACCGGTGCACTTAAAATAACTACCGCAGTTCCGGCTTCATGGCTTACTTTTGCCTCTTCCACTCCCTCAAGGCTTTCTAATGCCTGTTTGACTCTTGCTTCGCAGTGACCACACATCATACCCTTAATTTTCAAAGTCTTTGTTTCACCATCTGTCTGTGTCAGAGAAAGTTCGGATACGCTGACTTCATTTTTTAATTTTTTATCTTTTTTCGCGTCTTTTACCTTAAATAAATTCAATCTCAATGCATTTGATACGACACAGAAACTGGAAAGACTCATTGCAAATGCTCCAAACATCGGATTTAAGGTCCAGCCAAAAATCGGAATCCAGACACCTGCTGCAAGCGGTATTCCAATTACATTGTAGAAAAATGCCCAAAACAGATTCTCATGGATATTTTTCAAAGTTGCACGGCTGAGTCTCACTGCTGCCGGAACATCACTTAACCGACTCTTCATCAGTACCACATCGGCTGCGTCAATTGCAATATCCGTTCCTGCTCCAATCGCAATTCCGATATCTGCTCTTGTCAGTGCCGGAGCATCATTGATTCCATCGCCGACCATTGCCACTTTTCCTTTTTGTTTTAACTTACGGATCACACTTTCTTTTCCATCCGGAAGCACACCTGCAATAACTTCATCCACACCGGCCTGTGCCCCGATCGCTTTTGCTGTCCGCTCGTTATCTCCGGTCAGCATCACCACACGGATTCCCATATTCTGTAATTCTTTGACTGCTCTTGGGCTGTCCTCTTTTATGGTATCTGCCACGGCAATCATACCAAGCAGTTTCTGCTCTTTTGCAAAGAACAGCGGTGTTTTTCCTTCTTTTGCAAAATGCTGTGCCTGTTTCTGCATTTCCTCGGAAATTCCAATCTGCTCCTGCATAAATTTCATGCTTCCACCAAGCAGTTCTTTCTTATTATAAGATGCCTTTAAACCATTTCCCGGGAGTGCCTCAAATTCCTCTGCCTCTTCAAGCATCCATTTCTTTTCTTTCACTTTTTCCAAAATCGCTTTTGCAAGCGGATGCTCACTTTTTTGTTCCAGAATTGCCGCTTCTCTTAACAGACTTTCTTCATTTTCTCCATCTGCCGGATAAATATCTGTTACCTTTGGCTCTCCACTTGTAATTGTTCCGGTTTTATCTAGTGCCACAATCTGCACACGACCTGTTTCCTCGAGAGAAACCGCTGTCTTAAATAAAATACCGTTTTTTGCACCTATTCCATTTCCTACCATGATTGCAACCGGAGTTGCAAGCCCAAGTGCACATGGACAGCTGATAACCAGTACAGAAATGCCTCGTGCCAGCGCATATCCCACACTCTGTCCTGCAATCAGCCAGACAATGGTTGTAATGACTGCAATCGTAATAACTGCCGGAACAAACACACCGGAAACCTTATCTGCAATCTTTGCAATCGGTGCTTTTGTCGCTGCCGCATCACTCACCATCTTGATAATCTGAGACAAAGTTGTGTCTTCTCCAACTCTGGTTGCCTCACATTTAATAAATCCTGACTGATTGATGGTTGCCGCAGAAACCAAATCTCCTGTTTCTTTATCGACCGGAATACTTTCTCCGGTCAGTGCGGATTCATTGACTGCACTGTGACCCTCTAAAATTCTTCCATCAACCGGAATATTTTCTCCCGGACGAACAACGAAAATATCACCTTTCTGTACCCGGTCGATAGAAACCGTTACTTCTTTTCCATCTCTTACAAGCACGGCTGTTTTCGGTGCAAGTTTCATCAGACTCTTTAATGCATCCGTTGTCCGACCCTTTGATTTTGCTTCTAACATTTTTCCGACTGTAATCAGGGTCAGAATCATCGCTGCGGATTCAAAATAAAAATCCATCATATAATTCATAACGGCATCCATATTTCCATCTACCTGCGCTCTTGTCATTGCAAGCAGTACATAGACACTCCATACAAACGATGCCATCGAACCCATTGCCACAAGCGTATCCATATTTGGAGCTCTGTGCCATAAACTCTTAAATCCGCTAATAAAAAATTTCTGGTTAATCACCATGACAATTGCCGCCAGAATCATCTGCACAATTCCCATTGCAATGTGGTTGTCCTGAAACCATGCCGGTAAAGACCAGCCCCACATCATGTGTCCCATGGAAAAATACATCAATACCAGCAAAAATCCAACCGATGCAATCAGACGTCTCTTTAAAACCGGCGTCTCTTTATCTTCCAGTGCTGCCTCATCTGCTGCCAGCGTGTTCGCCTTTTTATCTGCTCCTTTTACAGATGCACCATACCCAGCCGCTTCCACTGCTGAAATAATACTTGCCGGGTCTGCACTTCCCTCTACTCCCATCGAATTTGTCAATAAACTGACTGAACAGGAAGTAACACCTGGTACTTTGGAAACCGCTTTTTCGACTCTGGCACTGCAAGCTGCACAGCTCATTCCGGTTACCGTATACTGTTCCATAACTTTTTTCAACTCCTCTCTCTGTTTTTCATTTCTAATTTACAGTTTGTAATTTTTACTTCATTAGTTTTTGCAAAGTAGCTACTAATTCATCCACTACTTCGTCTTTTCCTTCCCGAATATCTCTGACCACACAGGAATGAATGTGGCTTGCAAGCAGTTCCTTGTTAAATGCATTGATTGCTGCGCTCGCTGCTGCTGACTGTACCAGAATATCATTACAATACGCATCATTTTCCAACATTCCCTTGATTCCACGAATCTGTCCCTCAATTCTGCTTAGACGGTTGATTAATTTTTTTCGTTCCTCTTCCGAACGCATTGTTGTCTTTTTGCCACAACAACAGCCTCTCTTTTCTTCAGACATCTACATACACGCTCCTTTATAAGTTTCTATCGCCGTAAAACCACATGCCTTTCGGCGTGTGGTAGTTCGCATTGTACAACTATAGGATTTTCCAACTTCAAATACCCCCTGTGGGTATCTTCACTATATACCCCCACGAGGTATTTGTCAATAGAAGATTTTAAATTTTAATAAAATGAAAAAGACATTTATCTGCCTTTCAACAAATAAATGCCTTTCTCTTCTTAATTTCTAAAACCTATATTTAGTTCTCTACTTCAATTTTACGAATTGTTTTATTTTTAATTTCTTCCTTAATTGCACCGATGAAATCTGCTAAATCTTTTGCACCTTCATCTCCAAGGTAACGACTTCTTACAGATACCTTGTTTTCTTCCTCTTCTTTTGCACCAACTACCAGCATATATGGTACTCTTGCAAGACGAGCTTCACGAATCTTATATCCCATCTTTTCAGAACGCTGGTCTACGGAACAACGGATACCATTTTCCTTTAACTCTGCTTCTACTTTTGCAGCATAGTCATGGAATTTTTCAGAAATCGGAATCACACGCACCTGTTCCGGACATAACCAAGTCGGGAACATGCCGGCATATTTTTCAATTAACCATGCCAAAGTTCTTTCGTAACATCCCACAGATGTACGATGGATAATGCAAGGACGTTTCTTCTCACCATTTTCATCAATATAGTACATATCAAACTGTTCAGCAAGCAGTGCATCCCACTGAATCGTAATCATAGTATCTTCTTTTCCGTAAACGTTCTTTGCATTGATATCGACTTTTGGACCATAGAATGCAGCTTCTCCTACATCCTCTACGAATGGAATATTTAATTCCTGTAACATATTACGGATGTGTTCTTCTGTTTCATTCCAAACTTCCGGCTCGCCGATGTATTTTTCTTTGTCTTCCGGATCCCATTTTGACAGATGATAAGTTACATCTTCTTCTACACCAAGTACCTGTAAACAGTACTGAGCCAGTGCAATACAATCTTTAAATTCTTTTACCATCTGGTCTGGTCTTACAATCAGATGACCTTCAGAAATTGTAAACTGACGAACACGTGTCAGGCCATGCATTTCACCGGAATCTTCGTTACGGAACAGAGTAGAAGTTTCACCATAACGGAGTGGAAGATCACGATAACTGTGCTGTTCTGCTTTGTATACATAGTACTGGAACGGACAGGTCATCGGACGAAGTGCGAATACTTCTTTATCTGTTTCTTCATCACCTAATACAAACATTCCATCTTTATAGTGATCCCAGTGACCGGAAATTTTATACAGATCACTCTTTGCCATCAGCGGAGTTTTTGTGCGGACATAACCACGTTTTGTCTCTTCATCTTCAATCCAGCGCTGAAGTTCCTGCATGATAATTACACCATTTGGCATAATCAGTGGAAGACCCTGTCCGATTACATCAACTGTTGTAAACAATTTCATTTCACGACCCAGTTTATTGTGGTCTCTCTTCTTTGCTTCTTCAAGCTGTTCCAGATGCTCTTTTAATTCATCCTTGCTTCCGTAAGCAGTTCCGTATACACGAGTCAGCATCTGATTCTTCTCGCTTCCTCTCCAATAAGCACCTGAAGATGAGAGCAGTTTAAATGCTTTTACGCCCTTTGTACTCATCAGATGAGGACCTGCACATAGATCAACCCAGTCTCCCTGAGAATAGAAGCTGATTTCTTCTCCTTCCGGAAGATCCTCGATTAATTCTACTTTATAAGGCTCATTTTTTTCTTTGAAAAATGCGATTGCTTCTTCTCTTGTCTTTGTGAAACGCTCAATCTTTGCACCTTTTTTGATGATTTTTTTCATTTCTTTTTCAATTTCATCGAGCGCTTCTCTTGAGAATGGCGGACACTCAAAATCATAATAAAAACCTGTATCAATAGAAGGTCCGATTGCAACTTTTGCATCCGGATATAATTTCTGTACTGCTTCCGCTAATACATGGGATGCCGTATGACGCAGTGCTGCAAGACCTTTCTCATCTTTTGCTGTTAAAATATTTACTTCACAGTCTTTATCTACAACAGTACGCAGGTCTACAACCTCTCCGTCCACTTCTCCGGCACAAGCTGCACGTGCAAGACCTTCGCTGATATCATAAGCGATGTCGATTACAGATTTTGCTTCTTCATACTCTTTTTTAGAACCATCTTTTAATGTGATAACCATAACTTTTTTCCTCCTGTTTTTTATTTATGCACTCTTAGAATCTTTCTCCTGCTCTTGCAGAATACTTTCCAAAAGTACATTTACATTTATCAATATCATTATCTATTTCGCAGAGATTTTTATGGAATAAAAAAAGTCCTTGTCCATCCCTGCATTTTCATGCAAGGGACGAGCAAAGACATTACCCGCGGTTCCACCCTTTTTGCTTTTCATCTAAACAAATCAGCTGTTACACTGATTTTCAAACCACTTCATTTTGATGATAACGGAATCACCGGACCGGATTGGGGTCACTCAGAGGTAGTTTTCGGATGGTTCCCGCTAAGGCAGTTCCAGCACCGGAAGCTCCGGCTGCCTCTCTCTGAAACGTTTCCACATCTTACTCGTCTCGTCAACGTATTTTCTTATTGATGAGTCAATTATAGCATTGTGTTTTAATTTGTCAAGCGTTCTTTTTTAATCATTTTTTACAAAAATGAATCAGAAATCTGTCGTACAACGCTTAACGATTTCACACGGCACAATGGTACGGTGTGAAACTTCTGTATTTCCCTCTAACACTTTTACAATGTTTTCCACCGCTATGTAACACTGCTGTTCAATCCGGCTGTCTACAGAAGTCAGTTCTGGCTCACAGCTTACAGAAAGCGGTGAGTTATTATATCCAACCACAGAAAGTTCTTCCGGTACCGAAATTCCTTTTACCTTTGCATACTTTAAAGCAGCAACAGCAAGCCCGTCTTCTACTGCAAATACACTGTCAAACTCCAGATTCTTATACGCAAGCATCAAATCTCTTGCATGATGGATTTCGTTTTTGGTACGGAACTTCAAATCTCCAAGCACCGGATAACCGGCATCGGAAAGCGCCCTTTCGTAGCCCTCCATCTTCTGCTTTGCACTGAAAGTCTCCGAATCATACAAAAATAAAATCCGTTTCTTTCCACGGCGAATCAATGCGCTGGTCACTTCATAAGCAGCAGAGAAATCATCTGCATTCGAACAATAAATATTTTCTCCCTCAATCCAGCTGTTAATCAAAAAGACCGGCGCCTGTTTCGACGCATTTTTAATATAAGCCGTCTCCTTTTCTTCTACTCCGTTTCCACCATAAGTAGAACCAACCATAACAAGCGCATCGATTCTCTTAGATAATAACAATTTTACATAATTTTCTTTTGCTTCTCTTGTGTGTCCACTGCATCCAAGAATACAGTCATATCCATATTCATGAAAATTTTGTTCCAGGTGAGAAATTGCTCTTGCCATGTAGTTATCCGCAATGTTTGGACACATAATTCCAATCGTTTTCATTGAATCAAGTCCAAGTCCTCTCGCAAATATATTTGGCGTATAGCCTTCTGCTTTTATCACATCCATTACTTTCTGTCTGGTCTTTTCACTGACTTTCTGGCTTCCGTTTACCACCCTTGAAACTGTTGCGATTGACACACCGGAAATTCTGGCTATATCGTAAATGTTAATGACTTTGTTTCCTCATCTTTCTATCATTCTGATTCTTTAAAGAGGCATGGATTTTCAGATTTAAAATCCATGCCTCTTTGCTGTAAAGCGGACATTTGCAATCCCCTTCGCAACTTGCTTATGAACGCAGTCGCTTTGCGACCTGTCAGTGAGAGCGAAAGGTTCTCACTGACATAAACATCCCCCTTACCCACTGTTTCGTGCCCCGTACATTTGAAACGGGAGAATGCTTATCTGCGTTCACAAAAAGTATCTCTATTAATAATAAGCCTGTTTTTCTTATAAGTCAAATCCAAAATAGCGAACCGCATTGTTATAAGAAATTCCCTTTACAATTTTCTCTAATGCTTTGTAGTCAGCCGGATATTCTCCGTTTTCTACCCATCCGCCGATTAAATTACACATAATTCTTCGAAAATATTCATGTCTTGTATAGGACAGGAAACTTCTTGAGTCCGTCAGCATACCGATGAAGTTGCTTAACAGACCTAAATTTGCAAGAGAAGTCATCTGTTCAATCATTCCTGTTTTATGGTCATTAAACCACCATGCACTACCCTGCTGAATTTTACCAATTGCACTGCTGTCCTGAAAACATCCTAAAATTGTTCCGATTGCTGCATTATCATTCGGATTTAAAGAATATAAAATCACTTTCGGCATCTTATCTGCTACATTTAAAGAATTTAAGAAATCTGCCGTTTCAGAACTTGGTGCATAGTTGTTGATGCAATCATATCCCGTATCCGGACCTAACTGCTTATAACGTGGTGTGTTGTTATCACGTTTGCATCCATAATGAAGCTGCATTACCCAGTCTCTGTTATAATATTCTTCTGCCATGAATTGTAAATATGCCGTCTTGAATTTTAATTCTTCTTCTTTTGTTACCGCTTCACCAGCAAGTCTCTTGACAAAAATTCTTTCGACTTCTGCATCATCTGCCGGAGCATACATAACATACTCGATACCATGGTCTGATACTTTACAGCCATTTGCCTGGAAATAATCCAGACGTTTTACAAGTGCTTCTTTTAAAGCCTTGAAGCTGTCGATTTTTACTTCACTTACTTCAGAAAGAGTTTTTACATAATCCAGATATTCCGGTTTTTCCAGATTCATTGCCTTGTCCGGTCTCCATGCCGGAAGTACCTGTACATCAAAACTGTCATCTTTTGCAATCATCTGATGCCATTTTAAATCATCTACCGGGTCATCTGTCGTGCAAATCAAAGTAACATTAGACTGCTTAATAATGTTACGAACAGACATGCTGTCCTCCTGCAGTTTTGCATTACACAAATTCCATACTTCTTCTGCGGTTTCTCCATTTAAATAGCCTTCATAACCGAAATATTTTCTAAGCTCTAAATGACTCCAGTGATACAGCGGATTTCCGATCGCCTTTTCCAGAGTTTCTGCCCATTTCTGAAATTTTTCACGGTCAGATGCACCACCGGTGATGTAATATTCATCTACTCCGTTAGAACGCATCTGACGCCATTTATAATGGTCACCACCAAGCCATACCTGTGTGATGTTTTCAAATTTTCTATCCTCAGCAATTTCCTGCGGATTGATATGACAGTGATAATCTAAAACCGGCACCTGACTTGCATATTCATGAAATAACTTCTGTGCGGTCGGAGTTTCAAGTAAAAAGTTTTCATCCATAAATGCTTTCATTGCAAAAGCCTCCTTAATAAAATTTCTTGCTTCACCACAGGGTAATCCTGCGGTACATAATAGATATCTTCTAAAGTTCCATTCATTACTTTTTTATCAATCAAATACTCCTGACATGCAATTTAGTCCAAATAAATCAACAATCTATTTTTTACTACACTTCATTATAGTCAATATAAAACATGATTGACCAAAAAACATGAACCAAGCTTCACATTCATTCAACTTGAACTTTACTAAGTAACTTCATCCATTGGAACATTTAATTAGCTATCTTTTCACAAGCAGACACTTTGGAGCGGCCGGTACTTAGAGGCTATGCCTCTTATGTACCGCTGCCAGCGACAAGTAGTTTGTACAGTGAAATTGTTAAGCAACTGTCATCCTGACTTGTCTAATTTTTCATCTACTGCGTTGTCGTCAATCGCCGTAGCTACTGCTACGCCTCATTCCTCCGCCTTGTATCTGAAGCAATTATTCTGCGTCAATATAACAGCACTTAACTTTCACTGTACTGCGTGCGCCTGCGTGAATGATAGCGCTTTCCCTTTATACATACCCCATCAGACTTGGCAGCCATAAACTAAGCTGTGGAATATAGGTTACTAATAATAATACAGCAAGTATCGCTGCAAAGTAAATAAGCAACTGCTTAAATACTGTCTCAATTTTTACATTTCCAACTTTTACACCGACAAATAACGTCGTTCCTACCGGCGGTGTAATTGTTCCGATACATAAGTTAAAGATTAACATAATACCAAAGTGAATGGTACTCATTCCAAGTGCACTGCAGACCGGAAGGAAGATTGGCGTGAAAATCAGACATGCCGGTGTCATATCCATGAATGTTCCAACTACAAGCAGAATAATATTAATCAGCAGGAAAATAATGTATTTATTATTTGTAATTGCAAGAAGTCCGCTTGATACTGCTTCCGGAATATTTGTAAATGCCATAACCCATGACATGATACTGGATACACCAATTAAAAAGATAATGATACCTGTCATTTCAGCACTCTCTTTGAATAATTTCGGGAGGTCTTTTAAGGTAATGGATTTATAAACAAACAGAGACAGGCAAAGGCTGTATACAACTGCTACAACAGAGCCTTCTGTTGCTGTAAAGATACCACCAATAATTCCACCGATTACAATAACTATCAAAAGCAGACATGGCAGAGCCTGTAAGATAACTTTTCCGGCTTCTTTTGCTGTAAATGTTGATTTTGCACGATATCCTTTTTTCTTTGCAATGATGTAAATTACAAGCATACATGCAAGACCCCATAAAATTCCGGGAATGTATCCTGCCATAAACAGGGCCGCTACGGATGTTCCACCACTTACTAAAGAATAAGTAATCATAACATTACTTGGCGGAATCAGAAGTCCTGTCGGTGCTGTCGCAATGTTTACCGCTGCGGAAAAGTTCGGGTCATATCCCTCTTCTTTTTCGATTGGTCCGATAATAGAACCCATAGCAGAAGCAGCTGCTGTACCAGAACCGGAAATTGCTCCAAAGAGCATGTTTGCGATAACATTTGTCTGAGCCAGTGCACCCGGAGTACGTCCAGTGATTAATTTTGCAAGGTTAATCAGACGGATGGCAATTCCACCTTTATTCATGATGTTTCCTGCAAGAATAAAAAACGGAATTGCTAATAAACTAAATACTGAAATTCCTGAAAAAATTCGCTGTGCACCGGTCAATACCGCAACGTCGATATCCATAACCGGAAGAATTGCACATACAGATGATACACCAAGTGCTACAGCAATCGGTACACCTGCAACTAACATAATGACCAGCAGAACCAAAATGATGATTCCTGATACAATTGCTATACTCATAAATCAGACTCCTCCTATTTTTCTTCAGCCACCGGCTGGTCTAAATTTCCCTTGCACAGTTCAATCATATTTAAAATTGCATAAATTACAATTACAATTCCACTAAGCGGAACAACTGTGTAAATGATTCCCATTGGAATTCCAAGAGAAGCTGTTTTCTGTGTCATTGTAAGTTTCATAATGGTAGAACCACCGTACACCATAACGCTCGCTGCAAAAATAAGAACAATTAATTCAATTACCAATTCTAAAACTTTTTTCTTTGTTCCGGTCAGCTTATCTGCCCAGAATCCCATTCTCATGTGGTCACGTTTTCCAAATACCAGTGCAGAAGAAAGCAATGCCATCCATGCAAAGCTATAAGTCAGAAGCTCTTCTGATACCGTACTCGGGGAATTAAAAACAAAACGTGTGACAATCTGGTAGGTTCCTACACATACCATAAAAGCAAAGAGAATGATACATAAGAAACTTAAGACTGCATTCATCCCATTTTTGATTTTCTTTACTGCTTCCATCGTACCCCTCCTACTCGTACTTTTTGTTAATTTCCTGAATATGGTCATACAGATCACGGATGTTTTCATTGCTTTCTAACATTTCTTCCTGTACACCTGCAACTTTATCTTTAAACTGCTGTACATCAACGTCGATAAATTCAACACCCATCTGATTCTGAGCAATGTCTTTTGCTTCCTGAACCTGAGTATCCCATTCTTCCATTTCTACTTCTGTAGAAAGACGTGCTGCTTCTTTAAAAACCTGGAATTCCTCATCACTTAAACTATTTAAGAATTTAAGATTTCCGATTAATAAATCCGGTACCATCTGATGTTTGTTGTAAGAATAATATTTTGCGACTTCACCGTGTTTGTTGTTTGTCAGCGCCAGCTCATTATTTTCCGCTCCGTCAATGACACCCTGCTGAATCGCTGTGTATACCTCACCAAAGCTCATCGGTGATGCTGCTGCTCCAAATGCATTTGCCATCTTAACACTTGCCGGACTCTGC
Organism: Blautia stercoris; assembly: GCF_054657695.1. NCBI lineage: Bacteria > Bacillati > Bacillota > Clostridia > Lachnospirales > Lachnospiraceae > Blautia > Blautia stercoris. The sequence goes on from NZ_BAAHYF010000001.1 coordinate 1,332,114, forward strand.
TGTACACGAATCTTAAGTCCCTTTAAGTCATCCGGTGTATAGATTGGTTTCTTTGCATAGAAGCTTCTTGTTCCTGCATTGTACCATGTCAATACTCTAAAACCTGCATCATCCGTAGATTCATAAATCTTTTCCATGTAATCAGTATCGTTCATGGTTTCATGGTAAGCTTCTTCTGATGTAAATAAGTATGGCATACTGAAAATCTCATACACATCAGCAAATGTTTCGAGGTTTGCTGTTCCTGCCACTACAAAGTCAATCGCTCCGGTCTGTGTCAGTTCGATTGCTTTCTGTGCAGAACCTAAAATTTCATTTGGATAAATCTGGACTTCATATTTATCTCCCAGATTTTCCTCAACATATTCTTTGAACTTTAACAGTCCAAGATGTTCCGGATGTGTTTCAGACTGCGCATGAGAAATACGAATAATTCTCTTGCCACTTGAAACACCTGCAATAGAACCGCATCCTTGAGCACTCATAACCACGCACAGACAGACCAGGCAGACAAACAGTCTTCTTAATCTCTTCATAAGTTTCATTTTCCTTTCTTTTTTCTTTTTTTTTTCTTTTTTTTGCACGCATAGGTAAGCGTTTACATTTCATTTTGAATTATAAAACGCTTTCACCGAAATAGCAAACACTTTTCCGCAAATTTTTTCACAATCTTTCCCATCTATTTTTGTCTATTTCCCCTAAAATTATGCTTTTTTTAATGTTTCTCATCTTTTATATTGACTATTAAAGCGTTTCGTTGTATTTTTTATGTAAGCTCTTACAATTTTTAATGGAGGAATTTTCCAATGCAAAAATATTTAAAGATTCATTCCAATGATAATGTAGCAGTTGCTCTTGCTCCATTATCCAAAGGACTGGTTGTCGAACTCGGCAGTCAGACAGTGACTTTATCAGAAGATATCCCACAAGGACACAAATTTGCCTTAACAGATATCAAGACAGACGAACCTGTTATTAAATATGGTTCACAGATTGGTCTTGCAAAAGAAGACATCACAACCGGTTCCTGGATTCACACACACAATATCCGCACCGGTCTTGGCGACCTGCTTACTTACACTTATGAGCCGGTTCATCCGGAAGTCAAAAAAACCGAAGAACGTTTCTTTGATGGTTATAGAAGAAGCAACGGAAAAGTCGGTGTTCGTAATGAAATCTGGATTGTCCCAACCGTTGGCTGTGTCAACAATGTAGCAACTGCTATCGAACGACAGGCTCAGGTTTATAAAAAAGGAACCGTTGAAGAAATCGTTGCTTTCCCACACCCTTACGGATGTTCTCAAATGGGAGACGACCAGGAACATACAAGACAGATTCTTGCTGATTTAATCAATCATCCAAATGCTGGTGGTGTACTGGTACTTGGACTGGGCTGCGAAAACAGTAACATCGAAGAATTAAAAAAATACATCGGCGAATACGACGAAAAACGCGTTCGTTTTCTGGTTGCTCAGGAATGTGAAGATGAAATTTCCGATGCACTGGATGTAATTGCAGACCTTGCAGACTATGTAGGAAGTTTCAAACGAGAACCCATCAGCTGTAGCGAACTGGTTATCGGAATGAAATGCGGCGGAAGTGACGGACTTTCCGGAATCACTGCCAATCCAACTGTCGGTTCATTTTCCGACTTGTTAATTTCCAAAGGCGGAACAACTGTCTTAACAGAAGTTCCGGAAATGTTTGGAGCGGAAACCCTGCTTATGAATCGTTGTGAAAATGAAAAACTTTTTGATGAGACCGTGAACTTAATCAACGATTTTAAAAATTATTTTAAAAGCCACAATCAGACCATTTATGAAAACCCATCTCCTGGAAATAAAAAAGGGGGAATTTCCACTCTGGAAGATAAATCTCTTGGATGTACCCAGAAATCCGGAAGTGCTCCTGTAAAAGGTGTTCTTTCTTATGGAGACAGAGTCTGTACACACGGCTTAAATCTTTTAAGTGCTCCCGGAAACGATTTAGTTGCCTCCACTGCTCTTGCAGCTTCCGGTGCACACATCGTTTTATTTACCACAGGACGTGGCACTCCATTTGCAAGTCCGGTTCCAACTGTAAAGATTGCAACTAACTCTACACTTGCAAATAAAAAAAATAACTGGATTGATTTCAACTGTGGAACTTTAGTTGAAGGGGAAACCTTAGATTCTCTTTCTTCTAAACTCTTTGATTTTGTAATTGAAATCGCATCCGGAAAGAAATCCAAATCTGAAGAAGCCGGATTCCATGACATGGCAATCTTCAAACAGGGCGTCACCCTTTAATTTATAGTTTCCGAACTTAAATAAAATAATCAGAAGAAAAGAGAAGAAAAAGATGAAAAAATTATCCTATGAAACCCTTCATGAAATGAATTATGACGGGTATCTCTTAGAAGATGCCCCTGAACGTGTTCTTCAGTTTGGAGAGGGTAACTTTTTACGTGCCTTTACAGATGCATTTATTGATGTGATGAATGAAAAAGCAGGTTTTAACTCAAAAGTTGTCATCTGCAAACCAACTGCATCCCATTCTAAAGTAGCTGCCGCTCTCAATGAACAGGAAGGGCTTTATACTTTATATTTAAGAGGATTTCAAGATGGACAGAAAGTAAACAACAAGCGTATCCTTTCCTGTGTCAGCCGATGCATCAACCCTTATGACGATTTTGAAGCACTGCTTGCCTGTGCGGACAATGAAGCGTTACGTTTCGTAGTTTCTAATACAACAGAAGCAGGTATCGTTTATGATGCTTCCTGTCAGTTTACGGACGCTCCGGCTTCCAGCTACCCTGGAAAACTGACTCAGGTTTTATACCGTCGTTTCCAAAAATTCGGAAAAGAATCCGGAAAAGGTCTGATTATTCTTTCCTGCGAATTAATTGAAGATAACGGAAAAGCACTCAGAAAATGCGTCTTAAACTATGCAAAACAGTGGAAACTCGGAGAAGAGTTTATCAACTGGATTGAAGCTGAAAACCTTTTCTGTTCTACTTTAGTAGACCGTATCGTAACTGGATATCCGTCTGCCGAAGCAGAAACTTTAACTGCTGAAAACGGTTATGAAGATGCCATTTTAACAACCGGTGAAATTTTCGGATTCTGGGTAATCGAAGGACCAAAATCTTTAGAAAAAGAATTTCCGGCTAAAGCAGCAGGACTTCCGGTTCTTGTTACAGACAATCACAAACCTTACAAACAGCGCAAAGTCCGCATCTTAAACGGTGCTCATACTTCTTTCGTGCTTGGTGCATACCTCGCAGGACAGGATATCGTAAGAAACTGTATGGAAGATGAAGTGATCTGCAGCTTTATGAATCAGACTATCTATGACGAAATTATTCCGACTCTTGACCTTTCAAAAGAAGAATTAGAAGACTTTGCATCTGCCGTTACCGAACGTTTCAAAAATCCATTTATCGACCATGCACTGCTTGCAATTTCATTAAACTCTACTTCAAAATGGAGAGCACGTGTTATGCCTTCTTTAAAAGAGTATGTTACAAGAAGAGGAAGCCTTCCAGCATGCATCACTGCATCTTTCGCTTTCTATATTGCGTTCTACAATGGTCAGGAATTAACTGCAGACGGACTGAATGCATCCCGCAAAAGCGGTACTTACACTGTAAAAGACGATGCTGATGTCTTAGAATTTTTCTATTCACACAAAGATGATAGTGCAAAAGACCTGGTTCATGCAGTCTGCACAAATATCTCATTCTGGGGTGAAGATCTAAGCACAATCGATGGATTTGAACATGCAGTTACCACTTGTCTTGAAGAAATCCGTACCAAAGGTACTTACGAAGTGATGAAAGAAATCATCAAAAAATAAACAGTTATAGTTACTGTTCTCTCTATAAAAATTAATACATACAAACCTCTACAAAAAGGAAGAGACCTACTGATATCAATCAGCCTGTCTCTTCCTTTTTATATTTTTATATTTTTTCCGCCGGTATCTCTTTTACGTAAAGCGGACATTCGCAATCCGCTTTGCTACTTGCTCATGAACGCAGTCGCTTCGCGATCTGTCAGTGGGAGCTTTCAACTCTCACTGACAGAAGCATCCCCCCTCACCCGCCGCTTAGTGCTCTGCGCACTTGAAGCGGGGGAATGCTTATCTGCGTTCAACTGGTTTAAAATAGAAGTTCCAATCGTATCTTCCGGCATTTTCACGCCAAAGTTTTCTGCAACAGAAGCTCCGATCACCGCAAAAGTATCCTGATTTTCGATTGCTCCGCCCTCTTCCATTTTCTTAGAATAAGCAACAAACGGCACATACTCTCTCGTATGGTCTGTTCCCGTGTATGTTGGATCATTTCCGTGGTCTGCGGTCAGAATCAACAGGTCATCCTCTTTCATTTCGTTTAATAAATTTCCAAGTCCTTCGTCAAACTTTTCAATTTCATGTCCGTATCCTTCCGGATTTCTCCTATGCCCCCACAATGCGTCAAAGTCTACTAAATTTACAAAACAAAGTCCATGAAACTCTTCTTTACAGATTTCCACTGTCTGCTGCATGCCATGTACCGAACTTTCAGAATGATAGCTTTTTGTAATGCCTTCTCCACAGAAGATATCATTGATTTTTCCGACACCGATAACGTCAAATCCTGCATCTTTTAAAGCATTTAATGCGGTTTTTCCTGTTGGCTTTAAAGCATAATCATGACGATTACTGGTTCGTTTAAATTCGCCTTTTTTCTTTCCGACATAAGGTCTGGCAATGACTCTTCCGACTCTCCACTCATCCTTTAAGGTCAACTCCCTGGCAATTTCACAGCAATGATATAGATTCTGTAAATCAAAAGTTTCTTCATTTCCGCAAATCTGCAAGACAGAGTCTGCTGAAGTATATACAATCATTGCTCCTGTATTGATTTCTTCTTCTCCAAGTTCCTCGATGATTTCCGTTCCACTTGCACTCTTATTTCCGATGACACGCTTGTGGCATCTTTTTTCGAGTTCATCGATTAATTCCTTTGGAAATCCTGTTTCCGTAAAAGTTTTAAACGGTTTCGGAGTATAAATTCCCATCATTTCCCAGTGTCCGGTCATCGTATCTTTTCCGTTGCTGGCTTCGCCAATCCGCATATAACGTCCGATTGGTTTTTCGACACCTTCCATGTTTCCACCCTTATGCAGGTTTAACATTCCCAGTTTCTGAAGATTTGGAATATTCAATGTTCCCATCTTGTCTAAGATATGCCCGAAGGTATCTACACCTTTATCTCCAAATTTTTCAGAATCCGGCATTGCACCAATTCCAAGTGAATCCAAAACAATCACAAATACTCTCTTATAAGTTTCCATAACAATTCCTTTCTGTCTGCTCCGACACAAAACCATGTTAATATACCATATAATTTTTTACTATTTGTTATGCCAGATTGGCCGGTCCAAATCCCAGCGGAAGAAGTTCTTTTAACGTAAAGACATCATATTTGTCCTTGCTGACCGCCAGAATAATCTGAAATGTTTCAGGGTTGCAAAACTCCATCATAACCTGTCTGCACACACCACACGGTGCTGCATATTCAGTGAGCACCCCATCTTTTCCACCTACGATGCAGATTGCCTGAAATTCCTTTACTCCTTCACTGACTGCTTTAAAAAAGGCAGTGCGCTCTGCACAGTTTGTTGCGGTGTAACCGGCATTTTCGATGTTACATCCTGTGTAATAAGTTCCGTTTTTTGCCAGAAGTGCCGCTCCTACATGAAAGTTTGAGTATGGCGCATAGGAGTAATCTAACTGCCTGACTGCCAAATCAATCATTTCTTCAATCTGTTTTTTGTCCATGATTTTTTCCTGCCTTTCGTTTTTCCTATACTCTTGTAGTCTTTCCTACATTTTATTTTGCAAGAAATTTTCTGCGTCTTTGATGCCTTAACAGTTAATCTTACTGATTCTCTTTATCTGCACGAATCAATTCACGTATTGCCTGTACTGCCACCTGAATTGCTTTATCGGTATCATGTACCACCGGATTGTCCAATCCTAATTTTTCTCTTTCCTGATTTGCTATAACTAAGAAGCAAGAGCCCACTCGAACTTTTAAGTAACTTGCAACTACAAAAAGTGCTGCAGATTCCATCTCAGAAGCCAGACATCCTAAACGTTTCCATGCTTCCCATTTATTCATCAGTTCATAGCTGACCGGTTTCGTCTCCGGCTCATGCTGTCCGTAAAATGCGTCCTTACACTGTACCACACCTGTATGGAATTCACAGCCTTCTTTTTTTGCTCCTTCTACCAATGCGTTGATAACAGTTAAATCTGCGACTGCCGGAAATTCGATTGGAGCATATTCTTTGCTTGTTCCTTCCATACGGATTGCACCAGTTGCAATAACAATATCACCGCTCTTTACTTCTGTCTGCATTCCTCCACAAGTTCCGATTCGGACAAAGGTATCTGCTCCACAGCGGTATAATTCTTCCATTGCGATAGAGGCTGACGGTCCACCGATACCAGTGGAAGTTACACTTACTTTTACTCCATCTAATGTTCCGGTATAAGTTACATACTCTCTGTTGTCAGCTACAAGAACCGGATTTTCAAAATACTGTGCAATTTTTTTACAGCGCTTTGGGTCACCCGGTAGAATCACGTAACGTCCAACTTCGCCTTCTCCTACCTGAATATGATACTGTTTGCTTGCGTCCTCTGAATAATTTTTCATATGAAAACCCTCACTTTCATTTTTAATCCTGCTCTTTCTATCTCTTATCTTTCATTAATTGCTGAAGCTGAGCTTTAACAGCCTCGTCAATTCTCATTGTAAAATTCGTTGTTGCTATATTAGCACCCTTTTCTACCATCAGATTATACTTTTGCAATATTTTTGTCAATGCATTATATTTGCATTGCACATCTTTAAATTTTTAACCAAATTAAGCAAATTTCCAGCCACTTTTCCTATTTGGTACTTTTTTGGTACTTTCCTTGATTTTTTTATTTTCTCATGCTATACTAACAACCGCTGAAACCCCTGTTAACCAAGGTCTTTCGGGTTTTAGTAATCGTGTGTTCGTGACCTTCCACACGTAAAACAAAACTACAGGAGAAAAATATTATGAAAAATCAAAACTCAAAAGTGCTTTTCTTAGCACAGGCTGCCATGATTGCAGCTATCTATGTTGTACTGACTGTCCTTGGTGCTTCTCTCGCATTTGGCGAAGTACAGATTCGTTTTGCAGAAGCCCTCACTATCCTTCCGGTCTTTACTCCGGCGGCAATTCCAGGTTTATTTATCGGATGCCTTCTCGGAAATATTTTAGGCGGTGCGATTCTTCCGGATATTATCTTTGGAAGCATTGCAACTTTAATCGGAGCCGTTTTTACACGCATGCTTAGAAATAAAAGCAAATATCTTGCTCCGCTTCCACCAGTTGTTGCAAATACCATCATCGTACCATTCGTATTAAAATATGCTTATGCCGTACCACTTCCGATTCCATTTATGATGCTGACAGTCGGAGTTGGCGAAGTCATTTCCGCAGGTGTGATTGGACTGATTTTATACGAAGCACTTTATAAATATAAAACCGTCCTTTTTAAATCTATTGCTTAAATCTATTGCATAACAACAAATTCAAAAAAGCCACTGCTGAACAGTTCAAAACTGTGTTGCAGTGGTTTTTTTGTTCAAATATTCATTACGACTGGGCAGTTACAAGCCCACTACCTTTAGGTGGTGGGTAGTTGACAATGACGCAGAGTCTGCACGCTTAAGTGAAAAAGTTTTGCCATTTCACCAATCCGAAAGAGTTTCTTGTTATCCATTTTGTACTGCCACCAGTCGTTTTGTTTTCTTAAACCACAAAAATGCTCCAATGCAGATAAAAACAGAGCCTAAAAAACCAAAGGCTGTTGCAAGTCCCATCGGAAACAGAGTTGCCGGAAGTTAAATTATTTTCCATAACTGACAACTCCTTTCACAAAAAACATTAAACCCTACATCTATTGTAGAGTCAATATTTTTTCATGTACCTGCTGTTTTGTAAATTTCTTTTCTTGTGTATAAGTAAACTACATTTTATGACTCTCCGCTTTTTTAATTTAACTTTTCATACCACTTCTCCGTCTGACCATCTTCTTTACTGTTAATAAAAATCGTATATTTATCTGTCTTAATTTCGATAATTGGCGTTTCTTTTAACCAGACATACATCCGGCACGCTCCGCTCTTGCTTCCACGGAATTTTCCAAGCCACTGATTTCCATCTGCCGAGCCATTTGTGCGGACAAATTTTTCATCCGGTAGTTTTTCAATCAATTTTATCTCTTCTATTTCATCTTTATCAAATTCTGCCCCTGTATATCCTGAAGTAATTTTTACATGTTCGGCATCTATTTTTAGACGCACCGGAGTAAAATCCATCCTCACAAACATCACGCACATCCAGATAAATAATGACAACGTTCCAATTGTAATCACTGCCAGGAAAATTTTTCCACCTTTTCTTCCGATATTAAGACTGTAATTAGTACTGGAATAGCGATCCTGCACCCAGAAATGGAGATCTTCCGGATTCTCATACCAGCCTTTTCTCCAATAATAATCTTCATCTGGCACAGAAGCCTCTGCTAAACCTGCCGGATTTTGACCCCAGCCATTTTTTATTTTTATCTCATATAATTTTCTATGCGCCGAATACAGGCTTTTCATAGAACCAAAAATAAACTCAAAAAACCAGATACTCCAGACAATCATCAAAATTGAGGTATACCAAAAACCAAGAGGGCAGACCACACAGCCAAGCATTAAATTTAAAATATAAAAGTATCTGCTGTTTCTTTTATATTTCTGAGTCAGTTCTACAACTTCTGGTTGAGAAATTACTTCTTTTGGAAGATGTATTCCAAGTATCATTCCGCTTTGATACTTTGTTTTTCCACCATAAACTGCTGCCACAATTGCAACCATGATAAGGTCCGTAACCAGCATAATACCTACCAAAATCATCTAAAAACCCCCTTTTGCTTTTAATAATTCTAGTATATCTTATTTCTTAAGTAATGCAAATGAAAATTTCTTTACAAATAAAATCTGGAAAAAAAAGAAAATCTGGGTATAATAAAAACGTAACCTATATTATATCAATTTAAATCTAAAGGGGAAATGTATATGCCAGGAAATATACAAAATTTAATTAAACAATATGTAAATGAAATAAAGCAGATATACGGCACACATTTACGCCAAATTATTTTATATGGTTCTTACGCCAGAGGTGATTTTAGACCTGACTCAGATATTGATATTATGATTTTATTAGATTTATCAGATTTGGAACTTAAAGCATACAGTCAAAAACTCTCCTATATGACGTATGATTTTAATATGGATTATAATATTGATATAAAGCCAATTGCTAAAAGTGAAGCTCATTTTAACAAATGGATTGTAAATTATCCATTTTATTCTAATATTCATAGAGAAGGAGTCATTTTATATGGAGCAGCATAAACAAATACCGCCCGATATTTCCATATATCGGGCGGTGTCATAATTTATTTCAATACTCGAACCTTCTGAATCTTTCCATTCAGTGTATCTCCTAATCCATAAACCACATGACTTAAGACATACTGTCCATCATTGACAAAAATTTCAATTAAATTTTCTTCCACAAAAATATCCAGTTTTGCAGATTTCCCTACTTTCGGGGTCTGATTTTCCACATGATATCCTTCCATATCTGCAAATACACGTTCACGATTTCCTACAACTGCTCCATCTTCCAGACAAATTTCGTATCCACCGATTTCTAATTCTTCTCCTTCTGATAAAGTCGTTGTTATCCAAAGTGGCTGTTTTTCTTTTAATTTTAATACCACTTTGGTTAAATCTATTTCTTCAAAATTTTCTTTTACATTCGGATGCACATCAAATGTAACCTGTCCATTTTTGATTCCAACCACTCGTGGAAGGCACATCATTCCGATCCACTGTGTTCCATCTTTTGATTCTACCGGTTTTGGCATACGCATCCATGCAATCATCACTCTTCTTCCATCTTTATCCAGATTGCTCTGTGGCGCATAAAAATCACCGCCATAGTCCACCATCTGATACTCATCCGGTAAACTTAACTCCCCGGTTTTGACATCAAATTTTGCCAATGTACAGACAGACTGATTCGCATACTCCAAACCATCATTTTGAATTCCCATTGGAGAACCGACAAAAACATACTGCTCACGAATTTTAAATAAATCCGGACACTCCATCGTATGACCATAAGTCTCTTTCCGACACTGAGATTTATAATTCCAGTTTTCTCCATCTTCACTTTCAAAAATCAAAACTCTTGCCTGTTTTCCATGATAGGTGCTTCCAAGTACCATATAATACTTCTCGTCCTCTTTCCAGACCTTTGGGTCTCTGGTATCTCTGGCATCTGCAATTTCTTCATCCCGAATGACCGGAATAATCTGTTTTTTTCCGTTCCAGTTATCAAACTTTTCTCCGTCTTCTGAAATCAGCATTGCCTGACTTGTCTCAAACTGGTCATTTTTAGAAAGATGAATATTTTCTTCATCCTGTTCCAAATAGCGTACTGCTGAATAATAGAAATAAAGTTTCTCATCTTTTTCAATTGCACTTCCAGAAAAAACACCATTTCTGTCATAAGATTTTGTCGGAAATAATGCAATTTTCTTATGTTCCCAATGCACTAAATCTTCACTTACTGCATGACCCCAGTGCATTGTTCCCCATATTGGAGCATAAGGAAAATGCTGGTAAAATAAATGATACTTTCCTTTGTAATAAATAAAACCATTCGGGTCATTTATCCAGTTGACTGGGGATTTTAAATGTAATACGTCCTGTTTCATAAATTTTTTCCTTTCTACTATCTCTTCTTATTTTTTTTGTTATTTTTGTCACTTTTTTCAGTAAAGCGGACATTCGCAATCCGCTTCGCTACTTTCTCATGAACGCAGTCGCTTTGCGATCTGTCAGCGGGAGCTTTCAACTCCCATTGACATAAGCATCCCTCTCACCCGCCGCTTAGTGCTCCGCGCACTTGAAGCGGGGGAATGCTTATCTGCGTTCAAAGTAACCGGTTACTCTATAACTTGATATTAACTACTTACGTTACAAAAGTCAATAAAAATAAACAATAAAATGCCGAGGCGTTCCGCCCCGACATTTAAAGCATTTCATCTTTTATTTTTACTTATTAAAATCCAATTCCAAGTCCAATTAAATGCATAATCAGGGCACAAATCCATGCCACTGCACATTGCCAGAATACAACTCCAACCGCCCATTTTCCACCAAGTTCACGACGAATAGACGCGATTGCCGCTACACATGGCGTATACAGCAGACTAAATACCAGAAGAGACGCTGCGGAAAGTGGAGAAAGCACACCTGCGATTCCGCCTGCAAAGAGCACTTCTAAGGTTGATACCACACTTTCTTTTGCCATAAATCCACTGATTAATGCAGTACAGATTTTCCAGTCTCCAAGACCAACCGGTTTGAAAATCGGAACCAAAAATCCTGCTGCTATAGCAAGTATACTGTCTGCGGAATCTTTTACCATATTTAAATGTAAATCGAAACTCTGCAAGAACCAAACTACAATTGTTGCAAGCAGAATAACCGAAAATGCTCTTTGTAAGAAATCTTTCGCTTTTTCCCATAAAAGCTGTCCTACATTCTTTGCTCCCGGCAGACGATAGTTTGGAAGCTCCATTACAAACGGTACCGGTTCGCCTTTAAATAACGTATTTTTATAAAGACAGGCAGCCAGAATTCCAACCAAAATGCCAAGCAAGTATAAACCTGCCATAATGAGTCCGCCCTGTTTTGGGAAAAATACACTTACAAAAAATGCATAAATCGGAAGTTTTGCCGTACAGCTCATAAATGGTGTTAAAAGAATCGTCATTTTACGGTCACGTTCACTTGTCAATGTTCTCGTTGCCATAACTGCCGGAACGGTACATCCGAAACCAATCAGCATTGGCACGATACTTCGTCCGGAAAGACCGATTTTCCTTAACAACTTATCCATAACAAAAGCAACACGTGCAATGTATCCGCTGTCCTCCATCAAAGATAAAAAGAAAAATAAAGTTACAATAATCGGAAGGAAACTTAATACACTTCCAACACCGTTAAAAATGCCATCTATTACAAGGCTATGCACTGCACTGTTTACATGCGCCGCAGTCATTGCTGAGCCCACTGCTTCTGAAATCTTATCAATGCCAAATTCCAAAATGCCCTGAAGCCATGCTCCGATTACATTAAAGGTCAGATAGAAGACTAATACCATAATTCCGATAAAGCATGGAATTGCAGTATATTTTCCGGTCAAAATCTTATCAATCTTTTCACTTCGAATACGTTCTTTGCTCTCTTTTGGTTTTACAACTGTCTTCTCACACAGTCGTTCAATAAAGTCAAACCGCATATCTGCAATTGCCGCACTTCGATCGAGTCCTCGCTCGTTCTCCATCTGCTGTACAATATGTTCGAGCATTTCCATTTCATTTTCATCTAATTTCAGCTGTTCCAGAATCAGATTGTCACCTTCGATTGCTTTTGTTGCAGCAAATCGTACTGGAATTTCGGCTTTTTGTGCATGGTCCTCAATTAAATGAATCACCGCATGAATACAACGGTGCACTGCACCATCATGGTCATTTTTATCACAAAAATCCTGACGAAGCGGACGTTCCTGATACTTTGCAATATGAATCGCATGTTCGACTAATTCACTGACCCCTTCATTTTTTGCTGCCGAAATCGGAATGACCGGAACTCCAAGCAGAGCTTCCATTTCATTTACATCAATGGAACCCTGATTTCCAAGAACTTCATCCATCATATTTAAGGCAACGACCATCGGCACATCCATCTCAAGTAACTGCATCGTTAAATACAGATTTCTATGGATATTTGTCGCATCCACAATGTTAATAATTGCTTTCGGCTTTTCATTTAATACAAAATTTCGTGAAACAATTTCCTCACTGCTATATGGAGACATCGAGTAAATTCCAGGAAGATCTGTCACATCTGTATTGGAATACCCCTTAATTGAACCATCTTTTCTATCAACCGTAACTCCCGGGAAATTTCCAACATGCTGATTCGAACCGGTCAACTGATTAAATAAAGTTGTTTTTCCACAGTTCTGATTTCCTACTAATGCATAGGTCAATGCAGTTCCTTCCGGAAGAGGATTTTCACTTTCTTTAGAATGATACTTTCCATCTTCACCAAGCCCCGGATGTTCCGATGGTTTTAAATACTCTTTTCCTTCGTGTGCACGGCTTCTCTTTTTAATCGGCTCAATCTCAATCTGGTCTGCCTCCGCCAGACGAAGTGTCAGTTCATATCCATGAACCTGAAGTTCCATCGGGTCGCCCATCGGTGCAAGTTTTACAACTGTGACTTCTGCTCCCGGAATCATTCCCATATCAAGAAAATGCTGACGAAGTGCTCCCGAACCACCAACGGTTTTAATGGCAGCACTCTTTCCGATTTCAAGTTCTTTGAGTGTCATTCTCTGATCTCCCTTCTCTTATGTTTTTTGTTCTTTTATTTCTTTACTTTGTAGTTTATCTTTCAGTAGAAGATATTTTGGATTTTTTAACAGGCTTTTTCAGCCTGTTTTATTTACAAACCATTGTTTTTCTAAACCGCAATACTTTCTCAGAAAGCTTAAGGAGCTGCTCTCCATCTGTCTCACCCAGCTGTTCCATCAATGCTCTATGATTCGCAACCATATCCGCATACAATTCCCTGCTGTAATTTTCGCCACTTTTTGTAAGGCAAACTTCATACTTTCTCTTATCTTCCCTTTGCTGAATTCTTAGAATATACCCTTTTCGTTCCAGCTCTTTTAAAATATTTGCAATTCTTCCGGTCGACATCTGCAGTTCATTTGTCAAATCTCCAACCAGAATATGGTCATTTTCTTTATATAGATAAATCAGAATCCGGTCTTGTCCAAACGCTGATGCCCTATCCAAAAACGCTGAAATTTCTTTTGAATACTTGAGCTGCATATCGGTAAATTCCAATGCAAGTACATCCAAAGACATCCGCGTGTTCCTCCTATTTCCTCTTCTACCTAAAGATAGTTTATTCTAACTAATAGAATTTGTCAAGAGTGTTAAAAAAGATTACCAGGTTTTCATCTGCTAATCTTTTTTACATATTATTTTTACTACCTATAACTCACCTCACTTATTAACTCTCCCTGACTTCGTATCCACATTTTAATTCCATCTCCAAACACTTCTGCCTCAATTATCGCCCCATCTTCATTTTCCTGTAAGACTCTGGATGTTGGAATCCGATCCAATACTTCTTCAACAGATTTGCCATTGTATTTAAATCTTACTTTCTGAAGTGGACCATTTTGCATAAATTGAACTCTCTTACGAAATTCTCCTTCTTCAAATCGTTCTGCATAAGGAACCTGAAATCTTTCCTCTAATACTTTCAAATTTTTTATTTTATCCAAACGGTAAATTACTAAAAGAGAATCCTCAACACGTTTAAATTTCTCTCTTTCCAGCTCTGGAGTTGCAAATGAAATCATATAAAAATAATATTCAGAAAATAAAATAGCCGCCGGTTTCACCTTTCGTATTATCGTTTTTTCATTCTTCGTTTTCTCATACTCAATTTCTATATAATGCTGGTCATGAATTGCTTGTCCAATTTCCCACATATTATCAACAAAAATGACTTTATGTCGTGGTTCTACATAATGAAATTCCTCATTAGAAATTAATTCTGTAATTAATTTTTGGTTCTCTAATGGAATACAAGTTTTTATCAGCTTTCTTAAAATCTCGGACATCTCTTTTTGGGTTAAACAACGGCTTGCTAACAGAATTTTACAGATGACAAACATTTCTTTACTATTTAATTTTTTATCATAAATATGCTCTAAATAATAACCTTTTCTTTTATAATCATATAAAACATTATTATAAACACTTTCCTCATTATCTGTTTTTGCCAGATAACTGCGTATATTATCTATATCTCTTTGAATACTCCTGTTTACTACCCCATACTTTTCTGCTTCTTTCTGCTTATTTACAGTTATTCCATCCAGCAGTTTTGTATAAATTCCTAAAACTCTTTCTACTTTCTCTTTATCTCTTATCTCTTTTTCCATTTAACGTTCCTCCTCTTAATAATTCTCTCTGGATTTGTTAAAATGTTTTTGGTATATTTTTTATAGATATTCGCAAGTAAATTTTCTTTGTTATTTGATAATTTTATCTTATCACAACGATATTTTTCTTCGTTCAAAAAAACCTACAATACCCTGGGAGGAACTTATGGCAAAAAACACTCATACTTTTCAAAATGAAATCAAACATTATAATAAAATCCGTAATATTCTTCGGTACTTATACTTATATGATATTTCGTCTTTAGATGAGTTTTTGGAAAAAAAACTGATTAATAGCACCAGTTCTTTTTATCATACCTGTCTACGGATTAAAAACTATATTAATAGTGAATACTTACAAGAACCAAAAGTTATCGAAACGGCTTCTGGTAAAAAATTTCATCTAATCTATGACCCATTTCGCTGTCCTGTAAATTATCTCGCTGAAACTTATCAAAATTGCTCTTATGTTATTGATGATATTATTTTCTATTTCTGTCTTATGCAGACCTTTATTGATGCAGATGATAAGAATCCTTACGAACATTTTGATTATAAACTTCCTGCTGATAAAATTGATTCCGTTGAATTTAATGGTAATATTTCTGTTGCTGACTTATTTACAATTATCCCTAATATTTATAACTCTAATTTAACGATTTTAAAAAAATCAAACCAACTGCTTCCTGATTTTAAATACAATGACAAGTTATTTACGCCTCCACAAATCCGTGCACGTTTGACCGAACTTACTGACATTGGTATTCTTATAAAAACAAATTCTTCTAAAGAAATCAGATATCATTTATCTTCTGATATCTTTTTAAACCTGACCGCAGATGAACTTTACGACCTTCAGTTAATGACTCAGTTTTTTTATAATAGTACTTTTTTAACGATACCCGGTTTTTATCTTTCATCTACACTTGAAGCCTATTCAAATTCTATTTTTCTTAAAGAAAAAGTGAATTTTTTTTACAAACAAAAAAATCCGGTCTTCTTTTATAAAAATCATCGCCTGCAAACCGTAATTGATGATGATGTAACCTGGACGATTTTAACTGCGATACACAAAAAAGAAGTACTACAATATTCTTATAAAACTCAAGACTCCGAAGAACTATTATTTCATTCGCTTCCAATAAAACTGGTAATTGATAAGCAATACGGGCGTCAGTACTTTTTTGGTTACAGTTATGATGAAAAAAATTTTTTTATGGCCAAAATTTCATCTATTATTGATATTCAAATTGATAAAAAGTTTAATGTGACTAGAAAATATGAATGTTTTAAATTAGAACAATCAGATGAAACTCCTGATACTTTAGACAGCTTGTATACTCAGACTTATAAGGAACAGACAAAAAATATCTGGAATGTTGCACTAAATGATACAACCTCTATTGTAACGATACATTTTTCTTTTCCAACAGAAAACTATAAAAAATGGTCGAACTATTTAATTTCAACCAAACGTCATGGGACAATAACGAAACTTGAGAACGGACAAATTGATTTTACTGTCGAAGTTCAAGATGAATGCGAGTTAATTCCCTGGATACGAAGCTTCGGTGCTTATGCAGTAGTTGATTCCGAAACGAATCCTTTTCTCGCACAAAAATTAAAATTCGACTGGAAAGAGGCTTTAAAACAATATGAAACTATTTAATAAATATAAGAATAAAAATTTTATGTATCTCACAAATTACATTAACAGCTGTATCTCTAATGAAGAACTGGCACTGACTCCAGAGGAACTGGAATATCAATTATTAGGAACTTCTCAAAGCACCTTTGAAGAATTTATTCATGCTGTTTTAAATCAATCTGTTTTTCCAAATCATAATGCAGGACTTCTATATAAAGATGACCAGAACAAGCTGCAACCCATTAGAGAAGTTCCTATTCCAGTTCGGGCAAGCATTGCAGAAAAAGCCTGGCTTTACTATGTACTTCAAACCAGTAACTCCGATTTATTTTTGAATTCAGAGTTAAAGCAAAAACTTCTTGACGCCTTATTGAAAGATATAAGTTTTAAAGATTATCCCCTCCAGCAACATTATATAGATATACGAGAGTTTTCTACAGAAAGCTGCCTGGATATTACTCCACAATTTATTACCCATTTTCAAACAATTGTCCAGGCAGTCCAACAGCATCGGCAGCTCACTGTTACCAATCACAGTGAATCCGGTAAAATTTACTCTAACGAAATTGTATATCCCTATAAAATTGAATATTCACCACAATTTAATTTATTTTGCCTCTCATGCTATCCAATTAGTGCCAAACGCCCCGTTAAAATAATTCTCTCAAATCTATCTTCTGTTTCAATTGGAACTGTCATTCCGAATTATGATGAATTTATTATAGATTTTGAAAAACAACTTTCTAATATTAAATTAACACATCCAATTCAGTTAGAAATTTTAAACCAGAGAGAAGCTTATGACCGGTGTACTTATCTTTTTTCCTCTTATGACACTTATTGTTATGAACAAAATAATAAACTCACTATGACTATCTACTATTATCATTTTCAAGAAGAAGAAATTTTTCGCAATATTCTCTTTCTAGGGCATTATGTAAAAGTAATTTCACCACAAACCGTTGTTGAAAAAATTATTCAAATCATTCGTTCCGCTTATGAAAATTATCCAAAATAAAAATACCGCCCTCCAAAAGTCAAATTTTTAGTCTAACTTTTTGGGGGCGGTACAGTATCTAATATTTGAGATGCTTTTTAATTTCAATCTTTTTCTTATTCCCAATTTTCCTCTAACAGAAAATCAATTCTGCCGAACTACTCTACATCTCCTACCGATAACTCACCTCACTTATCAACTCTCCCTGGCTCCGTATCCACATCTTAATCCCTTCTCCAAACACTTCTGCCTCAATCATATATCCGCTTTCATCCTCATGCAGAATCCTTGCAGTCGGCAGGCGGTCAAGCACCGCTTCAACAGAAATTCCACTGTATTTAAAGCGTACTTTCTGCAGTGGTCCGCCATACATAAACTGAATCCGTTTCCGAAATTCTCCTTCTTCAAATCGGTCTTTGTATGGAATGTTGAATTTTTCTTTTGAAATTTTCAAAGAATGGATTCGGTCCATTCGATAAATCGTCGTAAAAGAATCATTTAAGATATTAAAATCTTCCCGCACCTTTTTATCGTCAATAAATGCCGTCAGATAAAAATAATACTCCGAAAACATAATCGCAACCGGTTTGAGTTTTCTTGTTACTGTTTCTTTTCCTTTCATCTTTTTGTATTCGATTTCTATGTACTGATGTTCTCGAATTGCCTGCCCGATATTCCACATTTTATCGATAAATACTGTTTTATGCTGTGGCTCTATGTAATGAAATTCTTCATTTAAAATTAAATCTTTAATTACTCTTTGATTCTCAAGTGGAACGCAACATTCGATTAATTTATCCAGAATATCTGTCATCTCTCTTTTTGTCATCGAACGGCTTTCTAAAAGGATTTTACAGATTGCAAGTATTTCACTGCTTTTTAATTTTACTTTGTAAATATGTTCCAGACAGTACCCTTTTTTTCTGTAATCATAGTTAACTAAATCATATACTCCGCTTTTATTATCGGTTCGTCTTAAATATTCCCGAATTGAATCAATGTCTCTTTGAATGCTTCGCTTTGCCACTCCATACCTCTCTGCCTCTTCTTCTTTGTTGATAACCGCTCCATTTAACAGTCTGGTATAGATTTCTAAAACTCTGATAATTTTACCTTCATTCTTATCTTCGTTTCTGGTTTTGTTTTTCTCTTTACTTTCGTTTTTCTCTTTCATATATGGCTTTCCTCCATCGTTTGATTCAATCATAGCATTTGATATGGACACGTTCCGTCCATCCTTTTTATTGTTTAAAAATTTTTTCCTTTTATAATTTTCTAAGAAAAGCCACTCCTCTTGCTATCTCTTAGTATACCTTTTTTGCTCTTTTTCACAATATTCCGCCCTGCATTTTCGGCTATTTTTTCTCTTTTTTCTTTTTATTTTCTTTATCTGTCGTTCTATTAAGGACATCCTCTGTCACTCTCCCTAACAAAGGGGCATAAAAGCAGAGAAAGTCTACATTTTTCAAATCAAAAGAAGAATATAACACAAGAATACACTTTTCGATTTCTTCTGTTGCTTCCCGCATTGCCATCTCTCCTTTTGCAGTTTCCCATATAATTTTTAAATGTTCTACCGATACGCAGGCTATTCTGGTAAGCCACTCTGTTGAAAGCTGTGAAAATTGATATGGAAGAAGCTGTTCTTTCCCTGCGGTCTTTAATGCTTCTGCAATGACGTTTTTTAATTCACTATTTTTATTTGTATTTATCTCCTGTTCAAACCAGCTTTTTGCCAGGTTTTCTAAAAACTGTGAATTTTTCAGCCACTCATCCTTTTGATTCCAAAACATAAGCTGACATTTGGCTTCTCTTGCTAATTCCAGTGCAACTTCTTTCGTATTATAACTATTCCACTTTGTTTTGCATTTTCTTACGGTTTTCTTCCGCTCAATATTAGTTCTATCTATTTCTTCTGTTTCAAACAGCAGTTTGCTCATTGTTCTGTTTGATTCAGCCAGTTTTTGATTCATCTCCAAAAGAATATTTCCAAAATAATCAATAGAAAGTCCTTTCGCTTTATCCTGTAATTTTTCCAGAAACCACGATTCTTTTGTGATTCCTGCTCTCATGCTTCGATTAAAATCTTCTAATTCTTTTTCATAAAGTTCTACAGAATCTGCAATCTTTTTTGAATTTTCATTTCTCCCTTCGAGAAATTCCTGAAAAATCTCTTCTATTTTTTCCAGTGTTTCTTCTGTCATTTTCTCTTCTGTAATTTCTAATTGTTCTCCTTTTCGATATTCTTTTGCAGATTTTGTCCCATTCATTCAAATTCTCCTTTACATTATTTAAAAAAACCTGTCGATATGCCTACTCCTCTTCTTTTGATTCTTCCATATTTTTTATTCTTTTATGTATCTGTTCACAGGAAACTTTATAAAATTTCTCCTGCAGTTCTCTCGGATACTTGCTTCCAAGCAGTGTAAACCAGTCCATCTCCTGCAAAGAATACACGTTTAACGTTCTTTCCTTGTAAGCAAACAGATAAATTTTATCTTGATACATCCACAAAAAAACCGGTGCTAATTCTATTTTTCTTTTATCTTTAAAATGAATCCTGATTTTATCCTGTTCTACAACACACTGCAATAAGTCCCACAGCATTTTCAGCATTGCATCCTCACTCACCCCTATATCCAGTTTTTTATATTCCTCTGCCATTTTTTCAAGAGACTGACGGCGGTTCAATTCCGTTGCTTTCACAATGCTGTCTACCATTCCCACATATTCTTCCCTTTGAAGTACCTGACATGTTTTTATCATTTCCAACAAAAAAGATGCTTCAATTGCAGTCAACGGTTTTATCATATCCGGTTTATCCAGATAATAATAATTTTCATTTCTTACATATTTCACTTCCTGCCCGGAAAATGATTCACTTAATGACATACGGATTTCAACAATGTCTCTGTCAAATGTTCGGGCACTGACTTCATTCTTCTTGCAATAAGATTTTTTATAAACTTTCCCTCCTCTCAGCAATTCCAACTGCGTAGAAAGTATTCGCATAGCCTTATCTGTTCTCGCCATTTTTCTACTCCTCCATCGCTATTATCATAGCAATGGAGGACGTCATATTTTGTCGTACCTATTTATTTTTTTATTATAAAAAACAAAAAGAACCGCAATAATAAGCAGCCCTTTTTCAATCATTTTTATGAGAAAGCAATTTCCTGTAAATCAAAAATGGATAAAAATCCAGCCTGTCTCTGCCAAATTTCTATCCATTTTCTGAATATTTATTTTTCTATTTGATTTTTCATAAATTCAAGCACTTCATCCACTAACTTGTCTCTGTTTTCTTCTGTAATAAAAAAGCATTTGCAGTTTGGATGATTTCGCACTTGATTTAAAAAAGGGATTTCTTTATCTTTTACTGCTGCAAGAATCGGAATGTCTCCGTCAAGTCGTTTTAACACTGCATCACAAAATGCCTTTTCTTTTGACTCCATGAATCCAATCTCATCAAAGCAAAGAATTGTTCCCTCGGGTACTGGCTGTAACAGCTTGTCTGCATAACGATTAAATGCATCGCTGATTCTTTGTGTTTTCTGGTTTTTGCAATATCCCAACAGATTTTCTTCGGAATAATGCCACGGTGCTCCTATCGTATGAATATAAATGGGAGAGCCCAGCGTTTCATCCTCCATTTTTGATTCTTTTTTTGTCTCAAAACCTGCTACCGAACAATTCAAAGTTTCTATTACTTTACGGATTAACGTACTTTTTCCAACTCTGCGTGGTCCGACAATTAACGCATGTTTTCTCATAGCTTTTACACTTCCTTCTTCCATACAGATTTTCTACTGTACCCCTGTCATCTTCCATACTCCAAGAAGAATCAACAAGAAAATAACATTTGAGATTGTAAAAATCAAAAAATACTTTCCTTTTCGTTCTGTTTCTTCCTGTGCAATCTGACGATAAGAAATCAAACTGGCCATTGATGCAATTAATGTACCAAGGCCACCCAAATTCGTTCCGATAATCAGAAGGGAAATTTTATTGGTAAATCCGGATAATAAAAGTGCAGTCGGAACATTGCTGATAATCTGACTTGCAAGCACTGCCACAATTACCTCCCGTCCTTCTATAATCTGATTTAGCCATAGTGAAAAAGCAGAAATTCTTCCTGCATTTCCAATAAAAATAAAAAATGCAACAAACGTAAGTAATAACGAATAATCTACTCGTTTCAAACTTTTTCTGTCCCATAGAAAGATAAGAAGCAACACAATCAAAAAAGAAATTCGATAATCCATGATATGTAGGACTGCAAGCAGACAGATTCCAAATAATATCAGATAAACTCTTATTTTCTTCCAGTTACAAAATACTTGCTCTTCTGACTTCCACTCCATTTGAATTACTTTTTTCTTTTCTTTCACACAAAGCAAAAAACTCCAAATACAAAGAAGCGCCAGCGCAGTTAAGGTATAAGGCAGCATTAATAGAAGAAACCTTCCAAATGACAGCCCGCTTTTTCCATATAAGTAAAGATTCTGCGGGTTTCCAAGGGGAGTCAGCATACTTCCAAGATTTGCTGCGATCGTCTGAATACAGACTACCCATAAAACTTGTTTTTTTCGGTAGGATTCTCCCAGCAAATTAAATACCACAAAAGTAAATGGTACAAAGGTAATCAACGCCACATCATTTGTAATCAGCATGCTTCCAAAAAAAGTAAGAAGCACTAAAGTTAAAATGACCTGCCAAAGATATTTTGTTTTTTCCAGCATCTTACGCCCCACAAAATCAAAGGCTCCATGCAACTTTAATCCTGCCATAACACTCATAAGAGAAAACAAAATTGCTAAGGTCCGAAAATCAATATACTGTATATATTTCTTGTCCGGATGAATCAAAAAAGAAGAAATTACAGCCAGCACAAAAGCAACACAAAGCACTACTTCTTTTTTTAAGAATTTACAGATGCGAACTCTTAAATCCAACTATCATCCCCTCCGGTAATTGCAAGACTTAAAAGTGCATCCATTTTTTCTACTTCTTCTGGTCCTTCAATTTTTTCCAGTAAGACAGCAGTGTCTAAAACATCTTCCAAGCTTTCATCCGGTCCGATTTCATAGTCGATTTCTGCCTCACATTCCGGACACGGAATCTTTTCCATCGTTTGAAGAGAAAGAAAACGATTTCCACATTTTTTACATTCATAAAATCCACATTCTTTTGTTCCATCTGGCACATAATACATTGTCTTTTCCCTCTTGCTTTCTTAATAATTTCCCCTTATTCCAATACATCAATCGCCAGATTATTTAATTTACAAAGCGTATTTACCACCGCAAATATAATCACTGCACCAAGATTTGCAGTCGTATTATCCTGGTCAAATCTCGGAGAGATTTCACAGATATCAAATCCTCTGACTCTGCGGGTTCTCAAAATATGTTTGATAATCGGAAGCACCACTTCAGGGTCCAATCCCAGTGACTGTGTTGCACTGACTCCTGGTGCAAAAGCGGAAGAAAATACATCGGTACATACAGTAATATATGCTGAACTGCACTGATATAAAAAGGTATCCACTTTATCTAATATCGTTGCATAATTGGAATTTTGGATTTCCTTTGCAAGAATATATTCTGTTCCGATTTCTTTTGCAAATTTAAATAAACTGACAGTATTACTATGTTCCTGTATCCCCAACGGAAGATAATGATACTGCACATTTTCCTTTTTGTAAATATCTGCAATCTGGCGAAACATTGAACCGGATGACGGACCATTTTCATAAGGTCTTAAATCAAAATGCGCATCAAAATTAATGATTCCCATATCAAGAGGCGTTTCTTTCTTTTTCATATCTGCCAGATGCCCCTGAAAATGACCAAAAGTTGTTTCGTGACCGCCTCCAAGCACAATCGGAAATAAAGCTAAATCCAAAATTTTCTCCACTGCCATGCCAAGCAGTTTCTGTCCCTCTTCCATTGAGATCTCATCACATAAAATATTTCCGGCATCATATAATTTGACATCCTGTAAAAAAGTACATGGAAGATTTGACATCTGTGCACGGATAAAATCCGGTGCAAGCGCAGTTCCGACACGACCTTTGTTACGCTTTACTCCCTGCTCACTGCAAAAACCGATAAAAGCAAAACCCAGTTCACACTCCGGCTTTTCCGTCTGTATATTCAAATCCAACGGCTGTACCCACTGATGCCAGCGAAATGCATCATAATCTGTTGTACTGTCAATACGTCCCTTCCAGCAATCCATTGCACTTACATAGTTTGTTAATCCCATCTCAAAATACCTTCTTCCTATTTTAAAATGAACGTACTACAGGCATATCATTCTCCATGTCTGATATGCCTGTTTATTTTCTTTTACTTGTTCTATTTTACGATGCAAGAGTCAAAATTTCATCGAATTTTCTGATAAATTTATCTAATCAAAAAATTTTCCTAACGATAGCAATTCTTACAAGCACTATATCCACTTGCTTCTGCCTCTGATTTTGTCAATTCTCTTGCTGTATCTGGATTCATATTTCCACAGTTTGGTTTATTATGATATTTTTGTCCAGTTGCTGGAATCCATACCATTTCAGTGCTTGGTGTAGAATTATCCACTGCCGGAGCAGAGGATTCCACTGCCTGTGTTGCTGTATTTGTATTGGCACTGCTTTGTGCACTTGCAAGCTGAGACTGAAGGGAGCTGTTTTGTGATTGTAAATCCTCATTTTGTTTCTTTAAATCGTCACTCTGTTTTTTCAGTTCTTCATTCTGCTTATTTGCTGCATCATTTTTTGTTTTTAAATCATTATACTGTTTTTCAAGTTCCTTCTGTTTCTGAGTCAAGCTGTCTATCTGACTTTTCTGGTCTTCCTGCGCCTTTACCTGTTCAGAAAGTGAATCATAATCCGCTTGAAGCTTGTCCAATTTTGCCTGTAAATCTTCATTTTGTTTTTTGATTTCATCATTTGATTTAGTTGCTTCGTTATATGATTTTTCCCATTTTTCAGCATTTGTGGCATTACCCGAATTGCCTACAGCTGCCAAAAAGAAAAATACCGCAAGAACTCCTAATACAATATTCCATTTTTTCGGAGTCATAAATTTCTTTTTCTCTTTCTTTCCTAAAACAACCTCATCCTGCTTCTTTTTCCCTAATTTAAACTTTTTCTTTTCCATTGTTTTCTTTGTTCCCCACTCTTTTTTCTATTTACTCTCTCGAATATTCCTCAATCGCTTTATCTAATATCTGCATTTCTTCTGCACTTAATTCCCAGTCGAATACTTTGCAGTTTGCCTCTATCTTATCACGGCTCTGTGAACCTGTGATGCAGGAAGAAATAAATTCTTTTTTCAAGGTCCAGTTTAATGCAATCTGTGCAAGCGGTACATTTCTCTCTTTACTGATTTTATCCATGACAGATAACAATTTCATCGCTTTTGAGAATAATGGTTCTCTGAAATATGGATAGAATCTATTTCGATTATCGTTTGCTTCATACGTTTTTAACTCACGATATTTTCCGGTTAAAATTCCACCACCTAATGTTCCATAAGTCATAACTCCCATGTCCTGTGCATGCGCCCAGCGGATTAATTCTTCATTATCCCGGTCTACCATGGAAAACTGTGGCTGATAGGCTTCGATTTCACAATATTTGTTTGCTTCTTCCATCTGTTCCTTTGTAAAATTAGAAACTCCGGCATGTAAAATCTTTCCCTGTTTTTTTAACTGATTTAATGCGTCCATTGTCTCTTCCATTGGAACATTCGGGTCTGGCCAGTGTACCAGATAAACATCAATATAGTCTGTCTTTAAATTCTGCAAAGACTCATCACACTCTCTTAAGATTTTATCAGCTGAACCACAACGGACATATTTCCCATCAATAAATTCATTTCCACATTTCGTAGAAATCACAACTTCTTTTCTCGCACCTAATTTATGCAGAGTTTCTCCTACATACTGTTCTGCTTTTCCTGCATTGTAGGCTGGTGCTGTGTCGATAAAATTAATACCACAATCTAAAGCTGCTTTAATTGCATCCATACGGCTCTCATCTGAGTAATTGTCCCATCCGGCACCACCAATGCCCCATGTGCCAAGACACATCTTAGAAACTTCAATTCCTGTTTTACCAAATTTCGTATACTTCATTGGATTTGTCCCCCCTGTTCTTTACTTTTCTTTGTAAAATTACTTTACTCTTAATCCGGCGGATATTCGCAATTTGCTCCGCTACTTGCTCATAACCGAATTACTCTGCTTCTTTTGTTAATTCGTCAATCAGCTCAATTGCTTCAAAAATCATATTATCACAGTGCGGTTTCTTTGCTCCGCCTTTCTGTGCATTGGCTCTTAAAAGTTCCGCACAGTCTGTCATTCCATCATGCTTTTCAGCAATTCGTCTGCGGAATTCATTTACCGCAAATGGAGATTCGATTCCCTTTGCTCCAAGTATCATAAATCCTGCTGTGATTGCCCCACAGGTGCTTCCGCATTTCATTCCGCCACCAAAATTGCCGGCAATTCCTGCTGCAAGATTTTCATCCAAACCAAGCTCCTCAGCATAAACCCGAAGGATGGTCTGAGAACAATTGTTGACCATTGGAGTTGCATTTCTAAGCTGTATTGCTTTTTCTATGTGTTTGTTCATTGTAAAGCCTCTTTTCTTAAGTATTTTGTATTCTTACTTCTTTTATTTTACTCAAAAATTCATTGGAGGGAATATATAAATTTTCTAATATTGGATTTAAATCAATATATTCCTCCTCGTATTCATTATTATGACTATATTTTGCCATCACAACAAGGTATCCATTATCCCATTCTTTAACAGAAATATAATGTTCTAAGGAATACGGTGCTTTAAATCTTATTCTATAATTTTCAAACTCAAAAACCGTATAACCCTCTTCATTACTTAATGTGGCATAATCCATAATGAATTTCCTTTCTTTTATCCTTTTCTATTTAGAATTTCATACTCCATAACGATGATAAAATAAATCTTGAATCACACGGCATTTTTTGTAATATACTGCCAATTATTATTGTGGCAGATAAACTTCAAACTTGCAATATTTACCCGCTTATAAGATTTATTCGGTAAAACAATGTATTCACCATCTACGCCCTTGACATAAGCTCCACTATTGGTAAATCCAGTAATATATCCGCTCTTTCCAAATACACTCACCTTATCATTCAGATAGAATCCACGATAATATGGAGTATTTTTGCTATTACGCTTTTGTATACGATTCGGTTCTTTTCTTCCCTTACGAGGCACTCCTTCGTGTAGTGAACGTTTTTTCTTACGAAATTGCCTAATAAGAAGCCATTCATGAAAATTCTCAGAAATAGTAGAAACTCCACTAATAACAATTGCATCATTATAATGCGTTTTTTCTAAACCAATATTTTTACGTTTAATAGTAGTTTCAAAACCATATGTAATAAGAGCCTGTGGATATTGATTAAGAATTTGTTGTCTAAGTACATTCATAAATGGTGGTGCTTTATACTGCTTAACTTTTTTGTGTTCCTTCTGCCATTTATAAAAGATTCCTCCATTCTTATGATTCGTACTGGTATGACACTCTTTACAAACCGTGATTTGATTATCAACACGATTCGTACCACCATTTGATACATAAATAATATGATGTGTTTGTAATGGCTTATTCCTTTCTCCACATACCTGACATGTATAGTTATCTCTTGCAAAAATAAAATATCGTTCTCCTTGATATCCATAAGTTTGACCTTGCGAATAATCAACACTATGAACCTCTGGATTAATCATCTTAGCAATATCAAATTTGCCAACTTCAATATGAAGAATTGATTCTGGTATAAAAGAACATAGTTTATCAATCCATTTAAATGTATGATTAATACGATTTTGTAAACTAGGCGGAAGCCATTTGCCAAACCGTTTACGATTCAAAAATCTACATCTACGATATCGAGTCTTACGATTTCGCCTACTTCTGCGATAGATTCGTTTTGTATCAATTTTTGATTTTACATCCTGACGAAGCTCTACTTCGCCCTTAAATAAAACCTTATTTTCAGAGGTCACAGCAAGACCAATATACTTAGAACCAGTATCGATTCCAACATGACATTCCTGCTTAGTCTCACCAGTTGCATACTTTAACTGAATAGTAAATGGATTATACTTATAAATTTTTGCTTTGCCTGCTTTCAATAAAAGGCGGGCTTTTCTTTGCGTACACGGCATTAAAGGTTCGCCTCGCATATTAAATACAAATACTCGCATAATATGTACCTTTTGCAGATACCCTCAGGTTCTGCACCTTTCTATTTAAGAAAGTTTGTTACCCTTCGCCAATGTTAGAACTGCTTCCCGTAATCGG
This sequence comes from Blautia stercoris, assembly GCF_054657695.1. Taxonomy (NCBI): domain Bacteria; kingdom Bacillati; phylum Bacillota; class Clostridia; order Lachnospirales; family Lachnospiraceae; genus Blautia; species Blautia stercoris. The sequence continues at coordinate 1,360,299 of NZ_BAAHYF010000001.1, forward strand.
AGACTTCAGGTTGACTACTCCTACCTCACAGAGTTGTTTACAGAGCCTGCACAGAGCTGCAAACTAGGGTATCATTTGCAGGTGTGATAACAGAAATAACGTAGTGTTTAAGGCACTTAGGCTAGTCAACTTAAACTTTTATAAGTTCTAACCTCTTTAAAACATTAATTCTAGGTCAAAGGCAGCTGACTACATCTCATGTTACTACTATTATTTTAAATTATTTTCTAAAATTTTACCACTCTTTTAAATCGTTTATCTTTCTCCTGTAAGAAAACTTTATCCCCTCTTATGTTCTTTACTTTTTTAATCCCGTTTCCATTCTTAAAATTTACTCATATTCCCGAAACTGTACGAATGAAAAACTAGAAATTTTCTTTACATTATCTCCTACCTTTCGTTCCACAGATTTTCTCTCACTACAAGCCGCAACTACCTTTACTCCAAATTTTTTCAGTGCCGAAATTACTCCATAAGCAACACAAAACTCACCCTGACATAACACACAAGACGGATTTAAATTCATAATCTTTGCCACATACTATTCACAAATTTTATAAATTTCTTCCTCATTTGAATACGGATTAACTGCTGGAAATGGAATATCTATCACCTCACCATATTCCATTGCTGCATTTAACTGTGTTTTTCCCCATGCCTCACTTGGATGATTTGAAAAATTAATAAACATACTTTGTTTCTCCTTATTTAATACAGTAAATCTTCCTACTGCATTCTATAAACACCTAGATTATTTATATATCTCTATTATGCCACTTTTATCTTTCAAATACGAGGATTCCTTTACTTTTTTAGTTCTCCTTATAAAATAAAAAAAGCCTTGGAACTATCTTTTCATTCCAAAGCTTTCTTTCTCTTTCATTATTCTTTCATTATTTCAGTACTTTCTTCACAACCTCCAACAGCCTTTCCAAATCAATCGGTTTTGATACATGTTCATTCATTCCTGCCTCCAGTGCTTTTTGTCTATCCTCTTCAAATGCATTTGCTGTTATTGCCACAATTGGAATATTAGCTGTTTCTGGATTTTCTAGCTTTCGGATTTGGCGGGTTGCTTCGTATCCATCCATAATCGGCATTTGAATATCCATCAAAATCAAATCATACTGACCTGGTTTTGCAGTTCTCATTTTTTCTACCGCTATTGTTCCATCTTCTGCTGTATCTAAAATAAAACCAGCTTCTTTTAACAGTTCTACCGCAATTTCCCGATTTAATTCATTATCTTCTACCAAGAGAATCTTCTTGTTTTTAAATGGATTTTCTAAACTTTCTTCTTTCAAATTTTCTTGTTTTGCCTTTTCCTTTTCTGAAAATGTTTCCATCTGTTCTGGTCTTGAAAGTGCCCGCATTTCATTTGCTACAGGTTGACTGCTGACTTTAAATTTCAAGATAACTATAACTTCTGTCCCTTTCCCCTGTCTGCTTTTTACCGCAATAGTACCACCCATCCTGTCTACAATCTTTTTTACAATCGCCATTCCAAGTCCCATTCCTTCAATCCCGCTAACTGTAGAGGTCTGTTCTCTGGTAAACGGTTCAAATATATGTGCTATAAATTCTTCACTCATACCAATTCCGGTATCTTTTACACGAAATTCATATTTTGCAAATCCCGGCTCTTGTCCTTTTAATTCCTGAATTTGAAAATAAATTTTTCCTCCAGGTCTTGTATACTTTACTGCATTTTCCAAGATATTTAATAATACCTGATTTAATCTAAGTTTATCCGTAATAACATTTTTATGCACCATATTTTTGGTATCTGCACAAAATTTCAGCTGTTTCGCAGAACTATCTGTCTGAATAATTGCTTTTAAATTTTCCAGCACATCCGGTAAATACACTGGTGCGTGTTCAAGCTTTAATGTTCCGCTTTCAATATGACTCATATCCAGAACATCATTTATTAATAACAGTAAATGGTTGCTTGCTGTCTCTATTTTCGATAGATATTTTTTTACCTCCTGCGCTTCATTAACATGGGCAGATGCAAGCGCCGTATATCCGATAATCACATTTAATGGTGTTCTTATATCATGTGAAATACTGTTTAAAAAAATAGTTTCTGCACGATTGAACTGATTTTCTTTTGTTTCTTTTTCGACTTTGTTTTCTAATTGATTTTGAGTTTTCTTTTCTGAAGGATTTTGTTTCCAAGACTTCATTCTTTTCTTCTTTCTACTCACTTTCAATTATTCTTTTTTCTATCTTATTTTTCCTACAATCATACCATATCGAACTGTCTTTTCTTGTAAAAAAAGGACTCTAACCGAAAATTTTTTTCAGCTAAAGTCCTTTTTATTTTTACCCTATTTTCTATAAATATATCTCAGACGGCATCTGCCACCATTTCTTAATCTATTTCATTCCATATTTCTCTAAATCGACTTTTCCATCCACGACTTCAACTCCATCTTCTCTTAAAAGTTCTTCCTGTGCTTTTCCTCCTCCAAATGCAAATGCGCCCGCAAGTTCGCCTTTGGAATTCACCACTCGAAAACATGGAATATGAAGCGGGTCAGGATTTTTATGTAAGGCATTTCCCACAGCTCTTGACATTCTCGGATTTCCGGCCATCTCTGCAATCTGTCCATACGTTGCCACATGTCCTTTAGGAATTTTTTTCACTGCTTCGTAAATTCGTTTTGTCGGACTGTCCGTTACCAAATCATAACTTTCTGCAATCATACGCTTTACATCTTCATCCGGAATACTACCATCTAAAATAATCGTATTCCAATGTTCTTTGTTTTGATGATATCCCGGAATTACAGACTCATAAGTGCTTCTCCAGAAATCACGCCACTCCGGGTCTGCTTTTACATTTAAATTCAAAAAACCATCTTTCTCATAAGTCCACAAAAATGCTTTTTTGCTTTGCTTTACCCGTACAAGCTGCCAGTTTGTATCAGAAAACGGCGTATCCACATAAGTATCCGCAAATGTTAATCCATAAGCTAAAATCTCTTCTCGTGTTTTCATCTTAATCACCTCTAAATTAATGTGTCAAATCCTTCACCCATTTATATTTTCTAAAATGCAAAAATACCCACGGAAGTTTCCCAACTTCGTCAATACAGGTACACGCATACACAACTACGACTGGCCAGTGAAAATAGTAAGTACCAAGTGCAGCAAGCGGAATTGCAAGGCACCACATGCATACTGCAAGACTGTACATATCAAACATCGTGTCTCCACCTGCTCCAAAGATTCCATTAATCGTGACATCATTGACCGAACGCCCTATCATGTAAAAGGCAATCACTCCAAACATACCTTTTAAATATCCTGCTGCCTGTGGAGTCAGATTCACGAAATGCAGAATAATCGGTGCAGTCACCAACATCAAAAGGGAAGCCATCACACCACAGACCAGTGAAATTTTTAATAAACGGATTCCATATAATTTTCCTCGTTTTAAATTTCCGGCTCCCAGTTCATTTCCAACCATAATTCCTGCTGCACTTGAAATACCCGCACTAAAACAGCAGATAATATCACGCACAACCGCAGCCACAGAGTTTGCTGCTGCCGCATTAACACCCAGATGTCCCATAAAGGATGAATAAGACGTAAATCCAATCCCCCAGAACAAACACGCACCAAGAAGCGGCAGGGCACATTTTTGAAAATCTTTTGCAAGCTGTTTATTTCGATAAAACAACCGCTTCATATCCGGATGAATGTAGCCGTCTTTATAAGAAATCACAATCGAACAGCCCAGTTCTAAAATACGTGCCACTAAGGTCGCAAGTGCTGCACCTTTTACTCCCATTGCTTCTAAGCCAAATGCACCATAGATAAATATCCAGTTTAAAATAATATTTACACAAACGGTAAATGAACTGATAATTGCCGTTGTCTTTGCATGTTCACTTGTTTTCATAATGACAAGATAACACTGCGAAATTCCGGTTAACAGATAAGAACAACCTGCAATTTTCAGATAGCTCACACCATACCCAATCAGTACAGATTCATTCGTAAAAACCAACATCAGATACTTTCCAAAGAATACACATCCAATAAAAAATATAACGGATACCATGCCACAAAGCCGAAGTGCCATACAGAAAATATCATCTAAGGTTTTGATATCTCCCTTTCCCCAGTACTGTGCCCCCAAAATTCCAAGACTTGCTGTTGCTGCTGCCAGAAACATGTTTTGGATAAACTGAATCTGTGTTGCCAGTGAAACCGCAGACATATAATTCTGGTTCATTCCCCCAAGCATAAACGCATCGGCTACTGCGACCATTGCAAGCATCAGGTTTTGCAGTACAATTGGAATCATCAGACTCCATAGTTTTCTGTAAAAAATACTGTCTTTTTCTAGTTTCATTTTAAATTCCCTTCTTAAATTTTTGATACGATTTCAACTCGCATTATAGCAAAAATTCAGACAAAAAAACACCGTGAAAAATGGCTTTTATCCCCTTTCCACGATGAATGGTATTTGTTTCTAGCTATCATATTTTCTGGTATGATTTATTCCTCAGATTCTTCTTCCAGTTTTTTCACTCTCTTTTTATAGACTCCAGAAAATACTGTTAATCCGGCAAAGCACAAACCACCTACACAAAGAAACATAATGCTTCCTGTCGCAACAGCCCCTGCAAATTTATGATAGTTGCGGTAAGAAATGATGAACCAGGCAATTCCGGTCAGAATACCTGCAATCAAACTGGCAATCGTATTTGTTTTCAGTGTCGGTTTTAATCTTCTGTCCCAGATACCATTTTTAATACAAGCGGTCAAAAGATAGACACATAAACTCATAAACACAATCCATTCCCCTGCAAGATTTTTTGCATCGTTATTTCCTAAAAGCAGCTGCACCAACATCACAGCTAACAATCCCCAAAAAGCAAACCAGCATCCATTATGTTCAATTTTAAGAAGCTTTAATTCCTGTCTTTCATCCAGATTACTTTTATTCTTCTTCATAATCCTCATCCTCCCAAAACAAATCATCTAAACCTTTTTCTAACACACGGCAGATTTTTCGACATAATTTAATCGTCGGATTGTATTCTCCTTTTTCAATGGCATTTATCGTCTGCCTTGAAACCCCAACTGCTTCCGCTAATGCTTTTTGTGTCATATCTTTTTCTGCTCTTGCTACTTTAATAGCAATATTCTTTGACACGTGTAATTCACCTCCGGCTTTTCTTTTCTCTAAGGTATCATTTATCCGATAAAAAGTCAAGTATATTTTATTTTTAGTAAACTATAAACGAACTAATAGATAATATGACAACAAAAAGTACCGGATAAAAAAGGAGCTTTTGTCCTTCTTTTCCGGTACTTTTTTCGTCTATTTTAAAATATTAGATTCTAAAATTTTTGCTAATTGCTAATATTTTAATAAAAATTTATAATTTTAAATATCCCTATCGTTTTTTATTTTCCAAATCTTATATTCTTTACTGTTCTTTTTTCAATTGAAAGATTTTCATAGGTACGAATTCCTCCATTTCCCTGAGGTGCTTGTGCCAGTAATCCCACTTTAATTTTTTTCTGTCCTGACAGGTTAAAAAATCTGGTCATATAATAAGTTTCTCCATCTTCGGAATAATGAAAAGCATAAGAATTATCTACTCTGCAAATCTGAAGCCAAACACTATTTCCAATCATATTACATCCATTCGCATCATCAGACATACCATTTTTAGTGACCACACTAACTGCCGCATGAGTATCAAAATCTGTTTTTTCAAAACAGCTTTTTGCCCAATTCTCCATATCCTCCATTACCATCAGAGACGCAGAATCATAGGTATCTTTAAAATCATGGGACACTTTGACTCTTAATACAAAATCGCCTTCTACTTCTGTATAATAGAATGGAGCATTACTCAAAGATTCCGGTGTAATTCCCTCTTCTGACACTGCTCCATTATTGCAAAAGAAATCACTTTCTTTTGGTGCATATATCTTAATTTTATTTTCTTCAACTTCCATTTCACTTTTGTTTAACCAATTAAATTCCATATCATTCTCTCCTCTACAATTTGTAACAAACTTTAATTGAATTTCCATCTTCGTATAGAAAACATCCCTCATAATTCTGCATTTCATAACGTGGCTCATAATCAACAACAAATCCTGCATCTGCCAGCTTTATCATTAATTGATTCACTTTATTCTTGCTATCAACATATATGGAAAGGGTTTTCCCATATTGAGAGTTTTCTATTTTTACATTTGCATTCATAATATCAAACTTCATTTACTCACTCTCCTTCTTTTTCTTGAATTATATTATAAATTTCTTCTGATTTCATTGGTTTATTTTATATATTTATTGAACAATATCGCAAATAAAATAAGGACAGAGTTTTCTGGTTTTTTAACCATTTTCTCTGTCCTTATTATTTATTCTTTTACTATTTTTTCCAAATACTTCACCGGTACTTCTTTTGTAAGCCACACTCCGTTTTTTGATAAGAAGAACTCATATCCATCCTGATACATTTCTCTTGCCTTTACAGTATAAATCACTGGTTTTCCATGTCTGCTTCCAACTTTAACCGCAGTTTCTTTATCCTTTGATAAATGCACATACAATCTGCTTTTGCGAATCAGACCAATCTCATCAATCGAAGAAACATACTTTTCACCTGTTCCATGCCATAATTCCTCTGGAGGTTCTACCTTTTCTAATTCAACGTCCACTGGAATGGAATGACCCTGATTCGCCCGAATTAAAGTCTTGTCCTCATTAAAAGAATATCTCTCTTTCTCATCTGTCCGGACAATTTCTTCTAAAATATCCATATTGAATTCTCTTGTTTTTGAAATGCCCTCAATCAATTCATCCACATTCGCCCAGCCATGTTCATCCAGACTGATACCAATGGTTTCTGGCTTGTGGCGTAAAATCAGACTTAAAAAACAACTGGTTCTTGTTAAGTTCATATTATCATCACCTTATCCTTATATCGTTCTAAAATTTTCTTTATCTCAATCATATCATTTTTTTCATATATATCCGCCCATTTGATTAAATGAATAAGCGACCTTATCGTTTCTTTTTTTCCTTTTTCTAATCCAAGTTTTCTTTTCAAAAATCGTTTCACGATTCTATAAATATAAACTCGTCTTGGAACTTGCAATAAATAAATCTTATCTGCATCTGCAAAGCACTGTTTACACCATTTATAATAAACACCTTCTATAATCCATTGCTCATTTTCAAGAATATCTTCCAATATTTCCTGTCGTTCTTCTGCATTTCTTTTTACCCCATAAGAATCTGCTTTATTATCCCATTGCAGTTCATCTAAATCATAATGTGTAATACCATATTCTTTTGATAATTTGTCTGCCAGATAAGTTTTTCCAGAACCGCTTCCTCCTATAATATGGATTTTCATTGAAATCTCCCCATAAAGTTCCAATTTATCATTTTTGTTTCAAAAGCTTTTACTATTTTACCTTTTTCAAACATGCGACAGTTTCAACATGCACCGTCTGACAAAATTGGTCCACGCACACACATTTTTCAACTCGATATCCTCTCTGTAAGAACACTTCCAAATCTCTTGCCAAACTGGATGGTTTACAGGAAATATACACGATCTTATCCACTCCATACTGAATAATCTTTGGCAGTGCTTTTGGATGGATTCCATCTCTTGGCGGGTCAAGCACGATCGTATCTGGTTTTTCTTTGATCTCATCGATCACTTTTAATACATCGCCTGCGATAAAGTGGCAGTTTTCGATTCCATTTAAAGCTGCATTTGCTTTTGCTGCTTCAACTGCTTCTTCCACAATTTCCACACCAATTACCTCTTTTGCTACCGGTGCTAAAATCTGTGAAATCGTTCCGGTTCCGCTATATAAATCAAACACGGTCATATCTTTTGTACTTCCAAGGTATTCTCTTGCAGTATTGTAAAGTACTTCTGCACCGTAAGAATTTGGCTGAAAGAAAGAAAATGGCGTCACTTTGAATTTTAATCCTAAGATTTCTTCGTAGAAGTAATCCTGTCCATAAAGAATTCTCGTCTCATCGCTTCTTACCATATCGGATAATCCATCATTGATAATATGAAGAAATCCCACAATTTTTCCTTCCAAATCCAATGCAAGAAGTGCTTCTTTTAATGGTGTTAAATCCATTTCTTCCTGACTTGTAGTTACCAGATTGACTAAAATTTCTCCGGTTGTGTTGGCACGGCGTAACAGCAGATGGCGCAGATAGCCCACATGCTGCATTTTTTTATAAAAACTGGTCTTTCTTTCCTGAAAATATTCAAGGACACAACAAAGGATTTTTGTCATATCTTCATGTACCAATTTACAGTCACGGGCACTTAACACATCATAAGTACTGCCTTTTTTGTGCAGTCCAAGTGCAAGCGGTCCGTCCTTATATTCATCTCCGAAGGAAAATTCCATTTTGTTGCGGTAAGCAAATTCAAATGGACTTCCTTTGATTCCTTCAAATACATAATCCGGATTTCCGTTTTCGTCTACCTGTCCACCATTTTTTACTGCTGTATCTAAAAGTTCTTTTACCTGCTTTGCCTTCATCTTAAGCTGGTCTTCATAAGACATGGTCTGATACATACAGCCTCCACATGCCGGAAAAATGCTACAGACCGGTTCTCTTTTTTCAAGAGGAGATTTTTCTAATACTTCCAAAAGACGTCCCTCTAATTTTTTTCCACGTTTTTTATTTATCATAAAACGGACTTTCTGACCTGGGATTGCATTTTTTACAATAACCGTTTCTTCTCCAACTTTTACTTTTCCTTTATTTGGAAATTCAATTTTTTCTACTACGCCTTCATAAATTTCACCTTTTTTCAAATGTTCGACCTCCATATCTGATGCTATTTATTCTTCTTTATTTTCTATTTCATTCTTTCTAAAAAAGAAGCTCCGGTTTCCCGAAGCTTCTTTTTATTATTTTGTTACTCTTCGTCCTTATCTTCTTCGTGTTCTTCGTTTTCCTCATCATCCTCGAAGTAGTCATCGAAATCATCATCAAAGTCTTCTTCAAAATCTTCGAGATAATCCGGTGTGAAGAAACGATAAACCGCATAAGCAATTCCTGCAACTACAGATACAGCTCCAACAATTGCGAGAATCCATAAAACTGTATTTTTATTTTTCTCCTCTTCCCTTTTCTGCAATGCTGCTACTAAATCTTCAATACGATTCATAATACTACACCTTCCTCTCTTGCACAGAAACTTACTTTCTGGCAATTTTAAGTCCGTTACTTTGGCTGTTTCCATTATTATATCACGCTTATGTAGATTTTACTATCTTTTCTTTCTTCTTTCCTTGTATTTGTACTTTTATCTTTTGCATTGTCAAGTGGATATTCGCAATCCGCTTCGCTACTTGCTCATAACCAAATAGCTGCTACGCAGCTTATCAGAAGGGGCTTACCCCCTCCTGATACAAGCAAGTCCCCACCCCTGCTTATTGCTTTTCGCAATTGAAGCAGGGGACTTACTTGATTTGGTTAAAATAATGTTATAATTTCTTTAATTTTGCAAAGGATGCAAACATCTTTTTTACGCCTGCTTTTTCAAAAGCTACCGTTACTTCGTAATCTCTTCCACCATCAACAATGGATTTTACCACACCAGTTCCAAATTTGATATGTTTGACAGTATCTCCCACATCATAAGAAAGGCTGGATGCTTTTTTTACCTCAAATTTTTTCTGCATAAATGCCGGCTCTTTGATTGCTTTTTTCATCTGCTGGTAGCCTTTTGGAAGCGGAATTTCTTTTACTTTTCTTTCTTTGAAATTTCTTCCAAGGTCTACTAATTCCTTCGGAATTTCACGGATAAATCTGGACGGCTTATTATACTGGGTTTCTCCACGAATCATTCTCTGCTGTGCACAGGTCAGAGTCAAATCCTTCATCGCTCTTGTGATTCCAACATAACAAAGACGTCTTTCTTCTTCGATTTCAGTCGGGTCATCTGACACGATAGTCATGTAACTTGGGAATACGCCATCTTCCATTCCTGCCAGATATACATAAGGAAATTCCAAACCTTTTGCACTGTGAAGAGTCATTAGAAGTACACGGTTGTCATCTCCATCTACCGTGTCAATATCCGCAATCAATGCCACTTCTTCCAAGAAACCACTTAAGCTGATTTCTTCATTATTTGCTTCACATTCTTCTTCATAACTTACCACTTTTGTAATCAATTCATCAATATTTTCGATTCGAGATTCCGCTTCTTCTGTTTTTTCTGCCTGAAGTTCTGTCACATACCCGGTTTCGTCAATAATATCTTTCAATAATTCAGACGGACTGATATAGTCCAATTTACTTCTTAAACTCTGAATAAAGGTTACAAATGGTGTAATTTTAGATACTGCACGTCCAAGTGTTGTAATTTCATCTGCTCTTTGCAAAGCATCATAGAATCCAATTCCGTTCTGGTCTGCAAAATCCTGCACTTTAGAGAGACTTGCAGCACCAATTCCTCTCTTTGGCACGTTGATAATACGACGCACTGCAAGGTCATCTCTGGCATTATCTACGGTTTTTAAATAGGCCAGCAAATCTTTGATTTCCTTACGTGCATAGAAGTTTACGCCCCCTACCAGTCTGTATGGAATATTTGCCATCAAAAATTTTTCTTCAAACATACGGGACTGTGCGTTGGTTCGATATAGAATTGCGCAGTCTTTATATTCACATTCTCCCTCACGAACCCTTTTACTAATGTCTCCTGCGATATATTCTGCCTCTTCATAACCATTCATAAACTGGCGGTAATGCACGGGTTCACCGATTTCATTATCGGTCCAAAGCGTTTTTGCTTTTCTTCCAATATTATTGTGAATGACCTGATTGGCAGCCTCAAGGATTGTTTTTGTGGAACGATAATTCTGCTCCAGTTTAATTACTTTTGCTCTTGGAAATACCTTCTCAAATCCAAGAATATTTCCGATATTTGCACCACGGAACTTATAGATGGACTGATCGTCATCACCAACAACACATAAATTCTGATACTTGCCGGCTAAAAGGCTGACAAACTTAAATTGCGCTGTGTTCGTATCCTGATATTCGTCTACCATAATATACTTAAATCTTTCCTGATAAGAATCCAGCACATCTGGACAGCTCTGGAACAATTCAACAGTTTTTACAATCAAATCATCAAAGTCCAATGCATTGTTTTTCTTTAATTCTTTCTGATACTCTGTATACGCCATTGCAATTTTTTTCCGGCCGTAATCGTCCATCACACTTTTTTCGTATTCTTCCGGACCAACCAGATTATCCTTTGCAGAAGAAATTGCACCTAAAATCGCACGTTCTTTATAGATTTTCGTGTCAATATTCAGTTTTTTGCAGACTTCTTTCATCAGACTTTTCTGGTCATCGGTATCATAAATCGTAAAATTATTTTCATAGCCTAAGCGGTCAATGTACCTTCTTAAAATCCGCACACAGCTTGAGTGAAAGGTTGAAACCCAGATGCTTTCCGAGCCAAATCCCACAATCTTATCCACTCGTTCCCGCATTTCACCTGCTGCCTTATTAGTAAATGTAATCGCCATGATATTCCACGGATTAATTCCTTTTTCATCGATCAGATAGGCAATTCGATGGGTCAGCACACGGGTCTTTCCAGAACCGGCGCCTGCTAAAATTAAAACCGGACCTTCCGTCTGTAAGACAGCTTCTTTCTGTTCCGGATTTAAGGTATCATATATACTCATAAACCTGCACCTTCTTTAAAATTATTTTTCAGTGTCACCTGTTTCTACAATATACCATACTCCCCTTATCGGCTTCAAGCGTGAAAATTTTACAGAAATTCGTTTACAAATAGTTTTGAAAACTATATAATATAGCATAGAGGTGATAAAATGACAATTGACACAAAAGACATGCTCAATAGTATTCTTGAAAGCATTTCTCGTATTTCTTATATTAAACCTGAAGAAATTCCGGAAATTGATTTATATATGGATCAGGTAACGACATTTATGGAGAGTCATCTTTCTTCTTCAAGAAGACATGAAGGAGATAAAATTCTGACGAAAACCATGATTAACAACTATGCCAAAAATAACCTGTTACCGCCACCGGTCAAAAAGAAATATTCAAAAGAGCATCTTTTAATGCTTACTTTTATCTATTATTTAAAAAATATTTTATGTATCAATGATATCCAGACCCTGCTTGATCCGATTTCCGAAAATTATTTTTCCGGTGACGGCTCAATGGATATGACCGAACTTTATAATGAGATTATGAACTTAGAACTTAAGCAGATTGAGCCACTTGCCAAAGACGTAACCAAAAAATATAAACTTGCCTGCAGTTCTTTTGAGCACGCAACAGAAGAAGAACAGGATTTTCTCCGAAAATTCTCTTTCATCTGTATGCTCAGTTTTGACGTCTATGTTAAAAAACAGGTTATCGAAAAGATTATAGACGACATGGCAGATAACCAGCCCAAAGAGACGAAAAATAAGAATAAGAACAGTAAGAAATAATAAATTGTAAAAATTCTCAAAAAAATGGAGAGGTACACATTTTTATTTTTAAAAGGTCCTCTCCTGACTTTTTCTTTTCTGTTTTTATTCTTCTGTTTTTTCCGTCATTCTCTTAAATACCATTTCGTATCCGTCATTTCCATAGTTCAGACTTCTGTTTACACGGCTGATGGTTGCTGTGGAAGCACCTGTCTTTTCGGAAATATCAAGATAAGTTCTCTTATCTTTGAGCATCTTTGCTACCTCAAAACGCTGTGACAAAGACAAGATTTCATTGATTGTGCATACATCTTCAAAAAATGTATAACATTCCTCTCTATCTTTTAAACATAAAATCGCATCAAATAAAGAATCGACTGCTTCTGTATGAATTTTTTTACTCATAATTCTAACTCTCCTATCATAACGTATATTTTTGTCACCCCAATATGACTTCTCTTCTTCCTATATTAACACACTAAAATTTTAAAGTAAAGCAGTATTTTCAAAATTTACTTATTAAGAAATTTTTTCAGTTCTTCTACAGAACGGTTTATAATCAGTTCTTCCGGAAAATCTACTTCTTTTATTACTTTTTCAGCAAAGCAGTGACAGCCAACCAGAGCATCTGTATGTGCATCACTATCCACCACAACCGGAACTTCATATTTCTTACAATAGCAAAGCATGTCCTTTACATTCTCTTCCCCATTTTCTCTGGTACAGCGAGGGTCTAAAGAGTTATTATTCACTTCCAGAAGTACATGATGCTTCTTTGCTCCAAGTACCAGCTGTTCATAATCGACCGGAAATCTTCCATCGTCCGGATGCCCGATAATATTCACATAAGGATTTTCCATAACTTTTAAATAAGTCTGTGTATTTTCTTCTTTTGTACCAGACTTAAAGCAAGGTATATGCATACTTGCAATCACGATGTCCATTTTTTTTAAGAGATTTTCTTCCATATCTACTTCACCGTCTTGATTTAAGATATTAAGTTCCACACCAAACAGCATTTCTACCCCAAACATCTTTCGTTCCAGCATTTTTAAATTTGCAAAATAAAACGAATGACAGGTTCCCGGCATTTTCATTGCATGTTCTGTGATTCCCAACAACTCCAGCCCTTTTTCTGATGCAGACTGTGCCATTTCTTTAATCGTATTATAGGCATGTCCGCTTGCAATCGTATGTGTGTGCACATCCAGTACGTATTTCATGATACTCTCCTCCTGATTCAATTATGTATTCTCGGAGTCTTTATTCCTTCTCCTCTGTAAAATTTTTTCTTGCTAACAGGGCTTTTATTATACCGCTCTTATTTTTCAAAATCAAGTATGTTTTCCTATTACACTATAGCATTAGCATCGTAAAAACAACGCAAAAAAAGACAGCGTATAGAAAAAATTTTCTGTACACTGTCTCCTGCTGTAAAGCGGACATTCACAATCTGCTTAATGCTCTGCGCATTTGAAGCAGGAATGCTTATCTGCGGTAAAGCGGACATTCGCAATCCGCTTCGCTACTTGCTCATGAACGCAGTCGCTTCGCGTTCTGTCAGTGGAAGCTTTCAACTCCCACTGACAGAAGCATCCCCCCTCCACCGCTTAGTGCTTCGCACACTTGAAGCGGGGGAATGCTTATCTGCGTTCAAATTCGAATATCTTTTACAGTAATTCGCCAAATAAATCTTTTACAGTCGGATAAATCTTAGCAAATTTCTGATATTTTTCTTCATATTTTGCTGCCAGTTCCGGTTCCGGTTCTACCGTATCAATAACTTTTACAATCTTAGCTGCTGCATCCTCTACGGAAGCGAACTCTCCGTTTGCAACTGCTGCAAGCATTGCACCGCCAAGTGCCGGTCCTTCTTCGGATTCAATTACATCTACTTTGATGTTTAAGATGTTTGCAATCATTTTCTTCCATAACGGACTCTTTGCACCGCCACCACAGATTTTTGTGCGTTCAATCTTAATTCCAAGAGATTTTGCAACCTCAAAGGAATCACGGATTGCAAAAGCGACACCTTCCAAAACAGCCTGTGTCATATCGGCTCTTGTGCTGTCCATTGTAAGACCAATGAAAGTTCCTCTTGCATTTGGATTATTGTGAGGAGAGCGTTCTCCCATCAGATATGGCAGGAAGTATACATTATTTTCACCAAGTTTTTCAATTTTTGCCTGCTCACCGGCATAATCTTTTGTTCCGATGATTTCATCCATCCACCATTTATTACAGGAAGCCGCACTTAACATACATCCCATTAAGTGATAATTTCCATCCGCATGAGCAAATGCATGGAGTGCATTGTGTGGGTCTACACCAAATTCTTTGCTTGAAATAAAGATTGTTCCACTTGTTCCAAGGGAAATGTTACACATTCCATCGCCAACAGTTCCTGTTCCAACTGCGGCTGCTGCATTGTCACCTGCACCTGCTACTATTTTACAGGTTGCCGGAATACCCAGTTCTTCTGCTAATTCCGGTTTTAATGTTCCAACTACTTCATAGCTTTCAAACAGTTTCGGCATCTGTTCTTCTGTGATTCCGCAGATATCAAGCATTTCTTTCGACCAGCAACGGTTCTTTACGTCCATTAACAGCATACCGGATGCATCGGACATATCACTGCAGTGAGTACCGGATAATTTATACGCCAGATAGTCTTTTGGAAGCATGATTTTTTTGATACGTTTGAAATTCTCCGGCTCATTTTCTTTTACCCACAGAATCTTCGGTGCAGTAAATCCTGCAAATGCAATATTTGCTGTATACTCAGAGAGTTTGTCTTTTCCGATTACTTCATTTAAGTAAGCAGTCTCTTTTGTTGTTCTTCCGTCATTCCAAAGAATTGCCGGACGAATGACTTCATCATTTTCATCTAAGATAACAAGACCATGCATCTGTCCACCAAAGCTGATACCTGCAACCTGACTCTTATCACATTCTGCTGTCAGCTCTTTGATTCCCTCAATACTCTGTGTCCACCAGTCTTCCGGTTTCTGTTCTGACCAGCCTGGATGCGGAAAAGAGAGAGGATATTCTCTGGAAACAATTTTTTCAATTTTGCCTTCTCCGTTCATTAACAGTAATTTTACAGCGGATGTACCAAGGTCAACACCAATGTATAACATATTTTCTTCTCCTTATTCACTAAGAGGCTGCTCTTTCGGGCAGCCTCCATTTTTGATTCTTACCTGCAAAAATTATGCAAATGGATTTTCTGTTGGGTACAGAGTTCCCTTTGGCTGGTTGTAGTCGATTTCTTCTACATCAATGCCAAGGTATTTAAATACTTCATAGAGCGCTTTTCCGAAGTGTCCAAAAGCAACTGCTCCGTGATGTGGATAGTTCTTTTCTACCAGTACGTGACGATAGAAACGTCCCATTTCCGGAATTGCAAAGATACCGATTGCACCAAAGGAACGAGTTGCTACCGGAAGAACTTCACCATGTGCGATGTATGCACGAAGTTTGCAGTCAGCTGTGCTCTGCAGACGATAGAATGTGATATCTCCAGGGATGATATCTCCTTCAAGAGTTCCCTGTGTTACTTCTTCCGGAAGTGCTCTTGCCATAATCATCTGATATTTCATAGAGCAGAAGGACAGTTTCTGGGAAGCTGTATTTCCACAATGGAATCCCATGAATGTATCTTTATGTGTATAGTTGAATTTTCCTTTGATTTCATCATTGTACATATCAGCCGGAACTGTGTTGTTGATATCAAGCAGAGTAACGATATCCTGGCTTACAACAGTACCAATGAATTCACTTAATGTTCCCCAGATATCTACTTCACAGGATACTGGAAGTCCTCTTCCTGTTAAACGACTGTTTACATAGCAAGGTACAAAACCAAACTGTGTCTGGAATGCCGGCCAGCATTTTGTTGTCAGGGCAACATACTGTCTTGCACCTTTATGAGCTTCTACCCAGTCAAGCAGAGTAATTTCATACTGAGCAAGTTTTGGAAGAATTTCCGGTTTTTTATTTCCTTCTCCAAGTTCTTCTTCCATTTCTTTTACAATACCTTCGATACGTGGATCTCCGGCATGTTTGTTAAAGCTTTCAAACAGGTCAAGTTCGGAGTTTTCTTCGATTTCAACACCTAAATCATACAGACGTTTGATTGGAGCATTACAAGCAAGGAAGTCTGTAGGACGCGGTCCAAAGCTGATGATTTTTAAGTTTTTGATTGCAACGATTGCACGTGCGATTGGCTCGAATTCAGCAATCATATCCGCAACTTCTTCCGGTGTTCCAACTGGATATTCCGGAATATATGCTTTTAATTCACGCAGTTTTAAGTTGTAGCTTGCGTTAAGCATACCACAGTAGGCATCACCACGACCCTGTACTAAGTTGTCTCCTCTTTCTTCTGCTGCTGCAACAACCATAGCTGGTCCATGGAAGTATTTTACCAGTAAAGTTTCTTCTGTTTCCGGTCCAAAGTTTCCAAGATATACAACTAATGCATTACATCCTGCTTCACGCAGTTCTTTTAATGCCTGTTTCATATCCATTTCATTTTCTACAACTGTTGGACATTCGTAGATTTCACCTTTATAAGCAGCTGCTACTGCTTTTCTTCTGTTTTCTGACAGAGATTTTGGGAAACAGTTACGGCTTACTGCTACAATACCTAATTTTGCCTGTGGCATATTTGATAAATTCATTTTATTTTCCTCCTGAAAAATGAAACTAAAAATTTGATTTTAAATTTCTTATTTTACGGAAAGATTTTCTCCAATCAATCCTTCAAAAGCGCCCTGGATTTTTGCATCTTTATGTGCGATGAGCCATTTATTTTTTGCAAAAAGCAGTTTGTCTTCTGCTGTATTGTTCTGTGGTGCCGGTGCATCTTCGTTTGTTCCTTTCGGAAGAATGACTGCTGTACAGAACTTATTTTCATTTACATTACATGGTGCATAGTGAAGGGTGGTTGCATATACTTCCACGACCGTTCCTGCCGGAACAAGAAATGCTTCCATCTTCTCTGTCTGATATGTACCATCAGCTTCAATGTCCTGCTCTTTTCCAAGAATCAGGATTAAATCTGTTAATGCTACATTGACTTCACTATCTCTGTGGTATTCCACTGCATTCAACAGATAATTGCTTCCATTACAATAACCTACCTGAATCGGCATTCCTCCAAAAAGACTGTAAGCAATCTTTTCTACGCTTGGACAGGCTTCAAGGGCTTCATCTGAAGCAACATAAATAACATCATCCGGCTTTGGTGTTTTCTCAAGTGCAGCCAGAAGATCGCTTACGTTAAGTCCTGTTACGACTTTTCCGTATGGAGCAAATGCTTTGTCCATGACATTTAAAATTTCCATGGGACGTTACCTCCTTCTTAATTAGTTTAGTCATTAAACTATATGCTTATGCTACCATCGAATGTAAAAAAAATCAAGTCGTTTTTTGCTTTTTTTATAAAAAAATTCTACTTGCAATTT
Organism: Blautia stercoris; assembly: GCF_054657695.1. Taxonomy (NCBI): domain Bacteria; kingdom Bacillati; phylum Bacillota; class Clostridia; order Lachnospirales; family Lachnospiraceae; genus Blautia; species Blautia stercoris. Next base: position 1,378,280 of record NZ_BAAHYF010000001.1, read on the forward strand.
TGCAAGCAGAATTTTAAATTTTTATCTTACTATATTTTATTTTACTATAACATCTGTACCCAAATATTGATTTGAAATTTCTGAAAGTGTTCCATCCTCTTTTAATGGCTCTAATGCCTGTTTTTCGATTGCCTGGATTAATCCATTATTTTTCTTACCAAAGATAGCAATTTTGGTATTTTTCGGCTTTTCAGTTAACTCATCTTCTATCGCACTGACATCTGCATAAGCATTTGTTGCTTCATATTTTTCACAGTTTTCTTCTGTCATGCCAACACTTGAAATCACACAATCATAAATGTCTGCATCTAATGATTTTAATAAATTTTTCTGGGTAGTATCGATAATTTCAAGTTTTAATCCAAGTTTCTCTGCTACCTGCTCTGCTACCTTTGCCTCAAATCCATCCGGTCTTGCGGTATCGGTATTTAAATAACTCATCGGAGAATCATTTAAATTCATTCCAATTTTTAAGACACCTCTTTCTATAGTAGAAATACTTCCATCAGAAGATATCTTCCCCACACCACAACCTGACAGGGAAATTATCATTAAAACAGCGGCTAACGCTACTGCTCCCAGTTTTCTTCTTATGTTTTTCACATTTTTTACCTCACTTTTTGTTTTTGTTAACGCATACATTCCATTTTGCTAACACTACGATATCATGCTCCCTCTTCTTTGTCAAATATGTGCCTTCGGTTCTTGCAAAAGGATTTTGCTAATGGTATGATAGAGCTAAAAGAAAAACTGGAAGGAGTCATTGAGTTATTATGGCAAATTCTTGGAATGGAAAACCTTACTATTCATTCGATGCAATGCTAAAGGAACGATTTTCCACCAAAGTTTATAAAGTAGCATTAAATGGAGGAATGAGCTGTCCAAACCGTGACGGTACACTCGGAAACGGAGGCTGTATTTTCTGCAGTGCCGGAGGTTCCGGTGATTTTGCCGGAAATTCCTGTGACAGCATCACCACCCAAATTAAGATTCAGGCTGACCGCCTCAGAGAAAAACGTGGGGCAAAAAAATTTATTGCCTATTTTCAAGCATACACAAACACCTATGCTCCCGTTGACTATCTGGAAAAAATTTTTACAGAGGCACTTTCTTATCCCGATGTTGTCGCAATTTCTATCGGCACACGCCCCGACTGCCTTGGAGACGATGTCATTGCACTTCTAAAACGTTTGAATCAGATAAAGCCTGTCTGGGTTGAACTTGGTCTTCAAACCATGCATGAAGAAACTGCTCGCTACATTCGCAGAGGCTACTCACTCTCCTGTTTTGAAACAGCAGTAAAAAATTTAAAAGACGCAGGGCTTGAAGTCATTGTGCATACCATTCTTGGACTGCCAGGCGAATCAAAAGAAGATATTTTAGAAACGATTGATTATTTAAATCACAAAGACATTCAGGGAATTAAACTTCAGCTTCTGCATGTTTTAAAAGGAACCGATTTAGCTTCTGATTATCTGGATGGTAAATTTAAAGTCTACTCCATGGAAGAATATATTGATTTGGTCATCAGCTGCCTCGAACGCCTTTCACCAGACATCGTTGTCCATCGCGTAACAGGAGACGGTCCAAAAGCACTTTTAATTGCCCCTTTATGGAGCAGCGCAAAAAAAACAGTATTAAACACCCTTCATCATGAGTGTAAAATCCGAAACACCTGGCAGGGCAGACTGTTTCATGAAACCTGAAAACCTATCACAAATGTACTCTTGGATTTTTTCTGTAACTATCATAAAAGATTTCAAGAGAACATTACATTTAAAAGGAGGACTCTCATGGGAGAATCACTTACTTTATATAAACTTATTGTACTCTATATGCTGGAAAAGGTAGATTTTCCACTAACCAACGCACAGATTTCCGGATTTATTCTTGATAAAGGATATACTACCTATTTCCATTTACAGCAGGCACTTTCAGAGTTAACCGAATCCGAGTTAATCCACTGCGAAACTATCCGAAATTCTTCTTATTTCTCGATTACAAAATCCGGAGAACAGACACTTGAGTATTTCGGAAAAGAAATTCCTAAAGAAATTAAAGGAGAAATTGCTGAATTTTTCAAAAATAATGCAATGGAAATCAAGGAAGAACTTTCAACCTTTGCCAATTATTACAGAGGAGAAAAAGAAGGTTATCAGGTTCGATGCAGCGCAAAAGAAAAAGAAGTACCGCTTATTGAATTAACTATGACCGTTCCGACAAAGGCTGCCGCTGAAGCCGTGTGTGCTTCCTGGCAGACAAAAAATAAAGCCGTATATGAAAAACTGCTGGACATGCTCATGTAGCATGCTCAGCAATTTTTTTTAAATGTTCCTGTATCTGTTTTTCATATCCGTTTTCACTTGGATGATAAAATTTCGTCCCCTCTATCTCAGATGGAAGATACTGCTGTTTTACATAATGATTCGGATAATCATGTGCATACTTATATCCAATTCCACGTCCAAAATTTGACGCTCCTTTATAATGTGCATCCTGAAGATGCGGAGGAACGGTTGTTTTTACCTGTTTTACATTTTCCATTGCATCAAAAACCGCCATATATGCCGCATTGCTTTTTGGCGCACACGCTACATATAAAACTGCCTGCGATAAAATAATCTGAGCTTCCGGCATACCAACCCGCTCTACTGCCTGAGCTGCCGAAACTGCAACTTGAAGTGCCTGTGGATCTGCATTTCCTACATCTTCTGAAGCACAAATCATAATTCTTCTTGCAATAAATTTAATGTCCTCACCGGCATAAAGCATCTTTGCCAGATAATAAACTGCTGCATCAGGATCAGAACCTCTCATACTTTTGATAAATGCCGAAATCGTATCGTAATGATTGTCTCCGGTTTTATCATAACGCACTACTCGTTTCTGAATACATTCAGAGGCAACTTCTAATGTAATATGTATCTTTCCATCTTCACTTTTTTCGGTTGTAAGAATGGCAAGCTCTAATGCATTTAAAGCTGCTCTTGCATCTCCGCCTGCAATATCCGAAAGGAATTCTCTTGCATCGTCATCCAATACCGCACCATAAGCACCCATTCCTTTTTCGGTATCTGATACCGCCCTTAAAAGCAGCTTATCAATATCTTTCTTTTCAAGTGACTTTAATTCAAACACAATCGAGCGTGAAATCAGCGCACTGTTTACTTCAAAATACGGATTTTCCGTAGTTGCCCCGATTAAAACCAGCGTTCCATCCTCTACAAACGGAAGCAGATAATCCTGCTGCCCTTTATTAAACCGATGAATCTCATCTACAAATAAAATCGTCTTTTTTCCGTACATTCCAAGATAATCCTGTGCTGTTTTTACGACTTCTTCCATGTCTTTCTTTCCGGCAACCGTCGCATTCATCTGACAAAATCTTGCACTTGTTGTATTTGCAATCACCTTTGCAAGTGTTGTCTTTCCGGTTCCCGGAGGTCCGTAAAAAATAATACTACTCAGTTTATCTGCCTTAATCGCACGATAAAGCAGTTTTCCCTTTCCAATAATATGTTCCTGACCTACCACCTCTTCTAAAGAAACCGGTCTCATCCTTGAAGCAAGCGGAGATTCGTTTTCTAAAGTCTGTTCTTTCATATAATCAAATAAATCCATAACCTTCTCCATTTCGTAAAATATATTTTGTCAAGCGGATATTCGCAATCCGCTTTCGCTACTTGCTTAAATTTACTCCAAAAGCAGTTCATCCACCGTAACAAATTCATAGTTTTCTTTTTCAAGCGTATCAATAATCTGAAATGCCGCCTGAACGGAAGTTTCAAAAATATCATGCATTAAAATAATATCACCTTCTTTCACATCTTTCACTACTCTTTTTACGATTTTTTCTGTATTTTGCAGTTTCCAGTCAAGAGAATCAACATTCCAGAAAACAGGAAGCATGGTCACACAAAAATCCAGATTTTTCTTCCACTCCCCAAACGGTGGACGCACAAATGAAGGGCAGACTCCGGTTGTCTCATAAATTTTATTACAGCCTTTTAATATTTCTTCTTTCGCTTTCAATTCTGAAAGTTTATTTAACTGCACATGGTTATAAGTATGACTTCCGATTAAATGTCCTTCTTCTGCCATCCGTTTTACAATCTCTTCATTTCCTTCGATATTATTTCCAATCAGAAAAAAAGTTGCCATGACTTTTCGCTTTTTTAGACCATCTAAGAGTTCTTCTGTATAAACCGGATGGGGTCCGTCATCAAAGGTCAGTGCAATTTTCGGATGTTCCTCATCTGAAAGTGCTCCAAATACAGATTGTTCTTTTTTATCAAAGTCTCCATCTAAACCTGCCACGGCGATTAACATAAAAAATAAAATCGTAATACCGGCTAATCCTTTTATTCGCTTCATTCTTTTCTATCCAAATTCTCAGTTTTACTTGTTATAACAATATATTCAAAAAAAGCCGGATACTTCCAAAAAAGTATCCAGCTTTCTAAAACTTACATTTTTACAATTTTTTATTTGTAAAGCGGACATTCGCGATCCGTTCCGCACACTTGAAACGGGGGAATGCTTATCTGCAGTAAAGCGGACATTCGCAATCCGCTTCGCTACTTGCTCATGAACGCAGTCGCTTCGCGTTCTGTCAGTGGGAGCTTCCAACTCCCACTGACAGAAGCATCCCCCCTCAACCGCCGCTTAGTGCTCTGCGCACTTGAAACGGGGGAATGCTTATCTGCGTTCAAATGCATCTACAAGATCCTGACCGTCATCATATCCGGCTTTCTTTAATTCTTCTACAAACCATTCGTCAATGCCATCTACTGCTTTTTTGAAGGACTCTACATCAAGTTCTTCATTTTTCAGTACTTCTACACCATTTTCATTTTGCCAGCGGGAGAGAATTTCGTCATCTCCTGCACGGTTGATTTCACGTTCATACTGTACTGCTTTCTGTCCGACTTCATCGACTACTTCCTGCTGTTCTGGTGTCAGTGCATCATAAACACCCTGATTGATTCCAAAGAACAGACAGTCATAGTTTGCATTCCACAGCGAACAATATTTCTGTACTTCCTGCACACTTGCTGCATCAATTGCCGGAAGTGGATTTTCCTGACCTTCCACCGTATTCTGCTGAAGTGCTGTATAAGTTTCAGACCAGTTCATATTCGTTGCATCTGCGCCCCATCTCTTATAACATTCCATCAACAGGTTGGAACCTGCTACACGGATTTTTAAATTCTTCATGTCGTCTACAGAAGTTACCGGTCTGACAGAGTTTGTCAACTGTCTGAATCCATTTTCTGCAATTCCCATACAATGAATATCATAATCTTCAAGAATAGATTTTAACTTTTCTCCGGCTTCCCCATCGAGTTTTGCATCCGCATCTTCTACGGAATCAAATAAGAATGGAAGAGATACCACATTAAATCTCGGGTCAAATGCAGAGTAAATTAAGTTTGAATGTAAGGAAATCTGCACCGGGTCTCCATTCATAAGTGCCTGAATTCCCTCTGACTGGTTTCCGTTTGTCAACTGGTCTGCTGCATACACATTTACCTTGATCTTGCCGCCTGTTGCCTGTTCCATCATTTCGCCAAATTTCTGTCCGGCCTGTGCCCAGGTACTGGTTTCTGTAGTAGAGCATGCAAAGTTCCAGGTCTGTTCTTTCCAGTCTAAGTCACTTCTGTCCTCTACTTCATAATTTCCTGCACTGCTTTTTGCAGTAAATACATTAATTAAATCTTTTACTTCTGCCTCGTCAAATCCTTCTGCAACCAGCTGTTCTTCATACCACTGCGGAATGTCCGCAACTGCATCTTTGAAAGAATCAATGTCAAGGTCTTCGTACTCTGTGATTTCCACACCGTTTTCTTTTGACCAGCGGGATTTGATTTCATCGTCACCGGAACGGTTGATCTCACGTTCAAAATCAACTGCTTTTTTACCTGCTTCATCAACTACAGCCTGCTGCTCCGGTGTCAGTGCATCGTAGATATCCTGGTTGATGCAGAAGAACAGACAGTCATAGTTTGCATTCCACATAGAGCAGTATTTCTGTACTTCCTGTACACTTGCAGCATCAATTGCCGGAAGTGGATTTTCCTGACCTTCTACTGTATTCTGCTGAAGTGCTGTATAAGTTTCAGACCAGTTCATGTTGGTCGCATCTGCGCCCCATCTCTTGTAACATTCCATTAACAGGTTAGAGCCTGCTACACGGATTTTTAAGTTTTTCATGTCGTCTACGGAAGTTACCGGTCTGACAGAGTTTGTCAGCTGTCTGAATCCGTTTTCTGCCATACCCATGCAGTGAAGTCCGTACTCAGATAAGATTTCATCTAATTTCTGTCCTGCTTCGCCATCCAGCTTCGCATCGGCATCTTCTACAGAATCAAAAATAAATGGTAAAGATACAACATTAAATCTTGCATCAAATGCAGAATAAATCAGGTTTGAATGCATGGAAATCTGTACCGGATCTCCGTTCATAAGTGCCTGAATGCCTTCTGACTGATTTCCGTTTGTCAGCTGGTCTGCTGCGTATACATTTACTTTTACTTTACCGCCGGTTGCCTGTTCCATTAATTTTCCAAACTGTTCTCCGGCCTGTGCCCAGGTACTGGTTTCGGTGGTAGAACATGCAAAGTTCCAGGTCTGTTCTTCCCAGCCAAGGTCACTGTAATCATCAATCTGATTATAGTCATCATCAGACTGGCTCTCTTCTGCCTCAGAATCATCTGCTGCAAGTTTCGATGTTCCTGTATAAGAACTTCCTGCGAAGAGTTTTGGCAGACAAGTAGAAATCTGCGGAATATAAGTCACCATCAAAAGGACAACTACGCAGGCTGCAATCATCGGGAGCACCGCTTTGGAAATTTCCTGAAGGGTAACTTCCAGTCCTTTTTTGATTTTGACACTGATTGCAACAAATAAATTAACACCTACCGGAGGAGTAACCTGTCCGATTGCAAGGTTGACCGTTGCAACAATACCAAAGGCGACTAAATCATATCCAAGTGCTTTGCAAACCGGAAGCATAATCGGAATAAAAATATACATTGCAGAGTTTGCATCGATAAAGCATCCTGCAATTAAGAAGATTACATTTACAATTAAAAGAAACGTAAACTGATTATGTGCTACACTGGAAAGCAGACTTGACGCTGCCTGCGAAATACCAAATTTGGTACATACAAATGAAAACAAAGAAGCACATGCTACGATCAGCATGATACCACCGGTTGTCTTTGCAGACTCTACAAAGATATCTACCAGATCTTTAAATTTTACTTCACGGTAGATTACCATACCAACAAACAGACCATAAACTACGGATACCGCTGCTGCTTCTGTCGGAGTAAAGATTCCTCCATAGATTCCACCAAGAATAATAATTGGCATTAAGAATCCCCAGAATGCATCAGCAAACGCTTTTCCACGCTCTCCCCAACTTGCTTTTTTGGTTGTCGGCTGGATTCCTTTTTTACGCACTTCAATCATAATTACAACAATCAGTGCCAGACCCATTAAGACACCCGGAATAATTCCGCCTGCAAACATATCCGCAATGGATACACCTGTAATAGAGGCATAAACTACGAATGCAATACTTGGCGGAATGACAATTGCGATAGAACTTGAAGTTGCCATCATCGCAGTTGAGAATGGAGCAGAAAATCCTCCTTCTTCTACCATTGCCGGAATTAAAACTGCACCAAGCGCAGCTACGGTTGCCGGACCGGAACCTGAAATTGCGCCAAAGAAGCAGGCTACGATAACACATACAATCGCAATACCACCTCTTCTGTGTCCTACACAGGTATTTACAAATTTAATCAGACGTTTTGAAATTCCGGCTTTTGCCATGATATTTCCGGATAATACGAAAAATGGAATGGCAAGCAATAAGAATTTACTGATTCCGGAATACATATTTGTTGCTACAATTGTTAAAGAAGTTCCCGAATATAAGATTGCACATACGGAAGAAAGTCCAAGGCAAATCGCAATCGGCACATTTAAGATTAAGAATACAAAAAATGATAAGAATAAAACCGCACTAATCACTTATGCCTCCTCCTTTCTCTTTGCAAATTTAAAGTCTGTACAAAAATCGATGCAGTATTCAATAAAATGAAGAATCATGCAGCCTGCACCAATCGGTACAAAGGACCAGAAAATCCATTCCGGCCAATTTAATACGAATGTACGTTTTCCATTTGCAAGCTGTGTCAGTACCTTATCCATTCCGTAATAGAACAGTATCATTGTAAAAATTACAGATAATACAGTCACTAAAATTGCAATTGGTTTTTTTGTTTTTTTCGGCAGTCGTTCTGTTACCAGATTTAAACTGACAAGCTCTCCCTCTCGGCATGCAAGAGCTGCTGCCAGTAAGGTAATCAGAACGAAAACTGCTACCACCAGTTCTTCTGTAAAAGACCAGGAACGGTGGATGACTTTTCTTGAAAATACATTTCCAACTGTGAGAACCAGAATCAAAATCGTTGATACAACTAAAATCAATTTTTCGATACCGGCAAGCACATCCATGATTTTCTTGTAGGTTTTCATCTTTTTTTCCTCCTCTTGACTTAAAACCTGAAGAAGCATAAATCCCAAACACATTTGCACGTGCTACGCGTACACAAAAGGCGAAAAAAAAGAATCCTACCTACAGGATTCACTGCCTGTTTCTAAATTTATACATTCTTCTCGAACATTTTACTTCTTTTTTATATTTCCGTCAATAGTATTTAAAAAAAGACAGGAAATGAAATTCAAAAATTTCATCTCCTGCCTGATTTCTCACTTCTAATTTTAATTAAGCAAGTTTAGATTTTGCAAGTTCTGCTAATGTAGCAAATCCTTCTGCATCGTTGATAGCCATGTCAGCTAAAACTTTTCTGTTTAAGTCAACGTTAGCCAGTTTTAATCCATACATAAATTTGCTGTAGGACAGACCATTCATTCTTGCTGCTGCGTTGATACGAGCGATCCATAACTGTCTGAATTGACGTTTTTTCTGTTTTCTTCCGGCATAAGCACTTGTCAGAGCTCTCATTACAGACTGTTTTGCAACTCTGTACTGTTTAGAACGAGCACCTCTGTATCCTTTTGCCATTTTTAATACTCTATTGTGTTTTTTCTTTGCGTTTAATCCGCCTTTGATTCTTGCCATTTCTTAATTTCCTCCTGTTTTAAAACGAATATCGAATTAGATGTACGGTAAAATCTTCTTCATGTTCTTTACATTAGTAGCATCTGTAATAGCTGCTTTTCTCAGGTTTCTCTTTCTCTTCTGAGATTTCTTTGTTAAGATATGGCTCTTATAAGCTTTATTTCTTTTTAATAATCCTGTACCTGTTTTTTTGAAGCGCTTTGCAGCTGCTTTTGTTGTTTTCATTTTTGGCATGATTGTATCCTCCTTAAAACTCTTTTAATGAACGTCTAGCGTTTTTCTGTCAAAAACATGGTCATGCTGCGTCCCTCTACCTTCGGTGCTTTTTCAACAACCGCAATATCGGATAAGGACTGTGCAAACTCATCTAAGATGTGTTTACTGCTCTGCATATGTGCCATCTCTCTACCTCTGAAACGAAGTGTTACTTTTACTTTATTTCCTTTGGTAAGGAATTTTCTGGCATTGTTGACCTTGGTGTTTAAATCGTTTTCTTCAATATTTGGAGACAAACGCACTTCCTTAACCTCGATGGTTTTCTGTTTCTTTTTAGCTTCCTTTTCTTTTCTCGCTAATTCGTACTTATACTTACCATAATCAATAATTTTACAAACTGGCGGTTTTGCTGTAGGAGCAACCTTTACCAGGTCTAATCCTGCTTCCTGAGCATGTTTCTGCGCATCTCTGGCAGACATAATACCAAGCTGTTCTCCATTTGCGCCAATGAGACGGACCTCTCTGTCTCTGATTTGTTCATTAATCATTAATTCGCTAATTGTTGTGCACCTCCATAATATTGATAAAACACTCATCTGACTTTTTTGTCAGCCACCTACCTCATAACATTCTGAAAAAAATAAGAAAGAATTTCCTATGAAATAAATAAAAAGTGGACAGCATAAGCTCTCCACAACATATTCCCATAAAGAAAACGCAAAAGCGCATCAATTATTTCAAATATGAACCATAGTCACTTACTCGTGCTAAGGTGAGAGCAATTACTCTGCTTTCTTTTTCTTCAGACTGTATTACGATATCATAAATAAACTGCAATGTCAAGGGGTTTATGTAAAAAGAATCCCGTTTCCCGGGATTCTTTTTTCTGTAACTTAATTCAGCTCAAAGCTTCCACATTTTGTTTCATCACAGTGACAGGCACTGGCACCGGTAATTGTAATTTTATCTGCACTGCATTTCTCCTGATTGTTAAATGTACACTGGCAGGCTTTGCAGTCTACGTTAATTGTTTTACATCCACATTCTCCGCCAATGCTGTTCATCGCACTTCCGCTTCGTTCCACAAAACTGCTGCAGTAGGTTTCGTCTGCGACTTTTGCATTGCTTCCATCTACTACGATATCTCCTTTGGAACAGTATTCCTCTTTGTTGTAAACACAAGTTCTTGCTGTACAATTTAATAATGGCATAATTATTTCCTCCTTAATCTTCATACCCTGAGAGTACGTTTACCAAGAACAGTATGTGTAGAAAGAAATTTTTTATGCATTAGTTTTTTATCTTTTACAGAACAGAAACTCAAACGACTTAACAAAACCCCTGTACTTAGTTGGGCTTCTTCTAAGTGCAGGGGCTTTTCAAAGGGGAGGATAAGTATTTCTACTTTTTCTTTTGTTCTTCCAGGAAGAGCGTCACGTATTTGTGCCTTCCCTCCATGGACTACTTATAGTATGAGCAGTTTCTGTTAAAATATACAATGGGATTGACAAATAATTAAAAAAATACTAGGATGACAGAAAAATTGGTTTCTTTTACCTAAGACTTCATAATAGAAATAAATTGAACCTTTTTATCCATTTCTTTTCCAATAATTCCAATTACTTTTCCCATAGTAAATGCGGCAAGAACTGTTCCAACACCCAATCCCATAATATGTCCAAGACATAAGAAAGTCATAAATCCGGTAATAAACAGGCAGGTAACATCAAAAGGAACTTTGATTTTGGAATACTCACGTTTTAAGATATCTGCAAGTTCTCTTGGAAACAGGTCTGTCGGAATAATCGGCATTTTGCAGCGGTTTGAAAGTGCGATTCCAAAGCAGATGATGAGATAACTTAAAACAAAATATACTACACGCAATGGAATCGTGTATGGAAGCTGGCTGACCCATGCCTGATGGATATCTACCATTTTTCCAAAGAAAAATCCTATAACAAAACTAAATAAGTATTCCGGAATAAATTTTTTCCGAAGTACCATTAAAGTTAAGATAAGCAGACTTTGAAAAAGGTAAGTCCAGGTTCCAAGAGTGAGTTTTGGAAATACTTCCGAAAAAGCATAAGGCACACTTGAAATGGCTGATATGCCTGAGCCAGAGTGAAGCATCAAAACGACGCCGAGGCTATTGATAATGACAATCACAATAAGAGTAAGTTCTCCACGGATTGTAAGTTTTGAATCATTCATTTCTCTTTCTTCCTTTTCATTTATTCATTTGCGCTTCTCATTATAGACCCGTTTTTTTTTGCTTGCAATGCATAATCTGCCTGGAAACTATAAAAAATATTGAAAAATCTGTGCATATCGTATATACTGTTACGTATAGGTGCTTTGCGCCCAAAATATGAATATTAAGTAAAAGGTGGTAAAATACATGGCATTATTACAGGAATGGAGAGAGATTGCATATTCTCAGGAAGCAGACAGGGCACAGCTTCAGAAATTCTGGACAAACTATTTCTTAATTGAAAAAGGAATTTATGAAAAACTTCTTGCAGACCCGACAAATGTAGAAAGAGGAACTGTAAAAGAACTTGCTGAAAAATTTGACGTAGACATTATGACAATGGTTGGTTTCCTTGACGGAATCAATGACAGCTTAAAAGTACAGAATCCAATTGAAGAAATGGAAGAAGATACTGTAGTGAATCTCGGATTTGATACAGAAATGCTCTACAAAAACATGGTAGACGCAAAAGCAGACTGGCTGTACGATCTTCCTCAGTGGAATGAAATCTTCACAGAAGAAAAGAAAAAAGAATTATATGTAGAACAGAAAAAATCCGGTACAGTTGTAAAAGGACCGAAAATCGGACGTAACGATCCGTGTCCATGCGGAAGTGGTAAAAAATACAAACACTGCTGTGGAAAAAACAAATAATTATAAAAAAGTAGAAGGCGGAATTTTTCCGTCTTCTTTTTCTATCAGGAAAAACTACTAATGAAAGTGAAAGGATTTTATTTATGAGAATATTATTTATTTTATTAGGAAGTTTTAGTATTCTTTATTTTATCGGAATTGTATTGTATGCAGGACTTTCTTCCTTATTTCCGTGTATCTGGGCAGCAGCAGGACTTGTGTGTTATGCAATAGCAATTTTGTTACGATTAGAAGCAACGCATCACTGGAATATTTTAAGTATATTTCCAAAACCTGTAAAAACAGTATGCCTTACTCTGGCGATTTTGGTGGTCATTGCATTTTTGATAACAGAAGGTCTGATTTTTTCGGGAATGACTCAGAAACCATCTAAAAATCTGGACACGCTGATTGTATTAGGGGCACAGGTCAATGGAACGAAATTAAGTAATTCATTGAAGCTTCGCTTGAAGCGGGCAAAAGAATACCTCAATGAAAATCCAGAAACAATAGCGGTTGTCTCCGGTGGAAAAGGTTCAGGAGAAGAGATTTCCGAGGCAGAAGCAATGTATAAATATCTGGTTTCACAAGGAATCGATACGAGACGTCTGATAAAAGAAGACCGTTCTACTAATACAAATGAAAACCTAAAATATTCACTTGCACTTTTAGAAAAAGAATTAAATAAAAAGCCAGAAGAGCTACGAATTGGAATCGTAACCAACGGCTTTCACGTATTTCGAGGAACTTCGATTGGAAAAAAGATGGGATGCCGACAGATAGAAGGTGTTCCGGCAAAAAGTAACAAATTTTTACAGCTAAATTATCTGGTGCGAGAATGTCTTGGTATCTGGAAAGATAAACTGGTCGGAAATCTATAGCTGAATTTTTCGATAAATCTAATCCTGAATTATTCATGGTTGTTCCATGAATAATTCAGGATTAATTATCATACGTCAATCTGTTTGATATGATTAATATCTCTAAGGTCTACTATCCTTGTACATACTTTTTCAGCCAGCGCCATGTTATGGGTAATAATTAACATTCCATAACCGTTCTTTTTCGCAGTATCCAAAAGCACCTGCCATATCTGAGCTTGTGTAATCACATCCAGCATCGTAGTAATCTCATCGCATAGAAGGAATTTCACATCCGGACTTAATATTCGTGCAATACAAAAACGCTGCAGTTCTCCACCTGATAATTCTGACGGCCAACGGTTCAGCCAATCTTTTTCAATTCCCATCCGAGCTAATACTTCTTCTCCAGGAGTCCAACATTCATTCAGGATTTTTTTCATTTTCCATCTTGGATTAACTGCATATTCCGGATGTTGATATATCATTTGTACAGGACACATTCCCTTTTTAGGCAGCGGTTTTTCGTCAATCATCACGCTTCCGGAAGTCGGATTCATATACCCTGCAATAATTTTAGATAACGTGCTTTTTCCATAACCGGATGGTCCTACAATTCCAACACGTTCTCCTGCTTCTATTGTCAAAGAAACATCTTTTAAAATCCAAGGAGATTTATCTGTATATCTAAAATCAATATGTTCTAATTTAAGTTGCATTTACACACCTGACCTTTCCCCCTCGCAACTCCCTCATTGGTATTTGTCCCGTACATTTTTCAGATACATCGGGACAACGATTTGCAAATAAACAACCTTCTGGCAAATTTCCAGCATAAGGCTGTATTCCGGGAATCGGCTGGAATTCATTTTGTGGCAATGCTCTCAGAAATGCCTTGCTGTAGGGATGTCGTAAGTATTCTTTTCCCTTTTTAAAATCTTCCGTTGGTGAAATTTCTACAACTGTACCAGCGTAAAATACTGCAATTCGATCTGCAACCTCAAATGCCAAATCAATATCATGAGTAATTAGTAGAATTCCCGTACCTGTATTTGCTATTTTTCTAAAATGTTTTAATGTATCCATAGCCATATCAACACTAAGTCCTGGTGTCGGCTCATCTGCAACAATTAATTTAGGAGTTTCCAACACCGCCGCTGAAATCAGTACACGCCTGGCCATCCCTCCGGATAATTGAAACGGATACATTTCTTCTACACTTTTATCTAACTGATATTTTTGAAACATTTTGCATTGTTTTTCTTCTGTAGAATATACCCCTACTACCTGTGGTCCAACTTTCATAACGGGGTCCAAATGGTCTACCGACTGTGGAATATATGCAATCTCTCTACCAAGATACTGTTTTCTTAATTTATCATCCAACTGTTTCCCCATATAGCAGACACTTCCACTTGTGCTTGCATTGCCAGGCAATAACCCTAATATCGCCGATGCTAAAAGACTTTTTCCTGAACCACTTGAACCTACAATAGCCACAATTTCTTTTTCTTTTACATCTATAGACAAGGAATGAATTACTTCCAGATTTTCTTTTCTAAATCCTTTTTTATACATGCTAAAAGAAACAACCAAATCATTTACTTCTAAAACTGTTTTTCTATTATCCATTTTTACCTCTATTCGTTACCACTTCCAGGATTCCATAATTTTTTCAGATTATCTCCCATAACATCAAATAAAACAACTGCAATTAGCAATAATAGACCTGGAAATAAAGCCAGCCACCATTTTCCTGTAGCTAAATGTTTCATTGCTTCAGATAAAATGACACCAATTGCAGGCATCTCTGCCGGAAGTCCAAATCCTAAGAATGTAATAGATGCTTCATGCATAATCGCATGAGGAAACAATAACACTAAACCAATCAAATAAGATGGCAACACATGTGGAACAATATGAGTAACTGCCACTTTCCATTTTGAAATTCCCATTTTATAAGCAGCTTGAACATACTGAGAAGAACGAATTTGCATAACTTCAGACCTCACAATTCGAGTCAGTGACGGCCAATGTGTTAATGCAACTGCAATTGTTACTCCTTTTACTCCTTTTCCCAACATAAAGGAAATCAACATTAACAGTACCAAATGAGGAAGCCCCATACACAAATCCACCCCCCAATTAACCACCTTATCTACCCATTTTCCAAAAACAGCAGCAGCTATTCCAAATATTAACGCAACTATTGAGCTAACAATTGAAGCAAGAATTCCTATCACAATACTATTTGACAATCCTTTAACACATCGATAAAACATATCTCTTCCAACAAAATCTGTTCCAAAAGGATGTTTTAAACTTGGACTCAAGAATTTATTTGCATAGTTTACTGCATATTTTTCAGGATTCATAAATATTCCCCATATAAAAATCCCTGCCAGGTAAACAACTGCGATTACCATTAATACAACAATTTTGGTCTTTCTATTCCATACAATTTTTTTATCAGACATACTCTTCCCCCTCTCTGATTCGCGGGTCGAATACGCCATATAAAATATTTGCCATTAAATTTCCTGCAAATACAAACATTGCACTGCATAATGCAATCCCCAGTAACAAAGGAACATCTGCATTTAAAGCTGCTGCCGTAGTTGCCGTTCCTATTCCTGGATAGGAAAATACATTCTCTGCCAATGCCATTCCTCCAAAAAGTTCACTAAATGATGCAAACTGAACAGTAACAGCCGGTAAAATAACATTTCTCAAAATGTGTCTTGTTATTAATTGTTTTTGAGATTCTCCTCGCGCTTTCGCATATAAAATAAAATCACTATTCATAATCTCTATAATTTTTTGCCTTGTGTACAGGATTACATCACTCATACTTACAATCGTTAACGTAAGCACAGGTAAAATCAAGTGATAAATTCTATCCCAGATTGTGACCTCACTGGCTAATTTACCCGCTGGCACAGCCATCCCCATTGGAAACCATCCTAATTGAACTGCAAACAACGATAAAATTAACAAGCCCAACCAAAAAGTTGGCGCAGACTTTGTAATCAAACAGAATAGTTTCATAAACCTGTCAAAAATACCACCTTGATGTATTCCACATAATATTCCAAGAACAAATCCTAAAATTCCAGAAAAAAACCACGCCAGTAGCATCAATACAATTGAATATAAAAACCTTGTTTTAATAATCTGTATTACCGGCTTTTTATACGTGATAGACTCTCCAAAATCTCCATGTAATGCATGATTTGCCCACGTAACAAATCGTTCCGGCAATGGGTCGTTCAATCCCCAATATTCCGATATTTCTTCCTTTGCTTCATTTGACAACGTAGAATTTGTCCCTATGTAAGATACAAGAGGGTCAATTGGTGCTTTTGTAATAAGAATAAATGCCACCAAACTTACTGCTATCAATAACAAAAGCATCCTAATCGCTTCCGATAAAATTTTTTTTACGCTTTTCATTTATCCCTTTCTCCCAAAATAGGTGACCTATCTCAGACAGGTCACCTAAAAACCGTATCTTTATTTTTTACTTATACTTCCAATCTTTCATATTACATACAATCGGACTTCCATGTCCGTGTGGATGCGGAATCTGGGTATCCATTGATATGTCTAAGTTATCATTGATAAAAAAGCAATGTTCAATATTTACTAAGTACAGTTCCGGATAATCTGCATCTGCAATTTTCTGAACTTCTTTCCATGCTGCAATTGCATCTTCCTGATTGTTCGCTGTAAGAGCCTCATCAATTTTCTGGTCTACAACATCATTTTTATATCCAACTACATTGTCATACCCACCTGTTAAAAATAAATCTGATTTAAACAGCGAATATAATACAGTAGGTGAATACTGACCCCACCCCCATACAATGCCCGCTGTATTCTGAAGTGTGGTAACTTCATCCCAGGTAGCAGTCTTTACCTGAATATCAATTCCCAAATTTTTTGCATTTTCAGCCAATGCAACTGCTAAATTGTATCTATCCTGATCTCCACCGGGAGAATACACATCAAATGTACACTTTAAATCACCTTTTTCTCTGATTCCATCATTATCAGAGTCTTCCCAGCCGGCATCTTCCAATAATTTGATTGCTTCATCCACTCTTCCATCTTCATAAGTTTCTGTAGAAGCCCATACTAAATTATCTGTAAAATTCACAGCTGGTTTTCCAACACCGTTAAATGCATTGTCTATAATCTCCTGACGATTGATACCGATAGATAATGCTTCACGGACTGCTTTATCAGAAGTAACATCGTTGCCAACAACCACTTCATTTCCTTCTGAATCTTTTGCTGTCATCGTCGGATTAACCGGAAGCGAAATATTTCTTACATCCATTGTTTCAAAATTAGTGGCAGTCATACCATCTACTTTTTCTTTTGAATAGTTCGCACCTACCATTACTATATCCAACTCTCCGGATTTTGCTGCTGAAAAAGCTGCCTCCTGTTCCATTGCAACCAGTGTTACTTTCTTAATTTCCGGCGCATCTCCATAATACTGATCATTAGCTTCTAAAATAATCTGCTGATTTGCATCGTATTGAGACACCTTATAAGCACCTGTTCCAATTGGCTGTGTATCAAACAATTCGCTGTCATAAGCATCAGAAGGAACAATCTGTAACATTGCAGTGGTATCCAAAAACGGAGAATATGCTTCACTTAATTTAAATTCAACCGTGTGATTATCTAAGGCTGTCACTTTATCAAGACGAGTTAAATCAACGTTTTCATTATTTGCCTGATTTTCTTTCACCGTCTTATATGTAAATACTACATCTTCAGCATCAAAATCACTTCCGTCACTAAATTTTACATTTTCTTTTAAATTAAATGTATAAGTCAGTGCATCATCGCTTACTTTCCAATCTGTTGCCAAATCTCCAACATATTCCGAATCTGGATTTACTTCCAGCAATGCCTCATTGATAAAAGGATATCCATAACTCATCGCACCCTTTATTGGGTCAAGACTACTTTCAAAAATGGTTCCTCCAACATACGCCCGCACTCCATCGTCTGTTTGTTTTGTCTCTTTAACTTCATCTGTCTGCTTTGTCTCTTCACTCTGGTCAGCTCCGCACCCCGTAAAAACAGCCATGAGCATAGTCGTCAGACATAAAATACTTACTACTTTCTTTTTCATACGTTCCTCCTGTGGTTTCTGTGTTTTCCTCATTATACTTAACTTTACAAGTCTTCGTAAGCCCCCTGCGCGGATATAATTTTCCTTTAATTTTTTCTTGTTTTTACACTACTTCGCTACTATGCCAGAACCCTATCCGGGGGATATTTTTTATAATTTTGTACAAAAAAAGCAGGTTCACAAAGAACCTGCCCTTTTGCATTGATTAAGCCAACCGTCAAGTGGATATTCGCAATTCGCTTCGCTACTTGCTCATAACCAAATAGCTGCTACGCAGCTTATCAGAAGGGGCTTGCCCCCTCCTGATACAAGCAAGTCCCCATCCCTGCTTATTGCTTTTCGCAATTGAAGCAGGGGACTTACTTGATTTGGTTAAACTAATTTTTTACCTGTCAGCATCTCATATCCCTGAAGATATTTTTCAATTGTTTTATCCACGATATCCTGTGGAAGTGTCCAGTTATTATCCGGATTTGCTCTTAACCAGTCACGTGCGAACTGTTTATCAAAAGACGGCTGTCCATGTCCCGGTTCATAGCCTTCTGCCGGCCAGAAACGTGAACTGTCTGGTGTCAGCATTTCGTCTCCGATTACAATGTTTCCATTTTCATCGAGTCCGAATTCAAATTTTGTATCTGCAATAATAATACCTTTGCTCAGTGCGTATTCTGCACATTTTTTGTACAGTGCAATGGTGTAATCACGAAGTTTCTGAGCGTATTCTTCGCCTTTTCCCGGGAAATATTTTTCCAGATGAGCAATACTTTCTTCATAAGAAATATTTTCATCATGGTCTCCAATCTCAGCTTTTGTAGATGGTGTATAGATTGGTTCCGGTAATTTGTCAGATTCTTTTAAGCCTTCCGGAAGTTCAATTCCGCATACTTTACCAGTTTCCTGATAGCTTGCCCAGCCACTTCCTGTAATGTAACCACGTACAATACATTCAATAGGAAGCATTTCCAGTTTACGGCACATCATACTATTTCCATCAAATTTGTCCTGCTGGAAAAATTCCGGCATATCTTTTACATCTACAGAAATCATATGGTTTGGAAGAATGTCCTCTGTTAAGTCAAACCAAAATTTGGACATCTGTGTCAGAACGGTTCCTTTTTTTGTAACTTCATTTTTTAAAATCACATCAAAACAACTGATTCTGTCGGTTGCTACCATGATCAGACTGTCACCGTTGTCATAAATTTCACGTACTTTACCTTCTTTGATTGGTTTCAATTCCTGCATTTTTTCGCACCTCAATATTATTATATTCTTTTATTTCGTTGCTCCCCGCTGTTACTGCGGTTGCAATAACAGTACCACCATTTGTAGTTTTTTGTCAAGTTTTAGAGGCTTTCTTTTACCAAAACATGGATTTCAGAATGTAAATCCCATTTTCTCTATTGTCCAGTCTTTCGTGTTCACCAAATTTACACACTTTTACCTTATTTTCATCACAGAATCTCGACATTTTCGTCACACTCTTCCTGTATTCTTAGAAGCATCAAAGGGAACAACAAGGAGGAATTGATGATGTTAAACAATTACGATTTTAATCATACAGAAAATAATAATGAAATGGAAAATGAAACCAATACTTATCAGCCACTGACACCATCCGGCAGTCATAATAACAATAAAAAGAATCCTAAAAATTCTAAAAAACTTGCAAAGAAAATCGGTGCTATCACTTTAAGTGCTGTTTTATTTGGTTCTGTCGCTGCCGGTTCTTTCCAGGCTGTAAATTACTTTTCACCTGTTTCAAAAACAACAAACAGTTCAAGCCAGACTTCTAAAAGTAATAGTTCAAGTGCCAGTCTGTTAAAGACAACCACTACTTCCGACAGCTCTAATAAAGGCAGTTTAGATGTCTCTGATATCACAACATCTGCAATGCCATCTATCGTAGCAATCACAAATAAATCTGTTCAGGAAGTCCAGGATTACTTCAGTCAGTTCGGATTTAGAGGCCAAGGTCAGGCACAGACTCAGGAAACCGAAAGTCAGGGTTCTGGTATTATTATCGGCAAAAATGATACAGAACTTTTAATGGTAACAAATAATCACGTTGTAGAAGGTGCCGATACTCTTTCCGTTTGTTTCATCGACAATAAGGTATATGAGGCAAACGTAAAAGGTACAGACGCAGAAAATGACCTTGCAGTTATCGCAGTTCCGCTTGACAGCATTTCCGATGATACAATGTCTCAGATTGCTGTTGCTTCCATCGGTGATTCTGACTCTTTAAAAGTCGGCGAACAGGTTGTTGCCATCGGTAATGCTTTAGGATATGGTCAGTCCGTTACAACCGGTATTGTAAGTGCCGTAAATCGTGCTTTAAGCAATAATTCTTCTGATACACAGGACAGCAACTCTTCTTCTGATGACAGCAGTTCTGCAACTTATATTCAGACAGATGCCGCTATTAATCCAGGTAACAGCGGTGGTGCGCTTTTAAATATGAATGGTGAAGTCATCGGTATCAACTCTGCGAAACTTGCTTCCACAGAAGTAGAAGGTATGGGCTATGCAATCCCGATTTCCAGAGTTTCTGATATCATTGATAATCTGATGAACCAGACAACCAGAACCAAAGTAGACTCTGACAAACAGGGAACAATCGGTATTAAAGGAATCAATGTAACCAGTGATGTTCAGGAGAAATATAATCTTCCGGAAGGTATCTATGTATCTGAAGTAACTTCTGGCAGCGCAGCTGAAAAAGCCGGCATTACTTCCGGCTCTGTCATCACAAAATTCGATGGAAAATCCGTCACTGATATCGAAAGCCTTCAGGATTTGCTGCAATATTATAAAGCCGGTGAAACGGTTGAGTTAACTCTTCAAGTACCGGACAGTGACAGCTACAAAGAAAAAACTGTTTCCATCTCTTTAGGAAGCAAATCCGATACTTCTTCTGACGGCAACAGCCAGACAAACGGAAACGGAAACTCAAATGACAGACAGCAAGGCGGTTCTTACTCTCCGGCTTCCGCATTTTCCATTCGATAAATGAAACACAGCATATATAGCATTCAAAAAAGCAACCCGAGTTTTCGGATTGCTTTTTTGTTATTCTACCCCAAAGTCGTCTTTCAAGGCACGAATTGCTTCTTTCTTATTTGTAAAATGAACTGCATTTAACCCCTGTGCTCTTGCTTCTGCAATATTTTCCATCACATCATCCAGAAATACTGCCTTAGATGGCTCAATCTTAAAATCATTTAACAGTTTTTGATAAAACTGTGCGTCCGGTTTTATCATCTGCACTTCCCATGACATATAACCGCCATCCATCAGATTTAAAAACTCCATCTCCTGCATGCACCGTTCAAAGAGAGGTTTTGAAAAATTCGAGAGATAATAAAGTTTATATCCTCGTCGTTTCAGGTATTTTAGCCAGGTTCTTGTATACGAAAATGTATGAATCGTAAATCCCATATCATCAAACGCATCACGAATCTGCTTTTCATATTCAGGGTCGTTATCAATAAAAGACTGTAAAATTTCTTCTTCTGTGCGTACTCCACGATCTGCTTCTACCCAGTCATCGCTGGCAAACATCGCATCTCCAACTGCCTCAATCGCATCATCATCGAATGCCATGGATTTTAAATAATCCTGCCAGTCATAATCAACAAGAACCTTTCCCAAATCAAAAATAATGGTATTTACTTTGGCATGTTTTTCGTCAATCTTTGGTATTTTATCATCCGGTTTTCTCCACTTATAGACGAGCAAAAAGGCATAGATAAGAACCGGAAGAATTACGGTTGCGTACAAAGATGCCAGAAGTAAATCCTGTGCTGCAGGACTTTTCATCAGAGCAAATACAAGGGTAAGTGCATATAAACCAAGAAGCAGTATGACGACTAAAAGAGCAAGCAATTGTTTTAGCTTCTTCACGTCTGAAACCTCCCTTTTTTGAATATCTTTAATTATAAAGAGTTCAGGAGTTTCCGTCAATGGACATTAATGCTCGAAATGTCAGAGAAAATCGACAGATTCTACAATTTTCCGGCTATTCTTATCAAGACTTAAAAAATGATTTACATATTTATTCAAGAATTTTTGAGAAAATTGTACAAATCACCACTCTTGCACGTACAATCGACGGTCGGGAAATTTTTCAGGCACGAATCGGAAAGCCCGATGCCAGACACAAAATTCTAATTTTTGCGGGGATTCACGGAAGAGAATATATGACCTGCCAGCTTCTCATGGATTTGACTGCCTCATTTGCAAGAGCCATTTTAGAAAAACAAACTTATCGTGGATATTCGTATCAGACTTTTTTTGATACCTGTTCGCTCTTTCTCCTTCCCATGGTTAATCCCGATGGGGTTACTATCAGCCAAATGGGGCCCGATGCTCTAAACAAAGAGGAAAACCGAAGGAGGGTATGGGAAATTGCACGCAGAGAAGGGGCAAGGATGCCATGGAAACAGTACTTTAAATACTGGAAATCCAATGCAGAAGGCATTGATGTAAACCGAAACTTTGATGCGCTCTGGGAAAGTTATTATGATGGAGTTCAAAAACCGGCAAGTGAACATTATAAAGGTCCGTCAGCCGGATGTACCTTAGAAGCAGATACTTTGATTCAATTAACGTTAAAAGAAAAATTTGACCGCACGATCAGTTATCACTCTTCCGGTGCTGTGATTTATTGGTCATTTGGACAGCGTGGAGAACTGGCAAAAAAAACACAGTCCTTCGCCAAAAGAATTTCTGACATTACCAGCTATACTCCCGATGACAATTATGAGGAACTTGACCCGGCAGGCTATAAAGACTGGGCACTTTTAAAGCAGAATATTCCAAGTCTGACAATAGAAATAGGCAGGGCGGAGTCTCCACTTCCGCCATCTGCCTATAAAAAAATCCGTAAAGAAAATCAATTTGTTTTTGAAGAAAGTATTCTTGATATTCTTGTTTCAATCCACAGTCGGTAATTTCACAGAGTCTGACATGTCAGCAAAACGCTGACTGTGGTTTACCTCATGTCAATGGAGG
The DNA here is from genome assembly GCF_054657695.1 of Blautia stercoris. Lineage (NCBI taxonomy): Bacteria > Bacillati > Bacillota > Clostridia > Lachnospirales > Lachnospiraceae > Blautia > Blautia stercoris. Next base: position 1,401,565 of record NZ_BAAHYF010000001.1, read on the forward strand.
ATACCGATTTCTCTCCGCCCACCACTGCCGTTAACCTTCCTGTTTGCAATTTTTCTCACCACCTATAGAGGTGGGAGAATCCTTGCTATATTTGTTGAAACCTGATTTTTATTTCATTCCTTCTGTAATATGTCTTGCAACATAAATACCACTTGCGGATGCATGGGAAAGAGAATGAGTGACACCACTACCATCTCCAATCACATACAGACCTTTATATTTGGTTTCCAGATTTTCATCGATATCGACTTCCATGTTATAGAATTTTACTTCTACACCGTAAAGCAGAGTATCATCATTTGCAGTACCTGGCGCAATCTTATCTAATGCATAAATCATTTCGATAATACCATCTAAGATACGTTTTGGAAGCACAAGGCTTAAATCTCCAGGTGTTGCTGCAAGAGTCGGGCGTACCAGTCCTTCTTCCACACGTGTCACGGTACTTCTTCGTCCTCTTACTAAATCTCCAAAACGCTGTACGATAACACCGCCTCCAAGCATGTTGGAGAGTCTTGCGATACTTTCGCCATATCCATTACTGTCTTTGAACGGCTCAGAAAAATGTTTGGATACTAAAAGGGCAAAGTTGGTATTTTCAGTCTGTTTTTCAGGGTCTTCATAGCTGTGACCATTTGCGGTAACGATTCCGTTGGTATTTTCATTTACAACGATTCCGTACGGATTCATACAGAAGGTACGCACATTATCCTCAAATTTTTCTGTACGGTATACGATCTTGCTCTCGTAAAGTTCGTCAGTCAGATGAGAGAAGATAACTGCCGGAAGTTCTACACGGACACCTAAGTCTACACGATTTGATTTTGTCGGAATCTCAAGGTCTTTACAGACAGATTCCATCCACTTACTTCCGCTTCGTCCAACAGAAACGATACATTTATCACAGTCGTCATATTCTTCTTCGTGGAACACACGATATCCATCTTCTAACATTTCCAGACGGCTGACCGGATAGAAGAAACGGAATTCTACTTTGTCTTTTAATTCCTGATAAATATTCTCCAGTACGATATAGTTGATATCTGTTCCTAAGTGACGTACCGATGCATCTAACAGGTTTAATTTATTTTGCAGACAAAGTTTTTTGAATTTTGTTCCTGCAGTAGAATACATCTTTGTTTCTCCGCCACCGAATTTTACATTCAAATCATCCACGTAATGCATTAATTCCAGTGATTTTTTCTTTCCAATGTGTTCGTAGAGAGTACCACCGAAATCATTTGTGATGTTATATTTTCCATCAGAAAATGCACCTGCTCCTTCAAATCCACTCATAATTGCACACGTTTTACATTTAATACAGGTTTTTACTTTATCACCATCAATCGGACAGCGGCGTTTTTCAAGCGGTGCACCTGCTTCAAATACTGCAATTTTTAAGTCTTTATTCTGCTCAAGCAGTTCATAAGCAGAGAAAATCCCACCCGGACCTGCACCAATAATGATTACATCATATTTCATAAACTTAAATCTCCTATACTCTACTTTGTTTTTACTTTTTCCAGACAAAAACCCCTGAGTCATTCTTTTGTAACGACTTAGGGGTCCTCTGTCCTGTTTTTAATTAAATCTTATTTATTTCTGTAAATAATATCATCTCTGCTCGGTCCGTTAGAAACCATTGTAATCGGGAATCCAATCTTTTCTTCCACAAATTCAATGTATTTTCTACAATTTTCCGGAAGGTCTTCGTAGTTTTTAATTCCACGAATATCGCATTTCCAGCCTGGTAATGTTTCGATTACCGGTTTTGCTTTTTCAAGTAATGCGGTTGTCGGGAATTCTGTTGTGATTTCTCCATCAATATCGTAAGCTACGCAAACCGGAATCTCATCAAGGTATCCAAGTACATCTAAAACTGTAAATGCTACGTCTGTTGTTCCCTGCATACGGCATCCGTATTTAGAAGCTACACAGTCAAACCATCCCATACGTCTTGGACGTCCTGTTGTAGCACCAAATTCTCCGCCATCACCGCCGCGTCTTCTTAATTCATCTGCCTCATCTCCGAAGATTTCAGATACAAATGCGCCTGCTCCTACTGCACTGGAATATGCTTTGCAGACTGTAATAATTTTTTTGATTTCATAAGGCGGGATACCTGCTCCTACTGCACCGTAAGCTGCGAGTGTAGAAGAGGAAGTAACCATCGGATAAATTCCATGGTCTGGGTCTTTTAATGAACCTAACTGTCCCTCTAAAAGAATCTCTTTTCCTTCTTTTAATGAATTCCAAAGGTATAAAGAAACATCACACACATAAGGTGCTATCATTTCTTTGTACTGTTTTAATTCTTCCATGATATCATCAGGGTTTAAAGCCGGTTTATGATACAGATTCTCAAGAAGTACGTTTTTTGTTACACAGACACGTTCTACTTTTTCCCTGAGTACTGCTTCATCTTCAAAAAGCTCACTTACCTGAAAACCTATTTTTGCATATTTATCTGAATAAAACGGCGCGATTCCTGACTTTGTAGAACCAAAAGATTTTCCTGCCAGACGTTCTTCCTCATACTCATCAAATTTGATGTGATAGGACATTACCATCTGTGCGCGGTCAGATACTTTAATCTTCGGCATCGGAACACCCTTTTCCACAATTGACTGAATCTCTTTAAACAGTACTGGGATGTTAAGCGCTACACCGTTACCGATGACGCTGGTGGTGTGGTCATAAAACACACCTGACGGAAGAGTATGAAGTGCAAACTTTCCGTAATTGTTTACAATTGTATGGCCAGCATTGGCACCACCCTGGAATCTTACGATAATATCGGATTCCTGAGCCAGCATATCGGTAATTTTACCTTTACCTTCATCTCCCCAGTTAGCCCCTACTACTGCTTTTACCATTTTGCATTCCTCCTAAAAGTGCTTATTTGTACTCATGTATCATACTACATTTCTTTTGAGAAATAAAGTTCTATTTTAAAAAAAGCATTGTTTTTTTTATTTTTAGTGTTTTTTTCCAAAAAAGGGGCGTCTTATAAGTAAAAGTTACCTATAAGACCCCTCTTGTCTTTCTTATCAAAATATTAATTTAAACATTAATTTCTGCTGTCATACCAAGAATTTCTTTGTTGTCATCAAGAACCGGCTGTACTACATTTTTCAAAAATGCATTAACCTGTACTTCGGCTCTTCCGGTATATTTGGATGGCTCCATTGTTTTCTGTAAATCCTCTAATGTCATGTTAAATGCTGGGTCAGCAGCAATCAGTTCAAGCAGATTATTTTCTTTTCCTTCTACTTTAACATTCTTTCCTGCTTCCATGGAAAGTTCACGGATTCTTTCATGTAATTCCTGACGGTCTCCGCCTGCTTTTACCGCATCCATCATAATATTTTCTGTTGCCATAAACGGAAGCTCGCTTCTTAAACGTTTTTCAATTACTTTTGGATATACAACCAGTCCGTCTACTACGTTTAAGCATAAATCAAGGATTCCATCAATTGCAAGGAAGCCTTCCGGAACAGAAAGACGTTTGTTTGCAGAGTCATCTAAGGTTCTCTCAAACCACTGTGTAGCGGATGTAATTGCCGGATTCATCGCATCGACCATAACGAAACGGGATAAAGAAGCAATTCTCTCACTTCTCATCGGATTTCTCTTATACGCCATTGCCGAGGAACCAATCTGGCTCTTTTCAAATGGTTCTTCTACTTCTTTTAAATGCTGAAGCAGACGAATGTCATTTGAGAACTTATGTGCACTTGCTGCGATTCCTGCCAGGATATTTAATACTCTTGTATCTACTTTTCTGGAATAAGTCTGTCCGGATACCGGATAACATTTTTCAAATCCCATTTTCTTCGCAATCATCGGGTCAATCTTATCGATGGTCTCCTGGTCTCCGTCAAACAGTTCAAGGAAACTTGCCTGTGTACCGGTTGTACCTTTTGAACCAAGGAGTTTCATGGTGCTAAGAACATACTCTAAGTCTTCTAAATCCATTAAAAATTCCTGCATCCATAAAGTTGCTCTCTTACCAACGGTTGTTGGCTGTGCCGGCTGAAAATGAGTAAATGCCAGGGTTGGCAGTGCTTTGTTTGCATCTGCAAATTTTGCAAGTTCTGCAATTACGTTCACCAGTTTCTTTTTCACCAGTTTGAGCGCTTCTGTCATTACAATAATATCTGTGTTATCTCCTACATAACAGGATGTTGCTCCAAGATGAATGATTCCTTTTGCTTTTGGACACTGCACACCGTATGCATAAACATGAGACATAACATCATGACGCACTTCTTTTTCACGAGCCTTTGCAACATCATAATTAATATCATCGGCATGCGCTTTCAGCTCATCAATCTGTTCCTGTGTGATATTTAATCCCAGTTCTTTTTCTGTCTCTGCAAGTGCAATCCATAATTTTCTCCAGGTACGGAATTTCATATCCGGTGAAAAAATGTACTGCATCTCCTTGCTTGCATAACGTTCAGATAATGGACTCTGATATCTGTCTGTACTCATTTTTGTAATCTCCTTTTTTCGTTTTTACAAGTGTTCTTACTTTTTGGATTATAGCTCACGTAGCAAGAAAACACAAGCTAAAACCCTGTACTTCTATGATATTCTTTCTTAAAATCAGAAAGCATCTCATCAATTTCTTCTGTATTCCACGCCATCTGCTCTGGTTTGACCTGACTCATTTCATAGACAATTTCTTTTCGCTCCTTCTCATCCGCTCCCATGCTTTCACATTCTTCTCTCCATTTTCCCTCATCCATAAACATACGGCAGGTATAGAAATACTGTCTGCGAATCTGCTGAGCCGGCAGTTTTTCATAAGCTTTCTTAAAATATTTTGCTGCCTCTTCCATCTGAAACAGTTCCAGATACGCATAAGCCATGTTGTTATAAATCTCACCTTCAAACTGAAGTCCAAGATTTTCCTCTCTTTTTGCGGATACCAGAGCATTTTCATACATTCGGATTGCATTGACATACATCCGGTTACCGATAAGATAATCGCCTTTTTTCTTGATTCGCACTGCCGGAAGCTGCTTTTCTAAAATTTCAAGAGTTTCATTTAATTTCTTAAATTCTTCATGAGAAAGATAATGAATTTCACGGAAAATTGCCAGAATAAATGCACTCGTTCCCTCTTCTTTTTCCAAAATCCGGTACAGCTTTTCATATAATTTTGACAGCCCCAACTCATCTTTCAGCCAGTTGCAGAGCCGTTCATTGATAATACTTTCATCAATCAGATAAATATTTTTATAAAAATAATAACAGAGTTCTTCTATGCTATAAATATTTTTACTGATATTTTCCACATAAAACGGCAGCGAAGCCCTTTTTACCTGACATAAAATATAATCACTCATGTTCCGCCTCCTGCCATCTTATTTTTTCGGTCCATTTAAGACCGCTTGATGGGAAAAGTTCTCCAAATCCCAAATCCTCCACAAATATCACACAGCAATCTGCGGATTCATAAACTGCCTGTATCCGTAATCTGGTCGCTTTCTTCGGACGTTTCGGAAGTCCCTTTAACTTCATTGTGTGCACAAAAGGCTTTTCTCCATCCATAGGCTGTAAGGTAAATTCCAAATCTTCTTTTTCATCTAAAATCAGTTCAAAAGTATGTTCCGTTTCGTACCAGTTTTTTCCACCTTCTGTTACGGTATAAATCTGGTCTTTTCCCTGAATGTTCATATTCATTGTAATATGATTTTTTACTAAAGCTTCTCCCACATACAGGTAATTTCCAAGAGTCTTATCCTCACTTTTTTCCAGTGCGGCAAAGCAAGCCCCTCGTACATACAGATTATTTCCGTAATAAACTCTTCTCTGATTTTTACAAAGGGCGGTAAGAGAATCTACTGCCCATTCTTTATCAAATCCTTCGCCAATCAGATACAGATTTGAATAACTTTCCTCTCCACAGCATTTTTCAATCATTTCAGTGAATCTCTTATCCCGTTTTTTCGGATTTTCCGAAAGCAATTCGGATTTTCCCACTTCAACTCTTGCAATCATCGGTTTTGTTGTCGTATCAATCCAGAGTTTTCGAAAATGCACTCTGTTTTTATCAAAGCAGAATAAGCCTGTACTTCGGTTTGCATTATCATGGCGGGTACGCATTGCATAATAATAAAAACTCTCATTATAATCCTGTATCAGTACCTGACCATTTGCAAAATTCAAATGTCTGCACACCTTCTGCAGTTTACGGATAAATACCCGATTCAGATTTGGTGTTGTAATCATTAAAATTTTAATCTGTCTTTGCGGTTCTCCCACTCCAAGCATAGAAAGACAGCCCTTTAAGAATACTTCAAGCAGTTCTTCTACCTCATGGACTTCTCCGTCAATCTCAACCGGCTCTCCTTTCATGCAGAGATTCAGTACATCCTCTACCAGTATCTCTCCCTCATATTTCGAAAAATATTCGGATTCCGCTCCAAAATGCCAGATATTTGTTTTGGGACGTTTGGACAATCTTGTCGGAAAGGTATATTCTGTCGTTCCGGTCTTTACCGCAAGAGAAACCGGATTTTTTTCTTTTCTGTCATAATAACAAATCTGAGATTCTTTTTCTCCAAATTCCAGACTTGCAATGATATTTCTTGTCTCGTTCATTCCTCGTCTCCCTCTGCTATTCCATCAATCGGAAAAGTGATGCAATCCAGGCTTCTCTTTGCCTGTATGTTTCAAGCACATCTTTTAATTCCTCTTCTTTTCCATGCTGTTTTGCTGACAACATCTGATTTATCATCTGATATTTTGTTGTTTCTTTTTTCTTTTCACCGGATACGGTTAATTCTTCTGTTTCGGTTGTATACTCTTTTTTCTCTTTTTCGATTACGAAATAATACTCCAAGGTTTCCTGACAGAATAAGAGAAATTCTTTGTTAAAGATTCCATGATAGCGGTTTGCCAACATTTCTTCTTTATATGGAGTTTCTTCCTGACTCTTCTCACGAATCCGGTAATACAGCGTAACTTTTGCATCATTTCCGGCAAAACATTCTACAAATACTTTATCTTCTTCCTGGCTCTTCTGTAAAAGCGTTCGTGGAAGATTCTGATAAAAAGCAAATTTTAATCCCTTCTTTTCACATTCTTCCAAAATGGCTTCTGCATTTGTCATGCGCTTTTCATCCCAGTCCTGTTCCAGCTCATAAGATTTTAACAATGCCACATCGCAAATCGAGTCATGTTCCCATTCACGTTTGCGGATTTGTTCAATCGAACGGAACACAAAACGGTCTGATTCTTTGCCGGCAAGCAGAAATTCAAAGGATTCAAAGGTAACATAAGCAAGAATTACCACTTCTTTTCCACGCTGTCTGACATAATCTTTTAATACCGCCGAACCCTGAGGTGTCCAGATTCGTCCAAACATACTGAAAATCAAGATATCTTCTTCCAGCTCATAAGCATCCAAAGAAAATCCCATTGCTCTTTGCCAGATTTCTATCATTTTATCAACCGGACCTTTAAAGTATTTTACCAGATACTTCAAGATAACTTCATCATAAATTCCCTGTTCAAAAATGTCATGCGCCAGAAGCACTAATTCCTCTTCATATTCAAAATCCAGATTTTGAATCATACAGGTGCACAAGTGCAGTAAATCCACGAAACTGATTTCTTCATATCCATATTCACAGATTAAATCATAAGCACCCACATACATTTTCTGTTTAATCAGAATTGTAATCAAAAGGCTCTTATTGATTTTTGCAAAACTCTGAAAATCAATTTTTTCCAGAGAAGCCTTCAAATTTTCTTCTCCCATGTATTCCTGATAAAACAACAATAAACGTTTGCGAATCTGCTGTCTGTATTCTTTTGAAAAGCTTTCTTCCTCGGCTGCAAGCTCAAAACTGTGAAGATTCGTCAGTGTAATCTGATTTTCATGTGCAAGTTCTCCACACGTATATAAAAGCAGTCCTGCGCTCTGATGTTCTTCCTTTGCAAGTTCTCTCGCCAGCTCTTCCCGCTCAAATAATGGCTGAAGATTATAATCCACGTTCTGAATATATCTTCTCTGGCAATCATCCTCAAATACAATTCCTGCATCCGGTGTATAGATAGAAAGATATGCTGCGTGATTGTTAAACGTATAAACCTGCTCTTTTTCAAACGCAGAGTGTTTCACAATCACTTTTCGAATTTTTTTGTCATCACAATACAAGCGATGCACAAACAATACTTTTCCAAGTGCCCGTTTGATTACTTCGTCCTTACTGTTCAGACAAAACTCTCGATACATCACCGCAAAATCTTCATTGATGCGTCCCTCTTTTAATTTATCCTGTGCAAACTGTTCCATCGTTGCCCGATAACTTTGATAGGTTACCTTATCAAGATTTTTATTGCGGATAACATTGCTGTATACAAAAGCTTTTTTGGTATCACTCAGGGTATTGTTGTATCCAAAATACATCCGGATCATTCTCGGCAACATTCCACGATAATTCCGGCTCATCGTCTCGATATAACATTCGTAGAGTCTTGTGATTTTCAAATCTTTCTGCACTGCAAGTTCATACCATTTGAAATACCGTTCTTCTCCCGCTTTTCCTTTCATAATCAAAAGGCAAATTGCACGCACAACCTGGGCGGACGGATATCTCTGATAAATATATTCCAGCAGCTCATAGACAGATTCCGAATACTCTCGAAGGTTTTCCGATAAATCTGTTGCACGAAATGCCATCTCTTCTGAAAGGATTCCATGACGTTTTGCAAACAGCATAACCTGTCTTGTAAATCCACCAAATCTGCGAAGCAGTGCCCCATCTTTCTCGGCAAGACGGCATGCCTGAAGATATAAAAATGGACTCCTGCTGCCCTCATTGTACTGTTTCTCCAAAAACTGCATTTCATTTGCAGAAGTTTCAAATGCTTCTTTATTGTCATCCAGCACATATTCCAAATACTCGCAGATTCCGGACAGACGTTTATTCTTCATCACTTCTTTTTCAGACTTTAACTGACCAAGCAGTTTTCCTGCCTGTTCCTTCTCATTTAAGCAGTGTAACAGATAAATTTGTACCAGTTTGTACTCAGTCGTGAAAAATCCATTCTCCTGTGCTTCTGAAAATGCGGCTTCCGTCTGTCCCTTCCAGAACGAAAATTCTGTCTTTCCAAGTAAGAAATCCAGAAAGTCCCGCAACAGTTCTACTTTTTTATGCTTTGCATAAGTCTCAAGGTCTAATTGTCTTTCTCCTGACTTTGACGCCATCACCGTATAAACCAGTTCTTCATACACCGTCCTGATACGAATCCGTCCGAAATTTTTCCCTTTTCCAAGATTTTCTCTGCGGATAATATATTCCATCTCATAAACACTGCCGATGAAATCATCATCACTGATTTTTTTCTTCTCTACTTCCAGAAAATCCCCTTCTACAAAGATTTCTGCTTTTAAATGTCCCCAGGTGCTTCTATGAATCCGAAGAGTATCTTTTAAAGAAGCCATTACTTCATAAACTTCCAGATTTTCCGATTCGATTTTCAGGGCAACCCGCTCTTTTTTTCCAATTCCAATTAAAAACTCTTCCAGATTCTGTAGTGTAACCGGTTTTGTCGTCATTGCAAAATAATAAGGAAGCAATTCCTGACAATCTTTTAAAAGGGTCCGGAAAGAGGCATCTACAAATAAATGATATGCCTCCCTGAAATCTTCTTTTGCAAGCTGTGTAAATGCATCCAAATTGTCGATTGCACCCATAGCTGTCTTTACTTCTTCTTTTTCGATTGAAATCTGAAATGGCAGACGATACTCTCCTACATTTGTAGTCAGTACCACCTCTCCCTCAAAGGAATCTCCTGGCTTTAATCCTTTCACATCTGCGCCATAAGGAATTGTCACATTTTGTCCTAAAAAACGCTCTTTTCCAAGAAGAAATCTGCGGTGAGAAGAGTATACAAGTCCTTTGATACGGCTCTTATCTTCTGCCCGAATAACCAGCTCTCCCCTTACATTTTCTTCCGGCTTTGTACTTACCGCAATGCTGTTTTGTGAAAACAGGAGTTTTGGCACTTCATATTCAAATCTTCCGTTTATTAACTGCTCCATTCTTCTCTTCAATGTATTTACCCCGTTGTTTCTCTTTTTTTCCCGTTGCTTATTTTATATTGAACAATTTTTATTTTCTGGCTATAATGTGAATTATACACTACAAATGCAACAGACGCAACCTCTCGAAAGACTGCATCAGACAAGTTGCATGACACGTAAAAAAGAAAGGAGCATCTACGATATGCTGAAACATAAAGACCATTTTCATGGCAGTGATTTAGAAAAAATAGAGGATATTTACGGAATCAAAAAAGAGGATATTACCAGTTTTTCTGCCAATGTAAATCCACTTGGAATTTCCCCTCTTTTAAGGGATACTCTTTCCAGGCATGTAGACGCTATCACTTCTTATCCCGACCGCGACTATACAAAACTGAGAAAAAGTATCTGTGATTATACCGGTGCGCAGTTTGAAAATATTATTGTTGGAAACGGATCTACTGAATTGATTTCTTTATTTATTCAATCCACTCATCCAAAAAAAGCCCTGATTTTAGGACCGACTTATTCGGAATATGAGCGTGAAATCACCTTAGAGGGCGGACATACCTTATATTATCCATTAAAAGAAGAAAATGATTTTCAGATGGACGTCAATGATTTCTGCCACCAGCTAAATGATTCGATTGATTTACTTGTGCTGTGCAATCCGAACAATCCAACTGCTTCCGCCATCACCAAAAAAGAAATGAGAAAAATTTTGGACACTGCACTCCAATATGGAATGTTTGTCATGGTTGATGAAACCTATGAAGAATTTGCTCCGGACGCAGCGAATATGTCCTCAATTCCACTGACTAACAATTATACCAATCTGATTGTGCTTCGCGGAATTTCCAAATTTTTTGCAGCTCCGGGACTTCGCCTTGGCTATGCCGTAACCGGAAATCCGGATTTGTTAAAACATATTAACACCAAAAAGAATCCCTGGACTATCAATAGTCTGGCAGAAATTGCCGGCTGTATCATGTTTTCCGATAAAGAATATATTGAAAAAACAAAGACTTTAATTACCACAGAACGAGAACGCATGACAAATGAATTGTCCAAACTGGATACCGTCAAAGTCTATCCGTCCTGTACGAATTTTATTCTTGTAAAAATTTTAAAAGAAGAAGTCACTTCCGAAATGATGTTTGACCACTGCATCAAAAAGGGATTGATGATTCGTGACTGTTCCACTTTCCCGTTTTTAGATAACAGTTATATCCGGTTCTGTCTGATGAGCCCTGAAAAAAATACCGAATTATTAGAAGCGATGAAAGAACTGCTTGCTTAAACTAAGAGGGAGCTACGCACTAACTTGTGCGCTGCTCCCTCTATTATTATTCTTCTTAAATTTATTATTTTTAGATTTCAGCCTGTTTCAGCAGTTCCGGAACTTTAGATTCCCAGCCAAGTGCCATGATATGTACACCCTGACAGTATGGTTTACATTCTTTGATAATACGTGCTGCAATTTCAACACCTGTAATACCAGCTTTTGTCTTTTCTTTATCTGCTTTTAATTCTTCGATCATTTCATCCGGAACATGGATACCGGCAACATTATTGTTCATGAATTTTGCCATTCCCGCAGATTTCGGAATGATGATACCAACCTGTACCGGTTTTCCGAACTGTTTTGCTTTTTCCATAAATTTGATGAATTTTTCCGGCTCAAAGATTGCCTGTGTCTGGAAGTATTCTGCACCTGCAGCTACTTTTCTTTCCATTTTAGCAAGCTGTGCATCAACAGAATCGCTGCATGGAGATACAACTGCACCTTTTGAGAATTTCGGAGGTTCGCCAACTAATTCATTTCCACCAAGGTCTACACCTGACTCTAAGAGTCCAACTGTGTGAAGAAGGGATACAGAGTCTAAGTCAAATACCGGTTTTGCCTGCGGATGGTCACCCATTTTTGTATGGTCACCAGTCAGACAGAGGATGTTTTCGATACCAAACATTGCAGCACTGAGAAGGTCAGATTCCAGTGCAATACGGTTTCTGTCACGGCATGCCAGCTGGAAAATCGGATTCATGCCTGCATCTTTTAATGCTTTACACATTGCAAGAGAACCAAGACGCATAACAGAAGACTGGTTATCAGTTACGTTTACTGCATGAACACCCTGAAGGTATGTTTTTGCTTCTTCTAACAGCTCATCTACATGAATCCCTTTTGGCGGTCCTACTTCAGCAGAAACTACAAATTCACCACGGTCGAATAATTCTTTCATTTTCATTGTACATTGCTCCAATCATTATAATATCATAGCTTAATTAAGCTTCTTTTTTCACTATTTTACTTCATCGTCTGTTGCGAAGTTATGAACCTGTGTCGGGCATTTTAATACATCAAGGCGTCCGATTTCTTTCAAACGTCTGTAAATGCGTTCCCATCCACATTCCATCTCACTGTCCACTTCACATTTTCCATTCTTGGAACCGCCACACTGGCCATTTACAAGGCTCTTGGAACATGCTGTGATTGGACAGATTCCACCTGTCAGATTCAGGTAACATTCACCGCACTGGTCACATTTGTACTCTAACGGTGTCACGCCCTGGAAACCAGGTACCGGATATGTATCGCAGGCTGCACAGACCATCTTATCTTCAAGATATTCTGCTACGGTCTGTACACCAACACCGCAAGAAAATACTAAAACTAAGTCTGCTTCCTGAATTTTACTTAAATGTTTTTTGAGACGTAACTCCATATTTTCCGGATTGCAAATATAATCAGTTGTGAGAACACCTGTTACATTTCCTTCAGCGGCAAGTTCTTTCTGAAGTTCAACAGCTTCTTTTTCCGGAAAACGAACTTCCTTACATCCATGGCAGTTGATGATAAAAACTTTTTTTCCGGCTGTCAATGATGTAATTGTTTCTTTTGCTTTTAACTGGGTAATTAACATATTACTTCATCCCCCTTATCGCATTTTTTCCGGCTTTGATACTGTCAATAATCGGAATCTTAGAAGAACAGATATACTGGCAGCATCTACATTCTACACAATCCATAACATTCATATCTTTCATGCCCTGCCAGTTCTCTTCTTTGGCATATTTTACAAAATACAATGGAGACAGTTCCATCGGACAAACATCAACACAGCGTCCACATTTGATACATGGCTGTTCTTTTGTCTCATCTGTATCAATTGCAATAATACCATTGGAACCTTTCATCATCGGTACATCCAATGTACTCTGTGGGAATCCCATCATAGGACCACCCATCTTAACCAGAACATCATCATCTGTAAATCCACCACAGTAATCGATCAGTTCTCTTACGCTGGTACCGATTTTGATGATAAAGTTGCCAGGATTTTTAATCTTTTCACCAGTTACAGTTGCAACACGTTCAACGAGTGGCATACCTGTCTGGATTGCATCGGAGATTGCTTTTACTGTACTGATATTATCTACTACAACACCAACATCTGCCGGAAGACCGCCGCTTGGAACTTTTCTTCCCATAACACGTTTAATCAGAGTTTTTTCTGCACCCTGTGGGTATTTCGTTCTCGCAACAAACACTTCCATATTTCCGATATTGGCAACTTTTTCCTGCATTAATTCAATGGCATCCGGTTTATTATCCTCGATAACGATGATACCTTTTTCGGCACCTGTTGTCTTAAGGATTGCTTTTAAACCAAAAATAATGTCATCGGCAAACTCAAGGAGTACTCTGTGGTCGGCTGTTAAGAGCGGTTCACATTCGCATCCATTTAAAAGAATGGTATCAACCGGTTTTGCCGGTTTTAATTTTACGCAAGTCGGGAAACCTGCACCACCCATACCAACAATACCTGCTTCACGAATGATATCAATGATTTCATCCGGTGTAAGATTATCTAAATCACCATGTGGCTGTACGGATTCGTGCAGAGTATTTTTTCCATCCGATTCAATAACAACAGCCATTACTTCACTGCCTCTTGTGCCATGCATACGAGGTTCAACAGCAACTACGGTTCCGCTTACGCTGGAATGTACCGGAGCACTGATAAAGCCTGCTGCTTCTCCAATCTTCTGACCTACCTTTACGGTATCGCCCACTTCAACGATTGGATTTGCCGGTGCTCCAAGGTGCTGGGACATAGAGATTACAACCGTTTTTGGTTCCGGGAATTTCTTAAGTGCAATATGTTCACTGAACTCTTTACGTTCTGACGGATGAACACCACCATAATATCCATTGAGTCTTTCATCTCTGATTGATTTTACATAATCATTAATGACTTTGAAATTTACTTTTGAGAAATCACGAACCTGTACCGGCTGATTTAAAAATTCTTCCAGACGACCCTGTTTTGCCAGTCTCTGGTAGATTTTTTCCCATGCACAGTCTTTATTCGGGTCTACTTCACATTTTCCATTTTTTGCTCCACCGCACTGTCCATTAACAAGACTCTTGGAACAATCGACGATCGGACAGACACCACCTGTAACATTCAGATAACACTGTGCACATGCGTCACAGCTCTTCTTGGTAAGTGCCATACCATGGTGACCTCTGTAATTTAAGGTATTACTTGCAGCAATAACCGGTTTGCCCGCTAAATCTGCAACGGTCTGAATACCAAGACCACAGGAAATAACAACTACATTTTCTGTTCCCTCCGGAATCAAATCCTGTAATTTGTTTTCTGTGTGCATCTTATTGCATAAGAAGTCTAATTTTGCACTGCCTGTGACATTTTTCCCCTGCTCTGCAGCAAATTTTAAAAACTCATCGCAATCTGGTTCGTCAACAGTTTCAAATTCTTTGAAACACTTGTTACATGCAATCACAAACAGATTGTCCTTGCCTTCAAGCACTGATGCAAGCTCATCATTACTTTTCAGCTTATACTTAGTATAGTTTTCCAATTGCTCACCTTCCTTATATTTTTTTGATAATGAAAATAAATAATCCCTTATGATATCTGATTCGATTCGTTCCTTTCAGCTCCGCAACAAAAAAGAACGAAAAGAATCAGGTAAATAAGCCTCTAAATACTTACTTATTAAATGTACCACAAAATTGCTTTTTTAGCTAGGTTTATTAGTGATTTTTATGAAATTTTATTCAAATTTTCCAGAAAAACCATAAATTGTATACAATTGACCCTTTCTATTCTCCGCTCATGAAAAAAGAAGCAGGATTCTCGCCTGATAAATCCGAATCACTACTGATATCTGAACTGTATTCCGGATAGGACTCTATTGTAACAGAATCTGAGATATCCGTTGCCGTTCCATCATCGAAATGAATTTCATTCTCTTCTTCTTCCTGTTCTGCATCCATCGCTTCTTCATATGCTCCGTCTGCCTCTATCTCTTCATAAGTCGATTCTGGAAGGTCTGCATTTAATTCATCCGGACTCATCATGAAACCATCTTCATCATATTGGATTCCTTCATAGTCCTGACTTGTCTTTTCATCCTCATCTGTTTGTTCTGATTCTTTTGACGTTTCCTTTGATGCTTCTTTTTGTTCCTTTGCTGATTCAGATTGGAGGGATTTCTGCGAATACTTGAACATTCCAAATCCCGCTGCTACGATAACAACAGGAAGTATGATTTTAACTATTTTTTTCATATTTCAATCTCTCTTCTCTTAAAATTTCATTAATCCAGAATGACCTAAGTCTTCTAAATCTTCTTTCCAAAAATCAAAATAGTTTTTCTTCCCCACAGTTACTCCATATACCTGCCCCTCTGTCACAAACACACTAAATGCATATTTCATATACATATAATTTGAACCATCGGTAAACCCTTCTTCTCCTGGAAAAACTTTTCTTAATGTTGGAATAACCTCTTCTTCTGGAACACGCATAAGCTGAACTCCATTAACATATATATCTGTATGCTCGTTTACAAACTGTATTGCTTCACAAATTTTATTTTTCTTGTCATAATACGCTATAATATCTTTTGAAATATCTCGTCGAATTTCTTTATTCTTCCCACCATAAAACGTTTCCTCAAAATCGGACATATTTTTTATTACTTCTTCTGGACTTAACCCAATAAAATTTTTCCCTTCATATCCACTAAAAAATTTTACTTTATACATTTTTTAATCTCCTCTATAACAATTATAGATTTAATTTTCAAACAGTTTAGCCAAATATTTTTTTCAAAATTTATCTACCGATTCCATGCCTCATCCGCCAAACTCAAAAAAGAAAGTGACCCAAATACAATCACTACATCATCTTTTGTCGTCATTGCTTTTACTTCTTCCACTGCTTCTGCCACACTTTTTGCCGCCTTTACATTCGGATTCACTTTTTCTACTGCTTTTTTCAGTTCTTCTGCCGGCAGTGCTCTTGGATTATTTGGTGTCTGCACCGTCACAATCTGTTTTGCAAGCGGCGCAGTCAGTTCAATGACTTTTTCATAGTCTTTATCCGCAAATACCCCAAAGATGTAATACAGGTTTTTTCCTTTAAAATAAGTTTCTAAGGATTCTTTTAAGACAGTTGCCGCTGCCGGATTATGTGCTCCGTCAATGACTACAACCGGGTCTTTATGGATAACAGAGAAGCGTCCTCTCCAGGTTGCTTCTTTCATTCCTTTTCGTACCGTTTCTTCACTTAACTGATAGCCAAGACTTCGAAGTGCCTCCACTGCTTCGAGTGCAAGTGCTGCATTTTTTATCTGATACGTTCCTGCAAGAGAAATTTCGATGTCTTTCCAGTTTTTATAAGAAAAGCGTTGTGTTTCATATCCATAATGAACGTCTTTGATTTCCTCCTGATTTACAATCGAGAGCGTTGCATGTTTTTCCTCGCTGACTTTCTTTACAACCTCTTCTGCTTCCGGCTCTTGTTTTGCAGATACAACAAGAGTCCCCTGTTTAATAATTCCGGCTTTATTTTTTGCAATTTCTCCAAGCGTATTTCCAAGGAACATCATATGATCCATTCCAATCGAAGCAATCACTTCAAGCACGGTTGTCGTTACCACATTTGTCGCATCGAGTGTTCCGCCCAGTCCGGTTTCTAATACAACGATATCGCACTGCTTTTCTACAAAATACAAAAATGAAATTGCTGTTTCCACTTCAAAAACGGTCGGGCTTTGCAGTCCATCAAAGAGCATCCCGTCAATTGCCTCTCTTACTTTTGTCGTAAGTTTTGCCAGAGAATCACGGTCTATCATTTCTTTATCTACCTGGATGCGTTCACGATAAGAATACAGCGTCGGAGAAATGTATCTTCCGGTGCGGTATCCACTTTTTGTCAAAATTTCTGAAAGAAATGCCAGCTCTGAGCCCTTTCCATTTGTTCCGGAAATATGAATAAATTTCAGTTTGTCCTGCGGATTACCCAGACGTCTTAATAATTCCTTCATTCCTTCTAATCCAAGCACGCTTCCGCTTTTTCCTACTTCATCTAAAAATGCTCTTGCTTCCTGATAATTCATAACCTTTGTCTTCCTTTTTTCTTTACTTACTCGTTTTAATATTTTTTACTGAAAATCAAACAACGACATCTGATTGGATTCCGGTAAATCTCCGAACAGTCCCAAATCCGACATTAACTCAATTACCGTCTTGCTGACTTTCGTACGATTTCTAAAGTCATCTTTTGATAAAAATGCTCCATCTTCCGCTGCCAGCACAACCGCATCTGCAGCACGATCTCCAAGTCCTTCAATCGTATCAAGGGCCGGCATCAATTTTCCATCTATAATCTGGAACGTATGCGCATTTGCCTTATATAAATCAATCGGCACAAATTCAAATCCTCTGGCATACATTTCCTGAACAATCTTCATATCTTTCTGCGTATCCTGCTCTTTTTTACTTAAACTGTCTTTTCGCTTCTCGTAGTCATCCATAAAGTATTCCAGTTTTTCTTTTCCCTGGCACATCAGTTCATAGGAAAATGCGGTCGCACGGATACTGAAATATGCCGCATAATACGCCAGCGGATAGTAAATTTTACAATATGCAATTCGCCATCCCATCATAACATAAGCAGCCGCATGTGCCTTCGGGAACATGTACTTAATTTTCTTACAGGATTCAATGTACCAGTCCGGCACTCCATGCGATTTCATTTCGTCAATCCAGTCGGGTTTTAAGCCCTTTCCTTTTCGTACACTTTCCATGATGGTAAATGCCTGTCCATGTTCCAGCCCTTTATTAATCAGATAAATCATGATATCATCTCGGGTACAGATACAGGTGGTAATGGTCGCAGTACCCGATTTAATCAAATCCTGCGCATTTCCAAGCCATACGTCTGTACCATGAGACAGACCGGAAATACGCACCAAATCTGAAAAGGAAGTCGGGTTTGCGTCAATTAACATCTGCATCGCAAAGTCGGTTCCAAACTCCGGGATTCCAAGACAGCCAAGCGGACAACCTCTGATATCTTCCGATGTAATGCCAAGTGCATCCGTACTTTTAAATAAGGACATAACTTCTTTGCTGTCCAGCGGAATCTCTCTTGCATTGATTCCGGTCAAGTCCTCAAGCATACGAATCATGGTCGGATCATCGTGTCCGAGTATATCCAGTTTTAATAAGTTTGAGTCGATGGAGTGATAATCAAAATGCGTCGTAATAATATCACTTGTCATATCATTTGCCGGATGCTGAACCGGTGTAAATTCTTCGATATCCCAGCCAATCGGAAGTACAATGATTCCTCCAGGGTGCTGACCTGTGGTTCGTCTGACTCCGGTACATCCCTGTACAATTCTTGTGATTTCGCAGTTTCGTTTGCGGTCTCCACGTTCTTCAAAATAATTTTTCACATAACCAAATGCAGTTTTCTCTGCAAGTGTTCCAATCGTTCCGGCTTTGAATGTCTGTCCTGCTCCAAAGATAACCTCAACGTAGCGGTGCGCCTTTCCCTGATAATCTCCTGAGAAGTTCAAGTCAATATCCGGCTCTTTATCCCCTTTAAATCCAAGGAAGGTCTCAAATGGGATATCAAATCCTTCCTTAATTAATGGTTTTCCGCAGACCGGACAGATCTTATCCGGCATGTCACATCCGGCACGTCCTGAGTAAGCCTTTACATCCTCCGAATCAAAATCGCTATAATGACAGGAAGAACAGTAATAATGCGGACTTAATGGATTTACTTCGGTAATTCCAGACATCGTTGCCGCAAAAGAAGAACCAACCGAACCTCTCGAGCCTACCAGATAACCATCGCTGTTACTCTTCCATACCAGTTTCTGGGCAATCATATACATAACCGCATATCCATTGGAAATAATGGAATTTAATTCCCTGTCTAGGCGTTCTTCTACCACTTCAGGAAGAGTATCGCCATAAATTTCATGTGCCTTGTTATAACAGATTTCTCGAAGCATCCCATCGGAATTTTCAATAACAGGCGGACATTTTCCTTTATGAATCGGAGAAATCTTTTCTACCATATCCGCAATCTTATTTGGATTAGTAATTACAACTTCTTCGGCTTTTTCGCTTCCCAGATAGGAAAATTCCTGAAGCATTTCCTCAGTAGTATGCAGGTAAAGCGGTGGCTGCATATCTGCATCATCAAATCCCTTTCCTGCCATGATTATTCGGCGGTAGATTTCATCCTCCGGGTCTAAAAAGTGTACGTCACAGGTTGCAACGACCGGTTTATTAAATAATTCTCCTAGTTTTACAATCTTTCGATTGACTTCACGCAGGTCGTCTTCGCTGTTGATATCGCCACGATCCTCATCACGAATCATAAATTCATTGTTTCCGACCGGCTGGATTTCGAGATAATCATAGAAATTTACCAGTCTTGCGATTTCCGGCTCCGGTCTGCCGTTTAACACTGCCTGATACAATTCTCCGGCTTCACAGGCAGAACCAATTAACAAGCCTTCCTGATATTTTAGATACACGCTTTTTGGAACTCTCGGCCGCCTGTGATAATAAATCAAATGCGAATCCGATACCAGATGATAGAGGTTGACACGCCCGATATCATTGGTTGCCAGAATAATGGCATGATAGGTCGGCATTTTCTGGATGGCATTGACAGAAACTGCTCCTTTTTCATTCAAATCATCCAGATTTTCAATATCTCTTTCCTTACACATCTCGATAAAGCGCAGGAAAATTCCGGCGGTACATTCTGCATCATCAACCGCACGGTGATGATGGTCCAGAGAAACTCCAACCGCTTTTGCTACGGTGTCAAGTTTAAAACGATTTAACTGTGGCAGTAAGAATCTCGCCATTCCCACGGTATCTACGAAAGTAAAGTCTGTCTCAATTCCTAAATCATTACAGTTTTTCTGAATAAAACTCATATCAAATTCCGCATTGTGGGCAACCATAACTGCGCCCTCGCAAAATTCAATAAATTTTGGAAGCAGGGTATCAATGGTTTCTGCCCCTGCCACCATACTGTCATTGATGCTGGTCAGCTTTTCAATCCGAAATGGAATCGGAATCTTTGGATTTACAAACTCAGAAAAACGTCCGGTGATGATTCCGTTTTCCACACGAACCGCACCGATTTCAATAATCTTATCTGCCATCGCCGAAAATCCTGTGGTTTCAATATCAAAGACCACGTATTTTCCTCTAAGCGGTTGTCCCTTACTGTTTTGTACAATTCCTTTCAAATCATCGACCAGATAGGCTTCCATTCCATAAATCACTTTAAAATCTGCATCTTTTGGCACAACTCCGCCCCACTCATCAAAGCAGTGGTTTGCCTCCGGGAATGCCTGAACAACTCCGTGGTCGGTAATTGCGATCGCTTTATGTCCCCATTCATACGCCTGTTTGATAATCTGTTTTGCATCGGAAACCCCATCCATATCACTCATCTTGGTATGACAGTGAAGTTCCACTCGTTTTTCCGGACTGGTATCCATTCTCGAAGAAGTAAATGGTGCAATCTTCTTAATTCCGGCAACAGACGCAATCGTAAGCTCGCTGTCAAAACGGTCAATGTTGGTGACACCTTTTAATTTAATAAAGTTTTTAACTTTTACGCCCTCTAAAATTTCATCTACGTGTTCATTTTTTGCAAACAGTTTTATCATAATCGAATCCGTAAAGTCCGTAATCGCAAACATAATAATTGTTTTTTCGCCACGGATGGCACGGGTATCCAGACTCATAATCTGTCCACGGATACAGACTTCACCCATCTCTGTCTGAACCGAACTTAACGGAATGACCTCATCATCAAAATCTCTTCCATAAATTACATCCGGATTATCGGAACGTTTTACACCACGTCTGTATTCGGAGTTTTGCGTAAATCTTTTTTCTTTTGTATTTTCTTTTTTCGTTTTTGATTCCGTCTGTTTTTCTTTTTTGTTTTCTTTTTTGCTTTCTTTCTTGCTTTCTTTTTTCTCTTCTTTTGTTGTGTCTGGCTGATTTGCTTCGCTTTCTGTGCCCTCTTCCGCCTCATCTTTTACATGCCCGAAAGAAGACTGCTCAATGACATGAGCAGCCTCCTGCATAATTCGTATTTCGCTGTTTTTGCGTATCTTACTTTCGCCTGCTTCTTCATATTCCGGCTCTACAATCAGAGAGAATGCACATCTTTCACAGAAGATTTTTTCAATATAAGAAATCAATTCTTCCTCATGACTTTTTGCCAGTACAGAGGACTGCATGACAAGTTTCATTTTGTTTTCTTCCGGAAATTCAATTTTCGCAGTACGAAAGGTATTATAAATTAAAATACTGTGCCCTCTTAGTTCATCTAACATAGAAGAGCGGTAGGCTTCAAAGAAAAGCTTTGGCGTATACTGAGAGGTCAGCGTAAATTTTTCAATAATTTTTATCTGTATCTGCGCTGAAGCAAAAAACTGTTTCTTTATCTGCTTTTCCAGAGCATAGATGTATTTTTTCTGAATCCACTGTATGCTCTGAATGTAAACTCTCATACGGTCTTTTTTCGGATTGACTGCAATCTTCGTCACTTTCACATCTTCTAAAAGTGCCTTTAATTCTTTTTCTACTTCAAGACCTAAAAAGACTTCTAAGAAATCTTTTTCCATTGATATGCTTCCTTTCTTCTATTCCATCCAATACAAGTTCTCATCATTTGCTTATAAATAAGAACGGATTATTTCGCCCAGTGTTCCAGTTCCTCTCTTAAGGTATCAAGCAGTTCAGCTTCCGGCACTTTCCTTACAATTTCTCCTTTTTTAATCAAAAGACCCACACCTTTTCCTCCTGCGATTCCAAGGTCTGCTTCTTTCGCCTCGCCAGGACCATTTACCACACAACCCATTACTGCCACTTTGATATCTAAATCAAACTGCTGAACCATCGTCTCCACCTGATTTGCCAAACCAATCAAATCAATCTGGGTACGTCCACAAGTTGGACATGATACGACTTCAATTCCGCCTTTTCTTAAATTTAAGGTCTTTAAAATTCTTTTTGCAGATTTGATTTCCTCAACCGGATCTCCTGTCAAAGAAACACGAATTGTATCTCCGATTCCTTCATATAAGATAATTCCAAGTCCAACTGCGGATTTAATATTTCCGGAATATAAGGTGCCGGCTTCTGTAATTCCGACATGCAGTGGATAATTGGTCTGTTTTGCCAGCAGTTCATGCGCCTTTACGCACATCATAACATCCGAAGATTTGATACTGATGACCAAATTGTCATAGCCAAAGTCCTCGATAATGCGTACTTTATCAAGCGCACTCTCCACCAGTCCTTCTGCTGTGACTCCATGGTATTTTTCAACCAGTTCTTTTTCGAGTGAACCGGAATTGACACCGACACGAATTGGAATATTTCTGGCTTTCGCAGTATCTACAACGGCTTTAATCTTTTCCGAACTTCCGATATTTCCCGGGTTAATTCGGATTTTATCGGCTCCGTTTTCCATCGCTGCAATTGCCATTTTATAATCAAAATGAATATCTGCAACAAGCGGAATATGAATCTGTTTTTTAATTTCTTTTAATGCTTTTGCTGCCTCTAAAGTCGGAACAGTGCAGCGGACAATCTCACATCCTGCTGCTTCTAACTCCAAAATCTGCGCTACGGTCGCCTCGACATCTTCTGTCTTGGTATTTGTCATGGACTGAATTAAAATCGGATTTCCACCACCGATTTTTCTGTCTCCAATTGAAACTATTTTTGTATTGTCACGATACATCTACCTTCGCCTCCAAAAATTAATGGTTTATTTCCAATAGCTTCTTCTTTAACTCTTCTTCTAAGCGGTTCATCTCAGCTTCTGCTTCCATTCTCTGCTGATGACCCTCTTTCTGGATATTCATAATTTCATCAAAGGTGCTGATTAAATTCTCATTTGTATGTTTTAACGTCTCGATATCCACAATTCCACGTTCAGACTCTTTTGCCGCATCAATCGTTGCCATCTTCAATGTCTCTGCATTTTTGCGAAGCAGGGCATTCGTCATATCGGTAACTTCTCTTTGTGCCTTTGCTGCCTGAGATGCATGTGCCACTCCAAGTGCCAGTACCATCTGACTCTTCCAGAGTGGAATCGTATTGACAAGCGTAGACTGAATCTTCTCCGCCATCAAGGTATCATTTCCCTGCACCAGACGAATCTGCGGAGCAGTCTGAATCGAAATCATACGGGTTAATTCCAAATCATGAATTTTCTTTTCAAATCGCTGGCACATTGAATCCAGATCTTTTGCCGCCTGTGCATCTTCCGGCAGATTGCTCATCTGTGCTTTTAAAGTCAGTTCTTTTAACTCACCTTCCCGCACTTCTTGCAGCTTCTTCTTTCCTGCTAAGATATACATGGAAAGTTCCTTAAAATAATTCAAATTCAGTGCATACATTTTATCCATAGTCGCTGAATCCTTTAAAAGCTGAATCTGATGTTTTTCCAGTGTCTGCACAATCTGTTCGATATTTCCTTCTGCTTTGGCATACTTCGTTTTTAATGCCTGAATTTTATTCGTGCCACGTTTAAAAATTCCAAACAGACCTTTTTCTTCTTCCACCGCATCAAAACTCTTCAGTTCTTTCACGACATTTTCAAGCAAATCACCAACTTCTCCAAGGTCTTTTGTTGTTACTTTTGCGAGTGCTTCTTCTGAAAAATCTGCCATTTTTTTCTGCGTTCCCACTCCGTACTGCAAGATTGCAGCAGAATTGCGGATATCAATCTGCTTGGAAAAACTTTCCACCATCTGGCGTTCTTCCGCCGACAATACGTCTTCAGTCATATTTGGATCCGTCGGTTTTTCCGGTTCTTTCGGGACAGGTTTTTCTTCTTCCACCCCAAAAGTAAGTGTCGGTGTCACATCAAATTCTTTAAATTCATCGCTCATTTAATTTTCCTTTCCGGATACACTTTCAAAGTCCTTATTTCCTGTCAGTCCTTCCTGTGCCAGCATAGTCTTTAAGACAGAAATATCAGTCGATACGTCCCATGCCGTATTTCTAAAAAAGCTGTCCAGAAGATTTTCAAATGCTTCATTGATGGTATCCAGTGTATTTTCAATTTCTTGTTTTGCTGTTTTAATATTCTCTCCTTCAACCGGCTGTTTGTCGAGTTCTTCATAAGCTTTCAACAATTTAACGGTCGTCGGAAGATAATAATCCATAAATTTATGCAGGTCCGAAATCAGCTCCGGATGCTGTTCCACCCGCTTGAAGATTCTTAAAATCACATTCTCCAGATGATACATTTTATTGGAAATTTCCACACCCGGAATTGCTTCATTGCAGCTTCGAATTTCTTCTAAGTAAGCTTCCCCTTCTTTGATGACTTCCTGCACTTCTTCTGAAAGAGTTCTCCGCAGTTTCTGTTCTGCCTGTTCTTTTTCCTGCATCTCTCTTTCCTGAATCTCAGATGCTTTCTTTGTCTGCATATACTGTTCATAAGACTCATCACTGGTAATCAGATAATTTCCCTCTTCATCCAGATGCCCTTCTAAGAACATACGGTTTTTAATCATTTTCTTCAAATCCCGTTTTACAAATTTTGGAGATTTTCTTACGCCTTTTGCAAGTTCCTCAATTCTAACATAAGTCTTTCCATTTAAAGTCCGTACATAAGAACGGAAGCGGTTCACTTTTTTACGAAGCGTATTTCCATAAATGCCAAGCGCTCCACTTGCCACTATCGCAGCTATAAATACAAACATTCCTCTTTGCATCTTATTTGCAACTGCGTCAATAAAGACTCCTGCAATTCCAAGCGTTGCAGCCGTCACTCCAAACATTCCCACAAGTGCAACTCCAAGTATCGTAAATAGAATTCCAAGTGCTCTCGGAGTTGAAGTATTGACATACAGGGCGAATTTTTCTCTGGCTTCTTTCACCAGTTTCTTTTTATATCCCCGCATATTCTGCTCTTGTCTTTGTCTTTCCGGTGAAACAGTTCTTCTCTGATTTGCTGTCTGCTGACTACCTGAAAAATGATTCAGATTTTTTATTGCAGCATCTTTCACACTCGTCGCCATATTTCCCAGCGCATTCTCAAGCGTTACACCTAAATCACGATTTAAGCGCCCATAATCTCCTGTCTCAATTGCATCCTGCACAATATTTTTTATATCATTTCCAAGTTGGTTCCAATCATTCTTTGGCATATTCTCTCACTCCAATCCTGCCCTTACCAGAACTGATTTCAATTATATCTGATATGACTTAAAAAAGCAATGTAACTTCTCTTGCATTTCCCGCATTAAAGTTTTATAATGGAAAACAAATTTATAGTTACCTATCGTATCAATGGGCAAAGAATGGAGGAGATTCAAATGGAGAAAAAAAACATCGACTGGTCCAGCCTTGGATTTGGTTATGTAAAAACAGATTATCGTTATGTTTCAAATTTTAAAAATGGAGCATGGGATGAAGGCGGTCTTACAACAGACGATACCATCACCTTAAGCGAATGTGCCGGAGTTCTTCAGTATGCGCAGACTGTTTTTGAAGGTATGAAAGCTTATACAACAGAAGATGGACACATTGTAACATTCCGTCCTGACTTAAACGCAGCTCGTATGGTAGATTCTGCAAAACGTCTGGAAATGCCGGTATTCCCAGAAGACCGTTTCGTTGAAGCCGTTGTTGAAACTGTAAAAGCAAACGCTGCTTATGTTCCACCTTATGGTTCTGGTGCAACTTTATATATCCGTCCTTACATGTTTGGTTCTGACGCTGTTATCGGTGTTAAACCTGCAAATGAATATCAGTTCCGTGTATTTACTACACCAGTAGGACCTTACTTCAAAGGCGGTGCAAAACCGATTACAATCCGTGTCAGTGATTTTGACCGTGCTGCACCTCATGGAACAGGACATATCAAAGCCGGATTAAACTACGCAATGAGCTTACATGCAATCGTTGATGCTCACAATCAGGGTTATGATGAAAACATGTATCTTGATGCAGCAACAAGAACAAAAGTAGAAGAAACAGGTGGAGCAAACTTCCTGTTTGTCACAAAAGACAACACTGTTGTTACTCCAAAATCTAACAGTATTCTTCCATCTATCACAAGACGTTCCCTGCTTTATGTTGCAGAACATTATCTTGGACTGAAAGTAGAAGAAAGAGAAGTTTATCTCGACGAAGTAAAAGATTTCGCAGAATGTGGTCTTTGCGGTACTGCTGCTGTTATCTCACCGGTTGGTAAGATTGTTGACCATGGAAAAGAAATCGTATTCCCTTCCGGAATGGAAAAAATGGGACCGACTACTCAGAAATTATACGAAACATTAACAGGGATCCAGATGGGACGCATCGAAGCTCCAGAAGGATGGTTAAAAGTAATCGAATAATTAATTTTTTTATAAAAAATCCGCTGACAGAATTTTAACTGCCAACGGATTTTTTTATTTTATTTTCTTACATACTTCACAAAAGAATATTCCAGATTAAAGTAAGTCTGTTCTTCACTTTCCTCTGCAATTTTCCATTCTTCATTTTCATCCAGATTCGGGAACCATGCATCTGCTTCATATCCGAAATCAATTTTAGTCACATGAGCGGTATCGCAGTAAGGAAGCATCTGTGCATAAATACTGTCTCCTCCGATTACATACACATCTTCGGACGCATAATTTTTCAATTCTTCGAGGGCTTCTTCTATGCTATGCACGATAATCGCATCTTTTACTTTATAGTTTTTATCTTTTGTCAGCACAATATTGGTACGGTTCTTAAGAGGCAGTCCATTTGGAAAGCTTTCTAAAGTTTTTCTTCCCATCACAACTACTTTTCCGGTCGTGGTACTGCGGAAAAATTTCATATCTGCCGGAATACTCACCAACAGTTTATTTTCTTTTCCAATCGCCCAATTTTTATCTACTGCTACAATAATATTCATAATTTTAATTTCTCCTCTGTCTTTCTATTTTCTTCTTATACCGCAATCGGAATATTTTTAATCTGTTCTCCTGCCTGATAATCTTCCACAATCAAATCATCAGTAGTAAACTTATAAAAATCTTTCACTTCCGGATTTAAGGAAACTTTTGGTGCCGGATACTGTTCTCTTTTAATTAATTCTTCAATTACAGGCACATGACGGTCATAAATATGCGCATCGGCAATCACATGCACCAGTTCTCCGGGAATCATATCATTGACCTGTGCCACCATCATAAGCAGAATCGCATACTGGCACACATTCCAGTTATTGGCTGCAAGCACATCCTGAGAACGCTGGTTTAACACTCCATTTAAAATCAGCCGTTCTTCTCCCGGCTCTTTTGTCACGCTATAAGTCATGCTGTAACAGCATGGATCTAATGCTCCGCTGTGCAGATATTCAAACTGATAGAGATTCGTCATGATCCGCCTGCTGTAAGGATTTTCTTTCAACTGACGAAGCACATAATCCATCTGGTCCGTTTCTTCTTCTTTATAAATAAATTTTCGTCCCACGACATCTCCATAGCAGGTTCCAATTGAACCATTTTCGTCTGCCCAGGCATCCCAAATATGAGAATGTAAATCATTGACATTATTGGATTTTTTCTGATAAATCCATAAAATTTCATCCATACAGCTCTTTAATGCGGTTTTTCTAAGCGTCAGCGCCGGAAATTCTTTTCTTAAATCGTAGCGGTTTACCACTCCAAATCGTTTGATTGTATAAGCACTTTCATTGGTATCTTCCCATTTCGGGCGGACTTTTTCGCCCTTTGTATCTGTACCGTTATCCAAAATATCACGGCACATTTTTACAAATAATTCATCTGCGTAACTCATGTTTTCCTCTTTTCTAATGCTTTTTTAGTTTTTTCTCTTTATTTACATCCATAGCCAAACGTGCTATAGTCTAATCTAACCTATTAACACTTATGATAGTTCAAAGTTTTAAGAAAGGATCATTCTTATGAAAAAGTTTTTTATATTACTTTTAAAACCGCTCTCTTTCATTCCTGCCCTTTGCATGATGTATTTAATCTTTTCCTTCTCAGGACAGAGCGGAGCGCAGTCTGGTGCTTTAAGCCAGAAAATCAGCCGTGAAATCGTTGTCGTTGCCGATAAGGCGCTCGACAAAAATCTTGATGAGACAAGAATCCAGTATTACACCGATAAACTGGAATTTCCGGTTCGAAAAGCTGCCCACATGACCGAATACTTTATTCTTGCGCTTTGTGTTTCGCTTCCGCTTTATGTCTATGGTGTCCGTGGAATCTGGTTGATTCTGCTTGCCGGACTTATCAGTGTCGGTTTCGCCTGCACAGACGAATTTCATCAATCCTTCGTGGATGGAAGAGGTCCTTCCAAGCGTGATGTCGGAATTGACAGTATCGGTGCTTTTATCGGTATTTTATTTATCCAGATTACCTGTCACGGCTTTTTACATCCTTCGGATTCGTAAAGACACATCCCCGCAAGGCAGAATCTCTTCTTCATGTTGCTCGTTTTCAATTAACAGACGGCCGTCTGGAAGAATCTGCTTTGCGAACACACTCCTCTCCTGTTGTCCATATGCTACCCAGACCTTTCGTCCCGGCACAATATTTCTTTCGATATACTCTTTCGGGATTCCATCTTTTTCGGACTCTTCTAACAATTCATTTACGATTTCTGCAACCAGAAGATTCCGGTCTACATGCTCTCCCTCTTTTAAAACTGTTCCTGCAATATCTCCGAGTTCTTTGGGAAATCCATCTTTCGGTTCTTTTAAGTTTATTCCAATTCCCACTACAACCAGTTCAATATCTCCGGTTTCAAAGTCACTGACTGCCTCTGTTAAAATACCGCAGACTTTTTTCTCTCCCAGATATAAATCGTTCACCCATTTAATTCCAAGAGACACCTTGCATACTTTTTCCACCGCCCTGCAAACAGCAACAGCCGCCGCTGCTGTAATCTTTAAACTTTCCTGTGCCGTTTTTTTCGGTTTTAATAAAACGCTCATGTAAAGTCCACATTTTCCGGGAGAATAAAAATGTCGTCCTCGTCTGCCTTTTCCGGCACTCTGACTCTCTGCCACAACCACCGAACCTTCTTCGTATTCTTCTTCGATTCCTTTTTGTTTTAAATACTGGTTCGTCGATGGAATTTCTCTTTTTACTTCTATTCTTACCGCTTTTTTATTAAGCCCAAGTCGGATTGCTTCCTCGGATAATACATTATTTTCTTTACTTAATGCATATCCCCGATTATTGACTGCCAAAATCTCATATCCTTCTTCACGGAGCGTTTTCATCGCTTTCCAGATTGCCGTTCTTGAACAGCCCAGTTTTATGGCCAGTTCTTCTCCGGAAAGATAAGTCCCCTTATTTTCTTCTAAAAGCTTCAGAACTTCTGATTTTGTTGACATATTTTATCTTCTATTTTTCCTTTCCAGATACTCGTATATATTTTCATACACCAGTTCTTTTTTAGTCTCATTTAAAATTTCATGGCGCATATCCGGATACATCTTTCCGGTTACTTTCCGGTATCCAATGGATTTCATAAACTGAAGTTCTTTTACAAATTTTCGTCCGCCTCCTGCACATGGGTCATCTGCCCCTGCCAAAAACAGAACCGGCAGTTCTTTATTTTTTAATTTCCAGCCTTTTTTGCTGTATGTTTCTTTCATTAGAAGCATTAAGCTCTCAAATGCATCCGCAGAAAACGTAAAACCACAGTATTCCGATTCATCATATTTTCTTACCACTTCTTTATCGGAACACACCCAGGAAGAACGGCTGGATTCTCCCTTAAATTTCAATGCATAAGGACCAAATGCCATTAATTCCAACAGTTTACTCTTGTGATGTGCACCGGAAACCCGCTTCTCTGCTCTCGAAATCAAAAGCCCAAGATCAGCAGCCGGATTTTCACAAGGCGGTCCTGTTAAAATCAATTTTTCCAATTCATAGTCATATTGTTTTAAATAGTTTCTGGCAATCAGACTTCCCATGCTGTGTCCCAGCATATAAAATGGAAGATTTGGATATCTGTCTTTTAACCACACACTTACCTGATGCAAATCCGCCACCAGCGCATCGTCTTTTCCTCCGTACATATATCCTAAATCACTTTTATATTTTACGCTTTTTCCATGTCCTCTATGGTCATGGATGGCACAGAGATACCCTCGTTCACATAAATATCGCATAAATAGAAGATAGCGTTCTTTATATTCACTCATCCCATGAGAAATCTGTAAGATTCCTTTCGGTTCTTTTTCCGGTTCTAACCATAAAACGGATAACTCTAATCCATCCTGATTGGAACAGATTGACGTTTCATATTTTTTTATCATCGTTCACCTCACGAAACAAAAAGCGGACTTACTTCAAATTAAAATTAGTATTAACATGCTTAAATAGAAAAAAATGACTGCCGGCAGACAAACTGCGGCAGCCACCATTCATGATTCGTGTAATGTGTCAAGTACACTAATACAATATCTATTAGTCTTCTACTACTTCAAGAACATCCATTGGACAGGCTTTTGCACAAATTCCACAAGCGATACATTTGCTTGTAACCGGTGATTCTTCTGCTTTCACCATGACATTAAATGGACAGGCTTCCACACATTTTCCACATCCGGTACATTTTTTCTTGTTAATCATGTAAACGCCTTTTGCATTCTGTGTAATTGCACCCTCTGGACAGGCTTTTTCACATTTTCCACATTGAACACAAACCATAGGTTTTGCGTCACCATTTTTGTCAATAATCTGGATGCAGGATTTGTCTGGGTCAAATTCTTTGTAAAAACTTGTTGAACAGGCTCTTACACACTCCAGACATGCCATACATTTTGCGCCTTTTACTACTTTTAATTTTTTCATCCTAAGTTCCTCCGCTTTGTAAATGATATAATAGTTATCTAATTATAATATCATTATAACGGCGGTTTTACAAGCAAACTTTCATTTAGAATTTGTAACATTATTTTGCTGCTTCGTTATAGATTAAAGCCATCATCTCAAAGTCTTCATCCGTATTATTTTCCATGCTGTGGCTCTGTCCCGGTTCAATCACACAAACATCTCCTTCATGCACTTCGGTACGACTTCCATCATTATCCACAAATACTCCTGTTCCTTTTAAAACAAAGTATGGTTCGGTATTTCCAACATGTTGATGCATCCCGATTGAGCTGTGTGGTTTTAACACTACTTTTGCATAAAGCTTTCCATGTCCATATAATTCTTCTTCTGCAAGAATGTGATGAAACTCTACGGTTCCTTCCCCTCCTCTGACATTTTGCTGTACTACTACATTTGTTTTTCTTACCATGATTATTTTCTTCCTTTCTCTGCTTTTCTATCTATTCTTTCTATTTTTGACACTCTCATTATAATTTTAAAAACTGTTCTACATCTACAACAAATACGGTTGCGCCGCCTACATCAACCGTAACCTGCGGTGAGGAATATCCCAGTATCGGTGCTCTTGTTCCCTCAGAATAAGTTGGTGTCGGCACAAGCATTTCTTTTCTTCTTGAACACTCTTCTTTAATAATCTGAATTGCAGTGTCTACTTTTTCATCCTCTGTTCCAATCATCAGTGTGGTATTTCCTTTTCTCATAAATCCACCTGTACTGGAAAGTTTTGTCACACTGATATGTTCTTTATTCAGACGTTCTACTACAAATCCTTCATCTTCTTTGTGCACAATTGCAAATATCATCTTCATAACGGATTTCCTCCTTGATTAAAGGTTATTTTAAGTCTCTGAATTTCTGGTCTTTAGTATACCACATTCATATCCTTTTTTCCAATAAAGTAACAAATTCTATTTTCTAAATTTTTTCAAAAAAAGTATTGACATTCTCATATCTCTATAGTATACTATCACTTGTCGTTAAGACATGCGCGAGTGGCTCAGTTGGTGGAGCGCGACCTTGCCAAGGTCGAGGCCGCGGGTTCGAGTCCCGTCTCGCGCTCTTTTTGTTTAAACAAACAAAATTTTTTCCATCGTATTATAATCAAAATACAAAAAAGAAACGTACTCTTTCTTCTATCGATTGAGTACGTTTCTTTTTTCTTTTTATCAGGTTCGCAGTACGGCACTCATCACATAATCACAATTTGAAAAATTCTTATGTGAAATATCCTCCAGACGAATCAAATCCAAATCCAGCCAGAGTTCTTCTGCTACAATCATTAAGTGTGAAAACATCACACCCAGATTAAATTCATCATATTTTCCCATACCAAAATAAGTGATATTATGCTTCTTTGAAAATACGTGAATCCGGTTGTCATAGACCACAAAACGCCATGGCTGACTGTTCATGCTTGACGGTGCAAGTCTTGCTGCCTCTAAAAGCTGTTTCACCCACTGCCGCGGTACTTCTTTATAAACGCAGAGTTCCTGAAGGCTCATTCGTTTTGCCTCTGACGGCTTTCTGGTATGTGCCCCCCGGCTCTTTCCAAATGCCATCATAATCATGCATTTCATATTTCCTTTATTGGTATTTCCAAACTTTGGTTTTACATTTCCAAGGAAACACGTTCCAAGCCCCTTTGTACATAAAAACAAGGCTAACTGTTCTAAAATGTATCCTGCATTTAACATTGCCTTATCTTTATCTTCTGAATAAAACGCCAGATAATACGGGGCTTTTACTCCCAGCAGATGAACTCTCTTATACTGTCCTTTGGTATTATCTATAATTGAAATATCCGTGGTAATTCCTGGATTTAATCCCTCTATCTGTTTACAATAATCTTTTATCTCAGTAAGCAGTGATGGTTTGAGTGCTTCCATCTCATAATTTCGTACTGATTTTCTTAAAAATATCGCTTCATATAAATTCATTTTCTCACCTTTTTAATTTTTTTGTAACATTATTGTAACATATTTAACGATAGTTGCCAATGTCTTAATGATAAAATTTTTCTTATTTCTTATAAAATAAAATACGACTTGACAAACAAATTGTCAAGTCGCATCGTATGGTATTACATACTTTTATTATAGAATAGAAACCGTAATTATTTTACAACAACTGTTCCGCTTCCAAGATTTTTCACAGTAAAGTTACCATTTCTGCCTTCTACAGAAACTTCGATTTCATCGCCTTTGCGGACTGCGTAAGCTTTCATAACTGTATTTCCTTTTGTATCCGGAATTTCTACTTCTGCACTTGCTCCATCTGAAAATTCAGAAAGTACAAGTGTAACACCATCGGCATAATCATATTCTGCTTCTGTCTCGCTTGCCCCCATCGGAAGGATGGTATTTTCACGAACCATCAGTGGAAGAGAATGATAATCATGCGTTTCTTTTATCCATGTTCCGCCCTCTTTCTTTTCTCCTGTAATCAGGTTAATCCAGGTTCCTTTTGGCAGATAGTAACTTACTTCTCCACTTTCTTTGAAGACAGGAGCAACTAAAAGAGACGGACCAAACATATACTGTAAATCAAGGCAGTCGCAGGCTCTGTCTTCTGAAAATTCCAGCATCATCGGACGCAGCACCGGTGTTCCGTTTTTATGTGCTTTTACCGCCTGCTCATAGATATACGGCATCAGACGACATTTTAAGTTTACAAATTCTTTTAAGATAACACAGGATTCTTCATCAAATAACCACGGCACACGGTAAGAAGAAGAACCATGCAGACGGCTATGAGAAGAAAGCAGTCCAAACTGACACCATCTCTTATAGATATCTGCCGGAGCAGTCTGCTCAAATCCACTGATATCATGACTCCAGAATCCAAATCCACCCGCAGAAAGGGAAAGTCCGCCTCGAAGGGTTTCTGCCATTGATACATAAGTTGCAGAGCAGTCTCCACCCCAATGTGCTGGGAACTGCTGTCCGCCTACCGTTGCGGAACGGGCAAATAAAACTGCTTCGCCTTTTCCTCTTTCTTTTTCAAGTACTTCAAATACAGCCTTATTATATAAGAATGTAAAGTAGTTATGCATTTTAACCGGGTCAGAACCATCATAATACTGAATTCCTTTTACCGGGATTCTCTCACCAAAGTCTGTCTTAAAGCAGTCTACCCCATCATCAAGCAGTGCTTTTAATTTGCTCTGGTACCATTTGCATGCTTCCGGATTGGTAAAGTCTACAACTGCCATTCCCGGCTGCCATAAATCAGTCTGCCATACACTTCCATCTATACGTTTGATGAAATAGCCATGTTCCATTCCCTCTTCAAACAATTCGGACTGCTGTCCAATATATGGATTAATCCATACACAAATTTTTAACCCTTTGTCATGATAGCGTTTTAACATTCCTTTCGGGTCTGTTGTTACCTCATGATCCCACTGGAAATTGCACCATTTAAACCGTTCCATCCAGTAGCAGTCAAAGTGGAATACATGAAGCGGAATGTCTCTGTCTGCCATTCCCTGAATAAAACCGGAGGTTGTATTTTCATCATAATCTGTTGTAAAGGAAGTAGTCAGCCACAGACCAAAGGACCATGCCGGAGGCAGTGCCGGTTTTCCGGTTAATTCTGTATATTTTTCTACTGTTCCCATCGGAGTTTTTCCGCTGATAAAATAGTAATCCAGTCTTTCAGATTCTACAGAGAACTGTACTCGTTCTACTTTTTCACTTCCGATTTCGTAAGCAACGTCACCCTCATTGTCAACCAAAACGCCGTAACCTTTATTTGTAATATAGAACGGAATGTTTTTGTAAGCAATCTCACTTGCCGTTCCGCCATCTTCGTTCCACATTTCTACAATCTGTCCATTTTTTACAAACGGAGTGAAACGTTCGCCAAGTCCGTAAACATACTCGCCTACATCGAGCAGGAGCTGCTCTACCATATAATTCTTTCCGGTTTCACGGTTATGCATGTAAGCAAGGTTTCTGAAACTGGATTCTGTTAAGAATGTATCGCCCTCATAAAATGCCAGTTTATATGCATTTGGAGCCTTATCAATGACTGCTTTTAATGTACCGCTCTTATAAATCAGCTGGTCTTCTGTATCTTCAATTGTGACATTTGGATTTTCATTTTTTACTGCTGCAAACGGTCCTTTATAAGGCATTCCCTTATGATGAACCGCTGATACTTTGATAACACCCTCCTGAGGACTAGAAAGCGTCAATGTAAGAAGTGCAATATTCAGCGCATCCCCTCTTCCTGACATGTGTTTTGCCGGAAGATATACCTCTAATTTATTTCCATTTACAGTATGTTTTGCATATTCTACTGCATAAGAAGCTTCTATTTCATCTCTTAACATCCAATATCCATTGGTAAATTTCATTCTGCTGTTCCTCCTTCTTCTACTTTCGGTTCATGTTTTTTGAGCACCCGCTCTAAAAATTCTGACATCAAAAACGCAATCGGTCCTGGCACAAAGAACACCAGCAGCGGGAGTTTCCAGACGATTGCACCAATGCAGACCAGTATAATTACAAGCATGATACTGGTAAAAATATAACGCACGACCATGTACATTGAAATTTTCAAAATCCATCCGACATTCATATCAAATCTGGAAAGTGCCGGAAATGCATAACATGCCACAATAATCAGATAAACCGATACCAGTGCATAAAAGCAGATAAAAAACAGACCCACCATGCCACTGCTTTTCTTCATTAAGATTCCTACATTTAACTGCATGATAAATGTCATCACTGCAAGAATCATCCATAAAATTGTGGCTGGAATAAAGTTTAACTTAAAAGAACGGAAAAATTCTTTCGTCACATACCCATCATTATTTTTTACTGATTTTACCATCGCATAATACAGTGCCGTAGTAGATGCACCTATGGTAATGACCGGAAGGCTGCAAAGAATCCAGAGAAATCCTAATGCCATTATGTCAAATATTTTCTCTACTGTCCCTACAAAACTTCCTCCAAATCCAAACATATTTTCCGTCTTTTTCATTTGATTCCAGCCCTCTTTCTTATAACCTGTTTTAAGTTTCTGTTATACCAGTTCCGGATGTGTTCCTCTCTTTACAAATACCGGAAGGGTATCAAGCGGAGCTGCTACGGTCACAAAATCTCCGCCCTTATATTCTGTTTTGGAGTTGATATCGACCCAGTCTCCTTCTGGCAGATACAAGGTTCTTTCTCTCATATCTTCATATAAAATCGGTGCAACCAGCATATCTGGTCCAAACATGTATTCATCTTCGATTTCCCAGACTTTTGTATCTTCCGGATAATCATAGAATAATGGACGCATCACCGGTGTTCCTTTTTCATGTGCTTCTTTCATCAGTTCTGTTACATAAGGACGGATAGTTTCTCTTAATTCAAGATATTTTGTACAGATTCTAAGTACTTCATCACCATAAGTCCATACTTCATTTGGAGAACCACTCCTGTGTTTTCCACCGCCGGATTCACTTAAACCTGGGATAAACGGTTCTCTGAATCCATGCAGACGCATAACCGGACAAAATGCTCCAAACTCAAACCAGCGCACCAGCACTTCTTTAAATTTTTCATCGTTAATATTTCCACCGTGAAAGCCTCCGATATCAGTTGTCCACCATGGCAATCCGGAAATTCCCATATTCAAACCAGCTGCAAGCTGGCTTCTTAAAGAACGGAAGGAAGAATCAATATCTCCGGACCATACCAATGTACCATATTTCTGGCTTCCTGCCCATGCACAGCGAAGCAGATTTACAATATTTTCCTGACCTTCTTCTTCCATGCCTTCATAAGCCATACGTGCATATTCTTTCGGATACATATTTCCAACTTCCATATCTGCACCGCGGAAATAACGGTAATGACTGAATTCATATCCGGTCAGTTCCGGCTCTGCCTCATCTAACCAGAAAATTTTGATTCCTAAATCATAATAATTTTTCTTAATTTTTTCCCACACGTATTTTCTTGCGTCTGGATTGGTTACATCAATCACACTTGCCACATTAAGCTGTCCAAGACGTTTTCCATGTTCGGAACGAGTCAGATAACCCAGTTCTTCCATCTCTTTATAATTTTCACTGGTTTCCTCTACGGTCGGCCAGATAGATACCATGAGTTCAATCCCCATCTCTTTTAATTCTTCTACCATTGCTTTCGGATCCGGCCAGAAATCGGTATCAAATTTCCAGTCACCCTGATTTGGCCAGTGGAAATAATCGACTACAATGACAGAAATCGGAAGCTTTCTTCTCTTATATTCTCTTGCCACTTCAAGGATTTCATCCTGAGTCATGTAGCGCAGTTTGCACTGCCAGAATCCGGTTCCGTAATCCGGCATCATCGGAACCTTTCCGGTTGCATCCGCATAAGCCTCTTCAATTTCTGCCG
Organism: Blautia stercoris; assembly: GCF_054657695.1. Classification (NCBI taxonomy): domain Bacteria; kingdom Bacillati; phylum Bacillota; class Clostridia; order Lachnospirales; family Lachnospiraceae; genus Blautia; species Blautia stercoris. Next base: position 1,439,254 of record NZ_BAAHYF010000001.1, read on the forward strand.
GTGTATCTCCTGCTGTAATCCAGTAATCCATCTGTTTTGTGGAAACTGCAGTCCATTCCGTCACATTCTTTCCGAAAGAAACCTGTCCAATTGCCGGATTATTCCATAAAAATCCATATCCATTATTAGAAAGCACAAACGGAACACTCGCCTGAGAGTTACGCTGTGCCAATTCTAAGGTACAGCCCTTTACATCCAGATATGGCTGCTGATACTGTCCCATTCCATATAATTTTTCACCGTCAATCGGCTCAAATCTTACGGTCAATCTGAAATTATCCGTATTCTGATGTGGCTCAAACGTTCTTGGCACAATCTCAAGTGCACTATTATACTCTTTTCTGTAATCCGCACGAATTCGTTCAAACTCTTCTAATAACAGTTTTCCATCCTGATTTTTGAAACGCAGTTTTCCGGTCGGTGTAATTTCACAGCGGATTTTTCCATTTTCAATGACCGTGCAGTCATCCTCTTCAAATACCTTTACTTTACATTCCTGTGGGGGAAGTAAAGCAGAAATATCTTCCGGTACAAACTCATAACGCTGTGTCGCACGAACACGGAAACTGTTTTTTCCCCATGGTTCAATACAAAGTAATTCCTTATCCTGTCGTCTGTAAATCTTATTTCCTTTTTGTGTAATCATCTCAAATATCCCCCATAAAAAACGTGCTGCACCGGCTGCATCCAAGGCAACCAGTGCAGCACACCCGTTTACTTTTCACATATCATCAGAATCTTTTTATACTTCTAATTCAAATCCTTCTTTTGTAAATAACGGAATCTGTTCAATTGGTGTCTCTACTGTAACGGTCTGTCCGCCTTCAAATACTTCTTTTGTCCATACGTTTGTCCATTTTGTACCCGCCGGCAGATAAACTTCTTTTGTTTTCTGTCCACGTTCCATAACCGGTGCAACCAGAATCTGTGGTCCAAACATATACTCAGATTCATTATCCCAGCATGTTTTATCTTCCGGGAAGTCATAGAACAGAGGTCTCATAACCGGACTTCCTTTTTCATGTGCAGCTTCCATCAGTTCTCTTGTGTATGGACGCATTGCCTCACGAATTTCAATGTATTTTTTACAGATTTCGTAAACATCATCACCATAAGACCAGATTTCGTTCGGGGCACCGGATACGCACTCTGCACCACCGGTTGTTCCAAGCTGTGGCTGATATGGCATACGATAACCGTGAAGTCTCATAACAGGACAAAATGTTCCATATTCAAACCAGCGTACAAATACTTCATGATAATCTTCATCATAGATGTTTGCTCCAAAGAATCCACCAATATCGGTTGTCCACCACGGAATACCGGAAAGTCCCATGTTAAGACCTGCTGCAAACTGATTCTGAAGACTTTCAAATGTAGAATGAATATCTCCGGACCATACGAGTGCACCATATTTCTGACTTCCTGCCCATGCACAGCGAAGCAGGTTGACTACATTTTCCTGTCCCTCTGCTCGCATGCCATCAAAGAATGTTTTTGCATACATTGCCGGATAAACATTACCAATCTGTACGTTTGGTCCTAAGTGATAACGATAATTTTCAAAATCATATACGGTGTATTCCGGTTCTGCCTCATCGAGCCAGAAGATTTTTACACCTTTATCATAATAATTTTTCTTTGCTTTACCCCATACATACTCTCTTGCTTCCGGATTTGTCGAGTCATACTGAATGGTATTTCCCATGTAAACATTATCGATTCTTACACCTTTTTCTACTCTGGTCAGCAGACCTTTGGCTTTCATTTCTTCAAAGTTTTCACTCTTATAGTCAACCATCGGCCAGATAGATACCATCAGCTCAATACCCATTTCTTTTAATTCTGCAATCATTGCATCCGGGTCTGGCCAGTAAGTCGGGTCGAATCTCCAATCACCCTGTTTTGGCCAGTGGAAGAAGTCAACTACGATAACATCAATCGGAATCTGTCTTCTTTTATATTCTCTTGCCACTTCAAGCAGTTCTTCCTGTGTCTGATAACGCAATTTACACTGCCAGAATCCAAGTCCATATTCCGGCATCATCGGAACTTTTCCGGTTGCGTCTGCATAAGCTTCTTCAATTTCTGCCGGTGTATCTCCTGCTGTAATCCAGTAATCCAGTTTCTTAGTAGAACGTGCTTCCCATGTTGTAATATTTTTATTGAAGCTTACACGTCCGATTGCCGGATTGTTCCATAAAAATCCATATCCAAGAGAAGATAATGCAAACGGAACGCTTGCCTGAGAGTTTCTGTGTGCCAGTTCAAGTTCTGCACCTTTTACATCCAGGAATTTCTGCTGATACTGTCCCATTCCGTAAATCTTTTCATTTGGATTTGACTCAAAACGCATCGTCAACTCATAATCTCCACCGATAATCGGTTTAAACTCTCTTGCCTCTACTTCCAGAGAACTACAGGTTTCTGCAAACATATCTTCTCTGTTTCGTACATATTCTTCTAAGAGAAGTTCACCTTTCTGATTATAAAAGCTGATTTTACCGATATTGTTGATTACCGCTTTAATTTTTCCATTTACGATTTCTGCGGAATATTCTTTAATTGTAATTTCAGAGCTGCGATTTTCCGGTTTTCCATCCAATGCCCAAAGTTCTTCCGGCATTTGAGGCATTTTTGATGCACGGACACGGAAACTGTTATCTCCCCAAGGTTCAATGATAACTCTCTCTGCATCATAGCGGTAGTAAAGAGAATGGTCTTTTTCCTCAAAGTAACCTAATAAAAAGTTGTTGTCTGAGCGGAAGTCACCTGTTGGTGCACCCTCTTTTTTTACAAAATCTGGCATAGTTTTGATTCCTTTCTTTATTTTTTTATTGTTTTTTATTTATTATTTTTATAGCATCACTCTTTTACAGCACCTGCTGTTAAACCACCTACAATGTATTTCTGTAAGAATACAAATACAAGGATTACAGGAATAACAAGGATTGCACCATAAGCCATAATACAGTTCCATTTTGTTCCGTATTTACTCTGGAATTTATGGATATTTGCTGTCAATGGTCTCATGTCTGCTTTTACGTTAAATGTCATGGAATAAATCAGATCGTTCCATCCATTTAAGAAAGAGATAACAACTACGGTGATGATACCGGTTTTAATTGTAGGAATCATAATCTTAAAGAAAGAACGGAATACATTACATCCATCAATACGTGCGGCTTCATCCAGGGAAACCGGAATACTCTTAAAGTATGGTCTTAAAGTTACAACGATAAACGGAACCGAACCGGAGGAAATTGCAAGTGCCGGTGCAAGATAAGTTCCAAGTAAACCTGCTTTAGAGAAAATCAGGTACATTGGTGTTAACATAACGGATGCCGGGAGCATCTGAGTTACAAGAAAAGTAAGCATGAAGCTTTTTGTTCCTTTTACTTTATAACGCCCCATACCATAAGCAGCCGGAATACCAAATACCAGTGATAAACACATGGAACACAGTGCAATGGATACACTGTTTTTTAATGAGGTAATAAAGTCTTTATCCTGCAAGTTCTGGAGCCATGGATCAACGGTAAATTCATGTGGATAATAAGTTACGATTTTTCCAAAACTTTCCATATCTGTCTTAAAAGACATCTGAATCAGCCAGTAAATTGGGAACAAGAAGATAATTGCGATTATAATTGCCCAAAAGCAATTGATGACATTGCTTCGTCCCTCTTTTGATTTCAGATATGCGACTTTTGCTGATTTTGTACTTTCCTTACTCATTCTAGTCATCCTCCTTACTCAACAGTTTCAGGTAGAAGATCCCAACCAGGAACAGGCAGGCAAATAATACCATTGCGATTGCAGAACCCTGTGAAAATTCATACTGGGTAAATGCTTTTGAATATGCATAAGTTCCAAGTACGTCAGTGGAGTTGAACGGACCACCTGCTGTCATAATGTACATAAGGTCAAATGCTTTAAATGTATAGATAAATCCAAGCATCAATACTGAAAGCATAGCCGGTTTCATCAGCGGCAGTGTTATGTAGATAAATCTCTTAAATGCATTTGCTCCATCCATAGAAGCACTTTCATAGATATCAGTTGAGATGCCGGTCAGACCGGAAGTTAACAGTAACATGTTAAATGGAATACCTACCCAGCAGTTTACGGCAATGACTGCTCCAAGTGCAGTTCCGCCATTTACCAGCCAGTCGATTGGGGACGAAATCAGATGAACCTTCATTAACAGGTCATTGATAACACCACCATCGAGTAAGAATAAGTTCTTACCAAGTAAAGCTGTAACCGACATGGGCATCATATATCCCACCAGCACGAGACCTCGAATCGGTCCTGCCAGTGTAAATTTCTTTGAGAAAAACATTGCAAATAAAAAGCCGATTGTAAACTGAACTACAAGGCAAGCCAGTGTAAATTCAATTGTATTTTTAAATACCAGCTGGAATGTCGGGTCGGCAAACAGCTGTTTATAATTGTCAAGTCCAACAAAAACCGATGCACCGGTGGCAAGGTTTTTTACGTTTACATTTTTAAAACTCAAAATCAGATTGTAAATCAAAGGATAACCACAAATTGCAACCAGATAAATAAAACCGGGAAGAATAAAAATATAGGCTTCTCTCCTCTTCTTTGCAGCCATGTTCAGTTTCATCTTCACACACTCCTCTCACGGAATTTCAAGATTTTCATTTTAAAAGAGTCCCGAAACCCAGACCGGTTCCAGGACTCTTTCTTATTACTGCTTATTTTTTTCTTACTTATTTACGTCGTCTGCAACTCCGCCGCCTGTTGTCAAATCAGGAAGTGGATCTTCTGCAACAATCGGGTCAATCTTAGCCTGCGCTTCTTTCATTGCGTCTTCTACGGATTTTTCACCAAGCAGAGCCTGCTGAACACCTGTATAAAGTGCTTCGGAAAGAGTCGGCCACTGAGCGTGCGGTCCTCGTGCTTTTGCATAATTCATAGCATCGTTAAATACAACGTATCTGTCATCTGTTGTCCAGAGGTCTTTTAAGCCTACAGCATCTTTACGAACCGGAAGTTTTGCAGCTGCTGCTGTAAAGTCTGCGTTGTTTTCTGCATTCATAAGGAATTTCAGGAAGTCAACACATTCGTCTTTGTATTCCGAACCTGTGCAGACACCAAAGTTTTCTCCACCGATTGTAGAAGCGTATTCTTTATCTTTTGGAAGTAAAGTATACTGATAATTGAAAGAACCATTGATTTTCTCATCAATGTCAGCTAACTGCCATGTACCGGATTCAAACATTGCTGCTTTACCACTTGTAAATGCATTGTATGCATCAGACTGCTGCCAGTTAACAACTTCTTTACTCATGTAACCGTTTTGTACTAAGTCAGTTAAGAACTGAACTGCTTTTGTTGATTCAGCACTTGTCAAATCATCAATGTTTCCACCTGCGGAATAAATCCAAGGCAGAATCTGGAAAGTACCTTCTTCTGTAGCGATATCGCACATTGCAAATCCATATACACCTTCCGCTGCATTTGTTGTTGCCTTGCAGGCTTCTTCAAATTCTTCCCATGTAGTTGGTGGGTTCTCGATACCTGCTGCATTTAAGATGTCCATGTTACAGCAAAGGTCAGACAGTTTGAATTGTTTGGAAGTCCGTAGTATTTACCATCTGCATCCATACAGCTTGAAAGAGGTCCGTCATAAAACTGGTCTAATTCATCCCAATCTTTGATGTCATCTGTGATGTCCTCAAATACACCAAGAGAAATATAGGATTCCATATCCGGTGAATCAACCATTCCGATGTCAGGAAGCTCTCCTGATACTGCACCGATTGTGTACTGGTTCATCAATTCTTCACGGGATACATAAGTACATGTAACATGAATCTTATCCTGAGACTCATTGTATTTCTCCGCTACCGCCTCAAGGTCTGGAGCTTCATGCTCGAAATAATGCCACAGCGTAACCTCTGCTGCTCCGTTTGAATTGGAAGAACTGCTGTCGCTCGCCTCTTTGCTATCACTGCTTGACTCTGAGGATGAACCGGAGCTACTGCCTCCACAACCTGTGACCAGTGTACCTGCCATTGCACCAACCAGCATCAGCGCTGCGATTTTCTGGAACCTTCTCTTCATAATTTTTTTCCTCCTCTAATTAAGATGTTATTATTATAATAATTTCAGATTTTTTTCGTAACTTACTATCTTAAGATAAGAGGCAAAATCTTAAGATACAATTTTAAGATTCGGGTATTTTTTTAAGATAGATCACAAAAAACCAGAATAATACTATGCACTTTAACCACACGCATTTAGTACACACATATTTATTCTGGTATTTTGTATAAATCATTCTGAATTTTTCCGAATGTATTCCGTCATTGTGCAACCTTCCACTTCTCGAAATACTTTATTAAAATATTTGGAATCTGAAAATCCTACACTATACGGAATTTCCTCTTTGGGCAATTCTCCATTTAATAAAAGTTTCTTTGCCACTTCTATTCTATAATTCTTTAAAAAATGAGAAAATGTTTCTCCCATGTCTTTATTAAACAGATAACAAAAATACTCCTGTGAAATTCCAAGATTAGCAGCCAGCTCTTTCTGACTGATTTTACTGGAATACCCTTTTTCAATAAATCCCAGAGATTTTCTCACCAATGGATGCACATCCGGGTACCGTTCTTTTAATGTTTTATCAATGAGCTGAGGCTTTCCTTTCTGCGCCGCATCCAGACGTTCCATCGTATCTTTTAATTCGTCATAAGTTACTGGTTTTACCAGATACTCTTTTACTCCCAGGCTGATTGCCTGTCTTGCCACTTCAAATTCTTCATAAGCGCTTACGATTACATATTTCGTGCAAACACCTGCTGCAATTCCTGCCTTAATCAGTCCCATTCCATCCAAAAATGGCATCTTTAAGTCCGTAAAAACCACATCCGGCTTTAGGATCTGAAGCAACTCTAATGCCTGCTTTCCATTCGATGCCTCTGCTACTACCTCATAATCCTCTGATAAAGAAGTTAAAACGGAACGAAGTCCTCTCCTCGCCCGTTCTTCATCTTCTGCTATCAATATTCTCATTTATCTGCCTTCCCCCTTGTCTCCTACTGTCTTGCCTCTGGAAGTATCATTGTAAACTTACAGCCTTTTCGCTCTTCTGTCTCTAACTGAATCTTTAAATCTTCTGTATAATACATCCTCATTCTGGTTACGACATTAGAAATTCCGATTCCCAATCCTTTTTGTTTTGCAAGCAACGGATTCTCCAACACTTCTTTAATAATCTGTTCTACCTCCGGGGTCATTCCACATCCATTATCCTCAATTACAATTTTAAGATACTCTTGATATCCTTCTCCGGTAATTCGGATAAATCCACCTTTATTGACCCCTTCTAATCCATGAAGAATCGAATTCTCTACAAACGGCTGAAGCATCAGTTTCCTGCACGGCCAGTTATCATAATCCGAATCAAACTGAATTTCATAATCAAAGGCACTTCCCATTCGTTCTTTCTGTAAAAACAAATACTGCTCAATCCATGAAATTTCCTGAAACATATACACATTCTGATGTTTCTGATCAAACGTATAGCGTAAAATATTAGAAAGTTTTTTAAGAAGCAAAGAGACTTTAAAATCCCCATTATCCATTGCCTCATAATTAATCGCATTTAAAGTATTACAGATAAAATGCGCATTAATCTGCGATTCAAGTGCTTCTCTCTCTGCCCTGCGCTTCATTTTCATCGATTCAATAATTTCTCCATGCTGTTCTTCTACTTTCACATTTGCCTCTTGAATTGAACACAACATCTCATTATATTCCCGTGCTAACTGCCAGATTTCATTTGTTCCTTCTATTGAAATATATCCCTGCATATCCCCGGTTTTTACACGATCAATAGAAGTACTGATAACACTGACCGGCTTTAAAATCGACTTAATAATAAAAATTGCAATCCCCATTACGGCCAAAATCGCACACAAATACAAAATCATCGCCTTAGAGTACATTTTGTTTACGTTTGACTCTAAAGCAGCTTTGTCAATCACACCATGCAGCTTCCATCCATAATTTTTCACATCCGTTTCCAGATTGATTTTATTCGTGTCACTATTATAAATCTTTTTTGCGTTTTTATCCACATAATTTTCGTCGGTATGAAACAAAATCTTTCCACTGGCATTTTCAATATATCCCTGTAAAAACTCATCTTTTCCCCCCTGAGAAAGCTGTTTTAACAAAGATGAAATTGGCTGACTGTAATAAGAAACGATAATCATGTATTTCATATTTTTATAATTATAGCCATTCTTAATCGGAAATGCGATATGTAAGACTCCTCTTCCAGACACATTCAAATGTTCATTTGCTCCGTTTACAATAATATAGCGGGGCAGAAGCCCTGTCTCATTATGTTGTTTCATCTCCTGAAACAGACTTATAATCTCATCCTGATTATTTTCATCCCAGATTCCCCTGACTTTTTCTGTGCCCACTTCTTCTCTGGAAAACTGCGCAAGCAGACCATCTTCTTCAATTACTGCAACTCCGGTAATGGAACCGCTTCCATAAGTTGTACTTTTTAAAGTTGTCCGCATCAGCTTAGAAGCATACTGATTGGTCTTTCCTGCCTGTACATAGTCTTCAATTTCCTGTACAAGCCGGTCCTCCACTGCAATATTTGCCCCCAAATCAATAAAGGACTCCATCTGATTTTCAATATTTTTCTTAACGGACTCTATCATCACTTTCTCTGATTCATAAGTCGTATCGAGCAGATACTGATAATATTTGCTCTTCATATATCCCAATAAAATCAGAGCAATGATAAAAATCATGCCAAAAATCGAAACCAAAAGAGAACACCACATGTGAGAACGATAATAGGTAACTGCCCGCTGTAAAATTTTTTTCTTTTTCATCTTAAATCTTTCCTTTCAAATCCAAATTTACTGTTGACTGGCAGTTTCTACTTCCTGTTCCACAACTGCAATCTGAACATCTACATCTTTCTTAAACTGTTCCCACTCATCTTCATGTTCTACAAAATATTTCGGGCAGTTCTTTCCTGTCACATCATAATGACGAATCACCTGCTCACTGGTAAGTCCAAATCTCTGACAAAGCCATCCAACTAATTCAACTAAAGACTGATAGGTCTCTTTTGTAAATTTTCCACTCTTATCTTTATGACAACATTCAATTGAAAGGGTATCACTGTTTCTCGAATTAGAAGCATACGAAATCTCTGAACTTGGAATACACTGAACAATTTCTCCTTTTATTCCCACTACAAAATGACTGCTTGCCTTTGTCTCATGGCTGTCTTTTAACCCTTCAAAATAATCCCTGTTCTGTTTTGCAGTACTCTTTGGATTTGCCGTATAATGAATTACAATTCCATTGATTTTTTCAAGTGCAATCCCGGGTCTTGAATATTCATTGATATCGAGCAAATCAACTGTAAACGGTGGCGCTCCCGGAAAGTCTGCGTTTTTTTCCGTTTCTTCTTCTGCCGTTACATCTGTCTCTTCCTGAGACTGTGCTTCTACTCTGCCCTGTATCAATTCTGCAATCTTAACAACCGCAGTTTTTACCCCAAAAATAATGAAAAATAAAGTCACTGCATAAATAACGAATACCTTTATATTCCATCTTGTTCTGATTCTTTTTTTCTTTCGTTTCATAAAAAACTCTCCCCAATGCCAAAAACGGCAGAAACCATTGCCCAAAGACAACAGCTCCTGCCGTTTATGTTTACATCTGAAACTCTTTTGTATTATTTGTCATCTACGCTGTAGTTCGGAGCTTCTTTTGTGATATGAATGTCATGTGGATGTGATTCTTTCAAAGACGCAGCAGTAATCTTAACAAAACGTCCTGTTGCTTTTAATGTTTCAATATCTTTTGCTCCACAATATCCCATACCGGAACGAAGTCCACCGATTAACTGGAATACTGTATCTTCAACATGTCCTTTGTATGCAACACGTCCTTCAACACCTTCCGGAACTAATTTCTTTGCATTTTCCTGGAAATAACGGTCTTTACTTCCGTTTTCCATTGCTGCAATAGAGCCCATTCCACGATATACTTTATATTTTCTTCCCTGATATAATTCAAAATCTCCAGGGCTTTCATCACATCCGGCAAACATACTTCCCATCATACATACGTTTGCTCCGGCTGCGATTGCTTTTGTCATATCGCCTGAGTATTTGATACCACCGTCTGCAATAATCGGGATACCATATTCTTTTGCTGCTTCGTAACAGTCCATAACTGCAGTAATCTGCGGAACACCGATACCTGCAACGACACGAGTTGTACAGATAGAACCAGGACCGATACCAACTTTAACAGCGTCAACACCAGCTTCAATTAAAGCCTTTGTTGCTGCACCGGTTGCAACGTTACCGGCAATTACCTGTAAATCCGGATATTTTTCTTTCATTTCGCGGACTGCTTTTAAAATATTTGCAGAATGTCCATGAGCAGAGTCTACGACAACAACGTCAACATTTGCTTTTACAAGTGCATCCACACGAGCCATAACGTTTGCTGTGATACCTACTGCTGCACCACACAGCAGTCTGCCCTGTGCATCTTTCGCAGATAAGGGATACTTAATCTGTTTTTCGATATCTTTAATGGTAATAAGACCTTTTAAATTGAAATTCTCATCGACAATTGGAAGTTTCTCTTTTCTGGATTTTGCAAGGATTTTCTTTGCATCTTCCAGTGTAACACCCTCCCTTGCTGTTACAAGATTTTCGGATGTCATACATTCCTTGATTTTTCTGCTGAAATCTTCTTCAAATTTCAAATCTCGGTTTGTAATAATACCAACTAATTTTCCGTTTTCCGTGATTGGCACACCTGAAATACGGAATTTTGCCATAAGATTATTTGCATCTTCCAGTGTATGTTCTGGAGATAAATAAAACGGGTCGGTGATAACACCATTTTCAGAACGTTTTACTTTATCTACTTCGTCTGCCTGTGCTTCAATTGACATATTTTTGTGGATAATACCAATTCCACCCTGTCTTGCCATAGCAATTGCCATACGATGTTCTGTAACCGTATCCATTCCTGCACTCATCATCGGAATGTTCAGTTTTACTTTTTTTGTCAGATAAGTTGTTAAATCAACCTGATTTGGAATCACCTCAGAATAAGCCGGTACTAAGAGTACATCGTCAAAGGTAATGCCTTCACCAATAATCTTACCCATTGTCTTTCTCCCTTCATTTTGTTTATAGTAATAAAATATAACAAATTCCGACAAAAGTGTCAATCCACAAAAACTTTTCTCGGACAACTTTTTTCAATATTTTTTAAAAGTTCTTCGTCCGGCTCAAGCAACACTTTACAGAGTTCATTGTCACTAGGAATAATCATCGCAAAAACTTTATGTGATGGATTTCCTGATGAAAAATCATAAACTTTCATTTTGGTATTCTGGTTCTGATAATCCAGTCTATGGGATTTTACCGGCGCCATAATTTCCATTTTGGAAAGTTCAAAACTTTTGGCTCTTTTTCTCTTCATCTTCGCCATAATTTTGTCAATATCGAGTTCTCCATTTACATAGACATACTCAAATTCCAAATCCAGATTCGGAAACACAAAATAGGCTGCAATTCCAAGCGCAATCGCTGCAATAAATGCAAGCGGTGTAATCAAAATTCCGGCAACTGCCATAAGTGCAATCAGTGCAATCAGAAGCACTTTTATCATCTTGTCTTTTGCAGTTACTTCTTTTTTTATCAGAAGTTCTGAATATGTGTCGTTCACTTCGTTCTCCTTTCGTTTTTTCGTGCATTTTCATGCATTTTTTCTTATCTCTTTTAGTCTATCATAAAGAAATGCCGGTGTCTAGCTGACACCGGCATAAGAATTTCTTAAAATGTCAATCGGATATTCGCAATCCGCTTTGGTTAAATTACATCATACCCATTCCCGGATTACCTGCTGGCATTGCAGGAGTCTCTTCTTTGATTGTAGAAACAACTGCTTCTGTTGTTAACAGAGTTCCGGCAACACTTGTTGCGTTCTGTAATGCACTTCTTGTAACTTTAGTCGGGTCAAGGATTCCTTTTTCTACCATATTTACATACTCTTCATGGAATGCATCAAATCCAACACCAACTTCAGATTCTCTTACTTTATTGATGATAACAGAACCTTCCAGACCTGCGTTTGCAGAAATATGGAACAGAGGAGCTTCCAGAGCTTTTAATACCACTCTTGCACCTGTTTTTTCATCGCCGTCAAGTTCTTCAACCAGTTTTGCAACTTCTTTCGATGCATGGATGTAAGCAGAACCGCCACCTGCGATAATACCTTCTTCTACAGCTGCTCTTGTTGCATTTAAAGCATCTTCCATACGAAGTTTTGCTTCTTTCATTTCTGTTTCTGTTGCAGCACCTACACGGATAACAGCAACTCCACCGGAAAGTTTTGCAAGTCTTTCCTGTAATTTTTCTTTATCAAACTCAGAAGTTGTTTCAGCAATCTGATGTTTAATCTGAGCGATTCTTGCTTCGATATCTTCTTTAGAACCTTCACCATCAACGATAACTGTTGTTTCTTTCTGTACTTTAACAGATTTTGCACGTCCAAGCTGATCCATCGTTACGTCTTTTAATTCAATACCCAGTTCGTCAGATACAACTGTACCATTTGTCAGGATTGCGATATCACGAAGCATTTCTTTTCTTCTGTCACCATATCCAGGAGCTTTTACAGCTACTACAGAGAATGTTCCTCTTAATTTGTTTACGATAAGAGTAGTCAGCGCTTCTCCTTCGATATCTTCTGCGATGATTAACAGTTTTGCACCTGATTTTACAATCTGCTCTAATACCGGAAGTAAATCCTGGATATTAGAAATTTTCTTATCTGTAATCAAAATATATGGATCATCTAATACAGCTTCCATTTTATCCATATCTGTTGCCATGTATGCAGAAATATATCCTCTGTCAAACTGCATACCTTCTACTAAATCCAGTTCTGTTTTCATTGTTTTGGATTCTTCGATTGTGATAACACCGTCATTGCTTACTTTTTCCATAGCATCTGCTACCATTTCACCAACTTCGTCATCACCGGCAGAAATTGCTGCAACCCTTGCAATCTGTTCTTTGCTTTCAATTGTTCCGCTCATTGCCTGAATTGCCTCTACAGCTTTTGCAGTTGCTTTTTTCATTCCTTTTCTTAAGATAATCGGGTTGGCACCTGCTGCCAGGTTTTTCATTCCTTCATGAACCATTGCCTGAGCCAGTACAGTTGCGGTTGTAGTACCATCACCGGCTACATCATTTGTCTTAGCAGCAACTTCTTTGATGAGCTGTGCACCCATGTTTTCAAAACCGTCTTCTAATTCGATTTCTTTTGCGATTGTAACACCATCATTTGTAATAAGCGGAGCACCGAAAGATTTGTCTAATACAACGTTTCTTCCTTTCGGTCCTAATGTCACACGTACGGTATCTGCTAATTTATTTACACCATTTTCAAGAGCTGCTCTTGCTTCTGCTCCATATTTAATTTCTTTTGCCATTACTTTTTTCCTCCTGATTTTTGAGAATTACGATTTTTAAGAATTATAATTTCTTATTTATTTTACTACGGCAAGAATGTCGTTCTGTCTTACGATAATGTATTCTTCCCCGTCTAATTTCACTTCTGTACCAGCATATTTGGAATAGATAACCTGATCTCCAACGGCAACTTCCATTTTCACTTCTTTTCCATCAACTACTCCGCCAGGACCTACAGCGATTACTTCTGCCTGTTGTGGTTTTTCCTGTGCCTGACCCGGTAATACGATACCGGATTTTGTAGTTTCTTCTGCAACTAACTGTTTTAATACAACTCTGTCTCCTAATGGTACTAATTTCATATCTAAAATGCCTCCTTTAGAATTATCAATCTCATTTTACTAGCACTCATTTTAATCGAGTGCTAACCGTTAGTCATATATTAGTTAATTCAGCTTATTTCCGCAACTGCAACAAAAGGTGTAATATTTTATATTTCATGATATTTTCTTATGTTTTCTCATTTTTTCTTATGTTTTCTTATTTTTTTATTTTTGTACATGTTTCATACAATTTTTATAAGTTCAAAATAGAGAATGTGGCAAGGCACATTCTCGCGCCTGCGGCGGTCGCTTGCGACATCTACTTTGTACGCCGCAGTGCGCATCCCCGCGGAGCGTTTTTTTATTTACAGGAAAGTAATTTTCTGTAAATAAAAAAATAGAAAGTCAAGTTCCCTCTTACTATATGAAGTCTCTTCACTTTCTATTCTTGATTCATTCATTTCTATTCTATTTATTATTCTTCACGATTTTTCTTTTTTTAATTTCATCGAGTTCATCAAAAATCACTTCATTCAAAACTTTAATATAGGTTCCTTTCATACCGGAAGAACGAGATTCGATAACTCCTGCACTTTCAAACTTACGAAGTGCATTTACAATCACAGACCTTGTAATTCCCACACGGTCTGCAATCTTACTTGCAACTAAGATCCCCTCATCTCCGTCGAGTTCATCAAAGATATGAATGATTGCCTCCAACTCTGAGAATGACAGTGTATTGAAAGCCGCTTTTACCACCTGAATCTTCCGATTTTCTTCTGCATTTTCTTCATGAACGGAACGCATCATTTCAAGACCAACCACAGTTGTTCCGTACTCACTTACGATAATATCTTCTATATCATAACTTTTGGTATCACGGTACATAAAGAGTGTTCCTAAACGTTCTCCTGCAATATCAATCGGACTGATAATAGCCATATACTTATCAATACCTTCGCTTTCAAATCCAAGAGTCTGTAAATTGACATTTTCTTTTGTTGACAAAACTCCAAGCAGTCTTTCATTTAAGAGCTTATCAATAAATCCGCCGACCTCATCATCAATTAGCTCTGTAATCTCCTGCACTCCCTGACATGTTCCGACACCAAGTACTTTCCCCTTTTTACTGATAACAAGTATATTGGAGTCCAGAGTCTCTACCATCACCTCGCAGATATCATTAAATAATACCTTGGAAGAATGATTATTATGGAGCAGTTTATTAATTTTTCTGGTCTTGTCTAGTAATTGTACGCTCATAATAAATCTCCTTTCGTTTTGTTCAGCATCCAATCCTATATATTACATTTATTTTTCCTTTTTTCATTTTACCACACAATTATTCTGAAATCAATGGATAATATAGCTATTTTCTGTCTATTCATTTTTTTCTAACAATTTCGTTTCTTTCACCAAAAAGAGCGACTACAAGACTTTTCCTGCAATCGCCCTAAATTAACCATTTATTTTCATTGTTTTTATTCCACAAATGTCCGCTTTACTTGGATTTTTATTTAAGCCTCTTCGATTTTGTCTTTCGGCTGTATTTTCACAAATCCACACTGTTCATTTGCACAGACCAGTTTGTTTCCTTTTTCTACCATATATCCACCGCAGTTTGGACATTTTTCTTTGGATGGCTTCTGCCAGGACATAAATTCACATTCCGGATTGTTTTCACAGCCATAATAACGGCGTCCTTTTTTACTTCTGCGCATTACTACTTCTTTTCCACAGATTGGACACGGTACTCCGATTTTTTCCAGATATGGTTTGGTATTACGACATTCCGGAAATCCAGGGCAAGCCAGAAATTTTCCATGCGGTCCGTATTTGATTACCATATTTCTTCCGCACTGTTCACAGATTACGTCGGTTACCTCATCTTCTATCTTAACTTCTTCAAGTTCCTTTTCTGCTGTCTTTACTGCCTCATCCAAATCCGGATAGAAATTGCGAATTACCGTTTTCCACTCAATCAATCCTTCTGCAATACTGTCGAGCAGTTCTTCCATTGTTGCTGTAAAATGTACATCTACAATACTTGGGAAAGAAGTTTTCATAATATTATTGACTACTTCACCAATTTCTGTCATATAAAGGTTTTTATTTTCCTTTGCAACATACCGTCTTGCAATAATCGTAGTAATAGTTGGTGCGTAGGTACTTGGACGTCCAATTCCAAGTTCTTCTAATGTTTTTACAAGAGTCGCCTCTGTATAATGAGCCGGTGGCTGAGTAAAATGCTGCTGTTCGTTAAATTTCTCAAATGTCAGTTCACTCGTCTCATCGAGCCCTTTTGTCAAAACCGTCTTATCTGATTTTTCATCATCTTCCTGCACATAAACTGCCATGAAACCATCAAATTTTAATTTCGATGCAGATGTTGTAAAATAATACTCTCCGCCTTTAATTTTAACGGAAGTGGTTTCATATTTTGCAGGCTGCATCTGACTTGCGGTAAAACGTTTCCAAATTAACTGATACAGACGGAACTGGTCTCTGGTTAAAGACTCTTTTAAAGAAATCGGGGTTCTTGTAATATCGGTTGGACGAATTGCTTCATGCGCATCCTGAATTTTCTTCTTATTACTATCTTTTTTCTCAGTTACTTTGGTATATTCTTCTCCATACTGTTCTGTAATATACTCTTGTGCTGCTTTCTGGGCTTCATCCGAGATACGGGTTGAATCCGTACGCAGATAAGTAATCACACCGACTGTTCCATTTCCCTTGATATCAATTCCTTCATATAACTGCTGTGCAAGACGCATGGTTTTCTGTGTCGAGAAGTTTAACACTTTGGAGGCTTCCTGCTGTAAGGTACTGGTAGTAAATGGAAATGGTGCTTTTTTGGTACGCTCTCCCTTTTTTACTTCATCCACCTCATAGCTTGCACCCTCAAGGTTTTTTAAAATTTCATCGAGTTCTCCTTTGGAATGAATATTGATTCTCTGTCCTTTTTTTCCATAAAATTTTGCAGTCAGCGGTTTTTTCTCACCTTTTACCGCAAACTGTGCCTCTAAAGTCCAATATTCCTCCGGTATAAATGCATTGATTTCTTCTTCTCTGTCTCCAATAATACGAAGAGCAACAGACTGCACACGTCCTGCACTCAATCCACGTTTTACTTTCGCCCATAAAACCGGACTGATTCTATATCCAACCATACGGTCTAACATTCTTCTGGTCTGCTGTGCATCCACTAATTTTAAATCAATCTCTCTAGCCTCTTTAATAGAAGCTTTGACTGCTGTTTTTGTAATTTCATTAAAGGTAATACGACGCATTTTTTTATCATCTAACTTCAATGCCTTTGAAAGATGCCATGAAATCGCTTCTCCCTCACGGTCAGGGTCAGTCGCAAGATAAACTTTATCTGCTTTTTTCGCAGCTTTTCGAAGTGCTGCTAAAATGTCACCCTTTCCGCGAATTGTTATATACTTTGGTTCATAATCATTTTCTACACTAAACCCCAACTGGCTTTTCGGCAAATCTCTTACATGTCCGTTTGATGCCATGACTTCATAATTGGAACCTAAAAATTTTTTTATTGTCTTTACTTTTGCCGGCGATTCCACTATCACTAAATACTTTGCCATATCAACCTCCCGCTCTGGCATAATAATTCTTTATTGGCTCTGTTACAAGTTCCATCAACTCTAATTTCACCAAAATTTCCTGCACTTCAAGCAATTCCAAGTCAGTCAATTTTATAATTTCGTCCAGGTGTTTTGGTTTCAAATCCACACAACTATACACCATTTCTTCTTTTCTTGCAAGCCTTATCTCTGTTTTTTTATTCTTTTCTTTCGTCATTTTATCCAAAATTTCGAGTTCTTCGAGGATAATTTCCACATTTTTTGCAATTTGTGCTCCCTGAAAAATTAAATTGTTGCATCCTTCACTTAATGCTTCCCCCACTCTTCCCGGAAGCGCATAGACAGACTTTCCCTGCTCAAGTGCATACTCTACTGTAATTAATGAACCGCTTTTTTTCTTTGCCTCGATTACTAAAACAATATCAGCAAGCCCACTGATAATTCGATTTCTTAACGGAAAATGCCATCCAAGGGGTTTCTCTCCTTCCTCATACTCAGAGATAATTCCTCCCTTTTTCTGAATCTCACGATAGAGATTGATATTCTGGCTCGGATAACAAATATCCACTCCACAACCAAGCACCGCAAATGTTTCTCCTCCGCCATCAATTGCACCTTTATGTGCCCAGCCATCAATTCCTCTTGCCAGTCCGCTGATAACCTGAACTCCACAAGAAGCAAATTCTTTTGCAAATTCATAAGCCTGCGTTCTGCCGTAATAACTGCACATTCTTGCCCCGATAATCGCCACACTTTTGCGATTTGGATCCGGAAGTTTTCCTTTTACATACAACCGTTTGGGTCTGTCTTTAAAATTTCTTAATTTATCCGGATACTCAACGTCATCCGGTGTATAACTTACAATTTTTTCTTCCATATTTCAAGTATCCTTTCCTTCTACTCTTCGATAACAAAGTGCTTCACTGATATGCGCTTCTTTTATCTCCTCTTCTTGTTCCAAATCCGCAATGGTACGTGCCGTTTTTAAGATTTTATGATATGCCCTTGCACTTAATCTCATTTTTTTATACGCTTTTTCCAAAATTCGCTGTCCCTCTACACTTACATTGCAAAACTCCTCCAATAATTTACCGGAAAGCTGAGAATTAAACCGAATCTTTTTCTCCTGATAGCGTTCCCCTTGTACCTTTACTGCCATCTCAACTTCTTTTCTAAAATTTTTTGAACTTTTTTCTTTCCGTTTTCCGGTCAGTTCCTGATAAGAAATTCCCGACACTTCTGCCACAATATCAATTCTGTCTAAAATCGGACCACTGATTCGATTCTGATAACGCTTTACTTCCTGAAACGTACAACTGCACCGATTTAAATCCGGAAACTGACCACAGGGACAATGGTTCATTGCAGCAACCAGCATAAAATCGGCCGGAAACAAGTACGAACCTCCGCTTCGGCTGATTAAAATTTTCCGTTCTTCTAACGGCTGTCTTAATAATTCAATACATTCATGGGAAAACTCCGGAAATTCATCTAAGAAAAGAACGCCCTTATGGGCAAGCGTGATTTCTCCGGCTTTTGGATACTTTCCACCTCCGGCAAGTGCTGCCGGTGAAATGGTGTGATGGGGTGCCCGAAATGGACGAGATAAAAGAAACGGTTTCTCTTCGGATAACAGACCTGAAATGCTGTAAATCTTTGATACTTCAAGCAGTTCTTCTTTGGTAGGTTCTGGCAGAATCCCTGGGATTCTTCTGGCAATCATCGTCTTTCCTGTCCCCTTTGGACCGGTCATAAGAAAGTTATGCATCCCTGCTGCCGCAATCACGGCTGCCCGCTTCACATATTCCTGACCTTGAATATCAGCAAAATCTTCGATTTCTTCTTTCTTTGCAGGCAATAAAACCGGCTCTTCTTTTGTATCTTCTAAAAGCCCCCAGTTTTCTTTTCTGGCACAGCTTAAAAATTCCTGCAAAGACTCCACTCCAAGCACAGAAATCTGTCCAATCATCCGTGCTTCCCTGTAATTTTGCTTTGGCACAATACAAAGCCGACATCCCTTTTTGTAAGCGGTTTCTACAAAAGGCAGAATTCCTCTGACTCCATTAATCCTGCCATTTAAGCCAAGTTCTCCGGCAAGCATCACGCCATCGAATTTTTCCGCTTCCAGAAAGCCAAATGCAATCATAAGCGAAGCCGCTATTGGCAAATCAAAATGATTTCCATCTTTACGGACATCCGCAGGTGCTAAATTTACAGTTACTCTTTTGGGTGGAATTGTCATTCCACTGTTTCTTATCGCAGTACGGACTCTCTCTTGCGCTTCTTTTACCTGATAAGATAAATCTCCTACCATCAAAAAAGCCGGAAGTCCATTACTTGCATCCACTTCTACTGATACCGGAACGCACCTTGCCCCATCAATAGCCGCTGACAACACTTTACTGAACATACATAAAATGCCTCCTAAACTCATAATTACTTGTCTTAGATTTGAAATTAAATAAATTTAAAATTTGAAAAAACGGCAGAACTGCCAGAACTGGTACAGCGAAGATTAAGCAGCTGTACCGGAAAACATGAATTGTTTTCTGATTCGATTATCGTATCACAATTTTCCTTTTGATACAAGCATTTTTTCTTTTTTTGGAAAAGCACAATTTATCCCTTTTTCTCATAGACTATTATTAAATCCCTTTGAGGTAAGGCTGCTTGAAAACATTTCTTAAGCCCTTGACATCCGAGGAGGAAAAATATTATCTCCAAGAATACAAAAGGGGCAGTCAGGAAGCAAAAAATGTTCTCATCGAACGCAATCTGCGCCTTGTAGCACATATTGTAAAAAAATATCAAGGGGTTGAAGAAGAATTAGATGACCTGATTTCGATTGGAACAATCGGTCTGATAAAAGCAATTCATACATTTAATCAGGAAAAATCCAACCGGCTCTCCACTTATGCTGCCCGCTGTATCGACAATGAACTGCTTATGCTGCTTCGTTCTAAAAAGAAAACCAGCAAAGATATTTCTCTTTACGAACCAATCGGCACAGACCGTGAAGGAAATGAAATCAATCTGCTTGATGTGATTGAAAATGAACCTGTCGATGTCGTAAAAAATTATTCTTTAAAACAAGATATCCGTAAACTTTACTACCTGCTCGGTTTCGTACTGACCAAACGGGAAGCGGAAGTCTTAAAACTACGCTTTGGGCTTTATGGCTGTGATGAGCTGACCCAGCGGGAAATAGCAAAGCGGCTGAATATCAGCCGCTCTTATGTGTCCCGTATTGAAAAAAATGCGATTTTAAAATTAAGAAACGCTTTCTTTTCTTCTTAAAAGGTCAAAGACATTTAAATCTTCTCCCAAATCCAGATACAGCACCTGCTGTGGATGCGGAGCACTATCACAGGAATTTCCCTCTTCATCATAGATTGCTTTTACCGTAACCAGACGGTTTTCTCCATCCGGACGCATGACCTCTATCGTTTCTCCTACAAGGAATTTATTTCTCTGGGTGATTCGATAGAATCCTTTTTCTGTCTTTTCTTCCAAGAAACCAAGATAGGTGTAGTCTTTTGCATAAGTATTACTGTCATAAATCTGGGAAGTTTCATCTGGCTTTCCATAAAAAAATCCGGTGGTAAACAGACGATAGGTACAGCCCATAATCTGCTCTTTATACCATTCCATATTTTCCCGGTATAACTTTGGACTCTCAAAATAATCATCAATGGCTTTTCTGTAGGTTCTTGCAACCGTTGCCACATAAAGGGCGGTTTTCATTCGTCCTTCGATTTTTAAGCTGTCGATTCCTGAAGTCAGAATATCATCCATATGCTCAATCATACATAAATCTTTTGAGTTAAAGATATAAGTTCCACGCTCGTTTTCATAAACCGGCATATATTCTCCCGGTCTGGTTTCTTCTACAATCGAATATTTCCATCTACACGGATGCGTACACGCACCCTGATTGGCATCTCTTCCGGTAAAAAAATTGCTTAAGAGACATCTTCCGGAATAAGAAATACACATTGCACCATGAATAAAAGTTTCGATTTCCAAATCATCCGGAATATTTGCACGAATCTGTTTAATCTCTTCTAAAGAAAGTTCTCTTGCACTGACCACACGTTTTGCGCCCAGTCCATACCAGAACTTATAAGTTTCATAATTGGTATTATTTGCCTGAGTACTGATATGACGTTCAATCTCCGGACATACTTCTTTTGCAATCATAAATACACCCGGGTCAGAAATAATCAGTGCATCTGGCCTGATTTCTTTTAATTCACGGAAATATTCTCTTACTCCGTCCAAATCTTTGTTGTGTGCCAAAATGTTTGCTGTTACATATACTTTTACATGGTGCTGATGTGCAAATTCAATTCCCTCTTTCATGTCTTCCATAGAAAAGTTTCTTGCCTTTGCACGCAGACCAAAAGCTTCTCCTCCGATATAAACTGCATCTGCACCAAAAATAACCGCTATTTTTAAAACTTCCAGACTGCTTGCCGGAATTAATAACTCTGGTTTTGCTCTCATCTTTCCTGCCTTTCTATTTCTTAATACTAAGCGTCACTCCATCACCGAGAGGAATAATACTTGTCTCAAGCTCTTCATGATTTTTCAGCACATAAAGGTATTCCCTCATCCGCTTATAAATTGTCCGGTTTCTTCTCTCCACCGCAAAGTGGGATTCGATAATATCTCCATCTTGCAGTACATTATCAGAAATTAAAATTCCGCCTTTTTTCAAAAGCCTCAGCACATCCGGAAAGAAGTTAATATACTGTGCTTTTGCTGCGTCCATAAAGATAAAATCATAACTTCCCTCCAGCGTCTTTAAAATTTGGGCCGCATCACCTTCTAATAAGGTAATCTGCTCTTCTTTTCCTGCTTTTTTAAAATTTTCTCTGGCAATCGGTATTCTCTTCTCATAATTTTCTATCGTCGTGATTCTGCAGTCTTTCGGTGCATACTCACTCATAAGAAGAGTGGAAAAACCAACAGCAGTCCCCACCTCTAAGATGAGATGGGGACTTGCTATCTGTAGCATTACTTTTAAAAAGCTCTGCATTTCCCGCCGTATAATCGGCACATAATTTTCCTTTGCATCCTTTTCAAGCTGAGTCAAAAAAGGCGTATTTCCTTTGTCCAGAGAGTTTATATAGGTAACCATTCTTTCATCAACAATCACTTTTTTTCCCTCTTATTCAGCCGTTTCTCCTGCCTGTTCTCCTGACGCATCCTGACTCTCATCTGTAACAGCCTCTTCTGTTGTCTGCACATCTGTGCCATCCGCTGAGGTATCCAGAGAATCCGTGGAATCCTGCTCCGGCTGTCCTGTCATATCTTCTCTTGCAAGCACTGCCAGCATTTCATCTGTCGTCATAGAAGTATTTAAAATATAAGTTCCCGACTGTAATTTATCTTTATAATTTGAAAGACTTTCCTGTACCACAAATACTTTTGCATCTTTAATCAGACCTTTGCTTTTTAAAATCTTTCCAATCTGATACACCGACGCTCCGTCTTTGATTACAACAGTTACATCTTCTCCATGGTCTTCATCATCCACAGGTATCTGGTCGAAAATCGCATATCCAAAATCATACGCTGATTTTCCAACATAAATCACGGCACACACCACACAGGCATACACAGCAAAGCGGAAAAATCCACCTGCAAAAATTGATGCCGCACCCTGTTTTCTGATTCCTCTTCCCATTTTTTTCTCCTTATTTTCTTAATGCACCCTCGGAATATTAAAGTCTCCTGCTAATCCTGCCAATTGAATGCCGATAAGCATTCCCCTAATTCAAGTCCGGTACATCTAAATGAATCGCCTCATGTACTCTTACCGAAATATCCTGCAGGAGTCTGCAAAGTGCAGCTTCTGCCTCTAAAAACTGATTCACTTCCGGTATACAGCTTAATTCATTTATCTTATCATCAATGTCATCTATGGTGTCATAAGAGTCTGTATCATCATTTTTTACCTGCGCCTGATAGTTTAATCTGCGCAGTTCATCGACCTGCCGTTTTATCTCAGGATTTGCGTTAAGCTTTTCAAGAGAAGTCGTGTATTGTCTGTAAACACTCTCACTTTTAATCTCCTCAATCACCCTGTTTACATAATAATCAATATTACTCATGGAATTATGCCTCCATAATAATCGGCAAAATCATCGGACTTCTCTTGGTTCTCTTCCACAAGAATTCTCCCAGAGAATCTTTAATCACATTTTTCATCTTGCCCCAGTCTGTAATATGTCTCTCCAGACAGCTGTCAATCGCCTCTTCCACTACACTTCTGGCCTCTTCCATTAAATCTTCCGATTCACGCACATAGACAAAACCACGTGATACGATATCCGGTCCTGCGAGAAGATTGCTCGAATGTTTTTCTAAAGTAAGCACAACAATCATAATACCATCTTCAGAAAGATGCTGACGATCACGAAGTACGATATTTCCAACATCTCCAACACCAAGACCATCAACAAAGATTGCTCCCGTACGAACCTGTCCGGTTACTCTTGCCGGTTCTTCTTCATTTAGTTCAAGCACATCACCGGAAGAAAGAATAAAGATATTTTCCTTTGGAATTCCAAGTTCTTCTGCCACACCTGCCTGTGCTTTTAAGTGTCTGTACTCTCCATGCACCGGAATGGCATACTTCGGTTTTACAAGGGAATAAATCAGTTTAATCTCTTCCTGACATGCATGTCCGGAAACGTGTGCATCCTGAAAGATAACGTCTGCACCTTTCATACTTAATTCATTAATCACCTTTGATACTGCTTTTTCATTTCCCGGAATCGGATTGGAACTGAAAATAATCGTATCGTTTGGCTTAATCGTAACTTTCTTATGAATACTTGCTGCCATACGGGACAATGCCGCCATAGATTCTCCCTGACTTCCTGTCGTAATCAATACAACTTTCTCATCCGGATAGTTTTTAAGCTGGTCGATATCAATTAACGTTTTATCCGGAATCTTCAGATAACCAAGTTCTGCGGCTGTACCGATGACATTTACCATGCTTCGGCCCTCTACCGCAACTTTTCTCCCATACTTATAGGCTGAGTTGATAATCTGCTGTACACGATCCACATTTGAGGCAAATGTTGCAATAATAATTCTTGTATTTCTATGCTCCGCAAAAATATTGTCAAACGTTCTTCCCACAGTACGCTCTGACATTGTAAAGCCTTTTCGCTCCGCATTCGTACTGTCGCACATCAACGCAAGGACACCTTTTTTTCCAATCTCTGCAAATCTCTGTAAATCAATTGCATCCCCGAATACAGGAGTGTAATCTACTTTAAAGTCACCGGTATGCACGACAATTCCTGCCGGCGAGTAGATTGCCAGTGCAGAAGCATCCTGAATACTGTGATTTGTTTTAATGAATTCGATTCTGAAACAGCCAAGGTTAATAGACTGTCCATGACGAATCACTTTCCGTTTGGTTGTACGGATCAGATTGTGTTCTTTTAATTTATTCTCAATCAGTCCGATGGTAAGTTTTGTTGCGTAAATCGGCACATTCACTTCTTTTAATACATAAGGAAGTGCTCCGATATGGTCTTCATGACCATGGGTAATTACAAAGCCTTTTACTTTGGAAATATTTTCTTTTAAGTAGGTGACGTCCGGAATTACTAAATCGATTCCCAGCATATCGTCCTCCGGGAATGAAAGTCCGCAGTCCACTACAACAATACTATCCTCGTATTCAAAGGCTGTAATGTTCATTCCAATTTGTTCCAGTCCGCCCAATGGAATGATTTTCAATTTTGAGTTGTTGTTTTTTTTCAAATTAATTCCTCCAATTTTTGCCGTTCCTTTTATTATCGTATTCAAAATCAATCTCATCCAACATCACTTCAAAGACTTTATACACTGCATCAAATTCTGTGTCATCCTCTACAAATACATAACAGCCGTCCTTGTCTCCATCTTCTGAGGTATCTTTTAAAATATAAGCTGCACTGCCTTCTTCACCGGACTCTTCCGGGTCTACTGTCAGCAAATAAACACTTCCATTTACTCTTGTCTGCGCAACGACTCCAAGTTCAATCTGACTTCCGTCCTCTCCATCAAAAATAATTGTTTCCATAACCTCATCCTTTCTTATCGTAATTTATTTTTTTATACGCTAAAATCCCGGATAACAGCCGTTTCTTTTTTTCTTAAAAATACCATTTCTGGCATTTTAACCGAAATTAAACTGTACCCGGGTTTGCTTTTGAATCCAGATATCCCTGCAGAATAAATACTGCAGCAATCATATCCACATATTTACTTCTGTTCTCCCTGCGCACTTTACTTTCCATCAGTGTACGGTTTGCTTCAACAGTTGTCAGTCTCTCATCCCACATAATTACCGGCAGTTTACATCTTCTTTCCAGTGTTTCCTTTAACTGCAGCGATTTCTCCGCCCGTTCTCCAATTGTATTGTTCATGTTTTTCGGAAATCCCAGAACGATTTCTTCTACCTGATATTCCTTAATCAGTTCTTCTATCCGGCGAAGGGATTTTCTTAACTTATTTTCTTCTTCCCGACGAATAATTTCAATTCCCTGCGCTGTAAGACCTAAAGGGTCGCTGATTGCCACCCCGATAGTCTTAGAGCCATAATCCAGTCCCATCACTCTCATAATCTTACTCGTGCTTCCAGGACTCATTTTTAATGTATTCTTTTAAAAGTTCCTCTACAAGTTCATCGCGCTCCACTTTCATAATTGTACTTCTTGCTCCCTTGTAGCTCGTAATATAAGTCGGGTCTCCTGACATAATATATCCGACAATCTGATTCACCGGATTATATCCTTTTTCTGCCATCGCATTGTATACCAAATCCAAAACATCTTTTACTCTGATTTCCGGATCGCCTTTTACATTAAAATATTGTGTACTATCTAAATTTCCCATATTATCACGCCCTTATCTAAAACTTTACCACTATTTTAATATATCTTTCTAGGAAATTCAACCATTATATTCGGCAGTTAAAAATCCCATCCTGAAGAAATTCGGTAATTTCTCCTGTTACAAGCTGATTCTCCAGATTTTTTTCTGATAAAACAGCAACTTTTATATACTCTCTTGTATGACCGACCCAGTAAGTCTGTCCATTAATCTCGGTTGTTTCCTCAAATAAAATCTCAACCTGTTTTCCAAGATAATATTCCATATATTCTTTCTGATGTGCTTTTCCAAGCTCAATCATCTCATGACTTCTGCTTGCTTTTACCTGTTCCGGAATCTGATTTTCCATTTTATCTGCTCTTGTGCCTTTTCTTCTTGAATATTTAAAAATATGAGTCTCATAGAATTTAGCTTCTGACACCATTTCCTTAGAGGATTTAAATTCTTCCTCTGTTTCCCCCGGAAATCCTACAATTACATCGGTTGTCAGTGCCGGATGGTCAAAATATTTCCGAAGCAGACGACATCCTTCTAAGTATTCTCCTGCGGTATATTTACGGTTCATTCGTTTTAAAGTTTCCGTGCATCCACTCTGCAAAGACAAATGAAAATGCGGACAGATAGCCGGCAGACTGCTTAAGGTCTTTACAAACTCTTCTGTAATAATACGCGGTTCTAAAGAACCCAGACGAATTCTTTTTACACCCTCAACATTCTGTACTGCCACAATCAGATTTAACAGACTATCCTCACAGTCAATCCCATAAGAACTTAAATGGATTCCGGTTAAGACAAATTCCTGATATCCAAGTGCTACC
Organism: Blautia stercoris; assembly: GCF_054657695.1. NCBI lineage: Bacteria > Bacillati > Bacillota > Clostridia > Lachnospirales > Lachnospiraceae > Blautia > Blautia stercoris. The sequence goes on from NZ_BAAHYF010000001.1 coordinate 1,466,430, forward strand.
AGACGTTCTACTTCTTTTATGACTTCCTCTCTCTTACGGCTTCTGACACGACCTCTGACATAAGGAATAATACAGTAACTGCAGAACTGATTGCATCCGTCCTGTACTTTTAAATAAGCTCTGGTGTGCTCTCCTGTGGAAGCCAGCTCCAGTTCTTCGTATTCTACCGGTTTTTCAAGGTCTATTCTCTCTTCCTTCTGACCATTTCCGCTTTGATACTCTTCCAGCACGGCAATCAAATCCTGCTTTCTGTTATTTCCAAGCACAATATCAATTGCCTCGTCAATTTCTTCTCCTTTTTGCGCCTGCGCATAACAGCCTGCTGCCACAACAACTGCCTGAGGATTCATTTTCTTTGCCTTATGAAGCATCTGTCTTGATTTGCGGTCTGCAATGTTTGTAACCGTACAGGTATTAATGATATAAATATCTGCTCCAGGCGCAAATGGTACAATTTCATACCCCGCATTTTTAAGCATTTGTTCCATTGCTTCAAGCTCATAAGCATTTACTTTACATCCTAAATTGTGCAATGCAACTTTCTTTTCCATATATTTCTATTTTACTCCTATTTATTCTTAAGCGTTTTGACGAATAGTTTCCGAATTATTTGTATTTTATTTCTCTCTTTTAGATATTGACTTTTTGCCCCATTAACGGTAACATTATGCTTGTAAAAAGCAAAAAACACTGATTGTAAGGGAGGATTTGTCCAATGAAAACAGTTAAAATTTCTCTGAATTCTATCGACAAAGTGAAATCATTTGTAAATGAAATCACAAAATTTGACTATGACTTTGATTTAGTATCAGGAAGATACGTAATCGATGCAAAATCTATCATGGGTATCTTCAGCTTAGATTTATCCAAATCTATTGATTTAAACATCCATGCAACTGATGGTGCTTTAGACGATATTCTTACTGTCTTAAAACCATATTTAGTAGACTAATATAAAATGGATGATAGAAACCAAGGACTGTTTTAACAGTCCTTTTTTCTATTTCTGCTTTTCACTCATTAATAAAGAAATCTTAAGAGCCACACAATTCTGTATGACTCTTATTATTTTATTATTGCAAATTTTACTCACACACAATCGTCTCTGCTGTCTCTACAGCCTGTATCATCATTTCTTCAATCTTATCCTGTAACTTCTCTTCTGAGCGTTTAATTACTTTCAGATTTGGTTTTGTAACCGGATGTTTCGCAACAAAGATTGTACAGCAGTCTTCAAACGGTAAAATCGAGGTCTCATAAGTATTGATTTTTAATGCCACATCTACAATTTCCTGTTTGTCAAATCCAATCACCGGACGGAATACCGGCATGGTGCAGACTTCATTTGTAGCAGCAAGGCTGTGCATTGTCTGGCTTGCCACCTGACCGATACTTTCTCCTGTAATCAATCCGAGACAACCGTCTTTTTTTGCAAATTCTTCTGCAATTTTCATCATATAACGACGCATGATAATGGTTAATTCTTCATGCGGACATTTTTCGTAAATATACAGCTGGATATCTGTAAAGTTTACAACATGAAGATGAATCGGTCCACTGTATTTTGCTACTAATTTTGCCAAGTCTACGACTTTCTGTTTTGCTCTTTCACTTGTATATGGCGGAGCATGGAAGTATACAGCATCAATCTTAACACCACGTTTTGCAATCATGTATCCGGCAACCGGACTGTCGATTCCGCCGGATAATAACAGCATCGCTTTTCCATTTGTTCCAACCGGCATACCTCCCGGTCCCGGAATTACTTCAGAATACAGATAAATCTTATCTCTGACTTCCACGTGAATCATCACATCCGGTTCATGCACATCCACTTTCATATTCGGACAGGAATCCAGTACATCCCCGCCAAGCTGTGCGTTCATTTCCATAGAAGTCATCGGATAGCTTTTCTTTGCACGACGCACATCCATTTTGAAGGTTTTTGGCTCATCCTTGTACATCTCTTTCACATAAGCAACCACTTCTTTGGATAACTCTTCATAGCCTTTGTCCTCTAATACTACAGTCGGGCAAATTCCAAAGATACCAAAGACACGTTTTAATGCCTCTATTGTCTCATCATAATCAAATTCACTGTCTGCATAGACATAAATTCGACCACGCTCTTTTACGACTGAAAATTCGCCATCTACTTCTTTTAATACATGACGAATCTGGTCTACAAGCGCATCTTCAAAAATATATCTGTTTTTTCCTTTAATTGCAATCTCTGCATATTTTATCAAAAATGCTTTGAACATATCGTTTCCTTTCACTTCATAATATTGTCTTTTATTCTTTTTTATCTCATTAACTTCTTTTACATCTTAATGTCGTGCAAATTTCCGAAGCACCGGAAGTACTTTTGCGATTTCATCTACCGCATAATCAAGTTCCTCTTTTGTTGTCATCTCGCTTAGACTGAAACGGATTGCAGATTCTCTGCGTTCTGCTGAGACTCCAAGCGCAAGCATAGTTGCACTTGCGGCTCTTTTGTGGCTGGAGCAGGCACTTCCCGCTGAGATATAAATCTGTTTTTCTTCTAAGGTATGAAGCAGAACCTCACTTCTGACTCCGACAAAGCTTGCATTTAAAATATGAGGTGCTCCATCTTCTGGTTTTGGACCATTGATAAAGACATTGTCCAGTTCCTGAAGTCTCTTTGCAAGATACAGTTTATTTTCCCTTAACTGTTCAATTTTTTCATCGAAATCTTCATAAATCTTCTTCGCTGCCACTCCAAGCCCTGCAATTCCCGGAACATTATCTGTACCGGAACGCATGCCTTTTTGCTGTCCACCGCCAAGAATCATCGGCTGAATTTTTATTTTTTCATTTACATATAAAAATCCAACTCCTTTTGGTCCATGAATTTTATGACTGCTTACAGATAACAAATCAATTCCCATCCGTTTTGGATAGATACGGAATTTTCCATAACCCTGAATTGCATCTACATGATAAATTGTTTTCGGATTCTTTTCATGAACCAGCTTTCCAATCTCTTCCACCGGAACAACTGCTCCTACCTCATTATTGACATACATCGTAGAAACTAAAATTGTATCCGGACGGATTGCAGATTCCAGTTTTTCCATCGAAAGAATTCCGTTTGCATCAACCGGAATTTTTGTTATTTCAAATCCCTGTTCCTCTAATGCTGCAAGCGGTGCTGAAACTGCTGCATGTTCAAACACGGTAGAAATAATGTGTTTTCCCTGTCTGCGATTTGCATAAGCGCATCCAACAAGTGCCCAGTTATCGGATTCTGTTCCGCCTGATGTAAAATAAATTTCTTTTTCCTGAACTTTTAAAGTTTTTGCAATTTTTTCTGTCGCATCTTTTACATACTGTTCTGCTTCCACGCCTTTTTTATGCATTGCAGAGGGATTTCCATAATCTTCCATCATAGTTTTTACTACAATGTCTCTTACCTCTTCAAAGCATTGTGTGGTTGCTGAATTATCAAGATATGCTTCCATTTTATTTTATTCCTCCAAAGCAAACATCAGAACTGAAAGCACTGTCAATCCCGCTGTTTCTGTTCGTAAAATTCGTTTTCCAAGAGTGATTGCTTTTGCACCCTCATCCATTGACTGTTCGACTTCTTTTTCATCGAAACCACCTTCCGGTCCTATGAAAATTCCAATCGACTGACCTGGTTTTATACTGTTTATGATTGCTTTTGTCTCCTGCATCCCTTTTGCACGCTCATAAGGTAAAAGAATCACATCCAGATTTTTTGCATAAGCAAGGGCTTCTTTAAAACTCATCACATGACTGACTTCCGGCACATACATACGTTTGGACTGCTTTGCCGCACTTTCCGAAATTGCCTGCCATCTACGCTGCTTGTTTACCTCTTTTTTTCCCTCCAGACGCACAACTGCTCGCTTAGTTGCCACCGGTATCACCTGATGCACACCCAGCTCTACTGCCTTTTGAATAATCCATTCCATTTTGTCTGACTTTGGAAGTCCCTGAAACAGATAGATTTTAGAAGAAAGTTCATATCCTGCTTCCTGTGCATACATGATATGCGCAGTAACTTCATCTTCTAAAAATTCTTCGATGTAGCACGTATATTCCATTGTCTCTCCGGTACTAATCAGGATTTCCTCTCCGGTTTTCATCCGCAGTACATTTTTGATATGATTGACATCACTGCCACAGATGCGAATGACCGTTTCTTCTACCTGAGACGGTTCTACAAAAAAACGATACATTTTTTGCTCCTTAATTTTTTCTGGCCGTAACAGACACCCATTCTCCCTGATGTGTAACCTCTAACACTTCAAGACCGGCTGCTTTTACCGCATTTACAACAGTTTCTTCTTTGTCGTCAATGATACCGGATGTAATATAAATTCCACCTTTTTTCATCTGATTTAAGATAACCGGAGTCAGTGGAACTAATACATCTGCTAAAATATTAGCAACTACGATATCATATTTTTCATAGCCAACTTTATCCTGTACTTCTTTATCATCAATGATATTTCCAATCATCATGTCAAAAGCTTCTACCGGAATCTCATTTGCCTCTTTATTTTCTTCTACTGCCGGAACTGCACAAGGATCAAGGTCTGTTCCGACTGCATGTTTTGCTCCTAATTTCAATGCTACAATCGATAAAATTCCGCTTCCTGTTCCGACATCAAGCAGTTCTGTCTCGCTTGTCACATATTTCTTTAACTGACGGATACAAAGCTGTGTGGTCTCATGCATACCTGTTCCAAACGCTGTACCTGGGTCAATATGAATAATCATTCGGTCTTTATCTTCTTCTTTTACTTCTTCCCAGGATGGAATAATCAAGATATCATCTACATAAAACTGCTTGAAATACTGTTTCCAGTTGTTAATCCAGTCTTTGTCTTCGGTCTGGGAAAGTGTAATCATTCCGGAACCGATGTCTACAAACATTCTTAACTCTTCTAATTCTGCCTTTACTTTTTCAAGCATTGCATTGACATCTTCATCCTCATCCAGATAAAAATTCAGATATGCAACCCCATCATCTTCCGGCATATCCGGAAGAATATCTACAAACATCTGCTTTTTATCCTGTTCGGATAACGGCTGTTTGTCCTGAATTTCCGCACCTTCAAGCCCGATGTCCGCAAGGGTGGAAATGACAATATCTTCTACTTCTTCTCTGATTTCCAAAGTAATTTTATTCCACTTCATAGTTAGTCTTTCCTTTCTTTATCTATACTCTCTTATACAAACATAAATACAATCGTTATTGTCACTACCGATAATACAGTCGACAAAATAATTCCCTCTGATATTGTATGTGCATCTTTATTATATTGTTCCGCTAACATAACCGGCATATTTCCGGTTGGAAGAGCCAACATTAAAATAATGGTTGCACGCATAATATAATCTGGAAGAATTGGTTTTAACAAAATTGCAATTAAAACCGGTAAGACCAGAAACCGCAATAATTCAAATAGCATAAGCTTTCGATTTTCAATTATTTTTTTCGGATTTAACCCCACTACAGATGCTCCGATTACCATCATAGAAAGAAACGTACAGGCATTTCCACAGTAAGTTACGATATTCTGAAGCGTCTCCGGAACGGTAAGCTGAAACCAGTAAATCAAAAATGCAAAAATGCAACAGACAAAACCGGGTGTAAAAATATCTGTCCAGGACTGTTTTTTATCGCCTTCTGTTCCCTTTCTTACCAATGCAATCCCAAATGTAAAGATAAAAATATTATACAGAAAATTAAAAATCACCACATACAAAATTGATTTATGTCCAAGAATTGCGAGTGATACCGGAAATCCGATAAATCCAACATTTCCAAACGTGCTCATCAAAACATATGCTTCTTTTTCCTTCGTCTGTACCCGAAAAATCTTTACAAATGCATAACCAAACACAATCAACAGAACATAATACACAATACCAATTCCCGTTACAATCCCTACATTTTTTCTGGAAATATCTGACATATCCTGAAACACACTTGCAAGAATCATTGCAGGGCAGCAGATGTTTACAACAATTGCTGATAAATCCTTCATCACCATTTCTGATACAAACTTCCTTTTATACATGAAATATCCAAGTATAATCAGCGCAAATATCATCACCATCTGCTTTAGAACCACTATGCTGCCCATTTTCTCATAAACTCTCCCACTTTATCTATTTAACATTCCTATTATAAGGGAAATTTTTTTAGATTGCAACGAAAAAAAGAGAAGAAAAAATGTGAAACAATCACAAATTTTCTTCTCTTTTTACTAATCTTCAAATGTTTCTTTAATGGTTTCTTTGAATTTTTCCCATCCGCCTTTTTTCTTCTTTTCCGGAGTTTCTTCTTTTTCTTCTTTTGGACGATTTCCGCAGGCGGCATCAAATTTACGAAGTGCTTCTTTTGCCTCTTCATTTAACTTAGTTGGTACCTGAACAACCAGTGTAACATAATGGTCACCACGTACGTTTTTATTTCTAAGGGACGGTACACCTTTTCCTTTTAAGCGGACTTTGGTATCGGTCTGCGTTCCGGGTTTGACATCGTACATAACGTCTCCGTCTACCGTACTGATGCGGACTTCTCCACCGAGTGCTGCCTGTGCATAAGTAATTGGTGCAGTAGAAAAGATATTCATATCCTGTCTCTGGAAAATCGGATGACGAGCTACCATAACTTCTACAAGCAAATCTCCTCTTGGTCCTCCGTTTGTTCCCGGTTCACCTTTATCACGGATACGGATACTCTGTCCATTGTCAATACCGGCCGGAATACTTACCTGAATCTTCTTATGTTTGGACACATATCCTGTACCATGGCAATCGGTACATTTATCTTTAATGATTTTACCGGTTCCCTGACAATCCGGACAAGTCTGAACATTCCGAACCATTCCGAACATAGACTGCTGTGTATAGACAACCTGACCTTCTCCATGACATTTTGGACAGGTCTCCGGCTGTGTTCCAGGTCTTGCACCTGTTCCATGACAGGTTTCACAGGTTTCTTTTAAATTTAAATCCAGTTCTTTTTCACATCCAAAGACTGCCTCTTCAAATGTAACACGAACTCCGGCTCTGACATTTGCGCCCTTCATTGGACCATTATTCGTTCTTCTACGACCACCGCCGCCGAATAAATCTCCAAAAATATCTCCAAAAATGTCACCCATATCTGCGCCGTCAAATCCGCTGAAGCCACCATATCCGCCGGCTCCGCCACCGCCATTTTCAAATGCGGCATGTCCAAACTGGTCATACTGTTTTCTCTTTTCTGCATCACTTAATACTGCATAAGCTTCGGAAGCTTCTTTAAATTTTTTCTCTGCTTCTTTATCACCTGGGTTTACGTCTGGATGATATTTTTTTGCCAGCTTACGATATGCACTTTTTATGGTAGAATCATCTGCGCCTCTGTCGACACCAAGCACCTCATAATAATCTCTCTTATCCGCCATTGGTTTTAATCCTTTCTATACACACATTTAGGCATGGAGCGCCTGTCAGCACCCCATGCCCCATATCTTTTATTTACTGACAATTTTATACTTCTCTGTAATCTCCGTCAACTACATCATCGCCATAAGCTTCATTTGCTCCTGCGCCTGCACCTGCCTCTGGTCCCGGACCTGCCTGAGCACCTGCTGCTCCCTGTGCACCTTCGTACATTTTAGCAAAGAGTTTCTGTGCACTCTGCATCAGTTTTTCTTTACCTGCTTTGATGTCAGCAATCTGGGCATCTGTAATCTCATCGGTGTTTGCACAGCCATTCAGGATTTCTTTTAATGCATTTAAGTCAGCTTCTACTGCTGTTTTATCATTTGCATCTAATTTATCGCCAGCTTCTTCCATTGCTTTTTCTGTCTGGAATACCATAGCGTCTGCATCATTCTTTGTATCAACTGCTTCTTTACGTTTTTTATCCTGAGCTTCGAACTCAGCGGCTTCTCTGACTGCTTTATCGATTTCATCATCAGACATATTTGAACCAGCTGTAATTGTGATGTGCTGTTCTTTTCCTGTTCCAAGGTCTTTTGCGGAAACATTTACAATACCGTTTGCATCGATATCGAATGTAACTTCAATCTGCGGAACACCTCTTCTTGCTGGCGGGATTCCATCCAGACGGAACTGACCAAGGGATTTGTTATCTCTTGCGAACTGTCTTTCACCCTGAACTACGTTGATATCTACTGCTGTCTGGTTATCTGCTGCTGTAGAGAAAATCTGGCTCTTCTTTGTAGGAATGGTTGTATTTCTCTCAATCAGTCTTGTAGCGATACCACCCATTGTCTCGATAGACAGTGACAGTGGAGTAACATCCAGAAGAAGGATATCACCTGCGCCTGCATCTCCGGCAAGTTTACCACCCTGCACAGATGCACCAAGTGCAACACATTCATCCGGGTTTAAGCTCTTGCTTGGTTCTTTTCCTGTTAAGGCTTTTACTTTATCCTGTACAGCCGGGATACGTGTAGAACCACCAACTAACAGTACCTGACCCAATTCAGAAGCATTGATTCCTGCATCAGATAATGCACGGCGAACCGGTTCTGCTGTTCTTTCTACAAGGTCATGTGTTAATTCATCAAATTTTGCTCTTGTCAGGTTCATATCGAAGTGCAGAGGTCCATTTGCATTCATGCTGATGAATGGCAGGTTGATATTTGTTGTTGTTGCAGAAGAAAGTTCTTTTTTCGCTTTTTCTGCTGCTTCTTTGATTCTCTGCATTGCCATTTTATCTGCGGAAAGGTCTACACCTTCTGCTTTCTTAAATTCAGAAATCATGTAATCTGCAACCTTCTGGTCAAAGTCATCACCACCAAGGCGGTTATCACCAGCTGTAGATAATACTTCGATAACACCGTCACCGATTTCAATAACGGAAACATCAAATGTACCACCACCTAAGTCGTATACCATGATTTTCTGTTCTTTTTCGTTATCCAGACCGTAAGCAAGTGCTGCTGCTGTAGGCTCGTTGATGATACGTTTTACATCAAGACCTGCGATTTTACCGGCATCTTTTGTTGCCTGACGCTGTGCGTCATTGAAATATGCCGGAACTGTGATAACAGCTTCTGTTACTTTTTCACCAAGATAGTTTTCTGCATCACCTTTCAGTTTCTGAAGAATCATTGCGGAAATTTCCTGTGGAGAATATTTCTTATCATCAATTGTTACTCTGTAATCTGTACCCATGTGTCTCTTGATAGAAGAGATTGTTTTGTCAGCATTTGTAACTGCCTGACGTTTTGCCGGCTCACCGACTAATCTTTCACCTGTTTTTGTAAATGCCACAACAGATGGTGTTGTTCTTGCGCCTTCCGCATTTGCGATAACAGTTGGCTGTCCACCTTCCATAACACCTACACAGCTATTTGTTGTACCTAAGTCAATACCAATAATCTTGCTCATGATTTTTTCCTCCTATATCAATTCCAAGTTTTCTATCAATTTATAAGATGAAATCTGATTTTAAAAATCAGATATAATTGATTAATTTGCTACTTTTACCATGCTGTGTCTTACGACATGGTCTTTATAGAGATATCCTTTCTGGAACTCTTCTACTACTACATTCTCTCCGGCTTCTTCATCTTCCACATGCATTACTGCGTTGTGGTAATCCGGATTAAATTCTTCTCCGACTGCATCAATGGCTTTGACACCCATTTCTTCAAATACAGTCATCATCTGTTTGTAAATCTTTGTCATTCCGTCTGCAAACGGACTGTCTTTTTCTTCTTCCGGAACTGCTGCAAGACCTCTTTCAAAGTTATCTACAACCGGAAGAATCTTTTCAATAATTTCTCTTGCACCGATTTCATACATGGAAGCTTTTTCTTTCTCGGTACGTTTTCTGAAATTATCAAATTCTGCCATCTGACGTTTTACACGGTCAGTCAGCTCTTCGATTTTTTCATCTTTTTTATCTTTTTTCTTTTTGAAAAATCCTTTCTTTTCTTCAGATTTTTCTTCTGTTTCTGCTTCTTCAGAATTTTCTTCTGCCTCACAGCTTTCTTCTGTAACTTCTTCGGTTTCTTCTGTTTCTGTCTCGGCTGTTACATCATCGTTTTTATCATCATATAATTCTTTTTCTTCTGACACGAATCCATTCCGCCTTTCTATGTTTTCTTAAATATATGGTCTAATTGTGTTTTCAGCGTTTTCAGATTATCTACTACATTTTCATAATCCATTCTCTTCGGTCCGATGATTCCGATTGTTCCCTGCATGCCCTCACCCAAGTCGTAAGTCGCAGTCACTACACTGCAGTCTCTCATGGTTTGTACCGGACTTTCATTTCCAATATAAACCTGAATTCCTGTGTTTTCTTCTGAACTCATCGAATCTTTTACTAAATCCGCAAGCGCATGTTTTTCTTCAAATGCTGAAATCAATTCACTGGCTTTTGAGGTATCTGCTAGTTCCGGGTACTTGAAAATGTTTGTCGCACCGCTTGTATAGATTTCAACCTCATCTTTGTCTTCCGCAATCGCCTGAGCTACCGCATCAATCACACTGCCAACCACTTCACTGTGGATACCGGCTTGTTCTTTCATCCGGGTTATCATGCTCAGATTGATTTCTTCGATTGTAAGACCATTTAACTGCGTATTTAAAAGCAGATTTAATTTTAAAACTGTTTCATCACTCATAGGCTCCTGTAAATCAATCATCTGATTCTTTACCAGATTGCTGTCGGTTACTAAAACCGCAAGCAGTTGATTGTCACCCACTTTAGAGAGCTGAATGAATTTAAGTTTGTTTCTGTGATAGGTCGGACCGGAAATCATTGTGGCATAATTTGTATTTATTGCAAGTACTTTTACTACCTGCTGTAATACTTTTTCCATTTTATCGGTCTTTTCTATCATCAAATCTTTAATTTCCGAAACTTCTTTTTCTTTTTCCTTCATCAGTTCATCGACATATAACCGATATCCTTTATCAGAAGGAATTCTTCCAGCCGATGTATGCGGCTGAAGAATGTAACCCAGTTCTTCCAGGTCTGACATTTCATTTCGGATGGTTGCAGAACTGAGATTCAGGTCTGTGTATTTTGATATCGTTCTTGAACCAACCGGTTCTCCGGTATCAAGGTAGGTCTGGATTATGGCTTTTAAAATTTTTCGTTTTCGCTCATCCAATTCACTTTCCATTTTAATCTCCTTTCTGCTTCTTTTTTAATTGTTAGCACTCGTCGTAGTGGAGTGCTAACATCTATGCTCTTAAGATAGCACTGACCCATTTATTTGTCAAGAGCTTTACGAAATTTTTTTTATTTTTTTAACCAAATCAAGTAAGTCCCCTGCTTCAATTGCGAAAAGCAATAAGCAGGGGTGGGGACTTGCTTGTATCAGGAGGGGCAAGCCCCTTCTGATAAGCTGCGTAGCAGCTATTTGGTTATGAGCAAGCAGTGTAGCGGATTGCGAATATCCACTTGACTTCGAGCGGAAATCAATCCATTTCTTCCAGATTTTTCTTCAGTTCCACCATTTTGTCACGAAGCCCTGCTGCTGCCTCGAAATTCAAATCCGCCGCTGCTTTTCGCATCTTCTTCTCGACTTCTTTAATTAATTTTTCTAATTCTTTTCTGCTCATAGACTCAGGGTCTTTCTCTAATTTTTCTTCTGTCTCGGCAACCGATTTGGAAATACTGATTAAATCTCGTACCGCTTTTTTAACAGTCTGCGGTGTGATATGATGTTCTTTATTATATTCCTCCTGTACACTACGGCGACGCATCGTCTCATTGATTGCCATCTTCATGGAATCCGTCATCACATCTGCATACATAATGACATGTCCCTCTACATTTCTTGCCGCACGACCAATTGTCTGAATCAGTGAGGTCTCGGAACGCAGGAATCCCTCTTTGTCTGCATCCAGAATTGCAACTAATGTAATTTCCGGAATATCCAGTCCCTCTCTTAAAAGGTTGATTCCAACCAAAACATCAAATACATTTAAACGCATATCACGGATAATCTGTGTCCGCTCTAACGTATCAATATCAGAATGTAAGTATTTCACACGGATTCCCAAATCTTTCATATAATCCGTCAATTCCTCAGCCATACGTTTCGTCAGTGTGGTAATCAGTATCTTATTTCCTTTCTCGACTTCTTTATTCACTTCAGAAACCAAATCATCAATCTGTCCCTCTACCGGACGTACTTCCACCATCGGATCTAAAAGTCCTGTCGGACGTATTATCTGTTCTGCCCTTAAGAGTTCATGTTGTTCCTCGTACTCCCCCGGTGTAGCAGATACAAATAAAATCTGGTCAATTTTACTTTCAAATTCTTCAAAATTAAGCGGACGATTATCCAGTGCCGATGGCAGACGAAATCCATAATCCACCAGTGTTGTCTTTCTGGAACGGTCTCCGGCATACATTCCCCGAATCTGTGGAACCGTTTTATGAGACTCATCTACGATAATTAAATAGTCATCTCCAAAGTAATCCATGAGCGTATATGGTGCTTGTCCCGGCTCTAAGCCGGATAAATGTCTGGAATAATTTTCAATTCCCGAACAAAAACCGGTTTCTTTCAACATTTCCATATCAAAATTTGTACGCTCTGAAATTCTCTGCGCCTCTAATAATTTGTCCTCACTTTTAAAATATGTCACCCGTTCTTCTAACTCTTCTTCTATATGAATGGCTGCCTTTTTTATCTGCTCCATCGGAACGACATAATGCGAAGCCGGGAAAATTGCGATATGATTTAACTGGCATTTTATTTCTCCGGTCAGTACATTAATTTCTGTAATACGGTCAATCTCATCTCCAAAAAATTCTACTCTTACCGCTGTATCCGTATAATCCGCAGGGAAAATTTCCAACACATCTCCCCGCACCCGAAATGTTCCCCTGTGAAAATCCATGTCATTGCGATCATACTGAATATCAATCAATTCCCGAGCAACCTCATCCCGGTCTTTTTCCATTCCCGGACGCAGAGAAATAATCATGTTCTGGTAATCCTTTGGACTTCCGATTCCATAAATACAGGAAACACTCGAAACAATAATGACGTCTTTTCTTTCACTCAAAGAAGAAGTGGCTGAAAGACGCAGTTTATCAATCTCATCATTGATTGCCGAATCCTTTGCAATATAAGTGTCAGAAGACGGCACATAAGCTTCCGGTTGATAATAATCATAATAGGAGACAAAATATTCAACTGCGTTATCGGGGAACATCTCCTTGAATTCTCCGTAGAGCTGCGCAGCAAGTGTTTTATTATGAGCGATGACCAGTGTCGGCTTTTGTAATTGCTGGATCACGTTTGCCATCGTAAAAGTCTTTCCAGAACCCGTAACCCCCAGTAAAGTCTGGCATTGGTTGCCTTCCTTGAAACCTTTCACAAGCTCTGCAATCGCCTGTGGCTGGTCTCCGGTTGGCTTATATGGGGCTTTTAATTTGAACTCATTCATGGTAAATTCCTCCATTTGTGACTTTTACTATGACCAATATCAGCCAAAAATTCGTAATCAGATTCGTAACGAAAAGCTTATTTTATGGTGAATAGATGTCCTTTTCACCTCGTTACGAATAAAAGTCACAAAACTGATTTTTGCGGATAAAACAGCACTCGGAAATACCTGATGATACCAGGCTCCGGTTCTGTCATATTTTTACTGTTTGTTCTTGTAACAGTCCCTATTATATCAGACATTTTTTTGAAAGTATATAGATGAAGGCAAGAAAAAAGTACAAATGTTCGATTCTTATTTGTACTTTTCTCTCTTACTACTATTCTATTTTTTATCATGCTGCGTTGAAATATTCCTCCAGGATTAAGTCTATTTCAATCACTTCTGAATAATCATAATACTGATCTTTCCGCTCTTTTGGAATAACTTCTTCAATAAATGGTTCCAATATATCCAGACAGTCTTCTATGATTTCCTGCGTATCTCCATAAACATCTACTGATATGATTTCCTTGGCATGTCCCAATAAATGCGAAACACCTTTTGAATTAAAGCTATTCTTCAGCAAAATAGTTGCATAGGTATTTCTCAACTGGTGAAAATGAATATCAGGCAAATCCAAGGATTTCAACAAGTCTTTATAGTATTTCTGATGAAAGCCTTTACTCCTTGGATTCCCATATGTAGAACAACAAATATAATTCCAGTCCCGGAACTCTTTTGGTCTGCGTCTGCGGTTCTTCTCATAAGTTTTCCGTTCTTCCAGAATTGCTTCAAATACATAATCCGGTATTGGAAGTTCACGCACACCAGCAGGTGTTTTTGTTTTAATTTCCTGCTTTGTCAGCATCTTAGGTGCACAGTCTTCTGCTTTACTGTTTGGCTTCTTTCCCAACTGACGCTCTACTCTCAACGTCCTGTGAATGTAATCGACATCACTGTATTTCAAACCGTTGATTTCACTTCTTCTGAGCCCCATCAATACAGCAAATAAAATCTGCATATGAATCGATGTTTCTTTACTGGCCTCAATCAACTGTAGCACCTGCGGAAGTGTCAATGTTTTCTTTTCGTCGATTTTCAGAACACGATACTCTGTCTTTTTTATTTTCTTCGGTAAATTGATTCCCTTCGCAGGATTAGTTGCCAATACATTTTTGTTAAATGCATACTCCAATGATGTTTTCATGATCGTCCTGACATTTTTCGCAACTGATTCGTACTTTTCTGCAACTGTATTATATAATTTTCTGATATAACCCTGATTCAGTGTAGACATATACATTTTTCCAAGCTGTGGAACAATATAATTCCTAATGGCACTTTTGTAAGTTGTATATGTGTCGTCTGTTATTCGGGGACGCATAATATCTTCCAGCCAGAAGATCATAAACTCCTCTACCCGGATTTTCCCATACACAATATAGGTTCCGGTATGTAGCTGTCCAATGACTTCATCACGAAATGCATTGGCTTCTCTTTTGGTCGTGAATCCCGCATGTTGCTGCGTCTTTGTACTTTCGTCTGCAAACGTCAGCAACACACGAAATCCATATCCCTTTTTGATTGTTGTCACCGAATAGACCTTATATTCTACATATTTCTTAAAGTCAAAGGTTTTATGCATGGCTATCCCTCCGTTCCGGTTTGTTGTGGTACAAATGTATTATTTACAAACGCAATAATCTTATCTTGCTCGTCCATAATCTCACAATAATATTCGTAAGTCGTATGAACGGAACTATGACCTAACAGACCAGATATTTTAAACAATGGAACTCCAAGTTCAATTAAAATGGTCGCAAACATATGTCTGAGTCCATGTACGGTGATATTTGCCAATCCATTTCTGTTACAGATTTTCGTAAGTGCCTGATTCATTGCCGTTAATGATCGGGGTTCGCCATTTTCCTGACAACATACATAATCAAAATTCTTGTATTCTATGCCCGGATCAGTTTTTCGCAATTCAATCAACTGCTGTCTGCGTTTTACTTCCTGCATCACCACTTTTGGCACTCTCAATATCCGGTAGCTGTTCTCAGTCTTTGGATTCCTTTCAATAACAGCATATTCCGTAACCGTAAATTCTTTTTCTTTCAGTTTCAGGTTTCCAACAAGCTGTCTGCTAATTCTGACGGTCTGTTTTTCAAAATCAAAATCCTGAAATTTCAATCCAAGAATTTCTCCTTTTCGTAACCCACAAAACAGTCCCAGTAAAATTTCTAGATACCAAGGATTCTTGCTCCCAGCTTCAAGAAAAACTTTCAATTTTTCTTTGCTTAATACCCTTACCTTTGGTTTTGCTCTCGAATATGGCTTTGTCTCAGGCATTGGATTATAGCTTATGAACTTATCTCCTGCTGCATCTTTCATGGCGATGCTCAAAAGCTCTCGCCCTTTATTTCCTGCTGAAGGACAAATTTTCGCGACACGTTCCAGTAGAGCATCTAAATACTCTACTGAAATGTATTTTAATTTGATATCCGCTTCCATACTCGGAAGAATCAGATTATATAAGGTATATGCTCCAACCATTCTTGTGGTTGTCTCAATTCTCGGACTGAAAATATTTTCAAACCAGTATTCCAGATAATCCCCAAGCATCACATCTGTCTTTTGCATTTTTGCAATCTGGAGATTTCTCTGCTTCTTCTGGTATCTCTTTTCATATTCCCAGTAACTTTTCTCTGCTTCTTCCGGCGTTTCAAATCCACCTTTTTTCCCATATTTTGTCGTCAGATCGTCCTGCAGCTCTTTGGTTCTGTGATACCATGATTTTCCTTCAAAAAAGACAACTCTCTTTTCCTTTGACATTGTCTCCTGCTGCGTTTCTTTCTGTTTCATTCTGCTCTCACTCTTTCTCTCTCCTCGTCTCCATTCAGCCACCTATCAAAAGAATTGCATGGGATACGATAAGATCTGCCAATCTTCAACACCCGGAATGGTTTTCTATCATAATAAACATTTTCTATAAATTCATACGCCTTGGAGCGTCCCAGTCCAAGCAAATTCTGAACATCTTCTACTTTATATACTTTCTTTTCCATTTCATTCTCTATCATTGCCATGACGTTATCCTCCTCGTCCTAATCTTTGCGCTTTACTACCGGTAGTTTTTAGCTGTGTAACATCTAAAAACGGTACACCACTAAGATATCCATTTTCGTCTACAGCGTCCAATGTGCGAATTTTTAAATCGCACACTTGACTTTTACGTGTTACTTGTTCTTTCTTCCTATATAATAGTCGTACCCATTCCGGACATTGCAGAACATACATGTATCCTTATATCTCTGTTCTGGATTCACCCGCCGGATATAATATTCCGGCACATCATAAAAATTGCCTGCACATACTCTGCACAGGCTCACGACTAACGGTTTTTCAATGATTTTCGGTATCCCGGTACTTCTTCGGATTGCTTTATTGATTTTCTCCATTTCTACCCGATTCAACGTACATACATAATTTTCCAACCGTCTTTTATCTAAAGTTCTAAGCTGATCTAACAGCACTACAGAATCCTTTTCCAGACCTTCGATTTCTGGAATTGCAATGTGTGTCGGCAGTTTCATTTTTTCTTTACTTGTAATTGCCGCCACAATCACTGTCGGACTGTATTTATTTCCTATATTATTCTGAATCACCAGCACCGGACGATAACCGCCCTGTTCACTCCCAAATACAGGATCAAGGTCGGCATGATAAATATCCCCACGCCTGACGTTTCTATCTTCCATCTTTGCTTTATCTCCTCTCGACTTTCTAACTGTTGTTATCCCTAAATATGTAAAATACAAGCCTATTTGTCCCCGACGTCCCGACTTGTAATTGGGAAATCATCAGACGGCTGACTGCTAATCAGCTCCACAGGATTTTATTTAAAATAAATATATGGGATTGGGATTTTTCCTCTCCAGGGATCTCCTGAAGCTGCCCTCACTTGTTGCGGCATCAAAGAAATATTTTGTATACACGACTTTATGACCGGACAGGAGTATCATTATGCCTGTTGTCTGTCATCGCCCTGCCAGAAGCAATCTGACAATTATAACCAAACATTTTTCGCTCAACAGTCTGAGCAATACAAACTGAAACCAAAAGGAAGTATACGGGTGGGATTTCGCTGCCTTTACCCAGCCTGTGTTATGGCGTATCTGTTAATGTGGCTTACGCTCATCACGATAACAACAGGAATGTGTCTGATGAATGTATATGAATTTGTCAAGGTTCGTCCCGCTCCCCAGTCTTTTCGTGACAAAAGAAGAAACAGGCGGATCAGAATATTTCTCTTTCCACCTGTTTCCTCACTTAAACGCTATTTTTCAACCCACTATCTCAAAATCTTTTTCAAATTTCTGATTGCTGCTTTTACAGACTTTGCTACCATCTGAAAAGAGCAGCCTTCTTCCTGTGCAATCTGCTCATAATTCTTATCTTCAAAATAATACTTCATCAATCGTCTTCTCTGAATTTCCGACAACTGCTGGATTGCACTATGTAACCGTTCCGTTTCCAGTTTATTCAGAACAGTATCCTCTACACCTTCCTCTTTCTGAAATACCCGTTCATATAAACTGGAATCCCAGATTTCTGACTGTTCCAGATGCCTGTCCACAACATTCATATGCGACACGTCCTGCAATTCAAACATATTAAAAGCCTCATATACATTCTTTCCTATTTCCAAATCCTTGTACTCTTTTTCACCATTGCGGAATGAAACATAATATTTTCCGTCCTTCTCATAGATTTCATATGGGTTATATTTATCTTTTCTTCTTTTTGGCTGTCTACCTTCCATGTCCTTTCCTCCGATCTGAATTTTTTGAATTCAGATCAGTAGGTGGGGCACGACATCGACATATTGTCGAAGTATTTTCTAAAAATTGGCAACAAAAAACGCCCGTTTTCCACAATGGAAAACTGACGCACCCATAGCAACCGCTATTATACTGAATTACACGGAATGATAATACCGATGCAATGCTAAACTTATCAGGCGTAACAGCAATGCTTTTTTTAACTGATGTAAACCATATGAGTTTTGAAAAAGCAACCGAGACACGCTAATATAACCTCCAATCGGCTACCGTGTCCCTGTAAGTCGTCATTGGTTTGTGTAAACGCAAAGAAACGGCGGCTCTGAAAATCAAAGCCGCCGTTTCAAATGGGCGTGTCAAATTGTCTGCTCTACGACGGCTTTTTTTCTTTTGCCGTCGTCCGGCAGTTTAATTAACTCTTAATATCAATTTATAATTGGCATCACTATAAGAACTTTCATTTCGTTGAGCATTTAGTTCAAATCCTTAGTTTCCACATTGTAAATCGAGAGAAACGCAAAGATTAAGGAAAGTACCATAAGTACAACAGGAAGAATGGCATTATCCGCCAAAGAAAAATCGCCCACATTAGCCTGTGTCAAAAAAATCAGCAGAAAAGATGATACGATGGTAGCTTTTGAGGACTTCATAGCCATACCAATAAACAAGGCGATAAAACTCATGGTTACAATGACAACGGACTTTAAGAGTAACTGAATATAGAACCCCATACTTGCCATGTTGTAGTCCAGTGGGAATGAGGAAACCATGAATTGTGCACCAAGTAAAATGCAGCCGTAAATCAATAGTTTTGTCAGCACCAGAGCCACGAAATTGAAAATCCATACAGCTAACATTTGAGAAACGAGAATTTTCTGTCGCTTAATTGGATACGCAAACATTAAGTTCATGGTTTTGTTTTTATAGGCGCTCACAATGTATGTGGACAACATGACACTGGTAAACACCAGAAAAGCCATGCTTGTAAACAGCTCGATAGAGGAAGAAATCGCACTGTTACCCGGCGCCGCATCAGGAAGACCCGTATCAGGATCATTGGCAATTCCCAAATAGCAAAGGGCAAATATGAACAGGCAGATCAGAGCCGACATGATAACCACATTGCGAATGTACTTGCCTACATTATTCTTTTTCCATTCCAGCCTAATGAGTTTAAGCATGATATTTCACCTCCCCGGTCAGCTTCAAGAAGTAGTCCTCCAGCGTTTCAGATTTCTTTCCAATGCTCACAACTTCAACATCATTCAGAGCCAGTATTTTCGTCAACTGCTGGGTAGACGCTGCATGGTCATATATGCGAATTTTACCGCTGTCAAGAATCTTAAAATTTTGCAGACCCAACTTTTCAGTCAAGACATAGGCAGCCCGCTTTTCATCCGTGACAGAAAGCTCCACATAATTGAGGTTCATTTCCTCAATATCTTGCATACGAATTTCTTTCATCATTTTTCCGTGATGGATAATAGCAACGGTATCCGCAATACTCTCCACTTCAGATAAAATGTGACTTGAAATCATAACGGTAATACCGTACTCCGAACAAAGTGTTTTTAATAAATCACGGATTTGTTTCATTCCTGCTGGATCAAGGCCGTTTGTGGGTTCGTCGAGAATAAGCAGTTCCGGCTTGCACATAATGGCTCTTGCAATTCCAAGGCGTTCTTTCATGCCGAGGGAATAGTTCTTGACCGGCTGATCGGCTGCTGATGTCAAGTCCAGCATTTGCAACGCACTTTCAACACTGTCAACATTGTAATAGCCCATATACTCACAATGAAGCTGTAAGTTCTCACGCCCGGTCATGTGGTCATAAAAGGTGGGAAACTCGATGATACTTCCCATTCTTTTTAAGACTTCATAGGATTTTGGAGTCAATACCTCTCCAAACACCTCAATAGTCCCACTGGTAGGTTTCCAAAGGTTAGTAATCATCTTCATCACTGTGGTTTTACCAGCTCCGTTAGGACCAAGAAAACCATAAATTTCCCCTTTTGGAATATGAATATTAACATCAGTGACAAGTGCCTTACTACCGATCTTTTTAGAAAGACCACTTGTTTGTAAAATAAATGGCATTGTCTTGCCCTCCTTTCTACTGACATTATAGAAAGTTCGATTTTCAAAACTCTTGAATAATTCTTACAAATTTCTTTCTTAAAAAAATGACCTATGGTTTAATAGGCCATTTTCTTGAGCGTAATAGTGAAAACTGTTTTCTGGTGCGGATGACTTTCTAAAGTAATATCGCCACCGAGTTGCAAGGCAAGATTTTTCGCAATCGTCAGTCCAAGACCATTTCCCTGCATAGCACTATTTCTGGAATCTTCCATCATAAACAGCCGATCAAAAACCGAATCGGCAAATTCTTTTTCAATTCCACGGCCCCTGTCCACAATGTCTATATAGATATGTGCCTGATCTGCCCGCAAAAACATACCTAAATATTTTCCATCGCCGCCATAGCGAATTGCATTGGAAATCAAATTGAACATAATTCTTTGCAACGCATCTTTATTGGCATTTGCATACAACACATGATCGGGTATGTTAATTTCCACTTCAAAATTTTTTTGTGAAAGGAGTTCATAGAAATCCAAAATATTTTCCCGGCAGGCTTCGTTCACATTCAAACGCTCCAATGGCATATCTGTATCGCCAGCCTCTAATTTAGCAAGCGTAAAGAATTGTGTAATCAATCCCATTACCCGCTGGGCAGTGCTTTCTACCTTTTGCAACATTTCATTGCTTTGGGTTCCGTTCAAACGCATAATCTCCAAATAGCCAAGAATCACTGTCATGGGAGTTTTAATGTCGTGGGAAATGTTAGATAACATCTTTTTGGATGCCATTTCAGCCCGCCGATACTCAACTTTTACTTTTTGCCGATCTTCCAACATTCGATTGATTTGTGTTGCAAGCTCTATCAGTGCCTTATTATCGGTAAAGACTGTCACTTTTTCGTCGCTGTCGGTGTCAAGAAGTTCTTTCAATTTGCTGCTGATCTCGTGTATTTTTGCTTTTGTTCCGTTATGGAATACAAACTGCTGGTACACAATGATACAGATTAAAATCATAATACAGAGGGTTAGTAAAAAGATAATTGTCGCATTGCTCATTTCTGTTCTCCCAGCTTATAGCCAATTCCCCATACAGTTATAACAACTTGTGGCTTTCGTGGATCATCCTCAATTTTCGTTCGTAAACGGCTGATGTGAACATTGACGGCATTTTCATCCCCCATATAGGCATCATTCCAAATTAAAGAATAGATTTGAGCCTTTGTGTAGACCCTTTGTGGGTTTTCCAGAAGCAGCCGTAAAATATCAAATTCTTTTGCGGTCAGTTCGATAATCTCGCCTGATTTTGTGACGGTGTGATTTTCCAAGTTCATAACCAATGGACCCCACACAAGTTTCGTTTGCTCTGGCTGTACGGCAGCATATTCGGTATTTCTCCGTATGTTTGCTTTAATACGCGCCATAACCTCTGTTATGGAAAACGGTTTTGTAATATAATCATCCGCACCGAGGCCCAAACCTAAAGTTTTGTCGGAATCCGAATCCTTTGCAGAAATGATGATAATTGGCACCGTACTTTTTTGACGAATATACTTCATTACATTCATACCTGTAATTTTGGGAATCATCAAATCCAACAAGACGATACTATAAGAACCAATGTCGAAAGCCTCACATGCCTTTTGACCATCAGTAGCGCAGACAACTTCAAAATTTTCTGCTATAAGATAGCTACATAACATTTCACTTATTTCTATATCATCTTCAATTAAGAGAATCTTCATTATTCTTTTTTCCTTCCTTTCTGCGCCTATCAGTCGGCTTCTCCGCAGTTTTAGGGAGCAGCCAAACACCGGCCATTTTCACAGCACCGGGGATACGCCCACCAGCACAATAATAATTTACCCTACGAGGTGTCACGCCCCACTTCTCGGCGGCCTCTTTCAATGTCATATAGTCCATTTCGCACCTCCACAGAGTACATTATAGTTCTTTATCTCGAATAATACAAGTTTATCACCAATCGCAGCTTTATATAATCGGCATAATCGTACAGCTTGTCAGGCATAATAAGGTCATTCCATCATATAAACCGGAACGATACAATATTCTTGAGGTGAATGATTATGCCGATTGATGATTTAACTGCTTTAGGGCAGAAAATGCGGAAAGCCCGAAAGAATAAAGAGCTGACACAGCAGGAACTTTCTGATCTGAGCCATGTTTCTGTAAAGCAAATCGCCAATATTGAAAAGGGAAAAATGAATCCTTTCTATTTAATTTTAAGAGCATTGGCAAAGGTTCTGCACATCTCTTTGGACACACTTATAAATCCAGATGTCTCTCTGGAGGATGAAGGTGTTAATCAGATGAAAATGCTTTATTCTAGCTGTCCGCCAGAAATGCGTGACACCCTGTTACATCACACTCAAGAAACGGCGAAAGAACTGACAGAGTTATCCGAGAAATTTAAAACGAATTGAACCAGTAAGTGAAGTTTAACGATTCTCTCACTGGTTCTTTTCGTTTTTAAAAAGGCGATTTACTTTTATAAATATCTCCGCTATCATTCCAAACAACATTTTTCTCTAATATGCCGGAACACCATATCCATAAATATTACTACTTCCGATACTGTAACTTCGTCTTACCACTTTATCTCCACTGTTACCTTCTATGGTATTGACGGTTCCACCACTGACACTCTCTACAATTCCAACATGGTCAATCGTTCCATTATTCCCCCAGTCAAAGAAAATAATATCTCCTACCGCCGGGGTATAACTGGCGTCCCGGAACCTGCCTTTACTTTCAAACCATTTCACACCGTCCGAACAAAGAGAGAATTTTGGAATAGCTCCACTCTGGATATAACCACTCTGGTCTGCACACCATGACACAAAGCAGGCACACCACTCTACTCGGCTTCCAAATCCATACCAACTCCAGTAGGTTGTTCCGCCTTTTCCTTCCTGAGATGCTGCTACCTGAACGATTGCCTGATTACCGATGCCTGTCGGGATTCTTCCAAATGCATAATACTGAAGCACATGCGGTACATACTGCTTGTCCCCATAACTGCTCCACCCCATTCTCTGTGCCATCATATCAGAAAATTCTGCTGCATTTGCAAGGGTATATCCACCTCTGGCTTTTGCCCATTCCAGATATCCATTTCCATAGTTGTAACTTTGCAATGCCAGTTTAATATTTTCCATATCCAGAGGATTTTTTACCCCTGCACGTTCCATACAGCTTTTTATCTCCTGCACTCCGCAAGAAATCGAATACTCTGGATCAGTGATTCCATTCGGCTGTTTGGGGTATTTTGTATTAAAGCTCCCTTCTGAACACTGCATCGGGTCAAGTCCTCTCCCACCTGATTCCTGCATCATAATGGCTTTGATTAATTCCACATACTCTCCAATGCCATATTGATTTGCATACTGACGGATTAGTGGTTCGTATGCTTCTACTTCTGCACTAACCGAAGAAACCGTACTGGAATTATCCCCACCTGTCATGCATAGAAATCCACCAAATAAAATGACGATAATCAAAATCATAACCGCAATCCAACCACCTGCAGTCAATGCACTCAGTAATACTTTTGTAGCTTCAATCAACGCTTTTATTGCATGTGTTACCGCTTTTGCTGTCTTTTTCACTGCAATCCTGGTATTCTGTGCAGTCTGCCTTGCTGTCTGCACTGCTTTTTCTGCTTTTTTCATAGAATAATGCATTGCCCGGACAGAAGCATTTGCAGTCTGCTCCGATGTTTTGATACTGGTCCTTGCCGTTTGTTCTGCAGTCTTGACCGCTTTTTCAGAAGTCTTGATAATACCTTTTCCGGTATTCTTTACAACCTGTTCCGATGCTCTCCCGGTCTTGATGGTTCTTTTATCCCGTTCAATGGTCTTGATTTTTTTGACAGCAAGTTCTTTTCCCTGCTCCTGTGCCTTTTCTCCGCCTGAAGGCGGTACTGGTCGGATTTGTTCTTTCGGCGGGTAAACTGTTTCTTCGCCTGCCGAAGAAACAGAAGCTTTCTCTTTCTTCCGTTCAATAATCTTTCCTGCCTGTCTGCGTACCTGATGCCCTGTTTCGTGAAAGATGCGGTCAGCATACTCGCTGGCCGCATCTTCTGCATAACCTACCGGATTATTCTCTCTATCACTGGATTTCTCCGTCGATTGCATGACAGTTTCTTTTGTTCTGACATAAGACTGCTTAATATGGTCTGTCACTGTAACCGTCTTATCTAATACTTTAATATCCTTATGGACTTGGCGTGTTTTTATCTTACAATCCATCGCTTTTCTCCATTTGAATCTTTATCTAGCGTTCATGATTAGTTTCTTTTTTGCTCACCTGTGGCAGTTCCCGGCAGTATTCCGGATACTTCATGCGGATTGCTTCATAAAAATATGGTGCATAGCCACAATCGAACATCTCGTATGGGGTAGACAGACTTTCTTCTCCCTTCTCCACATATCCATTCCACAAGTTGAAAGCCAGTCTGGTCAATCGTGCCGAACCACCTGTCTGCCACCCTTCATGCAGTGCTCCCGGTTTAATCAAACGCTCTTTAAAATCAAACATGCGATCAACATGATTTCTGGTATCTTCAGAAATTCCCACACAATAAAAAAATGAACTGTAATAACTGTCGTGCTTTCCGCATTTTGCTAACATCTGATAAAAAAACTTTTCGTGTTCCTTTGATGAAAATCTGATTTCTGACATAGTTGCCTCCTTTTCCGGCACTAAAAAACGCCACAAATTGTGACGATTTCCGGTACCATTCTCTTAAATTGATTATTGAAGTTACATTCTTCCTCGGTTGATACTGTCCTCTCCCGGCTTTGTGGTCATCAGTTTATACAACCTTGTATTGGTCGGGAATCTATTGACGAACGGTACAAGTGAACTTCCGTATTTCACCAAACCGCAACCGGCATCTGCATTTGTGATATATCCCATTTGCTCAGTGGAGATATTCAGAAGTGTTGCCAACTTTGCTCTGTCCGGCTCTGCCTGATTAAGCATCACGATATACTCACTGTTGGAAATCATCGTACTTGCAAGAACAGAATCTAACAGATATTCCACGTTCTGGGTAATTGCTGTCGGAAATGCATTACGCTTACGAAATCTTCGCCATGCAGAGTTAAAAAATGCTCCGGAATACTCATTTTCAAATACTACATGAAACTCGTCTAAGAAAATATGAGTTCGCTTTCCCTGTTTCCAGTTCTCTGTTACCCGGTTCAGCATTGCATCAGTGATAACCAGAAGTCCCATGGTCTTTAGCTGCTTTCCTAAATCCAGAATGTCGTATACCATGATACGGTTATTCACATCAACATTACTTTCATGTGCAAATGCGTCCAGACTTCCATTTATAAATAATTCTGATACCAGTGCCAAATCCTGTGCTTCCGGTTCTTCCTGTTCCAGAAACTTTTCACGCAACACCCGTAAAGTCGGCACTGCTCCGCCATGCTGATATTCCTCATAGACTTCCCCTACACATCGGTCAATAATGGAACGTTCCTTCGCATTGATCCCTTTTTTATCCAACTGCTCAAACAAAGATAAGATAAACTGTGACTTCTCAATTACCGGATCACCGCCATCTCCATATCCGTCTACCATATCCATTGCATTGATGTGGTCCCTGCTTCCTGCAGCAATACGAACCACTTCTCCGCCCATTGCTTCAACCAACGATGCATACTCTCGCTCTGGATCACAAATCAGGATATCGTCCTGCGTTGCCAGTGCCAGGAATACAATCTGCATTTTTGCATTAAAGGATTTTCCACTTCCCGGCACACCTAAAAGGAATGAGTTCGGGTTCAGGAGTTTTTCTTTATTGCACATGATTAAGTTATGAGAGATTGCATTTTCTCCACAATAGATACCGCCTGCGTCCATAATCTCCTGCACCCGGAATGGCATCAACACTGCCACGCTCTCCGATGTCAGCGTGCGGACTGCCGGAATCTTTCGGTGTCCGATGGGAAGTGCTGTATTTAGTCCGTCCATTTGCTGAAATTTCAAAACTGAAAACTGGCATAACTTTTTCTGTCCAATGGTCAGAAGTGTTTCCGTATCTGCGTCAAGCTGCTTTTTCGATTCTGCAGTATGCACCATAGTCAGTACCCCGAACATCATACGCTGGTCACGTGTAGTCAGATCATCCATGAACTCTTTACTTTCTTTTCTCTGCTGTTCCAAGTCATAAGGAATCACTGCGGAAAAGTTATTGTTGGCATTCTGCCGTCTCTGCCAGTTTGTGATATTCGTCTCCACACCAAGCAGACGTTTTTCCACTTCCTGCACTGCTTCATCAGTAGGAACAGGAATCACATCAATGCTCAACATCAGATTTCGATTCATGTCGGTCAGTTCTGCTATCATATCGTCTTTAATGTAAGAAGCATACTCCCGAAGAAAGAGTACCCTTCCGTAACGCTCTCCCATGCGGAAATAATCTTTTTCAAATTCAAAAGTATCCGGGCAGATATAATCTTTGAAGCTGTGCCCTTTTCTCATACTCTCCTGAATATCAAAATGGAAACCAGATTCTTCTCCTGTACGGTAAAAATCATGCAGAATCCGTAACTTATCTTCTCCATTTACCTCTGCACATTTGGAACCCAGTCTTGCAAAATGGCTGTTCAGCTCTGTTGTCACTCGTGCAAAATACGTTCTCGCTTCTTCAATCGTTTTCTTATAGCAGGATACTGTCACATATTTTTCCTGCACCATGCTGTTGGAACTGGTTGCCTTATCTAAAAGCATGTTGTTATACTCTTTCCGGTATAAATCCAATCCGTCCTCCTGCATCGGAATCAGAATTGCTTTTTCAAAATCCACTTTATTCAAGCGGCGATTATTGATCGTTATTTTTGTTGTTCCACCGCAATCGAACGAATTTAATAAATCCATATATTCCAGGAACATTGTTTCCTTATCAACTTTGCTCGCCACTGCATAGTTAATATCGGTGAATTTATAAGTACGTGCAAATTTATTTCTCCCGATTTTAAAAATCCCATCTGACCAGATGGTCTCGATGGGAATTACCTGCTGTACGCTTCTTGGAATTACAAATTTTTCTTTATCCTGCTTGAAGATATTACTCAGCGTTTTCATCATTTTTCTTGCGTCCCTCCTTCTTCAGACTTTCTTTCTCATATTTTTTAATGACTGGTTCTACTGCATCAAAATAAAGATTTTCTGACCGGAACACCAGTTTTTTCGGCATCAGGATTTCCGATTTAATCCATGCCCAGATAAACTGCTCCGCTGTCATTCCATGATATTTTACAAACCCGAACACTACACATGGGACAGCTCCCAGTACACAAATCCAACTCACTGTTTCCATACTCATGTATGGGTGAAGCAAAAAATAAAGCCCAACGGCAATCCCGCAGGCTAATCCTGAAAAGATAAACTGTCTTAGGGACAATCCGAAAAAGATTGCTTCCGTGTAATCCCTGATTTCCTTGTTAATTTTTACTTCCAAAACGATACACCTCCAAATCGCACATTTGTTATATTTTTCCTGTTCTGTTACACTTTGGGTAAATGAAAGGGGGACTGACCTATGCCAATCACTGTTATGATTTCACTTGTTGTTACCGTTGCTCTATTCCTGATTTCTCTGCTGTTTCGGATTGCTGCCAGATTAAATCTGACCTTACCACTGTTATACTTCCTTGCTGTTTCCACGATTCTGAATCCATGGGCAGCAAGCCATGAGAAACTTGCATTTGCAATCCTCTATCTGCTGACTGCCTTTTCTGTTCTCAGTTGGATTTCTGCTCTGCGACGCAAGTGGCAAGAACATCAATATTACAAAGCTATGAAAGACGATATGTCATTCCAGATTTCTCGTGCCAGACAGAAAGGGATTCCTTTAGATTCTGTTCATTTCGACTCTCAGGGAAATATGAGATATAATGACAGCAAAGACATTGTAGAATAGGCTCATAACATACTCTGTTTTTTATAATCCCATCATTTCCCGTACTACTCGGTCTGACATTTTCACTGCCCCGACCAGTACAAGCATATTAAAAATCAATTCTCCGATATAACTCCACACCATGGTCACTGCTGCTGCGTCCGGATTGACTACTGGCGGTGATGATGCAAATAATGAAAAAATAATGCAGGCAAGTACCACGATTACTCCCTCCAAACACACTGCTGCATAGGATTTCAAGAAACTTCTTCCAATATTTTGGCTCGGCTCTCCTGCAAAGGAAGATAACGGAATCGGTGCAATTGCTGTATATAGGCATAATCGAAAAAATCTTCCATATACACTCATAATCATAATGAAGCTCAGAACTGTAATAAAAAGTCCACCGATCAACGTCACCGCCCATAGAGGAATACTTTCAAAAAATCCACAATCTTCTACAGCTTCTATGATTTCGTCCGGTAAAACGGTATCTTCCGTACTTCCAAATCCTGCGGTCTGCATAATCGTACTGGTCACTCCTTGTATGATGTTAAATAATGCCATCATCAGCTCCAGTCCATACGTGACTACGCCTTTTGCAATCGCAAAACGGATAAAAATTTTCAATGCATGTTCCGGTCTTTTTACCTCTGTAAAACTTCCACAAGTCTTGACCACTCCGACTACAAAGAAAAGCACTAACAAAGCATAGCCGATTGCCTGCAACGCTCCATGAATCTGCACAATCACCTGCCAGATACCGCCACCCTTAAAGTTTTCCGGTGACTGTGTGAGTATCTGCCAGATTTCCGCAAGTTTACTGTTCCAGGTATCCAAAGCATTTTGCAAGTTCTGTACTACCTAGTTATCTGACACGTTCTAAACACCTCCTGTCTTAGCTTGGGCGGTGCGGCTCCTTTCGGGCCTGCACCGTCCCATTTTCTTTTTCTTGTTTTCTATTCTTCTTAACCAGTAATCAGATTCAGGATTTCTTTTGCAAATGTAATAATGACACCGCCTGCAAGTGTCAGGAATCCATTCGCTCTCTGGCTTGGATCATGAGATTTCAGTGATAAACCGACCTGCACAATTCCAAATCCCAACAAAATCATTCCGATGGCACGAATCAGTCCAAAGATAAACGTGGACAGATTATTGATAACGGTCAGTGGATCGTCTGCTGCAAATACGGTACTTGCTCCTGCTGTCATAATCAGTACCATTGCCATATACACTGCCATGACACGTTTCATTTTTGCTGTCATTAGCAGCTTTTTCGTTACTTTTGTTGTT
This sequence comes from Blautia stercoris, assembly GCF_054657695.1. Classification (NCBI taxonomy): domain Bacteria; kingdom Bacillati; phylum Bacillota; class Clostridia; order Lachnospirales; family Lachnospiraceae; genus Blautia; species Blautia stercoris. The sequence goes on from NZ_BAAHYF010000001.1 coordinate 1,496,018, forward strand.
TCTTTCTTCTCCTGCTTCTTTCGCATATCTAATTTCATTTTTTGATTGCCTCCTATATATTTTTCTTGGATTTACACATATTTCTGGATAATTTCTTCCAAATCTTCATCAGATAATAATTCGTAATCTTCCGATTCCAGTGCATCGTCTGTGAGTTCACCTTCTAAGCTGTCTCCCAGTGAGATACTTGCCACTGCCCGGTCAACTGCTCCATGCAGATATGGCTTTCCATTTCCATCTGTCGTAAACCCTACATTGGGGTGCTTTAAAATATCAAATTTCTCGTCTAAAATTGGTCTTTCTCCACGAATAAAAAGAATCGCATATCGGTTATCCAACATGCGAACTTCATCGGGTGTCATCAGCTCCCGCCCTGTATTCTGATAATTGGTGGAATAATTCCCTGAATGTCCCGTTGACTTTCCATAGGTGTTCGTGTCAATCGTTGCCTTTCCCAGAAGTTCGCTGACATATTTATGCGTCCCCTGCTCGTTGCCACCCAAATATAAAAATTCGTCACAGTTTCCCATAATGCTTTCCCACTGCTTTTCGAACAATGCCTTTAACTGTGCCAGATTCTGCAAAATAATACTGACTGACACTTCTCTGGAACGCATAACGGACAGAATCTTATCGAAGTCATCCGGCAGTGAAACATTTGCAAATTCGTCCATGAGGAAATGCACATGAACCGGAAGTCTCCCTCCATATTTATGATCTGCCAGATAGAACAACTGCTGAAATAACTGGGTATACAAAATCGACACCAGAAAGTTATAACTGGTGTCGTTGTCCGGGATTAACGCAAATAAAGCCACTTTTCGCTCTCCCAGTGATGGCAGGTCTAAATCGTCCGTTGCGGTCAGTGCTGCCAGACTGGATAAGTTGAATTTCTCAAGTCTTGCGGCTAATGTGATTTGAATGGATTTTAATGTCTTGGCACTACCAGAGTGGTAATCTTTGTAATACTTTACTGCGATATGTTCCGGGTTCTTCATTTCCAACCGTTCAAACAATTCATCAAGCGGTGACTGGTACTGGTCATCGTCCTCTCTGACTTCTCCGGCACGTAACATTTCCATTACCATCGGGAAATTCTGCTCCTCCTCTGGTGCTTCATACCGTAAATAAAAAATCAATGCCAACAGCAACATGGAAGCTGCGGTATCCCAGAACGGATCATTGGACTGACTGCCTTTTGGTGTAGTTGCTTTGAACAGGTTCGTTACCAGTCTCTGCACATCGTTATCGTCCTTCAGATATACAAATGGGTTATAGCAATGGCTCTTTTCCATGTTGATCAGGTCAAGCACTCTTACTTCATAACCTTTTTCTTCCAGAAGATACCCGGTATCCCGCAAGTTCTCTCCTTTTGGATCAAGCACCACAAAAGAGGTATTCGCCTGCATCAGATTCGGCTTTGCAAAAAATCTGGTCTTTCCTGAACCGGAACCACCAATCACAACCGTCAATACATTTCGCAAATGTTTCCGCATATTGTAGCTGATTCGTACATGCATGGTCAGCAACTTATTTTTTGTAAATCGCTTCTCCCTGTATCTGCGATTGATTTTCTTCACATTCCCCCATTTTGCAGACCCATGTTCTTCACCTCGTCGGTAATGTTTCTTGGTAGAAAGATAAATCCCAATTCCCATACCGTAAGCCAGCAAAAAAATAAGGACAGTTTTTACACTGTCCCCACATAACTGAATCGAAAACGGATGATTCATTGCTTCCGGGACTCCTTCCAGAATCCCCATAAGACCAGACGAAAGATAAGGTGCGACAAGTAACGCAAACCAGATAACCGGGATAATTCCAATTACCGCCAGTATCAGACTGCTCTGCTCATCATCGTTCTTCATGGCTTCTGCGTCCTCGCTTTTCCTTCTCCGGCGGTACTTCGATTTTCTCAATGACTTTCATTAAAACATCATCGACAAGCTCCGTATCTTTTCCCTCTTTCAGCATCTGATTCCGCTTGTCCTTCAGGGAATGGAACACTACGCCGCTCTCATATTTGTCCAGTTCTAATGTAATCGTATCACTGCTCATTTTGCATTCTCCTTTCCCGAATTTTTCTAGCGTGCTTCTTTTCTATGTTGTCCTCTGGATTTCTGTTCTTTTTTTTCAGGCTCTGGATTTTCTTTCTTATCTTTCACCTTTTCAGAACTGTCTTGTCCGGTTTTTTCAGTCTCTGACTGTCGGTAAGTTGCATTCCGATTCTGATCTAGTACCTTTGCCATTCTTGCAGAAATTGCATTCGCTGCATCTCTGGCTCTGGAAAGTTCCACTCTCACTTCCTGAGTCTCCATTTTTTCAAAAAACTCTGGTGCATGTAAAAAATTATATCGACTGGTATCCATTCCATATTTTTTACACAACATATAAGACGCACACGATACATGAAATGCATCTTCATTTTTATCATAGTGTGGATTTCCATCCGCATATCCGGCAAATACCAATTCCGGCACAAGATTCTGAAAGATTTCCTGTGCACTCATCCCTTTTCTTACATAAATACAACCTTCTTCCGGTTTAAAAAATGCTCCTTTTTCATCCGGCATCTGTTCTGGTTCTGCTGCAACAATATTTACCGGAGGGGTACTGACTAACGCCCGGATTAAATCATGTTCTTCATATTCTGACTTTTGAATTGTAGTATCGGACATTGTTGTCTGAGAAATATCATATAGCTTTTTCGCATTATAATAATTTCCAACTGTACCATCTTCACGCTTATATGTTTTTCCTGGCTCTAAAATCAGAACTGGATTCTGTCGTTCCATACGTTTTAAATAAAATCCATGATCTCTCCAGTATCCATAGTCACCTAATTTCTGTGCATCTGGTCTTTGTGCCAGAATCAGAAGTGCATTATTGGTAGTATATCGATCAAAGGTACTCTGTACATCCAGATACTTCTGCAGCATTTTCCCATCCGTTGCCACTTGTGCGGTTACTTGCTCTGACAACTCATAGCAGCGATTCCTGTTATTTTTGCTTTCCGCAATAAATGCCTGTATCTTTTCATCCTGTGGTACAGCCGATGCATTTAATAAAGAATCAAAACTATTATCCATAAAATTTACCTCTCTTTCCCTTTCCTTGGTTTTCGTTTCTGTTGTGGCTGCTGGTGGCGAATCTGATTCCGGTCTTTATTTCCCTGATTTCTCACCGGATCATTTCTATTCTCACTCCGCTCCGCTTCTTTCTTCCTTGCATTCTGTATTTCCCGAAGTTCCTTTCTGACCGATGGTTTCTCTGGTTTTTCCGGGGTAAATAACTTAGAAGTACCCTCTGCGGTTTTCTCTTGCTTCTTTGAGGTAGGCTCGGACAGACGGGATTTGGTCGTCTTTGCCAAAGAGGGGTTTTGCTCCTTCCCCTCTTTCTTCACCGACTCTCCAAACAACTCGTCCATAAGCTGATCCTCCTTGGATTTCTGCGGATAATCTTTTTCCGGCTCTGCCTGTCCCTGTTTTTCCTGCTGAACCTGTACTTTTCCCGGCTTCTTTTCCTGCTTCTCTGATTTTCCGGCTTTTGCTTTTTCTGCACGTGTCCGCTCAATTTCCGTCTTAATCTTCGCTGCTTCTGTTACAGATGCAAACTGGAATCTATCTACGATACGGTTGATTCTTGGTGCATCTTCTTCCTTTACAATCACATCTACCAGTCCGTCACTGCTTCCTTTGGGATTTCGGACTGCACAGTACAACACACCATATCGTTTTGCTTCCTGAACAAATTGTTTCAGATCACTTTCTTTCACTGAAAATACCGTCAGTGGTCTACCTGATTTGACCAGTGTTTCAAGTCTTACTCTGCCTTTTGTCTTTTTCTTCTCTTTTAAGACTGCATACAGCATCACTGCCAGATGCTTCGCTCCTGTGCCACTGATCTTCAATGCTGCTTCACCGACTTCCAACGACATTCGTACCACCTGATCAGCGGCTTCGCCTGATGTGTTCATGGCTTTGTTCCTCCTTCTTCTCTTTTTCTTCCCGCACCATCTTAAATTTTTCTTCGATTACCTTGGAACGTGCGGCGATTCCATCACAAAGTGCTGCCTCCTTTCTGAGCGTTCCAATTTTCTCTGTCAGAACTTTTATCTGCTCCTTCATTTCCTGTATTTCTTCTTCCGGTCTGTCTGCCCGGATCTTATAACGCAGGTGCTTCCGCTCCTCCACACACTGCTCCATTTTCTTCTGCAAACTTTCTTTCAACAAAAAAAGCTGCTCCGCAGTATCAATGTGATAATGGCAGAGCAGCTTCGTCTCTTTTGAAATGGTATTCAGTTTTAACAAATCCTCCCGGAACAATACATGCACCTGTTTGGCAGATATTAACAGGCGGTTCTTCGGCAGGATTCCTAAAAGATAACAGTAGTGCAGATACAATCCCCGAAGCCCTCTGATTTTTCTTGTCTGCTTAAAGTTGCCGGATACCTGAATCCGGTAATACTTCCCAACTGAAATTTTCTTCTCGGCAGGTAATTCATTTTCTTCCAGAATCCGAACCCTGATTGCTTCCAGCGAATAATTTTCTCCAAAGTTCCGCTTTAACTTCAGACCACGCTCCCGCCCTTCCGGGCGAATGGTAATGTCTTTCCCAAACTTAAACGAGTATCCTTTTTCCCGCAAATAAAAAAAGAACTGTTTTTCAGTCCTCGCTTTTCGGATTGCTTCATCAACATCTGCTTTTACCATGCTGTGATAACTCGGCTTTCCTTGCTGTTCTGCCTGCCACTCAGCATAATGTTTTCCTTTTCCCTGTTCCGGCTGCCCGACAACCGATAACTGGTATTCTTTACATAACTGGTCCGACACCATTCGCATATCCCGATAATCCTGATTTGTCCTGTGGTATCTTTTCCCGTCAAGGAATGAAACTGAGTTCACCACAAAATGATTGTGCAGATGGTTCGCCTTATCCAAATGAGTCGCAATCAATACCTGATACTGACTGCCCCACAATTCTTCTGCCATCTTCTTTCCAATCTCATGTGCCATTGCCGGACTACATTCTCCCGGTGCAAAAGACTGGTATCCATGAAACGCAACAATTTCGTCCTCCTTTCCATAACGCTTTTTGACTGCAATCATTTCTTCTCTGGCGGTTGTCGGTGCACAATTCACTCCAGATACATACTGTTCCATCAGTTCTTCCGCTTCTCCGACAAGTTCTATTTCCATTGATTCAGATTGTCTCTGTCTAGTCTTTTCTGCATTCACTGCATAGGTAAGCACATCTTCCAGTCCTTGTGCGGATCGTGATTGATTCTCGACTATCTGCCCTTCGTTATTCTCTTTCGTCTTGTCCGGGTTCTCCGCATAATTGATTACTTTTCCAATCCAACCTTTAATGCTCCAGATTGATGTCACTGCCATGATTCATTTTTCTCCGGAAGTATTACTGCTTCTGTAATCTTACGGACTGCTTCATTGAACTTCCGCACTTCCTGATCATATCGCTGCGCATCTACCACATTTAATACATGTGCTTTTTGTGCAATTTGATTTAAGTTATTTCCAATCTTATGAAGTTCCCGCATCATCAAATAATAATCTGGTGGCGGTGCGTCTCTTGGAACAACACCAGAAATCAACTGTCTCAGGTAAGCTTCCCGGTTCAATCCGCTTTTCTTTACTTTCTTATCCAATGCCTCCGCTTCTTTTTTGTTCAATCGAAAAAGGATTGCTACATTTCGTTTTCTCAACGCTCCATCTCCTTTACTTTCTGTATAGAATCTGGTTCCTGGCGAATCTGGTGTTTTTCTTTATCATAGCTGTAAACTCTGTCTGAAAGAACCTCCTGCCGTTCCACTTCATTTTTATTTACTTCCCGTACCATTTCACCAAGCATTTTCGGTTCCATCTCTCCATTATCCGGAACGATCAGAACTTCATGCACCGATGACGGCAAAACATAGAATCCTTCTGGAAAAAGTTGTTCCAGTTTATTTAAAACTTCTGGTTGCGTAATCATAGATGCTCCATATTGCTTTTCTACATTCGTAAGTGCATACAGCATATCATGTGAACGAAGTCCAAAATCAACATTTTCATCTAACAGGTTTGTTGCATGTCCTTCTTCATTAAAAATACTCAACAACATTTCGTCCATTGACTGAAGAATCGGTGTATTTACAGGCTGTGTATTTGCTCTGGCCTGCTGGAACATTTCCTTTGCATCCACATTCCACATCTTAAGATGTTCATTTTTCACCTTCATAGTCGCTTTTCCATCGTTAGACTCTACCGGAAAATCCACATAACAGATAGCCGACAGATCTTCCATATTTTCATGAGGCATTTCCTGTAACATTCGTTTGTTTGCCTGGGTGTTCACAAGCATCACTGCCAGATGTTCCTTCACTGAATCATAATCCAATGGGTTGATACCGTTGTGCACAAACGGAGCATTGCCTGCTTCTTCCATGCATTTTGCAATTTCATTCATCACTTTCTCAACGGGTTCACCCAAACGTATTTCATTGAAGAACGGTTCTACATAAACAACTGGGCACACATTTTCTTCCTGCAGTCTTACCTGGACTCCTACCATCTGGACTCCATTATTTTTATTCATCTGCATTACCTGAAATTCTGCATTCTCATATTTAGCTGGAAGAAAATTCCGGATGTCTTTTGCTACACCTTCCGCAAATACCTTTTCTGCTATCATTTCTTTTGCAATCATTTTTTCTGTTCTCCCTTCTTCTTGTTCATTTTCTTTAAATATTCCTGATATCGTCTTTCTGCTTTCTTCTTGTCTTTCATTGATACTTCAACCAGCATCTTGTATCTCCTTTCTTTTTGTCTACTGAATCTTGTTAATCTGTAACAGGCACATCAACACTACTCCTATAATGCCACCTACTAATACTCCACAAATAAACTTCAACATTGTTACTTTCTCCTTTTTCATTTTCTGAGGGTTTCAGGGATTCTCCCTGACAAGCTGCCGCCGGACTGCCAGACAGGAAAACTGTGTGGTAATCCAAAGGCGTTGCTTGCTGGTATTGTGTATTCTTCTGCACCCGTCTCACTGTTCCGGGTATCAGAAGATTTACTTGCCGAAAAAGCACTTGCTTTTTTTATTCTTTCAGTTCACAAATCCCACAAGTTTCACACAAGTATTCACACTTTGTGCATCGTACATTTTCATCAGTTGCCATACATTCTTCACTTGCCGGACAATACTTTTGACAACTTTCACACTGCTCCGTACAGCTTTCTTCTGACACTTTCTCAGCAATAATTCCAAGTAATTCACTCGGTTCTTTTTCCTCTTTCAACTGTGTTTCCAGAAAAATCTTCAACAGTTCTTCGCTGTCTACATCGTCTTCCATCGTCAAAATCAGCTCTTTCCTATACACGACCTTTAGTCCATATCTTGCAATTTTCATATCTTTTTTCACCTTCTATCTCTCATATTTTTCATGACCAGACATATTCTTTTTTGTGCGTTTTTCTCGCTTTGTAATTGCCAGATTTAGCTTGATGCAGAGTTGATCGTTGTAATCTTTTCCTTGTTTTGGTGGTACATCTTTTACCTGATATTGCTTTGGAAGTACTGTAGAAATTGCTTTTGTGGCAAGTCTTCCAATACGGTCATTATCCAAATGAAATACGATTGTCTTCACCTCTGGATGCATTTTTAGTGCTTTTACCAACGCTGCAGGAACTTTACTTTTTTCAATTTCTTTTGCTGGCTGATAGACACCTGCCAGTGACAATAAATGTTCTCTTCTCCACTCCTTCCCGTCCAATTTCTGCAATGTTGCATAAGATAACAGATCAATGGCTGACTCAAACAGATGCATCATATCATTTGGTTTCTCTGTAAAAATGGAAAAAGAATAGTTCTTATCACTTCCATTTGCTTCTCCGATAAAACTGGTTCCGGTTCCCCTAATGGCTGCATATTTCGGATTATCTTTCTCATCCATCCCTACAAACACCGCGTTGTGATGAAATGCGCTTTCATAAACTCTTCCAGACTCTAAACAGAACTGAATGATTTCCTTATCAATCCCACGGCCTGAAAGATACGCAATCACTTTCTGATCATCTTGATTTTTCTTTGGCAACAGTAACTGTTTCTCCATCGGAACATTCTCAGATACAGAAAGAGGCGGCTGAATATTTGCCTGTTCTGCAAGCAATTCAACCGCCTCTAAAAAACTGTATCCTTTTACTTTGATCAGATAATCCAGTGCTGATCTGCCACCGGTTCTCTGACTCCACCACATCCATTTCCCATTTGATATTTTCAAACTATCGTGTGTTCTGGTAGTGTAGGTGTTGCCAGAAAAGTGAACTAATTCGTATGGCTCATAATTTTTCAGGTATGTGAGCAAGTCCATCCGCTTGACCTCCTGCACAACTGATGGTGGTATATATGGCATAATTTTCATCTCCTTTCCTGCCTTAGATTGATATTATTGGGGATAATATCCGGGCATGAAAATAGCCAGGCGATTCCTTGAGTTGGAACCATCTGGCTATGTAGATTTTATTTCTATTTTTTTACTATTTCTTCGACCAAAACTTCTATTCTATGTCTTGACATATTATCACAATCTTCTTTTATTTTTTTACAATACTGCAAGAATTTTTCAGCATCTGAATGATACAAAACATACATAATATTATAACACGTATGATATCTATCCTCATCCACATTGTCTACTGGAAAAGAAATTTTATTATACAAATTGTCTATCTCTGATATGATAATATCATGATAATAACTACTATCAAAATTATTTCTAAGTTTATATGAATACTCATAAGCCTTTTTCCCATGAGTTGTTTTTTTCAAATATCCCACATATGTCTCTATTAAAAATTTCATCATTTCTTTATTTTCTTCTTGATATATTCTTTTTGTCTTTTCCGATGACATGTGAAACAAATCATATGAATACGATAGCATTTCCTCTTTCCCATCTAAGACAGTTTTTTCCAGCATTTCTTCTAAAATATTTCTATATTCTGATAAAACACTTTCATTATTTTCCTCTAAAACATCACTCCAAACAACATACGCATCTGCAAATTCATTTAATTCTGCCAAACTCTTTGCTTCAAGCATTTTCTCTCTTAAAATAGGTAATACACTCCTTATTTCCTCATCTGACTTATAATAGTTAGGCTTATCTCCTGAATTAAGAAATAACTTGTATTCAGCCTCCAATTGTTCTTCATTTAGTACCCCTTCCTCATAATATTTCAGTATCATTTCTACCAAATTTGTACTACACTTTATTCCATAAAGATATCTGCCAATTCTATGCTGAAGCATATTTCCAATCGTATTTGTCATTTTTTCTACAGAATCAGTATTATCAGAATCAATTTCTTTATAGTACAAGTTTTCTACACTCTCCACAACAACAGCAAAGCATATTAACTTTAATTCTTCTTTAAATTGCTCACTCATATCACTATTACAAAACAATTTTACATCTTCAAAAAAACGTTGCGCCTTTTCGAGCGTCCGTAAATTTTTGACTTTATGGATTTCCAAGAATTTTTCAACAAAGTCTGCATGGATATTCATTTTACTCCATGTCACTTTCTCTGCACGTTCTGTAATATGATATATTCTTTCAATGACCTTTTCATTATACTTTTCAAATACAACTTTTTTGTCCGATTGTATTTCATCTGTATTCGCAATCACAATAACTTTTACATAATTACATTGCTTGAGTTCTTCTATAATTCCAAATATATCTTCCAAATTTATGTCATCACTCATTCTTTCCAAGTCATCTATTACAATAATATGAACAGAAGTAAACTCTTTTGACAATAATAGAAACATTTCTCTTTCATTGACTATACTTTGTACTGCTTCCTTTGCCTGACCAACTTTATCCCAGATTTTTGATGCGCCATCTAAAATATTATTAGCTATTTCACCTATTTTCCCACCAATATTATTCTTTAAAGCCAATTGAAATAAAGCTTCATGATATATTTGCCTAGTGTCTTTCAAACCAAACATTGATATTTTACAAACATTGGGATTTGCTTCTAATGCCTCATTTACCGCATAAGATTTTCCAATTCCCCATGTTCCATCAAATAAAATTGCTCTATACGGTAGATGATCTATGTCACTGATTATATTTTTTATATTATCTGCTTTCATACTGTATCTTTCCACCCCTATTTTTCATCTAACAACTTATCTTCCATCATCCTTCCGAATCTCATCAATAATCCGACCTATATTACACGTAATCTGTCCCTTACACTGATGAATATCCTCATTGATTTTCTTTTCCTGTTCAATAGCAATCTCTATATTTTTCGCCAGTTCTCCAATCGCAGCATTTTTCTTCGGATTGATTCCTGTTCTGGCAAGTAACAACTTATAGATAAATGTCTGATGTCCATCTTTTTCATTTTGGATAATCTGTTCAGCATTTGGCTCAATATCATCTTCGTATGAATTTTCATAATGTAACAACAGAAATAATTCAAATGCCGGATTACTAACCGCTAATATATTCTTCTTTTCACCTTCAGCTACCAATTCATCATAATCAAGTACCTTCTCTTCAAAAATGTCTCCATCAAATACAACAATCATCTTATCCCGTTCTTTATCAAACGCTATTTCTGGATTTTCTTTCTGATTTTCTGCAAATTCAATCAAACGTCTTGGAAATGAAATGTCCCTGTCTCCCTCTGTTTTTTCAAGTAACCGGATATCGATCAATGGATGAATATTTAACTCTTTTCGGATATCAATTAACTTTTTGAAATACCATGTTTCAGTATTTGCACCCTCACATATGAAAAAGTACTTACGATAAGGCTCAATCTGTTCTTCTTCATCTGTAGTTCTACTATTCCAATTCGTATAACTTCTTACTGGAGCCAAGGCTACTCCTCCTCTCTAAAGTCAAATGTTGAAAATACTGGTATCGCACCATACCTGCCTTCCAGATATGCCTTGCTCAACACTTTATCATACCTCTCCTTAAAACGATCTAAGGAATAAATAGAGCTTGCATTTTCTGCGTTACGTTCTACAAACCAGATTTCATCCCTTCTAAAAATAGCCTGATCCATAATGGATGATTCATGTGTAGTGAACAATAGCTGCATACGCTGCTCATCATGTAGCTGCATAAACAATTGCAAAAATCGTTCTGTCAGCTTCGGATGTAAGCTTCTCTCCAATTCATCCACAACATAAAGAACATCTTCTCGTTTATTCAACAGCATATCCATCAAATCGAATAATCTTCTTGTTCCATCAGACTCTTCATCAAAACCGAACTCATAAAATGACTTTTTATGCTGCAACCGGATTGTTGTGACCTTCGGTTCAGAATGTCCTTCAACTTCGATATTAAAGAAAGTTTCCTTCGACCTCATCGTCATTCTGAATGATGGTTCTTCCTGCTCTTCCATTCTATTTTTTACATGCTGCATCATCTTATCAAATACTGATTTTGGCAATGCATTTGATAACTCATCCAATGTAATTTCTTCAATTTTTACCTGGCTGATACCCGTATCAAATGTTTTGATCAATTTGTTAATCAGCTTCAGCGAATTATCATCATAATAATATTCCAGATCAATCAATGGCGTATCCGGTGTGATGATCGAAATATGATTCTGAATCCAGTCGTATACATCCCGGAAGAACAACAATTTAGATCGTGTGCTATATTTTTTCCCCCGATTCATTTCTGTCAGGAACAAAGATGTTTCATTTCCTTCAAAATCATCTGCATAGGTTTCAAATTTATTTTTTTCTGTGTTTGTCAGCGTAATGCCATCATTTAACACCGGACGTTTACTTCCTTCTCGTTCAAAGAGACATTTTGCTGAACCATTCTGATATAATTCATATAACCATTCTCCGGTTACTTTTCGTCTGCTTAAAACTGCGGAAAAACCATAGGCATAAAATTTGTCACCTACAGTAATCTGAATTTCAAAACTACTTTCTCGTTCCTTATTCTCCTGCCGATTCTTACAAAACATCTGTGTAGCTTCTATCGGAATGCCATTGCAGACACTATCTTTAAAAAATTTAAAGAACAATGCCAGATTAGTCTTTCCAGATGCATTTGCTCCATAAACTACTGCATATTTTAATAACTGGGTACTTTTTATCTTTAACCTGTGATTTGCATTTGTTCGTATTTTATTTGATGAAATCATTGTCAGCTCTGCTGCTTTATCAAAAGATTTAAAATTTTCAACACTTACTTTTACTAACATTCTTATACACCTCCACCTTTATTATATGTTTTACTCTTCTCTCAGTCAATGCAAATTTTCTTATTTAGAGATTTTTTCGTTATATATTGTTACTTTTTCTATTTTTAACAATTTTATTTTGAGTTATGCATATAATATCAATGTATAAGTCAGCTTTTTGTAGCGACACTATTTTGCTAATGCCGCTACATGAAATATTACAATAAATAAAAACTTCTAATTCTTTTTTCTTCTATCTCTCCCAATCCATCCTTCCTGTCACATTCAACATCTTTTCTTCTCGGAAGCTGAGCATCTTTCCATTAGTTCCACCGACAATGATATGATCCAGCAATTCTATCCCCAATAGCTGTCCGCACTTCTGCAGCTTTCTCGTAACAATCATATCCTCTTTTGATGGTTTCACATTACCACTGGGATGATTATGAAGTCCAATGATTGCAGAAGCATTTGCCAGAATACTGCTCTTAAAAACTTCTCTGGGAATTACCAAAGATGCATTGATTGTCCCAACACTGACCAGATTCATATTGATTACCTGTCCATTATTTTTCATATTCAGGATACAAAATACTTCTCTGTCATATTGGGATAACTCCTTCGCCATCAATTCTACAACAGCCTGTGGACTATCCAATATCTGCTCACTATAAAGAGATGGTTCTCTTACCAGACGGATATTCACAACTTCCAATTCATTCTCCATTGTTCTGATCTCCTTTTGGAAATTCTACAACCAGAAGGACATTACTATCTGAAGATTCCACATATGATTTCAATTGTGATAATGTCATTTCCAAATATTTAGGTTGTTCCACCATAATCTGCTCCTTTCGTTTCTTCCCTTGCTTCTGTTTTTCCTGACAAATAGCTTATCACTTTGTTTGTCTTAATGCTTTTCTGTAACTCACTGATAATACACAAATCTGCTACATTCACTCTCGGCAAAGCAAGCATCTCATCCATCGTCATATTGACAATCTCTTTTTCCGTTCCATACCCAGCATCAAATAAACGCTGTAATACTTTTACTGCTTTCTGATTTTTTCCCATTTCATCATCAAAGGGCAGCTTATCGCCGCCCTTTGTTTTACTCCTCCTCTTCTTTCTTTTCTTCAATTCCTAATCTCTTAACCTGTTTCTTTTTATTCCAGATACGAACTCCGGTGATTCCGGCTGCTGACAATACCAGAATGGCTATCCATAAAGCTGCATTTTCCGTATCCCCTGTTTTCGGAGGGTTACTGGTCTTTGTAGTAGTACCCGGTGTCTCTGAGGTTGGTGTTTCCGGTACTTCTTTGATGGTTACAGTCTGACCTTCATCGTTGATGTCCTTATGCTCTGTTACCTTTTTCGATTCTTCCGGATTTGTCATATCATACAGTTCTTCAAAGGTTACAAGCTGCTTTCCTCCAAGAGTGCTGCCATCGAAAGTAAACTCAATTTGCACTTCCATGTTTTCCTTGTCCGCTGTAAATTCATAATCATTGGTAACTTCTTTGCCATCAATGAGCAGCTTTGCATTTTCTTCCTTAATCATCTGCCAACCAGACAACTTGTAGTTCGTACCAATTTCCAGTCCTTCTAAAGTAACCGTATCCATGATCGTCAGATCTTTTCCGGCTTCCATCTCCTTCTTGCCATTCTTATCAGTTGCTGTGGTATGAATCGAAATCTTTCGCTCCGTAATCAAGACTGTCTGACCTTCATCATCAATATCCTTATGCTCTACAACTTTTACAGGTTCTTCCGGATTCTTCAGGTCATATAATTCTTCAAATGTAACCAGATTCTGTCCACCAAGTTCTGATGCATCAAACGTATAAGAAATCTCTACTTTCATTTTCTCGCTGTCAGCAACAAAAGTGTAATCACTCTCCACACGCTTTCCATCAATGAGCAGTTCTGCATTTTCCTCTTTCAGCATCTGCCAGCCTTTTAACTGGTACTTTCTGCCTTCTTCCAGACCGTCAAGCGTAACCGTATCTACAATCGTTACTTTCTTTCCTGCAACAATTATTTTTTCGCCCGTTTCTTTATCCGTTGCTGTTGTATGAATAGTAATCTCTTTTTCATACTCATCGGTCAGTGTTCCAAGGTCGATTGTTACTTTATTTCTGCTGACAACAACTTCAAATGCTGGAATCAATTTCATACCTTTGTTGGATTCACAAGCTAACTCCTCAATCTCATAAGTGTCATAAAGTAATGCACCTTTACTGTCATCCGGCTCAGAAGTTCCGAACCAGATTCCGTCCTCACTGGATTTCCCGGCATTTGTATTTCTCTTATGAGATGCCCAATTGGAAGCAGTTGAAAACTGACCGTTCTTATCTGTCACTACGATATGGCTCTCTCCGGTTGTTTTACTTGTAATCTTAAAAGGAACATTTGCAAACCTCTTATGTGTACCTGCTCCAATCTTTACTCCTTCTAAATCTCCACGTTTAATCTGGTTGTAAATGGAATGGCTTTCGTCTGTTAAATCTACGATTTTTCCATTTTCCGTAATCGAAAATTCAATCGCTTTTGCCCCGTCAGTCAGATAACCTTCCGGTGCTTTGGTTTCTTCCAGTTTGTATTTACCATACGGAAGTAAATCTGCCGTCGTTGTTGCAATTCCGTCAATCCCTGTCTGAATCGTCTTAACTGTCTCGTTCTTTTTGTATAGCTTTCCTTCTACCAGAACCGAATTTTCATTCAAAGAAATAATTGCAAATGCTGCATCTTTTAATGTGGCACTTCCCTGTGCCTTAGTGTCTTTTGTCTCTAAATCACGTTTCTGAATCTTCACACCACCTCGGATTACCTGATCAGATACGGAATACTGATTGCTTCCGGAAAGAACTGCAAGTTCTCCGTCCTCTGTAATCTGTGTCAGATATATTCCTTTTATCTGCTCTGTGTTGTCCCCTGCCTTCATATAAGCTCCGTCAAGTAAATATCCGTCTGGTGCTTTGGTCTCTTCAACAGTCAGTGTTCCAAGTGGTAATACGCTTTTTTCATTCTGGGTGTAAAATGCATCTCCGGATACTTTGTAAGCATCTGCCAGTTTTGTCACATAATGAATATTTCCATTACTGTCTTTTTCAGCTACCGTCTTTGTAACCCAGGTACGTGTTGCTTTCTCTGGTAAATTGTCTTTTGTATAAAGTCCGTCATAATAATGCCAGGTAAACTCTGCTCCTGCCAATGCAGCATCACCCTGTGCAGTTGCTTTTCCTGTCTCCATATCAATCTTGAACAGGTCTACCAGTGTCTCTGTCACTTTCGGAACATCGGAAACATTTAATACGGCTTTTTTTCCGGCTTCAACCTTCAGACTGTGTACTGTCGTATCCAGCTTATATCCTTTCGGTGCAGAAAGCTCTTTGATATAAACAGTCCCTGCAGTCACTTCAACTTCATTCGTATCGCCATTTTCATTTGTTGTAAGTGTTCCAATCTGATTACTACAATTCTGGTCTAAAAATATGCCAAAGGTTGCTCCAACAATGGAATACATCACATTTCCATTTGTGACAATCTTATTTGCAGTTGTCTTTTTTACCTTCGCATTTCCGACATTCAGTTCTGCCCAAAACTGTCCAAGATCCTGTCCTTCACCAGTATAGATATATCCGCCACATTTATAGCGACCTTTGTTTGCTTGTACAAATGCTCTCGCTCCTGCATACACTTCATTCTGAATATCCTGTGAAATCTCAGAATATGCAGCTCTGACATTATCGCACTTCCAGCCCAACTGTTCACTGAGTCTCTGCCATACTACACACTGTTCCAGCAGATATCCCTGATTTGCATTCAGGTTACTATGACTGCCTCTATACTGCTTTACATACTCCAGTGACAATGCCACATCTTCGATCTGTGCAGCACTCATGCTAGCACTTGCATCGTGTCTAGTTTTATACCCATTTTTGAATCCGGTGTTAATATCTACACAATAGGCGGTTTCGCCCTCTACTCGCATGTGACCTTCATTGAATGTAGAATGAATGGTTCCATCATTCATCACATGTTCAATATATCCGACTCTCTCTGAGGATTCCGTCCAATACTGTGTTTCCGCTGCCCGAACCGATGTGATCGGTAATGCAGTTAAAATTGTGGTCAGGGCAAGAATCCCTGTACACACTCGTTTCCATATATTCTTCATTTTCTACAATTCCTTTCTTTTCAATCCAATAAAAAAGACGTCCGTCTGGAACGCCTGTTGTTGCTTTGTGCTGTTTATTCCCTGCTGTCATGCAGGGTGTGGGAATCTCTGACCTGCCGAAAGAGAAAATGTTCCCGGCTCCTTATTGTCTTTTCGGCTGGTAATCTGCTGGTAAACCAAAAGGGTAGGGTGTGGGGAGGGGAAAACATGAAAAAACTGATTTCTCATTGACCACCAACGGATAGACTTCTCCCTTGGTGTCAAAATACCTAGCGTTCCCTGCTTTTTTCCCGTTTCCGGTATAATTCCAGTGCTTTGATAATGGTTTCTTCCATTTTCTGCTGTGTAGTTCCCGATGGAAAATACTTTTTCAGTCGATTCTTCGGGATTTTCCACTGCTCTACCTGATTTGGCTTCTCTTCTGACATAATCGACAGTAAAACATCTTCATTCAACCTGCCCTCTGCTGAAAATTTGCGGATTTTAATTGCCTGTGCATGACTTGGGGTACAAGCCTCCGACTCCATGGTGTCGTATAATATCGCCTGTTCCTCTTTCGGCAAATAAGACAGTTCTACCGCCGGACGCATAGAAATCTTTTTGTCATCGACCATTTCTAGGATTTCCGGTATAAGCTCCGTAAGGCGGATATAGCGGCGGATTGTTTCTCGACTTTCTCCACTTTGTTCTGCAAGAATATCTCTTGATTTTACTCCTTTTAACTTGTGCTCCTCTGGTGCACAAGTAATATCTAATCGTTTTCCCTGCCTGCTCATTGCTTCTAATTTCATTTTATAAGCAAATGCTTTTTCTGATGGTAAGATTTCTTCTCTTTGAAGATTGCTGTCAACCATGACAATGACTGCTTCATCATCGCTGAGATTCCTTACTATACAAGGCATATTCTCAAATCCTGCCAGTTCACTCGCCATTTTTCTACGGTGTCCGGAAATCATTTCATACCCGCCCGTTGGTTTCTCCCTGACAAGTGCAGGCACCAATACACCATGATCACGGACACTCTCAATTGTTTCCAACATCTTATCATCCATTTTTACCTTAAACGGATGATTCGGGAAATCTGTAATTTCATAAATAGAAATATCTTTTACATACTCCTGATTCTTCTGGTCTCTTTCTTCCTGCGTTGTAAAAAGGTCATCTACTGAAGGAAGATTCATGTTTATTTCTCTGTTTTTCGCCACAATGAATCACCTCCCTCGTAAATTCTGCATACGCCTTTGCAACAGTTCCATTCTTGTCATACTCATAAATGCTCTGTCCTGCTGCACTGCTTTCTGCCGCTGTGATAGCCACTGGAATAACCGTTTTAAAAATTCGGATATGTTTTCCGTAATTTTCTCTAAGGCTATCCTCTGTTGTTCTTGCAAGTTTTGTCCTCATATCTGCAAGCGTCAGTAAGACTCCATCAATCTTCAGATTAGAATTTAGCTGTCTTTGCACCTTACCGATTGTTTTCATTAACTGTGTCATACCTTTTAGTGGAAGATAATGAGCCTGCACCGGAACAATTACACTGTCTGCTGCAGCTAATGCATTGATGGTCAACATTCCCAGACTAGGCATACAATCAATCAGGATATAATCATAATCCTTTTTCAAATCTGCCAGATACAGCTTTAAAGTCTGCTCTCTGCTCATGGCATTTACCAGTGAGATTTCCATGCCCGATAATTCAATGTTAGTTGGAATAATGTCTACTCCTTCTTCATGGTGCAAAATGCCTTCATTATACACAAACGGTTCGTCTTGTAATATCTTCTTCATTTGTGTTTCCAATGTAATCGGAAAACTGTCTGCATTCATCCACCCTAATGCGGTTGTTAAATCTCCCTGTGGATCAGCATCGACCAATAATACTTTTCGCCCCTGATGTGCAAGACCAATTCCCAAATTTAATGTAGTTGTGGTCTTGGCTGTTCCTCCCTTCTGATTTGCAAGGGCGATTACTTTACATTTGGTCATATGGTTTCCTCCTTCCTCGAAAAAATTTAATAGCCAATCCTTTTTGCGGCACTGGCTATGTATAAAAATGAGCATGAAAAAACCGACTGATTCTTAATTTTGAATCAATCGGCTATCCATTTTCTATATCTCTTTCAAAATGCTTACTATTTTCTTTTTATAATCAAATTTATTAGAGATAGCATTACGAATTAATGTTTTTTCTGCATATTCTTCAAATTTAATATAATCTTCAAAATAAAAAACAATTAAAAGTGAATTTACTATGCTAGAAAGAATTTCTATTTGTTTAGTCAAGAAATTAACATCTTTCTTCACAAATTTAAATTCATCAATATATTGTGTGTTTTGGAAAAAGTTACTATTTGTCCCATGAACGTAATTGGATAACTCCCTATATTGCATTCCCCACTGATCAATAATTTCACTTACAAATTCTTGCATTTCTTGATCTGATATTTTATATTTCATTGAATACGGATAATTTTTTATATAATCTTTTAATTCATTAAACCCATTTATTGGTCTCGTACGATCATCCGACTCTTTTTTATAATATTCAACAGGATGCTCCGCATAATATAAATATGTCAATATAATTTCTTGTGTTCTTCGTAGCATAATTAAAGCAGGCATCTTCATATCAATATTACCTAATATTATAATATGAATGATATTTGATAACATTTCCTCAAAATACATTTCAATTTTCGAGAGATTTTTAAAATATAATACCAAATGCTTTTTCCATATTTTTAATGACATCATAAATAATAAGGCGTGCTTTGTAAAATTTACTAATTGTTCCTTAGACTTTATACATATTTTATACTTTTTTTCTATAAACTCTGCTATTGTTTCAAATTCTTCTTCTAATTCATACGTATATACTTTCATTAATTTTTTTCCTTATACTCATCAAAAAAATGAAACCACGCTTCAATAAATCCTTTACTTTCAGTAGCATTTTCATTTACTTCATTTATATTATTTTTATTGTTAAATTCGTTCCATGTTTTTAAAAATTTATTAAACTGTTCCGGACTTTGGTTATACACTTCGTTTATAATAATTCCAACAACTTCTGCCCTAGAACGCCTTAACCAATAAGGTTTCACATCAATATTTAAGCATTTTTCCGCAAAATTTAAAATTTCTTTAACTGATACAAATTTTTTATTGTCTAACAGAATCATTGGTAATACACCTAATAAATCCTGTGATGTTGTATCTAATATTTCCATTTCGGACTTATCGCCTATTACATCCAATACATCTTTTCTAATTCTATTAGTCTTATCTATATCTATTTTCAGGAAGTCTATATTTCCCAATAAATCCATTAAATCTAACAACGAATACAATGATTCTTTCGTTTCCTTTTTCATAATTTATAATCTACCTTTCTGTACTAATTGTTTTGTAATATTTTTTATTTCATCAACAATAATATAATCCGTCATATTTAAAATATATTTCTCATCAGATAATTCCGGATCTAATCCCTTTACTATCTCTTCGCTTTGCTTTAATTCATTTTGAAATAATTTAGATTTCCACTTTTTTTTGATTATTGGTTTGTTTTTCTTATATAAAAGTCTTCCTGGTATTACCATATTTAATACTATACCAACAAATTCTATTTCATGTTGAAAATCTTTTTGTATTGTATCTTTTACATAATTTTCCAATATTGGCAGACCAAATACAGATAACGGATCTGCTTTCATCGGAACTAAATACATATCTGATGCCAACAGAGAGACTTTTGTATATTCTGATATTGTAGGCGGACAATCTATTATTATAACATCGTATTTTTCATCCAAATTTTCCTGAATATATTGTCTTAATTTATACGGACTTGCCGACAAATTCAAGGTCATTATATGTAAACTTGAAGGAATAATATCAAATGTATTATCGACATTAAATATCCATTTTTCTATTTTATCTACTGTCCCCCCATTTAACACAGAATTTGACTGATATTCTGGTGACAAACATCCATATACCGATTTATTTCTATCCTTTAGTATTTCATCCATCTGCGACTCATTCAAAGTATACTGTGTTGCATTCATTTGTGGATCCATATCAATAACTAATACTTTTTTCTTTTCAATTTTAGCAAGTGTATATGCAACATTTACAGCAAGTGTTGTTTTCCCAACGCCGCCCTTCATATTTATAAACGTAATTACTTTTGCCATTTCTTCCTCCATAAGTATATTTATATCTTGAATATACCATATATCCTGGTTTTATCCAATTAAAAAATTTATTATTCTCTTTTTACCATACTTTTTATAATCATGTTATTACAATTCTCCTCAACCTTTGCAATATTTTTTCAAAGATTAGACATCTTTTTATACTTCTTTATTTTCACTCTACAAACATAACATCACATTTCCAAATATATCAAAAAAGCAGGCGATAAAAAGTCACAAAACCTCTTCATCCACCCGCTTTTCACCTATTCTTCTAACACTACCACATCCACAACATCTGGATGTTCAACCACCCACTCCCCACATAATAGCACCCATTTTGTGACCATCTTGTCCTAGGAGACAAAATATTCCACTGCATTATTCGGAAAAAACTCCTTAAACTCCCCATAAAGCTGTGCAGCAAGCGTTTTGTTATGTGCAATAATCAAAGTTGGCTTATTTAACTGCGCAATGACATTTGCCATCGTAAATGTCTTACCCGAACCAGTTACACCAAGAAGAGTCTCACACTGATTCCCCTCTTTAAATCCTGCTACCAGCTCCTTGATAGCCTGCGGCTGGTCACCGGTTGGTTTGTACTCTGATACTAATTCAAAATGGTCCATATATTTTTCCTCATAAAAACTGCTTTCGTTAATAGTGTTTTCTTTTTTTATTTATTATTTTTCTCGTAAATAATCAGCAGTCCTTTTAATAACAGTTCTTCATCAAGGGTAATCTTTTTCTTACAATAAGGAATAATCTTTTTCGCAAGTCCGCCTGTTGCAACCACGGTCGCTTCTGTTCCAAGTTCTTCTTCAATCCGTTCTACAATTCCATCTAAGGATGCTGCACTACTGTAAATGATACCACTTTTCATACATTCGGTTGTATTTTTTCCAATCAGATGTTTCGGAGCTTCAATCCCAATTCCGCCAAGCTGGGAAGCCCTTGAGGTCAGGGCATCCAAAGACAAACCGACTCCCGGAAGAATCATTCCTCCGATGTACTGTTTCTTGTCATTTAATACAGATACGGTTGTCGCTGTTCCCATATCAATTACAATCAACGGTGCCGGATAATTATTACTTGCTGCTACTGCATCAGCTACCAAATCTGCTCCAAGCTGCCCTGGATTGTCCATCAGAATATTTAAACCGGTCTTAATCCCAGGTCCGAGCACCATAACTTTCTTTTTTAAGATTTTTTCAACTGCAAGTTTTGCAATATTTGTAATCTGTGGCACAACAGAAGAGATAATACAGCCTTCAATCTCTGTTTTCTTAATGTGATAGATATCCAGAATTGTTTTTAAATCAACTGCATACTCCAGTTCTGTCTTTGTTCTTACTGTGGACAGACGTTCTGTAAAATAAATCTCATTCTCATCAATACAGCCTACTACAATATTTGTGTTTCCAATATCAATTGCTAAAATCATCTTTTTTCTCCTATGATTCTATAATCTACTTACGTTTCCCTTTTTGTTCTACCGGAAGCAGACGTGCTTTTGAAAGTGCTGCTCCTACCGCACCAGTAATCAATGTTGAAGAAAGCATTTCGCAAACTGCATTGACTCCAACCATCATACAGCATCCGATAATGATGTTTCTTCCACCCATCAAGCCTTTTACATACTCGGTATTTCCAAACAGCCCTACTAAAAGAGTCATAAAGAATAAAGTGTTTAAAAATGCAGAAAAGAATCCGGTTACTGCACAGGAAACATAAGCATTTGTTCTCTTTCTCATCGCTTTGTAAATATATCCCAGACAGATTCCATCGAAAAGACGTGGAATAAATCTCTGAATGAATGCCAGAAATGGATTAATACTAAGCAGCATTGCTCCCATTGCACTGACTCCGCCAATTCCAAGACACTGCCCAAAGCTTGTCAATCCAAAGATAGCTCCTGCAATTGCCCCACCCATCGGTCCTAACACAATTGCACAGATAGCAACCGGAATCACATTGAATGAAATCGCAAGTGGTCCAATGTTTAAGTATCCAAGCGGCGTGTATGCCATAATCAATAAGATAGCTGTCATCAGACCCAGAATGGCAAGTTGTGTTGTGGTAAATTTTTTTGTTTTCATTTTTCCTCCTTGTTCTCGTTCCGCCTTTTGCGGATACAATACGGTGTTGTGGTTACTCTGACCTCTTTTTTTTAATTTTTAATCTTTTAACCTTTTTCTTTTATTTAGAATTAATTTTGATTAGAAGTCAGCATAAGAATTTTATCCAGGAGCTGATTGGCTGCATCCTCCTTGCTCATAAGCTGAAGTGGCGTTTCCTCCTCCTGTGTAATCAGAGTCAATACATTGGTATCCCCCTGAAATCCTGCACCTTTTTCTTTTACATTATTGGCTGCAATCATATCCAGGTTCTTTTTCTCAAGTTTGGCTCTGGAATTACTCACCATGTTCTGGGTTTCCATTGAAAATCCACATAAAAACTGATTTTCTTTTTTATGTTCTCCCAGATATTTTAAAATGTCATCCGTGCGCTCCAACGCAATCGACATTTCTCCATCTTTCTTCTTTACTTTTTCAGAACTTACAACAGCCGGACGGTAATCTGCAACCGCTGCTGCCTTAATAATAATATCCTGTTCATCGCTCACCGAAGTCACTGCGTCAAACATCTCTTTTGCAGTCACAATCGGTACAACTTTTACAAACATCGGTGGCTCAATTGCAGTACGTCCACTCACCAGTGTAACATCTGCACCACGAAGCATTGCTGCTTTTGCAACCGAATACCCCATCTTTCCAGATGAATGATTGGTAATATATCTTACAGGGTCAATCGCCTCCTGTGTCGGACCTGCTGTCACCAAAATTTTCTTTCCTTTTAAATCTTTTTCGCAGGCAATTTCTTTTTCTATATAAGCAAGCAAAGTCTGTGGTTCCGGCATTTTTCCTGTCCCTGTATCTCCACAGGCAAGATATCCCGATGCCGGCTGAATCACTTCGTATCCATAGTGCTCTAAAATCTTAAGATTATCCTGCACAATCGGATTTTCAAACATATTGACGTTCATCGCCGGTGAAATGATTTTCTTGCATTTACATGCCATAACTGTAGTAGTCAGCATATCATCCGCAATTCCGTGTGCCAGCTTGCCAATCACATTGGCACTTGCCGGTGCAATCATAACCACATCTGCTTTTTTTGCAATCGAAACATGCTCTACCTGAAACTGGAAATTCCGGTCAAAGGTATCTACCAGACACTTATTTCCGGTCAGACTTTCAAAAGTAATCGGATTGATAAAATTCGTAGCATTTTTCGTCATTAATACATGAACATCTGCGTGCAGTTTCTTTAAAGCACTTGCCAGATATGCAATCTTATATGCGGCGATACTGCCTGTTACACCTAATAAAACCGTCTTTCCCTTAAGCATTTTCCTTTTCATTCTCCTTCTTTGTTCTTGTAGATAATTCGCTTTATTATAAAATATCTTTTGTTATAATTTCAAGACAGGTTTTGTTTTTCTTAACATACAACCTATGATTCTTTATTATATCACAAGTCTCATTTTATTCCATCAAAATAAAATGATGTGATATAATTCTCTTAAATAATAATTTCAAGAAATAACGAGGTTTATTATGGTTTATACAAACGAAATACTGACCCTGGCTGTTGAAATCGGTGACAGTATGCTTAGAAATGGGGCAGAAATTTATCGTGTGGAAGATACCGTTGTCCACATTTTAAAATCTTATGAAGTAAAAGAATTTGACGTCTATGTCATTTCCAACGGAATCTTTGCAAGTGCCAATGAAAATCAGGAAGATGCCTGCAGTATTGTACGCCATGTTCCGCTTGGTTCGGTAAATCTTGGAAAAATCTCTGCTTTAAATCAACTTGCCAGAGATATCTGCGAACATAAGATTTCTTTGATTGATTCCTGGGAGGAACTGGAACGCTGTCAGAACCTTCCCAATTATCCTAATTCCCTTCTGGTCTTTTTCTGCGGACTCGGAAGTGCCGGATTCTGTTACTTATTTGGAGGAAGTGCCCTTGATTCTCTTTTTACATTTGGCATCGGTATTTTAGAACAGCTCCTTTTATTTGCACTGAAAAAATATAAATTTTCAAAGATTATCACAAACATTTTTGCAAGCCTGTTTGTCACTTTACTCGCAATGCTCTGTATGCTGACCAATCTGAATCTATTACAGGATAAAATCATCATCGGAGCAATTATGCCTCTTGTCCCTGGAATTGCATTTACCACTGCAATCCGTGACATTTATAATGCAGATTATCTTTCGGGTACAATTCATCTGCTTGACGCCTTAATTACCGCTATCTGTATTGCAGTCGGCGCCTGTCTGCCATTCGTCATTATGAATTATTTCGGAGGACTCTAAGCTATGGAATCTATTATAGAATCTATTATAGAATTTATCATTCAATTTATTGTAGCAGGCTTTGCTACATTTTCCTTTGCAGTCCTTTTTTCCGCACCAAAAAAAGAACTGCTTTACTGCGGTTTTAGCGGCGCATTTGGATGGATTCTCTACTACATTTTAGTCCAGCTTGGCATGGGCGTAGTTGTCCCATCCCTGATTGCAACTTTCTGCCTTACGATTTTGGCACGAATCTTTGCAGTCATCCGCTCCACTCCTGTTACCGTCTATCTTTTAACCGGTATCTTTCCTCTTGTGCCTGGAGCTGGAATCTTTTACACTGCCTACTATCTATTTACCAATGACCGGGCATTTTCTTCTTCCAAAGGAATTGAAACCTTTGAAGTTGCAGGTGCAATTGTACTTGGAATCATCTTTGGATTCGGGATTCCACAAAGTTTGTTTCATTTAGTCAAAAAATCCGGACGGAATTAAATTCCATCCGGACTTTTTCTTTTCTTGTGTAAAGCGGACATTCGCAATCCGCTTCGCTACTTGCTCATGAACGCAGTCGCTTTGCGATCTGTCAGTAGGAGCTTTCAACTTCCACTGACAGAAGCATCCCCCTCACCCGCCGCTTAGTGCTCTGCGCACTTGAAGCGGGGGAATGCTTATCTGCGTTCATAAAAAACTCATCGTAAAAAATTAAAAACGCTCTGCGAGAATCTTTTTTATAATTGACAAACCTGCTCTAACTAATTATGCTAACTTATAGAAAAATTTTTCACAATCCAGAAGATGTTTCAAGGTTCTGCTGCATTTGAACTCTGAACCGTAGAATCAATAATAATTGAATATAGGAAAGGATTTTAGCTATGAAAACAGTTCAAGTAAGAAATGTTATTATCGGAGAGGGACGCCCGAAAATCTGTGTCCCGATTGTTGGACAAACCAAAGAAGAAATTCTCACGGAAGCAGGTTCTTTTGCCGAATTTCCGATTGACGTTGTAGAATGGCGTGCAGACTGGTACGAAGATGTTTTTGATACCGATAAAGTACTCGAAACCGCGAAAGAATTAAACACTGTCTTAAAAGACACACCAATTCTTTTTACCTTCCGCACGGCAAAAGAAGGGGGAGAAAAAGCCATCTCAAATGAAGCTTATCAAAACCTTAATCTCGCAGTTGCCAAAAGCGGCTTTGTTGATTTGATTGACGTAGAAGCTTTTACAGGAGACGAAATTGTGACGAACATCATCTCAAAAGCTCACGATTTTAATGTAAAAGTAGTTTCTTCCAATCACGATTTTGATAAAACTCCTGAAAAAGAAGAATTAATCCGCCGTCTTTGTAAAATGCAGGAACTTGGCGCTGATATTCCAAAAATTGCAGTCATGCCAACCTGCAGACGTGATGTGCTTATGCTCCTTGATGCAACTCTTGAAATGACTGAGTCTTACGCCGACCGTCCGATTATTACCATGTCAATGGCTGGAACAGGTGTCATCAGCCGTCTTGCCGGTGAAGCCTTTGGCTCTGCCCTCACATTTGGAGCTGCCACAAAAGCTTCTGCCCCAGGACAGATTCCAGTAAATGAGCTTAAACAAGTATTGGATATCCTTCATAAAAGCCTGTAAAATATAAGGTGGCTGCTTGTAACTACAGCCACCTGCTTTCTATCTACTTTCATCCATCGCACGAAGTCTCTGAATCATTTCCTCACAGATTTCCTGCTCATTTTTTCCATCTGTCTGTATAATGATATCTGCTGCTGCCTCATACTTCTCACTTCGTTTCGCCATCAAGTCTGCAATAAATGATACATTCTTATTATTTTCAAGCAATGGCCGGTCATGATTGTCTTTTACTCTCTGCAAAACAGTTTCCGGTTGTGCAGTAAGAAGCACGACACGTCCATTCTTCTTCATCTCAAGCACATTATTTTCACGCATTGGAGTACCACCGCCACACGAAATCACTACATTAGACTTATTCTGCATTTCAACTAAAAGATTTGTCTCCAAATCACGGAAATACTGCTCTCCATGAGTTTCAAAGATATCTGAAATACTCATGCCCTCTCGTTTTGCAATAATATCATCCATCTCAACCACATCCATGGAAAATGTATCATGCAAATATCCCGCTATCGTAGACTTTCCACATCCCATAAATCCAATCAAAAAAATATTATAATCAAACAACCTTTTATTTTCCATTTTTCTTTTCTCCTTGATTTTACCACTTTAAACAATTAACTTGTATTATATCAACAGATTACATGTTCTGCAAGTGTAAAAAAGTAGACCGTTTTTTTGTACACTCTTCCCCTTTACTTTCGTGCGTTAGAGGTTGCTGCATGCCTGTGGCATGCGCTTAGCAACGACCGAAGCGGAGCGGAGAACGAACCCGTTCGAGTCCACTCAAATCTAAGCAAAAACAAATCAGAGATAACGTTCCCCTTTGCTTTCGTGCGTTAGAGGTTGCTGCATGCCTGTGGCATGCGCTTAGCAACGACCGGAGCGGAGCGGAGAACGAACCCGTTCGAGTCCGACCCGGACTCGAGTAAAAAAATAGACAGGGTTTTTATACCCTGTCTACTTTTTTACTAGCGTGCGTTAGAGGATTCGAACCCCCGACCTTTTGGTCCGTAGCCAAACGCTCTATCCAGCTGAGCTAAACGCACATATTTCTTATTTATTTTGTATTGCCTCAACAACAAAACCTATTATAATGTACATATTCCAAAAAGTCAACCCTTTTTTTGAAATTTTTTTATTTTTTGCGAAACTTGCGATTTCTCTGTATTTTCGCTATAGTAATCCTAGATTTTTATAATTTTGAAAGGGGTTTTTTACTATGCCAAAAACTTCAAATGACTTACAGACCAAACTCCACGCAATTCATCAAAAAGGCTATCCTGCTTATAAAGAATTACGTGGCACTTATCAATTTCCAAACTATCTTTTATACATTGACCATGTTCAGGGAGACCCATTTGCCTCTCCATCCAGTATCAGCGTTGAGATTCCGCTAAAAACTGCCGGATTCCCTGCTGATTACTATCAAAAATCCTACACCCGCATTGCACTGCAGGACTATCTTACCCGCCAGTTTGAACAGCAGGTAAACCGCTATAGTTTCCGTGCAAAAGGTTCTGGAAAAAGCGGTCTGATTTCTGTCACACACTGCGGTCAGGAGATTTTAGAGCGAAGTGCCTGCCAAATCACAAAAAATTCTATCATTGCACGTTTCTTTGTTGGATTTCCCGCAAACGGCAGACGTATCAATTCTATAGAATTAGAAAAAATCTTTTTTGATTTTCTTCCAGTCTGTGTAGAAAAAGCATTTTTCTACCGCAATCAGAACACTAAAGTGGTAGAACAGGTTTATTTTCTCGCTGAGGACCAGTATTTTCTACGTAAAGAACTGAAACGCCTTCATCTTACTGCCTTTGTCGCCGATGCTTCTATTCTTCCAAGACAAAGTGGTGTTTCCGATAAACCTTTAAAAGAAAGTATTCCGTTTTTTGCTCCGGATTCTCTTGCCATTGAACTTACGCTTCCACACAAAGGAACGATTCGAGGACTCGGCATCAAAGAAGGAATTACTTTAATTGTCGGCGGAGGCTACCACGGAAAATCCACTTTATTAAATGCCTTAGAAAGCGGAGTCTATAATCATATCGCAGGCGATGGTCGAGAATATGTAATCTCCGATGACAATGGCGTAAAACTTAGGGCTGAAGATGGACGTTTCATAAAAGATGTGGATATTTCCCTTTTTATTAACGATTTACCAAATAAAAAAGATACTCATTGTTTTTCTACCTGTGACGCCAGTGGTAGTACTTCTCAGGCGGCTGCTATTGTAGAGAGCATGGAGGCCGGAAGTTCTCTTTTCTTTATTGATGAGGACACTTCTGCAACTAATTTCATGGTTCGTGACTCTTTTATGCAAAAAGTCATCGGTCGAAGTAAAGAGCCAATTACTCCTTTTTTAGAACGTGCCAGAGATTTATATGAAAAAGCAGGAATCTCCACCATTCTTGTAGCCGGAAGCAGTGGTGCTTTCTTTCATATCGCAGACACTATTATTCAAATGGACTGCTATAAGGCAATCGATATTACGGCTTCTACAAAAGTACTGTGCAAAGAAAATCCGCTTCCGAAAACTTCTGCCACAGAATTTCATCAGCCTGACAGTTACCGAATCATGAGCACACCGGATTTTCAAACAAAAACTTCAAGAAATCCTCATGCTTCTCATGCAGATAGAGGTTTAAAAGTAAAAACACACGACCGATATACCTTTTCGATTGGAAAAGAAACCGTTGATTTACGATATGTGGAACAGCTTGCAGATTTTGAACAGACATCAGCGCTTGCATCTATGCTCCGTTTTGCCTGTGAATCTTTGATTGACAATCAGCTTACTTTGGATGAAGTTGCTAAAAAATTGATTTCTATTCTCGAAACAAAAGGCTTCTCCGGCATCAACAGTACCTCTTATCTTTCCTGCGGACTTGCCATGCCACGAAAACAGGAAATTTATGCCTGCCTGAACCGCTTCCGCAGAAAATAATTTACAGAAAATAATCTGCCAAAAATAATTTCTTGTTCAAAACAAACCAGCAAAAAAGGATATCTTAGCCAAAACTTATTGACTTCGATATCCTTTTTGTCTGCTCTTTTTATTTTGAAATATTCTCATAAACAACCGAAGAAATGTCAACAATTCGCTGTCTCGCTTCCGTCGTATCACTTAAATTATCTGCCATCACACAGATAATGTATGGATTTTCTCCATCAAATACAATCGCTGCATCATTTTCTACATGGTCTAATTCTCCGGTTTTATTCGCCGTTTCTACTCCAGATGGAATACCTTTTGGTATTTTTTCTGTTCGGGTCTGCTGTTTTAATAAATTCAACATATCCTCAGAATGTTCTAATTTATTTTCATAAATATTTTTCAAAAACACACTACAATCTCTTGCGGACGTATAATTTTCGTTCGCAGAAGCTTTTTCAAGCAACATTCTTCCCATGGAAGTATCGGTGTAACCATTATTTTTACAATAAGTATTGACTGCTTCCTGACCTGCTGCATTATCACCATTTCCCAACATTCCAACCAGTGTATTTGCAGAATCATTATCACTGACTGTAATCATCGCATTTAACAGCTTATCTACCTGCTCCTGTCCATTTGCAGCAGCGATATTATCATAAGAAGAATAAACTGCGCCCATAATATAAAGTTTGATTAAACTTGCCGCTGTCAATCTTCCCTGACCAAGAGATGCTCTTGCGCCATCTTTCAAACGATACACATAAATCTGCCATGCCTCTCCAAATTCATCTGTACCTTGCAGTTTTTCTTCCACTGACGCACGAATTGCTTCCAAATCAGGAGCATCTTCTTCTGCAAGCTGTTCTTCTGTAAGACTTTCCTCAGAATCCGCATCTTCTTCTGTTTCATCTACAGGCTCTCCGGCTTCATCTGAATCCTGTTGCTCCTGCGTTGTATTTTCGGCATTTTCTGCTTCTGCCTGCTTTTCTTTCAGTGCTTTCTGCTTCTCTTCTAATTGTTTCTTTTCTTCCTGTGCTTCTGTATATTTTGTATTCTGAGTATTCTGTTTTTCTTTCAGATATACGTTCACACAAAGAACCGCTAAAATCAAAACCGCTAAAACAACGATTCCTGCAATTACCTTTGTCTTTTTCTTTTTTTCCATTTTTTATTTGTTCCTTATTGTATTTCTCTTTCTCAATTTCCTGCTGCAAAATAAGCATCAATACCGTTTGCAATGCCCTGTACCATTAATTTCTGAAAATCCGGATTTTCCATATTTGTATCATCACTTTCATTTGACATAAATCCCATTTCCAGAATAATAACCGGCACAGTACTCCAGTTAATTCCTGTCATATTGTCAAAAATCTGTACTCCGCTGTTTTTAATTTTGCAGGATTCACAATAGGCATTAATGACCGCTTCTCCAAGTGCATAGCTCTTATCATGCAGTGCTCCGACATAAGGATTCTGTGCAGACGGAATCATCGTAAATGCCCCGTTGACACTGCTGTCATCACTTCCATTTGCATGGATTCTCACATAAATATCTGCTCCATACTGTGTTGCAAGTTCTGCACGTTCCTTATTACTGATTGCAGTATCATTGTCCTCTCTTGTCAGCATCACTTCATACCCACGGTTTTTAAGTTCTTCACGAAGCTGTTTTGAAATGTTTAAATTCAGCTCATACTCGGGAACACCGGTAAAACTTCCCTGTGTTCCTGTCGTTGCCTTTGCTTTCATTTCGCTTGAACCTGGACCCATTGGCTCTTGTGCACTCATATCTACATTGTAACCCTGATGTCCTGGGTCAATTGCGATTTTCTTTCCATTACCGGTCTCTGGCACCTGTGAATTGGCATCCGTTTCCTGATTCTTCTGCTCTTCCCCAGCTTCCGGTTCTTTTGCTTCTTTCTGCGCTTCTTCCTGCGTTTCTACAGATTCTGCAGGCTCTTCTGATTCTTCCGCTTTTGTATCGGTATCCGCTTCTTCTTTCTGCTCTGCATCTTTTGTTTCTTTTTGCAGAATTTCTGCCTTCTTCTGCTCTTTTTCCTGTTTTTCTATGTCTTTCTTAATTGCCCTGATTTCTTTTCTTACCGCAGTAACCTGTTGTCTTGTTTTATTTACCTGATTTAATTGAAAAAGCGCAACAACAATTAGTAAAATCAAGACAATTGAAAGGCATCCCAGTATGATTTTATACATCCGTTTCACAAATTAAACTCCCTGATTTCTAAACTCTCTCGTAAATTTTATTCTAATAAATTTTTTTAATAAATCTCTTTTCCGCCAAAAATAAAGCTGACATCCTCATCAATGCTCTTAAGTTCTTCTTTTCCAAGATAATATTGTAAGTCACCACGATAAGACTTCATACTATAATCAATCAAAAGTGCAATATGTTTTTCATCAATTGGAAGATAAGAATAGACATCATCTGCAATAATCTTGTCTTTCTTTCCATCATACATTTTTAAAGTTGCACTATTATTTGAACTGTTGTAATCAACTGCATAAAGCACATTATCGGAATCTGGCACTGTATAAAGCGTTCCGGATTTTACATCAGAATCAATATTTTTGTCGTTACAATATAAATCACCATTTCCGTCACTGTCTGTATCTTTCAGATAGTACACATCTCCATCTTTTATTAATTCCTGATAATATGCCACATCTTCGGAAATCAGTTTACATTTTCCATCTGAATTATTATCTACAGAGAATGAATATAAGTTATAGGTTGCGTCTTCATCTTCTGAACCGGAATCTTGCATTTTTACTCCATATCCGGTTTTAGAATCTGCATCTACGCCCCATACAGTCGCAAGATTTTCATCCAATACAACGGTTTTGTCTTTCTCTGTATACACACAAGTCTGTGCGGATTCTGAAAGCATCTGATAATAATCAGACTCAATACTGCTGGCACTGTCAATCTCAGAAATTTTTAACTTCGGAACATCATCCATATTATAACGGCTATACACAATACCCTTCCAGTCTCCAGTATAATAATACATCTGTGCAACTGTAGCATCTACCTGTGTTTCTTTTCCATCTTTTACATAATACAATTTTTCCACTGGTGTAGAAATTTCATAATCCTCTAATGCGTCACGAATTTCATCTCGATTTTCTTTGTCATAATATTTTTCATAAGCCGCATCATAAGCATCTTCATCTACAGACTCTACTTTTTCGTATTTTCCGGTCCAGTCATTTTTCTCGATTTTTTCAACTTTATAATCTTCTCTATCCGGCTCTTCAATCGTTGCATCACTGTCTGCACAGTCATCTTCAACCACATCTTCTGCACTTAATGTTTCCTCTGAACTTTTTGTGTAATAGATTCCTCCATTATCTAAATCATCGTAAGAAACATCTTCTACACCCGAAGCAATTTTTTGCTTTTCTCCAAAATTTTCCACCATATAAAGAGTATCTTGTTCCTGGACTACAACATATTTTAAATCACTGCTTGCATAGAAAGAATCCACGTCTTTTGCCAACGTTTTTTTCTCTTTTTTAAGCGCAACATCCTGCTGGCAGACGTTAATCGTGCCATCTCCGTTTGATTCGCTCCACACAATATTTTTCTGGTCACTATCTAAATAAAAATAATTGACATCAGAAGCAATTTTTTCTTTATTTCCCTTCTTATCATTAATATAAAGCGTATCATTTCCGGCTTTCTTATACAAAATTTTATTATTGTCCAAAATTGTATAACTTGTAACCGAACTGTCAATCTTAACCGGTTCTTCTGTCTTTCCTACTTTCTGCATATTTAAACGAAATTCTATATCATCATCGCCATAATTTACATCTGTAGGATAACAGATGTATTTTCCATCTTTGGAGTAACTCACACCGGCAGAATAATTCTCTCCATCATCACTTGTGCTTCCGTATCTTCCCTGATACTCTACTGGTTTTTTCTTATAATGTTCAATATCGGACTGATTAATATAACCATCTTTTACATAAGTGATGTAAGAATCGGATTTACTGCCTCCCAGTCCTCCAACGATTTTTACAACTCCGCCGATAACAACAACTGCCGCAACAACACCTACTGCTCCCACAATTAACTTTTTCGGAACTTTCTTTGACATGGTTTCTTCAACCACCGGTTGTCCGTCCCCATTCATATCCTTTCCACAGATACTGCAGAATACAGCATCGGCATCATTCGCTCCTCCACAATGAGGACAAAATCTTTGTTGCACCTGTTGTCCTGACTGCTGTTCTTCCTGTTGATGCTCCGGCTGTGGTGTTCCACAATTACCGCAAAATCTTGCTCCCTCTGGCAATTCACATCCACAATTAATGCACTTCATCTTTCTTCTCCTCACT
This sequence comes from Blautia stercoris, assembly GCF_054657695.1. Lineage (NCBI taxonomy): Bacteria > Bacillati > Bacillota > Clostridia > Lachnospirales > Lachnospiraceae > Blautia > Blautia stercoris. Next base: position 1,529,949 of record NZ_BAAHYF010000001.1, read on the forward strand.
CTTTCTTACTGGTCTAACTGATATCCTCCATCATGCATTGCAAATTCTTTCTGTCTTAAAAATTCTGCATTTTTCTTTTCATATTCATTAAATACTGTTTCCTTAAAGTCAGCCGCATTGACCGTTCCGTTATACCATGATTTGCTTCCAAAATAATTCTGGAGTTCCTTAGAATCAAATTTTCTTCCATGTCTTGCATAGATTTCATTTTTCGCATAATTTAACTGCTGAAGCGTTAATCCGCTGACATCTGCATCTGTAAGATATCTGCTGTTACTTTCCGGTAAAATATAATCTCCTCCGGTTACTCCCTCTTCTGCTTCCGCAATTAAATTATCCACCGCATCGGTATCTTCCACCAATGTTTTTCCATTTTTTAATAATTTTAATGCGTCGTCCTTTTTGCCCTGTGCCAGCAGATTCTTGCTCTCTGTATCTAAATACAAAATATATTCTGGTTCATACTTTTCACTCAGTTTTGTGATAAGCTCATCCTCATACTTTAACTCTTCTTTTTGTTTTGAAAGTTGCTTTAAAATACTTTCATAATCAGATTTTTTAGCAAGCTTTTCCATACTTTCTTCAAAATCCGCCTCTATCTTTTCTCCAAATTCAGCTACATCTACTGGGCTATTATTCTCTTCATTAGTAAAGTATACAGCATTTTCCCTAAATTCGTTTCGAGCCTGTGCATAGTCTAATTTTCCTTCTTTATATCTCTTCTTTAAATCCTCAAACAAAGATTCATCTGTTGATTTATTATTTTTTTCATCATCTGTTTTTTTATCAGTTTCAGTATCTTCTTCCTTCTCATCACTGCTATCCGATGAAGCCACATAGCTGTCTGCTTCATAAGGAAACAGTACCTTAGAAACAAAAATTCCTGCAACAAAAATCGCACTGATTAAAATTCCGGAAATCGAAAGCGTACGCACTCTTGCATCCTGAAGAGAAAAAATTGCACATAAAAATGCTCCCAGACCAAGTAAAAACGGCACAACATAAATTAAATACGGATAAATACTCTCCAACATAGTACTTTCCTGCATGAAATCTTGCAATACAACTCTTAATAAAACAAAGCTAACTAAAAGCAGAAAACTAAGCAGAAAAGACGCGACTGCCAATCCTTTCCCATCTTTTTTTCCGGTTCTCTGATTTTGTGGTGCAGTTGATGTTTTATTTACTGGTGTTCTATTTACCGGTTTTCTCTCAAACTGAGTCTGCTGTCTGCGATTCTGAGTCGTTCCCTGATTTTGAGAATTTCCCTGATTCTGATTTATTCCTTGTCTCTGCGTATTTTCCTGTTCAGGCATGACTGGACGAATATCCGGCTTTGGATATGGAGTTTTAGAACTCTGCTGTCTACAGGTACAGATTTCGCCCTCCTTAATTTCCCTACCACAATATTTACAAAACATATATCCAAACCTCCCTCTTTGATTCTAACATCATTAGAACTGTAATTACGTTGGAGTGAAGCAGATATTGATATTCTAAATCTGCTTCACTACTTGATTCGGTTAATTACTTCTTGGACAATAATCCAACAGATAATACACTCTTTGTTTGGTTGTATCTGCCGCTGGTGCTTCATTAAATCCAGAATGATCCACATTCTGAGATTCCCAGTATTGTGATATCATTGCTTCTTTTTGATGAATCCAATCCACCTGCGCACTTGTAAGCTGTGACATCTGATCCTCCGGTAAGGATGCCTTTAAATCCTGCCACATCTGATTTAATAGCCCATCCCATAACTGATAACGTGCTTCCTGTTTTGCCATCTTTGTATTAAAGTCATCCGAAGCACCTACTTCATTTAAAATGGCTGTATCACTTTGTTCTGCTCCCACTATTTTTTCACTCCAGCTTGCATAAAGACTGTTGTCGGTACTACTGCCGGTTGAACTTGATGAACTTGTTGAAGCACTCTGACTGTTTGAAGCAGCTTCCTGGGATTTCTTTTCTTCTTCTGCTTTCTTCGCTGCTTCTGCCTCCTGTGCTTCCTGTTCCTCGTATTTCTTTAATAATTCTTTCTGTTCTTCCTCTTCTTTTTTCTTTTCTTCTTCTTTTTGTTTCTTTTCTTCTGCTTTTGCCTTTTCTTCTGCGGTCATAGTTCCTTCAACCGGCTCTACATCTTCTTCTGCATCTTTTTTTGTTTCTCTGGAATCTTTCTCTTCCGCATCTTTACTATCGGCTTTGTCTGTGCTTTTATCATTCTTACTGACCTGACTCTGCTCTGCTTCTTCCTGTTTTTTATTATCAGAAATTTTAACCACTGCAAAAGCACCTGCACCTATACAGACTGCAAAGATTACAATCATTATGTATAAACCGATATGACTTTTCTTTTTTACTGGCGGATTTCCTGATGGGCGCTGATTTTCTTCTACCAGACGCATTCCACAAGTTTTACAGAAATTTTGGTTTTCTTCATACCGCTTTCCACATTTTGGACAAATCTTCATCTTTTTTCGCTTCCTTTCTCTATTTTAATTCTTTAAAAATATTATAACAAAGGATTACAGTTTTTGAAGCCTTTTTGTATGAAATTTAAAAATAATTGGGATTTTTCTTTTTATTTAGAATAATTTTCCAATCAAAGATTGAGAGATATTAGAATGATGTGTATTCTTAGAACAAGGTACAAATTTGGTACAAAATGAAAAAATGCTCCAAATCCTTACTGAATTTGAAGCAAAAAATTAATGCCGCAGACCGGAATCGAACCGGTACGGGTATCACTACCCACGGGATTTTAAGTCCCGGGCGTCTGCCAGTTCCGCCACTGCGGCATATCGAGTGATTTACTCGAAACGACCCAGAAGAGACTCGAACTCTCGACCTCCGCCGTGACAGGGCGGCGCTCTAACCAACTGAGCCACTGGGCCTTATTCTATTTTATTATTTCATTTAACCTTTAGCGATGGACCTTCGGGGACTCGAACCCAGGACCGACCGGTTATGAGCCGGTTGCTCTAACCAACTGAGCTAAAGGTCCATGAAGCCGATGATCGGACTCGAACCGATAACCTGCTGATTACAAATCAGCTGCTCTGCCAATTGAGCCACATCGGCACGTTTTTAGTCTAACATATTATAGACTAGTTTGTCAACATATTCTGTTGAGTGACTCCAAGGGGATTTGAACCCCTGTTACCGCCGTGAAAGGGCGGTGTCTTAACCGCTTGACCATGGAGCCATGGATATTTATGTTATTTAAAACAAGCTCCCCCTGTTGGACTCGAACCAACGACACTGCGGTTAACAGCCGCATGCTCTACCGACTGAGCTAAGGAGGAATATTCATTCATCGTACCTTCAAAACTACATATACAAAACCGAAACCATGCAGACACTTGCCGCTCCACTGATTTCTCAGCTTCTGGTCAAGCCCTCGACCGATTAGTAGCAGTCAGCTCCATACATTGCTGCACTTCCACCTCTGCCCTATCTACCTCGTCGTCTTCAAGGGGTCTTACTTCCTAAGAATGGGATATCTCATCTTGAGGGGGGCTTCACGCTTAGATGCCTTCAGCGTTTATCCCTTCCAGGCTTGGCTACTCTGCCATGCAGTTGGCACTACAACAGATACACCAGCGGCCTGTCCATCCCGGTCCTCTCGTACTAAGGACAGCTCCTCTCAAATATCCTACGCCCACGCCGGATAGGGACCGAACTGTCTCACGACGTTCTGAACCCAGCTCGCGTACCGCTTTAATGGGCGAACAGCCCAACCCTTGGGACCTACTACAGCCCCAGGATGCGATGAGCCGACATCGAGGTGCCAAACCACTCCGTCGATGTGAACTCTTGGGAGTGATAAGCCTGTTATCCCCAGGGTAGCTTTTATCCGTTGAGCGATGGCATTCCCACTTAATACCACCGGATCACTAAGCCCTACTTTCGTACCTGCTCCACCCGTCGGTGTCGCAGTCAAGCTCCCTTCTGCCTTTGCACTCTTCGAATGGTTTCCGTCCATTCTGAGGGAACCTTTGGGCGCCTCCGATACCCTTTCGGAGGCGACCGCCCCAGTCAAACTCCCCGCCTGGCATTGTCCCACCGCCGGGTCACGGCGGCTGGTTAGAAACCCAATACTGCAAGGGTGGTATCCCAACATCGACTCCGTAGCAACTGGCGTCACTACCTCTTAGTCTCCCACCTATCCTGTACATGCAATACCGAATCCCAGTACCAAACTGGAGTAAAGCTCCATGGGGTCTTTCCGTCCTGGCGCAGGTAACCAGCATCTTCACTGGTACTTCAATTTCACCGGATGCATTGCCGAGACAGCGCTCAAATCATTACGCCTTTCGTGCGGGTCGGAACTTACCCGACAAGGAATTTCGCTACCTTAGGACCGTTATAGTTACGGCCGCCGTTTACTGGGGCTTAAATTCAATGCTTCGTTTCCTGACATCTCCTCTTAACCTTCCAGCACCGGGCAGGCGTCAGCCCATATACCTCACCTTTCGGTTTCGCATAGACCTGTGTTTTTGCTAAACAGTTGCTTGAGCCTATTCTCTGCGGCCCGCTTTTACACGGGCACCCCTTCTCCCGAAGTTACGGGGTCATTTTGCCGAGTTCCTTGGCAATGCTTCTTCCGTCGGCCTTAGGATTCTCTCCTCATCCACCTGTGTCGGTTTACGGTACGGGTACGTTACAAACAATAGCGGCTTTTCTTGACGCATGGCTCACACACTTCCCTACTCTAGTTCGGTCCGCATCACGCCTTTGGATTGCCACACGGTTTTTCCTATGTGACTCCTCCTTCGCTTGCCCCGGGATTCCATTCCCGGGTTGTGCTTTCCACACGTGTCCCCACAGTTCTGTTCTAACGCAGTACAGGAATCTCAACCTGTTGTCCATCGGCTACGTCTTTCGACCTCGCCTTAGGTCCCGACTTACCCAGGGCAGATCAGCTTTACCCTGGAAACCTTAGATATTCGGCCATAAGGATTCTCACCTTATTCTCGCTACTCATTCCGGCATTCTCTCTTCAATACAGTCCACAGCTCCTTTCGGTACTGCTTCTTCCCGTATTCAATG